>CALCBD010000067.1 GCA_937897985.1 uncultured Paludibacter sp. | reverse complement strand
CGACAACCCAACAAAATCAGGTCGCTTTCTCCATAACTCCTTTTTCTTCTCCACGATAGTTTAACTGGCTTTCCTTATCGGGAATCGAAGATCAGCGAAGCTAATACGGTTCAACCAACGCTTCCTTGTTGGGTCGTTCCGACCACAGGAAGCCTAAGTATTATGGGCTAGGTGTTTGTTATGAATCGATTATAATCAATTTATAATTTCTATTTTATGGTTTTTTTACTTCGTATATTATATATTTTGCCATGTCTTGATTTAATTGAATTAGAGTTGAGTCATTAAGTTCAACAAAATAATTCGTCGAGTTAGAATAAATGATTCTACTGTTTAATAGCTTGTTTGTTTTAACGTTATTGATTATAATTGAATCTTTGATACAAATTTCACTAAAAGAATTTTTTGGACCGCCAAAATAAGTTGGAATTTCGCCATATACATATCGACCGTAAATGATTGTAACGAATAGCAATGTTAGTATTGTAAATGTAAGTTTATCAATCCTATAAGTTCCATCTTTATAATCTCCATATTCTAATGACAGAATTATTCCGATTAATAAAAATGAAAAAATAAAGTATTTCGTTACCGATTTATCAAAAGAAAGTGATATTAAATATACAATTAGTAATGTACTTAAAATAGAGAAATATAAAATAAAATATGATTTTTTTGAGAATGCTGGTTGCCAAATAAGAATTCTTATGAAAATATATAACATAAAGGAGAAGAGTCCGATTGATTTAAAGGAAAAAAATCCATTTGTTATAAACGAAAATCCTGAACCAAATAGAATTGGAACTATAATTGAACATAATAGAAGAAAGTTGCTGTAAAACAATAAATGTTCATGTGCATTTTTCTTAAGATTATCAGTCGGGTTTTTAAAACTGACTAATATAGTTGCAATAATTGTAAAGCAAAGAAAAGAAAATAGAAGACTAGATTTCAGATATGAAGAAGTAATAACTTCAAAATCAGATACTCCATATTTAGACAAATATGAGTTAACTATAACGAAACCAATTATATAAACAATAGGAGTAATTATAGCAATATATGATATAAATTCTTTAAGTTTCTCTCTCATAATTTTTACTTTGTAAATTTAAAACTTCCATTAATCTTGCCAATTACTAAGAGAAAAGCACGTAATCAAGTCGAGCATTTTTGTGTATGTTGTGGTTTATGAGCTGTTAATTACGGTTCGTAAAATTCATCAATCATTAGTTCTCTTCTTATCGACTTTACTACATTTATCAGTAAGTCAAAAACAAAAACTATAAATACAGAAATCAAACATTGTATGTCAAAAATCTTCCTAATAAGCGAGTAGTCAAATGATAAAATGAAGATTCCACAAACCATAATTAGAACAAATGCTAACAAGTCAAATAATATATAATTTATAGTTTTTCAAAAATGATTACTGTTCTTTTGAGTCAAGTTATAAAGGTTTCTACTAACATATTCGTGAAACTCTTTAAACATTTCTATGATTTTTTCCTTGTTCAAATTATTCACGTCATATTCAGGATAAATCGTTTTGAAATTTTTCTCTATTTGTTTTAGTCTCCCAGAATCAATTGTTTTAATGTCGATTATTTGAGCTTTATTTTTGTCGAGAAAACTCCAAATTCGACTACTTGCATCGTGTATCAAAGCTATCTCGTTTAAAGAGTAGTTTTTTCTGAGTTGATTGTCATAAAAAACATAATCTGATTGTACTTCACCTTCAATTTCTCGAATCCCTGCATAAGCTTGTCCTCCTAGTTCACCATAATTCACTTCTTGTAAAAATGCTGAGTATTTGTCGTAATCAATTTCCTCGGAATCATACAAACTAAGAGTTATTGTTTTGTATTCATTGTCAAATTTGGTTTTCAGATTCCCAAATGGCTGCCAAAATTCATGAGACGTTCTAATAAAATAGCAAATTTTTCGAAATGCTGTTATTTGCTTAGATTTTATATCAATAAGCTTTTTTCTTTCGATTCTTTCATTTCTTTCAGAGAATAATTTTGTAAATAAAAAAATTACAATAATCGCAACGGTTATACCTGAAGTTGATAAAAGTGTGGACAATATTTTTTCATACTCAACAAGGCTTAATTGATTATTGACAAACAAAAGAAGAATCAATAAACCTGTCGAGACTAATAATAAGTATCTCAAGATTGTAATAAATATGTCTTTGTCCTTCATAAAGAATTTTATCATTTTGCGATTAATTTTCTTTTTTTTTAAACTTGCCCATAACACACATATATACGCTGCTCTATCCAGATATGCGTTGTTATATAGCGCATATATCTACTTTATAAGTAAAATTGATATTTAATAAAGCTCAGCAAATCAACATATTACATAAATTCAAATTTATCTATGAAAGCGCATATCCATTTTTATATTCTATGTGTTTGTTGTTTAATTATGTAGTTTGTTAAATATTGTTTCCAAAGATAAAAACAGTTCACTAAATTAATTCATCAGAATTTAGTTTATTTTCAATTTATTCAGCGGACTTTTAATTTGTTCAAATCCTTTAGTGATTATGTGCGTGTATCCCTATAGCTATCGGGACAGTGGTTTTGCTGCCTGAATGTGCTGACAAACTTTGTAAATATCGTATATCTGTTCCGTTTTCTAATTTATAAGTGGCAAAACTATATCACAGACTGTGTATCGAAACATTTTTCGCCTTCAATCTCCCACTCCTTTGTTATAAATCACTTATAATAAAGCCGTAAAGTTATAAAAGTTTTTTTATTTAACAACGCAGAACTGATTTTTTTCAATACGTGTGAAAGAATTTTTTAATAAAATAAAACGGAGGATTGAACAGTGTACGGTCGTAAGCCGCGTTGCTGTTCATTTGTGAAGGGTGCAGTACCTGTCATTTACTGCCAACAATAAACTCAGGTTCCGAATGTAATTCGATGATTTCATTGACTTGATTTTTTGCTCTGTTCTTATAGCGTGAGCGTAATCATCTGTCGGGATAAATAATAAATTCCTAATTTTATGAATTTTTACAATAGTTTTACTAACACTATAATAATCATCAAGTGTATTGCTATTCAAGTAATTAAACTTATTTACGGTTCTGAAAGTTAGCGAGCACCCTTGATTTGTCTGATTTCAACTGTTCAATTAATTCATCAATATTGTTGAACTTTATCTCATCCCTGATTTTTTCAACAAATATTATTTTAATTGTTTCGTTGTAAATATCTTTATCAAAATCAAAGATATTCACTTCGAGACTGATTTTATTGCCATTTTCCAGAGTGGGTCGCTGGCCTATATTCATCATTCCTTTGTAAATCAAGTTTTTATGAATAATTTCCACAGCATATACTCCAATCCCCGGAATAAGCTTTTCTTCGTTTTCGCATTTTATATTTGCTGTCGGAAATCCGATTTTTCGTCCTACTTTAAACCCATCAATTACCTGACCACTAATGGAGTAAGGATAGGATAACAAATCATTTGCTTTTTTAATATTTCCTGCTTCAAGTGCATGCCTGATTTCAGAGGAACTAATGTGCGAAAAATCTTCGGTACTGAATCGTGAAGCCTGAATCACCTCCATGCCCATTTCTGTTCCGTAGTTTTGATATTCGGGAAATCCTTCGGCTCTGTTGTGCCCGAAACGGTGATCATGACCCACCAGTAAAGCACGTACATGATACTGTTCGTAAAGTAAATTTTTCAAAAATTCATAAGCCGATAATTTCGACATTTCCTCGCTGAAATTTAGTACAACACATGCGTCAATCCCTGTATCAGCGAGCTGTATAAGTTTTTCGTCCAATGTTGTAATTAACTGAGGCTGAAATTCAGAGTGCAGCGTTTTTCGTGGATGTTCGGCAAAAGTAAATACAACGCTTTTCAGATTACGAGCTTTTGCTTCTCTAATCAGTTCACTGATAAGAAAACGATGTCCGACATGAACACCGTCAAAAAAACCAACAGTCGCAAAAACTGCATTTTTGAAAAATTGTGATTCAGGAGAATAGTAAATTTCCATTGTATCAGTTTATATTCAACAAAAAATCAAGATTTTCATGAGGACTTACCAAATAAGTCCGGATACCTAACGACGAGGCAATTTCAATATTTTTTTGACCATCATCCAAAAACAGACACTCATCAGGAACTAATTGTGAGTCACTTAACATGGTTTTAAATATTTCAATATCCGGTTTTACCATTTTCATTTCGAACGAAAGATAACATTTGTCAAAAAAATCATGAATAGTTTTTCCGACTTTTGCAAATTCACCTGCAGCACTCACTTCAATGTGCAACGGATTGGTATTACTCAGCAGATATAGATTATATTTCTCGCGTAGTTTTGTTAATAATTCAAGTTTTTCAAGTGGAATATCACATAAAAATGAACACCAGGCAGCATCTATCTGTGAATCTTCTATTGGTTTTTCCGCCAATTTTCTGATTTCGTTTCTGAAAGTAGGTGTGTCGATATTTCCTTTTTCATAGTCTAAAAAAAATTCTTTCTGTCCGAAATTGCTTAAATACTGTTCAACATCCGGTATGCCTAAATCCTTGATATTCTGAATACATTGAGGTAAATCAAGATTTATTAATACACCGCCAAAATCAAAAATTAAATTCTTAACGCTATTAAATTGTTTCATTTATTATAAAAAATTCGTATCAAAATTTTTGTAGAATCGCAAATTATATTACTTTTGCAATCGCTTTGCAAAGATATAAAAAATTTAGCAATAGCCGGGCGTACAGCTCAGTTGGTTAGTAGTACCTTACCCGAAAAAAGGAATTGTTAGAATTAATATAAAGAGGGCCTATAGCTCAGTTGGTTAGTAGCACCTGACTCATAATCAGGGGGTCACTGGTTCAAGCCCAGTTGGGCCCACATTATTAAATGTAGGGAAAAAAGAGTGATTTTCAGTTGATTGTATGTTTTTTACAATTGCTTAAAATCACTTTTTTTATGTTTGATAAAAATTGTAGTACAAAAAATTGTACAAATGAGTTGGCAAATACTGACAATTTGCGACAATATACGACAAATAGTTTGTACAATTTTCAAAAAAAAGAATTTGTCAGTATGAAAATATCGGTCGTTCTCGAAACGCGAAGGCCTAAAGCTAACGGCAAATTCTCTGTCAAAATTCGATTTAATTTTGACGGACAGGCTTATTATGTAAATACCGGTATTGATGTTCCTAAAGAGAATTTTCATCTCGGTAAGGTTATTGGAATTCCCAAAGCGTCTGTGTATAATAACGTTATTGCTAATAAACTGGAATATACGCAAAATGTTCTTGAAGATTTGCAATTTCGGGGGCTTATTAAAACAAAGTTTAAATCCGGAACTGACATTAAGCGATTTATTGAGGAGGGTGAGGATGGTTATGAGAACCTGAACCGGGACGAACGTATGAAGTTGCATTTTAAAACATACGTGGAAAATCATGCTGCTAAGTATGGCGTAAAATCGGCGGAGCAATATCGAGGAATGCTTAAAAAGGTATCAACGTTCTGCAATACGGAACATTTATTTATTGACGATATTACTATTGCCTGGTTGAAAGATTTTGACACATTTTGTGAACGCTCAGGCATGAATGTGAATGGAAGGGCATTTTATATGCGGGCTATTCGGGTAATATGGAACGATGCTATTGATCGTGGTTTGGTTAGCCTGGATAAATATCCTTTCAGACGATTTAAAATTAAAAAAGCGGATACTAAACATCTGAATATGCCCATTGATGATTTTAGGACGTTGATGAATATGGATTGTAATGAAAAAACACACATACAGCGTTATCGCGATATATTTATGTTGTCGTTTTACCTTTGTGGAATGAATATAAAAGATTTGCTCTACATGCGCAAATCTGATATTATTGGTGGTGAAGTGTCTATTGTTCGCGGAAAAACAAATGTTCCTATCCGGGTGAAACTTGAACCTGAAGCGCGCGAAATTATGGACCGCTATAAAGGTGACAAACTTCTGCTTAGTATTATGGAAACATACGGGAATTATGAAGATTTTCGCCGTCGTCTGAATCGTGCATTAAAACAAGAATTTGCATATATTTCAATTTACTGGGCCCGCCACTCATGGGCTACTTATGCGGCCGAACTTGATGTGCCTGATCCTGTAATTGATATGGCAATGGGGCATAAACTGAAAGGTATGTCAGCTATATACATTGCCCGAAACATGAAAAAAGTTACAGAAGCTAACCGTCGAGTTATTGATTATGTGCTTAAGATTTAGAATCAACTAATTTACCACGCTATACTACTACTATTTTCTATCGGTGCGGTTTGCTTTATTTTGGCTGGTAGTGGCATTTCTTCGTAACATACGTATATTCCTATCATGGTGGCCATTATTCGGTCATCATGATTTTTTGCTTTTGCTCCGGTGGTTCCGTCCGGTTTTTCTTCAAACGTGCGTGCTTCATTAAGCGTTTCTTCGTCGCGTTCTACATAGCCTTTTTCGCGAATTATTCCTTTGAAAAATGCAATTATCATCGGCTTGGTTTTTTTGTTGGTGTTCCAACCGTATTTTATTGGTGCGCCTTCGCGTATTTTTTCAGCACTTGTGCGGCTGTACAGATTGTTGTAATGTTCTTTGAGTATATCGAATATAAATTCGCTATCGTCTTCTTTGTTGTCTGTGTCATACGTATTGCTTTCTACAACCAGTAATGCATCGTTGTACCATTTGGCTATTTGCGCGGCTATCCAAATGGTTATATCTTTGTCAATGTGGCCGTAAAATAATGCTACTACTTCTGGATTTTCTCCGTGCAACATCCAATATCTGTCTATAACTTTTATTACACCATAGTCGGCTCCTTCGCTTGTACCTTTTTGTGGATCGAAAATAACTAAATACCTGTTGGAAATTTTTAAACTTGTGTCGGGGAAACTCCAAACTTGTATTTTGTTCATTAGTTTTTTCAACCGCAACTTTGAATCTCCGTTTATAGCGACATCAGTTGCTTCGGTATCCTGTACGAAGTGGATATTCTTTAAAATTTCACTTCTTCGGTTTGGATGCAATACTGCTAACTCCGGAGAACATTTGCTGGATAGTGTACCAACAAATTCAGGCGGGCAACATTCGGGGCGCAGTGCTTCTATATCTTCGCTTCTGAATACCGGACTTCCTGAATCCTGAAATGCTTCAATATCGTCGCTCGGATACTCTTGTTTCATTTTACTTTCGCTTGGCATTGTCGCAGCTTTCATGCGTCGCCAGTTAAGGTTCTCGAGTGTACATAATTTGTGGTTTAGAAACAAATTCATTTCATACTCAGTAAGCGTTGCTATAAAATCGTTTACTGTGCCTTTGCGTTCGCGACCGTTGTACTGATAGTATTTTCCTACTATTGGTATTTCGTAAATCGGCATCATAAACCATGGCGCAAATATGGCTTTGAATGCTGTTTCCTGCTTTTTGGCTTTCAGCCATTGTTCGTGGAAGTAATCGCCTACACCATTGGCAGTGCTTTCACGTATAATCATGGTGTATGGTCCGTCGGTGAGCGACGAAATTACACTTGCTTCTACCAATTCAGGATTATTGTTGTCAGTGTGTGGGTAAAAGGCCATCTCACTAAAATGCACCATTTTAATGTTCTGGCTTCGAATGCTCTCTGGTTTTAGTGCTGTTCCTACTGTTATTCTACAACCTGTTTTGGTTATGAGCTTTATGTTTTGTGTGCTTTCGAAACTGTCGAGGGTTATTTTTTCGCCGTCGATGGGTGGCATTTCTTTGACGGAATCCCCGTACATGCTTCGTATATTACGCGCTGCAGTCAGGTCGTGTGCACAGATTACACTGTTCCAGTTTATTTTATGTATTATCTGAATCCATTTCATGTACATTTCTACCAATGTACTGAATCCCATTTGCTTTGCTTTGAGGATTTGGGCTAATATCTGACGTCCTGCGTGTCTGTCTTCTTCAAACTCGGCCAACGCCATGCGCTGTGGTGGATTAAGTATAAATTTTATGGGCTGTGCTGATAGTTTGTCGATAATGGTTTCATTGGCTACAGCAAAAAATTCAAAATCGTACTTGTATCGTTCCTCGCATACTTTCAACCAAAAATAATCAATTTGTATGTCGGTTATCTTTTCTCGTTTCCCGAAAACATCGCGACATGCTCCGGCTACGCTCTCATGTTTCTTCAGTAATAGTATTGCCGGGTGATGTTGCATCTCTATAGGTAAATAGAATGTGCGTGGTTCCCGGTCCTTAACAGTTAATACAAACCTTTCGCCGCAACAATTCAGGCCGGATATGGGATCATAATCCTGCTTCTTTGCTGCGATTCGCTTAGCGTTTTCTATTATTATCTGTTCAATATTCATTTTCTAATAAAAAACCGTTCACAACTTCACAGCTCCGAACGGCTATCTTCTTTAACCTTAAAAGTATTATGAAAGAATTGTAAAAAAAATTGTAATTAATTTACTTTTATAATAATATAAACTGTTTCCAATAATATCAGTGTGTTTCTTATCGCATTACCTATTTTCCTTCGTTCTGACAGCTTTTCGTACAAAATACGGGTATTGTCAAGGTTAAGCGATAATGATTGAACCGTGCGTTTCTGTTGAATTACAGTGCTGTCTAATAAAACTACTTTCTGTTTAAGTAAATGAACTTGTCGGCTGTATTCTTCTGCTTCCTGTCCTATGCTTTCAATAACACTATCCTGTTCTTTGATTACATTACCTTGTGCTTCTACCACTGAATCGCACCGGTCAATTGTTGGGTCGGAATGATAGGCGGCTAACAGGCTATCGGTTTTTGTTTTCCATATTTTTACCGCTTTTGCCAAGCGTTCGGAAATTAACTTTTGTGTCTGAATTTTAGTTTCGGACTGTTTGATTAGTTCATCTTTTTGTTTGATCAGTTCAACGCTTGCTACTTGCCGCATTGAATCGATTAAAAGCTGCCGGTTATTATTGGTAACTATTTGTTCAACTTGTGCTGATTGGTGTCTGTCTGTTAAATTTCCGATAACATCAATCCCGATAAATAGTAATCCTATTCCGGCCACAATAAGAATTATCGAATACTTTTTAATGAAGTCTTTCATAAGTTTACATATCCATTAGTTGTTTTACCTGCTTTCTTAATCTCCAGTAATTGTTGCCATGTGTGACCAAATGTTTTTTCAAAGTGTGGTGCATCGTATATACTTCGGAAATCACCTCCCCATGTATAACCGGCGTCCTTAAACACTTTTACTACTTCCATCCAGTCCGGGTGTTTATCACCATCAAAATCTTTTGCTGTGTCCCAAATTGTTTTTCCGCCATCAACTAAACAAAAATCGAAAGCTAAACCATAATTATGGATTGATTGTCCGGCTTTTGCGTTCGTTACTTTTGGGCGTTGAGCATATAGTTTGAATTGTTCCTCAAATGTTCTTAGTCCGCACGTTACTATCATTTTCACGTTTGACGTGAGAATTTCACGGTTAATTTTTTCGACTAATGTCCGAACCTCTTCCCTGATAAGTGGGTGTAGGGTATCTATCTTGCTCATTTCTTATAGTCTAATTTCAGTAGTTTGACAATTTTTTTGAAAATGACATCCCAACTTACGAATGAAAGAATAAATGAATACAGCATTACAGGAATTTTTGCATCAGCAATAAATATCAACGGGAGTGCAATTACAAGCCCTGCAACGGCAGCAACCGCACGTTTAAGCCATTTTCCTACTTTTTTTTGTCCGTTTACTTCGTCAATAATTTTGATAAGCAAAAACGTCAAAACATTGACTGCAAGCATATACGCGAAGTCGATATTGCTTATTAAAGCGTCTATTATTTTAGTTATTGTTTCCATTGTTTTAATTTTTTGATAGTTTCATAATAAGCATATCCATTTTATCATTTAACTTATTGTGGTCTTGTCTATTTTCATTTTGCAATCTTTCAAAATTTGCATTAATGCTTTGTATTTCCCGACCTCGTTCGCTGTCTTTTTGTTCGAGTTGAGTAATTCTAAGATTTAATGAATAGTAAAATCCTATTACAATTGCTACAGTAACAATTAATGAAACTATTTGAGAGAATGTAAGACCTATTTTTGTTTCTGCCGATAATGGAGTGGCCATAATTTATATTTTAAAGAGTTATTAATTTGAATTTATCACTAAAAATAGGATTGCATACGGATAGCTGAATGCCCAGTATTCGAGAAAAAGTACTGGCTTATGATATTTCCTATTTAGCAGGTAGAATATAGCTCCCAAAACGATTACAGGAACAATCAGCCACCAACCATACGAATAAGCCATAAGCACCGCCCACACAAACGAGAATAACCCTCCTAATTTCGCTGTTGTCATGTGAACCTGAGTAGTCACTCCACCGTCCTTATAATTCGCTGCAAAAGCCGTGAAAACAATCGGACAAGCTGTCAAAAAGAAAGTGAACTGATACTTTTCAGGTGTGCAATCAAGTGCGGTTAGCATCAATAAAAAGCTGCTCGAAAACAGAGTTACCGGGAA
>CALCBD010000066.1 GCA_937897985.1 uncultured Paludibacter sp. | reverse complement strand
CCGCTTCGCTGAGACTTGAAAAATACAAGTCATTTAGCACAAGTCACCGCTTCGCTGAGACTTGAAAAATACAAGTCATTTAGCACAAGTCACCGCTTCGCATAAACTTGAAAAGTACAAGTCATTAAGCACAAGTCACCGCTTCGCTGAGACTTGAAAAATACAAGTCATTAAGCACAAGTCACCGCTTTGCTGAGACTTGAAAAGTACAAGTCATTTAGCACAAGTCACCGCTTTGCTGAGACTTGAAAAATACAAGTCATTTAGCACAAGTCACCGCTTCGCTGAGACTTGTATTCAATTCTCAGCGAAGCTATAAAAACGGGTCACCGCTGCGCTGAGACCCGTTTTTATAAATACAAAAAAAATACGTGAAGACTGTTCAATCCTCACGTACAATGAAATGACATAAAAAATGTTGTTGATCTAATACTGTTCTCTTTCGTTCGGGAAGTCACCTGATTTAACGTCATCGACATAATGCTGAATGGCTTCATTCATTATTCCCTGCAAATTGGCATACCTGCGTAAGAAACGGGGTGAGAAATCCTGAGTAAGACCCAGCATGTCGTGCAAAACCAGCACCTGACCATCCACTCCACCACCTGCACCAATTCCAATGATTGGTATGGTCAGTTCTTTGGCAATTCGTTCGGCAAGGAATGCAGGTATTTTTTCTAAAACGATGGCAAAACATCCGGCCTCCTCAAGCAAATGAGCATCCCTGATTAATTTTTCGGCTTCAGCTTCTTCTTTGGCTCTTACAGTATATGAACCGTATTTGTTGATTGACTGAGGCATAAGTCCCAGGTGTCCCATTACAGGTATTCCGGCACTTAAAATTCGTTTCACTGATTCAATGACCTCTTCCCCGCCTTCTACTTTAAGGCAGTCGCCATGTGTTTCTTTCATGATTCGAATAGCAGAAGCGAGCGCCTCTTTTGAATTTCCCTGATACGAACCAAAAGGCATGTCAATTACTACCAAAGCTCTGTTTACTCCTCTCACCACCGATTTAGCCATAAATATCATTTGATCTAAAGTAATCGGCAAAGTGGTTGTATTTCCGCACATTACATTTGAAGCGGAGTCGCCGACCAGAATTATATCAATACCCGCCTTGTCGACTATAGTTCCCATTGTAAAATCGTAAGCGGTGAGCATACTGATTTTTTCTGCTCTTTTTTTCATTTCCATCAGTCGTTGTGTTGTGACTCTCCGGATATTTTCGTTATGTACAGACATAAATAATAAGTATTTTTTTGAACTGCAAAGATATGGAATATATTTACATTCTGCAATTTCAGATTTTTTTGTTCTTTCAGATCAATAAGCTAATAATATGGTATTTAAAACAAAAGTAATATACAAGTTTACATAATTAACAAAGTATTTCAATTTTTTGACTTACTTTTGTAGTCAGATATATAAAAACTCAAAGGGTAAAATCAGATATAAATTAGCATTTCATTTTCAGTTATACAGAGTTTTACAGACATTACACTTTTATTTTATCTGATTCGTTAAGATACTAAAGGTATTGATTCAATTTTAAAAATTCTTTATACATAAGAAATTTGTATTATCATGCTAATATCTGATAAATAACAGATTAAAAAAATATTTTACATATATATATATAATTTGTTAAAAAATTCTCATATTAAACGATTTTCATTTCCGATTTGATCAGGAATGATGGAAATGTATATATTTGAGTTTTGTGAAATGTTTTTTCAAATCATTTATGACGATAGATTGGTATGTCAGTAAAATAAAAGGCACGATTATTACCTGCTTTACATATCTGATATACAGCATTTAAAAAATTTTCAATGGAGTCATGTCTATTATAAAAACAACAATAAAAACAGGGAATTATAATCCTGATTATATTCAAAATCCTCTCAGTTTAAATCTGAACGTATATTTATGATATCTGTAGAACAACTTACCGTTGAATTTGGAGGATCTCCATTATTTGATGAAATCAGTTTTCTTGTAAACCCGAAGGACAGAATTGCTCTGGTAGGTAAAAACGGTGCCGGTAAAACAACACTGCTCCGGATTTTTGCCGGTAAACAGATGCCTACGAAAGGACGGATTACAATACCCAAAGATCTGACGATTGGTTATCTGCCACAGCACATGATTCATAACGAAGGAACAACTGTGATGCAGGAAGCTGAAAAAGCATTTGAACACATTACCGATTTACAAACCGAAATAGAACGAATCAGCACCGAACTGGCCGAAAGAACTGATTACGAAAGCGAAGATTATCACCACCTTATCGACAGATTAACACACAACAACGAGCTGCTTAAAATTGTTGGTTCGGGAAATTTTTATGCTGAAATTGAAAAAACCCTTACCGGTTTAGGTTTTCTCAGATCCGATTTCGAACGGCAATGTTCCGAATTCAGTGGCGGCTGGCGGATGCGTATTGAACTCGCTAAAATTTTATTACTTCGCCCTGATGTACTTTTGCTCGATGAGCCTACAAATCATTTGGATATTGAATCAATTCAATGGCTTGAAAATTTCCTGCTGACGAGTGGTAGTGCCATCATTCTTGTATCACACGACCGTGCCTTTATTGATGCGGTTACCAACAGAACCATCGAAATTTCATTAGGTAAAATTTACGATTATAATGTAAACTATTCGAAATATGTCCAATTGCGGGTTGAAAGACATGAACAACAGGTCCGTGCTTTCGAGAACCAGCAAAAAATGATTCAGGAAACTGAAGAATTCATTGAGCGGTTCAGGTACAAGGCAACTAAATCGGTACAGGTTCAATCCCGTATAAAGCAGCTCGAAAAACTGCAGAGACTCGAAGTAGATATGGAGGATAATTCACGGTTAAGCCTTAAATTTCCACCTGCTGTACATTCGGGAATTATTCCCGTCGAAATTGAACATTTATCGAAAGCCTATGGCAATCATTTAGTACTCGATAATATAGCCATGATTATCAATCGTGGAGAAAAAGTAGCCTTTGTTGGCAAAAACGGTGAAGGAAAATCAACATTGGTTAAATGTATCATGAACGAAATTGAGTTTTCAGGGAAACTTAAGCTCGGGCACAATGTAAAAATCGGTTATTTTGCACAGAATCAGGCATCATTGCTGGATGAAAATAAAACCGTTTTCGAAACAATTGATTATGTTGCTGTTGGCGATATCCGAACTAAAATCAGGGATATACTCGGTGCATTTATGTTTGGAGGAGAAGCTTCCGAAAAGAAAGTTCAGGTTCTTTCGGGAGGTGAAAGAAGCCGGCTCGCAATGATACGTCTGCTGCTCGAACCTGTTAATTTGTTAATTCTGGATGAGCCCACCAACCATTTGGACATGCGCTCCAAAGATGTTTTAAAAGCGGCTATAAAAGCTTTTGACGGTACGGTGATTGTAGTTTCGCACGACAGGGAATTCTTAGATGGTCTTGTAACCAAGGTGTATGAATTTTCGAATAAAAAGGTTCGTGAACATCTGGGTGGAATTTATGACTTTCTCCAATACAAAAAAATGGATAGTCTGCGTGAATTAGAGATTTCCGTTTCATTGAAAGCCATTACCGAAGAAAAAGAAAAGACTGTTTCGGAAAATAAATTAAGTTACGAAGCGAGAAAAGAATTAAATAAAAAAATTAAAAAGGCGGAACGGGCTGTTGAGGAAGTGGAGCTTTTAATAGCAGAACTTGAATCTGATATTAAAGACATGGACAATGAATTGCAACAACCTGAAAAAGCTGCTGACAATGAATATATCATGTCATATCAAAAGAAACAACGTGAATTAGAACAGAAAGTATATGAATGGGAAATATTAAGTGAGGAACTCGAAGAATTAAAAGCTCAAAATTAAAAATTACAGAAATTACCCGTAAAAAAGATTCTCAATCAATCGTACCAGCATTATGGCAGTACTTTATTTAATACCCACATCGCTGGGTGAAACGTCGTTCGATCAGATTTTACCTGCATATAATACCGGTGTTATCACGGCAATAAAATTCTTTATTGTTGAAAACATCCGTACAGCAAGGCGTTTTATCAAAAAATGCAATCCTCAGATCAATATTGATGAGCTCACTTTTTTTGAATTGAACCAGCACACTTCGCCCGAACAAATCATAAATTTCATTCAACCCCTGTACGATGGGAATGATGTTGGAGTCATTTCAGAGGCTGGTTGTCCCGCAATAGCCGACCCGGGCGCTGACGTTGTCGCTCTGGCTCAAGCAAAGCAATTCAGGGTAATTCCGCTGACAGGTCCATCTTCCATTCTTTTGGCATTAATGGCTTCAGGATTCAACGGACAGAGTTTTGCTTTCGCCGGATATTTACCTATCCAGCCCAATGAGCGTGTGAAGACACTGAAAAAGCTTGAAAACAGAGTTTATTCCGAAAATCAGTCGCAACTGTTTATCGAAACCCCGTACCGGAATATGAAAATGTTTGAGGATATAATTTCTGTTTGTCAACCCGATACGAAACTCTGTGTTGCAGCTGATATAACACTTGCATCGGAGTTTATCCGGACAAAAAAGATAAAAGAATGGAAAAAACAGGCTCCTGACCTGAACAAGCGGCCCTGTATTTTTATTTTATACAAGTAAATTTTATGAAATAATTACTGAGTTTCAGCCAAACCAAAGTCAGCAATAAAATGTAAACAATCAGCTGATAATCTGTATATTATTCCAATTTATAACCAAAATTTCTCAATTTAGTATCTTTGCTGCGCCAGTCCTTTTCCACTTTTACAAATAATTCTAAAAACACTTTCTTCTCAAAAAAAGCTTCCAGATCTTTTCGTGCGTCAGTACCTACTTTTTTGAGTGATTTGCCACCATGTCCGATAATGATTCCCTTTTGCGATTCCCTTTCGGCATATATTACGGCATTTATTTTTAACAAATTACCTTCCTCTTTGAATTGTTCCACTTCAACTTCGACAGAATAAGGAATTTCCTTCTCATAGTTCAGCAGAATTTTCTCCCTGATAATTTCGGTTACAAAAAAACGTTCGGACTTGTCGGTGAGTTGATCCTTGTCGAAAAACGGCGGTGATTCGGGCAATAATTCTTTAATCCGTTTGAAAAGGGGTTCGATATTAAACTTTTCGATGGCCGAAACGGGAAAAATTTCAGCACGTGGAGTGAGTGTTTTCCACTTTTCTACCAAAGTAATGAGACGTTGCTCGTCAATTAAATCAATTTTATTAATGATTAGCAGTAATGCAGCTGAATTTTCGTTTACCATTTCAACAAAATCAGCATTTTTTTCGTAATCATCATGCACATCAGTAACATACAACAACACATCGGCATCGCTCAGCGCCGAACGTGAAAAATTGAGCATAGACTCCTGAAGACGATAATTGGGTTTCAGTACGCCGGGAGTATCCGAATATACTATTTGAAAATCGTCACCGTTTACAATTCCTAAAATGCGATGACGGGTAGTCTGAGCTTTCGAGGTAATAATGGATATTCGCTCACCTACCAAAGCATTCATCAACGTTGATTTCCCCACGTTGGGGTTACCCACAATATTTACAAATCCGGATCTGTGCATGATGTTTCGAAACAAAAGTGTTAAAAATTAAACTTATTATAAAGTATTTTTCAATGTGAGTACAAAGATACAACAAAATAAGCAGATCCTGAATTTTAAATTTTATCAGGCTTTTTTATTACTTTTGACGCACTGATTTCGAATTAGTGATGAAAAATTATTTTAACAACATAAATTTAATTACGGTTCCAATGATTCCACTGAATAAAATCTATGAATTATCGAGGCATTTCAAGTTGGTCTTTATAGTTGTAGGGGCAACAATTATCATTATCTCGACACTTTTTACCAATAATCTGGCATCAAAACTTGCAAAAGAAGAACAGAAAAAAATTGAAATCTGGGCCGAAGCAACACGTCAGTTAATTTCTTCAGATGAGAATACAATCAGCAGCGATTTTCTTCTTAAAATTCTCGAAGGAAATACCACCATTCCGGTTATTATTGTCGACGAAAATGACAACATGATATTATCGCGAAACTTTAATGAACCATCAAAGGACAAAGCCACATTTTACAAGAATGAAATCAAGTCGCTAAAAAACAAGCGTTTACCAATCAGGATAAAATTCAGTGACAAAAGTTCACAATACATTTATTATGACGACTCACTGCTACTGAAACAATTATATTATTTCCCCTACATTCAGTTAGGTGTCATCATCGTATTTTTACTTATTGCATTTTTCGCATTTTCGAGTACCAAGAAAGAAGAACAAAACCGTGTTTGGGTGGGACTTTCGAAAGAAACTGCCCACCAATTGGGAACGCCCATCTCATCTTTGCTTGCATGGGTCGATTTATTGAAAGCACGCAGCAACGACGATAAACTGATTGTAGAAATGGCGAAAGATGTAAACCGGCTTGGAATAATTGCCGAACGATTTTCAAAAATCGGTTCAGCACCTGATTTACAATTGGTAAGCCTGAACGACACCATTAGCAATGCAGTACAATACATGATCAACCGCTCATCGCAAAAAGTAGCTTTTACACTCCGTTTTCAGGATGAAAATCCACTGTTCGTAAAACTGAATGTGGCACTGTTTGAATGGGTGATTGAAAATTTATGCAAAAATGCCATTGATGCGATGGATGGAACAGGTAAAATTGAAATCAGTGTATCGGGAAACGAAGATGAAATCAATATCGATGTAAAAGATAGTGGAAAAGGAATTGAAAAAAGCAAATTTAAAACGGTATTTAATCCCGGATTTACAACGAAAAAACGCGGTTGGGGACTCGGACTTTCGCTGGTGAAACGAATTGTTGAGGAATATCACGGTGGAAAAATATTTGTAAAACAGTCGGAAATAAATAAAGGAACTACTTTCAGAATTTGTTTAAAATCAAAATAATACCCGGTTTTTCAGTTAAAAAAAAACTTCAAACCGAACATTAATTCACTCATATTTATCTGAATTTAAGACAATTACAAAATCAATAACTAATTTTGACAAAATATAAATTGAAAGTATTTTGTAATAAGAGCTTTTTTTGTACCTTTGCACGGTTTTTAATAAAGACTTATTTATGTCTAAATTCGAGCCATATAATGTCGTTTTAAAGGACTTAAACAACGATACACGTGTTTATGAGTATCAGTTGGATGATGTCTATTTTAAGAAAATTGATAGTCCTGAAGTACAAAAAGGGAATGTCAGAGCGACAGTAAAAGCGCAAAAGAAAAATCAAGCATTTGAACTGGAGTTCAACCTTGAAGGAAATGTGATTGTACCATGCGACCGTTGTCTGGACAACATGGAACAACCCATAAGTTACAAAGAGAAACTGAAAGTAAAATTTGGCAGCAGATTTTCGGAAGAAGACGATGTGGTCATCGTACCTGAATCGGAAGGAGCTATCAATGTAGCCTGGTTTCTGTATGAATTTATAGTTTTAAACATTCCGTTGAAGCATGTGCATGCTCCGGGAGAATGTAATAAAACGATGGCAACAAAATTAAAACGTCATATAACCAAATCAAAAGATGATGATGATAATGATCTTGAAATTGATGATGATGATGAATTTGTTGTAGACGACAATCAAACAGACCCGCGATGGGAAGGTTTGCAAAATATATTAGATAACAATTAAACAACATCCAAAAATGGCACATCCTAAGAGAAAACATTCGAAAACCCGTACAGCTAAAAGAAGAACTCATTATAAAGCTGAGGCTCCTACTTTGGCTATTTGCTCCAATTGTGGTGCAGCACATATTTATCACACCGTATGTGGTGAATGTGGCTATTACAGAGGTAAATTAGCAATCGAAAAATTAGCAACAGTATAAAAAAACTGTTGTCAACTTATTCAATAGATTTTTTATAAGCCCTGGTTATACTAACTCTGGGCTTGTTTTTTTGTAATTAAAATTTCAATAATTATGTCGAAAATACATGCAGTAATTACAGGTGTTGGAGGTTACGTTCCGGAATATATTCTCAACAATCAGGAACTGAGCACCATGATGGATACCAGTGATGAATGGATAACTTCACGTGTCGGTATTAAAGAACGCCGCATTTTGAAAGAACCTAATACCGGTACTTCTTACATGGCAGCCAAAGCAGCTGAAGAATTATTTGCCAAAACTAATACAAAACCCGAAGATATTGATTTGATCATCGTAGCAACAACTACACCCGATTATATTTTCCCATCCTGTTCGTCAATGATTGCCGAAAAATTAGGTATTAAGAATGCTCTTGCATTTGATTTACAGGCAGCCTGTTCGGGATTTCTGGTTGCTTTGAACAATGCTGCAAGCTTTATCGAATCGGGAAGATACAAAAAGGTACTGGTATTTGGTGCCGAAAAAATGTCGTCGATTACCAATTATGACGATAGAACCACTGCTCCGTTGTTTGGTGACGGTGCAGGTGTGGTTTTAATTGAGCCGACGACCGAAGAGTTCGGTGTTATGGATGCAATTATACATACCGATGGTTCCGGAGGACCTCATTTGATGCTGAAAGGCGGAGGTTCGGCACATCCTGCTTCAGTTGAAACCATCGAAAAGAAAGAACATACCATTTATCAGGAAGGACAATATGTGTTTAAACATGCTGTAACTAAAATGTCGGGAGTTTCGGGCGATATCATGGATAAAAACAACCTTGTAGCCGACGACATTGCATGGCTTATACCACATCAGGCCAATTTGCGGATTATTGACGCCACAGTACAGAGAACCGGTGTGGATTATGATAAAGTGATTATCAACATCGAAAGATTCGGAAATACATCGGCTGCGAGCATTCCTTTGTGTATATGGGAATCGGAAAAAAGATTCAAAAAGGGAGATAATATGATTCTGACTGCATTTGGTGCAGGATTTACCTGGGGTGCAATATGGCTTAAATGGGGATATTAATTCATCAATAAATCCTCTTATTGACGAGACTTTCTTACTATCAGATATAGTGACGGCTTCACAACATAATGTGTGAAGCCGTTAGTTTTTTTACAGCATTTCCTTTCCTTCGTAATAGTTAATAAAAGCCTTGTTCACTAAGCGGTTACCACCGGGTGTCGGATAATTTCCGGTAAAATACCAGTCACCTTTATGGTTGGGGCAAGCCTGATGAAGTCCTTCAATCGTTTGGTATACAAGCTCTACCGGGCAGTCAACCTCGGCCGGAGTTAACATTTTGGCTATTTCAACCGATATTTCTTCCTGTGTGAAAGGTTCGTAAATTTCAGTCACGTAATTTTTAACCTCTTCTTTGAGTAAATGCTCCTGAGCCTTCGATTTCCGGTAAACTTCATCAATGATATTCTGCCGGCCGGTATTTTTCAGTAATTGAATAGCAGCTCTGAATGCACAGAATTCACTCATCATGGCCATATCAATACCGTAATAATCCGGGTAACGAACCTGTGGCGACGATGAAACGATAACAATCTTTTTAGGTTCAAGCCGGTTCAAAATCGTTAATATACTTTGTTTCAGGGTTGTACCGCGTACAATCGAATCATCGATGGCTACCAGATTATCAACTTTACCCCTTCGTATTGAGCCGTAAGTTACATCATAAACGTGAGTTGCCAGGTCATCCCTTTCCATATTGGTCGAAATGAAAGTACGTAATTTTATGTCCTTAATAAGCACTTTCTCGACTCTGATATTTTTTTGTGTAGCCGCTTTTATACCATCGGTCATTCCATAAAATGCAACCTCGGCAGTATTCGGAATAAATGAAAAAACTGTATTTTCCACATCATTGCCGATGGCATTAAGAATAGGCAAACTCAATGACTCACCTAATTTTTTACGTTCTTTATATATGTCAATATCACTTCCCCTTGAGAAATAAATACGTTCGAATGAACATTTAGCCGGATTCTCGGAAGCCGGACGAATAGTTTCAAATCTGACAGTTCCGTTTTTCTTGATGATCATTGATCTGCCCGGCAATAATTCATGTACATCCTCTTCCTTGACATTCATTGCTGTTTGAATAACCGGTCGTTCGGAAGCAACAACCACAATTTCTTCATTGGCATAGTAAAATGCAGGTCTGATTCCCTTCGGATCACGAAAAACAAACGCATCGCCATGCCCGAGCATTCCGCAAATAGCATATCCTCCATCCCACAATCTCTCAGATTTCCGTATAAATGAAGCTATGTCGAGCTGCTCTTCAATTTTCGAGGTGATAACAATATCATTAGTATATCTCAGCTTTAATTTATCGTATGATTTCTGAACCTCTTTATCGAGTTTAAAGCCAAGTGATTCGAGCATTAGAAAAGTATCACCCTTGTCTCTGGGGTGTTGCCCTTTAAGTGTTAAATGTTCAAACAGTTCGTCGACATTGGTAAGATTAAAATTACCAGCCAGCACCATTGTCCGGTTTTTCCAGTTATGACGTCTTAAAAACGGATGCACGTATTGAAGTCCGCTTCGACCTGTAGTACTGTAACGCAGGTGTCCAAGGTACAATTCCCCGGCAAACGGTACTTCCAGTTTTGCCTTTTCAGTATCATTGAAAATGCCGGTATTACTTTTTGCAAGTGTGCTGTTAATTCCGGCGAAGATTTCCTGAATAGCATTTTTGCCCTCGATCCTGTCGCGCCAGATGTATTCTTCTCCGGGTGGCATGTCAAGCTTAACAGTGGCGAGGCCAGCTCCCTCCTGCCCTCTGTTGTGTTGTTTTTCCATGAGCAGATACATTTTCTGAAGTCCGTATTGCCATGTTCCGTATTTATTCTGATAATAATCAAGTGGCTTTAAAAGCCTGATCATTGCTATTCCGCACATAAATTAAAAATTAATAATTCATATTTTTAATTCACAATTCAAAATAATCTTTTGAATATGAATAATTTCAAAAAATTTATTAACAAAAAACCCCTTCACGAGTGGAGGGGTTAATAGTATAATTATTCTACAGTTACCGATTTAGCAAGATTGCGGGGCTGATCCACATCGCAACCTTTAACTACTGCAATATGATAAGCCATTAATTGCAAAGGTATTGCTGCGAGCAATGGCACCAGACATTCCTCAGTGTCAGGGATGCTGATTGAATAATCCGACAGTTTCTTTACCACCTCGTCACCTTCGGTTATAACCGAGATAATTTTCCCTTTTCTTGCTTTAATTTCCTGAATATTGCTCACTACCTTCTCATACATTCCCGCACTTGTGGCAATAACCACTACCGGCATTTCCTGGCTGATAAGAGCAATAGGTCCGTGCTTCATTTCGGCTGCCGGATAACCTTCGGCATGGATGTACGATATTTCCTTTAATTTAAGTGCACCTTCGAGCGCAACAGGAAAATTATATCCCCTGCCCAGATAAATAAAATTCTGAGCATAGGTAAAAGTTTTGGCAAACTGAGCTATGGCATCATTCTGTTGAAGAATGTATTTAATTTTTTCGGGAATGCGTCCAAGCTCCTGA
Source organism: uncultured Paludibacter sp. (assembly GCA_937897985.1). Classification (GTDB taxonomy): domain Bacteria; phylum Bacteroidota; class Bacteroidia; order Bacteroidales; family Paludibacteraceae; genus Paludibacter. Next base: position 19,244 of record CALCBD010000066.1, on the reverse strand, counting down.
ACGGTTCTGAGATATTGTTCTTCGGGCAGAGTTCCTTTTTCGCGGCCAATCATTAAAGCAAGCATAGTAAGTACTGTGACCTGAGCAGTAAATGCTTTAGTTGAAGCCACACCGATTTCGGGACCGGCGTGGGTATAACATCCTGAATGGGTGTTACGCGGAATGGAAGCACCTACTACATTACAGATTCCGAAAATGAATGCACCTTTGGATTTCGCAAGTTCAACAGCAGCCAGTGTGTCGGCAGTTTCGCCCGATTGAGAAATAGCGATCACAATATCGTCTTCATTGATAACCGGTTTTCTGTAACGGAATTCAGATGAATATTCCACTTCGACCGGAATACGTGCAAATTCTTCAATGGCATACATACCTATCAAACCTGCATGCCATGAAGTACCGCAGGCAGTGATAATGATTCGTTTTGCATTCAGAAATTTTTCCTTATTGTCAATAAATCCCGAAAGTGTAATATTATTTTCATCAACATTGACACGCCCCCTCATGCTATCGCTCAGTGTTTTAGGCTGTTCGAAAATTTCCTTGATCATAAAATGCGGGAATCCGCCTTTTTCGAGTTGACTCAGAGTCATTTCAAGTTTGTTAATTTCGGGAGTTTTCAGCACATTTGAAATGGTTTTTATGACAATTTCCTTATCTCTTTCAAGTGTAACTATCTCTTCATCACCAACATAAACAACTTTATTGGTATATTCAATTATGGGAGTTGCATCAGAAGCAAGGAAAAATTCACCATCGCCAATACCCACTACCAAAGGACTTCCTTTTCGTGCAGCCACAATAATATCAGGTTTTCCCTTTTCGATAACAGCAATTGCATAAGCACCTACTACCTGATTAAGAGCCAGCTGAACAGCAGTTGTTAAATCGGCATTGTTCGTTTTTTTTACAAATTCGATGAGTTGAATCAATACTTCAGTATCCGTTTCGCTGTTAAATGTATATCCGTTTTCTTTTAAACCGGCCTTCAGAACCGCATAGTTCTCAATAATCCCGTTATGTATTAAAGCAAGTTCTTCCGATTGAGAGTAATGTGGATGTGCATTGACCTGGTTTGGTTCGCCATGTGTTGCCCACCTTGTATGTGCGATACCAATGGTTCCGCTCACATCCTGCTGTTCGGCAAATCTTACTAAATCGGCCACTTTACCCTTTGCTTTGTAAACATTCAGATTTTTATCGTGCATTAATGCAATTCCCGCACTGTCATATCCTCTGTACTCAAGGCGCTGAAGCCCTTTTATCAAAATCGGATATGCCTGACGTTTACCAATATAACCTACAATTCCACACATATATTTAAATTTTATTTTATTTTTTTGAACTGATGAACAATGATTTGAATTCAGTAAAGAATTCTCCTGTTTTTATATTCTGCCTCTTAATCTTTCCATGGCAGTAAGTGTACCTTCGCGACTGCTAAAACCTGTAAATCTCATAAATCCTTCGCCTGACTGACCAAACACAACTCCGGGAGTACCCACTATCTGAAATTCGTAAAGTAATTGCTGGAAAAACTTCCATGAAGGCTGATTTCCGGGAGTTTTGAACCATACATAAGGCGAACTGATACCGCCAAAAACCTTTAATCCGGCATTTGTTAACTCGTTTCTGATAACAGACGCATTTGTAAGATAATAATTTACAAGTTCCTGTACTTCGGCTTTTCCTTTGCGGGAATAAGTTGCTTCGGCTCCGCGTTGTACAATATATGATACACCGTTGGTATAATTAGCGTTACGTCTGCTCCACAGTTTGATTAAAGGTACTTTTTCTCCCATTCGGGTGTACACCAGCAATTCCTGAGGAAATACCGAGAAACCGCATCTAAGACCGGTAAAACCTGCTGATTTTGAATAACTTCTGATTTCAACCGCTACTTTTTTAGCTCCCTTTATTTCGTAAATACTTTTAGGCACATCCGGTTCGTTGACGTATGAATGATATGCCGAATCGTATACAATGATACTTTCATGTTCGATTGCATAATCGACCCACTGTTTTAATGCTGCTTTGTTCAGGGTTGTTCCGGTAGGATTATTGGGATTGCAAAGGTAGATAACATCCACTTTCTCAGTAGGGAGTTCGGGAATAAATGATGTTTCCTCCGTGCATTTCAGATATACCACATTGCTCCATTTCATATCATCATTCAAAATTCCTGCCCTGCCGCTCATAATAGTAGCATTTTCGTATACCGGATATACAGGATCGGCGATGGCAATGATATTGTCACGACCCAGTACATGACCAATATTTCCGATATCAGATTTCGCTCCGTCGTTAATAAATACGCTATCCTTATCCAGACTTACACCGATTGAACGGTACTCTTTCAGAATTTTTTCAATTAAAAAATCGTAACCCTGTGGCGGGCTGTAACCTCTGAAAGTTTCCGGTCTTGCCATTTCGTCGATTGCTGTACGCATGGAAGCTACAACTTCGTTTGGCAGGGGGCGGGTCACATCACCCACACCAAGGCGAATGATTTTGACATTGGGATGCAGAATTTTATAGGCGTTAACTCGCTTCTCTATTTCGTCGAAACAATAGATTTCAGGGGTTTTCAAATAATTCTCATTCGCTAATGCCATTCGGAAGCTGAGTTTTGATTTTGAAATTTTTGAAGTGTTGTATCAAAGTGCAAAATTGCAATTTTTTTTTGACACATGAAAGACCTTCAAAAATATTTGTTCGTTTTTAAACTTCTGATTCATTCAAAAAAAATAAATTTCATGAGCTTTTCAAATATCAATTTACAATTCAAACATTTACATATGTCTGATTATAAACCATATCATATTTATTAAAATTGATTTCCGTCTGTTTTTTTACAATTTTATGATTGTACGGCCTTTCAATTTGCCCTGAAGAATTAAATCGATATGCGATGGAACTTCCTCCAGCGAAATTTCGTTGTAAAGTTGTAATAAATGTTCGGGTTTATATTCATTGGCCATTTTGTTCCATAATACAGTCCGGAGCGACATCGGATAATTCTGAGCCGAAATACCGATTAAACTTATACCCCTGAGGATAAACGGAAAAACTGTCATATTTAATTGTATGGACGACACACTACCACAAGTAGTTACAGCCCCGAGAGGATTTAATGATTTCAGAATTTTCTCCAGAATCGGACCACCCACTGTATCGATTCCACCTGCAAACTGAGCAGATAGAACATGACGTTGGTCGGCTTGCTGAAAATCCGCCCTTGAAATAATTTCCGAAGCACCTATGCTGTAAAGAAAATCGTATTCCGACTCTTTCCCCGACACTGCAACCACCTGATAACCAAGTTTTGAAAGAATTGAAACTGCTACAGACCCAACACCACCTGTAGCACCGGAAACAATGATTTTTCCATCTTCGGGACGTACAAGCTCGCTCATACGTGTAATTGAAATCCCGGCTGTAAATCCTGCCGTCCCAATTATCATTGCCTCTTTAAGGGTTAATCCCACAGGTAATGGCACTACCCATGATGCCGGAACCCGAATATATTCTGCAAATCCACCCGGTGTATTCATCCCTAAATCGTATCCCGAAACTATGACTTCATCACCGGCTTTGAAAGCTGCCGACTCCGAGGTAACTACAACACCTGCAGCATCAATTCCGGGTGTATGCGGATATTTTTTTGTAACGCCCTTGTTGCCGGTAGCCGACAAAGCATCTTTATAATTGAGCGATGAATAATGAACCCGTATTAACACTTCTCCGCTCACTAAATCATTAGTGTTCAATGTTTTTAAACACTTTTCGAATGAACCGTCGTTTTCTGTAACGACCATTGCCTTGTAATCCATAACTTTATACCTGCTTTACCTTTAAAAATAAAAAAAAACGTCGAAGCGGGCACTCCAACGTTATTTTCCTTATTATTTTGTTTACATATTTTTTTATTCAACTTCAACTTTAACTGTATCCCGCATCGAACAGGTGCCATTGAAAACTGCATTGGGTTCGACTACAAGTACCCTGGTTTTCACATCACCTTTAATATTGGCAGTACTTCTCAATGTAAGCGTATCATTTACAACGACATCGCCAAAAACATTTCCGACAATTTCGGCATTTGAGCATGATATTGAGCCTTTTAACAATCCGTTCGGACCAACAATTACCTTACCATTACAAATAATCTCCCCTTCTACTTCACCATCGATCCGAAAATCACTGTCGGCAATAATTTTACCAACAATTTTACTCCCGTTTGTAAGTGCATTGTATGTGGCACCGGGATTTACCAATATTTCTTTTGCCATAAATCAGAAAATTTTTTGAGCCTCAAAATTAATGCATTATTTTAATAAAAACAAATAATTTAAAAATTAAAAACAAGAAACAGTTAGCAAGTCAGCTTTCTACGAAATTTAAAGGAAATAAAATACTGAAAATCGCGTTTAATTTGCAAAAAATCCTTACTTTTGTTGTGATACTTGTTCAATAAAAAAATATGCAGATTCAGCATTTACGACATAAGTCTATCGATTATGAAAAATGGGATTTGGCGATCAAACAGTCAATCAACCACTTAGGTTATGCATATTCATGGTACCTCGATATAGTATCGCCCGGTTGGGAAGCATTGGTCAGCGATGATTATAAATACGTGATGCCATTGCCCGTAAAACGAAAATATAAAATACCATATCTCACACAACCTGCACTTACCCAGCAACTTGGAATTTTCTCAAAAAATGAAATAAGTGAGGAAATTATTCAGTTATTTATAAAAAAAATACCTTATTACAGTTATCAAATCAATCTGAATGAATGTAATTTCAACTCCGATGTAATAAAACAAACGAATTACATTTTAAAAACAGACGACAGTTATGAAAACATAGCTCAAAAATACAGCAAAAACACCATCAGAAACATTGAAAAAGCACACAAAAACAGGTTGAAGATAAAAGAATATCTGAGTGTTGATGAATTTTTGAAACTATTTTCAGAGGTAAATCCTGATGCCGCCGGACCAATAAACAACATTTACAAACCCATTCTCACAAAGGGCCATGAAAAGGCGATGATTCGCATTTGTGGTGCATATACCACCGAAAATGAGCTTATTTCCGGTTTAAGTCTTTTTTTTACCGGTAACAGGATTGTATGTTTGCTGCTTGCTTCGAACGATAACGGAAAAAAAACTTCGGCCATGTTTCTTCTCATTGATCATTTAATCGAAACTTTTGCCGCATCTGACAAAATAATTGATTTTGAAGGTTCGATGATCGACGGAATCGCACGTTTTTATAAAGGTTTCGGAGCTGAAAATCAGCCCTATTTTATTTTAAAGAAAATGCGTCCTGCATTCCTGGTTAAAACCATTCAGCGATTATCATGAAAGTACTTTTTATATCCGTATTGTATCCACACCGCTACGATTCCATGTCGGGATTATTTGTACAGAAACATGCTGATGCTGTCAGCTTATTTGCAGAAGTAAAGGTACTTTTTGTCTATCCCGATGCCAAAATTAAAAAAACTGAAATTGTTAACGGCAAATATAATCAGGTAGATGAACTTATTGTATATTTTCCCAAAAAAGAATCAGGGTTTTTCAGACAGTTATTTAACTCAACAGAATACATAAAGGCTTATATAGCAGGATTTAAAAGATTAAAGCAATTGGAATTCAGACCTGAAATCGTTCATGCCAACGTACTTACCCGAACTGCATTGATTGCATATATTTACAAATTGATATACGGCACTCCCTACGTCATTACCGAACACTGGTCGCGTTTACTGAAAGTCAGGAGTAATTTCAACGGTTTGATAAGAAAAATTACTGCAAAAATTGTGGTTCGTAATTCAGCTTATATATTACCTGTTTCAAACGAATTGCTTGAAGGTATTGCATTTCATAATCTACTTCAAACAAAATACAAAGTCGTTGAAAATGTAGTGGATAACTGTTTTTTCGAAACCTATCAGTGTGGTAAAAGAGACAAAATCCGACTGTTGAATGTTAGCTGTTTCACTGAAGAATCTAAAAACTTATCGGGACTGCTCAGGGCGGTAAAAGAAATTTCACTGCAAAGAAATGATTTTGAGCTGGTGCTTGTTGGCGAAGGAGAAGACCTGCAACTCATCAGGGAATATGCTGAATCACTTCATTTTAATGATGATATCATTAAATTTGCAGGGCTCAAAACGTCAGAAGAAGTAGCTCGTCTGATGCAGGACTCTGACTGTGTGGTTCAGTTTTCGAATTACGAATCAGCCGGTGTTGTGATTCAGGAGGCACTCGTTTCTGGCATTCCGGTTATCAGTAGTAAAGTTGGAATTGCTTCCGATTACATCGATGCCAATAACGGAATTTTAGTCGATCCGGGAAATGAATTACAGCTCCGGAATGCTATCAGTCAATTTCTTGATAATACCGGCATCTACAATCATCAGCTGATCAGAGAAAAGGCCGGAGAATGTTTCAGTTACAGTGTGATAGCAAAAAAATTTAAGGACGTATATAATGATGTGTTATTGAATGGCCAGGTTAGTTAAAATAAAATCTCTGTTCAGAAACAACACGAAAGTAGTTGAAAATTACTTTTTCATGACAGCACTTCAGATGATAAGTTCTGCTTTCGGGATTTTGATTTACCCTTACCTGATCAGGGTGTTGGGTGCCAACAGCTATGGCCTGTATGTATATGCTGTTTCGGTTAGCTCCTATTTTTTAAGTTTTGTAGCTTTCGGGTTTAATTTTGTAGGGTTAAAGTTTATTTCACAAAACAAGACCAATACCGGAATTAAAAGTGAAGTTGTATCGTCTATCATGAGTGCCAAAGCCTATTTGTCTGTTTTGAGCAGTTTAATTTTTGTGATTATCCTCCTGACCATTCCTTTTTTACGCGATCATAAAATTATTTTTTCAATAATTTTCGTTCAGATTCTGAGTGAAGTCATTTTTCCGGTTTGGTACTTTCAGGGTGTTCAAAAAATGAAAATTGTAACCTATATACAACTATTTTTCAGACTTTTATCCGTACCGTTTATAATCCTTTTAATTCATTCAGCTGACGATGGATGGAAATATGCATTGATTGCGAGTCTTACAGTCATTCTGCCGGCAATAACGCTGTTTGTATATTTACTCCGATACGAAAAGCTCAGCATACGACTTATATCTCCTTATCGATTAAGTATTTATTTCAGGGATGCTTTACCATTTTTCTGGTCGTCGACCGCAGGTACCATCAAACAGGAAAGCGTAACTATTATTATAGGTGCTTTTTTCGGAATGAAAGACGTGGCGCTTTATGATTTGGCAAATAAATTAATCATCCTGCCACGTATGCTCACTTCGAGTATCAATGCCGCATTGTTTCCGAAAGTCATCGAAAACATTAAAAAAGAAACTGTACGAAAGCTGATTAAATATGAAACCCTTATCGGGCTTGCGGTGGTTGCCTTTGTAGTCGTTTTTGGCTATTGGTTAGTATGGTTATTGGGTGGCGCCGATATGTTGGGAGCTTATCCGCTGGCAGTGATACTCAGTTTTACGGTTACCAGCTGGCTGATCGTCGGGAGTTATATTAATTTTATATTCGTACCACAAAACAGATATTATTTTGTGACTAAAAACCAATTGGTTGCATTACTGAGTTTCATGATTTTATGTATCCCGTTTGCTCTGATTTACAGAAATATATGGGTTATTACCCTTGCTCTGACATTTTCCGGTTTTTGTGAAATTCTGTATTGCAGATATATAGTTAAAAAACACAATATGCTATGATCAAGCCCGGCGTTTCTGTTATTATTCCGGTTTATGGCACTTCATGCTATATCGAAAAATGTGCCCACAGTCTTTTCGGTCAAACACTGAAAAATGCGGAGTATATTTTTGTGAATGATGCAACTACCGACGACAGTATTCAGAAACTCGAAAAAGTAGTTAAGCTCTATCCTGAAATTGCTCATCGGGTAAAAATCCTGCATCATTTACAAAATACAGGAACTGCAATTGCCAGAAACACTGCGCTGAATCATGCAGGCGGCGAATATATTTTAATGGTCGACAGCGATGACTACATCGATAAAGACATGCTTAAATCTTTGTACGATTTAGCAAAAGAAACTGATGCCGACATTGTGGTTTCGGATTTTTACATTGAATATGAAAATAAAACCGTTTATTTTTCCGATTATCTCTCACCTAAACACGAAGATCATTTCGGCGACATACTCAGTGGAGAAAGGTCATCGCCATCGCTATGCAATAAACTGATAAAAAGAGAATTGTATTTACTGCCCGAAAACCGTAACGTTTTACCCATGAAATACATGGAAGACCGGTTTGTTGCTTCGAGACTTTTTTTTTCAGCCCGAAAAATTATCAAAGCCGATTTTGCCTGTTATCATTATGTGAAACTCAACCGCCAATCGGCTACCAATCAAATAAATCTGGCACATTTCGGTGATACTCTCATTTTCTGGTCGTCGATGGACGAATTTATGTCAAAAAATAAGATCGCCGAAAAGTATTCTGAATTAGCAGGAGTACTTAAATTAAAAGATAAAGTCAAACTTATGTTCAATACAACTTCGGTCGAAAACCGAAAACAATTTGCAGGTATGTTTTCCGTCGAAGAAAAATTATATAAAAATCAATTCACTCCGGTTGAAAGAATAATGTTAAAACTTATCGAACTAAAAATGTTTTGGTTAACCGGACTTTTACGAAGCATAGTATTTGTCAAAAATAATATTTTTAACTTTGCACCCAATAAATGACAATAAAAATTATGCGTCCCGGAATACTCATTTTTATTTACATACATTTATTAATCTGTTCTGACTTATTTTCTCAGAACATTGATTATCAAACAATTCCACTTCCTCAAAAAATTGAACTTCGTCAGGGAAAAGCTTTTATATTAGATGAGAATACAGTAATTTGTGCCAAAAAGGATTTAAAACAGAATGCTGAATTTTTAGCTGAATATATTTTTGAAAACACAGGGCTAAAGCTGAAAATATCGAATCAGACAGCAGGTAAAAGAGTTATAACACTTCAACTCAACGACACAATAAGTAATACCGAAGGATATGTAATAGAAATTGACAGCACCCGAACCAGGATTTCGGGTAAAACAGCAGCCGGAATATTTTACGGAATTCAGACATTGAGGAAATCAGTTCCGGTGTTGAAAAATGCGAAACAGGTTGAGTTACCACAGGCTTTTATATTTGATTTTCCAAGGTTTGAATACAGAGGGATGTTGTTAGATGTCAGCCGGCATTTTTTCCCGGTCTCGTTTATAAAAGAGTATATTGACATACTTGCATTGCATCAGATCAATTATTTTCACTGGCATCTGACCGATGATCAGGGATGGCGCATTGAAATTAAGAAATTTCCTGAACTCATAAAAAAAGGTTCGGTTCGGGCGCAAACAGTGATTGGCAGGAATACAAATCAGTATGACAGTACCCAATATTCGGGTTATTACAAACAGTCAGAAATAAAGGAAATTGTGGCTTATGCCCGAAAAAGATTTATAACAATTGTACCTGAAATTGATATGCCGGGCCATTTTCTGGCAGCGCTTGCAGCTTATCCCGATCTGGGTTGTACGGGTGGTCCATACGAAGTAGCAACAAAATGGGGCATTTTCGACGATGTACTTTGCCCGGGGAATGATAAAAGTTATCGTTTTGTTGAGCAGGTTTTAAAGGAAACCATGAAATTATTTCCGTCGAAATATATCCACATTGGCGGTGATGAATGTCCGAAGGAAAAATGGGAGAATTGTCCGAAATGCCGGCAAAAAATTGCTGATAACGGGCTAACAACCGATTCTGTTCACAGTGCCGTGGAAAAACTTCAAAGTTATTTTATTGCTAAGGTAAGTCAATATGTCAACAGTAAAAACCGGAGTATTATAGGTTGGGACGAAATTCTGGAAGGTGGATTAGATTCCGGCGCTACTGTAATGTCGTGGCGCGGAAATGAAAGTGCTATCGAATCGGCAAGACAAAAGCGTCCGGTGATAATGGCTTCAAATTCGCATTTGTACTTTAATTATGCGCAGGCTTCGGCCGGTAACATCCGGTCGGTTTATGATTTTAATCCCGTTCCACCGGAGCTTGCGCCTGATGAACAAAAATACATTACAGGTGTTCAAGCTAATCTGTGGACCGAATATATCACAACAAATGAAAGAGCTGAGTACATGATGATTCCGCGTATCGCTGCTCTGTGTGAAGTTCAGTGGACAAGTGAGAATAAAAAAAATTATGAAAACTTTGTTTTAAGGGCACAAAAGCTGAAGCAAATTTATGATGTAAACAACTATAGTTATGCACCTTATCTTTTCGAAAAATAAAACTCAATTTAGTACATGGCAAAGCATCATAAACATAAAATATTCAGCAAAACAGAATGCGGATTTACGCTAAACAGACGGATTTAAAAACGGATTTCAATACCTGTAAACCGATATGATTACAGGATGGAGACAAAATTTTATCCCGCTCGGCGGTATTTAAATCCAAATCAAATCAGTTTTAAATTTATTATTATCAGCTTTTAAAAAATATTTTATGCGTCAACAGATAAATGCATGTAAATCAATGTTTTTTGTCATGAATTGAAAGAATTCAATAAAAATATTAACAAACAAATATATCATGGAAATTTTAATTTATACAATTTTAGCCCTTTTTGCCACCAGTGTTGGTAGTGTAATGTTAGCCTCCTCGCTGCTTTTGCTCAACAACAAATGGCTTGGTAAAATTTCGGGATATTTGCTTTACCTGGCCGGTGGAACATTACTGAGTTCTGCGCTTCTCGGCCTGATACCTGAAGCTTCGGAAACACTGAGTTTGCATGAAGTGGTGTTATGGGTGTTAATAGGGATTTTACTGTTCTTTTTGCTCGAAAAAATTATACTCTGGCGATCATGTCACGACGAAAACTGCGAACGTCAGATACATGCAGCTGCTCCCATGATTTTAATCGGCGACGCATTTCACAATGCCATCGATGGAGTTGTAATAGCAGCTTCATTCCTCACTTCTACAGAGCTCGGGATATTTGTAACACTCTCGGTTGTATTGCACGAAATACCTCAGGAACTCGGCGATTTCGGGATACTGATCAAAGGAGGTTATACCCGCAAAAAGGCTTTATGGTACAATCTGTTGTCCGGAAGCAGTTCTTTGGTTGCCGGAATTGCTGCCTACTATTTACTTGATTATGTGAAAGTTGCGGTACCTTACACCATTGCAATTGCTGCTGCAAGTTTCCTTTATATTTCAATGGCTGATCTGATCCCTGAGATGCACAAGGAAACCAAACCGAAAGAATCGGTTATTCAGATAATAATGATTTTAACAGGCGTTTGTATCATTATATTCTCATCGCACCACGGACATTAAATCAATATTCAACTAAGCAAACCGGAGCCTGTAAGTTGATTTTCAATTCTGTTTCGGTAAGTGTTCCTGTACCGGAATTTCGTTGGAATACAACTATCTGGTTGCTTTTTTGATTGGCTACCAAAACATAACGACCATCTTTTGTGATCGCAAAATTACGCGGGCCAATACCTGAAACAGAAATTTGCTGTATAAAATTTAATTTTCCGTTTTTCCCGATTCTGAAACAACTGATATCGTTGGCTGTTCCACGATTGGTGGCATAAAGAAATTTTCCATCGGGCGAAATATGAATATCGGCCGCCCCCGTCTGAATGTTTTCCTTTCGTACTACCGTTGTTTCATCTATCAACGACAATTTCCCTTTTATAAATCCGGCAACTGTAAGAGTTCCATCCAGTTCATGAATCACATAAAGGTATTTACCGTTTTTGCTGAATACCGAATGGCGTGGCCCGCTTCCGGCTTTAACTTTTAAACTGTCAAAAACGGTCAACACCTTTTCCCCGGAGTTCATATTGTAACGATAGGAAGTTACAAAATCGGTACCCAGGTCATTTACAAGTACAAAATGACGATCGGGCGAAAAAATGGTTTGATGTACATAAGGTTTTGTTTGACGTTGCGCATTGATGCTTTTACCAAAATGCTGTACCGACTGAATTGCTTCCGACAATGAACCGTCAGGATTACGTCCGAAAACACTTACATTTCCACCACTATAGTTGGCAGTAATGACATGATGATCAGATACAGCAACATAACACGGATCGGCTCCCCTACCCTGTACCCGGTTGATAAAACTCATTTTGCCGCTGTTTTTATCAAATCTGAATGCGCTTATGCTACTGTTTAAACCTCTTTCACTGATAGAATAAACATATTTACCATCCGGAGTTAGAGCTAAATAACTGGGATCAAATACATTGTCGGCGGATAGTTGAGTATTGATTATTTTTTTATCAGTGTCAAACTCTATCGTATAAATCCCTTTGCTCAGGGTTTGATTGGTGTACGTTCCGACAATAAATTTGTAAACGTTTTTAGCCGATAAAGTATTTAAAAACAATAATATAGCAATCGAAAAAAGTACTCGTCTCATATTTTTATATTTTAATTTTACATATTTCAAACCCGACGGAAATGATGCAGCACCAATCAGTTATTTTTTTTAAAAGTGTCCGAAACTTTTTTATTACATTAAATCGGTACGTGAATTTTTAAACCTGAATACGAAATTCAAAGTTATTTTTTTGTGCCCAAAAGTAAAAAATTAAATTTACAACTGACGAATGTAAAATTAAATTCTCAGAATTATAAACATAATTTTCAATATTAAAACTTCATTTCAAACCGGGGATTTTTATAATTCTTTCGAATCAGAAGTTGAATCACTTTTTTAGTTGACTGATTCAGGCTTATTTTCAATCTTTTACCTTATTTTAGGAAGTCAGAACTTTACTAACTCAACCAGAATTTATCCAATATTCAGCCGGATCATGAATGTCAGATAATATTTTTGAATGTGTAGAATGCTACCAAACAAAGACTCAAAGAATTAAAAAGTAAGTTAACTTTATCCTGATATAGCAGGTATGATGATTTATACAACAACAGAGGCGTAGCCCGGACATCTTATTAATTTGAATCGGAAATAAAAGCAATTTCAACCCCTGACTCAAATTATTCCGAAATTTTCAAACCTTCAGCAACATGATTCATTTGAATAACATTTTTCGGAAATCGGGAACTTCAGTAATGATATTTTAAATTTTAATTAAACGATTGATTTCAGGATAAATATGAAACCACTCACATCCGTTAAGCAAATTGCTAACTTATTTAAATTTTTCGTTAAAATCCGGATAAAATATATTCACGAAGAAGATAAACCACCATTTAAATAACTGTTATTCAGTACATATAGTCCATTTTAATGAAATCAAAATTTCGCTGATGATTTGTCATTGCCAACAGGAATTTATATAAGCCGATTAAATTTTTTTCTTTACCTTTGCAATTCCAATTTATAAACTTAAAAAACCACATTCGTTATGGCTGTAATAAAACCATTCAAAGGCATTCGTCCACCCCGGAATTTAGTTGAAAAAGTGGCTTCACGCCCTTATGATGTATTAAACTCAGAAGAAGCCCGCGCCGAAGCAGCCGGCAATCCAATGTCACTTTATCATATAATTAAACCCGAAATTGATTTTGAACCGGGAACCGACGAACATGACGAAAAGGTTTATCAAAAGGCTTTTGAGAATTTTTGTAATTTCAGAGAACAGGGCTGGTTGGTACAGGACAGTTCAGATAAATACTATGTCTATGCACAAACAATGAACGGCAAAACACAGTATGGTCTGGTGGTATGTGCCTGGGTGGATGATTATATGAACAACCGGATTAAAAAACATGAACTTACCCGAAGGGATAAAGAAGAAGACAGAATGAAACATGTGCGGGTTAACAATGCGAATATCGAACCTGTGTTCTTTGCTTACCCGCATCATGCTGAATTAAATACCATTGTAGATCAGGTAATTAAAACCGAACCAACTTACGATTTTATTTCACAGGATGGATTTGGCCACCACTTCTGGACCATCGACAATGTTCAACAAATTGATCGCATTACCGAAATTTTCAGCGAAATTCCTTCACTTTACATAGCCGACGGACATCACCGTAGTGCAGCTGCAGCTCTGGTTGGTAACGAAAAACGACTCAATAATCCAAATCATACCGGTAATGAAGAGTATAATTATTTTATGGCCGTTTGTTTTCCCGACGATCAGCTTACAATAATTGATTATAACAGGGTGGTGAAAGATCTGAACAATTTGAGCGATGAGGAATTTCTGTCACAGTTGTCCCGAAACTTTAAAGTGGAATTGAAGGGAAAAGAGATTTATAAACCCAATAAATTACACAATTTTGCGTTGTATTTGTCGGGCAACTGGTATTCGCTTACCGCCAATCCTGATATTTATGATGATAATGATCCTATCGGAGTATTGGATGTAACCATTTCTTCGCAATATATCCTTGACAACATACTTAATATAAAGGATTTAAGAAGCGATAAACGCATCGATTTTGTTGGTGGTATCAGAGGATTGGGCGAGTTACAGCAAAGAGTTGACAGCAATGAAATGCGTGTTGCACTTGCTTTGTATCCCGTTTCGATGAAGCAAATTATTGATATTGCAGATTCGGGAAATATAATGCCACCCAAAACTACCTGGTTCGAACCGAAACTACGTTCGGGATTGGTAATTCACGAGCTTATTTGATTCAACCATTTAAAAGTGTTGTAAATATTTTATAATCAACTAATAATTAAATAAAATGCCGAATTAATCTTCGGACTGTGAAATTGATGATGCTTAAAAAAACTGTAAACTTCGCGCTTATTGTAATGATTGTTACTCTTTCAGGAGGATGCAGTCTGAGTTCACGTGTGAAAAGGGCCGACAAACAGTTTGCGATGGGCGAATACTACGCTGCAGGAGCAGGATACAAAAGTCTGTTTTCGAAAATTCCGGCCAAAAACAAGGAGCTGAGATCACATATTGCTTATAATCAGGCCGAATGTTACAGGATTTTAAATTACAGCAATGCAGAACAAGTGTATAACAATGCCATTCGGTATTCATATCCTGATAGTCTGGTTTATTTAAGGTACGCACAGGTTTTGCAACGAAACGGAAAATATCCTGATGCAGTGAAAAATTACAAAACTTACCTGACGAAGGATTCAAACAATATTGTAGCTAAGAACGGACTGAATTTTATGGATAGTTTGCAGAAATTCAAATTAAATCCAAACCTCTATGTAGTAAAAAAGATGGATGCATTTAATGCCCGTCGTTGCTATACTTTCAGTCCATCATTTTTAAACAGCGATGGGGATGTACTATATTTCACTTCAAACCGTTCGTTTAACAATAAAGTTGTACAAAAAAGTTCAACGGTAACCGGCCTGCAATTAAACAGTATTTATTCGGTCCGTAAAGATGCTACCGGCAAATGGGAAAAACCAATTAAGTCAGACGCCGAAATCAATATGAATTCGTCCGATAACGGAGTATGCAGCTTCACGACTGAAGGAAATACTATGTTTTTCACACGTGCTAACCAGCAAAATATTAACGGTTTAGGCACTCAGATTTATGTATCCAACCGTGCAGGCGGAACCTGGAGCGAAGCAAAACTCTTACAGATATTCAAAGACAGTACAATTTCGGTCGGACATCCGTGTCTGGCTCCTGATGGTGAAACACTGTATTTCGTTTCGGATCATCCGCGTGGAAAAGGCGGAAAAGATATCTGGAAAGCTAAATACAGAGGTGGTGAATGTACCGAAGTTGAAAATCTGGGAGATGAAATCAACACCCCGGCAGATGAGATGTTTCCAACTGTCCGTCAGGATGGTACGCTCTATTTTTCATCCAACGGCCATACCGGTTTAGGTGGTCTTGATATCTTTAAAGCTGTACCCAATGCCGAAAAGGGATGGACCATTATGAATATGGGAATTCCTGTCAACTCAAATGCCGATGATTTCGGAATAACATTCGAAGGAAATAATGAAAAGGGATTTTTCACCTCCAACCGTTCAGAAACGAGAGGATATGATGCCATCTGGTCGTTTGAATTGCCGGTATATGAATATATTCTTGAAGGAAAAGTGACCGATGAAACGGCTAACCCTATACCCGATGCCTGGGTTAAATTAGTAAGTAATAACGGTTTAAATGTAAAGGTACAAACCAGAAAAGATGGTTCGTACCGGATGAAAATTGAAAAAAACATCGATTGTGTATTGCTGGCATCTGCGAGGGGTTTCCTGAATATGCAGGGAAAAATCACTATACCCGAAGTATCCGAAAATAAGGTATTTACACAAAACTTTCAGTTATCCACCATCTACAAACCAATTCAGATTGAAAATATATTCTACGAATTCGGGAAATGGGATCTGACACCTTCATCGGAAGAAGGTTTGAAAATGCTGACTAACATTTTGATTACCAACCCGAATATAATTATCGAAATCAGTGCGCACACCGACTTTGTAGGCAATAATGAATCCAATAAAATTTTGTCACAAAAAAGAGCTAAATCGGTGGTTGATTACCTGATTGCTAAAGGTATACCTTCTGCAAGGTTAAGCTCTGCCGGTTACGGCGAGGAAAAACCCTTTATTGTCGACGAAAAAACTGCTCAAAAATATCCGTTTCTGAAAGTAAATGATGAACTGAACGAAAGTTTTGTAACTAAATTAACTCCCGAACAACAGGAAATTACCAATCAAATCAATCGTCGAACCGAATTCAGAGTGCTGAAAACGAATTATAAGTAAGCGTTTCGATTAAAAGTTTCACATTGGTATCCAACGAATAATTAATAAAATCCGTATGCAACAATATCTCGATTTACTCCAACGTGTTATGACCGAAGGGGTCACTAAAACCGATCGTACAGGCACAGGCACCATAAGTGTTTTCGGTCACCAGATGCGTTTTAACCTCGAAGATGGATTCCCCTGTCTGACTACTAAAAAACTTCATCTCAAATCCATTATACATGAATTACTCTGGTTTCTGAGTGGCGATACCAATGTAAAATATCTACAGGAAAACGGTGTGCGTATATGGAATGAATGGGCCGACAGTAATGGCGATCTGGGTCATATCTATGGCTATCAGTGGCGCTCATGGCCCGATTATAAAGGTGGTCATATCGATCAGATTTCAGAAGTTGTAAATACGATTAAAAACAATCCCGATTCAAGGAGAATAATAGTAAGTGCCTGGAACGTAGCCGATATTCCGAATATGAACCTGCCTCCATGTCATGCTTTTTTCCAGTTCTATGTAGCCGATGGCAAATTGAGTCTGCAATTGTATCAGCGTAGTGCCGATATTTTTATTGGCGTCCCTTTTAATATTGCTTCTTACGCACTTTTACTTCAAATGATGGCTCAGGTCACCGGACTAAAAGCCGGCGATTTTGTACATACCCTCGGCGATGCTCATATTTATTCCAATCATATTGAACAGGTTCAACTACAACTTACCCGAACTCCACGTCCCCTTCCAAAAATGAAAATCAATCCGGAAGTGTCGAACATTTTTGACTTCAAATTTTCCGATTTTGAATTGATTGATTACGATCCACACCCACACATCAAGGGTGAGGTTGCTGTATGATGTAAAGGCATTAAACATTTATATTTGTTTGAATTTAAGGAATTTAATCACAAAAGGAAGAACGCAAAGATATTGCTGTGTCCGAAAAATCAGTTTATATCAACTGACAATATCCGCATTGTACCTGTAAAGTAAAAATTCAGGATTATTCTGAAGATTTTGTAAAAACTACAGTTTCATTCTGAATGATTAATTTAATCACTGATTAACAGCATGATACTTAAGCTGAATTATGTTGGGTACTTTGATATAAACGTTTTTAAATTCTATCAATAATAAATTTTATACTATTATTAACAATCAATTTTACCCATTAAAGATATTTATTTGTAATTTTGCCTTCCTGTCTGTCTACGATTCAATTTTTAATAATTTAAATGATTAAAAATTAAATGATTGCATTTTTACATTCGTAGCATCGATATCATTCAATGCTACAACATTTTAAAATTCAATAATAAATCGTATCATATTATGTCAAAAATTTCCATTATTGCAGCAGTTGCGGATAATCTTGCCATTGGTAAAGCCAACAAATTACCCTGGCATTTGCCTGCTGACTTAAAACATTTCAGGGAGTTAACCACCGGTCATACGATTTTAATGGGCAAACGAACCTATGAAAGTTTGCCTAATGGTCCGCTTCCCAACAGAAAAAACATTATATTAACTTCAGTACTGTCCGAAGGAGTCAACGAAGGCTATTTTGAAGCCAATTCATTCGAAGATGCATTTGATCTTTGTGAACACGAAAGCGAGATATTTATCATCGGAGGCAGTTCGGTGTATAAACAAATTCTTGAAAAAGCTGATTCTATGTATATTACATGGGTTCATGCCGAATTCAATGCTGATGCCTATTTCCCGAAAATTGACTTTAAAAAATGGGTTGAAGTTACAAGGGAAGATTTCCCTTCTGACGCCCAAAACCCATATCCCTATTCATTTGTATACTACGAAAGAAAAAAGAAATTAAAGTCGCAAAAAAAATAATTTACAGTTTCATTGAAACTAATCATTTCTGTATCCGATAAACACACCTGATTCTGGTTGAATTAAAGTGTGGAATCGGATATTTTTTTTAATATATTCTATTCCCGGAATTCTGCCACCTGACTTTCAGTTTGTCAGGATAAACATATCGGATAATTACTTTAATTTTTCAGTAATTCCATTACAGTAAAAGGAAAAACGTTATTTTAAAGCTACAGGACTTATGAACCTATTGATATCAGTTATCTGCAAAAAACCGATAACCGGTGAACTCACAATAATAATTATAAATTTTAACCATTTATAAAAATAAATATTTCAGGTTGTCTACACAGTATTGTGATGAGTGTCTTCACAGCAGTGTGATGGATGTCTTCACAGCAGTGTGATGGATGTCTTCACAGCAGTGTGATGAGTGTCATCACAGTAGTGTGAAGTGTGTCTTCACAGCAGTGTGATGGATGTCTTCACAATAGTGTGAAGGGTGTCTTCACAGCAGAGGAGTATACGGTGTCTATACAGTAGTGTATTGGGTGACGATACAGTAGTGAATAGGGTAACGATACAGTAGTGTATAGGGTGACGATACAGTAGTAAATAGGGTAA
>CALCBD010000065.1 GCA_937897985.1 uncultured Paludibacter sp. | reverse complement strand
AAACCCGAAACCCGAAACCCGAAACCCGGAACCCGAAACCCGAAACCCGAAACCCGAAACCCGAAACCCGAAACCCGAAACCCGAAACTCCAAACCCCAAACCCGAAACCCGAAACCCGAAACCCGAAACCCCAAACTCCAAACCCGAAACCTCAAACCTCAAACCTCAAACCCCAAACCCCAAACCTCAAACCCGAAACCCGAAACTCCAAACCCCAAACCCGAAACTCCGAAACCCTTTTCAATACCCACATCATCACTTTCCCTTTTTCTCGCTCTTATATGCAAAGTAGATCAGAAAAACCAGTGCAATAATGACAAGATATACAGTCGATGGTATGGGGGGTGGAGTTCCTTTTCCATACGAATGCATACCTGCCAGATAGTAGTTCACACCTAAAAATGTCATAATCACAGAGCTGAATCCGGTTAAAGCCATTGTGCTGATAACGATAGGTTTGTTGAGTGCGGGTATAAGACGTAAATGAAGGATAATGGCATACACCAGCACACTCACCAGAGCCCATGTTTCCTTGGCATCCCAGCCCCAGTAACGACCCCACGATTCGTTAGCCCAGATACCGCCAATAAATGTCCCGATGGTCAGCAGGAATAATCCCACGATAAGTGAAAGCTCAATGATATAGCTGAATTCCAGAATATTAAAATTTATTCTTGTGCTGTTCTTTTCGCTTCGCGATACCATAAGTACAAGGTTCAGAAAGCCGAGTAGTGCCGCCATTGCTAAAAACCCGTAACTCGAAGTGATGATAGCCACATGAATAACGAGCCAGTACGATTTCAGTACGGGGACCAGATTGGTAATTTCAGGATTCATCCAGCTCATGGCTGCCACAGAAAGGGCAATTGACGATAATAAAGCTGTTACGGCAAATGCAACCGGCGATTTACGCGCAAAAATGAAACCCGATAGTCCTGCCGCCCATCCTACGAATATCATGCTTTCGTAGCCATTGCTCCAGGGTGCATGCCCTGAAATATACCACCGAATGGCAAGACCAAGGGTGTAAATGACCAGTAGAAATGTCAGCGGGTAAATTCCGTAGCCTAAAAACTTTTCGAGTTTCGCGTTTGGTTTAAAAATACAGATAAAATGCAACAATAGCAAGAAACTTCCAATGAGTGCATAGGCAATCATCAGATAAAAAAAGATACTCCATTTATTGTATGCTATTTCAAGTTTGATTTTCGAAGCAGAGGGTAAATTGCTGCCACCGTATTTTAACTGATAAGTTTTTATTTTTGCAAGTGCTGTGTTGGCATTCAGCCAGTTGCCCGAAGTCATTGCCTGACTCACCGAATTCAGATAATCTGAATATAAAATTTCAGGTGAATCGGTTGTCAACCTGTTCATCATGCCCGGATTCATGTTCATTTGACTATGAACACTATTGCGGGTGCAGTCGCCTGTAACTCCGGGTTTAATCTCACCCATACTACTGTCGCTCATTGCTGTTCCTGTTTCGGTTTCAGTCGTGCTCATTTCCCGATTGTTCTCTTTTTCGGAAAGATAAGGACATACGGATGATTTATTGTGCATGTTCGTGGAAGCCGGTTTTGCTATCAGCCATTTCCCGTTTTCAGCATTCCTGTCGGGGAATATCGCCAGCAATTCGTGTGTAAATATCAGATTACAGATATTAATCCGTTCATCCACGTTGATAATTTCCTTTTCGTATTTGTTTCGGGTCGATTCTTCCTTCTGATATGCTGCTTCTACCTGATGGCTTAACTGATAGTTACCGTTTTTATCAAATAGCTGATTGTAAGAAATGTAACCATTGACTGCCCCCAGTTCCTTTTCGAGTTCCGGATTAGCTACTTTTATCATCGGCTGGTTCTGCCATAACGAAGGTTGTACACTCATGCCGAGTATAACTTCGGTAGCCGACTGACCTTTAAATGTATCGTGTTTGTAGATTTTGCGCAAAACATCCGATGTGTACGAACTCAGGGGTTCTATCCGGCCCTGCGCTCCATCCTGGACCAGCAATTCATCCAGCAATTTAATATGCCCGGCTTTAGAACCTGTATTTTGAGCTTGTGCACTAATCTCTGGAAATGTGCTGAAAATTAAAGCAATGATGATATATATACCCTGTTTTCGTTTTTGCTGAATCTCATTTGTTAAGCGCAGCAGAGTACTGAAACGGCTTTTCTTGCTGAATAAGGTCAGAATCATTCCCAAAAACAAAAAGAAATAACCAAAATAGGTTACCAGCGTTCCCCATTGGTCGTGGTTGACAGATAAAATTGTTCCCATTTCATCGTCGTCGTACGAAGATTGAAAAAATCTGTATCCTCTGTAATTTAATATGTTATTCATGAAGATCCGGAAAGGGATGACCGTTTTTTTCTCATTGTCGGTCACCGTAATTTCACTTGCATACGACGATGGACTCATCGAGCCCTGATAACGTTCGAGCTCAAATTTCCGTAAGGTAAGACTGAAAGGGATTTCGCGTTGCAGCTTACCAAAAGAGACAGCAATTTTTACTCCGTTGATATATGTTGGTTCGGAAGAAGCACTCTTATCGCCGGTGTTGAAAACATTGATCTGTTTAGTAGTACTTCCCTCTCTTATT
Source organism: uncultured Paludibacter sp. (assembly GCA_937897985.1). Taxonomy (GTDB): domain Bacteria; phylum Bacteroidota; class Bacteroidia; order Bacteroidales; family Paludibacteraceae; genus Paludibacter. The sequence goes on along the minus strand of CALCBD010000065.1, from coordinate 101,225 downwards.
TCCATGACTAAAGCGTCGGTGGGTAAGTCGCTGTTACCGGTATAGACAGTGAGGGTTTTAACGGCTTTCGGATAGAAGCCTTTGATCATGAAAACGACTTTCCCGACGCGATAGACTGTATTGTTATCGGCAGGATTAACCTGACCTGCCGGGATTGTAACTGCATTTTCTCTGTCAATCATACCCGAAGCCATTGTGCCGGTTTTAGTAAAGGGCTGTTTTGATTTGAAATACAAATCGTTGCCTTTTACTGAAAACATGATATCAGCTGAATCTCCGGAGTTTTCAAACGCAAAAGTGATATTTCCCGACACTTTTTTTTCATTTTCGAAAAGCATAATATCATTACTTGCCTCAGCGGAACTCATGATAAAAATTCCAACTACCGGTTGTCCGTTTTCATTTTCTTCAATGGTTTCGGTTGCATTGGGAACAAATAATTTGTTTTCGACAGTAATGGTTTTGCCGCCCACCTCAATTTCCTGCAAAAAATCATTTGTTTTCGACGGTCCTAAGTCAGCTTCAGTGCTTTTATTGTATTTCTGTCCGTTGTATTCGGCGAAAATGTTGATGGCGGTTTTTTCGGTCGAAATCAGGTTGGTTGTTTCACCCTGTCGTATATGCATCAATCCTTCATAACTGAAATTGCGTGTTATTGCCGAGCCGGTAAGGATAAAAATAAATGCAAGATGGAACATGAGTACCGTCCATTTTTTTCGTTGTATAAGTTTGTTTTTCAGTATGCTGCCCGAAAGATTAACAATCAGCAATACTAATAAAAGTTCGAACCATTTGGCATTGTATATTATGTATCTGGCATATTCAGTACCGTGGTTGTTTTCGGCAAATGTAGCATAGCCAATACTTATGGCAAACAGAGAAAGCAAAATGACACTGGTGGTCATCGAAAACAGCAGTTGTTTGATTTTTTTCATTGTAACAAAATTTGTTGAAAAATTTCAGTTGGAAACAAAACGGGGCAAAGATATTATTTTACGTTTACAATCGTTCTTAATTTGTAATAAATTTACTTTTCAGAGCAAAAGAATGATCTGTTTTCATGTCGGAACGGTTACTTTACACGGTTTACCTTGTCGGTGTCAGAGCCGGTAAGCGGGATTTCTGTGTTTTTTTCGTTTAGTTCTGCTTCAGGTTTACAAACCACAACAGTAATATGAAAGCAGGACTGTTTTCGCTCCCGGACGGCCAATAATTTGCATTGCTGCCTCATTTCTACAAGGGTTTTTGTTAATTCCTGAATAACCTCCCAGCTTGGCTCAATGGAATCATTGTCGAGATTGTAAAAATGTTTGTACGAAATATCAATGGTAGTGCCGTAATAATGAGCTGAGTGGTCCACGGCATTGGTGTTTCTGTGACTGAGTTTTGCCTGGGTTTCAACTGTGCGTAAAAGTGAAGTAAGGAAGAAACAGTAATTTCCAAGTTTTTTTTCTTTAAGTTTTTCCTGAAACCGGTAAGCAATTTCATCCAGCATATTCACAGCTTCGGGAATCAAATAAGGATGTGAATGTTTCAGGGTTTTGAGATGATAGTATTTACAGTCTTTAACTTCGACCAGCCGGTTGGTAAGTACCATTTCGCTGATCAGGCTGTCGAAATCAGCATTGGTGGCAAAAGGTTGTTTGATGCCGTTGGTTTGAGCGTGGATGATTTGTACGTCGTTTTTATCGTTCAACACCTTGCTTGGAGTGATCGGGGCACTGGCATTGTGGACCTGGTCGCATTGTGAATAATTGTCGGTTTTTTTGTCGGTAACAGAACTGAAATGTTTAAAAATGAAAAAGATGAACAAACAAAAAATAAGTACAATGACAGAATAAAAAATTATTTTTTTTAAAGATTTTTGTAGTTTTTGAACCATATTTGAAAGCGTTTATCGTACAAAGATAAAAATTTGAACAGGCTTACACAATAGTAATGCTAAGCTTTTTAAATGAATTTCGGTTGCGAATGGAGCAGCTGATGAACGGAAGATGCTGTCTCAAATGTGTTTACAATTTGTTCGGAATATGATTTTATAATTGAAAACAAATGAGTAATTTTGCGGCTCAAATTAAACGAAAAATTTTATGAAGCCAACTTTATTTGTATTAGCGGCAGGAATGGGAAGCCGGTACGGAGGTTTGAAACAATTGGATGGTCTGGGTCCTAACGGCGAAACTATCATGGATTATTCCATATACGACGCCATTAAAGCCGGATTTGGAAAAATTGTGTTTGTCATTCGTCAAAGTTTCGAAGCTGACTTTAAGAATGTTGTAGTCGATAAGTTCAAGGATTTGATTGATGTGGAGATTGTTTTTCAGGAAATAAGTAAAGTGCCCGAAGGTTGCACATACATTGCCGAACGTGAAAAACCATGGGGTACCAACCACGCTGTACTGATGGGAAAAGAAGTAATTCGCGAACCATTTGCAGTAATCAATGCCGATGACTTTTACGGACAGGAATCATTTGCTATTCTGGCTGATTTTCTTCGCAGTGTCGAAGGTAAGCAGAATGAATATTGTATGGTGGGTTATCGTGTGGGCAACACACTTTCGGAGAGCGGTTCGGTAAGCAGGGGCGTTTGTGTGGTGGACGAAAACAGTAATTTGCTGAATGTGGTTGAACGCACACATATAGAGGAAAAAGGCGGAGCTATTATTTATATCGACGAAAAAGGTGAAGAAGTGGCAATTCCGGCCAATACACCCGTTTCGATGAATATGTGGGGATTTACTCCCGATTATTTCGATTATTCACTCGAGTACTTCAAAGAGTTTTTGGCCGAAAACGGTCAGAAGCTTAAATCCGAGTTCTACATACCACTGGCTGTTAATAATTTAATCGTACAAAATAAAGTTAGTTGTAAGGTTTTGGATACACCATCGAAATGGTTTGGAGTGACTTATGCCGAAGACCGTCCTCAGGTGGTATTGAAAATCAATGAGTTGGTGCGTAAAGGTGTTTATCCTCAACAATTATTTAAAAAATAAGCAGCATGGCAAAAATTTTAGTAACAGGCGGAACAGGATATATTGGTTCACATACGGTAGTTGAATTGCAAAAGGAAGGGTATGAAGTAATCATTGTGGATAACCTTTCCAACTCGAACATTGAAGTTCTGAACGGTATCGAACGAATTACGGGGATACGTCCTTCTTTCGAAAATATTGATTGTGTCGATTATGTGAGCATGGATCGGATGTTCGAAAAATACAGTAATATCGAAGCCATCATTCATTTTGCAGCGAGCAAAGCCGTTGGCGAATCAGTTGAAAAACCATTGATGTATTACCGCAACAATCTGGTGTCACTTATCAATTTGCTTCAATTGATGCCCATTCATAAAATTAAAAATCTTGTTTTCTCGTCGTCGTGTACTGTGTACGGACAACCCGATATACTTCCTGTAACCGAAGACGCCCCCATCAAGCCGGCAGCTTCACCTTACGGAAATACCAAACAAATCGGTGAAGAAATCATACGAGATACTATTCGCTCCAATTCTTCCTACCAAAGCGTTATATTGCGCTATTTCAATCCCATCGGAGCACATCCGTCGGCCGAAATCGGTGAGCTGCCCAACGGCGTTCCCAATAATCTGCTTCCGTTTGTAACTCAGACAGCCATCGGTCTTCGCAAACAATTACAGGTGTTTGGCGACGATTACAATACTCCCGATGGCTCATGTATCCGCGATTATATCAATGTTGTGGACTTGGCAAAAGCCCATGTTATTGCCGTTAAACGCCTGCTTTATAATGGTATGTCAGAGGCTGTCGAAACCTTTAATCTCGGAACCGGACGTGGTTTGTCGGTGCTGGAGATCATCAATACTTTCGAAAGAGTAACCGGCGTAAAAGTTCCGTATAAAATTGTGGGTCGCCGCGAGGGTGATATCGAAAAAGTATGGGCCGATCCGTCTTTTGCCAATCAGGTACTGGGTTGGAAAGCACAGGAAACTGTCGAAAAAACACTCGAAAGTGCCTGGGCGTGGGAACAAAAACTTGCAGGAAACTTGTAGTAAACAGTTGATAGTAAATGCTTGATAGTTTGAGGGAATGGAATGAGTGATAATCAGAAATTTAAAGATTTAATTACTTGTTAAAAAAAAGCTGTTTTTCAGGCTTATGAAATTTTCAGAATAACTATGAGCTTTTCTCAGGAAGAAAAATACTCATTGACAGATCAGATACGACGTTCATCCCGATCTGTTTGTGCTAATGTTGCGGAGGCTTTTCGTAAATGAGATTATCCAAAGCATTACTTAATGAAAACTACAGATTGTTTAGGCGAAAATAGCGAAACTTCCGTTTTGCCGGATTTTGCACTGAGTTGCAACTATATTATGCCCGAATTTTACCAAAAACTGTCGGTGTGAAACGATGAAGTTGGAAAATTATTAACTTTTATACACAATAACCCTGAAAAATATGGTGTTAAGCAATAATAAACTATATAATTAACTATCAACTGCTTACTTCAAACTTCAAACTACAAACTTCAAACTACAAACTTCAAACTATCAAACTTCAAACATCAAACTACAAACTATCAACAAATGTTATATCCATTAAAATTTGAGCCCTTACTGAAGGATAAAATCTGGGGAGGTACAAAGCTCAAAAAACTGTTCAACAAAGCTGCTGCAACTGATCAACTTGGCGAAAGCTGGGAACTTTCGGGGGTTGAGAATGACGAGTCGGTGGTGGTCAATGGTTTTCTTGCCGGTAATAATCTCACCGAACTGATAGAGATTTATATGGGCGAACTGGTTGGCGACAAGGTGTACGAACAGTACGGACTTACTTTTCCACTTTTGTTCAAACTCATTGATGCCAACGAAAATTTATCCATTCAGGTGCATCCGGGCGACGAAGTGGCAGCCGAAAGACATAACTCATTTGGCAAAACCGAGATGTGGTATGTGCTTGATGCCGAAGAAGGTGCGGAACTCATTATCGGATTTTCGAAGGATCAGACAAGCGAAGAATATCTCGATGCCCTCGAAAATGATACAGTGGAAGATTTGCTTCAGCATGTTAAGGTTAAAAAAGGAGATGTATTCTTTATTCCTGCAGGTCTCGTTCACGCCATCGGTAAAGGAGTGGTGGTAGCCGAAATACAACAAAGCAGCGACATTACCTATCGTATCTACGATTTCAAACGTGTCGACGAACATGGAAACGGCAGGGAACTGCACACTGAACAGGCGCTTGACGTCATCGATTTCTGTGCAACTCTGCATCCGAAAACCGATTATAAGGTTCAGCTCAATGAAATTACACCGCTGGTAAGTTGTGAGTATTTCACTACCAATCTTCTGAAATTCGATACTTCGCTGACCCGAAATTACGGGAATCTCGATTCTTTTATCGTTTATATGTGTCTCGAAGGAAAATTTGTTATAGAAACAGCAAATCATCAATTAGAAGTAAACAGAGGTGATACCATCCTGATTCCTGCGTGCATCAGCGAAGCCGGTCTTGTAACGAACGAAAACGTCACGCTGCTCGAAGTGCATGTTTGATTGCTGAAATAAAGGTTTTATTTGCCTTATTATAAACCGGGAAAATACAAAAATGACCATTGAATTTAAAAAATTTAATGGTCATTTTTGTTTTCGATTCATTTACCATGCGTACGGATATTAATTAAAATAAGATATTTGTAAATATAACATTACTTTTGATTTGCTGTTAATTATACTTATCAATACTCACTTTCCTGTAATTGGGCTTTACGCCGAACTCCGGTCGCCGGTTTAAATCAACTGAAAAAGCGACAGTCTGATATATATGATTGTTGAATCAAAAAAAATCTGCAATGTTTGAAAGCGCTGTCTGAAACCTTTCAACTTTCTTCCGGTTTCTTCCAATCAGAATATTCTTCATAGTTATTTTTATATCCAACTTCTTATTTTTACTCTGAAATAATTGCTGTACTGCGGTTTTTTCCTGACAAACGACTGTATTACTTTTAATATGTCAAATCCATAACGTTAAATTATGAATAATTATTTTATATTTGCATTTCATTAAAAATATAAAAAAATGCTAACAACGCGAAAAATTTTGCTAATATCTGCTCTCTTTATGTTTTGTTTCAGATTGATGGCTGATGATTCTCTTCAACATCTTAATAAAACTTACAATAAGGCGATTTTATCAACAGATACAACACAAATTATCGAATCGTATAAATATCTTGGCGATTACCTTTCGGAACTGGGCGACTTTAAAAAGAGTGATTACTATCTGAAAAAAGGTACAGACATTGCCCTGAAAGCAGGTAAAATTAACGAAGCCGGCATTTTATATAATTTACTGGCGACCAATGCAAGCTATCAGGGCAACAGAAATCTGGCACTGACTTACTATCATTATGCCCTTAAAGCCTTTGCCGAAAATAAAAATCCCGACAAAGTTGCCATGACACTTATGAATATGGGTTCAGAGTATGAGTTTATGGGTAATTACAGATATGCAATCAGCTATGTTCTTAAAGCAATAAAAAACAAGGAATCGTCAGGTATAAAGAAAAATCTGGCCTATTATTATCAGCATTTGGGACAGTTGTTCAAAGAAACTGATAAAGATAAATGGAAATTCTATGTAGGAAAGGCTTATCAAATTGCGAAGAATTCGAATGAAGAGCGAGTTTCAACACGAGCAGCAATTTTCAATGATTTAGCCGGAATTGCTCAAAAAGAGAAGAAATATGACGAAGCAATTTCATGGTACGATTCAATGATAGTAATTTCGAAAGCAAATAATTATAAAAACGGATTAGCTACAGCTTATTCAAACAGAAGTATAGCATATAAAGCACAGGGTAAACACGGCAAAGCATTGAATGACATTCTTCATGAATTAGAAATTGCCTATGAAATCAACCGCAGTTATTCGAAAATTGTAGGTCATACGTCAGCTGCAAATGTGCTTATTGAACTGAACAGGGTAAATGAAGCTAAGTATCATGCAAATAAAGCCCTGGAAATAGCGGAGTTTGAAAAAACGTTCCCTGAGGAAGAAGCAGCGGCACATCTGGCACTCGCTACAATTGGCGAAAAAACAAAAAACTGGGAGATGGCATATCATCATTATTGCTGTTACAAAGATGGATTGGATTCTGTCAGGAACGCAGAAGTTCAAAAATCATTGCATGCCCTCGAAGTAAGATACCGGACAACTGAAAAGGAAAAAGAAATAGCACGACTTGACAATGATAATAAATTAAAAACTATTACAATTTCACGCAATGAGACGCTGATTTTTTCATTTATAGTAATTGTATTACTGGTCGGTGGAATATTGTTATTACTTTATATACGTAAACAACTCCGTAATGATAAACAGCAGTCAGAGCTAAAACAGAAGTTGCTTCGATCGCAAATGAATCCGCATTTTATATTTAACACATTGAATGCTATCAACCAGTATATTCAAACAAATAAAGGTCGTGAAGCTTCTGATTATCTTGCACATTATGCAAAGCTGATGCGGCAAATTCTTGAAAATTCGACAATGGAGTTTGTTTCGCTTGAGTCTGAAATAGAATTTATTAATAACTATCTGTTAATGCAGCAATTACGCTTTGCCGGTTCATTTGAGTTTTCAATAACAATCGATACTGCAATCGATCCTGTTGCTTGTGAAATTCCTCCAATGATTGCTCAACCCTTTATTGAAAATGCCATCGAGCACGGAATACGTGGACAGATTGGAGGGTTTGTAAATGTTGAGTTTAAACTTCAGGAAAATAAACTGATTTTGATTGTTGCCGATAATGGAACGGGGTTTCAACCCGGATCAGGTAATGTTGGTCATCGCTCGTTTGCAATGAATATTACGCGTGAACGTTTGAATATTAAAAATACATCAACTGAAAAAATCAGAATTATAAGTCCGGTACCGGAAACAGATAAAGGTACATTAATTATCATTGAGATACCGTTTAAATACACTATGGAAAATTAGTCAGATAGTATTTTATCAGATAGTATTTTAAATATGTAAAAAATTTCTTAGTGAATGAAAATATTAATTGTTGATGATGAACTGTCATCCCGAAAGCATATAAGAAGCCTGCTCGCTGAGTTTTTTTATGATATAGAGTTGTGTGAAGACGCAGATAATGTATCGTCTGCTTACGAAGCTGTTGTACTTCAGCAGCCCGATGTTGTTTTACTCGATATTGACCTTCCCGATGGTACTGCATTTGATTTGCTGAACAAATTTCAGCACATAAATTTTAATATTATTTTTATCACTGCTTTCGAACAATATGCAATCAGGGCAATAAAAGTAAGTGCACTCGATTATCTGCTTAAGCCCTTTACTACATGTGAGTTTGTGGATGCAATTCATAAAGCCCTGAGAAAAGAAAGCGAAACTCAAACAAATCAAAAGTTCAGTGTGCTGATGCAAAACCTGCGCTACAAAAATCAGTTATCCAGGATTGTATTACGCACTTCAGATTCAATCCATGTGGTTCAGTTGGATGATATCGTCCGCTTACAGGCTGATGGAGCATACACAGCGTTTTATCTGAAAGACCGAAAACCCGTAATTGTCTCAAGAAATCTCAAAGAATATGATAATATGCTCGACAATTGCGGATTTATTCGTACTCATCAATCGCACCTGGTTAATTCAAAGTATGTCGTATGTTTTCATAAATCGGATGGAGGGTCACTCGCACTTACAGATAAATCCATGATTCCCGTTGCCACACGTTTTAAGGAAAAGGTAATACAACAATTAGAAAATTTGTAATTCATATTGTTATTGCGTTTATAAATAAAAATCTCTCACTTATCAAATTATACCCGGCACTTGTTAAAGCCGAAAAAATCCTCTCATTAAAGGAAATACCTTTGTTCGGTAAAAAACTTTATCGGGTATGGACAAACAAACTACAATTCTGAGCAAAGCGGAAAAAATTCTGATCGAAACAGACGAATTAATATTTCCTGTCAGAATTGAACAGATTCTGTATGCCGAAATTACAAAGTCACATACCATCCGGTTTTACGAAGCCGGTAAAAACTATCAGTTTCCCGGGAATAAAAATGTTTTAGCTTCCTTTTTGAAACTAACCGGATTTATACCTGTTCAGGCAAACCTGTTTGTCAATCCCCGCCAAATTTCAGAATATAACATCAAAGATCAGATAGTCCGGTTTCCTGCAGGGTTATGTTTGGATATCCATCCTAAGTTCAGGAAAACATTGTTTGATTTTTTTTCAAAACAAAATTCATTATCAGTTTAAATATAAAAAATGAAAATTATGAGTACGAGAATTTTCTTATTTACAGCTGTATTTGCATCAATCTTTTTTTCGGTCAACGCTCAGATTAATTTGGGCAAAGTAATCGACAGAAGTATCAAAAAAGCTGAACGTAGCATCGAGAATCGGGTTGGGAAACGTATTGACAATACAGTTGACAAATCTCTCAACACTGTCGAAGACTCAATCTTCGGATCCGGAAAAACGAAGTCGAAAAACGAAGCGGAGACAAAAACGGCTAAACAACAGAGGTCTGCAAAACAGATGAATGATTCAATAAACACAGATGTAAATACAGAACAGGTAAAGCCGTCATTAGTCTGGGCTAAATATGACTTTGTGCCGGGAACCGAACTGATTTTCGAAGATGACTTTTCAAACGAACAAAACGGTGAATTCCCTTCGCGTTGGGACATGACAAAAGGAACTATCGAAATAGCCGAATGGGGAGGGGAAAAAGTGGTTTGGTTCAAAAAAACCAATGCAAATGTGCCTGATGCCATACTTCCTTTACTGAAGAACAGATCCGGGGACTATCTTCCCGAACAATTTACCTTCGAAATGGATGTGTATTTCCATAAGGACTTAAAATTAAACAGTAATTATTATCTGTTTTTTTACGACTCGAAAAACCAGTTAAAAATAATGCAACCAGCAAAGCCTATCCGGATAGAATACAATAGTTTAACATACGATTTAGTCGGAGATACATATCCGGGACAGGATAAATTAAAACCTTCTGAAGGTTGGCGACATATTGCCGTTTCGTTTAATAAGAGAGCATTAAAAGGCTATTTAGACGAAGTACGCGTGCTGAATCTGCCAAATCTCGAAATTAATCCGACAGGAATTATGATTTCGGCTCATAATGTTTCCGGTAATTCAAAACCTTTTATTAAAAATGTGCGTATAGCAAAAGGTGCAGTTCCTTTGTATGATAAATTTCTTACAGATGGAAAATTTGTAACAACAGGAATTAAATTCGATGTAAATAAGGCAATTATCAAACCCGAAAGCATGGGAACAATTAATTATGTGGTGAAAATGATGAACGATCATCCGGAACTTAATTTCAGTGTGGAAGGTCATACTGATAGTGATGGAGAAACAGGAGCCAATCAGAAATTATCTGAAGCACGTGCTAAAGCCATTCTCGATGCTATGGTAAAAGCCGGTGTCAGCGTAAATCGTTTGACAAGCAAAGGCTGGGGCGAATCTAAACCAATGGCTGACAACGACACTCCTGAAGGAAAAGCGCAAAACCGAAGAGTGGAATTTGTGAAAATACAGGAATAAAATATTTATTACATTAAACTTAACTGTATCACTTTGTCTGCGATTTAATGTTACATCGGTATATTCTCAAATTTTCATAATAAAAATTATTTTCACATGAAATCAAAATTAGTCATATTCTTTTTAATTGCAACATTTGTTGGGGGTTTAGCACAGCAAAATGGCAAATATTTTTTTGTAAAATCTGGTCATATTGAATATACGCTTGGAGGAAACACTAAGGGAACAAAAACTGTGTGGTTCGACAATTATGGTATGTTCATGTACACTTTGATAAATAGTACGACCACAGTAAAATTACTGGGATTTAAAAACACTACTGAAAAAAAAGAATTGGAAATTCGCAAAGGAAACACTGTTTGGAAAGCTGATTTAATACAAAAAACAGGTTCGAAAATGAAAATTGAAGCCCAAACTGAGGTGGGTGAAAAATTAACAAAAGGTAAAACTGACGTTCAATTAGATGCTATGGAGCGAAAGGTGATTACTGATATGGGAGGTAAAATAGAGGGATACGAAACTTTTTTGGGCCGTAACTGCTTGAAGTTTTCGTGGGGAACAACCAAACATCTTCAGTACAAAGGTATTCCTTTAAAATCGGAAGTGTCGGAAATGGGTATAACGTACACCGAAACAGCAACAAGTTTCGAAAGCAATATCAATGTTTCAGGTTCCAGATTCGAACTGCCGACTGATATAAAATTCGATGATATGGACGAAAAGATTGAAATGCTTCAAAACAGAACAAATTAATTCATATTAAATTAATTACAAAAATGAAAAAGATTACTCTATTTTTAATGGTAATTGCTTCCATGCAATTAGTCCGGACACAAACAGTGCTTAAGGCAGGCGATATAGCCATAGTACAAATAAACAACAGCTATAAATCATTCGATTTTGTACCTTTGGTGCCTATTACGGAGGGGACGGTTATTGTTTTTTCAGACATGAAATATTCAGCTTTAAAAAAAGGTTTTATTCCTTTCGCTGACCCTCAGTATGATGGCATTCATACATTTACAGCTTCTAAAAGCTATGCAGCCGGTACTGTTATTCAAAGTAATGGAACTGTGGTTGAATCGAAAAAGTTTATAACTTCAGGCACTAATGGCCTTTCGCTAATTGCATTTCAGAAAATTAATTCCGATACAACTTTCCTCACTGCTTTTGGCTGGTATGCGGCCGAAAATTTTAAGCCGGGTGAAAACGATATTCCTCCGGGCTTATCGGTGGCTGATAATACGGTTGTAAAATTTGATTCTACAGATACATATTTCAATAAATATTTGTATGCAAATATCAGGTTTGATAATATGGGTGATGTGTCTAAAATGACAGGAACTGCGATACAATTGCGCCGAAGGTTTGCCGATCATTCAAATTATCTGAATAGCAACAGTATAAGTCAAAATACAGCTGTGCCGAATTTTACAGTGTTGGCAGCTGATATTAATCCGCCAATTCTTCAAAGCTCATATCCTGCACAAAATCAATTGAATGTATCGCGTAAAGCAAACTTTAAGTTATCGTTTAATGAGCCTGTGTTGGCTATTAAGACGATAACGTTGCGCGAAACTGCAAGTAATACTACAGCCTATATATTGCCTGCCGAAGTTGAAAAAAATACAGATAATTCGGTCAGTTTCTCTTTTGAATTTGCGTTGGATTATGCCAAAAGCTACACATTGGAAATTCCACAAGGTTGTTTTTCTGACGAAGGAAATAACCCATGGCCTTTCAGTAAAGATACTGTGATTGCATTTGCAACATGTGCGAAACGCAGCAACATATCGATGAATTTTGTAACAGAAGCTAAACAAGATATGAAGTTCGAGTTGAAGAGCGTGTATAACGATTACGGTAATTACTATCCGAAAGGTGACTTTTATTTTGATATGAAAGGAATACCTGTACTATGGAATGGTAGCCAATCGAGGTTTATTGATAATGATACAACCAAAGCACCTGATATTTCGTCGAACAGATTCGGTGCATTGACTATGTTTCCTTCAAAAGTAGTGATGGACTTAACTAAACTCAACAATACAATAACCTCGGTATACAGTTGGGTTTATGCCAACAATTCCGAGATGGGGATAAAATTATATAGTGGTGGAAATATAGTTGAATCAACGACCGTAAACGGAACAACAGATTCCAATTTATCATTGAAACAAGGTGAAGTTTATGATTTTCATTATAAAAAGCAGTATGTCGAAAATTCAACCGGTGTTAAGATTGACTCTATCGTTTATTGGGGTTGGGAAGCAGCTGTACTTAAAACCGAAATTGAGTTGATTGACCTTGCAGCTCCAACAGTTGAGCTTGGTAATGCCCGTGTGGTTTGTGAAGGCGATTCGGTACAATTAGATGCAGGACTTACGCCCGGAGCGGTTTATTCCTGGAATAACAATGAAACCAATCAAAAAATCTGGGCAAAAACGTCAGGTACATATTCGGTAACAGTAAAAAATACCTTAGGACAAGCGTCTGATAATGTACAGGTAACCGTAAAACCAATCATCTCTCTTTCGCTACCCGATACAATTATAGCCTGCGTTGGCGATACAATAACACTTACGGCCGGTACAGATTCTTCCAATTCATATTTCTGGAGCCCTGACGGACAAACCACACCATCGATAAAAATAACAAAAAGCGGTATGTATCACGTTTTGGTCAATAATGGTTTTGGTGGTTGTTTCAATACCGACTCAACTCGGGTAATATTTGAAGGTGCAAAAGTGAGATTGTTTAATTTTCAGGGTGGTAGCTATGGTTCTGGTGATGTACGAGCCGAATTGTATAAGAAAAATACAGAAAATAAGTTTGTCGTTTTTCGTGATAGCGCTATGCTCGATTTTGTGGAATTCGATAAACTGCCAATAGGTGACTATATAATGAAAATGCATTTTGTAAACTTTAGCTTTACAGGCGAAAATCCGTGGTTGGACACATACCATGATGGAAAAACTGAATGGAAAAAAGTAGTGCCATTCCATCTAACATGTCAAACCGATACAATGATAGGTTTCTTAATTGCTGGCAAATCTTCATTCGAATTTAACGGAACAGGAGTAGTATCCGGGAAAGTACAAATAATAAGTGGTCATACAGGGGTGGCAAATATGAGAGCAAAAGCAAACATAAATGTAGATTGCAACACACGCATAGTTTTGTACAATAGCAATGCGGAAATTATTGCTACTGCTTGTCCTGATGCCAATGGCGATTATAGCTTTATTAACCTACCGGCAGGCGATTACACGGTCGGAGTGGAGCGTACCGGATTTGAAGTACAACATGTGTTTACAGCAAGTATAACTGCAGGAGCAACTATTTCGAATGTTAATTTTACGGTTAATGAAACTACACAAACAGTAATTCAGGGCTTAGTTTCGGGTTTGGAAAAACCATTATTTTCAAATATGTTGAATTTATATGTCTATCCAAATCCTGCCAAAAGTAATGCTACTATATCGTATGAACTAACTAAATCTGAAAAGGTTACTATCTCAATTGTCGACATTACAGGTGAAATAATGAATACAGAAAAAATATATTCAATTGAAGGACAGAATAAATTTACAATAAATGTTGGCAATATAAAGGGTATGTACTTTGTAAAAATGGTTTCATCGCATGGTACGGCAATTACTTCATTACTTGTAAAATGATTTTTTGAAATTTGAATAAATACAAGGCTGTCTCAAATGGTAGACAGCCTTGTGTTTTGTCCGGATTTTTCATTTTCGCCTGCGTTACTCTTTAAGCAGTATTTAAATTTAAAAACTCAGGCATTTTTTACTTCCTAAATGTTTCAAAAAATATGTATTTTTAATATTTTGATTTATTTGTTTTACGAAACTGGTAATTATCTATCTCTCAGCTTGTTTTTGGTGGGAGTAAGTCCGAAGTAGGTTGCTATACCGCATTCTACTTCTTTAAACCAACTTGCATTTGAATTCTGAATTCATAAAGTTATTTCAGCTGAATTGACACCGTTTATTTTTTTAATTAATATTATTTCATTTTGATCATAAGGTGTTTTATCTTGTCTGTAAATATCATGAAACCAAATATCAGGTTCTTTTCCATTAGGTTTTGGATCATCCCAAGCATATATTGTATTCGTCTTGCCAGATACAAACCCCCAGTTTATTGCGCCCACCTTATTCCTTTTTAATAAGGGCATAATATTTTGAAATTTACTATCCTTTGTGCGAGCCATATATTCTGTGCAGATAATAGGTCGATTGTGAATTTTAAGAAAATCAATCCAAATCTGATGTGTTTTCTCATCTTTATAATTATGGTAAGTAATAACATCTGAGTTTTCAATTTGAAAGATATTCAGCTCAACACATCCAAAATACCATATACCAGAAGTCACAGGTTGTGACGGGTTTATTTCTCGAGCCCATTTGAAAACATTTTTGAGTAAAGGTAATGATTCTATACCATGTTTGCTGTTCCCCGGTTCGTTATATAAATCCCACAAAAGTATACGCTTGTCATTTTTAAAAGCACTGAGTATGTCTTTCACATATTCTTCCAAAACAGGAAATAGTCTTGTAGTGTCATTACGGAGCGAAACCGCCGGATCCTGTACCCAACCTGAGTTATGAACGCCCGGTTTTGGGTCGGGTTGTTTACCATAGCCGGATTCAGGATTCCAACAGTCATCAAAAAAAACAAATATTGGTCGAATATGGTGTTTTGAGGTAATCATAAGAAACTTATCTATTCGTCTTTTGAAACCAGCTGCATCATTTTTCCAAACCACACTACTCAAAAATACACGCATAGTTGAGAAACCTAATTCCTCAGCCCAACCTGATTCTTTGTCAATTTCCGTAGGGTCAAAAGTTTCCGATTGCCACATTTCTATTTGATTAATCGCTGTGGCTGGTTGATAGTTGCAACCGCTTAGCCATTTTTGATTAAGGTACCAACTATTAGCTTGAGTATTTGACCAAGTATTTGTTTCACTATGAGTTTTTGCAATAGTGAAAAGTAAGAATGTCAAAAAAAAAATAAACAACTTTTTCATACGTATCAAATAAATGTAAACATTGGGAAATAAGTTTCAAAAGTAAAGAATGAAAGTCGACACCTATTGCTGGCTATGAATATCAGTAGCCAATAGATATACTCCTGCATAAACAAAGACTAATTGATAATTATCATATAAATAAGCTAAATATTCAGATTCAGCAAAAGTGTTACTTCATAAGAGCGGTTATTATTTAAATTAAGTAACAACTTCGGTAAATACTGCATTATTATAATTTTCCTGTAAATTTCTGGTTTCATTAGGTCCTTCGGGAGGAGTGGATTCCAGTTGCAAAGAAATTTCGTTATCCAAATCAACTCCGGTTATCACCGGTTGACTGTAATGTATTTTTTCTGTATTCATAATTTTTTTTTTTCAATTTTTAAAGATCTAATCTTGTTGTCCCACCGTAAAATAACACGGTGGGACACAGGCATCTACAAAACTAAACAAGCACTTTATGCGAATAAAGACAGTTGTCAATTAATAATAATTTTTCTACTTATACATTTATTCCCATTCGAGATTTTTACCAAATATGTACCCGAAAGATAATTATTATTTGCTTGAAAACTTGTACCGTTAATTTTACTTGAAAAAACTTTCTGACCTAATGTATTTAACACTTCAATAACCGCTCCGTTGAGTGCTGCGCCATTTACGAAAATCTGTTTATTTCGGGCCGAAACCAGGATATATTCGTTATCTTCATTATTAATTCCTGTTGCAACTGATGGTGTTTTGAAAGTTAACTTAAACCGCGAAGTGGTTGACAGGGCTTCTGATGAGAACTTATAATCCGAAACGGTTAAATCTTGAGTTGTATTCAATAGATAATCATGCAATAAAATTTGTGTGTCAGACTCAAAATTGTCGAACTGAGAAGCTTTGATGCAAAAGGCAGTTCCCGCTTGTTGTGTCGAAAAACCTATTGGCAATTCCGTGTTGTAAGCAGATGGATTTAAGCCATTTATAGTCAGTTGTTCATCATTCGCAATAGTGTAGATTTCCGGCACAGAAGTGCTCTTATTTGACATTTTAGGGGAGTCGAATTTATCAAGTAAATTCGAGGCATTTACATTGAAATAAATCACTGTTTCATCACTTTTCAGACCATTTGTAACCTGCAGGCGAAGGATAGGCTGCGACTTTGTTTTTGGCGCCGGAGCTTTTAAGGTGTTTCCGACATTATCTGAGTGAGTACGCATTGCATTTGAAACAGTATAACTTGTTGAAGATGGATCTGAATTTAGTCGTACCCAATATGCCTGCATTGGCGGAATATATGTTGTGATTGTAGTATTGGCGTTATTAACGGTTATTACCGGGGGATTCGCATTGTCTTCCAAATATGCAGCTACATTTATAGTTGAAAATGTATAGTTCCCATCATTATCCATGGTACGAAACCATATCGAAGGTAAAATATTAGTATTTGCCGCAGCTGTTTTTGCAAAATCCAAGTAGGAGGGATACGGATTTCCTACCAGATTAAATCCACTACTTGAGCCGGATTCGGTACGTGTTAATTGAAAATTTACATCTCCTGAATTTGTAATTCCGCTAAATTTCACAGTGCCGTTTGAACCGTGTCCGCTAACAGCTGTTTGTATATATCCCCGGCCAGGAGTCAAATTCCCAGTTACTTTTTCCCACTTTTTCAAAGTTTCATTGTATTGTACAACGCTGTCGCCAAGATTGAGATCTGTGGTATTCCCGTTTGAGATAGGAGAGCTTAAATACCAGTTACGACCATGTGAAACATTTTGCTTAACTATGGCGTTGATTGTCGGAGTTTCAAAATTATCTGTTAAAGTGGCTGTTCCTGATACGTCACTTTGTAGGATTAGTGAATCTGAAGAAATGGTATTTGTGCCGGATATATTGATTTTTGCGCCGGGTACAGCTTTTATGGTTTTTACAACTGTATTGGCATCGATTGTTAATAAAATTCCATTATTTACAACTATTTCACTTGATGAATTGATATTTGGAAGTAAGGATATGGCTGTACTATTAGCAATAGTAACAGTATTATTACATAATTGAGTTACAAATCCGGATACTAATGTTGAAATATAGCTTTGATCAGAGTGTGAACAAAAATTTATTGATGAGGTTCCACCGTTTGCAATTCCATTTTCATTTACTAATCCAATTATCCCCGTACAGGTTGAAAAATCTCCACCGGTGATACTTACATCAGAGTTTGAGACCCCACGATTATTGGCATCGGTAAAATGACCGGCATAAATCTTTCCTGAAAAAGTTCCCCCTGAAATATTTAATTGCAGATTTCCTCCCTTTCCGGCCAGTATTGATCCTCCGTAAAGATTTATAATTTCTCCGCCCTGAATGTTAATATGAGCAGTTCCTGTATATGTTGTACTTGTAACCTGCCTGTTAAAACCGACAAGTATAAACTTTCCCGTTTTAATAGTTATACTTGGATTAATGCTGGTAGAGGTAGGTCCGGTTTGACCTTGTTGGATACCTCCGAGTATTGAACATGAATTTGTCATAACAGTTGAAGGAAAATCGGTAACAACTATACCTTCACCCATGGTAATTGCATTGTAATTTGCGATAAAAAGGATGTAATTGGTTGTTGTCAATGCTGTATTTCCCTTAAATGTAATGTTTTCAAAAGTATGCGGACCATTTAAAACATAGCGAAATCCGGCAGTTCCAACGGTTAGTGCACAATTTGGATTGCTTTGACGATAATCTATTCCATTGTATTTTGACGTGATTTTAACTTCCAATGTATTTGCCACAGCTCTCATAAAATTTGCTGAAAGTGCAAACTTGTCGACTAAAACAATTGTTCCACCTCCGCCTGCATCCTCAAGAATTTTATAAGCTGTATTAATCGATCCGGTAGGGTTTGCGGGAGATAATCCATCGCCTGTACCTCCTGTTTTCAGAAAAGCTACATTTTCTGCCCAACTCATACAATGAGCTAAGATTAAAAATATAAATAGTACATTTCTTTTCATGATAATTAAATTTAAATGATAACTTACTTTTAATTGCTTTAGTTATAACATAATTAGTTGTTTTTTATAAAAAATGATAGACAAAATTATATATAATAAAATTGTAGTTATACAACTATAAATTCATATAATAGAATAAAAAAATCAATTTCTGATTCTATTAAAAAATTCATGAAATTGAATACGCTTATGTTGTATTTATCTGAAATATATTTAATTATAAGAGAGTTTATTTATAAGATTTTTGTTAAAATATTGCATTTTGCATTACAGTCAATTTTAAATTTGTATCCGATATATACTTTTAGATAAGTATAAACTACAGGTTCGTTTAGTTTATTCAGAAAATGAATTAAAAATGGGGCTGTCTCCTGATTGAGACAGCCCCATTCCTCACAAAATTATTTGATTGAACGATAATATTTACAGTTATTCAATCATGATTTTACGTGAAAATACCTGATTGGAAAACATTATTCGTATAAGATAAATACCTTGTTGCAAATAAATTGGCAGAACATTTTCACCGGAAGGTAACTCAATCTTTGAAATACTCTGACCTGTCAGAGTAAAAAGTTCAATCATAGCGGACCCGGATAATTTTATTCGAAGTAAATTTTTTGCCGGATTTTCAATATTAACGAAATTTGAAAATTTTGAGGAAACGGAAGTTTCAATATCTGAAGTTTTTTCTTGATCAAAGAGCCAGTCTACCAGTCCTTCAGTAGATGATGCTACCCACCATACGCCATGATCTACACCAGGAAATTCGGTATAGTTGATTTTTGTTCCGCCGGAAGCTTTAATTGCATTTACAATACCACGTGTACCTGACACCGGAAGTGTTAAATCTGCGTCACCATGGAATGTCCATATTGGTATATTGATGAGCGAATCAGAAATTGCAGATGCATTGGAAGATTCACCACAACCTGCCATAGGAATACCTGCTGCAAAAAGTCTGGGAAACCTGCACATCAAATCCCAAGTAGCTCCTCCGCCATTTGAAGAACCAAAGATATAGAGACGGTTTAAATCAACGCTATAATTTTGAATTATAGTATCAAATAACTCTTTAGCGGCTTTCAAATAACGACTCATTGGAATTCCACCGACTGTGTAACCTGCGTTCCCGGGATATACTTGTACCCAACTGGTGGTGTCGGCACATTGAGGAGCCAAAATAATACACTCGTGTCCACTATTTAAAACAGTTGACAAAAAAGCAGATCCGGTTGAAGTAACCTGCAAAGTGTTATCATTTCCACGTGAGCCATTATCATGTAAATCAAATAATATCGGGTATTTCTTTGTTAAATCGTAATTATCAGGAATCCGGATTCGATATGGAATTGTCAAGCCAGTTGCATCAGTAAAACTGCCGTAGTTGAAAACCTTGTTCGGTGTAAGAAAAGGTACAATACCATCTTTTGTTATGAGATTATCAAAATAATAAAGTCTTCGCTTCATGAAGCCAATATTATTATATGCTGATAAATCAATAGTGGCTCCACCATCCATCAACCCAACAATTGCCGGACATGAATTGAAATCTCCACCAGAAACAACCATGGTCGTTTTTCCTGAAGCAGCATTTACATTATCCCTGTTGCCGGCATATATTGTCCCGGTGTAAATACCTCCTGAGATATTCAAATCAAAGTTACCTCCCACTCCTCCGTTTATTGAGCCTCCGTATAGTGTCGTAATTTCTCCTCCTGTGATATTAACATGTGACGTTCCTGTATACGTGCTTGTAATTTGTCGATTAAATCCAACCACAATGAATTTTCCACTGTTAACAGTTATGTGCGTATCGAGGTTAAGAGAAGCAGGTGTTCCTGACTGTCCCTGTTGGGAGCCTCCGACGATAGAACAGGAGCTCGAAATAACAGTTGAAGGGAAATCGGTAACATTTATACCTTCACCCATAGTGATTGCATTGTAATTTGCAATAAAAAGGATATAATTGGTTGTTGTTAGGGCAGTATTTCCTTTGAATGTTATGTTTTCAAATGTGTGCGGTCCATTTAACACATAGCGAAAACCTGTTGTTCCGACAGTTAGTGCACAATTTGGATTACCTTGTCGATAATCAATTCCATTGTACTTTGACGTAAGTTTAACCACCAATGTATTCGTTACAGCTCTCATAAAATTTGCAGATAGTGTAAATTTGTCGACTAAAACAATCGTTCCGCCTCCACCGGCATCTTCAAGAATTTTATAAGCAGTATTAATCGATCCGGTAGGATTTACCGGAGATAATCCATCTCCGGTACCACCGGTTTTCAGAAAAGCTACATTTTCAGCCCAACCTACGCAAGAAGCTGTGATCAAAAGCATTAGCAATACAAGTCTTTTCATAATAATTGTATTTAATGATAAGATAGTTTATCTGACGGTAACGTGAGTTATTACCTGATCAGCTTTTACTATATATGTCCCTGAAGTTATTGCAAAAGATGTTTTCCCTTTTATCACGGTATTTACTAAAAGAGACCCGGACATATTGAATATTTTAATATTTGCCGAATCTTCGGGAATTATATTAATTTTTCCTGCTTCAGTAAAAATTTTCGGTGTTTTCAAATTTAGATGATTAACGCTTGAAACAATATTGTTGCGTGTTTGTGAAAAAAGCCAATCAATCAATCCTTCGTGTGCCGAAAATAACCAGATTTCATGGTCAACACCCGGATATTCAGTATATTGAATTTTCGTGCCACCTGAGTTTCGGATGGCAGCAACAATTCCGCGTGTGCCTTCTACTGATAATGTTCCATCGGCGTCCCCATGAAATGTCCAGATAGGAATTTCTTTTAATAAACTCCCAATTGCCGCTGCATTTGACGATTCACCACATCCCATCATTGGTATGCCGGCAGCAAAAAGAGTTGGAAAACGACACATCAAATCCCATGAAGCTCCTCCACCGTTGGAAGCACCTGAGACGTAAACACGTAATTTGTCAACGCTTGTTTTTAGCATAATGCTATCAAGTAGCTCCTTTGAAGCATTCAGGTAACTGCTCATAGGTATAGATTCAACTGTATATCCTGCATTTCCCGGATAAGTTGAAACCCATTCGCTACTCGACGGACATTGTGGAGCCAAAACAATACATTCATTTCCACTGTTGATTAAATTTGATATAAAGGCTGAACCTCCCGATAGAAGTTGTGTTTCATTATCGTCTCCACGTGAACCGTTACCGTGCAAAAACAGCACCAAAGGATATTTTTTTGATTCATCGAAGTTGGTTGGATAATAAATACGGTAGGGTATCTTTTGACCTTTCGAATCAGTAAACGAACCATAGTCAAAAACTTCGTTTGGTGTTAAATACGGAATTTTTTTATCAGCTGTTATCAGCGTATCGCAATCATAAAGACGTCGTTTGACCATACCTAAATCCTGAAATTCAGATAAATCGACTTTTGAGATTCCATCCATACCGGCAAAAATACCTAAGCATTTTGAAAAATTACCACCTGTAATTTTTATAAAAGCGTCGCCGGATGCTTTTGAGTCACGCGGGCGGGCTATATTTTCGGAACAAGCATAAATGGCTCCATTAAAAATTCCACCTGAAATCACCAGATTTAAACTTCCTCCAACACCTCCGGATACTGAACCGTTATAAATTGCAGGAATTTCGCCACCCGAAATATTGATGTATGCTCTTCCGGTGTAAGTACCCGTAATTTGACGGTTAAAACCGATTACAATAAATTTACCGCTTTTAATGGTGATATGTGAATCGACATCAGTAGTAACCGGTACTCCGGTTTGTCCGTTTTGAGATCCTCCGAGTATACTCAGTCCCGTCGCAATTTCAGTTGTAGGAAATCCATTTACAATAATGCCTTCACCCATTATAACAGGATGAAAATTGGCGACAAATAAAATGTAAGGAGTGGTAGCAGCACCCGCATCAAAAGTTATGTTTTCAAATGTTGTAGGACGGTACAATGTCCAGCGAATTCCACTGTTGATTGTCAATATACAATTCGGATTCCCATCGCGATAGTCAATGCCACCGTACTTAGAAGTGATAGTGATATTTTCAGATTTTGGCACATTGCGTGCGAAAGCTGCTGTACAAATGAATTTATCGACGATAACGATAGTTCCTTCACCACCGGCATCTTCGATGGTTTTGTAAGCTGTGTTTAAGCTACCGGTAGGAGTAGAAGGTGATGCCCCGTTGCCTGTGCCGCCGGTTTTTAGAAAAACGACATTTTGTGCCTGTATACAAATGCATACAAACATTGAGAGTAAAAATAATGATCTTCTCATGTTTTAATGATATTTAAAGATTGTTGATCAGAACTTAAATCCAAACTGAAATTCAGTTTTTGAGTAATATTTTCCCCCGGGTCGTAAAACACAGGAAGGAAAATTCGGATGATTAGGTGAATCGGGATAATGGATGGTTTCTAAAATCAATCCACCATATTTAGTCATTGGCTTTTTATTTTTTCCGATTATTTTTTCCGACATGCCTTGTCCGGTGTAAATGAGCAAACCGGGTTCAGTTGTCCGGACTTCGAGTGTCCTCCCTGATTGAGGTTCGTACAAAAACGCAGCTTTTGAGAGTACTCCTGATTGATGTTTTAATACCCAGTTGACATTTGCCGGAATCCAATTGACTGAGCTTCCTCCCAAAATTTTCATTGAATCTTTAGGTTGAATAATCCGGTCGATAATCCGGTGCTGAGTCCTGAAATCGTAAGGTGTATTCTCAACCGGTACGATTTCGCCGGTAGCAGTATAACCTTCGTTGCAGGGTGTAATGGAATCGCCATATACAGTCAGATAATGGTCGAGAATTGTACCTCCTGCTTCGCCTTTCAGATTAAAGTAACAATGTTGCGAAAGATTAACTATTGTAGGTTTATCAGTTTCAGCTTTATATTCTATTCGCCATGTATTATCCGGTAACCATGAATAGTTTACCGTGCATTTTAGATTACCGGGATAACCTTCTTCTCCGTCAGGACTGACACGATAGAATACCACCCCAACAGTATCTTTATTTTGATAAGGTGTTGCTTTCCACATTACACGATCAAAGCCTTTTTCACCGCCATGAAGATGACAAGGATAACCATTTGGAATATTGTTTACGGTCAACTGATAATCAGTGTTGTCAAGTTTAAATTTTCCCCCGGTAATTCGGTTGGCATAACGTCCGATTAAAGCACCGAAAAAACGTTGATTTCCTAACTCAAAATCATTAATATTTTCAAATCCTGGCACTACATCTTCCAAATTTCCATATTTATCCTGAACAATGATTCTTACAATCCTGCAACCATAGTTGATAAATTCTATCGATGCTCCCTTCTGGTTTGTCAATCGATAGAGATGAACTGAATCACCTGTGGAAGTTATTCCAAACGGGGTAACTTCAATTGAAGGTTTTTTTGCAGATACTGTTATGAAGAATACACATGCAAAATTCAGTATAGCAAATTTTAAGAGATTAATATTCATTATTTTACGAGTATTTAAAATGTGCAAAGATGAAAGAGTTCGAATAACTTTGACACTAAATGATTTTTTTTATTAAATCCAAATGTTACGGTATTATTTCGTGTCATTTTAATTATAATTTCCCTCAGATCAGTTTTATCTGGTCTGTTTCTCCATGAAATTTGCCCATAAATTATCTCTTTTAAGTTCAATTGACTTTTTGAAACTCAAATTTGCTTCAGTTTTCAAGCCTAATCCCAATTGTCCCAGACCTTTGGTATAATATGCTTTAGTGTTTACTGTTTCCACAGTTTCACCTGTTGTTCCTTCAGCGCCATAGAAATTTATGACATTTTTCACAACACCTTTGTTCCCTGTTTCAACCAAATCCTTAAAGATCAATTCCGCATCTTTTGCTTTGCCTAATTTCTGTAACGACAAACCTTTCCAATATCTATAATTGGTCAAATGGGTATTTACATCGACAGATTTTTTGTAATTCTTTAATGCTTCAGATTTCATACCCTGCTTTTCATATGCCTCTCCAATAAAATAATATGTCTGTGCATCGCGTGGAACTCTTTTGTCAACTAAAAAAACCTGATGATTTTCGGGATATTCAAAACATTGTTGATAAAGTAAGATAGCTTCTTTGAACTGAGTTTTCGATATTTTATCAAGAGCTGCCATCATCAAAGCATCGACGTAGATGTCATGAAAATTAGCAACACCTTCACGGGTAGGGAAATAGCAGTTTTTCAGCAATCCGAGTACGTAATCATAATCTCCGGTAAAAGTTCCCGTAATAACTTCAGCTGCCAAAGGATAATAACGTTTTACATTTGTTTGGTGATGTGCTTTAAGTAAATCGTATCTGATTTTTACATTTTCACCTTTTAATTCGTAGACCTGATCAAGTTCTTCGAGGAAAAGTGCCTGATCCGGAGCCAGTTTTATTGCGTTTCTGTAGCAACGAACAGCTTCATCCAAATTGTGAGTATTCAGCCAGTTTCCCCAGCCCAGATTTCGCCATGCTAAAGCGAAAGATGGGTTTTGTTCGACACTTTTTTGCCAGTACGATATTGCCACATCGGGTTGTTTATCAAAGAAGAGATTTCCTAAATAATAATAGAGCTTATCACTTTTAGGAAAATACATTTTTGCATTTTCCAATACACTGATCGTCTCAAGACGAAACATATTACAATAATCAGTCGGAAGAGAAAGAGCTGAATCATAATATCTTCGTGCACTTTCTTTATCTCCGGTTTTGTCTGATAAATAGGCAAGGTACATACGGACTGTTGGATAGGCTACACGAGAATCAATATCTCTGAGAATGTTAAGCGATTCTTTGTCAATGCCGTTGTGTATGTATTCAATTGCAAGTTCAAGATACGATTCCGGAACATCACGCATTAATTTACCAAAGTAATCATCTCCCGTAAGTAATTTTTTCTCATAAGTTGCATATGCATTTATTGGATTAATTTCCAACACATGGTTAACACATTTCAAAGCCTCCTGATTATTTCCCTGAAGACGAAGGATTGAGGCTTTTAGGTTTTGAGCATCAAGATTATTCGTGTTGTTGCTAATAGCCTCATTAAGCCTTTCCAAAGCCGTTTTGTAATCACCTGCCGAAGCGTAAAGCTGCGCCAGCTGAAAATTTGCTGCTGAATTGTATTCATAACTCCATGTTGCCCGGTACAATGTATCTGTTGCGGCGTTAACTTTACCTTCTGCTTTAAGTATCAATCCCAAATTATACATTGCCTCACAATCTTTCGGTCGGGTATAGTCTTTGGTTTGGCGTTTAATGGCTGCACGTAAATAATTTTTTGCTTTATCATTGTTCCCACGCAAGCGCCACCAAATCCCCATTTGAGTATTTGAACGGGTATCGTATGGATCTCTTCGCAATACCTCCAAAAAATAGTCAGACGGATTTATAAACGGATTATGAAATTGCAGGTTTCTCAATCCTACCAGATAACACTCTTCATTATTCTCAATTTGATTTGGGAGTAACGGATAATCAACGATTGCCGGAAGTGGTTTTGATAAGTCTTTGGTAACAGGTGTATATGATAAAATTTCTTTATTGTTCGAATTGATGAGGTTTATATTTAGATCGGGTTCATTTATTTTATTATCTATACTTATAGTTTTTAAATATGGGTTGTCCGGTGATATATTAATTATTTCTGAGTAAAGTGTTTTGTTTCCGTTTTTTAATTCAATCTTTACTCCTTTTAACACCTCAGTAGCATTAACTCCTATTAAAACTTTTCCTTTACCGATAACCTCCATATTAATAGCAGCTTCCTTACAGCCTGCTTTCACTCCCTCAATATTTCGGATGCCATAGAAATATTGTGTAAACTCCTTCATTTCGTATGGATCCGACCATGAATAATCGGGTTGATTGTCTGAATATGCACCAACCATTAGTTCGCAGTAATGACCGGCCGAGTTGGTAAGAATTTTTGTATCCCATTCTGAATTTGGACCCCATAACCAGAATTTTCCGCCTTTAACTATATTATGGTTTCCAACCAACATAGTTCCGGCATTCTTTCCATAATCGTAGCCTGCTAAAAAATCTTCCTTTTTATCATAAATGAAAATTGAATTTGATGTAGGATGGTTTTTCCACCAGGATGCATCGATTCCTTTGGCATAATCCTCATTACCTCTGTATGCTTCTTTTGTTATCGGCCAATGGCAAAATGACTCCTTGGAATGGAAAGTACCGAACTCAGTGCTCGGTGGAAATATTATTTTATAATTTTCGTCCACATGTGTTGCTACATTTGACCAGTACAACATAGAATTGCTGTTTTGAGTAGAATTTATTAGTCTGCCACCTATTTCAATATATGACTTTCCGGGATATAATGTAATTCCGAGTGCCCAGGTCATGCGTTGACGTAATTCCAATTCCCCGATCCATATTGTTTTGCTCCCATCTTCATTCTCCACTAATTTGTAATCAACCGGTGAATGTGAAGTTGCCCGATGATGGTGGAAGACATTCCATTCAGCTCCACCTGAAACCCAGGCTCCCAACATTCCTACATTTGCAGGTTTGATAACATCGTTTTGATATACAATGTCATATCCATTTGTTTTATCAATTGCATACCATAAGCGTCCACCGATTTCGGGTAGTACACATAATTTGATATATTCGTTTTCCAAATAAATTGCTTTGTAGGTTTCTTCTTTTTTAACCTGAGTAATATTATCGTTCAGGGAATATGGATATACACTTCGACGTGCGCGCTGATAAGAATAATCACGATCAAAAATAGGTGCGGCTTCGGGCGAATTTAGTTGATATGTAGGTAATTTTAAAGTTCCTTCCCACAATTTAACCTGTCCGTTTTCAGTAGCATTCACTGATAGTAATCCAGACACAATAATCAATAAGTTTAAAAGTATTTTCTTCATTTCTAAATAGTTAATTAGACTTTAATATTATGTTTTTAATGTTTATCCGCAATACGACTTAAAAATCTGAAAGTTTTAATTTTCTTCCGATAGTTTGGGACGTAGGTAGCAAAGCGTAACCTACTGATAAAAAGATATTATTAATTGCCTGATATGCAAAGCTTAAATATTGTCCTGCTTTACAGGCAGTTATTTTTGTTTTTCATGTCTTTAAAACCGGCATGTCGTTTTGCGGATAATCATAATTTTTTATTAATTCCATAAAGGATTCTGAAGCAGGTTCCTGTTTTTTTCCACTTCTGCGGCCGGGACAGGCCAAAGCAGGCATTGATTTCCCATCCAATTATACTGATATACAGGTGCACCCCACACTTCAGTCAAACCGTTTCCATCTTCAAATTTGGATGATTTCCATGTTCCCCAACGTAGTTCGTCAAAGAAAACGGCTTCTTCACATGCAAGTTCTACTAATTTTTCATGTTGTATACGTTTGCGTAAATCGGCCTGGTCTACTACCTGTGTATAAGTATTTGAATTTAACTTTGCTATACCGGCACGTTGACGTACTTTATTAATTTCTGCAACAGCAAGATCTGTCTTCCCTTGTTCATTCAAAGCTTCAGCTAAATCCAGCAATACATCAGCATAGCGGAAAACCGGAATATCAATAGGGTTGTAGGTCGGGAAATTATATTCACTTCCTATCGGAACAAATTTACGAATAGGATAAACCATAAAATTATTTGTAAATGCGATTCTAAAATCGAAAGGATCACGAGCATCGTAACCTCTGTAAGGCCACCTGTAAGTATATTTATTATCAGCTCCTGTCTGCCCGCCAATATAAGTGGAGTAAGGGGTGATAGCGGTCGCCTGTAAACGCGGATCGCGATTTGTATATGCTGACAGAATTCTTGCTTCATTACCGGATGAGAGATAAAAATTCATGTCGGCACCATAGGTTTTCATTGCAGTTTTCTCCTTTACAGACATACCATCGCGAAGAAAAAATACTGATCGTGCTTTAGATTCCATTGCTGAATATCCGGGCAGATAATCATTCCAGTTAAAAGGTTTACCATCTATATTTTCGTACGAATCAATGAAACGGGTATTGAGGAAGAATGTGTTATAGCCATTTCCGGTTGTCATTGCACTTCCGTAAGTACGTGCCCGATCGCTGCCGTAACCTGATTGTTCAATCATCTGAATTGAGAAAATCATTTCGTTACAACGCTCGTTAGCTTCTGTAAACAATCCGGCATAATCGTTTTTATACAAATCATAACCGAGTTTACCGACTTCTTCAAAATCTTTTTGTGCTGCAACCCATTTTTTCTGCCATAGATATGTTTTTCCACGCAGGGTATAGGCCGCACCCTTGGTAACACGTCCATAATTTGTGCTGTTTGCAGCATATTTACCCGGTAGTTGCGGTTCATTTATACAGTCAGTCAAGTCATTAATAATTACCTCCCAAACTTTTTCATCTGTTTCCCGACCTCTCGTACATTCCTGAACATCAACAGGCTCCAGATAAACAGGGACACCATGCCACAACGCATTTAATTTGAAATAATAATATGCACGGATGAATTTACATTCGGCAATATAGCGTGCTTTGATAGTATCGTTCATGTCAGGGACTTTGTGAATATTTGAAATCACATCGTTGGCGCGTGAAATACCTTCATAAAAAGCCTTCCAATAGGTTTCGAAAATGGCAGTATTAGCTGTTACTCCACCTGTTAAAATAGGATATTGTCCGATTGCCATGGTCGATGGATCAAAAACAGACGATAGAGCATCCCAATTGAGAAGACTTTGTTCGCGGGGTAGCTGACTGTACACTCCGTTTACCACTTTTTCGGCCAGCGACGATTTTGTCCATACATTTCCGGAACTTACTGCATCGTATGGGGCTAAATCCAACATATCCGGATTACAAGCATTTAAAAATATAGTGAATGCAGCAATTATAAAATATCTGATTTCTGATTTTGTTTTCATTGTATTCATCTTTTCTGATTTCAAAAATTTACATTTAAACCTACGCTGTATTGTTTCATGGTCACATAATAATTTCCGCTGGAGACTTGCATTTCAGGGTCTAATCCGGGGAAACTTGTAATTGTCAATAAATTCTCACCGCTTACAAAAAGCCGAAGATCAGACAATCCGGTTTTTTTCAACAACTTTACCGGGAAAGTATAACCGAAAGTCAGATTTTTCAATTTCAGGAAATCACTGTTATACAACCATAATGTTGATGGTACACGTTCTTGTGAAGTGTCGTAGTTTTTAGTCATTCGTGCATTTTTCGATGTTTGATTAGTGCGTGGATCGTTCGGATTTTCGGGGTCGTAAAAATAGTGGTCATAAGCTATTTCATACGGCAGGGAGAATCCGTCTTTGGTTTCGAAACTGTTCAATCCCAGGTATCTCCAATAGATTGCTCCGCCTGCTGCTCCCATCCAACTCATCGAAAAGTCTAAACCTTTCCATGATGCGTTCGCTTGAATTCCGTAGAAAATTTTAGGCATAAGTGATTTGTCCTGAAATGTTTTATCATAATCATTGCCATAAATTCCGTCACCATTTTCATCGGCATAAATATAATCACCGTAATATATTCCGGATTTATTTGCCTGAGTGCCGATGGTATAATTGGGATGGAATGAATATCCCGATTTAACCATTGCCTGTAACCACTTCATGTCGTTTTCAGTGCGAATCATGCCATCTTTAGGTCCGCCTGTTATGTTAACAGTTCCATCTCCGTTAAAATACGTTCCGTTGCCCGAATAAACATTCAATAAATAAAACTCGTTTATGATCTTTCCTTCCAGCAAACGCCTTTCCGTTCCTACCTGAGTCGTAACATCTCCTATATTGGTTTGCCATGATCTGGTTCCGTCTGAATTTTCTATCCAACCTTCCTTTAATTGACCTTTATATTTCGATACCACGTTGTAATTACGGGAACCGTTGATTGAGATACCATACTGAAATTTTTTAATTTTGTCCTGCCATGATAAGGTAATTTCGGTACCTCTATTTGTCACTCCACACAGGTTTTGAGTCGGAGGGGTTTTTTCTCCCAAAGTGGCATAAATCGGAGCAGCGTATAAAACATCTGACGTAATCCGGTTGTAAAAATCAATTTCAGCAGTCAATCGGTTTCTCAGGATACTCAGATCAATGCCTAAATTTGCAGATTTGGTAGTTTCCCAGTGCAGGTATTCATTGGCCAATGCAGTTTGAGCTATCGCACTGTTTAACGTTCCGCCAAACGGATAATTTAAACTACCGGTTTCGTATGTTGCCTGATATGCATAGGTAGGGCAAGTGTTGTTACCCAGCATACCGTATGATAATCTAAGTTTCAGATTATCTATAGAGGTATTTTTCATGAATTCTTCCTCTGTAATCCGCCAACCTGCTGAAAACGATGGAAAATATCCTCCTCGCATTTTCTTACCAAACTTAGCGGATGCATCATAACGCATATTCATTTCAAATAAATAACGGTTGTTATAAGCATAGGTTGTCCGACCGAAAATGGATTGATATGCATCATCACTTTGAGTCCCGGTGATATATTTCATTTCTGTCGCAGTTGACATTTCGGTAATGGCATCATCTGTTAATCCGGTTTTGGAAGTATTGGTATTGTCCCAGTGCTGATAACTTGATTCGTAACCTGCCATTGCGCTCACATCATGATTTCCAGTCTTTTTATCCCAACGCAGGTTATTTGAAAAAATCCATTTATAGGTGCCGGAATAATTCATTCTGACCTCCAAATTTTTTAACAAATATCCCGGATAGGTGATTTCATTCGTTCTGAAAGACCATGCGGGAGTAGAATTAACGCTAAATTTATCCTGATTAAACGAACGTGAATAAACATAAGAAACATTGTAAGTAAAATCTTTGATCTTTATTTTTAAGAATAAATCGCCATTAACATAAAAATTATTGTAGAATCCACCTGTACGATTTAAAAAGAAAAGATTATTGCGAGCGGTACCACTTTCTTCAGGATTTTCTTTATCACCGTACTTGCCATCATAAAACGGATATATTCCCGGACTTGATCGGGAGATGTAGTCGAAAATATTTTGTAACTGATTTCGTCCCATGTCCTGATTGTAGCCCCAAATACGAGTTCCAACCTGCAACCAGTCCTTGATTTGGCTGGTAATGTTTGCCCGCATTTGATATTTTTTTGCGCCGGTGCCTTCTATGATACCCGGATTGTCAGTATATGAAGCCGAAAACAGATAATTGGTTTTGTCTGTTGAGCCTGAAACCTGCATAGAATGTTTTTGAAACCAACTGTTGCGGAATAGTGCAGACATCCAATCAATATTTGGATAAGCTACATAATTAGGGTAGCCTGATTCAGAAATTCCGTTTGGGTCATTTTTCTTTTCTCTCCACAAGTCA
The DNA here is from genome assembly GCA_937897985.1 of uncultured Paludibacter sp. GTDB lineage: Bacteria > Bacteroidota > Bacteroidia > Bacteroidales > Paludibacteraceae > Paludibacter. The sequence goes on along the minus strand of CALCBD010000065.1, from coordinate 69,185 downwards.
ATCATTTCTTGCGAGAAAGTATGTGCTGAACCCACATTATCAGCCGATTCATTCATGAACTCCATGTAATCAGCATAGTCCGACACCTCCTTGTAGAGATGTAACGGAGTGTTGTATGAAAACATTCCGCTGTATGACACTGTAGCTTTACCTTTTTTGCCTTGTTTGCTGGTAATCAAAATAACTCCGTTTGCAGCAGCATGACTACCATATATTGCACAGGCAGCTGCGTCTTTTAAAACACTGATTGATTCTATGTCATCAGGACTTATGGCAGTTATCGAGGTTTCAGTTCCATCAACAATCACTAATGGAGCAGTAGCATTGAGAGTACCATATCCGCGAATTCGGGTTGTTATTCCTTCATTTCCGGGTTGCCCTGAAGCCTGCATAACCGATACACCGGGCACTTTTCCGGCAAGAGCAGAAGGCGCAGACACAATTGGTCGCGACATGGATTCTTTGGAATAATCAATGGTTGCCACGGCACCTGTCAGGTTGGCTTTTTTCTGTGTCCCATAGCCCACTACAACCACATCATTTAACTCTATCTGAATCGGGGTTAACCTGATATTAATGAAAGTCTGATTACCGATAGTTATGTTCTGGGTTTTAAATCCAATATAACTCACCACTAATTTATCTTCATGAGAAGCATTTAAAGTGAATTTTCCATTGATATCGGTAATAACGCCGGTATTTGTCCCTGAAATACCAATTGTGACTCCAATAACAGGTTCATTATTGTTATCAACGACTATTCCGCTCACTTTCTTTGTTTGTGAGAATGAGGTTTGTATGTACAACAGAAAAAATATAATAAGGGACAGTCTCAACAAAAATTTATTAATGTAGCTTTTAAAAACTTTTTGTTCTAAAGTAGATTTCATTGTGATATTTATTAAGTTATTAGAGTATTGTTAGACAAGACAAAAGTATAGTTTCATCTATTCAGTAGATATAACAAAAAATTCAAAATATATCATATTCAATTCATGGGATATTCCGATAGATAAAAACCATACTTACTGTTATCAAAATATTAAATATTGAATCAAATTATGCAGTCAGATTTTTACAAATAGTTGTGTTTCGGTCATATTTGGATATTAACCGTGATCTTTGTCAGCATGCTTCATGTATTCAATATACTCGGTGGGAAGTTTTCCGTAAAAGTTTTTGAAACATTTAATAAAATATGAAGGTGTACCAAATCCAACCTGATAACATGTTTCATTTATCCTTAATGAACCTTCGGTCAATAATTTTGCTGCCATTATAAGGCGTTTTGTCCTGATATATTCGTTAGGAGTTGTATTCAGTAATCCTTTAAACTTTCGGTTAAGCGTTGATTTACTCAGGAAGAGTAATTCGGCGAGTTGTTCATTAGAAAAATCGGGATCACTCATGTTTTTAATTACAATTTCATCTAACTCAATCAGGAAGCCTTTGTCTCGTTCTGACAGATTACTTTCGTTTGGCGAAGGGTTTACAATTGATTTATATAAATTGATAAGGGTCTTACGTTTATTAAGTTGTCCGTTGATGGTGGATGCGAGAAATTCCATAGAAAAAGGTTTTTCAATATAAATGTCTATTCCCTGTTCTATGCAAATTATTTTTGATTGCATGGATGTGTGAGCGGACAATACAATAATAGGAATGTGAGAGGTCTCAAAATTCTTTTTCAATTCTTTACACATTTCCAGACCATCCATTTGTGGCATCGAAATATCACTGACAATTATGTCGACCAATTTATTGTTAATAATATTAAGTGCAATTTCGCCGTTGGTTGCAGTTAAAATCTTATAATGTTTTGACATTTTTCTCTCAATATACGACAGTAAATCTATGTTGTCTTCTACAAATAACACAACAGGTCTGCCATCTTCATTTGTCTCAAGAGCAGATGTCTCATTTGCACCTGTTTCCTCTTTTTCTTGTGATGTCCTGAGCAAAGGAAGTGTTAAAATAAAATTATTACTCGTCAAATCATCGTCCATAACCAATGAGCCTGAATGAAGCTCGGCAAATTTCTGAGAAAGTGACAAACCAAGTCCGAAACCCTCCATATAAATTTTTTCAGGATCCTGAAATTGAATAAAAGTTTCGAAAATAGACTTTCTTTTATCGAGTGGGATGATTACACCATCGTTTTTTACAGAGATATCAACCTGATTCTCCCTGGACTGAATATGTATGCTGATATAGTTTTTTGCATATTTCAGTGCATTATTGAAAAGATTATTGAATATTTTTACAATTTGTTGTTCGTCTGCAAAAACAAAAATATGTTCATCTGAATTGCTAAGCGAAATATTAATGTGTTTACTTTCAGCTATATTGTGAAAATTATATTTCAGAAATTTAATCTTTTCTACAATATCAAGTTCAATGCAAGATAGTTTAAAACCTTTTTTCCCTATCTTCGAAAAATCGAGAAATTCGTTTATCAGTTTTGAAAGATGTAGTGCATTGTAATTGATTAAATTCAGATCGTCATTGATTTCCCTGTCGAGATTTTCCGAAGTTTTAATGATATTCTCAATAGGGGTACGAATCAGAGTGAGCGGGGTTTTAATTTCGTGAGCAATGTTGGAAAGGAAATCCATTTTCTCATTGTAAAGCTCAATTTCTTTGTTTTTCTCATAAATTTTTTGCTGCTTCCTATGTTTGATTATGGTTCGTTTTCGCAAATAATAAAATGTAAAAGCCAAAAGGAAAACAATCAATGCAAAATACAAAATGATTGCTATTGTCGATTTATAAAATTTTGGTTTAACTGTAATCCGGATTGGATGAAAGGACTTGTTCCATACTCCATCACTGCTAACACCTTTAATGTACAAAATGTATTTTCCCGATGGTAAATTATTATAGGAGATGCTGTGTTGTGAGGACATTTTTTGCCACTCTTTATCAAAACCATCTAATTTATAATACAATTTATTATTTAATGGAGAATGAAAATTCAATATGGAAAATTTGAATTGCAGGTTATTTTGAGTTGCAGTTAATTCAACTTTATTTGTTTGGTTAATCCCGCGTTTTAATGGCGAATTTTTCTCATCTGCTTTCATTATCTGATTGTTTATCAGCAAATCTGTAATGACAATTTTAGGCACTTTTGGATTACTTACAAAATCCTTGGGATTAAAACGAATGAACCCATCCTGAGAACCAAAAATGATACTGCCATCATCTGTTTGGATGCCGGAAAGAAAATTGAATTCATCGTTTAGAAGTCCATCAGCAGTTGTATAAACTTTAATTTCCTTTGTTTCAGGTTTAAATTTAATGAGGCCCTTTTGAGATGAAATCCATAAAATACCAGTATTGTCTTCGATAATTTTATAGATAATATTGCTTGGCAATCCGTTTGAAATATCAAAGGTTGTGAAGGTTTCATCATTGTTCAGGCGACAAAACCCGCCACCAAAAGTGGTTATCCAGATGTGTTGTTTGTTGTCTTCAAATAAAGAAATGACTTTATTGCACGGTATAGACGAAGAATCATCGGGATTGTTTTTATAATTTATGAACTTGCCGCTCATTCTGTCTTTTTTATACAAGCCATTGGCATAAGTGGCGTACCACATGTTACCCTTTCGGTCTTCAATAATATCATCAACAAAAATTCCTTTGAATGTGTCAATGGAAATAAAGTCATCTTTAGTAGCGTCGTATTGCAGTAATCCCAGTGCCGTTCCGACTAAAATCTGATTTTGTGAATTTTTGTAGATTTTAGTTGTACGATTGTCGCGTACTTTTGAATTTTTATTGCGTCGGTTGTAAATTTTAACAGCTCCTGTTTTAATATTTAGCAAATAAATACCGTCGTAGGAACCAAGCCATAAATTGTCATTATCCCGGCACAAACCAAAAATTGTTTCGGGCAGTTCATTGTTTCTATATCTTTCAAGTTGGTTTTTCTTAGGGTCGTATGTGAATAATCCACTTCTTCTTGTCCCCATCCAGATAATATTGTTTTTATCTTCTTCAAACTCACGAACAATTTTTCCAATAAGTGAAACCGATGGAGTTTGAAAGAATTTTTCAAATCGGATAAACTCATTATTGTTGTGTAATAACCCGTGATTAAATGAACCCAGCCAGATACCTTTTATATCGTCGATAATCAGGGTCATCACTTCGAGATCCGATAATGAAAGTAATTTATCGTCCAGCAACTCAAGATGATTTAATTGTTCTGTTCGGGTGTTATATTGATAAAGTCCGTTGTTTGTGGCAATCCAGAGAATGTTGTTTTGGTCTAAATATAAATCGTTAGGAGTAACTTTTTCATTATAATCCGGACAAACGGTTCTGATCGTGTTTTGCGATAAATTGATTTCACATACACCGCGGTTCACGCTTGCCACATAAATTGTGTTGTCGTTTGTTCCTTTTATGATTCTTAAAATATTATCCCGTTTATAAGGTTGAGTTCCATCCGATAGAGTAAAAGGAGTTATATGTTTGAAAGTTTTATCCGTCACATATAAATTATCGAAATAATAGCTTATTAAACCGGGTTTATTCTTTGCGAAATAAAAATATGAAACACCTGAAACAGAAGGATATACTCCATTTATAGTCAAATAATTTTTTAATTTGCCTGTTACGGGATCAAAAGAAAATAGTCCTTGTTTGTCCACTGTCATCCATATCTTTCCTTCATCGTCTTGCTTAATTACTGAAACTTTGTTTCTGATTTTCAGTTTCGTATTTGCAATTTTCTCAATACGTTGGAAGATATCTTTTTCTCTGTTATAAACACTTACACCATTGTCTGTCCCGATATAAATATTTCCCTGATTGTCTTCGCAAAGTGAAATAATATAACTGCTGTTTACACCAAGTTCCTGTTTGTAAAAAGTTTTGTAGGTAACCCCATCGAAGCGGTTTAATCCATCGGTTGTGCCAGCCCACAAAAAGCCGTACCTATCCTGTAAAATGGCATACACACAGTTATTTGATAAACCGTTTTGTGTCGAGTAACGATTAAAAAAAAGTGGTGTTGCCACTATCGATGTGGGATAAAACGCAAGCAGAGTAACTGTACTCAAAATGAAATACAGTAACTCTACCTGCTTTTTTATTTGTTTTGTTGACATTCTTTTATATCACGATTTTTTTTCTGTTCTTAATTCCGTTTTGCTCAACAACAATGATATAAACCCCTTTTTGGGAAATGAATCCGGAGTAATTCTGGTTAAAATTGTTATTAACCAGTGCTTTGCCTGAAACATCAATAATCTCCAAATGGGCTTTGCCTTCTGTGGTAATGCTCAATATCCGGTTGTTCACTGATATTATTACTTTTACATCATCAACTTGAGTAATATCTGAAGCTTTGATTGAAAATGTACCTGTAGCAAAAGTTGAACCCTGGTAAGAGGCATCAATTGCCTGAACTCCCCATGTATAATTACCCTCTGTCAGATTGCTCAATGTTATCGATTTGGCAAGAAATGCATTACCAAGGGCTAAAACCATACGCGAACCATCTAACGATCCTCCGATAATTGATCGACAATTATTGATAATCTCGTCGTCGGCATTTTTTATATAATATTCGTATGATAATGAAGCTGCAGGTGTTTTATCGTCGGTAGCAGCATTCCAGCTTAATGTTACACTTTTCCCTATGGTATTTGCAATCAAACCCGTAGGTGCATTGGGTCGTAAATTAGCCGGAGCTTCACCTTTGGTAACCATTCCTTCAAAATAATTGGTTCCTCCCTGAGTCAGGTAAGTGGTAGAAGTGGTCTTACCAACCGTAAAAAGATCACGAACTCCATCGCCATTCCAATCCGGAAACATCATACATGAATTGGATGCACCCGGCAAACGGCTTGACGAACTAAAATTTCCTGATCCGTTGTTTTTCCACCAATATGCAGTCTGAGTAGAAGGCTTTGCACTTACATAACCATTTATCAAAATATCTGGTATTCCATCGCTATTCCAGTCAAACGCTTTTGCCTGACTATCAACCGATGCATCGTTTCGTATGTCTTTACAGATAGAGTCAGTCAGGTTAGTTTGTGTGTTTAATTGAAAACTTCCATCACCTTTATTTACATAGTAGTGCATAGCTGAAACAGAAGAACTTCCTGTCTTCCCTGTTACTATCATATCCAAATATCCATCGCTGTTAAAATCCTGTATAAGCACGGGGCCAAGGTATTGAGCAAAACCGCCCATATTTTCACAGATATGAATCCGTTCAAATTGTCCGGGGCCGTTTATACCTTTATTTACGAAAATATCGAAAAACGATTTATCGGAAATAGCATTGTCTGAAACATCGCTTGCAGTGAGCATGAAATCAGGATAGCCATCATTGTTTATGTCCAACACATATAGTCCGGGATAAGCAAATCCATGGGATTCAAACAAATCAGTGCCGGTAACTTTAAATTTCGTATCACCCACCGATTCACCGTTGTTGATTAGTATGGCTCCAAAATTCACATAGCTTGAAGTTCCGAAAGTTCCACCAAATCCAACACTAACGATGTCAGGTTTACCATCCATATTAAAGTCAGCTACTGCACAGGCACGCGGAAAGAACTCATAACCGGATTTATCAAAAGACATTTCTTTACGATTGAAATTGCCATTACCATCACCGATAAACATTCCCCAATCCTCTGGGAAAGCGGCATACGAACCATGACTACAAGAGATTAAATCCAGAATATTGTCGCCATCAAAATCACCCAAAGCAAAATATGGGCGCGAATTACTGTTTAAATTTGTGGCTCCTTCTATAAATTTGTTTTGAATACTACTCCAGATAAGCATCAACGTACGGTAATAATACGATTTTCCATCAATACCGATACGCTCATAAGCAGCACTTGTTGCCGGATCATTTCCTCCAATAATTATGTCCAGTTTGCCATCTGCATTTACATCTGCATCTAATCCTTCAGCATACTGGAATTTGTAATCGGGGATTTCCTGTAACAGCGTTTGAGCCGATGTTTCTACTGTAATAACAGTCAGAAATAATAAGTAGAAAATTTTTTTCATGTTTTATATAATTTTAAAGTTGAACAATATTTAAAGAATTCAGTATTTAAAAGACTTGAAAGTATATTTATTTGCGTGGCTATTCCCAAACCTGTCCCGACTAACGAGTATAAAACATCCATCGGGCAAAGTAACTGTTTGTTCCGCATGAACGGGAATAATATTTAATAACTTTTGACCTGAGAGATTGTAGATACTTATGTTATTCATCTCATCCGGATTTGTGACGTGAATTGTGTTTCCGTTTACAAAAATATTTTTATCAGTGGATGTTTCTATAGTGCCGGTTCCTAATGATGCAAAATGAATGCTTAACCATGTTGTAGGATCATCGGCATTTTCACCTGCAACTGAAGACGAAACAGCTGTTGGTGACTCTGTTACTGTGTTTTTACTCCGTAACATCAGGTGTATGGCAAAAGTGTCGGTTGATGAAGGATAACCTCCTAACAACGACCAGGGAATACGAACTTTGGCAGCATAGCCTAAATCTATATCTGATGCGTCGTTGATAGTCCCCTGCATATTGACAGTAATTTCATTAACAGAAGAAACATCCTGTGAAATCCATGTATAATCCGTTTTCTTATCGAGAGAAAATTTACCGTTGGCATTGACTGCAATTTGGTATAAAACTGTAGCATTCGGGCTTTTTCGGCTTATTCTTAAAACTACGGCATCGGCATTTACTGGTGTATAAGCGGTCAGAATAGAATCGAACAGATGCACGGTATATTCAAAGTGCGTATCACTGTAACCAAAATTTACATATGCCGATGAAGTTGATTTTTCACCGATAAACCAATCGTGATTTATTTCGCGTGTAAACGAACCAAGTGACTGTAATTCAACGGATGATTTGTTAATTTCTCTGGCATAATTCAACTTGCCCTTCATTACTTTTAGCATTTGATACTCAAGGCTACCGATATTGTAACTTTGATTACCACAACTGATTATCTCATAGTTACCAATATATTGGATTGAGCCCCACCAAGCTGAATAAGGTGTGGATGCACAGGTGAAATTACGAGCTGTAGCATCGCCGATAAACGCCCACATTCCTGATTGGTTTTTATATGAACCATTGGACTGAACCAATACTTCACCAGTTGGCAGAACTTCCAGATATGGTGCTGCTCCCTTGAAATCGGGATCAACCAACCAGCGGCGATTGGAATCCGGGCCACCAGTTCCAAAATATACATCGTCGTAAACCCAATTGTTACCAATCGAAGAATAAATAATCCATGGCGATTGTGAATATCCATAACTTTCACAAGCGTAAACAATTCCATTGTCGTTGAGTAAAGCTTTGCCAACAGGCATTCCGTCATAAGTTCCGTTTGCATCAACTATACGTGATAACAATTCGGCGTCCTGATATGAACATAATGCTTTCCCCTGCCAGGTTTCCCCTCTATCAAATGAACGAAGCAAACTTACACAGGGTTGCGATTTTACGTCGGCGTTCACATCATGACTATCAGTGTAAATTAATTGCAACTCGCCCGACGGTAACATAATGAATGATGGTTCCCAACATCGTCCTTTATATATTTTACGTGGTGTTTGCCATGTCTGACCATAGTCGAGACTTCTCATAATTTCAATGCCACAACTTACATTAGTAAATTCAGCACTGCCATATGCATTTGAATATCTCCATTGATAAGCAAGCAGAATTTCGCCACTTCCCAAATCTATAAAATCGGGGCAAGCATACAATACATTATCGCTTGCAAGTGTGGGTGAAGTTTCTTTCGATTGTTTTCGAACCACAATAGCATCGCTCCATGTCTTTCCGTCATCAATACTTTTTCGTGTGTAGATGTTGTTCCCTAACTGTCCGTTCATAAATACCATCAGCAACGAACCGTCGCCCAAACGTTTAATTCGGGGATAATATGCTGTTTTCAGGTACGAACTTGTTCCTGAAATTTTATATTCTCTCAGCTCATGATACGAGTTTTTATCCCATGATATCCGGACATTTACTTCTTTTGATTCGGAAAAAAAGCATGAAAGGTTTAAAACGATCAGTACACAAAAAACATATTTGAAATATTTCATAATATAATAATTGAATCATTACTCAAATGAGACTGATAACCATGTTTCGGGATTATCCGAATTTTCTCCCTGAATCGATTCCACAGTCGCAAAAGGATATTCTTTGTTAACATCTTTGTATCTGTGGCGCATGTGAATTTTAAATTTTTCATCTTTGTCGGGGTAACCGCCAATCAATAGCCACGGAACAGAAACTTTTGCCGAAAATCCCAGATCTTCATCTTTTGAATTATTTATCGTTCCCTTTCGGATAAAATCAATAATCTTTACGTCTTTTACATTCTGAGGCATCCATGAGTTGGCTTTTTCCGACTGCAATGTAAATACTCCATTTGCATTCATCTCAAACCGATAGAGCTGGTTTTTACCTGTTCTCTGATTGGCTCTGTAGAGTAAAAATTCTAAAGCATCAGAGTTGTCGGGGGTAAATGCAATAAGATTTTTGTCAAATAAACAGGTCGTAAAATCAAATGAATTCAGTGTATACCCAAAATCAAGATATGCTGATGAACTTGTTTCATGACCTATAAACCAGTAATTGTTATTCTTTTTGTCGAATGAATCTATAGAAGAGCTCTTAGTGATACCCTCTTTTATGCTTTTTGAATAATTAAGTTTTCCTTTAATTACTTTGATGCCATTTTTTTCTTTTTCATTTTGATTGTAGGCGAAAGTTCCTGCGCTTATAACCTCGTTGTTGCCAATGTATGCTATAGAGCCCCAGTAACCCACAAAAGGCGAAGATGCAAAGGAAAATTCTTCAGCTTTTTTATCTCCGATAAATACCCACATTCCCTGTTGACCTTTATAAATGCCATTGGATTGTACTAAAATTTCTCCACCCGGAAGTATTTCCAAATATGGACCAAATCCTCTGAAATCCTTATTAAGCTGTTTTTTGCGTACATTTTCAGGGCCTCCTTCCCTACGTATCAAATCATTCTTATATCTCCAGTTTTCATTGTTTGGTGAATAGATGATGTAAGGACTCTGATCAAACTGGTAAGTTGAACTCCATGTTTCTATTGCCATAACCATTCCATTATTGTCCTGAAGAAGCTTTGCTGAAGGCATACCATCAAACTTCCCTTTCTCATTAATGGTTCGTGTGATACATTCTCCATCCTCAAAATTTACAACATTTTTGTTTTGCCACGTTTTTCCATTGTCAAACGATCGTATTAAAGCCGTACATGCCAGAGAACGAAGTGAATAACTTCCCGATTGTTTTTTGTCTACTGCAAACTCATTACTGTCTGTGATGTACATTTGTAATTCTCCGGTTGGCAATTGCAGTAAATATGGTTCCCAACATCTGCCATAATACACAATTCTTGGATTTGAAAAAGTTAGTCCACCGTCTTCACTCATCATTACCTCAATTCCGCAATTCTGATTTGTATATGTTGAATCGTTATATCCTTTCTGAAATCGCCACTGGTAAGCCAACAAAATTTTTCCATTGTTTAATTCAATAAAATCGGGCGTTGAAAAAATCATAACATCATTTGGTATGCCCGGTGATGGTGCTGCAAATCGTTGTCTCACCATCGTTGCATCTCCCCATGATAAGCCATTATCAATACTTTTACGTGTGAAAATATCAAATCCAACCCGATTATTCATGAATACCATCAATAAAGACCCATCCTTTAGTTTTTTTATACGTGGATAGAAACATTCAGTTTCGGTATATGATTTGTTTTTAACATTAACAGAAGTTTGTTCCCAATAAGTGTTATAATCCCATGAGATACGAACATCGGGATCTTGAGAATAAGTATTAGCTAAGGAAGCATAACATAAGAAAATAATTAATAATACCTTTTTTAACTGTTTCATATTTTATCTTTTTTTTAATTTTATGACAAAATTAGATATAATAAAATTTCAGAAATACAATAAAAGGTTCATTATATGTAATAAAACAGCCATTATGAAATTTATTCGATTTTTTCTTTTGATTAGCCACTTGTAAAAGTACTACTAAAGTAATCAAAAAATAATATCAATAGTCGATTTATAACAACAAAAATTAAATTTTTGTCATTCAATCAATGGTTCTGCATGATTATAAAAATGTCTTTCATTGTATTTTAAAACTGATATCAAAATGTTAAAAAATCATACGGATAATCAATTAAGAAATTAAACACGAAGTAACGAAGACACAATTTGCTTTCATATTTTAATTCCAAAGGTACGTAATAAAAAGTCATTTTGATTATTAGTATATAATGCGAATCAGGGGTTGAAATTGTTTTTAGTTCCGGTTTAAATGAATAAGATGTCAGGGTTAAACCCCTCAAATTCAGGTTTGAAATTATATTCTGCCATGATGTTAGGGCTACGCCCCTGAATTATATTGTTTTAAGAAGCGTAGCTGCAATATCTTTATAAATTTGAATAAGCAGATGAATATGAGGTGCGTAGCCCTGACATCTTACTATCGGAAAAAGATTCAAATAAGCCTGAAACAGCCAGCGAAAAGCAATTCAACTCCTGATTTGCATAAATAATTAAAATTATTAACTTCGGGTCTTTGTGTTTAATTTTGTAAAAATAAATATTCCAGTAAAGATTAATTAATGCTATAAAATGTTGTTTTAGAATATATTATATGATTTTATAATAAACCATTGAATAAAAGAGCACGAAGAAAAACATTCAATATGTTTTAAAGATATTTAATTTTTCATCCTTATTACTTTTTATTCAATTTTTATTTCTTCTCCCAAAGTTATTGGTTCTTTTTTTAAGATTCGGTTTTATTTCACTACTTTTGCACAGCAATTTGAAATTATTTCAAAGCTTTCAGTGACAAAATAAAACAGGAACAGTTACCGATTTTGAGAAAACAGTATGCCACACACCTCACAACGGGGGCAATCGATGCCCGAATCACCTATTCGTAAATTAGTGCCACTTTCGGATAAAGCAAAGGCACGCGGAATCAGGGTTTATCATTTAAATATCGGGCAACCCGATTTGAAAACTCCTCAGGTGGCGCTTGACGCGATACGGAATATTGACCGGACAGTGCTTGAATACAGCCCGAGCGACGGTATAAGAAGCCTGAAATCAAAACTGGCTGCTTACTATCATACCTTTAATATTGACGTTACCGAAGAAGATATTATTGTCACAACCGGAGGCTCCGAAGCTGTGAATTTTGCATTCATGAGTTGTCTCGATCCCGGCGACGAAATTATCGTGCCCGAACCGGCTTATGCCAATTATACGGCTTTTGCAATTGCGGCGGGGGCTGTGGTTAAACCTGTTGTGTCGAGTATTGAAGAAGGTTTCGCTTTGCCTCACATCGAAAAATTCGAGGAACTGATTACTTCACGAACCAAAGGTATACTGATTTGTAATCCTAATAACCCGACCGGCTATCTGTATACCCGCGCCGAAATGAATAAAATTCGAGATCTTGTAAAAAAATATGACCTGTATTTGTTCTCCGACGAAGTTTATCGCGAATTCTGCTATACAGGAGCGCCTTATATATCGGCCTTCCATTTGGACGGGATTGAGGAAAATGTGGTGTTAATCGATTCGGTTTCGAAGCGCTACAGCATGACCGGAGTACGTGTCGGTGCCATTGTTACCAAAAACAAGGAAGTACGCCGAAATGTGATAAAGTTTTGTCAGGCTCGCCTGAGCCCACCCCTTTTAGGTCAGATTGCCTCCGAAGCTGCCATGAGCACACCGCCCGAATATATGCTCGAAATGTACAACGAATATGTGGAGCGGCGTAAATTCCTTATCGACGGACTGAATCGTATTCCGGGAGTTTATTCTCCCATTCCAATGGGGGCATTTTATACTGTTGCTCGTCTGCCCATCGATGATGCAGATAAATTTTGTGCATGGCTGCTCTCTGATTTCGAACATGAAGGTCAAACCGTGATGATGGCTCCGGCCTCCGGTTTTTATACCATCGATGGATTCGGAAAGGACGAGGTACGAATAGCTTATGTGCTCGATAAGGAAGATCTGAAAAAAGCATTGCTGGTACTTCAAAAAGCGCTGGAAGTGTATCCCGGACGTACATTGAAATAAAATTATCCGGTAGGTTCCCGGCAACCCACCGACAGTCGGCTCATCAAACTTTACTGATTTGAATATAGAGTTTTTTATTGCCAAACGCATTCATTTTCAACAGGGCAGGAAAAATATTTCCCGTCCTGCTGTTCGTATTGCCACCATTGCCATTGCCATCGGGCTTGCGGTAATGATTATTTCGGTAGCTGTGGTTATCGGGTTTAAGCAGGAGATACGAAATAAAACCATTGGATTTGGTGGTCATATTCAGGTGACGAATTACGACAGTAACAATACTTATGAAATGAACCCGGTTATTGTCGATAAGTCGATGATAACGAAAATAAGGTCAGTCGATGGTGTATCGCATGTACAGCCGTTTGCAACCAAGCCGGGAATTATCAAAACTAAAACTGAATTTCAGGGAATAGTACTCAAAGGTGTCAGCAATGATTTCGACTGGAATTTTTTCCGGCAAAATCTGATTCAGGGAGATATTCTCCATTTCTCACCCCATAAAATTGAAAATAAAGTATTTATTTCAAAATACCTGTCGGATTTGCTACATTTGAAACCGGGCGACAGTTTTTTTACTTATTTTATCCAGAATCAGGTCAGAGCGCGTAAGTTTATTATTGCAGGAATCTACTCCACCAATTTCGTTGAATACGATAAACTGTTTATACTCGCCGATTTACGTCAGGTTCAAAATCTCAACGACTGGAATGCAGATCAGTATGGCGGCATAGAAATTTTAATTCGTGATTTTGACCAGCTTGAAACGGTAAATGATAAGATACACGAAATCACATCACAATATCAGACCGACAATCACGATCGTTATTTTGTTCAAACCATCAGGCAACTGAACCCGCAGATATTCGGCTGGCTCGATTTGCTCGATATGAATGTATGGGTAATCCTTTTTCTGATGCTTGCCGTAGCCGGGTTTAATATGATTTCAGGATTACTCATTCTGATACTCGAACGAACCAACATGATAGGTATTCTGAAATCAGTAGGTGCCACCAACTGGTCGGTAAGAAAGATATTTCTTTATCATTCGTTCTTTCTGGTGGGAAAAGGCATGTTGTGGGGAAATGTCATCGGGCTTACACTGTGTATGATTCAATATTATACAGGAATAGTGCCTCTCGATCCAGAAGCTTATTATGTCTCTACTGTTCCGGTTGTTTTCAACTGGTTTTATATCCTGCTGCTGAATGCAGGTACATTTACCGCCTCCATTCTGATGATGATAGGTCCTTCCTATCTGATAACAAAGATAGATCCGGCCAAAATCATTCGTTATGATTAGCCTGAACTACTCCGGCTGTTTTTAAGCGAAAGAAAATCAAAACATCAATTGTCCGGTTTTAACAAAACTACTGTCAACCGCTCGTTGCTGATACCTGAACACAGTGAGTGATTTTGCGTTTATATTTATTTGTAACATTCATAATTACAGCATTTTAGTAAGTGTTTTTTTAGTCGAGCTGAAGAGTAAAAAAATATTTAATCAGGCCGTATTGCATATTTAAAAATTATTCGTACCTTTGCAACCCATTTTGGATAAAAACCATCATGACAGAAAATTAAGTAATTAAAGTTATAAAAAACAAAGTAAAATGCCTACAATTCAACAATTAGTTAGAAAAGGAAGAGCAGAACTCATCGACAAAAGCAAGTCGCCCGCATTGGATTCATGTCCGCAGCGTCGTGGTGTTTGTGTTCGTGTGTACACTACCACTCCTAAAAAACCGAACTCGGCTATGCGTAAAGTTGCCCGTGTACGTTTGACTAACCAAAAAGAAGTGAATGCCTATATTCCGGGCGAAGGACACAACTTACAGGAACACTCGATCGTAATGGTACGTGGTGGACGTGTAAAAGATCTTCCCGGGGTACGTTATCACGTGGTTCGCGGAACACTCGACACAGCAGGAGTTAACGGACGTACACAACGCCGCTCGAAATACGGAGCTAAACGCCCTAAACCGGGACAAGCAGTAAAAGGTGCACCAGCTAAAGGCGGGAAAAAATAAAAGTCGGAAAATCCCCTCAAAAGGATTTTAAATGATTTTTGATCTTCAAAAAAAACAAAGCTAACAAATTCAAGTTTAAACACTTGTTTGAGTTTTAAAGGTAGCAGATGACAGGTTGAGTAAATGATTCGGAGGAATCGTTGAAGTAAGACTAAAAGCAACCAAAAAACAAAAACGGAAATTTTATTAAAAAATGAGAAAATCGAAACCAAAAAAACGGATGATCCTTCCGGATCCTGTTTTCAATGAGTCGATGGTTACAAAATTTGTAAACCACTTAATGTATGATGGCAAAAAATCAACTGCCTTCGACATTTTCTATTCATCTTTAGAAGTTGTGAAAAACAAACTTCCGAATGAAGAAAAAACTCCTCTCGATATCTGGAAAAAAGCGCTCGAAAATATTACCCCTTTAGTCGAAGTTAAATCTCGTCGTGTGGGTGGTGCTACATTCCAGGTGCCTACCGAAATCCGTGCTGACCGCAAGGAATCAATTTCAATGAAGAATCTTATATTATACTCGCGTAAACGCGGGGGACGTTCGATGGCCGATAAACTGGCTGCCGAAATCGTTGACGCCTTCAATAACCAGGGTGGTGCTTTCAAACGCAAGGAAGATATGCACCGTATGGCTGAAGCTAACCGTGCTTTTGCACATTTCAGATTCTAAACCCCGGATTCCCGTTTTACGGGATAAAAGAGTTATAAATCAAAGATATTAATAAAAACAAGAAAAAAATTAAAACCTGACTTGCTAATTTCCTTTCAGGGAACAGGAGTCGAAGGTATTAGAGAATTAAAATGGCTAAAGGAGATTTAAGTTATAACAGAAATATTGGTATCATGGCGCACATTGATGCCGGAAAAACAACTACGTCTGAACGTATCCTGTTTTATACCGGTTTGACTCACAAAATCGGTGAGGTGCACGATGGTGCTGCAACTATGGACTGGATGGAGCAGGAGCAGGAGCGTGGTATTACCATTACTTCGGCTGCAACCACTACATCGTGGGAATATCAGGGTGATAAATATAAAATCAATCTGATTGACACTCCGGGACACGTTGACTTTACCGTTGAGGTAGAGCGTTCGTTGCGTATCCTTGATGGTGCAGTTGCTACTTTCTGTGCGGTTGGTGGTGTTGAACCTCAATCGGAAACAGTATGGCGTCAGGCCGACAAATATAATGTGCCACGTATCGGTTTTGTTAATAAAATGGACCGTTCGGGTGCGGATTTTTATGAAGTGGTTCGTCAGGTAAAGGATGTACTGGGTGCTAAACCCTGTCCGATTCAGATTCCTATCGGTGCCGAAGAAAAATTCAAGGGGGTAATTGACCTTGTGCAAATGAAGGCAATATTCTGGCACGACGAAACCATGGGTGCCGAATACTCTGTTGAAGAAATTCCTGCCGATCTGAAAGCGGAAGCTGAAGAATGGAGAGACAAAATGCTCGAAGTAATTGCTGAGTATGATGATGTTCTGATGGAAAAATACTTTGATGATCCTTCGAAAATTACGATTGATGAAATCAAGGTAGCTATCCGTAAAGCCACACTTTCAATGGAAATCAATCCGATGATTTGTGGTTCGGCATTCAAAAACAAAGGTGTACAGACCATGCTCGATGCTGTTTGTGCCTATTTGCCAAGTCCGCTCGATACTCCCGAAATTGTAGGTAAAGATCCCCGTTTTCAGGATAAAGACGTTGTACGTCACCCCGATGCTAAAGAACCGTTGTGTGCTCTGGCATTTAAGATTGCAACCGATCCTTATGTAGGTCGTCTTTGCTTCTTCCGTGTCTATTCAGGTCAGCTTCCTGCCGGATCGTATGTATACAACACCCGTTCCGAAAAGAAAGAGCGTATCTCACGTATTTTCCAGATGCATTCCAATAAACAAAATCCGGTTGAGTTAATCTCTGCTGGTGATATTGGTGCCGGAGTTGGTTTCAAGGATATCCGTACAGGTGATACACTGTGCGACGAAGCACATCCGATTACTCTCGAATCGATGGATTTCCCTGAACCTGTAATCGGTATCTCTATTGAGCCCAAGACTCAGAAAGACCTCGATAAATTAGGAATGGGATTGGCTAAACTGGCTGAGGAAGATCCAACATTTACCGTTCATACACAGGAACAATCAGGACAGACTATTATCAGTGGTATGGGTGAACTTCACCTCGAAATCATTATCGACCGTCTGAAACGTGAATTCAAAGTTGAATGTAATCAGGGACGTCCTCAGGTGTCGTACAAAGAAGCAATTTCCAAAGCAGTTGAAATTCGTGAAGTGTACAAAAAACAATCCGGTGGTCGCGGTAAATTCGCCGACATTATTGTTCGCGTTGAACCTGCTGACAAAGATTTCGAAGGAACATTGCAGTTTGTTGATGTGGTTAAGGGTGGTAATATCCCTAAAGAATATATTCCTGCCATTCAGAAAGGTTTCGCTACTGCCATGAAAAATGGTGTGTTGGCCGGATTCCCGCTCGACAAACTTAAAGTGACAGTGCTCGACGGTTCGTTCCATGCAGTTGACTCGGATCAGTTGTCGTTCGAAATTTGTGCTCAGATGGCATATAAAGAAGCCTGCTCGAAAGCTAAACCTATTCTTCTGGAACCTATCATGAAAATGGAAGTGGTTACTCCCGAAGAAAGTATGGGTGATGTAATCGGTGACCTGAACAAACGTCGTGGACAGGTAGAAGGAATGGAATCAAGCCGTACCGGTGCAAGAATTGTAAAAGCAAAAGTACCGTTGGCAGAAACCTTCGGTTATGTTACAGCATTACGTACCATTACATCAGGCCGTGCAACTTCTACAATGGAATTCGATCATTATGCCGAAGTATCAGCTTCGATTGCTAAAGAAGTAGTTGCCGAGTTCAAAGGGAAAGTAGAACTTTTGTAAGCCCCCTCAATCCCCCGCAGGGGGACTTTAGGAGCTGAAAAATAATTTATTTCTGATTAGTGAATGACTCTTAATCAGAAGACAAAATAGAAAATAAGTATAATAACAATTTAAAAATTGCTTGCTGAAAATCCTCCTGTGGGGGATTGACGGGGCTTAAACATTATGAGTCAAAAAATTCGTATCAAATTAAAATCTTACGATCACAATCTGGTTGATAAATCAGCAGAAAAAATCGTAAAAACAGTAAAAGCTACCGGTGCAGTTGTAAGCGGTCCAATTCCGCTTCCGACACACAAACGTATTTTTACAGTGAACCGTTCGACATTCGTCAACAAAAAATCGCGTGAACAATTTGAACTTTGTTCATATAAACGTTTGATTGACATTTACAGCTCAACAGCCAAAACTGTTGATGCGTTGATGAAACTTGAATTGCCGAGTGGAGTAGAAGTAGAAATCAAAGTATAAAGCCCCCTGAATCCCCCACAGGGGGACTTTGGGATGCTAAATAATAAAGTTTTTAAAATAAAGATGGTCTTCAGGTCCCCCTGTGGGGGATTCAGGAGGCTTTTAAACAACAATTGAAATGCCAGGATTATTAGGAAAAAAAATCGGAATGACATCCGTTTTCAGTGCCGACGGTAAAAATGTACCGTGCACTGTTATCGAAGCAGGTCCTTGCGTTGTTACTCAAATCAAAACAGTTGAAACCGATGGTTATGCAGCCGTTCAGGTAGGTTTTCAGACTAAAACTGAAAAACACACCAACAAAGCAGAAGCCGGAAGATTCAAAGCTGCAGGAGTAGCACCTCAGAGACACTTGGTTGAGTTCAAAGGATTTGAAACTGAATTCAAATTAGGTGATGCAATCACCTGTGAAATGTTTGAAGCTGATACATTTGTCGATGTAGTCGGAACTTCAAAAGGTAAAGGATTTCAGGGCGTTGTAAAACGTCATGGATTTGGTGGGGTTGGTCAGGCCACTCACGGACAGCACAATCGTTTACGTGCACCCGGTTCATTAGGTGCTTCATCTTATCCATCACGCGTATTCAAAGGTATGCGTATGGCAGGACGTACAGGAGGTGATCAGGTAACTATTCAAAACCTGCAAATTTTAAAAGTTATTCCGGAACATAATTTGGTTTTAATCAAAGGATCAGTGCCGGGAGCTAAAGGTTCAATCGTAATCATCAATAAATAATCATGGAACTGAAAGTAGTTAATATAAAAGGAGAAGATACAGGCAGAACTGTAGCACTGAATGATGCAGTCTTCGCTATTGAGCCAAATGACCATGCTATTTATTTAGATGTGAAACAATATCTGGCCAATCAACGTCAGGGAACACATTCGTCAAAAGGCAGAAGTCAAATGGCCGGAAGTACCCGTAAGTTAGGACGTCAGAAAGGCGGAGGCGGAGCTCGTCCGGGCGATATCAAATCAGGTGTTCGTGTAGGTGGAGGACGTATGTTCGGTCCGACTCCACGCGATTACAGCTTCAAATTAAATAAAAAAGTAAAACAACTTGCACGTAAATCGGCATTGTCTTACAAAGCAGCTAACCAGCTGATTACAGTGGTTGAAAACCTGCAATTTGATGCTCCGAAAACGAAGGAAATCGTAGCTTTGACAAAAAGTTTAAATGTAGCAGATAAAAAACCGTTAATTATTTTAGCAAATGCAAATAAAAACGTATATTTGTCGGCTCGTAATTTACCAAAGGTAAATGTCGTAACGGTTTCTGAATTAAATACTTACATAGTGCTTAATTCAAAATCGCTTGTATTAACCGAAGATTCGGTTGCCGCTATTGAACAAATATTTAAAGCATAAGGAGAACAGAAATGGGAATTATAGTAAAACCAGTCGTTACAGAAAAGATGACTAAGCTGGGCGAAAAACTAAACCGCTATGGCTTTAAAGTTCAAAAAGACGCAAATAAGATTGAAATTAAACAAGCAGTCGAAGCGATGTATAATGTAACTGTAACTGATGTAAATACCCTGATTGTAGCGCCGAAAAAGAAAAACCGTTTTACAAAAAGCGGTGTGGTTAACGGCAAATCATCGGGATACAAAAAAGCCATCGTTACAGTAAAAGAAGGAGAACAAATCGATTTTTATAGCAACATCTAAGCAAATACAATTTTGACATTTACCATTTCCTTAACAGGTAATGGTAAATGCAAAAAAGTAAATTGTAAATAGATAAATAGTAAATTAAATATAAATGGCTGTACGTAAATTAATGCCCACAACACCGGGGCAGAGACACAAGATTATTGGCACATTCGACACAATTACTACGGATGTACCAGAAAAATCTCTTGTAACAGGCGGAGCTAAATCCGGTGGTCGTAACCATGATGGTAAAATGACCATGCGCTACATTGGTGGCGGTCACAAGAAGAAATATAGAGTAATTGACTTTAAACGCAACAAAGATGGTGTTCCCGCGACAGTAAAGACAATCGAATATGATCCGAACCGTTCGGCTCGTATCGCATTGCTGTTTTACGCCGATGGGGAAAAAAGATACATTCTTGCACCAAACGGATTGCAGGTAGGTCAGGTGATACTTTCGGGAGACAAAGCTGCTCCTGAAGTAGGTAATTCATTGCCTTTACAAAACATTCCGCTGGGAACGATAATTCATAACATTGAATTACGTCCGGGTCAGGGTGCCGCGATGGTACGTTCGGCAGGAACTTTTGCACAATTAACTTCACGCGAAGATAAATATGCAATTATCAAACTGCCTTCGGGTGAAATTCGTAAAGTGCTTGCAACTTGTAAAGCTACTATTGGAACTGTAGGGAACTCTGACCATGCGCTCGAAAGATCAGGAAAAGCAGGTCGCTCACGCTGGCTTGGACGTCGTCCTCGCGTACGTGGTGTAGCTATGAACCCGGTTGATCACCCCATGGGTGGTGGAGAAGGCCGTGCTTCAGGTGGACACCCGCGTTCTCGCAAAGGCTTGTTAGCTAAAGGGTACAAAACACGTGCTCCAAAGAAACAGTCGAGTCAATATATTATTGAAAGAAAGAAAAAATAATCGAAAAAATTAAGTAAATAATATGAGCCGTTCATTAAAAAAAGGACCATACATTAACCTGAAACTTGAAACAAAGGTTTTAGCCATGAATGAAAGCGGAAAAAAGACCGTTATTAAAACATGGGCACGTGCTTCAATGATTTCGCCTGATTTTGTAGGTCATACAATTGCAGTTCACAATGGAAACAAGTTTATACCTGTATATGTAACCGAAAATATGGTAGGACACAAGTTGGGTGAATTTTCACCTACTCGTAACTTCCGCGGTCATGGTGGTAAGAAAAAATAATCCATTGAAATTTTAAAACAGAAAAAATAAACATTTCAAGAAAATGGGTGCAAGAAAAAAAATATCAGCCGACGCCAGAAAAGAGGCCAACAAATCTCTTTATTTTGCCAAGCTTAACAACGTTCCTACTTCTCCCCGTAAGATGCGCCTTGTGGCCGATATGATACGCGGCATGGAAGTAAATAAAGCGTTAAGTGTCCTTAAGTTTTCATCCAAGGAAGCTTCCGGAAAATTAGAAAAATTACTGAAATCAGCGGTTGCCAACTGGGAAACCAAAACAGCTCAAAAAGCTGACAACGCTAATTTATATGTAAGTAACATAGCCGTGGATTCAGCTACAATGCTCAAACGTCTGCGTACCGCACCTCAGGGCCGCGGATACCGCATTCGCAAACGCTCGAACCACGTTACTATATTTGTAGATACCAAGAATACTAACGATAACGAAAATTAATTGCTCGATGGGACAAAAAATTAATCCGATAAGTAACCGCTTAGGAATTATCCGTGGATGGGATTCAAACTGGTACGGTGGCAACAATTATGGTGATACCATACTTGAAGACAGCAAAATCAGAAAATACCTGAATGCCCGTTTGGCAAAAGCAAGCGTATCCCGTATCGTTATCGAACGTACGTTGAAACTGGTAACAATAACTGTATGTACTGCCCGTCCCGGTATCATTATCGGAAAAGGTGGACAGGAAGTTGACAAACTGAAAGAAGAATTGAAGAAAGTAACCGACAAGGACATTCAAATCAATATCTTCGAAATTAAACGTCCGGAGTTGGATGCAGTAATAGTAGCCAACAATGTGGCACGTCAGGTGGAAGGTAAAATTGCTTACCGCCGTGCAACAAAAATGGCTATCGCCTCTACCATGCGTATGGGTGCCGAAGGTATCAAAATCCAGTGTTCAGGTCGTCTGAACGGAGCCGAAATGGCCCGCTCGGAAATGTATAAAGAAGGACGTACTCCGCTTCATACCTTCAGAGCCGATATCGATTATGCTCATGCAGAAGCATTGACCAAAGTAGGTATCATCGGTATCAAAGTATGGATTTGCCGCGGTGAAATCTACGGAAAAAAAGACCTTGCTCCAAACTTTACTGCTACCAAAGAAGTATCGCGCGGTGGTGATCGTTACAACAACGATCGTGGAGATCGTAAAGATCGCAATGACCGTGGAGGTAAAGGCGGATTTAAAAAGAGAAAAAATTAACTGTTATTAATGAATTTGATTTAAGGAAATTATGTTACAACCTAAAAAAACAAAGTTCAGGAGACAGCAAAAAGGGCGCATGAAAGGAAATGCCCAAAGAGGTAATCAATTAGCGTTCGGTTCTTTTGGAATTAAATCTTTAGAATCCAAATGGTTAACAGGTCGCCAAATTGAAGCCGCCCGTATTGCAGTGACCCGCTATATGCAACGTCAGGGACAAATCTGGATTCGCGTATTCCCGGATAAACCAATTACCAAGAAACCGGCCGAAGTGCGTATGGGTAAAGGTAAGGGAGCTCCGGAAGGATTTGTTGCACCGGTAACTCCGGGTCGCATGTTGTTCGAAGTTGAAGGTGTGTCGTTCGAAATCGCAAAAGAAGCATTGCGTCTGGCAGCCCAGAAACTTCCCGTTACTACTAAATTCGTGGTAAGACGGGATTATGATTATACCTCTCAAAACTTGTAAGGAAAATGAAAACAAGAGAAATTAAAGAATTAAGCACAAAAGAGATTCAGGAACGCATAGATGTGGAAAAAGAGCACTTGGTTCGTTTGAAACTGAATCATGCCATTTCTCCACTCGACAATCCGTTGCAAATTAAAGTGGTACGCCGTACATTAGCACGTCTTGCAACAGTGTTGCGTCAGCGGGAAATTAATCAATAAAATTTAGATCCTGATGGAAACAAGAAATTTAAGAAAAGAAAGAACGGGTGTCGTTTTCAGCAACAAGATGGACAAAACCATCACAGTGGCTGTAAAATGGAAAGAAAAACACCCTATTTACGGAAAATTCGTAAATAAGACAAAAAAATACCATGCCCATGACGAAAAGAACGAATGTAACATTGGTGATACAGTTCGCATCATGGAAACCCGTCCGCTGAGTAAATTAAAAAGATGGAGATTAACTGAAATTATCGAAAGAGTTAAGTAAATTATGATACAACAAGAATCAAGACTCGTAGTAGCGGATAACAGCGGAGCAAAAGAAGCTCTGTGTATTCGTGTATTGGGAGGTACCAGCAAACGTTACGCCACACTCGGCGATATCATTGTGGTAGCAGTGAAGAGTGTTATCCCTTCGGCTGACATCAAAAAAGGTATCGTTTCAAAAGCGGTGATAGTACGTACCAAAAAGGAAGTTCGTCGTGCAGATGGATCTTACATCCGATTCGACGACAATGCCTGTGTATTGTTAAATAATGCAGGTGAAATCCGTGGAAGCCGTATCTTCGGTCCGGTAGCCCGTGAATTGCGTGCTACAAATATGAAAATCATATCACTTGCACCTGAAGTGCTTTAATCTTCGAAAAATAAATTAGTGATGAGCAAATTACATATCAAAAAAGGTGATACCGTTTACGTTAATGCTGGTGTTGACAAAGGCAAGACCGGCCGCGTGCTTCAGGTACTTGTGAAAGAACAACGCGCTATCGTAGAAGGTGTTAATATGGTGTCAAAGAGCACCAAACCTAACGCAAAGAGTCCTCAAGGTGGCATCTTAAAACAAGAAGCAGCTATTCACATTTCCAATCTTAATCCTGTTGAAAACGGTAAACCCGTCAGAGTAGGACGTAAATTGAATGCTGATGGTAAGTTGGTGCGTATTTCTAAAAAATCAGGAGGAGAAATTTAAGGATGAACACAGCAAGTTTAAAACAAGATTACAAGGAACGTATCGTTCCTATCTTAATGAAAGAGTTTGGTTACAGCTCTATAATGCAGGCTCCGAAACTCGAAAAAATTGTTCTGAATCAGGGATTGGGTATAGCCGTTGCCGATAAAAAAATTATCGAAGTGGCAATCAATGAAATGACAACTATCACCGGTCAGAAAGCAGTTGCAACAATATCCAAGAAAGATATTTCGAATTTCAAACTTCGTAAGAAAATGCCTGTTGGTGTACGCGTTACATTACGCGGAGATCGTATGTACGAATTTCTGGAAAGACTTATTCGTGTTGCATTACCACGCGTTCGTGACTTCAAGGGTATTGAAAATAAACTGGATGGTCGGGGTAACTATACATTAGGTATCACCGAACAGATTATCTTCCCCGAAATCAACATTGATGCTATCTCACGTATGCTTGGTATGAATATTACTTTTGTAACCACAGCAGCTACTGATGAAGAAGGCTTTGCTTTGTTGAAAGAATTTGGATTACCATTTAAGAAAAACTAACTAAAGATACAATGGCAAAAGAATCAATGAAAGCCCGTGAGGTTAAAAGAGCCAAACTGGTTGCAAAATTCGCTGCAAAACGTGAAAGTCTGATTGCTGAAGGAAATTACGATGGTCTTCAGGCTTTACCAAGAAACTCATCGCCTATCCGTGTGCACAACCGTTGTAAAATTACCGGTCGTCCGAAAGGATATATGCGTCAATTTGGTATTTCACGTATCCAGTTCCGCGAAATGGCTTCTAAAGGCTTAATCCCGGGAGTTAAAAAAGCAAGCTGGTAAGCCCCCTAACCCCCACAGGGGGAATTAGTGTGTTTACTAATTAAATGAATTAACCGCTTCTTAAATTCCCCCTGTGGGGGGTTGAGGAGGCACATTAAATATTGTCCCGGCAGCCGGGATCAATTTAAAAAACAATTAATATGACAGATCCAATCGCAGATTATTTAACCCGATTGCGGAACGCTATCAAGGCTAATCACCGTGTAGTGGAAGTTCCTGCATCGAACTTAAAAAAAGAAATAACCCGTATCCTGCTCGAAAAGGGTTACATTCTTAATTACATATTTGTTGAAGACGGACCTCAGGGAACTATCAAAATAGCCCTGAAATATGATCCGGTCAACAAAGTGAATTCAATTAAAAAATTGATTCGCGTTTCAACCCCCGGACTTCGTCAATATGTGGGTCACAAAGAAATGCCACGTGTATTGAACGGTTTGGGTATAGCTATTCTTTCTACTTCGAAAGGTGTTATGACCAACAAGGAAGCTGCTGATATGAATATCGGTGGTGAAGTTATTTGTTACATTTATTAATAGAAGGAGGAAAGAAAAATGTCAAGAATAGGAAAATTACCCATTAACATTCCTGCCGGTGTTACAGTAAATGCCGTAAATAACGTAGTAACCGTTAAAGGACCAAAAGGTACATTAACCCAGGATATCAACCCTAATATTACAGTATCGGTTGAAGGAAATGCATGTATCGTAAGCCGTCCGGATGATGAAAAAGCAAACCGTTCGATGCATGGATTATATCGTTCGCTGATTCAAAATATGGTCATCGGAGTTTCCGAAGGTTATCAGAAGAAATTAGAACTGGTTGGTGTGGGTTACCGCGTTTCAAATCAGGGTCAGGTTTTAGAACTTGCTTTGGGTTATACTCATAATATATTTTTAGGTTTACCGGCCGAAATTAAAGTGGAAACCAAAAATGAACGTAATCAAAATCCTTTGATTATTTTAGAAAGTGCAGACAAACAATTGATTGGTCAGGTTTGCGCAAAAATACGCTCATTCCGCAAACCGGAACCATACAAAGGAAAAGGTGTACGTTTTGTGGGTGAAGTTATTCGCCGTAAAGCAGGTAAATCTGCAGGTAAAAAATAATTTACGTAAACTTGTGAAATCATGACAAAAAATTCAGATAGAAGAACCAGAATAAAAGCACATATCCGTCACAAAGTGTCGGGTACTGCTCAAAAACCCCGTTTGACAGTGTTCAGAAGCAATACAAATATTTATGCCCAATTGATCGACGATGTTCAGGGTGTGACTTTAGCTTCGGCCTCATCAAAAGGATTAAAAGATAAAGTAACCAAAATTGAACAAGCTGCAAAAGTAGGCGCTCTGGTAGCTAAGGTTGCTCAGGAAGCCGGAATTACAGAAGTGGTATTCGATCGTAACGGTTACCTTTACCACGGAAGAGTTAAACAATTAGCTGACGCTGCTCGCGAAGCGGGTCTTAAATTTTAATAAAGCAAGGCAACAGATATGAATAAAGTAAAAACGACCAACGATCTGGAATTAAAAGACAGATTAGTAGCTGTAAACCGCGTTACCAAAGTAACAAAAGGAGGACGTACCTTCAGTTTTTCGGCTATTGTAGTGGTAGGAAATGAAGATGGAATTGTAGGTTGGGGACTTGGAAAAGCAGGTGAAGTAACAGCTGCTATCGCAAAAGGTACCGAAGCTGCTAAAAAGAACCTTATCAGGGTGCCTGTGCTGAATGGAACCATTCCTCACGAACAGCTTGCTAAATTTGGTGGAGCTCAGGTTTATATTCAACCTGCATCGCAGGGTACAGGAGTTAAAGCGGGTGGTGCTATGCGTGCCGTACTCGAAAGTGTAGGTGTGACCGACGTTTTGGCTAAATCAAAAGGCTCATCAAATCCACACAACCTCGTAAAAGCAACAATAGTAGCTTTAGGTGAGCTGCGCGATGCACATACTGTGGCTCAAAACCGCGGTGTGTCACTCGATACAGTGTTTAACGGTTAATAAAAAAAAATTATGGCAACAATAAAAATTAAACAGGTTCGTAGTAAAATCAAATCTCCGAAAACTCAAAAATTGACTTTGGAAGCATTGGGTTTGAAAAAAATGAATGCCGTAGTTGAACACGAGGCTACTCCCCAAATTCTGGGTATGGTCAACAAAGTGAAACACTTGGTAGAAGTAATAAAATAATATTATTCTTAGACTCTTTAAATAAAAAGATATGAATTTAAGTAATTTAACCCCTGCAGCAGGCTCTGTACAAACCCGTAAAAGAATTGGTCGTGGTACCGGTTCAGGTTTAGGCGGAACTTCTACAAAAGGGCACAAAGGACAAAAATCACGTTCGGGATACTCCAAAAAAATTGGTTTCGAAGGTGGACAGATGCCTATTCAACGTCGTTTGCCTAAATTTGGTTTCAAAAACGTAAATCGTGTAGAGTATAAAGCAATCAATATCGAAACACTCGATGCTCTGGCTGTGAGTGCAAAACTTTCTAAAATAGGTTTGACTGAATTGCGCGAAGCCGGATTCGTTTCAAAAACTGCTTTAGTTAAGATTTTGGGTAAAGGTGCTTTGACTACTAAAATTGATGTTGAAGCAAATGCATTTTCTAAATCGGCCGAAGAAGCAATCGTGGCTGCAGGTGGAACCGTAGTAAAATTATAATCGCATGAAATTCATAGAGACACTTAAAAATATTTGGAAAATCGAAGACCTTCGAAGCCGACTTCTTACAACTGTCCTGCTTGTATTAGTTTATCGATTCGGTTCGTTCATCGTTCTTCCGGGTATTGACCCAACCGCGTTGACCGCGTTGAAAGCTCAAACCAGTGGTGGTTTATTAGCATTGTTGGATATGTTCTCAGGTGGTGCTTTTCATAATGCATCGGTATTTGCCTTAGGTATAATGCCTTATATCTCGGCTTCTATCGTTATTCAGCTTCTGACAATTGCAGTTCCCTATTTCCAGAAAATGCAACGCGAAGGTGAAAGCGGACGTCGTAAAATGAATCAATACACCCGTTATCTTACAGTTTTAATCCTGTTACTTCAGGGTCCATCGTATTTAATCAACTTAAGTGTTCAGTTGGCCCAGGCAGGTTCTGCTTTACCAACAGGTTTTTTCTTTACAGCCTCGACGACACTTATTCTTGCCGGTGGTAGTATGTTTGTAATGTGGTTGGGTGAACGTATCACCGACAAAGGAATTGGTAACGGTATTTCTTTTATCATTCTCGTTGGTATTATTTCTCGTTTCCCCGGAGCTGTAATCAAGGAATTTGCTTCCCGGTTAACCGATGCAGGTGGTGGTTTGGTTATGTTCTTACTCGAAATAGTTTTCCTGTTGGTCGTAATCGGAGCTTCAATCATGCTGGTACAGGGTACACGTAAAATTCCGGTACAATACGCAAAACGCGTAGTTGGTAATAAACAGTATGGTGGCGTACGTCAGTATATCCCGCTGAAGATTAATGCAGCCGGTGTAATGCCTATCATTTTTGCTCAGGCTATCATGTTTATTCCACTTACACTTGCCGGTTTTGCTCATTCCGAAGCTGTAAGCAGTTTTGTGGGTGCATTTATGAACAATACCGGGTTCTGGTATAACTTTGTTTTTGGTTTGCTGATTGTTGCATTTACATATTTTTATACTGCAATCACTATCAATCCAACTCAAATGGCAGAAGAAATGAAACGTAACAATGGTTTTATTCCCGGTATTAAACCCGGAAAACGTACAGCTGAGTACCTCGACGAAATCATGTCGCGTATTACTTTACCCGGATCCATCTTTTTGGCTATTGTAGCAATTATGCCTGCTTTCGCTAAATTGTTGGGACTGAATGATTCATTTGCTCAGTTTTTCGGAGGAACTTCCCTGTTGATTCTGGTAGGTGTGGTATTGGATACTTTACAACAAATCGAAAGTCATTTGTTGATGCGTCATTATGACGGATTAATGAAGACTGGTAGAATAAAAGGACGTACAGGCGGAGCTTCTGCCTACTAAAAACCGAAAAAATGATTTTTTTAAAAACTGATGAAGAGATTGAATTGCTTCGAATCAGTAATCAGATAGTGGCTAAAACGTTAGCTGAAGTAGCTAAAATAATTGCTCCCGGTGTAAGTACCGAACAATTGAACAAGGTTGCAGATGAATTTATAAGAGATAACGGAGCCGTCCCGGGTTTTCTCGGATATGGCGGTTTTCCGAAGTCGATTTGTACATCGGTCAACGATCAGGTGGTTCACGGAATTCCTTCTGAAAAAGTAATTTTAAAGGAAGGTGATATTATCTCTGTCGATTGTGGCGCTTACAAAAATGGTTTCCATGGTGATTCAGCTTATACTTTTTGTGTGGGCGAAGTTGATCCGGAGATTGTTTCTTTGTTGAAAACAACTAAAGAATCACTTTTTAAGGGAATTGAACAGGCTGTTGAAGGTAAACGTATTGGTGATATCGGAAATGCAATTCAGGTGTATTGCGAAGAAAGAGGTTATTCTGTAGTTCGTGAAATGATTGGTCACGGTGTTGGCCGGAAATTACACGAATCGCCGGAAGTTCCGAATTACGGAAGAAAAGGAAATGGAGTAATGTTAAAGTCAGGGATGACTATTGCCATCGAACCAATGATCAATCTGGGAACAAGAAATCTGGTTTTTGAGAAAGATGGCTGGACAACCCGGACACTCGACAGAAAACCTTCGGCACATTTTGAGCATTCGATAGCTGTCAGACACGGAAAAGCGGATATTCTTTCAGGTTTTGAATATATAGAACAAGTATTAGGCAACAAAGCAATATAATTTTATGGCCAAACAAGCAGCAATTGAACAGGACGGGACAATCATCGAGGCATTATCAAATGCTATGTTTCGGGTTGAATTAGAAAACGGTCACGTAATCACTGCGCATATTTCAGGAAAAATGCGTATGCATTATATTAAAATTTTGCCCGGCGACAAAGTAAAAGTTGAAATGTCACCATACGATTTATCCAAAGGAAGAATCTCGTTCAGGTACAAATAAATCTGTCTGCTCATTCCCTGAAAAGGGAAAAGGATCAGAAAGTTAAAACGAAGTAATTCTGAATATTAATAAAAACAAAAAATAATTCTTCCGAACTCCCCCTTCAGGGGGTCGGGGGGCATATAATTCATTCATTATGAAAGTAAGAGCTTCAGTAAAAAAGCGCACAGACGATTGCAAAATCGTACGCCGTAAAGGCCGCTTGTATGTAATTAACAAAAAAAACCCCAAGTACAAACAACGTCAGGGTTAATTAAAATTTTATAAGCAAAATAAATTAAGTTTATGGCTATAAGAATTGTCGGAGTAGATTTACCCCAAAACAAAAGAGGGGAAGTTGGATTGACTTATATCTACGGAATAGGTCGCAGTAATGCAAAAAAGATTTTAGATGAAGCAGGTGTTGACATCAACATTAAAGTCAAAGACTGGACTGACGACCAAGCAGCTAAAATCCGCGAAATCATTGGTGCCGGATACAAAGTAGAAGGTGATCTTCGTTCGGAAGTGCAATTGAACATCAAACGTTTGATGGACATCGGTTGCTACCGCGGAGTACGTCACCGTATCGGCCTCCCGTTGAGAGGACAGAGTACGAAGAATAACGCTCGTACACGTAAAGGTAAAAAGAAAACAGTTGCTAACAAGAAAAAAGCAACTAAATAAGGTTTAACTGTTAGCGAATTTTAGAAAAGCTAAATAATTATTGAAATAATATGGCAAAGAAAACAGTTGCAGCCAAAAAAAGAATCGTTAAAGTTGATGGTGTAGGTCAATTACATGTACACTCTTCTTTTAATAACATTATTGTAACACTTACCAATGGTGACGGACAGGTAATTTCGTGGTCATCGGCAGGTAAAATGGGATTCCGTGGCTCAAAGAAAAACACTCCCTATGCAGCTCAAATGGCCGCTCAGGATTGCTCTAAAGTTGCATTTGATTTAGGCTTACGTAAAGTAAAAGCCTATGTAAAAGGACCGGGTAATGGTCGTGAGTCTGCAATTCGTACCATTCATGGTGCAGGAATTGAAGTAACTGAGATTATAGATGTTACACCACTTCCGCACAACGGTTGTCGTCCTCCAAAACGCAGAAGAGTATAATTTGATAATTTATCCCGAAAACTGTCGGGAAATGAAAATTAACTAATCCGTGATTATCAGGTTCACACACTGATTTGGATTGCAGAACTAAAACCTCTCAGCAGTCGCGGCTGTATCAATGTAAAACCGGAGAACACGAATCTTTAATAATAATTAAAAATAAAAGAATAAAATGGCAAGATATATCGGACCAAAATCAAGAATTGCCCGCAAATTTGGTGAAGCTATTTTCGGACCTGACAAAGTGTTATCGAAAAAGAACTATCCTCCGGGACAACATGGTCAGGGACGTCGTAAAAAAACGTCGGAATATGGCATTCAGTTGCGCGAAAAACAAAAAGCCAAATATACTTATGGTGTTTTGGAAAATCAATTCCGTAATCTGTATGAAAAAGCTCAAAGTAAACCTGGTGTAACCGGTGTTATTTTGTTGCAGTTACTGGAATCACGCCTTGATAATCTCGTTTATCGTTTAGGCTTATCGCCAACACGCGCCGGTGCACGTCAGTTGGTAAGTCACAAACATATAACTGTTGATGGTCAGGTCGTAAATATCCCTTCTTATCATGTACGTCCCGGTCAGGTGGTTGCTGTACGTGAAAAAAACAAATCGATGGAAGTAATAGCTGAATCTTTAAACGGATTTAACCATACAAAATATCCCTGGATTGAATGGAACGCAGCTTCGATGTCGGGTACATATCTGCATATCCCCGAACGCGAAGATATTCCTGAAAATATCAAAGAACAGTTAATCGTTGAGTTGTACTCTAAATAATAAGTGAAACCATGGCTATATTAGCATTTCAAAAGCCTGAAAAGGTAATCATGTTGGAAGCTGACGCTTTTCAAGGTAAGTTTGAATTTCGTCCGTTGGAACCGGGTTACGGTATTACCATAGGTAATGCTTTGCGCCGTATCCTTTTGTCTTCTCTCGAAGGTTTTGCAATTACCTCGATTAAAATCGAAGGTATAGATCATGAGTATTCTACTATTCCCGGTGTAATCGATGATGTAACCAATATCATTCTCAATCTGAAACAGATTCGTTTTAAACAAATTGTTGAAGATTCTGATAGTGAAAAAGTTACCATCAATGTTTCGGGCCTGTCGGTTTTTAAAGCAGGCGATATCGGTAAATATTTAACCGGATTTGAGGTGCTAAACCCCGAGCTGGTGATATGTGAACTCGATCCTACTGCAAGTTTCCAGATAGATATAACCATTAACAAAGGTCGTGGTTATACTCCTGCTGAAGACAACAAAACATCAGGTGCTGAAATAGGTGTAATCCCCATCGACGCAATTTTTACCCCGATTCGCAATGTAAAATATGCCATCGAAAATTATCGCGTTGAACAGGTTACCGATTATGAAAAATTAGTAATCGAAATCAGTACCGATGGTTCGATACACCCCAAAGATGCATTGAAAGAAGCTGCAAAAATTCTGATTCATCACTTCATGTTGTTCTCTGATGAAAAAATTTCGATAGAAGTAACTGAAGGTGAAGGAACTGACGAATTTGATGAGGAAATTCTGCACATGCGTCAATTGCTGAAAACTAAATTAACTGATCTTGAATTGTCGGTTCGCGCATTGAATTGTTTGAAGGCTGCTGATGTTGAAACCTTAGGTGAATTGGCCGGCTTCCATAAACATGATTTGCTTAAATTCCGCAATTTCGGCAAAAAATCACTTACTGAACTGGAAGAAAAATTAGAAAGCCTGAATCTTTCTTTCGGAATGGATATTGCCAAATATAAATTAGATAAAGAGTAAAGAGATGAGACATAATAAAAAATTTAATCATTTAGGCCGTAAAACGGCTCACAGAAAGGCAATGTTGTCCAATATGGCTACTTCTCTTATTCAACATAAGAGAATTGCAACAACACTGGCTAAGGCCAAAGCATTGCAGGTTTATGTAGAACCATTGCTTACAAAAGCAAAAGAAGATACAACACACTCACGTCGTACAGTTTTCAGCTATTTACAGAATAAGGAAGCTATTACTGAATTGTTCCAGAATGTAGCTCAGAAAATTGCTACTCGTCCCGG
This sequence comes from uncultured Paludibacter sp., assembly GCA_937897985.1. Taxonomy (GTDB): domain Bacteria; phylum Bacteroidota; class Bacteroidia; order Bacteroidales; family Paludibacteraceae; genus Paludibacter. The sequence continues at coordinate 35,815 of CALCBD010000065.1, read as the reverse complement.
TGGTTATACCCGTATTTTACGTACAGGTTTCCGTTTGGGTGATAATGCCGAAATGTGTATTATCGAGTTGGTTGACTATAACGAAAACATGTTGAAGGAAAAAGCTGCTAAGAAGGCTGCCCGTACACGTCGTTCTTCGGCATCGAAGAAAGCCGAAACTGCTGCTCCTAAAGCTCAGAAAGTGGTTGAAGCGCCTGTTGCAGCTGCTGAAAGTACTGCCGAAGTAGTAGCAGAGTAATTTATTTTGCAATTAATTCAAAATTAAATAAAAAGCGAAAACCGTGAGGTTTTCGCTTTTTTGTGTTATACTACTGACGGAATTTATTTTGATTACTTTTTAAAATCCCTCAGCCTGATGTTGGTGAGCACTTTTTTCGTGTGCAGGGCAAAATCACTACTCATCATCCAACCGTAATATCCTGTGTCATTCTTTAATACATCGGTTACTTTCTGACCTTTGTATTTCCCGAAGTTTATAATTTCTTCTCCTTTGTCGTTATATATTATCCGTCCGGCAAAATCGGCATTATTGTTCTGGGTGGTAAATTTTGAGAGAAACTCAACGTCGTTTTTCAGCTCGGGATAACGATCAAGTTGAGCCATCAGTACTTCATAAGTTGCCATTGTGTCGGCTTCGGCTCCATGAGCTCCCTCCAGCTCCCTGTCGCAGTAAAATTTATAGGCTGCACCAAGAGTTCTGGCTTCCATTTTATGAAATATAACCTGTACATCTATGAATTTGCGTTTCATAAGATCGATGTCAACATCGGCTCTGAGTAATTCTTCGGCCAGCAATGGTATGTCGAAACGATTAGAGTTATATCCGGCCAAATCACATCCTTCAATGTCCCGGGCAATTTCCTTTGCAATTGATTTGAATGTCGGGCAATCGGCTACGTCTTCATCTTTTATGCCATGGATATCCGAAGCGTTTTTTGGAATAGGTATTTCAGGGTTTACCCTTATAGTTTTGGTTTCTTCTCTGCCGTTTGGCGAAACTTTATGGTACGAAATTTCTACAATTCTATCGGTTACGATATTTGTTCCTGTTGTTTCAAGATCAAAGAAAATAATGGGATTTTTGAGATTAAGTTTCATTTTTATTTTGTTTTTCGGAATAAAGAAAAAAGAACAAAGACCTGTAAAAGCTTTGTTCTTTCCCTTTAATATTTAATTGGATGCTTTTTATTAGTCGTTCAACAGCATTGGCATAAGTAACATCAGTATTTCTTCATTCGGTTCATTTTCGAGTGGCAGAATAATACCGGCACGTGATGGGTCGGTAAGTTCAAGTACCACCTCAGTGGAGCTGATATTGCTCAGGATTTCAATTAAAAAAGCCGATTTAAAGCCAATCTTGATTGATTCGCCATCAAAATGACAGCTTATGGTTTCTTCGGCCGAAATTGAAAAGTCAATGTCCTGTGCCGAAATGTGGATTTGATTCGTATCGAAATTGAGTTTTACAAGATTACTTGCCTGATTCGAAAATACTGAGACGCGTTTCAGTGCATTCAGCAATGTAACACGGTCAATTATGATTTTGTATGCATTTGATTTGGGGATGACACCGTTGTAATTCGGAAAACGTCCTTCTACCTGACGGCAAATCATAGTGTAATTAGCCAGCTTAAAATATGCATTTTTCGAGTCGAAAGTGATATCAACATTGCCCGATTCTTTGGGTAAAATGTTTTTCAGCATATTGGCCGGTTTCTTGGGCAGAATAAAGTTGAGCCGGTCTTCATTTTCCTGAAACGAAACCGAGTTGTACGATGTGTTGAATTTCACAAGTTTATGTGCGTCGGTGGCCACAAGAGTCAGTACTTCTTTGCTGATATCGAAGAATATACCATTCATCACCGGGCGAAGCTCATCATCGGCTGTACAAAAAAGTGTTTTTGAAATTCCTGCCGAAAGCTGGTTTACGGCTAACGACATTTGATGCGAATCCTCCTGCAGTTGCGGTAATCGCGGATATTCATCACCATTCTGACCTATAAAGTTATACGAACCGTTGGCCGAAGTTATTACCATGGCAAGGTTACTGTCGTTGATGCTGAATGTAAGCGGCTGATCGGCAAACTCTCGCAAAGTATCGAGTAATAAACGCGAAGCAACTGCTACTTTGCCGTTGCCTTCTGAATTTTCAACTTCCATCGAGGTGATCAGTGTGGTTTCGATGTCAGATGCGTTGATTGTCAGTGTATTGCCATTTAATTCGAATAAGAAATTATCTAATATCGGAAGTGAATTCTTACTATTGATGACACGGCTGATAGCCTGAAGGTGACTTAACAATTCGTTACTTGATACAATGAATTTCATATTGGAGATGTTTAGTTGAATATTTCTGTATATTAAACAACAAATGTAGTGAATTTTTTAATCAAAACGAAAAATCTGCATCATTTTTTTCAGCTTACCAAATTGTGTTTATGTTTCAGGTTGTTTATGGTGTAAATTGCTTTGTTGTAAACGTTAATGTTCACATTATCAATCGTTTGTTTTGTGTGATAAAAGAATGGTTTATGACTGATGAAACTATAAACCATTACGATTGGAATCTGCATACTGATTTGATGAACTGAAAGCAAAGAAAGTGAACCTGAATTTGAATGCCTGTTTACAGGGAAGGATATTGGATAGAAATAAAGCTGCAGATTTAAAATTCAGATTATGAGTGAATTGAATATTTGTGCGTATTAATTTAGATTCGAAGCGCCGGATTTCCGAATAATTTCAAGCTTCATTTGTTCAGCTTCGAAACCTGAAAGCTGGTGTGTCTTATCTTCACCGTTGATAATTCTTATAGCTGTTTTTGCAATCGGAATCTGCTCAGGGTGGTTTTCAAAATAGTTCTTCCACCTTTCTGCCAGCGGAGCCGAGTCGTTCAATGCATAATTTATAAAATCATCATCGACCAGAATGCTGTATAGTAGTTTGTCTGAAAAGTTATTCACGTGATTGCAGTTGATTTACAATAAAAACGCAACAACGTGAAAAATGTACTCAGATTTTAAAAAAAAATCAGACAGCACAGGCTCTTAATTTTGACATGCCCCGGTGAATCAGATTACGAACCGATTGATAATTCATCTCAAGTGCTATACAAATATCTTCGTATTTTCGCTCTTCAATATAATACATTTCGATAGCCGTACGTTGCCTTGGCGAAAGTTTGTCAAGAAGTTTGGCTATGAACGTATTGTTGTGTACGACTTTTTCGGCTGCTATATAATCTTTCTCCACATTATCCGACGAAAGTACATCCAATTCATCAACAGATACATCAGAAAGATGAATTCTTTTACGGCTCTCGTCGCAAAGTTTGTTTTTTAAAGAGATAAAGAGGTACGATTTGAAATTGAGTACAGAATCAAGCTCGGATTGCTTATTGTAAATTTTGACAAATACATCCTGAATGCAATCTTTCAGTAATTCCATATCGGTGGTCAGTCTGCAGCCGTAATTATAAAGCATATTGATATGTAAATTATATAGCTTTGAAAATGCATACGTATCACCTTTTACAAATTCGGCAAGCAGTTGATTTGTTAAAGCATCCTGATTTTCGTAAGTAGCATTTTTACTGTAAATTTTTTCCATCACTGTTCTGTATTATATTTTGGTTACAATAATTTCACCTCACAAAAATACAGTGTTCGGTTTTCAGGTGATGGAAAATTCTGATTTGTTATTGGTAAAAACAGATAACCTGTTTTAGAACATATTTTTTGAAAAGTTCAATGTTCAACAAATAAAAAATGCCTGTATCATTATTTTTATACAGGCATTTCACAGGTGTTTCAATGTTTGAATTTATTTAAGTCTTTGGAACCAGTAAGCTCCGTCTTTCTGCTTAAATATCTTTAAATCATACTGATGGGTGATTTTAATTGTTTTATTCAGAAGTTCGGTTTTACCGGTTTTCGGGTCGATATATTTCAGCGAATATTTGCCGGGTGATAAATTTAGTGGTATTATCTGATCGTCGTTTACAGCATAAACAAGTACATCCGAGTCGGGATTTTCGATTATTTTGTAAGTATCAGATTTTACCATTCGAATTCCCATTTGAGCGACTGATTTATTAAACTCCTGATTTACAGGTGGAATTCCAGGAATAGAACCTCCGGCCATTAACACAGCCCATGCCATTTCGGGGTAATTTTGGGAAAAATAGGTAATTGCCTTGTCGGGATACTTTGTGCGGTATTCATTTATTGCTTTAAAGGCTTCGGTGAAAGTTATTTTTCCTACCTTCTGCAAACGGGCATGCTGACGGGGAGCAAGGTTGAGTCCGCCTTTAGGAGCATAGAGCCCGTTAGTATTGTAATGCCAGTATCTTATATCGATAATGTCGACAACAGCAGCTCTCTTGGGATCGGCCAGGATCGAATCCTGAACATCTTTGGTACAACTCAGGGCAATCATTGCATTGTGTCCGGTTTCATGTTGCCATTCGTCAATGACGTCGAGCCAGAATTGGACAAAATGCAAAGGACCGGTATATTCCGCACTGATCAGATGAACCACATTTTTGTTATTGGCAAATGAATTCAGACTCTGCCGTATGTAATTACGATATACATTTTTCCGGTTTTCGTTCGAAATATCGTAAAAAACATCTGCCATAAATATGCGTTTGTCGCCGGTGAAATTAACAGGTTCCGGGAATCCGGTATCGTTGATGTTGTTGGCAGTACGCCACGGGCAATCCACCCAGTGAGCGCCGGCTTCGATAATATTATGCTGAAAGAAATTTTCATAAAACAGGAGCATCCCGTTTTTTTCAGCTTTATCAGCAAAATCCCTCAGTCGCATCCAGTACCATTCGTTGGGGCGATAAAGGTCGTATTTCGAAAGACCATCCCATGCAGTACCCAATCCGCTGCGTCCGAAAGGTTGTTCGTAAAACGGAGCCCAGACATCTCCGTCACGACGACGGATTCGTTCGTGATCGTCGCGGCGGCGATCAGCCCACAAACCATAATTGTGATCGATTACAACTAAGTTTGCTGCTTTCATTTGTTCAATCACAGAGTCAGGTCTGTCGGTCAGACCCAACCCTTCGCGACCGGGCACAAATCGGGTAATATGTGGTTTTACAAGATTTGAATTAATGTAGTTAGGCTTAAGTTTGCCATTCCACCATTGTACATCTGACTTTCCGCCGGTGATGAGGTTTCCGTCACAAACCAGTAAACCATTGTTGATAGCTATCAGCGGTGTATAGGCTTTTATGCGCATTGGTGCTTTTTTCAGACTTTCCGCCGAAAAAAGTCCCTCTGTCTTTAAGGGAAGTTCGGTTTTGGATTCATTAATCCAGTTCTCTAAAGTTAAAAGAGGCTTTTTAGCTTCTTTTGTCATTTCCTGAGCTGCATCAACAGTCGGACTGCTCGATGCATCGGTACTTTTGGGTAAAATGGCGGCACGTTTTGAAACGTCACAGGCTAATCGTTCGGCTAACTGGCTGTAGAATAAGCTTCTTGGTTGAACGTGATTATTGGACTCGCCCCATTCACCGTTTCCGGAAAACTGTGCCCAGCATCCGTAAGCGTAGTTTTTATTGTCGGTTGAAGGCGAATAACATTCAATTTCGGCAGCAGTACATTGCCAGAATATACTATTGGCTGTATTCCAGCCGGCACCGTTTTTATTCTGTCCCAGATTTTTGAATGAGAGGTTATTTCCATCGATATTTACAATGTCGAAAATCAGTCCGCAAGCCCAGGCATCAGCCGATCCGCTGAAACCACGGGCATTTTTAGCTTCACACTGTACAAATGCATTGGGACCCGGAGCGCAGTAACCTACAGCAAAATCGTTGATGCCGTTTTCGGAAAGGCAACGTTGAAACAGGTTCAACTGCCCCATATTAAAGAATGTCATTCTTCTTAAACCACCTGTCTCAGAAACCGGATCTTTGGAAATACAGTCTTCGACGGTAATTTTTGATGCATTAGGTTGAAGGAAAACCGCACTGCCCGCAAAGTGATAAAAATTAAGTTGTCGTACCCAGCAATTTTCGGCATTATTTACCGAAACACCTGTCCAGCTGTGGTCCTCGTCACAGGGGTATTTTTCATTATAATCTGAAATCATAGTCAGATGCTCTATCCCCGATTCCGAAATACGGTTGCTCCACTCATACTTATATATTTTTGCTCCACCATACTGAGCATCAATTGTTGTGGTAAGAGGAGCATTGATGCTGATTTCATTAGCATTTACCGAAGTTACTGTTCTGTCCCAGGTGATATCGGTATCGCCGGGTTTCCAGCCCAAAGCACTGATTCCGCCTCCGAAAATGTCGCAACCTATGGACGCAATCCATTCTTTTGTCGAAGGTCGTATGATTTTAAGGCGGTCGCCGGGTTTTAAATCAGCTGTGTTTTTTACTCTGAATGATAACTGACCAACCGGAATATAATTAAAATCCGGAGTGATTGAATCCCTGACTATCCGGTTGTCGGTACCTTCGATGTAAAGCAGAGCGCCACGGTCATATCCTTTTTTCAGGAGTATGGTTTCGTTTTTATCCACACCACGAAGTACAACGCCCGATGCTTTAATCCACAGGCTTTTTTGGAGGATAAAAGTTCCTTTGTCGAGGATAACTGCACCACGATAACCGTTTGCGTCGGGTTGAAGAGCTGCTACGTAATTGATGGCCCGCTGAATAATTGCCGAAGCATCGCCGCTTTGCACAGGTACAAAGATGACATTGGGAACAGCAGGAATGTCTTTGTCCGAATTTTGATATCCGCAGTACGAAAAATCAATTACACGGTTGCCCCTGTTGTCGGTCAGGTAAGTTAACTTTCCCTTCTCTGACTTTATGGGGAAGTTTTGAGCAGTTAATGTGTGCAGATATGCAAAACAAATGATGCTCAGAGAGATAATTCTGCTATATTTCATTTTTTTCTGTATTTACTCATGTATTCGGTAGGAGTTTGTCCGTATTTTTTTCTGAAGCATTTTCCGTAATATCCCGATTCTTTAAAACCGACGGCATAAGCAACTTCAGAAACGGTAAGATCGGTATTTTTCAGTAATTCCAATGATTTTGACAGGCGGAATTCCTTAATTGTATCGACCGGAGCTAAACCGGTAAGACTCTTCAGTTTTTTGAAAAATGCAGAGCGGCTGATACCAATATTATCGGCAATAGAATCAATATTGAAATCGGAATTATCAATATTTTCTTCGATAACATGGTGGATTTTATCCAGAAACTCGATGTCTTTTTTCTGTAAATAATTTTCGTAAATATCGTTTTTAACCGGCCCGGTTATTTTTTCCTGTACCCATACTTTCTCACGGAAGGCTTTACGATCGCTGAGCAATTGTTCAATTCGTGCGAGCAGGTACTCTTTATTGAATGGTTTGGTGATATAAGCATTCGCACCCATGCTGATAGCTTTCAGCTTCGACTCGTCATCGGTTTTTGCCGTCAGTATAATCACCGGAATATGACTTATCTGAAAGTCGTTTCGCATTTGAATCATCATTTCGGTACCTGTCATTTCGGGCATCATTTGGTCAGTTACCACAATGTCGGGGTGGTAAAGACGTACTTTTCGCAGACCTTCCACTCCGTTGGCAGCGGTGTGTACCCTGAACCTGTCTTCAAGTTGCATTTTCAGTAAATTGCGCAGGTCTTTATTATCTTCCACCACAAGTAATACCGGAAGGTTGTTTCTTTCATCATCAAGGTCGTTGTCGGTATCCGTATCGGCGTCGCTTACCACCAGATTTTTTGTGTCGGTAACCGTGTCGCTTACATAAAAGTTAACTTCCGACGGATTGAAATGATCTTTGTTGAGTAATAATTCGACTGTAAAAACAGACCCTTTTTCGGGTTTGCTTTCGACAAGGATTTCACCATGATGCAGGTTAACTATTTCTTTCGATAATGCAAGACCGATTCCTGTGCCCGGATACTGGGCGTTTTTGTAATTTTCGCCCTGAAAGAATCTGTCAAAAATTTCAGAGATTTTAGCCGGAGGAATACCGACACCGGTATCCTCAACCCTGATGAAGCACTTTTCGGGATCATTACTCAGCCCGGTAGTGACAAAAATACTTCCTCCGGCTTTTGTAAATTTGAAAGCATTGGAGAGCAGGTTGCGTATGACGATTTCTAATTTTTCTTTGTCGGCCCAAAGAAAAATTTTATCGTTCGGAAGATTGAATGTGAAAGAGATATCATTTTCCTCTGAGAGAACGCTGAATTCTTTATGAAAGGAATTAATCATATCGTTCAGTTCGAACTGAGAAACATGAAGTATCATTTTCCCGTTCTGAATTTTTCTGAAGTCGAGTATCTGATTGACTAACTGAAGCATTTGACTTGCATTTTTCTCTATCATCGATACGTATTCTTCTCCTTTTTCGTTGAGGATTTGTTTTTGTCTGAGTTCCTGTATAGGTCCCATGATCAAAGTTAAAGGAGTTCTCAACTCGTGTGAAATGTTGGTGAAGAACTTAATTTTTAATTCGGATACTCTTTGTTCCACATACATCTCGTTTCGGATTTTCATATAGAAAAGTACAGCTCTGACAGCAAGATATACTAAGAAGAGAATAAGAATAAAATAAAATGCCTTTGCCCACCAGGTGAGCCACCATGGAGGTAAAATGATGATTTCGAGTGTTTTTTCCGATTTCAGATTTACGTTGGCTTCGTCGATGGTCTGCACACGAAACAGGTATTTGCCGTAAGGGACATTAGGATAGGATGCAATCCTGTTTTTCCCGTTGTTGTGCCATTCTTCCTCAAAACCTTCAAGAATATACTTGTACGAAACTCGGTTTTGGTTATAATAATTCAGGGCGGCAAATTCAATGGCGAAAGTCGACTGATTGTGTTTCAGAGTTATGGATTTACAGTATTTAATCGAAGTTTTAAGGATAGGATCATCTTTAAAACTTCTGAGATCTCTGTTTGAAACCAGAAAATTAACAATAAATGTTTTGTATTCGTAATTATATGTTTCAATTTTCTGTGGATTAAAGTATAAAATGCCCTTTCGTGTTCCAAACCATAAATCACCGGATCTGAGCCTTAGAGCACTTTCCTCTTCCATTTGTACATTGAGGAAACCATCATAGTGATCAAAGTTCCTGAATGCCTCATTCTTTTTGTCAAAACGGGTCAATGCATTCTCGGTGGCTAACCAGAGTGTGTTATCATTGTCCTCAACAATGGATAATATCACATCGCTTTTCAATCCTTCATTGATGCTGTACGATTTAAATTCGGGGCGTTTCGATTTGCTGTCGTAGCGAACAAGTTTATTTAAACCTCCGCCAAAAACACTGATCCAGATTTGTGAAGCTTCGTCTTTGTAAAGCACATAAATATCGTTGTCCGATACATTTGATGCGGCCATTTCATTCCGGTAAATTTCAAAACCGATTTTTTCGGGATTTTTAAAATTGCTGTCGAATGACATCAAACCGTCGCTCGTACCAGCCCAGATTCTGCCTGCTTTGTCCTCAGTGATGTTTCTTACTTCCATATACAAACCGTATTTGGGGTAATTCTCAAAACTGTTGAATTTGTTTTTAAATTCAATGGTTCCGTTTCCACTGACAGTGATCAGGTTTAATCCGCCACCGAAAGATGCCACCCAAATGCGGTGATGTTTATCTTCGTAAGTATAATACACATCGTTTCCGCTTATCGAAAAAGGGTTGTGTTCGTCAGTTGTAAAACGTGTGAATTTATAGCCGGTAGCTGAACCCGGGCTCAACTCAGCAAGTACAAGTCCGCTTCCTTTGGTCGAAAACCATAACCTTCCACGGCTGTCCTCGCTGATGTGGTACACGTTGCCTATCGGGTAATTCCTTGCCGAAAAAATTTGCTTTGTTTTCCCGTTTTTATCCAGACAATAAACCTCGGCCTGACGGGTAGCCACCCAGATATCACCTTCGCGGGTCTGATAGATGGTTTTAATGGCAACCCCCGATAAAGATTCATTTTTCGACGGATTAATCTGCAACAGATTAAATTGCTGTTTTGGAAAGCTGACACGGAATATACCGTTGGTGGTCGACGACAGCCAGAGAATTTCATCCTTATCCAGCATAATGTCAAAAAATAACTTTTTGTCGCCGTTTTCGGTTAATTCAGCCTGATTATTCAGATTTGAAAGCTGGATTTGAGTCCGGTCGAACCACATCAGGTCGCCTGAAGTAGTAAGAAAAAACATACCGAGCTCTTTCCCGTCCTGCCATTTCAGAGCCTTGTTGACGTTTCCACCCGGAAGTGCAAATCGTTTGCTCAGCCGGTTGAACGGGTCATGATATACAAGTGTAGTCTGGTTAATTTCAAACCAAACTTTGTCGTAACTGTCGATGTATGAATTGGTAACTGTTTCGCCGGGTCGTATGTCAAATATTTTCAGTGTGCTTTTTAATCGTTCGTCGCATTCGAATACACCTTTGCCGGCAATCGATACAAAGAGATTTTTCCCGTTGAGTGAAATAATGTTTTGTATTAACCCGGTACCGCTAAAATTATCGATTTTCGTGACATTACCGTTAATTATATCAACCTTGAAAATATTTCCCAGATTGTCGCCCACCCAAAGGTACCTACCGGATTGGAAGGCACACGTAAAATCCTGCCCGGATTCGGTCGCTATCTTCCGGAGTATAAAATCGGATGGTTTGGATTTCAGCACCTTACCTTTTTTGCACGAAATTATTTTGTAGTCCAACCCTATCCAGTTGATGTAACCTGCATCTTCAACCAGCAAATTATTGGTGAGTTTGTGATCGCGTTTGCTTAATGAATTATAAAGCAGGCTCACACTAATATTGTCGTCAGGGCTTACTGACGCCTCAAGTAAGTCTTTGTTTTTGGTCAGCAGGAGTAAGTTGCCGGTTTCAGTCTTCTGAATTTTAATGATTTTGGGGCTAACCGAGTATTTTTTCTTAATTTCATTGAAAACGTCGTAGTATAATTCCTTTTTTTTATCGAAAAGATAGAGTTTGTGGTCGATGGTTTTGACCCATAAGTTTTCATCATCCGACTCTATAATGGTTTGAATTTTATGTGGTGGAATGTCGGTATTGTAATCATCGCGACTATTATAGCTTGAAAATTTGATGCCATCAAATCCGGATAAACCATACCAGGTACCAAACCACATGAATCCATCCCTGTCTTTCACACTGCAAAAAACTGTATTGTGAGGCAAACCATCTTCGGTGGTGTAATTGTTTACAATCATGTTTTTGCCGGCAAACAAAGATTGTGTCAGAAACAAAAGGATGAAAAATGCGAGTTGTTTTTTTTTCATTTCGGATTTCAGATTTTGACAGACAAATGTACAAAACTTATTTTGTTTTTACTTTTTCACCGAATACAGTTTGCTGTTCTTCCACTTCTTCGAGCAACTTTTTTTTCTGTTCATCGCTGAGCTCCTGATGGATTGACTTTCTTTCGACCGGAATAAGTGTTTTTACACCCGGCTTTTGTTCAAGATAGTTAAACGACATATCCGATGGGATGCTCCGGAATTCAATTTCGGCTGCTGAAGGAGCCTGAGTCCCTTCGTACTGAACATGGGCTTTCACTTTAATTTTTCCAGCTTTGTTGGTTGAGCGAATGAGCACGGGAGCCGAACCCCATTCCACTGCACGGGGATTGGCCCCGATGTTTTGATCTCCGATTATTTCAGCTTCACCTTCGACACTGAAACTGATATTGTCTTTTGCCAACCGCCGAACGTTTCCGTTGTCATCTGTGATTTCGGCAACGACCACCACAAAATCAGAACCGTCGGCCACTAATTTTTTGCAGGATTCATCAATGTATAACCTTATTTTTGTTGAGCGGCGTGAAGGCATTTTGTTTTCACTGCAAACCACTTTGCCGTTGATAATACCTTCGGCCAGAAAACTCACCATTTGTGGTTTTTTCTGCTTGTAGGTATAATCTCTCATTTCCCAAAAATTAAAAACATTTTCAAAAACAACAGGAGCACAGGGAATATGATTCTTTGCTTTGACTACCGGTTTTGTCCACGATTTTCCTTCGTAGGCTGTAAGCCGTACCGAATCGCAATTACTGAAAACAACAATATCCTTGTCCGAAAACGGAGTGATTTCGTTAGCAACAAACACCATTGGTCCGGTACTTATATTTTTAAGTTCGAGTCCCGGATTCACCTGACTTTTAAACATGTAATAAGCATATTTGGGTTGACGAAATGCGTCGAAGATACCACCCCAGTAAGGATCGGGATGATAACCCCGCTGATGATCGAACGGATGCCAGAGTGCACCACCGGTAAACTGCCCTGTGGTATGAAACATGGCATCGTATGAATCGGCAAGCGACAATGCAGCTGTCAGCATTGGTTTTTCGCCCCAGCTACGGCTTGCACGATTGTTGGCATTGTGGGCATACCAATCGTCGACATTTTCACCAAACTCGCGCGTAAAAACCGATTGCCGGACTTTGCCTTCGTCGGTGGGCCAACCGTAAACCACATCATAGCTGGCAGCTACTCCGGCAGAATGTAAATCGGCAGCTGCACCCGGAGCTCCAGCATAGGGATATTCTTCTTTTGTGATTTTCAGCGAGTTGATGGAAAACTCTTCGGGAAAAGCCGTTTCGTTCAGAATAGGTTCCCATAACAAAACACAGGGGTGATTCCTGTCGCGGCGAATCATATTTCGCGTGTTTTCATATACCAGCTTTTCAAAATTCGGGTCTTTGTTCCAGAATTGCCAGCCGGGAGTAGCGACAATAATAAACATTCCGAGTTCGTCGCAGGCATCCATGAACGCCGGGTCCTGAGGGTAGTGAGCTGTTCGGATGATAACACAACCGGCATCTCTCAAACGTTTTACATCGCGCCATTGTTGGGAATTTGGCAAAGCATTACCCACATAGGCAAAATCCTGATGGCGGTTTCCACCTATCAGTTGCCCGTAAGGTTTGTCGTTCAACCAAAATCCTTCTTTTCCTCTGAATTCAGCTTTTCGGATTCCGATACGCACATAGCCACCATCGATGTTGGTTTTTCCTTCTTTAACCATTAAATTAACATGATAAAGATCCGGTGATTCGGGTGACCAGAGTTGTGGCTTTAATATATGGGTTTTTTGATGGATGGTTTTTGATTCTCCTGCTTTTACAGATGATTTCGAGACAATTTTTTTGATTAAAACTCCCGATTTGTCGGTAATTGTAGTTTCGAGCACAACAGTTCTGGTCGTCGAATGATTGTTATGCAATTCAGTATCGACATAAACATCTGCATTTTCAGAACTGATATTATCAAAATGTACAAATACACCACCTCCGGCTACTTTCTTTGCCCCGATGGCATCTGTTATTGCCAGTTTATTTTTGCAAATCATCCAAACATCACGATAAATTCCACCGTGATATGCAAAATCGAGGGTATATTGAGTTTTTCCGGGAGGATAGGACTTGTCGTTGCTGTTGTCGGCCATCACAGCTAACTGGCAGGTGTCGCCGGCATGCGTTCCGAACGAGCTTAAATCAATGGTAACCGGCAGATAACCACCTGCATTTTCCTTTACTAACTGCCCGTTAAGGTAAAATTTCTGTTTCCCCATTATGGCTTCGAAATGAATGAACACTTCTTTGTTGACTGCATCAGAAGGAATTACAAAGCGCTTCCGATACCATGCAATTCCCTGATAGTTACGACATCCGCTTGCTTCGGCAGGCATAAGCTCAACAGTGTGTGGTGTCGAAATGATTTCCCATGAAGTGTCATCGAAGTCTGTTTTTTGAGCTTCTTTTACATCGCCCCTCATGAATCGCCATCCATTGTTAAAGTTATAAACCTGCCGGCCACTACTTTCGACAGGGTAAAATCCGGCTACGGAAGTTGATGCTGCGAATGTAAAAGAAAACAGGCCGGCAAATACAATTGCAAGTAAATATTTAGTGCTCATATAGTAGTTCTTTATGAAAATTAGACGTGACTTTTTTTACTTTGTACTAATGAATTCTTACTTAAACGGACGGATTAAAGAACAATTATATCAGACAATCGTTGCGATGGAGTCACATTGATAATATTTACTTTGCCGTTTTTCATTTCAGCTTCTACTGTTGTGTTTTGCGGAGCATGAAGTTTAAAATGAACATTCCATTCTTTCGGCCAGGCAGGGAAAAGCATTATCTTCCCTTCGCCGGTGGTTTGCAGTAACATTTCCTGCAAACCAATCATACCGCTTCCTCCCCAGTTATGATCGGGACTCCAGTCGAAACCAGGACCCCAGAAGGCCGGAAAACGGTAAGGTCCGTTGCCAAGTTTCAGTGAATTCAGCCTTTTGGCTTCGGAAGTCAGGCCAAGACAGGCTGCAAAAATATTATCCTGTTTCCATCCGACGTGGCTGCGGAATTTCAGTACATCAGGGTCGTTAAAATAGGTATTTACAGCGATGTCGGTGTTTTCTTTGCCCACCCCAAATATTCTCCACGGAAATACCGGGTATAATTGAGTCGACTCCACATTATTGATCCGTTCCCATGTTTTAGCCGGCGAAATCATGGTTTTTCCGTTGATGGTCCGCAACGGAATTTCGGGTATGAATTTCAGCAGAGAATCATTTCCGATTGCTTTCAATACTGTTTTCAATGCAGCGATGGTACTCGACGGATTATTCGCCATTTTATATGTTTCGCAGGCCGAACCCGGAAAAATAACGAGTTTTCCTTCGCCATCAAGTTTTTTTATTCCTCTGTGTTCAGCCAGATAGCGGTAATGTTCGTCAAAAAATCGCACACAGCTCTCAATCAATGGACGGTACCTGCTAATGTCGGTTCCGGCATAGGTTTTCGATTCGAGTATCATCATGCAGAATTCCAAAGCTGTATCCCAGGTGTATTCGAGCCATGCGTTGTATTCCACTCCCTTATCGAAAAAGGCGGGTCGTTTCCAGCCGTATTCACTTGCATTGGGAAGGCCAAAGTTTTCAATTTGTTCGGTAAAACAGGCTCCATCATGTCCCCAGTAAATTTTTGAACGCAGGCTGGCATTTGTCAGATTGCGGTTATAAAACTCAAACTGTGGAATCATTAAATCGAAATCACCGCTTTTCAGTAATGGCCAGTAAACAAGACGCTGGTTTTGTGCCGTAAATGTTCCGCCTGTCCATCGCCGGTAATCGGGAGTAAACTGATAGGCTGGATTTACAAATACAGGATCGAAGGTAAATAAACCTCCGTTGAACCTTGTAGGCCATTGTCCGCGGGAATTACAGCCAAGCATGTATCGGAAAAGTGTGTAATTGCGTGATAAAGCGGCGCCTTCTCCATCAATGTGTATAAAACTGCGATTCCAGAAACTGTTCCACCATTCGATTGTTTTTATACGATCAGTTTTCTGAATGGAATTTATTGTTTTGCTGAGTGAAGTTTCCCAGTAAGCCAATGCACTTGCCTGCGATGTTTCGAGTGCTATTGTATAATGATGATTTTTGTTTGGTTTGGTTGAACCGTAAATCCATGCCCGAAAGTCGGTGCCGGCATAGGTTCCGTCCTCCGTTTTTCTGAATTTCACATCATTTCCCCACATTTTTCCACCCGATATCAGCCTGGCAAGCGGATTGTAAAGCTGAGTCTTTACACATTCCAATCCCTGCTGTTTGACCGTCAGATCGAAAACAGTGGTTTCATTATTTTGATGAAAAAATGTCAGACTGTTTTTATTTACCCGGATTGAATCGCTGTTGGTCATGAGTCCGGCTGGTGCTGCCCATTTATAGGAAGACTGGTCACCTTCGGGTTTTGTGATCGGACGGTCTCTGTACCGCCAGCTCTCGTAACGGATTTCGGATGAAACGGCAGTTTTACTTTTAATCTCAACATGTATCACAGGTTTATGAACATCCACCCAGAGCAGGGTTTTTACACCTCGGGCCGAAATTTCAACCGAGCCATCACTGAGTTTTAATGTTTGTCTGAAATCATTAGCATTCATAAAAGGGTTAGGAGTGAGGCGAATACGAAAACGTCCCTGTTTCAGAAGAGTGTTGTTCTCGTCGAAAGCGCCGCTTTGCGCCACATAAAATAAAATGTCACCGTTTTCGACCCAGACATTCATTCCCAGATCACCGCCACCACAGGGCATTGATTCGGAAGAATTCCGTGAGGGTGAAGTCCAGCTGTATTCAGGTTCGGATGCATTTACCTGAGAACTGACGATCAAAAACATAAAAATTATTTTTGTACAGCACAATGCAGCATTGATCCTGATTTTCTTTATTAAATTCATATCCGAATGTTTAAAAAGTATTTGAAAAGTTGTTTCCTCGACCCACAATAGTTACAGTCTGTTCACCAGTTATCACTGCGAAAGGATGATACCGGCAGACCTTCGGTGCCGAATAAATCTCCATCCACATAATTTTCGAACGCATAACGCACGGCGACAGGTTTAACGACCGCATCGCTGCTGACATATACTTTGCTGTGAACGATCCATGCTTTTGCCGGATGAAACACTTTATCTTCGCCGGCAACTGTGAACAGTTTTAACCCGCTTTCCTTCGCAGTAATCCACATGGGTGCCTTGTCGAAACTAATCTGAATGGTGTCGTTATGAATTTCGATTGATTTATAAACCGGACTTTCCGAAGCCACGGCCCGAATTCCGTAGGTTTTTGTTAATGCCAACAGTGCTAACCGTTCACCGGGAATCTGTTTCTCAGGAGGATGAATACCGTTTTTTAATCCGGCATCGAGCAGTACTGCCATGCCTGATTTTGGTATCATTGATAAAGCTTTAAGCTGAGCTTCACGTAAAAAGGCTGAATTGATTACTTCATGTCCCTTTTCGGTCACAAGCGAATAATCGTAGGGAGCAATCTGGCAATAATAGAAGGGAATAGTATCCTTCATGCCCAAATTCTTCCGCCAGCCTGCTACCAGTGTACTGAGTGTTTCGGGATATACAGAAGCACGGTCGTAATTTGTTTCGCCCTGATACCAGATAATCCCTTTGAATGTTGTTCCGAGAAGAGGCTCTATCATTCCATTGTAAAGCATGGTGGGAGTACGGTTTTTATCCTTTATGCCCTCCTCCGATCGGGGAATACGAACATCAGGAAAAGCTTTCAGCATTTCGTCACTCATCCAGGCTTCAGCCGACGAACCTCCCCAGGCGCTCAAGACCAGACCCACAGGTATATTGAGACTTTTATTCAGCAACCTTCCGAAATAGTAAGCTGTGGCACTGAATTCCCTTACGGATTCGGGAGAAGCTTCGTTCCAGCTTCCGCTAACGTCGGTTTGCGGAGTGAGTGAAGCATTTCTTTTTACTGTAAAAAGCCGGATATTCTCATTTTTGCTGAACAAAATATCCATGTTCGAGTTTTCAACAGGCTGATTTTTAAATCCTTTCATGGGCATTTCCATGTTGCTCTGACCCGAACAAAGCCACAATTCACCAAACAGAATGTTCGATAATTTCAGTATTTTGCCATCGCTGATGGTCATCGTATGATGTTTTCCGTCTGCCTGTGGTGTGACTATCCCGATCTGCCAGTTTCCATTATTGTCGGATAATGTTTTTAGTTTTTCCGGGCTCCACGAAACTTTGATAGTCACTGCTTTGTTCGCATCAGCCTTTCCGCGAATGTTGATGTGTGATTGCTGTTGCAGTAACATGCCATCCGAAAATATTGCAGGAAGTTTAATTTCGGAGCGCACCGAAAATGCTACAATAATCACGAACGATAAAATAAAGAGTTTTTTCATAAATTGAATTTCTGTTTTCAAAAATAAAAATAAATTGTAAATATCTGAATATCCCGGCAAATTAATTTGTCAGTTGGTTTCGAAAATCTGTTCGTTCCGTGATGATTTGTTGTTTTATTTGTACGAATCAGAGGACTTACTTTTTTATCGTGACCTTTAGCGGCTTATATTAATCTTTTACCCAATATGAATAGATATCAGGATTTTGTCACTTCAACCCAATCTCATGTATCTGATGTTATTCCTGCTTCGACAAGTCAGATATTGGTTTTTGAACCAAAAACGGGACATTCCTATGAATCGTGAAGAGTACTTTGTTGTTAATACACAACGAATTAAGAAAATCTGCTTTGCCGGGATGTATCAGTTGAGTTGCTTCGATCAATAACTCAGGCGCGAAACCCTGACATCATACTGTTTTGCCATCAATAAATCAGAATTCGTAAAATTTTTCCTGTTGATACATCCGGATCACTGAACGATAGACACCGGACCCAAAAGACCTGCTTCCAATAATTGATCTTCTTTCATCCGGTATTTTCCATCTGTCCATATTCCCTCAAAAGGAGGTGTCCCCTTATCCATGCCATTGATGGCATTTGCCCAGGTATTGGTTACTCTTATTTCGATGGTGTTGATGCCGGCTTTTAAAGCTTTGGTAATATCTGTTTCGTAAGGTGCCGTCCATACGGTGCCACAATCGATGCCGTTGATACTAACTCCGGCGAGGTTGCAGACTTTTCCCAGGTTGAGTAAGGCTTTTGTTTGTGTATTTAACCATGTAAAACTGCTTTTATAAAGCGCAGTACCTGAATAAAATCTTATTAACGGGTTGTCGTGTTTGCTCCAGTCAAATAACTCAGTTGATGCCGCTTTCTGACCGTTCTTCAAAAACTCAACGGTCCATTTAAGGTTCAGGCATGTCGATACAGGCTTCGAAACCGGTGCTTTACATGATTTGAAATCTGAATCGGAGCAAACAACAAAAACAGACTGATATGGAGCCAGACAAAGTTTTATTCCGGATTGGTTTTCTGTTACTGACAAATGATCAACCGACTCTACAACGGCAGTTACAGGATCCCATACCGTGATTTCTTTAGCTATGCACCGAAGTGTAAGTTCAATATCCCGTGTGTTATTTTCCTGATTTGAAATAAAATACACATCGCCTTCAGTCCCTGTTCGGTGTGTCCAGGCTATATTTTCGGGCACAATGATGTCAGGTTTGATAATGTCAGTATATTTTGAATTCTTAATAACCTGAACACCTGCTTTTTCAAGTTCAGATATTTTTTGATTTATTTTATCAGAAAATGGCTGCTCAGGTGATTGATTCAGCACTAAAACGTTGTACATTAAACCTCCGGCCGGTTTCAACTTCCCGTCTTCGGCTACCGACGAGAGTAGTGCCTCCCTGTTGAAAGTGTCGTAAGCATAGCCGTTGAGCGGGTTTATCCAGTCTTCGGCTTTCAGGATATTCGCAGCATGAAATACTCCTGCCGGAGATTCAATCATTGGTTGCCCTTTATTCGAAAGCCTGTTGAGCTCCCTTTCCAATCTTTTTTTACCTGCCAGCTCAGGCAATAGTTTCACAACTTTATCGGGAGTCAGCGCCCGATTCGGAATTTCCTCTCCGTTGAAAACCGCAATATCCACAACAGGATTGCCGTATTGAAGCAGAGTCTGGCAGCGGGCAATATAGTCAACAAATGCTTTTCCCTGTTTCCACCAGGTTTGTTCACGCTGGAAATAAAGGCCGATACCATCAAGTGTAAGTCCGGGAGCTTTGCCGGTGTATGGATTATGTACAAAAACATGAAAAAACAGCTTGTTTAAACCTAATGCAAAATTTCTGTCGAGCAGTGGTTTCAGCATAGCAGGGTATTCATTCCAGTTGGTACGAAGCTGAGTAAAACCTTCGGCCTGAATAATTTTCTTTCCGTAAATATGAGCACCGCTGATAGCGTCGAGCATGTCGTTGGGTTTGTCATGAGTAGGACTGTACAGCCAGAATTCGCCCATAGGTCTGTCCACAGTTTTGAAATGTTTCATTCCATCGCTTGTAAAAGTAGGTGCAATACTTTCTGCCGAAGTTTCGCAGCCCATTGCCTTTGCGTTGCTGACCATCACACTGAAAAACACGTCATTGACCAATTCGGAAATGGTTGTACGGATATCGCGAAGCACCGTTTCCGATTTTTCGGCACTTTCAATGGGAAATCCTGCAAATAAGGGCATGTAAAGTTTTAAATCATATCCCCTCCGTGAATGAAACTCGTTCAGGAAATTATCACTCCAGTTCTGACTCCCGCATTCCCAGCTGTCGATGTGCATCATTTTCAAAACGCGATGGGCTGTGACACTGTCTGTTTTTGAAAAAGCAGCGCCAAACCAGTTGTCAAATTGTTTTTGGACAGCTGTTTTCGAAAATTTATCACATTCCGGTCCTTTACCGCCACCGCCGGTGGCATTCGTTGTGCCTGTCGAAGTATGACCCAGGCGCAGAATCCGCCAGTTGCCTTTCGGAAGCCGGCAGTTAAGTTGCCCGTTGACAAAAGATGTTGTCAGGTCAATGAGCTTCTCCACCTGAATACAATCGTCTGCTGAAACTTCGGTAGCGGTTGTTTCACCTGCTATTCGCCATACCAGACCGGTTTTGCCTTCCCAGCCATTGATCCGTGCTGACGAACTGAGTTTGATATTTTTTATTTTTAGTATTGGTTTCCATTTGGCAGCATCAGCTTCTTCACTTCCGGGTTCGGTGCTTTCGGGGTTCCAGCTCAGCCTGAAATATTTTGCAGTGGTGGGAGCAACAGAAAATGTGGTGTTGAATCCGCTGTTTTGCCAACCCTGACGCGGAGGAACGAGCTGTTTTACAGGAAAAAAGTTTATTCCATCATTGCCCGATAAAATCTGAAGTCGCTGCGATTGAAAGTTGTTGCCTGCAGGACTTATTTCAATACTTCGCAGAGTGAACGGTTTTTCGAACCTGTAATCGATTTTGCAGGGCAGCTCTGAACGAAAATCCTTACCGTAAACAGAAAACGGAACAGTGTCATCCGGTAAATCTGATTTCACTGTGAAACGGTTGCTGACAGGAGCTTCATTAACCGGAAAAGCATATATAACAATGTCCTGATAAAAATTCAGATTGGTTTCGGGTTGCTTCAGTTTCAGGTTTTTGATGCCACCACCTTTAATGATAGTGTCGGTAAAAACAACTTTTTGCATTGATTCGGCAGGAGTAATCCAGGGTCCGCCCGCCAGTGCAAAACCATCGGAAATGTGCATTCCCATTTTTAAGCCCAGGCTATCGGCTATCTGAAAACTATATTTTACCATATTCCACCATTCGGGCGAAAGCTGATTTAACGGATGCGGGTATTTTGAATTTTCCACTCCGCGGATAGGCATCAGATACGCACCTCCCAGGCCGGTTTCGTGCATTGCAGTGAGATCTGCCTTTATGCCTTCTTTCGAAACAGCACCATGCATCCAGTACCAAAACGTCCATGGTTTGGCTTCTCCGGATGGATTTCTGAAGTGTTTCAATAGTGCCGGTTGAGCTTGCGACAATACTGTAAGTACTAAAAGGGCTGAAATAAGCTGAATTTTTTTCATTTTCCGGGTTTCAAAATATATTCTTTTCCTTTTTCAGTTTCCAGATCATATAAATATGTTTTTTTCAAAACAACAGGTTTTGCCTTAGTCGATCGGTGATCAATGACCTTCGGGTTTGCTGCCATCCTGAATAGCACGTTCTGATTTGTATCTTTTGCCGGTTTCAGTCCTTTGCAAAACAGAGGGGTGTTGCTACGCAAACGGCAATTTCCGCCATTCCACGAATGTATGACTACCTTTTCAATTTTTCCATCATCCCATTTAATATCTGTTTCGAAACCTCCCCGGGCCATTAAGCCACTTACTTCTCCTTTTTTCCACACTGAGGGTAAAGCCGGTAGCAAATAAATAAAACCATCGTGACTTTGCATCAGCATTTCGGCAATGCCGGCCGTGCAGCCAAAGTTGCCATCGATCTGAAAAGGCGGATGTGCATCAAACAGATTGGGATAAGTTCCTCCTGTTTTTGGTTCGTTACGTACGATTGAAAGCTGGTTGGTGATAAGCTTGTAAGCATGATCTCCATCGAGCAAACGGGCCCATAAACATACTTTCCATCCCATGCTCCAGCCTGTAGAAGGGTCGCCGCGGGCAATGAGCGAAGTGCGTGCAGCATCAAACAAAGCGGGAGTACGGTAAGGTGAAATCTGGTTGCCGGGGTAAAGGCCCCAGAGATGAGAAACATGCCGGTGGATGTCTTTCGGGTTATCCCAATCGAACATCCATTCCTGTAATTGTCCCCATTTGCCAATTTGCATGGGTGGCATTTTCGAAAGGTTGATTTTGAGTTTTGCTGCGAATTCAGCGTCTGTACCAAGTATGTGCGAACTTTCAATAATAATGTTAAATAAATTGGATATCAATTCGTTATCCATCGTCACTCCGCCTGCAATCGTTGCTTTGCCATCGCTTCCGGCATGTGTGTTTTCGGGCGAGTTAGAGGGGCAAACCACCAGCCAGTTGTTGATGGGTTCGGTTATCATGATCCGGTCGAAAAATACAGCTGCCCCTTTTATGACGGGATATACGGAACGAAGAAAATCCCTGTCGCCTGTATAAAGATAATGTTCCCACAGATGATTGCTTAACCAGGCTCCTCCACCCGGCCACATTCCGGATGCAGCCCGGTCTACCGGTCCGGTAATACGCCAGATATCGGTATTGTGATGTAAAACCCATCCGTCGGCACCGTACATGACTCCTGCAGTTTGATGTCCGCTTTCACTCACTTCTCTTATCAGCCTGAAGAGTGGTTCGCTGAGTTCAGAAAGATTAGTGACTTCGGCAGGCCAGTAGTTCATTTCAAGATTGATATTTGTAGTGTATTTGCTGTCCCACGATGGCAGCATTTTGTCATTCCAGATTCCCTGAAGATTGGCAGCCTGACCACCCGGCTGTGATGAACAAATCAGCAGATATCTTCCGAATTTATAATAAGTAGCAACCAAATGAGCATCGTTGGTTTCGGCGAAATGTTCGATACGTAAGTCGGTGGTTTCGCCCGATATATTGGGTCCAAGATCGAGCGAAGAACGTTTCATAAATTTTTGGAAATAAGCGATATGTGAACGTTTTGCGTTTTCGTAATCCACTTTCATGGCATTTTTCAGATAAGTTTCCGAACGCAGATTTTCATCGGCAGTGATGTCTTTGTAGTTTACAAAATTGGTGGCAATGGAAACATACAGGATTACTTCATTAGCATTTTCGACTGATAAAACCCCATCCTTACAAAACATTTTACCATCGGTGACGGATGCTGAAAGTCTGCCGTTGAACCTGATTTTCCCTTTTTGTCTTTCGTGAGTGGGTGTAATTCCGCTGAGCACAATTTCATTTCCTTCGGTAGCGATAAAAATATCCTGTTGTGGTGAAGTAAGCTGCGCATTGAAAGTGATTTTGTTCTTTTTGTCAGCAGTTAATCTGATTATTACTACCTGATTGGTAAATGAAGTAAATATTTCGCGCTTATAATTCACCCCATCCACTTTATAACGAATTGTTGCACAGGCCGAATCAAGATTCAAATCGCGGTAATAATCAGTATAACAACTGTGTCCGGGAAATGAAATGCGTAAGTCTCCGAAAGTCTGATAAGGCATTCCGTGGTTAGTTTGCGACATAACCTTTTCGGTGGCAAGTGTTTCGGCTTCGGTATATTTACCTGCAAATACCAGATCGCGCACTTTTGGAATATATTCAAGAGCCAGCGGATTGGCATTGTTGTTCGGACTGCCAGCCCATATATTTTCTTCATTCAGCTGGATTTGCTCGATAGCCGGATTCCCGAAAACCATTGCTCCCAACCGCCCGTTTCCCAGGGGTAAAGCTTCGGTCCAAACCTGAGCCGGTCTGTTGTACCAAAGTTTATATTCATTTGGTTGAGTATATGCTAATGATATACTAATGCTTAAAATGATCAGCGATATGATTGATTTTTTCATTTCATGTTATTTTTTACACAAACACATAAAATGAGGACGCAAAATTTCCGGTATTGTACCCGCGATAATCATGTTCAGGTTGACGAAAACCTTTTCATACAGGTGTTCATGCGGTTAACATGTACAGACTAAAATAAGGCCGGACTTTTAAAGAGAATTTTTCGCATTACCGGTTTGGTGCTGTTTATGTCCGTTTCGAAAAACAGTCAGGTTTTTTTCTTTAAATTGAGATATGAATATAAAAATCAACCTGAACATCATTTCAGAAAATCAGAATGACTGCATATCTACTAAACGTTTGTAAATTCCGTTGAGTTCGATCAGTTCATCATGTTTACCACGTTCCACAATTTTTCCTTCGCTCATGACACAAATTTCATCTGCCCGTTTTATGGTGGATAAACGATGTGCAACAACCAGGGTGGTACGGTTCTGCATCAGATTTTCAATCGCTTCCTGAACTAATTTTTCCGATTCGGTGTCGAGCGAAGAAGTGGCTTCATCAAGGATTAAAATTGGCGGATTTTTGAGAATGGCCCTCGCAATACTGATGCGCTGACGCTGACCACCTGAAAGTTTATTTCCGCGATCGCCGATATTGGTTTCGTATCCGTTTTCGGTAGCCATAATAAATTCATGTGCATTTGCTATCCCCGCAGCTTCGATGACCTGTTCCATGGTTGCATTTTCAACGCCAAAGGTAATGTTGTTGTAAAATGTGTCGTTAAACAGAATTGCCTCCTGATTTACATTGCCGAGTTGTGAACGGATGTCGCGTGTTCTGAGCTTTTTAATGTCAATGCCATCAATAAGGATTTGTCCTTTTTCGGGGTCGTAATACCTGGGAACCAAATCAACCAATGTGGATTTTCCGGAGCCTGATTGTCCTACCAGCGCGATTGTCTTTCCTTTTGGTATGGTCAGGTTAATGTCCTGCAAAACCCAATCGGACTGGTAACGAAAACTCACGTTCCTGAAACTGATTTCCTTGCCAAAAGCATCCATTTTGAGTGGATTTTCGGGCTCAGTGATGCTGTTTTCGGTGTTGAGTATCTTGTCGACCCGATCGAGCGAAGCTAATCCTTTCCGGATACTGTAAGCAGCTTTCGATAAGTCTTTGGCCGGGGCAATGATGCTGTAAAAGATGACAATATAGTAAATGAATTCAGCGGCACTGATTGAACTGTTATTGCCAACAATCAACACACCACCAAACCAAAGTAATATTGCAATTACAGCTGTTCCGATCAGTTCGCCGAGCGGATGTGCAAGGTTGTATCGCCTGTGCAGGCCAGTAAATGTTTTCCGGATTTTTTCATTCAGTTTTCCGAATCTTTCTTCTACTTTTCGCTCGGCATTGAATGCTTTAATGACACGTAATCCTCCAATGGTTTCTTCAATTTGCGATAGCATTTCACCTGTTTGCACCTGACCGGTATTGGATGAGGTTTTAAGGTTGCGGCCAATTCTGCCTATCAACCAGCCGCTTACAGGTAATAGTAAAAGAACGAACAATGTAAGCTGCCAGCTCATTGCCAGCATCACTCCCAGGTAGATGAGTATGATGACCGGGTTTTTAAACATCAGTTCGAGCGAGCTCATAATGGATATTTCCACTTCATTCACATCATTCATCATACGTGACATGATATCTCCTTTTCGTTCTTCCGAAAAGAAACCTATTGGGAGACTTACAATCTTGCGGTACAATTGATTTCTCAAATCGCGTACAACTCCCATTCTGATTGGTATCATAAAGTACGAACCGAAATATGCTGTTCCTACTTTAAAGGCGGTCATGATAATTAAAAATAATCCCAGATATAACAAAGATATGTTCGGACCTACCTGCTGAATCATTTGCTCTATGCCATAAAATAAATTATTTTTTAATGCTGATGCAATGTTGGATATACTGTCATTCCATGTCCAGTTGCGGTAGATTTCAACAGTGTTTTCATCAAGCTTAAAAAGAATCCGCAACACCGGAATTATGGCTGCAAAGGAGAACAGACTGAAGATTGTTGAAATTAAATTGAGTGACACACTCAGCACTACGTATTTTTTGTAGGGCGGTACAAATCTTTTGAGTAATATGAGGAAGTTGTTCATTATTTTAGTTGTTTGCCTTTGTTTTATTGTTGTTTGCCTGCGGCGTTGTTGATTGTTATTTTGCTTCGCGTTATTTATGGTTATTTGTCCTTCGAACGTTATTTATGGTTATTTGCCAGTGGCGTTATTTATGGTTATTTGTCCTTCGAACGTTATTTATAGTTATTTGCCTGCGGCGTTATTGATTGTTATTTTGCTTCGCGTTATTTATGGTTATTTGTCCTTCGGACGTTATTTATAGTTATTTGCCAGTGGCTTTATTTATAGTTATTTACCTTTGGTGTTATTATTGACTTATGTTTTTGTCCTGATTATTTGCTTCCTGTTGTCTGGCTTCATTCATTAATTTTGTGGTAGAAGTGATAAAGTTGTTCAATTTAACTCCTAATAAATTAAATGCTGCCAAAAGTTCATAATAAGTTTTTTGATCGATAATATTACGGCGATAGGCTTTAATTATCCATGTTTTGCTTTCGTAAAGTGAACCACGCGAATAGTAATAGAAACAGCGCTGATCTCTGAAGGTATTTCTACCAAAACCTTCGCTGATATTTGCACTTACTGAATCAACAGCCCGAACTAATTGCTTGCCGATTGTATCTTTCTTAAAAAAATCCCATTTTTCTACAATCGTCCAAACCTTATCAGATAATTCCATCGAAATTTTATAAACTTCCAAATCTTCAAATTTCATAGTAGTATTTTTTATTGATGTTAGTAATTCAGGTTTTTTTTACGGCTTCGCCTGTTATTTGTTGTTATTTGGGCTACGCCTGTTATTTGTTGTTGTTGTTGTTTGTGCTTCGCCCGTTATTAGTTGTTGTTTAGGCTACGCCTGTTATTAGTTGTTTGGGCTTCGCCTGTTATTTGTTGTTTGGGCTACGCCTGTTATTTGTTGTTGTTTAGGCTACGCCTGTTATTTGTTGTTTGGGCTACGCCCGTTATTAGTTGTTGTTTAGGCTACGCCTGTTATTAGTTGTTATTTGGGCTACGCCTGTTATTTCTTTGTGTTTTTTTGTCATACTTCGATGATAAATAAATAAAATAAATATTATAACGCCCGCAGAGCAAATTATAATAAATAACGCGAAGCAAAATAACCATAAATAAAGCGAAGCAAATAACAATCAATAACGCCGAAGGCAAATAAATATTATTAAATTAAGCGGAACAAATAACAACAACAATATTACACTCCTGTATAGTTTCTCGGAGTAATTCTCTTTAACTCTTGTTTTACAGTATCTTCCACGTTCAGGGTATCAATAAAATCGCGAATAGATTTTTCGTTAATTCCTTCATTGGTACGTGTAAGTGCTTTCAGAGCCTCGTAAGGTTCGGGATAGGATTCGCGTCTGAGAATGGTTTGAATACCTTCAGCTACAACAGCCCATGTGTTGTCCAGATCGCGGTAGATAGCCGTTTCATTCAGCAGAAGTTTGCTCAGTCCTTTCAAAATGCTCTGAGTGGCAATCATAGTATGTGCAAAAGGGACACCTACATTTCTCAGTACAGTACTGTCAGTCAAATCCCTTTGCAGGCGTGAAACAGGCAGTTTGGCCGATAGAAACCCGAAAATGGCATTGGCCATGCCAAGATTTCCTTCTGCATTTTCAAAATCAATCGGATTCACTTTGTGAGGCATCGCCGAAGATCCTACTTCTCCCGCCTTAATTCTTTGTTTGAAATATTCCATCGAGACATAAGTCCAGATGTCCCGGCAAAGGTCAATCAGAATGGTGTTGATACGTTTCAGAGCGTCAAACTGAGCTGCCATATTGTCGTAATTCGAAATCTGGGTGGTCCACTGCTCCCGTTCAAGTCCGAGTTTCTCGGCTACAAATTTATTTCCGAAGTTTTTCCAGTCAATAGATGGATAAGCTACCAGGTGTGCATTGTAATTTCCTGTAGCCCCACCGAATTTTGCCGAACATGGTATTGCTTTCAGAATATCAGTTTGCTGGTTCAGCCTGCTGACATAAACCATTATTTCTTTCCCCAGTCTTGTAGGTGAAGCCGGCTGACCGTGTGTTTTTGCGAGCATCGACACATCCCTCCATTCATCTGCCAGGTGGCTTAATGTTTTTAATACCTGGTCCATTTCAGGCAGATATACCTTGTTGAGTGCTTCCCTGATGGAAAGAGGAATTGAGGTGTTGTTAATGTCCTGTGAAGTTAATCCGAAATGAATAAATTCCTTATAAGCTCCGAGCCCTAAAACATCAAATTTCTGTTTCAGAAAATACTCCACCGCCTTTACATCGTGGTTAGTGGTTTTTTCAATTTCTTTAATGACCTGTGCATCGGATTCGGTGAAATTGTTGTAAATTTCCCGGAGTTTAGGAAAAATTTCTACCGGAACCGTATCGAGTTGTTTCAGAGGTATCTCACAAAGTGCTATAAAATACTCTACTTCAACAAGCACCCGATAGCGAATCAGAGCGTATTCGGAAAAATACAGGGCGTAAGTTTCTGTTTTGGTACGGTAACGACCATCAACAGGAGAAATGGCTGTGAGCAATGTTAAATTCATATATTTTTGATGATGTGTGTTGAAAATTAATCAGTAGACTATTAGTCAATGTATTGTTGTTCAGAGATATGAAAAAAAACAGACAAATTTGAACAGCTGTAAAAATATTGCACAAAGTTAATCAATTTAGTCAGAAATAAAAAGTTTATAGCCACACCTTGCATTGCTGAAACTTTTTCTTTACTTTTGTTATGAAAATGAATAAATAAACACAAGTTTCCGAAAATACAAAATGAGATACATAAGAATACATAAAGAGGGTCGGCTGATATTAGGCTCATTGCTGTTGATTTTACTGTTAATGAATTTGTTTATATACATTAAATTTCAATTAATAGTATTAGCAATCAACATTGTAGTTTCAGCTTTGCTCCTGTTTTTTTTCGCCTATTTTTTCAGAAATCCACCGCGCAGGGTTATCATACACGATCCGAGTCTGGTGGTTGCACCGGCAGATGGTACCATTGTGGTAGTTGAACCGGTCGAAGAAAATGAGTATTTCGGTGACAAAAGAATTCAGGTTTCTATCTTTATGTCAGTCTTTAATGTGCATGCCAACTGGGTGCCCATCAAAGGAAAAGTAATTCGCTCTGTGCATCACGACGGCCGACACATGGCGGCTTTCCTTCCGAAGTCAAGTACCGAAAACGAAAGATCGACCATCGTAATTGAGTCGGAATTAAAAACCAGAATTTTAGTCCGCCAGATTGCCGGTGCATTGGCGCGACGTATCGTAACTTACGCTCATGCCGATAAAGAATGTTTCATCAATGAACATCTCGGATTTATCAAATTCGGTTCGAGAGTGGATATCTTTTTCCCTGTCGATACCGAAATTTTTGTACAGGTAGGTGAAAATACTGTTGGTAATGAAACCATTATAGCACGACTTAATGAATAGAAAATGACTATTGAAGAAGCACAGCAATTAGTCGATGAATGGATTAAAACTTACGGCGTCCGTTATTTTGGTGAATTAACCAATATGGCTATTCTTACTGAGGAAGTCGGTGAACTTGCCCGTGTCATTGTCAGAACCTATGGCGAACAATCAGCAAAAGATTCGGACAAAACAGCGCAACTTGCCGACGAAATGGCCGATGTACTGTGGGTTTTAATTTGTCTTGCCAATCAGACGGGTGTAAATCTGACTGAGGCATTCCTGGCAAATATGCAAAAAAAGACCCTGCGTGATAGTGAGCGACATAAAAATAATCCAAAATTAAATAACTGATATTTATGTGGGTACAGTTTGTCACTTTATCCACGAAACAATTTAAACTAAATACATAATATAAAATGAGCAAATTTGACGATTTATTCAAACAATACAACTGCGAATTAAACGAAGAAGCCGTAAAATCGGATATCGACAGGCTGATTTCAGAAAATTACGAAGCAAACAACAACGTTGAAGTATATAAAAAATGCCTGAATCTGATTGACCTGACTTCGCTGAACAGCACTGATACGCATGCAGAAATTATATCAATGACCGAAAAGGTAAACGGGTTTAAAAGTAAATTCCCCGAACTTCCCAATGTGGCAGCTATCTGTGTGTATCCTGCATTGGTTCAGGTTGTTAAAGAAAACCTGAAGGAAAATATTGGTATCGCTGCTGTGTCAGCGGGTTTTCCATCATCGCAGACTTTTATCGAAGTGAAAATTGCCGAAACTGCAATGGCTGTACTCGAAGGGGCAACAGAAATTGATGTTGTCATTTCAATTGGTAAGTTTTTGGAAGGTAAATACGAAGAAGTTTACGAAGAACTGACCGAAATTAAAGCTGCATGCCGTGATGCACATCTGAAGGTGATTATCGAGAGCGGAGCTTTGCAAAACGTTTCGAACATTAAAAAAGCTTCGGTTCTTGCGATGGCTGCCGGTGCCGACTTTATTAAAACATCGACGGGTAAAATGCCGGTAGCGGCAACTCCCGAAGCGACTTATGTAATGTGTCAGGCCATTAAAGAATGGTACGGGAAAACCGGAGTTAAAGTTTCGTATAAACCGGCCGGAGGTATCTCGACTACCGAAGAAGCTGTTAAACATTATACACTCGTGAAATCCATTCTGGGTGAAGAATGGCTGAACAACAAAATGTTCCGCTTTGGTGCCAGCCGCCTTGCCAACAACCTGTTGACTTCGATAAATGGAACTGAGGTGAAATACTTTTAAAGTGTTGATTAATAAAATTACTATTCAGCCGGGACTTAAATGATTCCCGGCTGTTTTTTTATTCAGCGGGAGCCCATTATCCCGTTAAGTGAGAGCGCGACTAAAAGCCGCACTCTCACTTTTTAGCTTCACTTTTTAAGCTTAAATACACTATCGGTTAAATGTGTGTTTTTACACATCAATTTAACTAAGGAGTCATTAATGGTGTATTTCCACTCGTGCTCCACTATGAATGTATTTATACGGATTTCGTTAACAGTGGTAGTTTTTTCAATATATTTTCTACCATTTAAAGTGGTTTTATTGTCTGTTTTGTATATCCGGTCATCAATGAAATGTACATAAGTTGAATCAACAGTATTATATATGTAAATATTATATTCATCAAATAGGTCATCAGCATATGTATTCATGGTGCAGGGGAATTTCTTTATAAAAAAATCCTTTTCATTCCCTTTTACCGAAACAATAATCGTATCACTATAACTATCTGCGTAGATTAAATAATTATTATTTGTTTTGTTATTAACATAGATAGTCATATTATACGGACGTGTTCGATCACATCCGGTAAAAAATGCCAAGAGTATGAAAAGAATGCTTGCAAATAAGATCTTATTATTATTCATATTCTTTGTTTCAGTTGATGTTTGTATTATACCCGTTAAGAGGCTGTCTCAAAAGTCCATGTGAATATTCCCGGAATTACAAATTGTAAGTTAGTTATTGTATATATTATTTTTGAACGCCGCTCGGCTTTGCCCCTTGGCTTGCAAAGAAAGTCGCTACGGCACTAAACCGCAAAAAATGATTTGCTTCGTGTCGTAGCGACTTCGTGACTTAGCGTTCAAAAGTGCATGCTTACAAATTGAAACATAATTTATCTTTAAAATAGCTTTTTAAATAAGCTCTTTTACATTTTTATTTATGATAATAGTCCTTGAACCTTTGCAACATGGTAGTATCTTTATGCATGAGACTTAATAATCTGTTGTTTACCGACAAATAGAAATCGATACTTCTGTTCATTACATTCTCTTTCCAATCCCTCTCTTTAATATCACTTTCTACAATGTTGAATATTTCAGGAATGGACTCACTATTATATTCATATCCCCGTTCAAAAACTTTCCAATGTAAAGATGTTGTATCGGTTATATTATAAACCCAAAAATCTTTGTAACCAATCAATCTGTAATCGTCAGGTTCCCATCCGGTCAGTGCACTTAAAGTCCATTCTAATGTGGTATCACATTTCCCGCTGATATGGAACGATAATGAATCATACTGAATCATTGAATCGTCGATATACAGAACATGGACGATTTCTTTATCTGTTAAATTGACTATATAATGATGATCCGTAAAACGGGTATCAGGTATAATACAACTGTAATGTAAAACAGTTATCATTATCAAAATACTAAAAATTATGTGCTTCATAGTCGTTTGTCGTTATAGTTAATGTTTCAAAATTTAGTTCGGAAATCAGATGTTTCATTTGTTGCTTCTTTAACGGATAAGTGGGAGCGCGACTAAAAGTCGCGCTCTCACTTTTTTTACATTACTTTTTAAGTTTAAATACACTATCGGTTAAATGTGTGTTTTTACACATTAGTTTTACAAGTGAGTCATTAATAATATAAATATTTACATATTCGCATACCTCCTTATTTTTATCATTTTTTGTAAAACTATGCGAAGGTTTAACAAAAATTCTTCCATCAATTCTTCTTATATTATCCTGTTTATATAATGAATGATCTTCAAAACGTGCATAAGTTGAATCTAAGGTATTATAAATATAAATATTATAATGTTCTGCAATATCGAAATGATAAGTAGGCATAAAGCCCGGGAACTTCTTAATCAGAAAATCCTTTGCGTTTGCTTTAACCGAAACAATAACTGTATCGCTATAACTGTCAGCATATACCAAATAATTATTATTTGTCTGATTGTCAACATAGATGGTTTTGTTATACTCAGTTTCTTTTGCACAGCCACTGGTAATCAAAATAATAATTACCATCGTGCTTAAAAATAAAACCTTAAAATTATTCATATTCTTTGTTTCAGTTGATGTTTGTATTTTAACAGTTAAGTGAGAGCGCGACTAAAAGCCGCACTCTCACTTTTTTTACATTACTTTTTAAGTTTAAATACACTGTCGGTTAAATGTGTGTTTTTACACATCAATTTAACTAAGGAGTCATTAATGGTAAAAATATCCACATATTCGCAAACATCCATA
This sequence comes from uncultured Paludibacter sp., assembly GCA_937897985.1. Taxonomy (GTDB): domain Bacteria; phylum Bacteroidota; class Bacteroidia; order Bacteroidales; family Paludibacteraceae; genus Paludibacter. The sequence continues at coordinate 2,903 of CALCBD010000065.1, read as the reverse complement.
TTTTTCCTGTTCCTTGAAATACTATACGATGATTTAATAAATGTACGACCATCAATTACGTTCTTATTGTCTTGTTTAAAAAGTGCATTATCCCAAAATCGAGCATAAGTTGAATCTGCCTTATTATAAATATAAACATTATAATGTTCATCTATTTCATAATGATAATTTGGCTGAATACCCGGAAATTTCCTGATCAGAAAATTCTTTGCGTTCGATTTAACTGATACTATTACTGTATCGCTGTAGCTGTCAGCATATACCAAATAATCATTATTTGTCTGGTTGTCAATATAAAAAGTCATATTATACTCAGTTTCTTTTGCACATCCGCTGGCAATCAGAATGATAACTGTTGCTGTACAAAAAAACAATATCTTAAATCTATTCATATTCCTTAATTTTATCTGTTATTTGAGTTGTAAACCAGGGATAAATCTCTATTAATAAATCTCTGTAATTAGCAAGGGTTTTGGCTGTCAGGCATTTTTCGAGATTGGTATTGGAGCAACCTATTAAATTCAAATTATAAAACATATCTATATAACTCATTGGATAATTAGTTTGATTATATCCATTATATTCTTTACCATTTAAAAACTTTGATTCATATCTTTTTTCATTATAGAATGCCCAGCCTTCCACCATTGCTATCTGTTCCCAGTTCATATCACCTTCTTTCCCATAAATGTTATCAAGCACTATTTCAGAACCTACTACGTCCGACCAATAACAGGAAGCATACCAGTAACCCTTTTGCTGTTCCACACATTGGTAGTTCGAAGCATGGGTCAACTCATGCCATATATTACGATATAAAAAAGGAAAACCAGTTATTAGATTATTTCCGGATATCCACCCTGTAGAAATTACAATATCGGGGGCTGCAGCCAATAATGCAATTGAGGATGCAAACAATGGTGAAAATGATATAGCCAGATGTGCAATGATAGCACTTGCGTAAATGTTAAGATGGTTCTGCAATAAAGGTGTTCCATTCAGGCCTCCGCCATTTGCGCTTAATGCCACTTTCAAATTCGGACATGGGCGGGTTAAACCCTCTCTGTCGCAAATAGCCATGTATTCATAAAAAATATTGTTAGCAATACAGGCATCCCAGGCATCGCTTGTTTCGTCGATAGTTGCATTGTAGTCATCTTTGCTTTGTACACCTAAACAAAGCTTCTGTACCCAAAGACATAACCCCCATATTGCTCTGTCCATATCCCAGCTGTTTTTCTGATCCTTAGTTCTGCCCGAGAAATAAATGGTATGTATCGGGTCGAGTATATACGATTCGTCCGATTTGTAGTAGCCATACTCATTGGTATAAGCACTGCCCCATTCAAACCATGTCAGGAAATGCATTTTAATCCCTTTCAGCGGAACTTCCACTGCTGTTGGTTGTGTTGTGTATACACCATTTTCCTTCATTGTATGATATGCTTTAATTTTCAGAAACCCGCTCGGGTAGTAAAAAGTAGCTAAAATAATAGTTTTTCCGAATATTCTGACCGTGACATAGCTTTTTGCTTTCTGCATACCCTTTACATTATTAGTATAGGTGTTTTTATCTTTGTTGTCCTGCTTTAAATTTCCGGTCAGATATAACGAAACTGTCTGAACTACGCGTAAAGCTTCGTTTGTGTTTTGCGCTGCAATGCTTTTTGCTTTCTGAATTCCGTTTTCGTCTGTTTCGGTTTCAACTGAATAATAAGGGCTGTGCTCAAGTATAAACAATTCTTCCAGCACTTCGTACTTAATGCCCGGGTGGGGTGTGTATCCTACCGGAACCCTTGTTTATAACCAGGTGTACTCGCCCGTTACAGTGGGATCTTTGTAGTACTCGCCAACCTGTTTTAGTTCGTAATCGAGCGGAAAGTCGAACAGCGTTAACGATGTATCGTTCATTAAGGTACGATATTCTGCACTGTCTTTTGGCAGGTATCTGATATACAAATCCGTAGCCTTAATCTCAAAATCATTTAATGCCCCCGGTGCACGCATACTTCCATTGAGTGAATCTTTGTTTGCTAAAAGTGAATCCAAAGCAATTTGCATGTTTTTAACGCTGAACGGGTTGTTTAATTGTTTTCCGAGTATAATAGGTCGGATTGGTCTGTTTACATTGTCAACAACTGCTGTGTTGTTGGCGATTTGAAAGTCATTGCCGGTATCAGTTTTTTCGCACGATGTGATTATAATTGCCATAAGGACAATTATATAATAATATTTTTTCATAAACATAGTTGTTTTTTCCGAACACAACACTGAAATGTAAATTGTTTTTGTTGCAGTGTTACATTCGCAGTTGATAATTTTTTAAGTTAATACAACCTGTATCAGGCTGTCGGTGGAAATCAGATTTCCACAGATTTAAGTTTGTTAATGTACAACAAACTTCAGGCTCTCATAAGTAAAAAGTCAGATTTTTTACTTCAAACAAATTTTTCATTTCGATAAATACGCTTCATAGTTTCCCGTATTCCCGTATTCCGGATGCTACTGTGCTTCACATATGGAATAAACTTCATTTTTCATTTTCTAATGTCAATTTCTTTTTTTTAAGTTTTCATATCATTTATCACATATCTTATTTCTTTTATCTTACATCATATTTCCTTTGTCTTACATCATATTTCGCTTGTCTTACATCTTGTTTCTCTTGTCTTACATCTAATTTCCTAAGTCTTACATCTCGTTTCCTTAATCTTACATCTCGTTTCCTTAATCTTACATCTTATTTCCTATGTCTTACATCTTGTTTCCTTTGTCTTACATCTTATTTCCTAAGTCGTACATTTAATTTCCTAAGTCTTACATCTAATTTCCTAAGTCTTACATCTAATTTCCTTTGTCTTACATCTTATTTCCTAAGTCGTACATTTAATTTCCTAAGTCTT
>CALCBD010000064.1 GCA_937897985.1 uncultured Paludibacter sp. | reverse complement strand
TTCAATCCCTTGTCAGAGTTGAAATTAACGGTCCGAAAATTGAAAATCTTGAAGTAATTGAATTAAAACCAAATGAGATTTTGAAGAAATATTGAGAACATTCATATTATATTTTATGTTTTAATCCGAAAATAAAACTTTCAATATGAATTCACTTTTCGATGGGGTTAAAGAATTTAATGCAAATGATTTTATTGAACATAAGGATTTGTTCGAAAAGATTGGCCGGAATCAATCACCACATACGCTTTTTATAGGATGTTCAGATTCGCGGGTAGTTCCGAATTTAATTACCAAAACTTTGCCGGGCGAACTTTTTGTCATCCGTAATATCGCCAATATCGTCCCGCGATTCAGAACTTCGGAAGAGTTTTTAGCAACTACATCGGCCATTGAATATGCTGTGAAAATCCTTAACGTTTCTACTATTCTGATTTGTGGACACTCAAATTGCGGTGGTTGCAATGCATTATATATGGACAATGAAACAGGAAATGAAATTCCGCATACCCGAAAATGGCTTGAACTTGCAAAAAATGTGAGGGATAAAATGATTAAACTGAAAATTGCCGATCCTGCCGTGCGTGAATGGATGACCGAACAACTGAATATTGTGGAACAAATGAACCATCTGCTCAGTTATCCGTACATTCTCGAAAAATACAAAAAAGGGGAGCTGACAATTTTAGGATGGTATTATATTATCGAAAGCGGTGAAGTTTATAATTATCAGATTGATGAAAAAAAGTTTGTTAAAATTGAATGAAATTTTAAAATCAATAGCCTGATATAGATTTAGTTGATGTAAATTTTTATTTTCTCTCCCGGTCTTAATTTATCATTGGATTTGTTGTTCCATTTCTTCAAATCTTTGATACTGCAATTGTAATGTTCTGCTATTGTTGTAAGGTTTTCGCCTGAACGAACCTTGTGTGTTGAGAACTTTTGATGAGTCGGTTTTGTAGAAGCAGCAACCAAAGTTACCGGTTTTGTTCCGATTTTGAGTGTTTGTCCGGGTTGTATATTGTTTGATGTCAGATTGTTTAAATCTTTCAATTCATCAATCGTAATATTGTATTTTTTAGAAATGCTATACAAAGATTCACCGGCTGCAACTTGGTGTGTTGAACTTCCGTTTTCAACGGATTGAATTACTTTTGATGCATTGGGTTGTTCTTTAAGTTCATTCACTGCTAATTCAGGTTCGATTTGGCTTTCCATGCCAACCTTTAATGTTTGTCCGGCTATTATCTTTTTGCTTTTCAGTTCGTTGAGTTCAATAAGTTCTTTCTGCGATAAGTTGTATTTAACTGCAATAGAGCCGATTGTTTCACCTTTTTCCACTTTATGTGTGAGTGGCTTTACTGTATTTTCGGTTACAGAAGTCGCATGTGCCTGTTTTGTTATTTCCTCTTTTGCTGTATCAGATTTTCTTCCGATTTTAATTACCTGTCCGGGAAAAATTCTGACATCTTTCAATTGATTAAGTTCCTTTAAATCATCGACAGAAACATCGAATTGTTTTGCAATTGAAAATAATGATTCTCCGTTTTTCACCTTGTGATTCGAAGTCGATAACAGGTGGTTATCTAAAACGGGTTTTGGTTTTATGGTATCGGCTGCCAGAGCAACAGAGTTTTTGACCGGTACTTTTTCGACGACAGTGATTTCTCTTTCTTTTTCAATCAAAAGTCTTTGTTTTAAAGCTAAATGGTCTTTTTTCAGTTTATTTTGTTTTTTTAGCTGCGAAACAGCAATCCCGTATTTCAAAGCGATTGTTGAAAGATTATCACCTGCTTTTACAATGTGATACCTGGCAGGTATTAGTTTTTTTACCTTCTCAACCACGGTTTTTACTCCGTTTTCGACTGAATTTACATAAACATTCGAAGTCAGAAGTTTAGGTATGCTGTCGCTACAGAAAACACGTGCTGCTTTTACAAATCTTTTAACATAATATTCTTCAGTAGAGCTTGATACTATAACGCCTTCTTTTACAGATGCATGCATAAAGTCAAATTCCCCGTTTTCTTTAGAGTTGACAACAATGCCTACATGTCCGACTCTTCCGTTACGTCGCCGGCCATTGAAAAAAACAAGATCACCGGGTTTAATTTGTGATTTTTCAACTGAAGGAAATTGATTGGCTTGTTCGGCCGATGAGCGATCGAGATGATATCCGAAATTTCCAAATACATAAGATGTAAAACCCGAACAATCGAAATGTTCGGTACCGGAAGCGCCATACCGATAAGGAGTATTCAAAAATAATTTGCCGTAATTAAGGATTGAATCGGGAGTAACTGCACTGAGCATCGGAGCGCTTTTGGTATATAGTGAGTCGGGTGCAGCAACTTTCTGATTTTGTTCTGCATGAATAAGAAATGAGATGAAAATTAATCCGAAAAATAGAATCGTGAGTCTTAAAAATGGCATTGCGCTTAAAATATATCTGATAATTAAGTAATTGCAAAGATAAAATTTTATAGCGTAAAAACAGATTCTTTTTTCTTCTTTTAAGAAAAATGATTTTCTTTTTAAATGTTATATTTCATTTCTACTTTTGAATTTCCGACATACAACTGAATTTCCATTCCCAATGCCAAAGCCAGGTTGTAATCGACATGACCTGCAGGAAAGTTAAAGCAAACAGGATATTCATAACTTTTGACGGCATCAAAAACAATTTCCGAAATGCTCTGCATCATCAACGGGTCTTCTTCACAATCGCTGAATTGTCCGACAATCAGCCCGGCAAGGTTTTCAAGCGCACCGCTTAATCTGAGATTTTGCATCATACGGTCAATGTGGTAGGGCTTTTCACCAATGTCTTCAATAAAAAGTATATTGTTCTCAAAATGCAAATCAAAAGGTGTGGAGCGCAAACCTGAAAATACTGAAAGATTACCGCCAACCAATTTTCCCTTTGCTGCTCCCTGACGGTTAAGCGGATGAATTTCAATGTTGTAGGATGGTAATTCACCAAATAAAATACATTTTAAAGTTTCAATTTGAGCAGAATTTTCGGACAACTCGGTCAATTGTTTTGCCATCACTGCATGAACCGATGCAATATTTAAAGCATTGATTGCAGCATGTAAAATACTGATGTCGCTAAAACCAATAAGCCATTTAGGTGATTTCAGGAATCGGGAAAAATCCAGCTTGTCAATAATCTGAGCCAGTCCATAACCTCCTCTGCTACATAAAATTGCTTTTACATTTTGGTCGTCGAGAGCCATTTGTAAATCGGAAATCCGCTGTTCACCGGTTCCTGCAAATCTTCCGTACACATTTCGGGCAAAGCTACCTACAGTGACTTTTAGATTCCATTTGGTGAGTAATCCGGTTGCTCCATCGATCCATGCCGGATCAATTACTCCCGAAGGAGATACTATGCGAATCTCGTCGCCGGGTTGAAGGTAAGCGGGTGTCATTTGTTGTGATTATTATTGTTTTGGTAGTCCTTTATTACTAAATATTTTAATTCTGTATCACCTGCATTGCTGATGCCATGTAACACCATCGACGGACAGTAAAAACTCGAATAAGGTTCACAGATAACCGAATCGCCATCGAAAAAAAAACGGGCTTTGCCTTCGAGCACAAAAAAGAATTCGTCTTCTGAATGTTTGTGAGGGGGATGAGTTGCATCGTGTGGTTTTACAACACTCATTTTCAAAGTTCTGCCGTTCAGGAAATCTTTATCGGCAAACCAATACTGATATCCTGCTTTTGTGGAAACAGCTTTGCTTTTATCAAACTGATTCACACAGTTTTTAATTGACCATTTTTTTGAAATTAAACTGTCTTTTTCAGCGGAAATAAGAAATACGGGGACTGTTACCAACAGAATGAAAAGTAATTTAAATCTGCTCATTGAAGCTGTGTAGTTTTATTAAAATTATTCAAAAATGTGAGAATTCTGTTTTTTAATTAAAAAACAAACTCCGGCCCCGGTTAGCTCCAGAATGTTTTTTGTTGAAATATACAACTGTAAACCTCTTTTGCCTGCGCTGACATAAATTTTATCATAATTCATGCAACTTTCATCGATAAATGCCGGAAATTGCTTTTTCATTCCTATAGGCGAACATGCACCCCGCATATATCCGGTTACAGGTATTAAATCCTTCATTTGTATCATTTCACAACTTTTATTTCCCGAATGATAAGCAGCCTGTTTTAAATCAAGTTCTTCAGCTCCCGGAATTATGCAAATAAAGTAACCGGTCTTGTCGCCTTTGAGTACCAGTGTTTTAAATACTTTCTCAACAGGTTCGGACAGAAGTTCAGCGACATGTACTGCGCTCAGATCGGATATGTCAACTTCATAGGGAATCAGCTGATATTCAATGCGTGCACTATCGAGCAGACGTGCAACATTTGTTTTTTCGACCTTCATCTTTCAAAAACCGGATTTTTTATTTGTGTTTAATATTTTAACCATTTCCACATTTCTTTCCAGGTAACTTTTTTTCCATACATCAAAATACCGGTTCGGTATATTTTACCTGCCATCCAGGTAGTACCTATAAATGAAAGCACTAAGATACTCAGCGACAGAGCAATTTGCCAGAAGGGCACATCAAAAGGCAAACGAACCATCATTACAATTGGAGAGGTGAACGGAATGATTGAACACCAGAAAGCAAGAGGCCCATCAGGATTTTCGGCTGCAAAGATACCTGCATAAATTGCGAAAATGATTGGCAACATGATGGGCATTGAAAACTGTTGAGTATCAGTTTCGTTGTCCACAGCCGATCCTATGGCTGCAAAGAGTGAAGCGTAGAGTAAATAACCGCCCAGAAAGTACAAAATAAACATGATGATTAACTGTACATAATCGAGTCCGTTAACAGCTGTAATCAATTGTTGAATTGATGCTGTCATTTCGCTGGCGGGAGCTGCCTGCATACCCATTTGACCCATTTTCTGCATCTTCTCAACCGATTCCAGATTGATGTTTTGTGCAAAAGCCGAACTCAGACCAAACATGATTCCCACTGTAAGTACCACCCACATAAGAAATTGTGTAAGTCCGACCATGGCAATGCCAATGATTTTTCCCATCATAAGTTCAAATGGTTTGACCGATGATATTACAACCTCCACAATCCGGTTGGTTTTTTCCTGCACCACACCCGACATTACCTGAGCACCATAAATAACAATAAACATGTAAATGATAAAAGCTGTAATCATCCCAATGACTAAAGCCAGTTCGGCTGAACCTTCTTTTTCTTTTCCGTTTTCGTCCCATTTGATTGTTTTAATATCGATATTTGAGTTCGATTTTTCAACCATTTCCTTTAAATCGGGAATATTATAGGCAGCAAGTTTTTGTTGCTCAATGTATTTGTTGAGTAAGCCCGAGACATAGGTTTTAAGTTCGAGATTCACCTGTTTTTCCGAATAAAGTACAGCTGCTGTTGAGTCAATTCTCAGGTCCTTTGATATATAAAGCAATGCGACGTATTCGTTTTTTTTCTCTTTCCGGTTTTTAATGTCTTCTAATTTTTCATCCGAATACTGAAAAATGTAGGATTCATTGTTTTTCAAAACTTCTTTATATAACTTTGTTTTGTCAACAACAATGATTTTTTTGATTTTATCATCTTTGATTTGTCCAAGAAAAACAATTAATGCTATCATACCCACCAATAATAGCGGAGTCAGAAATGTGAGAAGGATAAATGATTTTTTCATTACCCTTGTACTATATTCCCGTTTTATTATTAAACTTATTTTTGACATATCTGTTAATTGTATTTTTTAATTTTTTAATTTTAATGTGACATCGTTTTCAAAGTTATCAAAAGGTTGTTAGTCACTTTAATAATTTCAGATTGTTATTCGTAAATTCCCGTTCGGAAAACAAGCTGTTCTTACTTCAACTTTTCGGCCCACCGACACCACTTGGTTTGAATGTTTATAAAATCCGGTCGTTAAAGGAATTTTCAATTTTCAAACATTTCATATTTTTGAATTTTACTTAGTATTTAAATTGTTGAATGTCATTTAGATACAGTTTTGATGAAAATGTCATTCATCCCCGGCAATATTTCTTCGAAGGCTATAATTTCCGTCTGAAACATTAGTCTTTGTAAGAGTTCATTATTGGTTTCTTTTTCATCTTTTTTGATTTGACTTTCGAATATCCCGTTTTTTTGTGAAACAACCTTTAATTCAAAACCGGCAGCCTCAATTTTTTTTGCTGATTTCACCAGATAGGTATTTGTAGCATGTGAAGCTCTGATTTCGTCCACATTTCCCTGAAGTACTATCTTTGATTTATCAACCAGCGAAATATTCTCGCATAAATCCTCGACTGTTGCCATATTATGTGTTGAAAAGATAATGGTAGCGCCTTTGTCACGTAATTCAAGGATTTCACGTTTCAATAAATCTGCATTTACCGGGTCGAATCCACTGAAAGGCTCATCAAAAATCAGTAATTTTGGTTCATGCAGAATAGTGGTTATAAACTGTACTTTCTGAGCCATACCTTTGGATAAATCCTCCACCTTTTTATCCCACCAGCTTTGAATTTCAAACTTTTCGAACCAGTATTTAAGGGCTTTTTTAGCATCAGCTTTGGTCATTCCCTTCAACTGAGCAAGGTAAAGTGCCTGCTCACCGATTTTCATTTTCTTATATAAACCTCTTTCTTCGGGAAGATAGCCTATATGTTGAATGTCTTCAGGAGTCATTCGTTTACCATTCAGACGTACTTCTCCGCTGTCGGGTGCTGTAATGCAGTTAATAATTCGAATAAGTGTTGTTTTTCCGGCACCGTTTGGCCCGAGTAGTCCATAAACTGAATTTTCAGGAACCGTAAGGCTTACTCCGTCCAAAGCGCGATGTCCGGCAAATTGTTTTACTACATTTTCTACTTCTAAAAGTGTCATTTTATGTTGTTGTTATTTTTATGTTTTTGTTATTGAGTTAATTATAATTTTCCTTCGTCAGCGAAACTGTAATATTGACCTCTTGCAATAATGATATGGTCAATACATTTGAGTCCGATTGCTTCGCAGCCTTGTTTGATTCGTCGCGTAATGTTTTCATCTTCGCGACTTGGTGAATTTTGTCCTGATGGATGATTGTGTGCAACTGCAAGAGCCTGAGCGGATTTTTCCAAAGCTATTTTGAGTAACATGGGCAAATCCACGATGGTCTGGTTGGTTCCTCCCTGAGTTAATTTATGAGTGAGCAGCACTTTGTTGGCGCCATCGAGCAGTACCACCCAAAATTCTTCGTGTTTCAGATCAACCAAAAAAGGTTCAAACAAATTATATAAATCGACGCTTGATTTTATTTGTTTTCGTTGAATTACTTCACTTGTTTTTCTTCGCCTGCCCAATTCGAGAGCTGCAATAATAGTAATAGCTTTCGCCAGTCCGATACCATTGAAATTTTTACACAAATCGTTGATTGACAAGCGTGCCAATTCATTAATACTGTCGTTACATTTTCTCATAATGCGGCGTGACAGTTCTACGGCCGTTTCATTTCTGTTACCCGAGGCAATCAGAATTGCCAATAGTTCGGCATCTGAAAGGCTGGCAGCACCTTTGTGAATCATTTTCTCGCGAGGACGGTCATCTTCACTCCATTCGCGAATAGTTAAGCGTTTTTCCGGATTTTCCATGTTTACAGATTTTAAATATGTTCATAATTAATTAGTTAAGTGATTATTGAAACAATTACAGATTACTTTTAAAAATTCATCGTTATCATAACATTCTATTTTTTTTGCCAGCAACTTACTTCAACAATCTGACAAACCGAATACCTTGCTGATTTTGGTTGAATTCTTTTCAAATCGAATGGTTTTGAAATTAAATTGAAATGTTCAGACAGAATTTCTTTTATTCCTTCGAATGAAGTAAGTGGTTCACCATCTTTCTTGTAGCCTCCCGGCCAATGCTCTCGTTTAATGCCGTTTTTGTTCCAGTCGTAAGTTGAAGTTATCACCAAAATCCCTTTATCATTCAGTCTTTCATTAATTTTTTTGAGAAATAAAACCGGACAGCTAAGTTCTTCGAGTAAATTTGTTGCAATTATAACATCATAATCCGAATAAATCGGTTTTAAATTGTTGGCATTGTCCTGCATAAAAAGAATTTTATTCTTTCCGGAATCTCTTTTCGAATCAGATATTACAATTTCGCGATAGTTCAACAATTCACCTTCATCCGCAGTAATGTACCTCATGAATCCTTTTTGTTGAAGCTGTATTGGCATTCGAATAAACCTTGCCGATGCATCAATTGCTGTTATTTCCTTAAAATCATTAGCAAGTTCGAATGCTAATCTTCCGGTATCTGCATTCAGGTCCAGCAATTTTTTATTTTCGGGTTCGTTTGTCAGCTTTTTGATTTCCTTTGATAAAAGTACCTGGAAATTCAATTCATCACTTTGTCCCCACATTTCTTCACAGGATTCAGCTACTTCAATGTCGGTTTCGTATTCATCAATATTTATGATCAGAGGTGATTCGGACATGACTAAACGAAAACCTGCATGTTGATAAAAATGGCGCCGGAATGCGTATCGGGCATGATAAGTGGCTTCATTTCCGGTCGAAATCCATGAACCGCCTTTTATTAAATTGTGTTTCCCGTCGAAGGTGGGAGTCGAAAAATCATCGTACATTGGATGAACCCTGAAACCGGCAAAACCGGTTATCGGAGTCTCGGTCCATTGCCACACATTTCCGATTACGTCGCAGAAATCACCCGTTTTGAAGGTGTCGACCGGGCACGGAGAACAGAAATGTTCAAGATTAATGTTTCCGGGAGCCACTTTCCAGTCGGGTTGGTCGGGTATTTTGCAATTATCGGCTATACAATACCATTCAGCTTCGGTTGGCAGCCTGAAAGGTTTGCCGGTTTTTGCAGTTTTCCAGTTACAAAATGCTTTAGCTTCGAGATAATTAACTTCTACCGGCCAGTTCCAGGGCATTGGAATTTCTTCAGCAACTAATCTCAATCTGTATTCATCACCGGTTTTTATCCAGAATAAAGGCATTTCAGCATTTTTAAAATTGCGCCAGTGCCAGCCTTCATCCGTCCAGTATGATTGATTATTATAGGCTCCGTCAAGAATGAATCCGAGAAATTCTCCATTCGAAATCAAATATTTTGATGCTTCAAAATCATCCACTTTTTCCGTGTGTTTACCGTACTCGTTGTCCCAACCGTAAAGTGGATGCTGAAGGTCTTTGCCCAATGTGACTGTAGTTCCCTTAACCGGTAATAATTCATTAGGTGGTGCTTCACCGCTCAGCTTACAAATTTCACCGAAAAGTCCCGGAATGACCTCATTTAATGGTAACTGACGGATAAGTACCGAAGAAGTCTCAAGATGTATCCGCTCGTGTTCAATACCCATCATAATGATCCAGAAGGGTTGCTCCCAGCCAACAGGAAGTTGAATTGGTAGTTTGATAATCAGATCAGTAATCAGTTCTTTTGCCTTGTTTCGATACTCTTTTACTTCCGAAACCTTAGGCCATTGATAGTGTTTTTCATCCAGGTCGTCCCAGCTCATTTCATCAACTCCAATTGCAAAAACAGATTCAAACGACGGATTGATACGTGTATCAATTATTTTGGCAAGAAAAAGTTTGTTAATGAAGAAAACAGCTGTATGCCCCAGATAAAAAAGTAAGACATGTCTGAGCGGATCGCCTCTGTGATAAAAAACTTCATCGCCGGCTAACTGAGTATATAATTTCTCGTCAATCTCCCATGTTTTTTCAAAATACTTCAAAATTTCAAGTCGTTTGTTTTCAGGATTTCCTGTATTGAGATTGACAGTCTTTGTTATTAAATTATCCATTGAATCAAATTAATTTTTTGTGTAAATATAGCTTCTTCATTTCAAAAATTCCATTATCACCAATATTTTTCTTCGTTTGTATGATAGAAGCTACAGGTGAAAACCCCAGTTTTTTATAAAGTTCGAGTGCAGGTAAGTTTAATTCCCATACCCGGATAAAAGCATCTTTATAAGTGCTTTTATCTGTTGAATTCAGAAATTCATTCATCAAATTCAGACCGATTCCCTGTCCGCGTAATGCTTCACTTACCATCAATTCAGCGATGTAGACAGATTTATTTATATCAAATCCGGACTTAATTATTTCAGGTATATCGGGATCAAAACCCATCGGATAACTGAGTAACGCTCCCTCAATCTTTTCATTTTCAATAGCTAACAGCGCAGTACCGTTTTTAAGTATAAAAGCTATATATTGATGCAGTTCAGTTTGATCTATGAATTGTTGTGAAAATCCTTTTGAAAAACAATCGGTATACAGACTTATAATTTCACCGGAGTAACTTACTGAGTTTGTTTCCTTCAACTTTATCATTTTCGAAATAAGTTTTTGCAAATTTATATAAATATATTTTACAATATCGTTCTGTCAGGAAAAAATGTATTTACATTGATAAAAAAGTCAGTTCTGCACAGATTTGCGGTTTAATTTCACCTGAAAACCGAATAAATACGTGATTTATAAATTATGCGAATCAGGTGACGAAATAGTTTAATCAGTCAGACGTTTCTGTTTATCTGATTTTTTTCCCGATATTTAGATGTCATAGCTACACAGTTTAATACATTAATTCACGAGGATAGCCCTGACTTCTTATTTGGATAAGCATATACCAAAAAATTTTTTCAACCCATGATTCGTATTAATTTTAAATTTTTGATACAGTACACGACAAAAAACAGAACGCTGATTTATTTGAATTCAACTGATTAAGGCTGATAATAATATGTTTAAAACTGATTTGATTCGGATTTAAATTCCTTCAACGGAATAAAACTGAAGTCAACAGAATTTAAATTTGCCCGGATTAAAGAAGAATAAATGTGAATTATTTAATATGATAACTTATCAAAAATTATCAACTTCTGATATAAAAAGGAATATTATTCTTAGGAATGTGTTTTGTCAGTCTAAAACAAGCTTTGCTGATTCAGTTCAGGATAAAAAACCGGATTGGTTATTTCTTTAAAATTGCGGTTGATTGATGGATTTGCTGCAGTTTTCGAGATTGAATGTGCTTTCATTTTATTCTCATCATAAGGACTGAAAAATGATTTGATTTGCGCGGTTGTAGTTGTTGAGTCTATCCAACGGTAAGCTGTTTCAGGGTCCAAAATAAGTGGCATTCTTTTTTTTAGATTATGAATTTGTTCCATCAGAGGATTTGCGGCAGTGGTTACGATGCTGAATGTATCGTAAACTTCACCGGTGGATCTGTCTACCCAACAATCATATACCGATGCTAATAAAAAACCGGGAGCATCGGAAGGTTGAATATAATAAGGATATTTTCGGCCGTTGAAGTCATGCCATTCAAAAAATCCGCTCACAGGCAATAAACATCTGTTTGAAAGGATGTTCTGTTGAAAAGAAGCTTTTTCGAAAATTGTTTCGGCTTTAGCATTTAATGTTTTATCCCTGAGTTCGAGTGCATCATTTTTCGATTTTGTCCAGCCCGGTATTAATCCCCATTCTTTAAGAGTTATTCCTTTCGGGCCAATAACGGACAATTTTGGATGAGAAAAACCGCTGATTAAATAGAATTCAGGAATTTCGGTTTCAATCGTATCTTCATATTTCCTTTTGTCAGCTGATGAAAATTTGTTTATAAATTTTTCAGTTGTTTCTTTGACGTTTTCGCGGACAACTGCTACTGTAAAACACATAAAATCAGATAATTAATTAATTAATGAACAAAACCTGTCTGTATATGAACAGTCCGAAAGTGAAAATGGTTCATAAATTCAAAAAAACTTATCATTCAGGAGATTAAAACGGAATAAAAAACAGAATCGGACCCAATGGTATAAAGTGTTAGTTTATTCTGCAATATAACAGTGAATTATTTTGATGCATAATAAAGCGGGGAAATCCTGAAAAATATAACAAACCGCAATGAATCCGAATTTAATTTTAACTAACGATACCGGAAGTTTTTTATTTTAAACGGTTTTCCTTAACCCATTGACTGGGTGTCAGACCGGTAGTTTCTCTGAATATTTTGTAAAAGTTGGAATTTGAGGTAAAACCGGCTTTCTGGCCAATTCCTTCAAACGAAATATTTTTCGAAGTATTTGACATGAGTAACTCTTTCGCATAATCAATCCGAAGTTTGTTTTTTAAATCCGCAAAATTGGTTTTCAGAATATGATTAATTATTTCCTGAACATGATGTCTCGGAATATTCAGGTCGATACAAATGTCATGAACTTTGAAATCGGGGCGCAGGAATGGTTTTTTTGTCAATAAATAATTCATTACCTCGACACTCAATAGTCTGAATCTTTCGTTTTCTATCTCACTGAAATGCTTGTTGTTATAATCGTCTGATTCGTTGTTGTCTGATTCTGATATTTCTGTTTCGTCAGTTTCTTCAAGTTCCCAGTAAACAACAGTAAAATCATGAATCAGCTTTGGATTGATAATAAAGAATAATGGTATAAATATGTATGAGGCAAAAATAACCCTGATAATCAGTTCGATAATATTGAAAGCTTCATTGTTTTCGTTTCCGAATGTCAGAATCAGTTGGGATAGATAAATCAGAATAACCGAAACAAATAAAACTACCACAGTAATGAAAAACAAACCATTGTAAACATTAATGTATTCGGTTCGGATATTTTTAAATGTTTCCTTTTCTTTTCTCCACGACTTAATTATTAATATCAGCGAATAGAAGGTATAACCAAACATCAGAATTGCACGTGCATAAATGTTGTACAAATGTGGATAGAAATATCCGAAATCGAAATGTTTATATGCGTCAAAATTCTGGGTAATTATTTGGTTTACATGTATTTTGTAATCGAAACTTGTAAACCAGTAAGGGATTACCTGAATCAGACTAATGAAAAATGGAATAAAATGAATGATATCCTTTTTTGTAATCGAATGATTGTTTTTTGTCATTCCTCTTACGAAAAAATAGTACAATGGACCTAAAAGGAAAAACAGCGGAGCAATGTTATTGGTCAAAACTGCCATTACGTAGATGTTTCCACCAAAATTGAAGAATAAGCTAACAATTATATATAAGGCAGAAATGATTAAAAAAAGGCTGAGATAAATAATCGATTTATTCTTTTTCCGGTTATTTGCCAATAACACAATGGATAGAAGAATTGTTAATAAATCGACGGAAAAGCTTATTGAAGAATAACTTAACATATTGAACCGATAAAACAACAACAAAAAATTAAATACCTCAACCTTCAGCTAAAAAACAATCAGCTCACACAAAATGTAAATTTATTCAACCATTTCGAATCAATATGCATTTACATTCTTCATTTTCCGGATTTTGAATTTACAAAGACAAAAAAGTTCTTTTACGGAAATGTTTTGTGTTCGATTTGTTAAATTTATTAATTAAAAACTAATTAAAAAACCTGAAAACAATCATTGTTAAAACACATACACTCAAAAATACTGTAAGACCTTTTGCGACTTTTTTAAGTTAAAATCAAAACCGAATTCAGAAGCAAATGTAATAATAATTCTATTATACATAGTGTTAAAAATGATTTTTTTTTAAAGATATTTTTTATTTTCATTAAATTTAAAATAATACGTATTTTATAAAACGGATATAAAAAAGTAATTATATTTAATGTGTTTTTATTTATTTGCCTTTAAATTGTGTTCGAAATCAAATTTGTTGATTTCATTTTAAAACATACATGTTGTTTATAAATTTATCCGATTTCTTTTTTTAAGTTGAAAATCAGGGTAAAGAATTTCGCTCTCTAAAACCCCCGAAATGCAAAAATATATGCTGAATTTGAAATTCAGCATATATTTAATAAAAAAATTATTACAAAATAATGTAGTAATTATTACAGTTTTTTAATTGTTAAAAACACAAAAAACACGAATTAAATAACAGATATACAGTAAAATAAAGTTTATTTTTAGCCATATAATTCACATAAATTAACAGTAAATTTATATTCTATACATAAAAAAAATTTTATGTTTCGAAAAAAGTTGATTACTTTTGTCGGAAAAATTGATTTTTAACAAAACTAATTAATTAAGAATGCGTTTTAGCGATATTAAATATTTTTATATAGTTTTGATTTTTGCAGAAATCTGTAACTGAATTTTTTTTGTTCGAACAGTTCTTTTATTCCGGATTGCTCTAAATAATTTATATATTTTCAATTTATTCATGAAGAAGCATTTACTTTTTATCGTTTTATTATTTATATCGTGCATTACTTTTGCTCAGTTAAGGAAACATTCCGACAAATCAAACTGGTCGTTTACCTTAGAAACCGGTATTAATCAGTTTGATGGTGATATGTATCAGAATTACAACAGTGTAGTTCCAAACGGTGATTTTCATTTATCGTACGGAGGTTCAGTAGAATACAATTTCACTCCTGTATGGGGTCTTGGTGTTGAATATTACCATTTACCACTGAGCGCGAAGCAGGGAAACGATTATTTTACAAGTGATCTGAATCACTTTAATGCTTACCTTTCGATTAATGTGTTAAATTTATTTTCCAGAGATATTGATACCCGTTGGGGAATTTGGGGTACTTTAGGAGGCGGATTGGCTTTTTACAATTCGATGATTTACGGTAACAACTCAACTGTAGGTATTCCACTTAAAAACGGGTTGGCTATTACTGTGCCGGTTGGAGCAATTCTGGAATATAATTATACAAAATCAATAGCACTGGGTTTTAAATTGCAATACAGATCACACAACAAAGATAATCTCGAAGGTAATTTGCTGGATGATAATGGACTAAGTAAATATAATTACAAAGGCGTAACCAATGATTTTGTTTCGCTTGCCACAGTTTTGGTGCGCTGGAAATTTAATGCAAATCGTAAAGACCATGCACGAAATCTGAATGATAAAATTTATCAGCCCGAAGAAGCAATGATTCCTGCACGTCAGGCAAAGGCAAAAGCCGATTCATTGCAGACAAAAGTTGATTCATTGCGTCAGGAAGTAAACCAGATAAAACCAAAAATTGAAAAAATTGAAAAAGCTCTTGAATTGGGTACTTTGCCAAAAATTGAACCTGAAACTGCTCCTCAGCCAGTTCCGGTAAAAGAAGAAAAACCGGCAGTAGTAACCGTAAAAAATCCAAACGGAGATGATGATGGTGATGGTGTGCCGAACTCCAGAGATAAAGAACCCGATACAGCCAAAAATAAAGCTGTGGATTATTGGGGTGTAACTATTCGTGGTGTAAATGTAAACGGCTTTGGTACTGTTTATTTTGGATTTAATAAATATGATTTGGATCAGCAGGCACTTGATATGATCAGAACTGTGGCTGTCAAACTGAATACCGATCCTCTTTTATTGCTCGAAATCAGAGGCTTTGCCGATAATGTGGGTAATGTGGAATATAACCAGCGCCTGAGTCAGAAAAGAGCAGATATTGTGAAGGATTACCTTGTTCGGGTTTACAAGGTTTCTCCTTCCAGAATTATTGCCAATGGTAAAGGAAAAATCATTGACATGCTTGGCGAAAATCGTATGAATCGCAGATGTAATTTCTACTTTAACGAATAATATTTCAAATCGTCATCGAATAATTTTACAGGAGACTTAAAATTATTCGATGATTTTTTTCAATCACACAAACACCCTTAATTTTTTGAAAATTGAATTTTAAAAATTTCGGGTATGATTATTAAACAAATTGAAATGATCACAAATTTGTATTTCATTAATTAACTTAAATAATTCAGATTGATAATTTTAAAATTTCAACTTTTTAGGTGGGTTGAAAAGTGAATCTGTTTCATACATAAATTGTCATATAAAAGGTATAAAGAATATAAATCATTCACTTCGCATGAATAAATTCTCAATTACAACATTTTTATTATTGTTGGTAATGACTCAGGAACTGTTTGCTCAGGTTGATAATATCACTTTTGTAAATACCGGAGCAATGAACGTAGCGCCTAACGGCGTTTCGGGTGTTTCTCTTTTTGTACCTGATGCCATGCGGCAGTTTACAGTAGCAGGTCGGAATGTAAATATTGTACATAATGGTATCACCGAGTTGGGAGGTAACTTTTATCAGGATGCACTGACCAATGTTTTTGACGTAGATGGAAATACCACAAAAGGAACTTCAACAGGGAAATTTCGCTTTGTAACTGACAGAGGTGTTAACCGTACAATTACAACCAGATCGGGTGCAATCAATGAGTTTGACCGTGGGCAAAGTTATGTGGCTTTTCCTAATTTCGAAATTAGTACAAACGATTCGGTGATTATACCCGGTAAAATGGGAATAGATGCTATTTCGCTGCATCGTGTGAATTCAAAAACCGGTAAAATGGTTTTGCGTTCGGATGTGATAACCGATGCAAAAGGTACCAATGCCTATGATGCTTCGCTACGCATTACAGGTGCCGGTAACTCGGCATCATTAGTCGATTTGGGTGCTGTTGTTGTGGAACGTGACATGTCAATTTATCGCCCCGATGGAAGCACAGCCAATTTGTTCGGATTTGCTACTCCTTTTAAAAACACTCAGCTGTCGGGCTATTTTGCAGGTAACTGGGTACGTCGTCCTTTGAGCAACGGAGATTTCGGACACACTACCTATATATATGGAAACAAGGATACTTCTCCGTCCGATAACATAATTGATAAGGACCAGTATGTTTACCTTGCAGCCGAAAAATTAGTTCCTGCTCAGGCTTATTTAATTAAACCACGTCCCAAAGGGTTTGATTATTCCACTTTAAGGGCTGAAAACGGGTTGTGGTATACAGGCGACGAACCTTCTTTATATGATAAGTCAAAGTACCATTTCGATGGTAAGGTTTACACTGTTTCGCCTTATTCCGAACAGTTGTTTGCTGACGATTTATTGTACTCAAATACAATCAGTAGTCCCGGACTGACAAACACTGTCAATCTGCTAATCGGAAATTCATATACATGTCCTATTCCCACAAGTTTGCTTGCACAAAGCATGGAAAGTTATCCGAATTTAAAATTCGTTCCATATATTTATGTTTATCCGGCCGGTGCTTCGACCTATTTACCTTTATCCATAACAGGTTCAGGAAATAGTATTGTTGTTGCTGATGTCACAGAGATACCTGCAATGAGTATATTTATGGTGCGCTTATCAAAAAACAATGCCCAGTCGGGAACATTTACCATTACCAAGGATATGCAAAGACATGCCGATGTGTCACATAATAAGCCTCAAACAATTAAAGCTTCGGATGGCCGAATGTATGCAGCTGCTAACTCAGCGGCTACAGGAGTTAAAACAACAACTGTGAAAAATCAGGTGGCTTTCAGGGTAACTCCTGCTACAAATGACAACTTATTTGATATGGCTGCCATTGGTTTGAGAGAAGATGCAAGCACCGGAACTGATGATTATGATATTGCAAAGGCTTATGTTTCTGACAGGAATTTATTTCAGCTTTATACCAAATCAGTTACAGGAAGTAAATTGAGTGCCAATGGAGTTCCACTGAGTACAGATACTGTAATGTTAAATTTTGAACCGTCATTTGAAGGTGGTGATTTTAAATTAAGTGTAAAATATGAAGAGAGTCTTGAAACCGAAGGTGTTTGGATTTTAGATAATAAAATTGGTAAATGGATTGATATTAAAACCGAGAAAACATATACATTCAATGCTTCGCCGACTGATAAACCGGAACGTTTCTACGTGATGTTTAAAAAGCCTTTAAAAGATGATACTGAAAAGCCAGGTTCGTTAATGGTTTATTATTACAACAACAATTTACTTGTCCGCCAGCTTACCAAAGAAGACATTGGTAGTACGATTACCCTGTACGATCCTGTTGGCCGACAATTTTACGGAGGTATTGTTGACAATTATCCCGATTTAACCATTCCGGTCAATAATTTATTACCGGGTGTGTATATGGTTCATCTGAAAGGTGAAAAGTCAGGAACAGGAAAATTTATAAAGAAATAAAGCAACAATTTAGATTAAAATTCAGATGAAAAAAAATATAGCCATATTTTTCTTAAATGTTTTTTTGATTGCCTGCTTTTTCTTTATCATAAGGCAAACATCAGAATATAAAGAAAGTAAATCTTTCAAAACGGACAATACTTTTGCGGTTGTTAATTTTGACAAATTATCGCAACCGGGTGAAGAAACCAAATTTCAGAGTTATACTGCGCACAAAGCTTCGTTGGTTAAAACTTTTGCGGCGAGACATAAAGCGAATATGAGTAAAAATTTATTCAATAACAATGGTCAGTCAGATGCAGTTTTTGCAACAAATCCGGAGGATATTAATAACCAGAAGGATAAAAACGGTGCAATAAAAAAGTTTACTAAAAATACTGATAGTAAATATCGTTATTCATACTTCAGTCAGACGAAAGAGGAAGAATTTTCTAAAAATCCAGGCAGATCTGCTGATGGTTTCCTTGCATACTCCAGTTCAATTAATGTGTCAGGTTCAGGAAACAGTGTTTTTAACCTCTCACAAACATTGGCTAACAACAATGTGACGAATCCAAAACTTACTCTTGATAATAACCTGGATGATGAGGATCCCCTTGATCCGGGGAATGGTATTGATAATGACTCATTTTATAATGATGTACCTATAGGAGACGGTACCATTTTTATGTTATTGTTAACATTGGTCTTCGTGGTTTGGAAAAGAAGGGGGATAATTCATAATTCATAATTCATAATTCATAATTGTCCTCCCGGTAATTATTATTTTGGGGATTAATCAACATAAAATTGAAATATAAAAATATAAAAGAATAAAACATATGAAGAAGTTTTTTTTAACACTGATTATCATTCTGGCAGCAACGTATTTTAGCAATTTAAATGCACAGGTGACCATAGGCAGTAACAGCGTACCAAATTCGGGAGCTGTATTGGATTTGATTAGTGGTGGTGACAAGGGGTTATTAATGCCAAGAGTTGCACTGACGTCGACCCGTGTTTTTGGACCACTTAAATCTTCGGATGGTAATGTGTATGCAACTTACTTAAATCATACAGCAGGGATGACAGTTTATAACACCGCAACCGACAATTCAGATGCAGGATATGAAGTGAGCCCGGGTTATTACTACAACGATGGTACAAAATGGGTTCGCCTGCCACAGCGTTATACCAACTGGTTTTATATGCCATCTGTTTCATTCGATACTTCGACAACAGGAACAGGAAAAACCAAGGATTTATACAGTTTGTACGCCGGACAGTTCAGCAGTCCGATAGCCAGCACCGGTGCTCCTGCTAAAGTGCCATTTCTGCCTGCAGCAACAGATCTATACTATTATATCACTGATTACGATCATGCAGTTTTTGCAAATATAAGTATAAATGCAAGTGGTGTAATGACTTATGACATTATTGGAGGAGCAACAGATTGTTCGTACATTAACATCGTATTTGTGTTGAAATAATATAAAATTCTTCAGTATCTATGCTTACTTTATTCTTAAACAGTCATTTGTGAATCCATCTGTTCATATCTGATAAGACTCAAACTAATATATTGTATGTGTTAAAAAAAAGAAACTTAATTGTTTTGTAATATATTTAAATTATTATTGAATGGTTAAAAACTCCTATTTTTAGTTGAATTTTTATCTCATTCAAATCTATATAAAAGTAGTTTTTTTATATTAAATGCTCACTAAAATTACTTGGTTATAGCTAAAAATTTCTTAGATAATGAAAAAACTTATAATCTTTATTTTGGTTTTTGTAACTTCATATTCATTTGGTCAAAATTGTAGTGTTAACGCAGATATTGATCAAACTGTTTGTGCAAATGCTACAACAGTTACTCTAACCGGTTCTGCAACTGGGTTACCTCAATTACCACTTGTTACTACCTGGTCACAGGTAGGTGGCCCGTCAGCTGTTATTACAAATCCCAATAGCTTAAGTACTACTGTTACTGGTTTGATAGGAGGAAATACATATACTTTTAGGTTTTCAAGTACTTGTACGGATGGTTCTTTGGTATATGATGATATGCAGGTGATAGTGAATAAAATTACTGTTGCTAATGCAGGACCTGATTTTGATCCAATTTGTCCAAATGCTTCCGCAGCAACACGTAGACTTGCAGCAAATTCTGTTGGATCAGGTGAGACAGGAGCATGGAGTGTAGTTTCCGGTAGCGGTTTAACAATCACCACACCAAGTTCCCCAACTTCTGCATTTACGATGCAAAATACAGTTGCGGGTAATTCAGTATTGAGATGGACTATTACAAATGCCTCAACAGGTTGTAGCTCTTTTGATGATGTTATCATTCCCAAAATTGGAGGAGTAAGTCCATTTACAGCAGGGCCGGATCAAACACTAGCAGCTTGTTATAACCCACCATCAACAACTGCAACTTTAGCAGGTAGTTTTGTGGGTAATGGTACAGGTGGGCAGATAGGTACATGGACAGTTGTAAGTGGTCCCAATGTACCGGGTATAACATCTCCAAATGCGAATAATTCAGGTTTAACAAACCTAAGAGAAGGGGTTTATATTTTTAGATGGACAGCTGTAGGATCTTGTATCAGTGGATCGGACGATGTTCAGATTACTGTTCCCGCCGGGATTGGAGCAGCAACAACTGCTTCAGCAGCAATAAGCGGAAATCCTACTATGCCTTTTTGTGATGGGCGGGATAATGTTGTATTAGTTGGTAATACTCCAAAGGTATTTGAAACCGGAACATGGACACAAACTGTTGGTCCAACTTCTGGAGTAGTAATTGGTAGTCCCACAAGTCCAATTACAACTGTTACAGGTTTGAACGGTACATCTAATTATACATTCAGATATACAATTAGCAATCCAACTTCGGGTTGTACATCTACAAAAGATGTTAGCATTTCTTACGGTACTCCTCCAGCACTTTCAATTACCACATCCAAACCTTTATTCTCTACATGTGGTGCAACAACAGCAAGTATTGCTTATACCCACAGTGGAACCGGTACAGTACAATATAGTATTATTAGCGGACCTGCAACTACAAGTTTTCCTACTATACCTTCAGCTTATGCTACTGCTGCAAGTCCACTTGTTTTAACCGGCTTAGATCAAGGAGGTACTTATTTAGTCCGTCTAAGAAAAGCATCAGGTACGGGTTCTACATGCGAAACAGTATATGATGAAATTACAGTTTATATGTCAAAAACACCTTCTTTAGCAACAGCCGGTTCTAATCAGCTTTTTGCTTGTAGTGTATATAATGGAACTTTAAATGCGAATGTACCGGCTGCAGGTACTGGCACCGGAGTTTGGTCACAAATATCTGGTCCAAATACAGCTGTTTTTGCCAATAAATATGATCCGAAAACTGCTATTTCAGGAATGACTAATGGAAAATATGTTTTCAGATGGTTGATTAGCAATGGTGATCAATGTAGTACTAATCAGGCTGATGTGACTGTAGGTGTAGCGTCGACAACACCAACTCAAGCTAATGCAGGTGAAGATCAAACAGTTTGTTACAATTCACCATTAGTCCTACAAGGCAATGCGCCAGTACTTAACGAAACCGGAACATGGTCAGTAAGTCCTTCAACCGGAATAAATTTTTCGAATATTAATTCAAAGAATGCTGTGGTTACAGGAATGTCGGCAAATACTGTATATACTTTTACATGGACCATTACAAATGGATGTGGTTCTACAAATGATCAGGTGATTATCACCGCCAATACTACCGTAGGTCCAATAGCTTCAGTTGCTGGACCCGATCAATGTTTAGCTTCGGGAACTACAACTATCACTTTGGCTGGAAATGATCCAAGTCCTGCAACAGGATTGTGGACTCAGATATCCGGTACAGCAGCTACAATTACATCTCCAGGTACTTATAATTCAACAGTAACTGGGTTGTCAGATGGGAACTATCAATTTGAATGGGCTATAACCCGAAATGCTTGTACTGTTACCCGTGATACAGTATCAATTAGTATTTTAAAACCAACAACTACTGCCAATGCAGGAAGCGATCAGATTATTTGTGGAACAACCACAACCTTAGCAGGAAATGTTGCTTCAACCGGATCGACAGCTGGAGTTGGAACATGGACAGTGGTGAGTGGTTCGGGTGGTGTCGTATTTAGCGATGTCAATAGTCCTACATCAACTGTTTCTAATTTATCTTCCGGTGTTTATGTGTTGAGATGGACGATAACCAACGGAACCTGTTCTTCGAATTATGATGAAGTGAAGTTATCAGTATCAACACCTCCTGCGACTGCTGCTGCCGGAAATGATATTTTCATTTGTGGATCTGGTACAACAACTACAATGGCTGCTAATACTCCGGGAGCAGGACAAGGTACAGGATACTGGTCGGTAATTAGCGGTCCAAATACACCGACAATAACAAGTCTTAATTCAGCAACTACAACTATAACAGGACTAACTACAGGAACTTATGTATTCAGATGGACTATTCAAAACGGTCCATATTGTACACCTTCAACTGATGATGTTTCTGTACAGGTGGTGCCGCCAGCAAATGCAGGTGCTGATCAAAGCTCTTGTGAAGCAACTTCTGCAAACCTTTTTGGGAATGCTTCTACAACGGGTACATGGAGTCAGGTAGGAACAGTTCCAAATACAGCTACTTTAACTGTCACTACACCATCAACGGCTACCGCATCAGGATTAATAGCTGGAACATATACTTTTAGATATTCAATTTCCACCCCTGGTTGTACAAGTTCGGATGATATGCTGGTAATTATTTCGACACCAACAGTCGCAAATGCCGGAGTCGATAAAGATTTATGCGGGGTGACAAGTTGGACAATGACTGCCAATACACCAACTTCAGGGACAGGTCAATGGACAAGAGTTTCAGGTCCAAATACACCAACAATATCAAGTACATCAAATCCGACAGCTACAATAGGAATAGGAGCAACTCCTGCTCAGGCTGGAACTTATATGTACGACTGGAAAATAACGAATGGATCATGTTCAAGTACCGATAGGGTTGTTATTAGAATTAGTAATATTGATGCTACTGCTAATGCAGGAGCTGACCAGCCGCATGTATGTGGAAGCGTGGCATATATGGCTGCATCTGTTCCAATAAATGGTACAGGATTATGGAGTCAGATATCTGGTCCAAATACGGCTGTATTTTCATCTACGATATCTTATAATTCTAAAGTTACAGGTTTGATCGCGGGTACATATGTTTTTCGTTGGACAATTTCGAGTGGGGCATGTACACCTGTGTTTGACGAAGTATCAATCACTGTTTTTGATAACCCTACAATACCAACTGCCGGCAGTGACCAGAGTTTATGTGGTGCAGTTTCAACAGAACTCGCCGGAAATACAATAATTTCAGGTACTGGAACCTGGTCCAAGGAAAGTGGACCAAGTTGTACAATAACTAATGTCAATAATCCAACTACAACTGTAACTTCAATGTTACCAGGGACATATGTGTTTAGATGGACTGCATTATTAGGAACATGTTCACTTTACGATGAGGTGACTGTTGTTATAAACGAAAATCCATCTACAGCTAATGCAGGTGCTGATTTCAGTTCATGTTTATATTCACCTTTAAATTTAGCGGCAACAGCCCCAACGGTGGGAACAGGAGTCTGGACTCAGATTTCAGGTGGAGCCGTTAATATATCAACGCCATCATCACCAACTACTTCAATTATTGGTGCTGTTGTTGGATCTTATGGCTTTAGATGGACTGTTTCCAACGGTATATGTCCGTCGAGTAC
Organism: uncultured Paludibacter sp.; assembly: GCA_937897985.1. Taxonomy (GTDB): domain Bacteria; phylum Bacteroidota; class Bacteroidia; order Bacteroidales; family Paludibacteraceae; genus Paludibacter. The sequence continues at coordinate 30,455 of CALCBD010000064.1, read as the reverse complement.
GGATGATGTTGCTGTAACTATTGATAATATCACTACTCAACCCAATGCAGGACCTGACCAAAATTTAAGTAACGCCTCTCAATTTACAATGGCCGGCAATACAATTAGCTCTGGAACTGGTACATGGTCGAAGATAAGTGGACCGAATATACCTACAATTACAACTCCAAACTCGCCAACTACATCTATTACAGGCACCATTCCGGGTACTTATACATTCAGATGGACTGCTACAAATGGATCATGTAGTCAATATGACGAAATGATAGTAAACAATGCATCTCCAATTGCTACTAACGATATTCAGCAAACGCCTTTAAATACAGCCGTTTCAGGTCAGCTAATGACGAACGACAAGGGCGTGACAAGCGTTACTTCAGCTACAATTGGTGGCAATACTATCACAATGGCTACTCCAACAATTGTATCGGGCGTCGATGATGCCGGAAATACCATAACCAATGCTGGTTCTATCACTATCAATACTGATGGGACTTATACATTTACTCCAACCAATGGTTTTACCGGAACAATTGATCCGATTACTTATGTTGGTACTGGATTAGGTGGAGCTAATGATAGTGCCATTTTGTCAATTGAAGTTTTGCCAAAAGTATGGCCAGGCAATAACCCTCCGGTAGCGCAAAACGATGTAAATTCAACGAAGATGAATGTGACAATTACAGGTGCTACTATTCTAAATAACGATAGCGACCCGGATGGCAATACATTGACTGTTAGTTTGGCAAGTATTGGAGGAAGTCCAATCACATTGGGGAGTTCAACGACTGTTTCCGGAATAGATTTAAATTCAACTGTTGTTTCAAACGCGGGTACAATAACCTTAAATTCAACCGGAATCTATACTTTTATACCTGCTACCGGTTTTACAGGCACTATTGATGATATAACATACACAATTAGCGATGGAAATGGAGGTACAGATGTTGCTAAATTGAACATAAATGTATTGCCTTATATTGTTAATACAACTTATGCCAATGATGATGCCATTGCAAAACCTCAAGGAACAACAATGACCGGCAATATCTTGACAAATGATTTTGATCCTGAAGCAAATACACAAACTGTAACTTCGCTGAATGTGAATGGGACATCAATTACAGTGGGTTCGGCAACTCTGATTCCAGGAAAAGGTACATTAACTGTAACATCAGTCGGAGCTTATACATTTGTGCCACTAACTAATTTTGTTGGGACTGTTCCGGTTATTTATAACAAATGTGATAACGGTATTCCGCAGGCATGTGATCAGGCAACACTTTACCTTACTACTCTACCAAGAATTATAATTGCTGAGAATGACATTCAACAAACTCCAATGAATACAGCGGTTTCCGGTCAATTAATGACTAATGATGAAGGCGTTACAAGTATATCTTCGGCAACTATAGGTGGAAGTCCATTTACTTTAGGAGTAGCGAAACAAGTATCGGGTATCGATGACGCAGGCAATACTATCGCTAATGCCGGAATGCTTACTATTAATGGAGTTGGAACTTATACTTTTACTCCCACTTCTGGTTTTACAGGAACAATCAATTCTGTGACATATACCGGAGCTGATGCAAATGGGACAGTTGATAACGCTATTTTATCAATAGAAGTATTGCCAAAAGTTTGGCCTGGTAATAATCCTCCTGTTGCTCAGAATGATGTAGCTACAACTGAAATGAATATTGCTGTTAACTCTTCTATTTTACAAAATGATAGCGATCCGGATGGCGATGTCTTGACCATTTTGAGTTCAAGTGTTACTTTGGGAACTCCTACTATTGTTTCAGGAGTTGATTACAATGGGAATATAGTTGTAAATGCAGGATTAATAACTTTGAATACAAACGGGACTTATACATTTACCCCATCCAACGGATTTATAGGGACAATAAATGATATTTCATACATTATTCAAGATCCTTCCGGATTGACTGATGCTGCCATTCTCAATATAAATGTATTGCCTAATAATGGTAATACTACTTATGCTAACGATGATGCCAATTCTGCTCCAAGAGGATCAACTATGACGGGCAATATATTGACTAATGATACAGATCCCGAAGGTAATACCCAAACTGTAAGTTCGGCAAATGCTAGTGGAACAACTATAAATATTGGCTCTGCAACAACTATTCCAAGTGTAGGTTCATTAACACTGTTGTCAAACGGTAATTATACGTTTGTACCTTTGTCTACTTTTGTAGGAACTATACCAGTAATATATAGCAAATGTGACAATGGAACACCTTCGGTTTGTGACGAAGCAACATTATATCTAACATCATTGCCAAGAGGTATTATTGCAGAGAACGATATTCAGCAAACACCAATGAATACAGCTGTTTCCGGTCAATTGATGACTAATGATGAAGGTGTAACAAGTATTTCTTCGGCAACTATAGGTGGTAGTTCATTTACTTTAGGTGTAGCGAAACAAGTATCGGGTATCGATGACGCAGGCAATACTATCGCTAATGCTGGTTTACTTACTATAAATGGAGTTGGTACTTATAGTTTTACACCTGCTTCAGGCTTTACAGGAACAATTAACCCTGTAACTTATGTAGGTGCTGGTGCAAATAATTCTACAGATAACGCAATATTGTCAATTGAAGTCTTGCCCGTTGTTTTGCCGGGAAATAATCCTCCCGTTGCTCAGAATGATGTCGCATCAACAGAAATGGGAATATCCGTAAGTTCTACTGTGTTGTCAAATGACAGTGACCCTGATGGAAATTCCTTGACTGTGATCAGTTCAAGCGTTACAATTGGAAGTGCTACCACAGTTTCGGGTTTAGATTTGGGTGGTGGTGCTGTTGCTAATGCAGGGTCGATAACACTTTCTTCAACAGGATCATATATATTTACACCATCTGCAGGTTTTACCGGAACTGTGAATGACATTACTTATACCATAAGTGATGGAAATGGAGGGACAGATACAGCAATATTAAGTATCAATGTGCTACCAAAAAATACGAATTCAACTTTTGCCAATGACGATGCCAATTCTGCTCCAAAAGGAACAACAATGACTGGAAGTGTATTGACTAATGATACTGATCCTGAGGGAAATACACAAGAAGTAAGTTCGGCAAATGCAGGTGCTACTTCAATTACTATTGGAACATCTACTTCAATTCCAAGTGTTGGTTCTTTAACTCTTAGTACTGATGGTTCATATACTTTTATTCCGTTAGCAAACTTTGTAGGAACTGTAGCAATTATTTATAGTAAATGTGACAATGGTTCACCATCCGTATGTGATGAAGCCACTTTATATTTAACTTCGTTGCCAAAAGGAGTAATTGCGGATAATGATATTCAACAAACTCCAATGAATATTTCAGTGTCTGGTCAGTTGATGACAAATGATGAGGGAGTTACAAGTATTTCATCCGCATCGATTGGTGGTAATAATATTCCAATTGCTACGCCAACGATAGTTGCAGGTGTTAATGATTTAGGCAATGCAGTGACAAATGCCGGTTCATTAACTATGAATACTGATGGTACGTATAGCTTTACTCCTACTACAGGATTTACAGGTACCATTAATCCGATTACTTATATTGGTGCTGGAGCAAATGGGTCTACTGATAACGCAATATTGTCTATCGAAGTATTACCTACGGTTAAAATTACAAATAATATCCCAGTTGCACAAAACGATGTATCTTCAACTAAAGCAGGAGTTGCTATCAGTTCAACTGTTATTGCAAATGATAGTGACCCTGATGGAAATGCTTTAACGGTTACAGTTTCGAGCGTTAATATTGGTAGCGCATCAACGGTTGCAGGTGTTAATTTAGGTGGAGCCGCAGTTGCAAACGCAGGTTCGATAACTCTGAGTTCCAATGGAAGTTATACATTTACTCCTTCAGCCGGATTTACCGGAACAATAAATGATATTAGTTATACTATAAGTGACGGACACGGTGGTACTGATGCTGCAATATTAAGTATCAATGTGTTGCCAAATAACGGCAATACTACTTATGCAAATGATGATGCAAATTCTAAACCTCAAGGCACCACAATGACAGGAAGCGTTTTGACAAATGATTTTGACCCAGAAGGAAATACCCATACGGTAAGTAGTGCTACTATAAATGGTACAGGTATAACAATAGGTAGTTCAAACACAATAAATGGTATCGGTTCACTTACGTTAAATTCAAATGGTACTTATACTTTTATACCATTAACACCTTATGTTGGTACTTTGAGTGTGATTTATATCAAATGTGACAATGCAACACCTTCTGCTTGTGATGAAGCAACTTTATATTTGACGTGCTTGCCTTCAACCAAATCATGTTTAATTTCGAACAAGAATGTTACGACTAAACTGATAAGATAATGGTTGAATAGTAATCAGCAAAAAAAAGGCTGTCAGTGAATTTTTTCCTGACAGCCTTTTTTGTAATTTTTTTATCCCGGAAGTATTTTATTCGGCCGGTTTGAATATCAAAAAATCAGATTGAATCATTTTAGAACCGTTGAAAAATTGTTGAGATATGATGAATTCTGATGTTTAAATTCAAGAACAAAATTACTTTTTTTCTGTAAGTACCCTGTTGATAAATTTGATTAATTTGTCATTGATTTCAGCTTTTTTATCTGCTTCGAAACCACCGTGTTTTCCACCTTCCACAGTTATAAATTCATTGTAAACTCCGGCTTCATTCAGCTTTTTCTGAAGAATAACGGATTGATCGTAAGGAACAATCGGATCGGCATTGCCATGAACGATAAATACCGGTGGACCTGATTTCCGGATATGTGAAACAGGTGAAACAGCTGCCCTGAATGCTGCATTGCCGGCATTGGTTCCGAGCCAGTTGGTCAGCGATTTGAATTTACTCATTTCTGAATTAAAATCGGTAAAGTCAGTTGGCGCATAATTGCTGATGATGGCTGCCACCCTCATATCGGTTTCTCCATTACAATTCCCGTCAAAACGGTTGTCGTTACCGAGCAAACCTCCCATCAATGCCAAATGTGCTCCGGATGACCCTCCTTCGATAATCACCTTCGCCGGGTCGATATTCAGTTCTTTTGCATGTAGTTTTATGTATTTCAGTGCACAACGTATATCTTCAATTGCTGCCGGAGCTGGTGCCACCTGAACCAGTCTGTATTCGACATTTGCAACTGCAAACCCTGCTTTAAAATAACTGCTGAATCCGGTCTGACTTTCCTTGGTGCCATGGTTCCAGCCACCTCCGTGAATATGAAGTACAACCGTTGTGGGAACAGGATTTACAGGGTTAAAATACAAATCTATTCGTCCTTCCCAACCATTTACTGTAGTGTAAACTACATCAGTTTTCGATTGATAATGCTCAGGTACTTTTACTTTTTTAATTTCAGTTTCCTGAGCAAAACAACTTGTGTATAAAAAGGCCAATAGAACGGCAATAATCATTTTTCTGTTCATAAATTATTTTTTATAGTTTGATATAGTTTTACGGAATGAAACCGGATTAATTTTTATCACGATTCCTTCCAGAGTTGCTGAATCTTAATTAAATCTTTTTTCATGGCATCGTACACAACCTGTGGGTCAACCTTTATTTGACGATTTCCTTTTTCGGCACCACCCAAATCGTATTCGCAGTGAAGTGAAACCGGAACATTAATATGGTAACTTTTCAACAGGTGAAAAAACTTTTTAAAATCAACCATTCCTTCGCCAATCGGAACATTTACAATTTGCCATTTCCCGTTGATTAATTCCCATTTATAATCTTTTACCACAATGGTTTTTATCCGGCTGTGAATCAATTCCAAACCATTGACCCATGAGTTGGCGCCTTCCACCATTGCATGTCTGATATCATATTGAGCACCAAAATACTGAGGATCAGCCAAACCGAGAATGCTGTAAACTTCCCAGAGTGAACCTCCGACCAGATTTCCTGCATGATTTTGATAACACCCGATGATTCCGGTTTTTTTGTTCAGCATGCTCAGGTCCTTAATCTGAACCGCATATTTTTCAAGCGATTCGGGGAGGGTTTTTCCTTCGGGATATTTGAACCAGTTGGCTCTGTAATATTTGATTCCGCATTGGGCGGCGGCACTCAGGACATCAACATCTTCACTGTTGCCGGCATTTTCGATGGTTGTAGCTATCATTATTACTTTTGATCCGGCTTTTTCAATTTCGGTTACTGCTTTTCTCAAATCTGTTTTGACTTTTGTTGGTTCAACATGTCCGCCTTCGCGTACGGTCAGATCGATTCCATCAAACCCCATTTCCGAAACTTTTTCGCCTAAAGTTTTATAATCGAGAAACTGCAGGTGTTTTGAGAAAATGCAAATCATTAGTTTTTCGTTCGTAGTGTTGGCTACAGGAGTTTGAGCATTTATCTTCAATCCCGGATTGATTGTAAGGAGCGTGAACAGAATAAGAATGATTTTCTTCATTTCAGTGTATTTTAATAAATTGATTTCGTTTTCATAAAAGCCTGATAAATGCCAAAATACAGCGGGAATTCCTTCATGTTTTTTGCTTGCCACTCATTTCCCGTTATTTGGTTTTATTATTTTTAGTAGTTGCCACACAGAAACGGTAATGAACAGGTTCTGTGGGTTGAATTCCGTTTTTAAGCCCGTTTTATAAATGAAAAGAAGTTTGAAGGAAATATTAAATGATCATAAACCTTGAAGTAACAGTCGAATTTGCCGACATTGATCTGACAAAATAAATTCCTTTGCTCAGTTTCGAGATGTCCACTGTAATCTCCTGTTTTCCTGTAAAAGGGATATTTACTTCAGGGTAAATGGATTGAATAATCTGACCTTTGGTGTTGATGATTTGTAATTGACGGTTTTTTGAATTAGAAAGAAAATCGATGACTAATTTGTCGCTCACTTTATTCTGACGAAGACTAAAATCACTGTTTTCATTCATATTTTGTTGTTGAAATGCTGTATTTGTTTCTTCCTGAATTGAAATCGAATTGAAACAAACCATTTCGTCGCGTAAATCGGAAGGCGTGTTCAGGCTTCGGTAAATACCCCATTTGGGTCGGATGAAATTATTGTCGGCTCTGATAGTCAGTATATTACTATTGCTGTATGATAAAATTGTAGCCGAAGTTTTTACATCTTTAATAAGAATGGAATAAGTACCGTTCGTATTGCTCACTTTTACTCTTTCGGTTACCTCTACCCAGTTCCCTTCAAATAATGACAGGTTGACCGAAGTAAGTTTCACGGAATTTGCATCTGAACTTTCGTAATAGTTTAATTCTAATTTATTGGGGTTTCCTTTACGGGCAGTAAGCACAAAGATCGGGTCCGATTCATCGCCTCCCACTGCCTTTATCTGATGTAAATGTGTAAAACCTGATGAAGGCTGAAAGCCTGCAGGGACTAAAAATTTCCATTTATATACTACCGTTTCGCCCTGTGTGCCCTTTAAACCGGCAGGTGATGCATCGTAGGTTTTAATTTCCACCCGCTGACGATCAAAGTTGATACAGCGGTCGTTATCGGGAGTTACATGAATAAAAAATGCAAAAACATATTGATTGAGCGTTGCATCCCAGATTTCGGTAATATGTCTGCCAAATTCAGGATGAACACATTCGGCATTTTCAACCACATCACCGCCTGTAGGTGCTAAAACGCTATTGATCAGTTCGTATGTATTGCCCGGACCATTCGCTTCGAGCAATGCCTGTGCATTGACCCGGCATACGCAAATGAACGAAAGTAATATCAGGTTATGAAATTTCATATGTAGTTTTATTTTAGAAAAAATGAATAATAAGTAAGGTATATATTTCTGTATATGAATTAATTATAAATTATAAACTATGAATTATGAATTACAAATTATGAATTATAAATTATGAATTCCCTGAACATAAAGCAGGTGTGCATACTTCAGGCACACGACACAAAAATACCATTTTTTATAAGTATTTTGTATTTGTGTATTTTGAGATCATAGAATTTTATTCTGTTAAACAGTATTTTACAAATAGATTTTGGTTGTCGGTTGTTTCTGAACTATGTATTTATAGTTCGATTTGATGAGTTGATTGCCAGCATCAGTATTTGAAATTTTAAATCTTGATGATTTTTGAAAAAAATTGTTTATCTCCCGATTTGCATTCCACAAGATAAATCCCTTCAGGAAACCTGCTGATATCTATATTGAATTTATTTCCTTTGTATCGTTGATATAAAAGTATTCTGTCGGTTAAGTTACTTAGTTGAATATCTGAATCTTCTGCAAATTCCGATACATGATTCAAAGTAACATTGATGTGTTGATTGCTTACTGTCGGGCTGATTTCAATTTCGTCAGAAGTACGGTGTTGATGGTTTGAAGTACTGTTTTTTCTTGCAGCTAACTGTGCTTCATAAAGTGATTCGGGAACCAAACCTGCTCTGTTTTGTCCTTCTGTATATCCCCTGGTGAAATCAGTTACACTGACAGGATTTCCCGTTATTGTTTTTGCAAAACATCCAATGGCATAATTCTGACCTGTTGGAGGTTGTTGGAGCCCTATTTTTCCGTAGGTTGAATTTACATCACAATTCCATAAAAACGAATGGACTGCTGCCCATCCATGACCGGTTCCCATGTTAACCCTGTTGTACAAACCCAGAACGAAATCGCGTTTCATGTTGATTTCTTTATGGTTGTCGTACAACATTCCCTGTGTCCATTGCCTGTGACCTTCACTTACCGAATTAATTGCATCGGAAGTGCAACGCAGAAATACATTGCCCGAAGTGCCCGATGTCCCGTTCGAAACATAATGATGCCGCCCGTTACTTGCATAACAATATTTGAATAAGTTTAATTGAGAATAAACATAGGTATTGAAATTATACATTCTTTCACCTGTAATGATGGCAACAGGATTGATAGCTGTACAATGTTCAAATGTGCTTCGTGTACAGGCTTCGGTGATAATTCCCGATTGACCGAAGTGAATAAATGTGCAGTTTTTTGCCCAGGCATTTTCACAACTCTTAAACCGTACTGCCTGCCAGGCATGTGCCTCATCTTCGCCACCTGCCGTTTCAATATCAACCCGTAGATTCTCAAGCCCCACCTGATTTATCAGTCCGGTCATGTCGGGCTTGTAAATGTAACATTGCGAAACAGATTGATTTAAAGTATAAAATACAGGAGCATCCACGCTAATCTGATTCCCGTTTACAGCAACAACGTAACGATTGTAACTGATTGGAAGCTGATTAACAACCCATCTTTCGTCCGGATCATCAGGTGCCGATGGGTCAGGGTAGGGGACACCACCCCTGTTGACCGCATCAATCCATGCCTGGGTGGCCGGATGATAAATGATTATCCGGTCGCCGGCTTTGTACATCGATGCATCTACGACATTGAAAGTAAAACTTCCGACTTCAACTTTTTCGTCTGAAATGTTGGTCTTAGAGCCGGCAATCTGTTTCATACCGTTGATTTGTGAAGAATATCCGAGCGTCACCACAGTTCTTTGTTCCGGCGTATTCCCTCTGGCATAAATAATCGTCGAATTGGCGGGATTTTCGCCTTCACCAACTCCACGGAGTACGACTCCGTCATATTTTACACTGATTGACCCCCATACTTCATATATACCTGCTGTTAATAAAAGTGCACCGCGAATACCATCATTATTTTTTGGCAAACTGCCCACATAATCAATGGCATTCTGAATAATTTGAGTATTATCGCCGGCAACCGGAGAAATGGTTTTTACCACTGCAACTTCGGGCAAATCTACTCCGCCACCTTTATAACCCGCATGACTGAAATCGGGGATTTTAAACCCTGAATTGTCGGCTGAATAAGTCAGGGTGCCATTGTTGCCTACGCTTAATAACGCCGACTGCCAGGGCGTTTGAGCCCTGACAATCGTAATTATTGATAATAACAGCAGTATAATCCCTGTCTTTTTCATGATTTATACATTGATTTTATTTCAATCCAATATTTCCGCCATCGGTGGCAGCCCCTCTAAGTTTCGATTTATCGGATAGTTTGAAACTCTTCTTTACGAATTTCGGATTTTCGTGGAGAATATTCTTTATGCTTGCACCTTTTTCAGCTTTTGGTTCAGGACATCCACTGAAATTGCAATTACTGATTGAATTTTTGACGCCTGAAATTTTTAAACTTGTACCAGCAGATGAATTGTTGAATACTGAATTTGAAACATTTACGTTCACTATCCCGTTAAGTTTCAGAATGGATTGTTTTTCGTCGGCACCTACTGCATCGAACACACAATGATCAATTTTTATTGACCCGCCAAGTGTCGATTCATCGTTTCCACCACGGTAATAATCTACAGCATATTGGGCGATATTGCTGAATATGGTATTTGTAAACATCATATTTTCAACATTGTATTTACCGGTATTGTCTTTCTCTTCGGCTAACGAAAATCCCCGGTACGAATCCCGTATCAATGAATTTCTTACAACGATTGAATCGGCAAATGAACTTTTATACGACTTGAAAATTGATCCTGTATTTACATTAACATCATATATTTCACAATTGTCGATAAACAATGAATATCCGAATGCACCTTCTTTTGAAGAAATGAAGATATATTTTGCCGGGAATTTAGCTTTACTATCGCCATTGAATGCCACTCCATCGAAATGTACACTGGCATTTCCGCCAATTTCGAAAAAATAATTGTTTTCTCTTTCCGACTGTAAACGAATGACCGGTTTGATATTCGTATTAGCTGCTTTAATAGTAATTTGTTTATTGATTACAATTTTGTTTGAAATAATATGCTCTCCTTCTGCTAACAAAAGGACATCGCCGGTTCCTGCTTTTTTTATGGCTTTTGTTAAATTATCGCTTCCCGGTTCGACATTGACAGTTTTGCCCGAAATTGAAGGTTTCTGACTTTCATCTGCAATAACTTTATACCATTCCGGTCCACAGTTTTTCGAAGTGGCAATTTCTATCTGAGGCTTTTCTCCTTTGTTCTGAAATGCACCGATAACCGCTTCGCCACGTATCTGACCGAGTATGTCATACTTCACAAAAGGTAACTTTCTGGCTTTTAGATTGGAATATACCATATCAATACCGAAAATTTTATCCTTCATTATTTCCGATTCAACTGTACCGTTGATTTTGACTGCTCCCTTATTATTGATCAATATGTTATTGTCAAGGCGAATGCCGTCGGATGTGTCATAATATTTTATCAACTCCGAAGTATTCGGACAGTACACCAAATTGTTCAGCAATAAAGTACTTTCGGGTTTGACAATGCGGTTGCGTTCACCAAAACCTACTCCGAATGCCCATGGATAGGCGCAATCAAAATAAGTGTTGTTGGTAAAAATCACATTTTTTACAGGTGCGTAGCCATTGTCGGGCGAGTTGGGTATCGCATTCATAATGGCAAGTCCCGAACGAAATTCATCACCTGCTAATTTGTAAAAGTAATTGTTGAAGATTTTGTGTCCTTCATTGATTACCCGAACTCCTCCGGTATTAATTTTGCCGTTACCGATGAACCAGTTACCCGAAACAGTGACATTATTACCATGTCGCAAAACAACACTTCCCTCGCATTCGAAAAATGTGTTATTGACAATAATATTTCCACATGATTTATTCGAAATAATTTCAGTTTCACCATTACAATGTTCAAAATAATTGCCATCGACGATGGTTCCGGAGTTCAGACGACATACCTGACTCGTTCCTATTCTGATGGTTTCACCACCATTTGAACCCAATCGGGGGCGTGCAGCAAAGTAATTCCGGTAAATTAAATGACCATTATTGATGCTGTTTGAATCGTTGGGCCACACTACCAGTGTGGTGCCTTCGTTCGATTTTCCTCTGAAATAACAATATTCAACAGTATTCTTTTTCCCATAAATCCCGATCCAATGGTCGGCTGAATCCTTCGGCTGATTGAATCTGTCGATAACGCACTGATTTAATGTGCAATTGTAAGCATATTCTTCTGAACCGGTTCTGAATTCTATGACCGTACTCTTTGGTGTCATACCGTTGGTGAAGGTAAGTCCGGAGATATACAGGTACTGACCGGACAACTGCAGACATGATTTTCCTTCAATGCTTACTTTTCCGGGTGTTTCTGCTACTAAAAAAATATTTTTTTGTGGCTCTCCCTTTCCTTTGAACTTAAATTGTACATCTTTCCAGATTCCGTTTTTCAAAACTAATGAATCGCCTGCATTCAGGTTCTTAACATAGGCGTTGAATTGCGTAATATCTTCTGCTTTGTAAGTTTTGGATTGCGCTCCGGATATAACCAATAAAAGCAAAACTAAAAATGAAATGATTCGTTTTTTCATTGTTTTTTTATTTATTTCATTTAATAATTGCGGCTTTAAAAGCGATTTTGGCTTTATATAATTTATCGGTAGCGTCAGCTATCTGACGATCTACTGCAGTTACCAGACTACGCATCGTTTTTGCTGTGGAGATAGCAGTGGTAAAAGTGGTTTTGTCGGCTGCAGGTACCTGACCCGATGCTGTCCCTGCAATAGTTGCCGCATTGAGAGTTTCATAAGCTACAATCGAATCATTCAGCGCACGCCTGTCCGAAATGTAGTATTCAGCTGCAAAAGCTTTCCCGGGGGTGGCCAATGTTTTATTTGAATTAATAATGTCGGGAATTGTGACATCTGTTTTTGCCAGCAGGGCTACAGCAGCATTTAATACGGTTAAATAATCGGCTTTTAGTCCATCATATTTCGAAGCGGTTCTGAAATTGCCTTTGTCGTAACCTACAACACAGCTTTCTACCTTTGTTTTTTCAGCTGTGACAAATGCTGAATATTCGGTTTTGTATTGTTCGGTTGTTTTGGGAATTATCACTGTTTCATCGTCGGTCGAGCAGCTTATTAAACCAATTGCGAAGGCAAACAAAAGCATTTGAATTTTATATCTGAATGGTATCATAATAGATTTTTTTATTTTTTTATTGATTAAAAATGTTATCCTTTGTCCCCCTCCGGAAAGGGGGACTTCGGATTTTTAATAAGTTTCGTTTTGAGGAATCTTAATCTCATTATTAGTGTCAATTTCGGTTTGCGGAATCGGCAGTAATAAACGTTCTTTGATATAAAAGCGTTGTTCGGGCGGCTGAATCGGATAATACTTTGAATAATTGAGTGTCCAGTCGGTAACAAAAGTGTGCTGAATCATAATTTCAACCGGTTTATCAGGATTATCGTACGATTTTGCCATTCTCAGTAAATCGAACCAGCGTTGATTTTCGAAGGCAAGTTCTAACCTGCGTTCTGCATAAACTGCATCCAATGCTTCGGTTTTTGAACCGAAAGGTCCGATATTAGCCAAACCTGCTCTGCTGCGAATCTGATTGACATAATTATGTGCTGTGGCAAAATTACCATCCTGTGCAAGGACTTCGGCATATAATAATACAATATCTGCATATCTCAGCACAATCCAGTCATTCTCAGCCTGCGAGGCCTGTGTCATTCCGGCGTCCATGTATTTTGAAACGTAACTTACACTTGATGTTGGTGAAACCACCCATACTTTATAACATGCATCCTTACGTGTATCTGCAGGATTTGCTTCGAAAAGTGCTTTAATTTCGTTGGTTGGAGTGTTGTAACCCAGTGGCGTACCTAATTTCAGAAACTGATTGGCCGATCCAAGCGGTGCAAAGGTAGGCCAGAATGTGGATCCTATTCCCAGACTTCCGCCTTTGTAACGAATGGCAAAAATAATTTCCTTATTCATTTCATTATTAACACTGAAAATACTTGCGTATGCGCCTGTACCTGTAAGCAATCCGTGTTGAGGTGCTGCCATTACTTCTTCCAGAAGTGTTTTAGCGAGGGCAAGGTTTTGTGTACCGCCTAACATCATGTAAACTTTTGCCAGCAATCCTTTTGCTGCCCATTTTGTGATACGTCCTTTTTCAACGTCGGGATAACCTGCAGGTGCCTGCGATGCTGCTTTAATCAAATCAGGAATTATTATTTCATTATAGATCTCACTCACCGGCGAGCGGACAATTTTCTTTGCTTCGTTGGGCCCCATCACTTTTGTGATTTTAAACATGTCGCCGAAAAGATTGACAAGTGTATAATAATGATATGCCCTCATAAACAGCAATTCTGCTTCATATTGTGCTCTTTCAGTTTCTACAGTTACATATTTATTATCTGCAACCGAAGGTAATACTGTGTTGATATTCAGTATATTCTGGAATATCTTGTACCAATAGGTTTGTAAAGCCGGCAAACTCGGTGATGTGCGGAATGACGCAATATCTGTCTGTTCAATCCGGGCAGTTGCACTTGAACCGGTGCTGTATTGCCAGGTGTTGTCGCTGCGCAATTCGGTGTACATCCATTCGTCCTGCTGGATGGCAGCCATACCGTTGTAACAACCGATGACTCCCTGATTAATTCGGGTACTGGTAGTGTAAAAATCAGCAGAAGTCAATGCCGATTCGGGAATTTCCGTTAAAAAACTTTCGCAGCCCGAAAGGGTAAACGCTGCTAATATAAGGATTGATAAATATATTTTGCTTTTCATCTTTTTTGTAATTTTTACTTGTTATTTGATTAAAATGAAATATCAACTCCGAGAGTAAACGTTCTGTTGAGTGGAAATGCACCCCGCTGATATCCGTCAACCAATGGATTGGTATATTGTGAAGTTGTTTTACGCGCTTCTGGATTGATACCCCTGTAATCTGAGGCCATGATATAAACTAAGTTTTGTCCCGAAAAATATACTCTTAAATCGCTTATATTTATTGATTTAACTATCCTGTTCGGTAGTTTGTATCCAAATGTCAAATCGCGTAATGCGGCATACGAACCATCTTCAATACAATAATCTGTCAACATCAAATCACTTCCGGCTGTGGTGGTCGAATATACGGTTTTACCATCACCCGGGAACATCGGACTTACATAACGGTTGTTTGTATAAGCCTTATTCAGACGTAATTGCTCATTATAATTGACATTTCCGTTCAGAATTTCAACACCCTGTACTCCCTGCCACAAGAAACTTAAGTCAAAGTTATTATACATAAATGTATTCGTGATTCCCCATGTGAAATCAGGAAACGGATCTCCGAGTACAACGCGGTCGTCAGTATCAATTTTATTATCACCATTGGTGTTTTTTACTTTCAATCCACCGACTACCGGTGCAAACTTTGAATAGGTAAAAGGTACAAATACACCGTTTACTGTTTCACCTGCTGCTTTTGCGGCTGCTACTTCTTCGAATGTTGTCCATACTCCATCGGTTTTATATCCGAAATACTGAATGGATGGCTGACCAACCAAAGCACGGTATACTTCACTTCTTTCGCCGAAATTATCTTCTTTTACTTTGTCGCCATAATTCAGCAATGTATTTTTATTGGTCGAAATATTTGCTGTGGTTTTCCATGTAAATTTCCTGTTGGTTATATTGGTAGTGGTAATTTCTGCTTCAAGCCCTTTGTTGTTTACTTTTCCGATATTATTCCAGAAAGTTTTATGTCCGGTAACAAACATCGATGGTTGACCGAGAATCATGCGCGATGTGTTTGAATTATAAAATTCCACCGAAAGGTTCAATCTGCTGTTGAATAAACCCAAATCCAGACCGTAGTTGGCTTCTGCCAGTCGTTCCCAGGTCAAATCCGGATTTCCCAGAATATCATCATTCGATGCCATTCCTGTAACCAAAGCTCCGTTTCCGGTACCAAAAACGTAATTATTGGTGTTGATTCTGTTCATATAAGCGTATTGTGGAATTCCATTGTTACCGGTCAGACCGTAACTTGCTCTGATTTTCAGATTCGACAACCAGTCGAATTTTTTCATAAACGATTCTTCCGAAATCCTCCAGCCCAATGAACCTGCGGGGAACTTATCCCATTTATGACCACTTGCGAAGAGTGATGAACCATCTGCTCTCATGGTGACTGAAGCAAGGTATTTTCCTTTATAAGTGTAATTTACACGTCCAAGCAATGACATCAGTGCTTCTGAATAATAAAAAGATGTGGTTCCCGGAATGGTCGGGCTATCGAGGATAAGTTGTGAAGCCAGATTAAAAGAAAGAATTTCTTCATCGGGGAAAGTGGTTGCTACCATTGCATTGTAACGGTTGTTTCTTGTCTGGAAGGTTACCCCTGCAAGCGCATTAATTTCGTGTCCGCCTTTTTTGGTATCATAGGTCAGTAAGTTTTCCGACAACAATTCTGTCCGTAATGTCATTTGCCTTGTCAGCATATTCGGATTACCGGCTTTATTGGCCGAAGTCTGTTCTTTCCTGTTGTATTCCTTGTACGATGCATACATACTATTCGATGTTTTGAAATTCAATCCTTTTAGTATTTCAAAGTTCAGATAGGTATTTCCCTGTAATTTGTATTCATCGGTAAATATACTTGTCCTTTCGCGAATAGAAACCGGATTCTGATTACTCGAACTGAAAGGATTCACGCCTGCCAGGTACCATACATCATTTTCAAGTCCTAAGCCACTGATATTGATGCCGTTGAAATCACTTGGTTGAGCATAGTCACCTGCTTTACGGGTTGTTGTGCCCGACTGACTTGTCAAAGCTGCAGTTGCCGCATTGTGTCTGATTGGCATCCATGATGGGAATCGCATATAATCTGTCAAATCAACTGCAGGTCTTTCCTGTCGGCTGAATGTCGGACTTAAGTTGATGCCGAGTGTAATTTTTTTGGATAGGTTGATATCGGTTTTTACTCTGAAGGTATATTTATCGTAGGTGCTGTTTTTCATGATTCCTTCTTCGCTGGTATAATTGCCCGATACAAAATATTTCATATTGTTATTACCACCTGAGGCACTTAACTGATAGTTCTGCTTCGAACCGAATTCACGGAGACCTTCACTCAGCCAGTCGGTGGGTTGATCTACCATGTTTTTTAATATCAGGTAGCCGGCACGTTCAGTATCGGCTATTTTGTTATAAGCCATTGTTTCAGCAGCAATTCCGTTTACTGACGGATCAAGTAAACGCTGAGCTGCTTCGGCGTACAAAAGTTCAGTATATTCCTGAGTAGAGAGCATTTCCGGTAGTTTTAATGCTGAGGTTACTCCTTTGTACATTTTAAATGAGTACTTGGCTTTCTTAACATTTCCCGACTTGGTGGTTACCAGAATTACACCTCCTGCTGCCCGTGAGCCGTACAATGCTGCCGAAGCGGCATCTTTCAATACTTCAATTGATTCTACGTCACCCATGCTTACCATCGATAACCCGTCCTGAATAGGAAAACCATCAACTACAACGAGCGGTTCATTACTTGCCGATATGGAACCTAATCCACGAATCCGGATTTGTGGTTTTTCTCCTGCTTCCGGGTTGTTGTTGTTGATTGATACTCCCGCCATCTTTCCCTGTAATGCCTGATCGACACGGGCTACCGGCACTTCATCCAGTCCTTCGGCTTTCAATGAGGCTACCGCTCCTGTAAGATGCGATTTTTTTTGTGTTCCGTAGGCAACAACAACTACTTCATCCATCTCTTTTGCATCTTCTGTCATTACTACATTTATTGTTGACTGATTGCCGGTTTCTTTCGTTATCGTTTTGTAACCAATGTATGAAAATACAATTGTTGACTTACTGTTGGGTACCTGAATGGAGTATTTCCCGTCAAAGTCTGTTATGGTTCCTGTTTTTGAGCCACTTACCAAAACTGTTACTCCGATTAACGGTTCTTTGTTACTGTCGGTTACAGTTCCGCTGACTTTTTGTTGTGAAAATGCAGTTGCCGTTATCGTAAACAGAATTACAAAACTCAGCATTGCCTTTCTTACGGATTGCTTGATTGATTTTTTTTTCATGTATTCGAAATTTTAATGATAAATTGTTAATAATTTCCTTTAAAATACTTTTTATTAGTGCTTTATGTTTATTTGATTGTTTTATTAATTGGTCAACCAGTTAATTGGTCGACCAAAAGTAGGACAATTTATACATTTGCCCAAATTTTTTGTCTATTATTTTTTGATTTATGTTTTTAAACATGAAATTGAGAAATTTTTGAAAATTAAAGAAAATGTACTCCCATTTATTTTACATGAACCGATTGGATAAAATATTCTGTTGAATTGTTTTTCATATCAACCGGGTATTTGAATTGATCATCATTTTTGTGCGGTATGAATCTTTCCTGCGCAGTATATGTTTTGTTTTGTCCTTCCTGTTGAATTTCAGGCGATTGTTCGGGATTGATAAATAATTGAAGAGAAGCAGAATGTATAAAAAAAAGCTACCCTGAGCGCAGGATAGCTTTTAAATTCAAATATAGTTGAAAATTCTTTTGTCGGGAGGTTGATTAATTGACGTGATTTAACCGGGATTTAGCAAATTCCAGAACCCCCTGCAGATGCAAACTCATAATTTCGCCGGCACGATCCGGATCCCGTTTTTTAATTGCATCCAGCATTTGCGAATGTTCGTCCGAAACGGCTAAATTAGGGGCACAAATTCTGTCGCGCTGGTATATCGTCATTATGTCCGGAATTACAATCATCAACATGGCTTTAAGAACGGGGTTGTGACTTGCCTCGGCAATGGCCCTGTGAAAAGCAAAATCGTAACTGACACGGTCATCCGTATCGTAGTATTTTATGTAATTTTCGAGCGTTTTTTCCAGTATTTCCAAATCAGCACTGGTGTGCCTTTCTGCACACAAACGAATAGCGTTAATTTCGAGTACAACACGTGTTTCAACCAACGAAAGAAAATCATAATCCTGAAGATTGAGCACATCAGATATTAAACCATCGAGTGTCGTAATGTCTAAACCATTGACTACCGAGCCACTTTGCGGCAAGGTTTTGATGATACCATAAAATTCAAGTTTGTGTAAAGCTTCGCGTATCTGAGTGCGACCAACTCCAAAGTCGACGGCTAATTTTCGCTCAGCAGGCAATTTATCACCGGGTTTTAATGCACCGGAATTTATCATTTCCTTGATTTGAGAAATGACAAAATCTGACTGTTTATCAGTGTTTTGCTCTTTAATTTTTACAATAGTTTCTGACATTCTTTAATAATTCAAAAATCGGTTGAAATTACCTTCAAAATATATGGTTAAAAAAAGTAAAATATTTGCGTGCAAATATATATTGAAATATTTAATATTTAATAATTAAACCGGTTTATTTTTATGTCATTTAATAAAACTGAGCAACCTAATCGCATTATTACTTATTCAAATCAATTGCCTGATGTTGATATTTTTTTCTATCAGTGACTGAAAATCAGGATAATAATGTGTCAGGAAGAAGTTTGTCTTTCTCAATATCCAGAAAATATTTATAGGTTCCAACTTTCAGTTCGGCACATGCATCGTAGTCACATACAATGATACCCTTCGGGTGCATTTGCAGTGCGCTTATAGTCCACATCTGGCTGATTGGTTCCTCTATGGCATGACGCAATGCACGGGCTTTGTTGTGTCCGTTCACAATTATAAGTACTTCTTTGGCATCGAGTACAGTTGCCACACCAACGGTCAGCGCCGTTTTCGGAACTTTATTCACGTCATTGTCGAAAAATCGTGAATTGGCTATGATAGTGTCGGTTGTAAGCGATTTTACGCGTGTTCGCGAAGTTAGTGAGGAGGCTGGTTCATTGAAAGCTATATGACCATCGGGTCCTATACCTCCCATAAATAAGTCAATTCCGCCAACTTCCCTGATCTTTGCTTCGTATGCTTCACATTCGGCTACCAGATCAGTCGCATTACCGTCGAGAATATGAGCGTTTTCGGGCTTGATATTGATGTGACTGAAAAAGTTTTTCCACATAAAAGTATAATAGCTTTCACTGTGTTCTTTGGGCAGACCGACATATTCGTCCATGTTAAAAGTGATAACATGTTCGAACGATATCACCCCTTTTTCGTAGTATTCAATCAGTCGCCTGTATACAGCCAATGGCGATGAGCCTGTAGGTAAGCCCAGTACAAAAGGTTTTTCGGCGGTTGGTTGTGCTTTGATTATTCTGGCTACAATGTAATTGGCAGCCCATTGGGTCACATTTTGATAATCCGGTTCAATTATTACTCTCATTTTTTTAGTTTTAAGTTTTTCGGACTGCAAAGTTAAGGAATTTTTTGTTCTGTGACTTTGGTTTTTTGAATAAATGTTCAGTTTTTTTATTCTTTAAATAATTAAATATTCTGATTTTCAAATTTATAAAGTCTGTTTGATAAAAAAAGAAGAAAGCCGGTTAATTATAACCGGCTTTCCTTAACACATCATTTTATACCTTTAACTAAACGCAAATTATTTATAAACTTTCAATTCTTGACAAAGAAAAAACAAAAATAATGCCATAAAGCACGCTCTTTTCAAATTTTATCATCTGTTCCGATTTTTGATTAAAAATTTTGTAAATCTTTTCATAAATTGAAAATAATTTATAATTTTGAAAATTCAAAATTTGTAATAATTATAATTGTGTGTTTTCCTTATGTAAAAAATCAAAATACTTATGGCTAAAGTTGTAGTTTTAGGAGCGGGTATTTCAGGACATACTGCGGCTGCTTTTTTAAAAAAGAAATTGGGAAATAAACACGAAGTGGTGGTAATAAGCCCTTCGGAGTATTATCAGTGGATACCTTCAAATATCTGGGTCGGAGTTGGTAAAATGTCAGTTGATCAGGTTCGTTTTAAACTGAAACCTGTATACGATCGGTGGAAAATTGAATTTAAACAGGCGAAAGCTCTTTCTATTCATCCCGAAGGTAACGCCTCCGGAACAAGAGGGTTTGTAAGTATTCAGTATACGGCTGAAGATAAAAAAGGAATTACTGAAGATGTTGAATATGATTATCTTGTAAACGCTACCGGGCCAAAGTTAAATTTTGATGCAACCGAAGGTTTAGGACCGCAAAAATTCACCCATTCCGTTTGTTCGTGTGATCATGCTGCTGAAACCTGGAAAGCACTTCAGCTTTGTTTGGAAAGGATGAAAAAAGGCGATAAACTTAAATTTCTGATCGGAACCGGACACGCAGTCGCTACCTGTCAGGGTGCTGCATTCGAATATGCGCTGAATGTTGCTCATACCATCAGAAAAGCCGGTTTGAGTGATAAGGCTGACATTACCTGGATTTCAAATGAATATGAAATAGGCGATTTCGGGATGGGTGGCGCTTTCGTGAAAAGAGGTGGCTATGTTACTCCTACAAAGGTCTTTAGTGAATCTATTTTTGCCGAATATGGTATCAAATGGATCAAACGTGCTGCAGTCTATAAAATTGAAAACGGGGTTGCTCATTACGAAACCCTCGACGGAGATTATAAAACCATTGAATTCGACTTTGCTATGCTGATTCCACCTTTTGCCGGAGTGGGAATCAAAGCTTTTGATAGAAATGAAAATGATATTACTTCAGTTGTTTTTGCTCCATCGGGATTAATGAAAGTTGATGCTGATTATTCTGCAAAAGATTTTGAGGACTGGAGTGTCGAAGACTGGCCATCAACTTATCAGAATCAGGCATATCCGAATGTTTTTGCACCCGGAATTGCATTTGCTCCACCGCATCAAATTTCAAAACCGATGAAAAGTCCTAACGGTACACTCATTACACCGGCTCCTCCGCGAACAGGTATGCCTTCGGGAGTTATAGGAAAAATTGTGGCTTTAAATATTGTCGATCAGATTCAACACGGGACGGTCGATTTTAAACACAAAGCTTCGATGGGTAAAATGGGTGCTGCTTGCGTGGTTTCGGCCGGATTTGGTCTGTTTACAGGTAATGCTGCAACAATGACTGTTTTCCCGATTGTACCCGATTGGCAAAAATACCCTGAATGGGGTCGGGATATTAAGTACACAGTGGGCGAAGCCGGCCTGGCTGGTCACTGGATCAAGCTCTTCCTGCATTATATGTTCATTCACAAAGCCAAAGGTTATCCCTTCTGGTGGCTGATTCCTGAATAAAATTAAATAATTAAGATTAAATATTATGGCTAATAATATAGTAAGAGGCTACTACGATGAATCGTATCCGCCTGTTCCAACCAAAAACACTTTGTTCTGGAGAAAAAATATTTTCTTTCAGCTTTTTCGATTTGTGGTTTTGAACCTGAAAATCATGCGCATTATTGTTGGTGGTCACTCCTGATTGCTGACAATAAACAACATAACTGATTTTTTCTATTTCAAAAACAATTCTATTATTTTTTACGTTTGAAGCTTTAAAATATTTACGATTGAACCTTTACTCAAAGTGAAGGATAAATTTACAAATTATTATGTTTTATTGCCTGCTTTGTTTGAAATGAAGTCTTTACTATTGTTTATCAATGCAGCTAAACGTATCTTTCAATATTTTCAAAAATGAAATCAGTACCCGAAAATACAGTTAAAAAAACACTGGCACTTCTGTGTCTCAGTGTTTTTTTGATTGCATTGCTGGTGAAACCTGTTCATATTGCGATTGAACATAACGGTACGGTTAGAGTTAACGGTTTTCATCACGACAAGGTAATGATTGTACCCGATCATCATTTCGATTGTCAGGTCTGTGAATTTGAATTTTGTGTTTTTATATTTCAAAATGCCATTGTAATTCCTTCCGTTCATATTTTTACCATAAGGGATAAAGCTGCTGAAACGGTTGCAGGTCTTCCATTTTCAACTTTTCGTAGCCTTCAGCTACGAGCTCCTCCCGCAATTTGAATCCATTTAAAATTTTAATGTGAATTTCTATTCCTGTTCTGAAACCGGCCGTAATATGTTATACAAAGTTTCGGAATGTGAGTATGGGTTCATTTTCAGGCAATTCAGAAAATTAGAATGTAATCTGATTATTTGAGCCTGTTTTATTCGATTTTTTCAGATCGTTTATTTTATTGTGTTGATTATAAAAAGAAATACACACTAAAATGTATGTCAATATTTAAATGTTTTCAAATTATATTTTCAATTATTAAAAATAAAACAAGAATGAAAAATCTGTCAATAATAATTATATTGCTTTTCATCTCCTTTTCACTCATTGCTGAAATTGCAGATAATCAACATGCTTCATTGTACGGGATTGTAAAAAACGCGAAAAATGAAATGGTTATTGGAGCTACCATTTATTTACCAGAACTGAAAACCGGTGCCATAACTGATTCGTACGGACAATACCGGATTGAAGAATTGCCGGTTAAATCTGTTTTGGTTCAGGTTAGTTCACTCGGATATAAAATGCAGGTTATGAAAGTTCAATTGTCTGATATTACTCAAAAAGATTTTGTACTCGAAGAAACTATAATTGAAATCAACGAGATTGCTGTTACAGGTCAGTCGGGTGCAGTACAAATGCAGAAAATGCCTGCACCTGTATCGCTGATCAGCAACCGTGAGCTTCGTGAACATTCATCGACAAATTTAATCGATGCCATCAGCAGTCAGCCTGGAATTTCGCAAATCACCACAGGCAGCGGTATTTCAAAACCTGTGATACGCGGACTGGGGTACAATCGAATTGTTGTAATGAACGATGGTATCCGGCAGGAAGGTCAACAATGGGGTGACGAACATGGGATCGAAATGGATGAATTTGATGTGGACAGGGTCGAGATCCTTAAAGGTCCGGCCAGTTTAATGTACGGTTCGGATGCTATGGCAGGAGTGATTAACTTCCTTTCGGCTCCAATCTTACCTGTAGGTTTTAAAAAACTCAACTTGTTACTCAATTATCAGACTAACAATGGATTATATGCATATTCTTTGAATTTTGCTGGACATAAAAAATCATATTTCTGGGATTTACGAATCAGCAATAAAGCAGCTCATGCATATCGGAATAAATTTGATGGCTTCGTTTACAATTCAGGTTTCAGCGAAAATGCAATTTCAGCTTTGATTGGTGTCAATAAATGGTGGGGCTACTCTCATCTTACCTTAAGTACTTATCAGCTAACGCCCGGAATAGTAGAAGGGCTAAGAGATAGTTCGACAGGAGACTTTTTAAAACCATTTGCCGCAAATGATGGATCCTTCAATGAATTACCTGCTGATAATAAAGATTTTATGAGTTATAAACACGGAATTCCATATCAGCAGGTGAATCATTATAAAGCAGTGATGAACAATAATATCCTGATTGGTGATGGCTCTCTGAAATCCACCTTTGGCTTTCAACAGAACAGTCGTCAGGAATTTGAGGATGTGCTGCATCCAAACAACTACGGACTTTTTTTTCGTTTGAATACTTTGAATTACAGCCTTTATTATCAGGCTGCTGCCATTAATGGTACTGAGTTTTCCTTTGGTATAAGCGGAATGTATCAAAACTCTGATAATCGGGGTTCTGAATTTCTTATTCCGGCATACCAACTCTTCGATATAGGGACTTTTGCCATGTTTCGGAAATCCATCGGTAAATTTGATATAAGCGGCGGATTGCGATACGATCATCGTAATCAGCACATCGATGCATTGTACCTCGATCAAAACGAAGAAATAACCTACTATGATAATCCTCAGGCAGTTACCAGGTTCATGGAATTCGATGGAAATTTTACAGGAATAAGCGGAAGTACCGGTGTGAGTTTTCAACCTGATCAACAATGGAATCTGAAACTCAATATCTCAAAAGGATTCAGAGCGCCCAACATAAGCGAGTTGAGTGCTAACGGAGTGCATGAAGGAACTCAACGCTACGAAAGCGGTAATCTTGCTCTTCGTCCCGAATCAAGCCTGCAAATTGATGCGGAAGCTGGTTTCAGCAGTCATCATGTCAACATGAAGTTTAATCTTTTTTCGAATTCAATCAATAATTTTATTTTCGCACATAAGCTAAATACATTGCAGGGAACCGATTCGGTTATTGATAATGATTTGGTTTTTAAATATTTTCAGGGAAAGGCACATTTATATGGAGGCGAATTTTCAATCGACATTCATCCTCATCCTCTGGATTGGTTGCACTTTGAAAACAGTTTTTCGTTTGTTAATGCTCAGCAGCTGCAGTCTACTGACTCCACCATGTACCTGCCCTTTACACCTGCACCCAAATGGAAATCTGACTTAAGGGCTGAATTTAATAAAATAGGTAAGTATTTGAAAAATAGCTTTATATCGTTGGGGTTGGATTATTATTTCAGGCAGGATAAGGTTTTTTCGGCATTTGGTACCGAAACACCTACTCCGGCCTGTTTACTCCTGAATGCTTCTTTAGGTTCTAATTTTATTCTGAACAAACAAACAATATCGGTATTTCTCAATGCCACCAATCTTGCCGATACTGCATATCAAAATCATTTAAGCAGGTTGAAATATACACCAGTAAATAATGATACGGGCAGGACAGGGGTCTTCAATATGGGCAGGAATGTTAGTTTGAAGGTAATTGTTCCTGTGAATTTGTAAATGGAACTGTTTTTATATATCTGATACAGCACTGTAGAGATGTGGCATGCCACGTCTGATTCGCACAATGAATTTGTAAAAGTAGTAGAGACGTGGCATGCCACGTCTCTACTGCACTAAATCAACACTGTATAAAAAATCACTGCCGGATAATTGATGAAAAACACTTTCACGCTATGTTCTTTTTGCTTTTCCGGCAATTATGTTCTTTCAGAAATTACCAACGGAAATAAATGCCACCATCTAATTCAAATTTAGTGATTTTTTGAGGCACGGGTTTTACATTCAGTTCAATAGAATTATCTTTTGTCCATTCCATTTTGTTTAACTTATAAGGAATTGTTTTTTGAGTTTGCATCCAATTTGATTTAAACTGAAATCCTAAACTCCCTTTCCCAATTGTCACAATTTCAAAATTAAATTCCAGTTCAGGTAAAATAAAAAATGAAATTGTCGATTTCACATTATAATCGTAAATTGCCTTATAATTAGTAGAATAACTATTCAGTTGTACGGTTCTGTTATAGCCGGGCGATAAGCCTGTGCAGAAATTTAATGAAAAATTTATATGAAAAAAATCGTAATCAATCGGAACATAAATACCGGCACCGAAACAATGTTCATAATTGTAAATAACTTTTCCATCGGTTTGTTTTATATAAGTATTTACTACCGGTTCAAAGCTCTCAAATACTTTATACAATCGCAACGATTGTGGCAATGCGATATACATAGCCGAAAAACCTAGATTTTTTTTAAATTTAAAAATTCCTTTCAAATAGAGATAATTTGGTGAAAAAACCGGATCTACAGCTATTTTAATATCAGTCTCAAACTTGCTATTCCACCAATGATGTTCGGCAATTTCTAAATATTCGTATGCAGGATATATGCCTGTGTATTCGAAATAATTGATTAAATCAATCGGCTGATTGTTTGTGGTTGAGTTGGGGGTATGCCACATGTCCCGTATGCCAAATCCTATTGAAAGTTTAGACTTTAAAGGTGTTTCTGCAATAATATTTTGATTAATAATTATTGCAATTACAATAAGGTATAATGTCTTAATTTTCATTATTTTCTACAAATTGAACAGGTTGTGTTTTGGCTTCTAATACTCTTTCGTCTGATAAAATGACTTTGACCCTGAATTGACCGATAGCTCCTTTTGCAGGGATTTTACATACCAGATAAATTGTATTATAAGGATTTGAGAAATATTTTATGTTGAATATATCGTCGGCATTGGATATTTTTGTATAAAGTGCATCTCCATTATCAACTAAAAATTCTTTTGAAATATCAGCTCCGGAGTGAATTGAATCATTAAAGTTTTGTAATGTATAAATTTCAATTTTATTAATCTTCTGATTAGCAGTAAAATATTCCTCGTAATATGAATCTCTAGCTGATAGAGTTGCGAAACCATTTATATTTGAAATTACTCTTGATAGACCCAAATAATTTGACTTCACTGTATCACCTAAAGTAAGAATTAATTGGATTTTATTACGGTTGACCTTAATAACTTTAACAGTGTCAAAATTAATATTTGGAATCCACACTGTTCTTACAGATATTTTTAATGTGGAATAATCGAAATAAATTGGGTATATATCATTTTTTGTCCCACAGCTAAGCATTATTTTAATAATAAAAATGATAGTTAGCAATAATATTGTACTTTTAAATCTGTTCATGTCTGGTTGTCTGATAAATTGTTATTTACACTTATATTTGTTTTCTCGGATTTTAATAATAACGTGTAAGTTGTAGATAATCAATAGTTAATAATTTGACCGTTAATTTCCTATAATCAATTTTATTTTTTATAACCCTGTTTGCCATATCAACCGGGGCTTTGTACATTCAATGTCACCAGCGGATTTCACGATTTAAATGAGGGAACATTGACGTTATCGGTTTTCAATTTGTTAATACAAAAAGTTTCTGATTCATCTGATTATGCAGCATTTATTCTCTTTGTTGAGAAAACTTAACGCAGTAGTGCAGGAGTCAGTCTGAAGTTGCAGAAGGTGTGTCGCAGATGTGCAGCAAACATTCTGAATGTTGAAAAAGGTTGTTGCAGAAGTGCAGCAAACATTCTGATTGTTGAGAAAGGTTGTCGCAGAAGTGCAACGAACATTCTGAATGTTGAGAAAAGTTGTCGCACACTTTCGGTATACATTCCTAAAGTTGAGTAGGTTTGCTTCATAAATACGTAACATTTAAAAACGGTAATAACCGTATCTGATAAATATTCTGTATTTCGAATAAAACTGAGGCTTTTTAACGATAAAACAGTGCTGTTAAAACCTAAACGGGTGGAAGAATTCTGATTTTTCATAGTTATAAATAAAGTTTTTAATCACGTTAAACAAACAAAAGACTATTTACTCAGCAGAAAAACGAGATAAATAAAGAGATGTAAAAGAGAATTTTACGGCGGTAAATATAAAAACAATATTTTCAAATTCAAATAAAAATATAATTTTTTTTCAAAAAAAAAAGTGTGAAAAAGAACTGTAACTGTAGATTATTTTGAACGCTAATTACGGGAATCTGATAGTTAGTATCTTGCTGACATAAAGTAAAATAAAGGCTATGATTTATGTAAGTACCTGAATTGAATGTTTTAATGCTCACTTTCAGGGTTTTATACCTATGTTGAATTATACTGAAAATATTAAAATTATATTTTCAAAGCCGGTTAATTCCTTGCTTCTTGAATTTGAAAATAGTAACTGTATATATTTCAAAAGCAGCACTGTAGAGACGTGGCATGCCACTTCTGATTTTAATGATTTTCTGACCTAACAGGTTTTGTAAACCTGTTAGGTCTCATTCTTAACGGGAATACTGTTCAACCGAAGCTTCCTTGTTGGGCCGCAGATCCCGTCTTCGGGAGTCGTTCAGAGCATAGGATGCGTAAGTATTTTGCGGTCGTTCATTTTTATAAAGGAAGGACTTCATGTTCATCAAATTGCTGAATCTTGTTCTCTTTGTTATTTGAAATATAATCTCTTAGTATATCTATCAATTCTGTAATTTCAACTTGAGTCATTTGATAGCAAATAGGGTTGTCAAAATCTTTTGTATTACCAATCATAAATGATACAGTTGGTGTATTATTTATAGTTGTTTGTATTCGTAAAAATGAATTTCGTTGAAATCCAAGTCTGTTTTCAAAAAAATAGTCCATATTACTTATTTTTGAATTGTTTTTAAAATACCATTTTCAAAATAAAGATAGCTGCTATTATAGACCCATTGTTCGTGCACTCCATAAGTTGCAGAGGTTTTGTTGATTTTAATTGGTTCACCTAATGATTCAATGCACATTTGTTTTGTAAAACCAATTCTAACTTCTCCATTTATTATAATATTAGCTATTTTTTCTCCATATTTTTTCATTAATTTCTGTTCGTTTGCAACTCTAACTCTATGTTCTTCAAATGTCTCGAATTTACTATTTCCATAACCTGTAAAAGCTACTTCATCAAACCATGCAAATGATTTGCCATAGTCTAATACATCGAAAATAATCAAAATATTATTATCTCCTCCATCTTCAATCGAAACATCAATACATTTTAGTTTAGCATTTTTTGGAATATCTTTTCTGTCATTTCCGTTTTTTAAATCATATAATCCCCCATCTTCAGAACGTTTGGAACCATTCCATCTATTGTTTAAATAATAGAAATCTTTACCAATATATAGTTGCTTTAATTTTTCAAAATATCCAAGTGTCATAAAATGATTAAATGGACTTTCATTATTTCTGAAGTATAAATAAACTATATCTTTGCTTGTTGTTTCAATTAGTTCAAGACAATACCCTTCATATAAAAAAGTGTTTTTATTTTCAATATTTGACAACAATCTGTTAACATAAAATGATTTCCCTTTAAGTTGTTCATAACTACACGCATCGATAGAAGTATTTTTGTAGGAACCCGATTTATACAAATTTTTATCGGACTTTCTAAATGTTGAATCTGTACGAAGATTTAAAGGGAAATAAACACCGTCTTTTTTTGAATAATTATTTTCTTTAAGATAAATTGTTTGACCAATATGTTTTTTTGCATTTTCACAATTGATATTTTCTAAGCTATCATATTTTTGTATTTCTCCAATATAAGGGTTATCTAAGTCTAACTTCAATTTTGTTATTTGAGAGATTGAATTTAATGAGATTCCCCAAAGTAATAAAAATGTTAAAATATTAATTTTCATATGTAAAATTTAATGTTTTTTTGAATGCCTCCTTACACAAGTATATGTCAAACCAAAGTTGTTTATGCCCAATTGAATTTTACAAACATCGCATTTATACGTGGTCTTGAATAATTATAAGGCATTGAAATACAATAAAATTAATGAATAAATGACGATAATTGGACATTTCCAATAGGTTAAATATCTGAAGTGGTAGCTTTATAATTTATTTACGTTCAAAAATAATTACCTGCACAGAACACGGCTTGTATTGATGTCCTTTATAACTTTCAATCAGTCACTCCTTTGTTTTAATTCCCTAATAATAAAGTCGTAAAGTTATTAAAGTATTTTTATTTAACAAAGGATAACTGTCTTTTTTTCTGTACTTATGTCTTTTTTTTGTGCTTTGTAAATAAATTTTGTTTTTAATAGCAAACTCTGTATTTTTCCGGAAATATGATTTTTAAAAATTTGCAGTTTATTTGCGTCATTTGCGTTCACCTTTAAAATTTTTTTTGAACGCAAATCATACAAATATTCACAAATCAAGCAATTACAATTTTCTGTTTTGCGTCAAATTTAAATGATGTATGGTTTTTAAAAATTTGCGTTTTATTTGCGTCATTTGCGTTCAGCTTTATTTTTTTTTGGAAAGTAAATCATGCAAATATTCACAAATCAAGCAATTACAATTTTCTGCTTTGAGTCAAATTTAAATGATGTATGGTTTCTGAAAATTTGCGTTTTATTTGCGTCATTTGCGTTCACCTTTAAAATTTTTTTTGAACGCAAATCATAC
>CALCBD010000063.1 GCA_937897985.1 uncultured Paludibacter sp. | reverse complement strand
TCCTTTGTCTTACATCTTATTTCCTAAGTCGTACATTTAATTTCCTAAGTCTTACTTCTTATTTCCTAAGTCTTACATCTCGTTTCCTTAATCTTACATCCTATTTCCTATGTCTTACATCTTGTTTCTTGTGTCTTATATCTTATTATTTTTTAAAATTTATTGCTAACCTGAAATTTATGCCGGATTATTGTTTTAACTTCTGTCCTCATAAGCTGTCTACATCTTACATTAAATGAAGATAACTGTAATTATTATTGTTAGCAATGCAGTTATATAAAAACATATCGCATGTTTTTAGATTTTTTTCGACTCTGAAAGGCTTTGAAATTTTGGGATTGTATACAGTTGAGGTCAATAAACAGAATTAGCCAATGGGTTTGCTAACTTTTTAAAACATAGTAAATTACTTTGCTGTAGACATTGCAAATATATTATAATAATTCATAAATTAACAGGTGCTAATTGGAATAATTTTATGTTATTAAACATATTGTTGCATTTTTTTATATTTAACAATGATTTCTGATAGTTGCATATTATTAAATTCCAAAAAGTCCTGCATCGGGTACAGTCTCACTTTGGAAATATAAAAAAATCGTTGAATTCAGTTCAGATTTAAGTAGGGTGAAACAATAAATTAAAAGCAATTGAACGTGGATTTTCGCTGATTCGGGGACATTAAAAGCGACTAAAATCATAAAAAAAAAGTCAGAGGAACATCATTTTCGACATTCCTCTGACTTTTTAATCTTTGCCGGCATATTCTCCGGTCTTTATATAACCTGTTGTATTCTGCTTAAATGTTTCTGCCGGCTGCAAATTCAACGCTCAGGATGAGGGCATTTTTAACATCGTTATCGGGAAAGCCGTCAAGTTCCGAAATGGCCTTGCTTTTAAATTCTTCCATTCGTTTTCCGGCATATTCCACGCCGCCTTTTTGCCTTGCAAAATCCATGATAAGCTGAATGTTTTCTTCGCTGAAATCTTTTCTGTCGATCAGCGACAGTATTTCATCTTTTTCTGTTCCTTCCGAATTTTGCAGTGCGTGAATCAATGGCAGGGTCACTTTTCCATCCTGCAGGTCGTTTCCGGTGGGTTTTCCGATTTCAATGTCCTTATAATAATCAAAAATATCATCTCTTATCTGAAAACAGATACCAAGATATTCGCCAAAATTTCTCAGACTGTTTTGCTGTTCGGCGCCGGCACCAACCGAAATAGCTCCTACTTCGGTGCAGGTGGCAAAAAGCAATGCTGTTTTTTTGCGGATCACCTTGAAATAGTCTTCTTCGTTGATATTGGTTTTTTTTGTATTCGTCAGTTGAATTAATTCACCATCGGAGAGCTCCATGCCGATGCGGGCTACAGATTTCAAAATGTTCAGGTTTTGAGTGTTTGTGGCAAAAACCAAAGCACTCGAGAGCATATAATCGCCCGAAAGGACGGCGATTTTATTTGTCCATCGCGCGTTTACCGACATTCGTCCGCGGCGTTCCATGGTGAAATCAACAACGTCGTCATGAATCAGGCTTGCGTTGTGAAGCAACTCGAGCGATAAAGCCCCGCTATATGTTGCGTCGGTCAGATCGCCACATAGTCTGGCACTCAAAATAGTTAAAATAGGTCTTAGCTGTTTGCCTGCTCCCTGGAGAACATATTCGTTAACACTCGAAAGTAAAGGGTTGTCAGTTTTGAGTGATTCAGCAAATTTTTTCTTAAATGCACCCAGTTCTGTTGTAATGGGTTGCCTGATCTGGTCAATTAAACTCATTGGAGTTATTAATAATTATTGATTGCAAAAGTAATCATTTTTATAAATGAAAAACATTACACTGCGCTATAAAAAAGTAATTTTCGTTAAAACGCCTGACTCCTTGTTTTTGTTTTGAAATTATGTTTAATTTATGATAAAACAGCGAAGTCAATCAATAATTTTTTAAAACCGGATTTGGAACCTGATTTTAAGTGAAATGCAACATTATTTTCTGAATTTCTTTACTTCGACCGAACACCTGCTGACTTTGTACGAAATTAAGAACAGTTCCGTTCAGTTGTTCGGTAGAGCCGTTTTTGTAAATGATATCTGTACCTTTTTTTCCATCAATCTGATATTCAATCGGAACGGAGCAATATGTAAACCTTAAATTCGGATAGCTGTGGCTTTCATCCGGTTTCGAAAATTCTTCCCGGTTTACCATAGCGGGCGAAAAGTGAATACAGCCTTTTTCTACGTGAATTCCCAGTTCGAAATACCTGCTTATGATATCCTCTTTTACCTGACCTGTCATGCCCGGTTGCTGAACGCCTGCCATAAGCGGAGTGTGCGAATAAGGATCGAATGGGAATGACCCGTACTCTTCGGGCGATTTATGTGCCCCGATTCCTGCTTTTACCTCACTGTAGTGCTTTTTCAGAGCTTCCACAATTTCGTTACAGGCAGAGTCGTCGATGGCACGTTCGATGTTTTCGCCAATGGCCAGCAGAAGTTTCGATACCATGTGCCAGTAAATGCAACCCAATCCTTCGTACTTGTAGAATGTCCCCGAGCGACCTGTGAACGACTGATGATCGAATATCTTTTCGTACAGATTTTTAATTGCAGTTATATCATCACCGGTCGGTTTAAATTCGGCTTTAAAATCGGGATTTCCGAGCGCCTGATTTAAAAATCCGACATTATTAAATGCTGCATTGAAATGGAATTTTCCTTTTTTATCCTGAGTAATGATGCGTGAATCTCCCTTTGATATCAATTCTTTTAATAAACTTATTCGCATTACTTCTTCAGATGATATTTCATTTTTTTTCAAAAATGAAGGTAGCTTTTTGTTCGGATAAAGTATATAGCTGTTCTGATCGGCGCGATAAAGTTCGCTCATACTTAGTGCATTAAGTACATCGTTGGCTTCTGAAGCCGATAGTTTGCCCGAACTCAGCACGGCCACCTGCCCCTCAAGCATTTCGTATAAATGGCGGATGGTTACTACGTTTTCACCGAAACTGACAATATTGTAAGCATGATACATATTGTCAGCCCGTTTGTTATTCTCAATTGAACGGTCGAGATAATCGAGAGTAATGTTCAGAAAATTGATAATGTCGGAAGCTGAAATATATGCTTTCTGATTCGAAAACCCTTCATAAACTGAATGACGGAAGTTGCTTCCGGCCCGTCCTAATTCGTCAGTGACTGTCCGGCGCTGTTGATCAGTAAATCCCTTTTCTAAGTTCGAAGCATTGTCGATCAAAGCAGCAAATACATTTTCGAAGAAATCAAAAATTTCCTTTGATACGGCAATTGAAACCGTTTGAGCATTGCTGAACAGTTGCCGCGTAAAAGTAACAAATCTCCGCATATAGCAGAGCGTTACCATCGACGCTCCTGTTCCTACCAGTGCATTATTGGCATCGTTCCATTCAGGTCGGAGTGTGTTCATCCAAATGCCTGCGTCAGGGATGAAATTGCTCAGTTTTGCGAGCAGTGTAGCCAGCAATTTTTCGGTGAGATTCACTAACTTAACTTCGCCGTTGTTGTTTAAGATAAGTCTGGCATCGGCTCCGTAAGTTTTTTCGAGCTGTTCGGTTTTATGATGTTGTACCTGATCGAAACGAATTGAATTTTTCGGATCATCAACAATTTCTTCATAATTTTTAATGCGATACGGCACATTGGCGTAAGCAAACAACTCTTTATCGAGCCACGATGCCAGTGAATCCGGATTGTGCGAGCGTGAAAGCTCCATAAGTTTAAGCAGATAAATAATCTGATGATCGCCCCAGTAACCGATGTTCGACCACGGATTATCGGGCTCAATTACTTCCCAGTCGATGCCTTCGTTGGTAACCCGGTAGGGATTGTAACCATCAGCAGTGGTTGCATTCAGAAACTTCGAAATGATACCGTTGATGTACAATGGATACGATATTGAAAGTGCTTCCCAGTTTTGGAAAATATCGCGCCAGTTGCCCTGATACGATAATAACTGATTTCCGGCTTCATCCCTGATGTTGATATTGAAAAGGTTCCACGGGCGACTCGGATCACCATGCCTTCGGCTGAAAGTCAAAGGAAGGTATTCCTGAAAAAGCCGGTATAAATTATTATCATTCTGATTCTGAATCAGTTTTTCTAATGCCCTGTAATCAGTAATATCGGGAATCGATAGTAAAAATTCGTTGTGTTGTTCACCGATTTTACGGTTGAAATGCTTCACGTGTTGTGCAAAAAACCGACCGTTAATGTTATAATTGTCGTTGTAAATTCCACCGCGCATGGTGTTGAACAGCACATTAGCGAAATGCCGTGCCATGCCGTTTTCATCCCCTGTATGTTGAATTCCATCTGCCTGAGCAACTATTTTTATCAGATTTTCAGTGCCTTTTGCAATGTCCTGTTCCAACTCAGACTTTATGTCTTTGGAGGTTTGAATGTAATCAATCAGATTGTTGACCGCAGTACTGTCCTGATGAACTTCGGCTATAAAGTACCATTCCTGGGTTGCTCCCGGATGGAGTTGAAGGTCGGTACAGGCAAAAAATGCAGCTCTGACTCCCTTCGCTTCTGTTTCGGGAAAAGTATTATCACCTTTTCTGAAGTTATTCAGTTGAGTGGAGCTAAGTAAAAAACGGGCTTCGGGTAAACCATAACACCATGCAGTATTGCAACGCAGCGATTCACTTGGTTCGGGGCGGTCGACCAGAATAGCCTCCATCCGGAACAGGGCTAAAGCTGCGTCTTCTATCAGTTCGGTTTTCTTATAGCCATCCACCAGCGTTGAATAGGTGTTTTGAGTTTGCCGGTCGACACCCGAAGGAAGGATGTTTTGCAGACCATCGATCAAGTTAACTTCGATATCAAAATTGTTTACGTTGGTTATCCTGCTTTTTTTTACCCATCCGAATTTATCGCTGTTCATCCAGCTATACGAAAAGGTCAAACCCAAATCGGTATTTTTTTCAGTGAATATTAATTTGTTGCCGGTTGTGCTTTTGGCAATACTTCTTTCGGTGTTGTAAATTCCCAGATATCTGTCGGAAAATGGTTCCCATAAGTACAGGTTGCCATCCATACAAACTCTGATGATGGTTTTACTGCCGGTAATTTCGGCCGATTCGCTGATTTTATCGTCGGTATAATAAGGGAAGAGCGCCATGTCAGGATTTTTGCGTCCTGCTGTAAGTCCGCCTGAAGAGGATATGTACATCCAATGGTTAGAGTCGCTTGCCAGGCTGATAAAAAAAGGTTGCATGGCATCGAAATTTTTAATCTCGTAATATTTTTCACCATCAATCTGTATAAATTGGCCTGTAGCTTTTTTGATATCGGTTTGTACGTGACTTTTCCCGATCATTAATGCACCGCAGCTTTTCGAAGCAGCAGTTGCGGCCGGTTTTCCATCATTCAGCTTATTCATTTGATAAATTGTAATAAAGTTAAATTATAATTTTCTGTCGGACAGATAAGGATTCATTATTGTTTGCGTCTGTTGTCGAGATCCGCTTTCATTAAGTCTGTCGTTTTTTTGTCGATTTTATAAAAAATCATGAAAATAGCACACGACATATACAAAATGCCAGGTATGACTGAAACCAGTAATTTTATACCTGTTATAGCTGTATCATTTTGTACGCTGTTGGGCACAAATGAGGACCACGCCAGTATCCACCCGGCAACGGCTGCACCAATACCCCATCCTGCTTTCTGAGCAAAAACAGCTGCCGAAAAGTACAGGCCCGTGGCTCTTCGCCCGGTTTTCCATTCGCCATAGTCGGCCGAATCGGCTATCATGGTCCATAATAATGGTACTGCCGGAGCATAAGCCATTTTAGCGATAATGTTAAATGCGTAAATGGCATATATGTCCTGGACCCGGGCTGTATAAATAAGTATAAAGAATATTCCTGAAATGAGCGAACTTCCGATAAAAACATTCCGGTTACCAAACCTTTTGGCAAGTGGTTTTGACAGGGGCAATGCCACGATAAGTGCCACAGTTCCGACGACATTGAATAACTGAACGTTTTCTTCCCGGCCGAGATAATATTTAAAATAATAGGCAATGGCGGCATTTTGCATGGCAAACATAATAAACGACACAATGCCCACTATGGCTAAAATCAACCACGCTTTGTTGTGAATCAGACCGCTGAAATCCTCCCTGAGTGAGTTGTTTTGTTCTTTGGGAGGTTTTACCCTTTCTTTTGTTGTTTTGAAAGTGATAAAAAAGAATATCAGACTAATGATGGCAAATATAAATACGGTATACTGGAATCCCTGGGCTTTATTGCCGCGTCCGAAAAATTCAGCGAGAGTAAGAGCCAGTCCGGTAACAATAAACTGTCCGGTAAATCCTGCAATAAAACGGTAAGTATTCAACCCGGCACGTTCATAGGTATCGTCGGTCATTACGGCTCCCAATGCTGAATAGGGCAAATTAATGGCAGCGTATGCCGTCATCAGTAAAATATAAGTTGCCCCTGCGTAAATGATTTTACCTTCTTCGCCAAATCCGGGTGTGGTAAATGTCAGAATTGCCAGAACGGCGTACGGTACGGCTCCGAACAAAATATATGGTCGGAATTTGCCCCTGCGTGTTTCGGTGCGGTCGGATAAAATGCCGATAACCGGGTCGATAGCCATGTCCCAGAAGCGGGCAATGAGCATGATTGTACCGGCAGCTGCGGCCGAAATGCCGTATACATCGGTGTAGAAAAACAACAGCCAGAAACCTACCATGTCCCAAACAAAATGCGAAGCCGTATCGCCCAGACTGTATCCGATTTTTTCTTTAACGGATAATTTATTCAGATTGTCGTTCATTTCCTTTAATTTGTTTTAAAATTGTTTACCTGTTTTCAGTTAATCTTATAGAAGATCATACATTTGTATTGATTATTGCTGTTTGTATAGCATGAGCACTAATGCTCAGTTTGACTGATTTGCCGGCTATTTTAAGTTCAAAATTCACTGCTTCGGAATTCATATTCAGTATTACCACTGCAATTGTACCATCCGGGTTTTGAGCTGCGGTTACCATTAAATTGGTTGCCGTATTATCAAATCCAATGCGCACAGCTCCCGGTCGGATAAACCTGCTGAAATGTGCCATGGTATAATATAGGGGAGTGAGGTAAACCTCGTCTTTGTCGGGGTCAACAATGACAGGTGCAGTACACCAGTTCTTAAACCAGTTGGGTCCGCCCTGTCGGTCGAGCACCATGTTCCAGTCCACCCAGCCATCCACCCAATTGTTCAGACAGCCGATAATATCTCTTGCGTAACGGTATACCGGTACGTATTTGGGATGGAGGTATTTCTGTGCCGGTGGGGCCCAGTCCCATCCCCAGTCGGTTGCTTCTTTCGACCAATACCATTGATCGTCTTTCCAGTGAGGAACTTCGGCGTCGACACATGCTTCAGTCTGAATCAGATGGCGGGAAGGCGATTTTTCATGTGTGAAATTCAGGGATTCGGGCATCCAGTCCTCAGTACTTGCATACCAGTGAATTGCAAAACCATCGAAATATCCGGATGAGGTGCTGTCCCTGTAAATCACCGATGCCCAGTTTTCAAGATCGGTACCGCGGTTCTGATCGTAAGCAAGTATTTTGACATTCTGTCCATCGGCTTTAAGTCGCGGGCCGAGGTAATTATTCACAAAATCAACCATTTCGGGAGCTGTAAAGTACATGCTTTCCCAATTATTTCCATTGCCCAGTGGCTCGTTTTCAACGGTGATTCCCCAAATGCTGATTCCCTCCTTTTTGTATTCAGTAAGGAATTTTGAAAAAAACAATGCCCAGCTGTCTCTGTAAGCAGGCAATAAACGCCCACCAACCCAGCTGTTGTTGTCCTTCATCCAGGGTGGTGCGGTCCAGGGTGAAGCAATGATTTTAAAACCATCTTTGGAAACAGCCATGGCATCCCTGATCATTGGTATAATGTCATTCCGGTCTTCGTCAATCGTAAAATGTTCCAAACCCTTATCACCTGCAACAGGTGCATACGAGTAATTACTCAACGAAAAGTCGCAGGAATTAATATGGGTGCGGGTCAGCGAATATCTTGCACCTTCCTGTCCGAAATAGGCTTCTAATAGAAAATTCCGGTTTTTCTGACTCAGTTTGTTCAATAAATAAGCCGACGACTCGGTAAACGAACCTCCAAAACCAACGATAGTCTGAAATTTCTGATCAGGAAAAAGTCTGATGATTGTACTTTGCTCTCCCTGATATGATTCCGTGATTTTTTTGAGTTGATTCCCGCTTTCCGATGTTTCGTAAATTTCAACGGACAAAGGTTTTTCAGGTACTACGCAGCTCAGCATTATACCGCTGTACATAAGAACGAGAGTTAATTTGAATATTTTCATTTCAGTTGATTTTATCATTTATTGTAATTTGATGCCGGGTTACAAATATATGCTATAAATACTTCATGAGGTGTTAATTCTTTTGTGAAATTAATCCTCACTCACCGGATTTCCATCATTTTTCAGTTTGCCGGGTTCAGTTATAAATTCCGGTATTTTTGTCTATAGTTGAGTGGGCCGGATGTTAAATTTGCAGGCTCACAATAGTTGCTTGCACATGGTCGGATTTTTCGTCATTGAAATATCTGAAAATTAATGTACTGAATTCATTTTTTCAGAAACAGTAAAATGTTGTCGAAAATAAATCAGTATGCTTCCGCAACCGGATTATTTTTTTCTGCCTGCCACCTGCTCCCAATTGCCTCTGAATATTATTTTGCTGTCGAATATATTGGTCGAGAATTTACCGAATTGAACCCTGATTCCGGCCGAAGCATTTACTACCACGCAATTGTCGGGGATTTGA
This sequence comes from uncultured Paludibacter sp., assembly GCA_937897985.1. GTDB lineage: Bacteria > Bacteroidota > Bacteroidia > Bacteroidales > Paludibacteraceae > Paludibacter. The sequence goes on along the minus strand of CALCBD010000063.1, from coordinate 28,056 downwards.
AAGAAATTCTCTGTTTCAATCAGTTTTTTATCTTTCCGGTCTTTGACTGATATAGTTGCCTGCGGACCGACTTCCCAACCAATGTGGGTGTTAAAACTTATTTTTAAATCATCGGCAATATTAAATTTATCATTGGTTTCAATTTTTGTTTTCACCATTGCAATTTTACCTGGATTCAAATCTCTGTCGGGTGTCACTTCGATGGTTAGCCGGGGCAATTCGATGGGGTGATCGGAAGCCAGAATAATAATTGATTCTGTTTTGAGAAGCCTTCCGGTTTTGTCGAAAAATTCGAATGCAAGCTCACAGTCCTGAGTTTCTTTCAGCTGCATTGCCAGTTGGTCGGCAATATAACCTTCACGTGTAAACTGTTTTGAATACAGTACTTTATCGTTCAGTTTCACAGTAACCCGCTTTACCTCTTTGTCTGTATAAAATTCTAACGGAATGTTGCCGGTCTGATAGATTTCATTGTTTTTGGGGCTTAAAACCAGTGCTTTCATATAATTGCGGAGTGCAAACCATACCGGACGTGGTGAACCATATTTGTCGTTCAGGTCGCTGTAACCCCAAAATCCAAACCACTCTTCGGGTTGCTCGGGGTTATGGTAGTTTTGATCGCCGCCCTTCCACCAGCCATCGGCATAATAAAACGGGCACATTCCCACAGCACCTGCATCAATCAAATCGCGGTAATTCGATATCAGCCCATCGCTTTGCTGTGTGAGGGTTTGTCCGCCATACCGGCCAAAGCCCCTGTGCGAAACCGAATAACCGAATTCGGTACAAATAAATGGTTTATCGTATCCATTCAGCCTGCAGAGGTATTTAATATAATTTTTGAATCCCATGGTAGCAGTTTGTGCTTCGCCGTGGTCGTAGCAGTTGTAGGCATAAACATCAAAATAGTTTTCATCGAGATAATCGCTGATCATTGCATTTGCCGATAAAGTTACGGGAATACCCGGATGTTCGCGGTGAATGACAGAAATCAGATTTTTCATCAAATTTACAAATGAAGCGGCTCCTGTATTGTAAATATGAGCGGTTTGTGGTTCGTTGATGACTAAATAGGTGATGATACAATCGTATTTTTTTGCATATTTCATCACATTGCTCACGTCATTCTCACATTTTTTCACAAAGTCAGGATCGTTGTAATTGCCATCAGGATTAATTTCGAGCCCCATGATTAGTTTCAACCCCGACGCCTGAACCTCTTTCAGCTGAGCTTCACTGAACTGGCTCCAGGTGCGAATGGTATTGTAACCACCTTCTTTAATGACTTTCAGGTCGTACCTGAGTAAATCAAGATCGTCGGCGCGTTTTCCCTGATAAGGATGCTGCCCGGGACGTGCCCCTAATTCGTATCCTAAAGCTTTTATAAAGAATTTTTCGCCGTTCAGGTAATACCAGTTATCCTTTATCTGAATGGAATTACCGGCATTTAAAGTTCCCGGAACGGATAAAACGAGTCCGAGCAATAATATGAAAAAAGTGTGCTTCATAGAATTTCTGTTTTTTTTTGATGAGTAATTAATTTTGACGTACCTTTAATTCAGACGATTCAAATTTAATTTACCTCAACCTGCTCTTATTTTTTTAACATTTTTGTTCTGATTGTACCTGATCTGTTTTCGATACTGATAACATACATCTGTGGTGTAAAACCGCTCACATTCAAATCACAGGAACCTGAAACCATTTTATCGAAAAGTATTCTGTTCATCATATCTGTTATGATGATATGGTTGTTTTCGTCAGCTAATGTCAGATGGAGCATGTCCTGAACCGGATTCGGATAGAAGAACTGTTTCGCCATCATTATATCGTTGGTTCCGGTACCGGAGCAATTGCTTCCCACGGTGTAAGAGAATTGTTTTGTAACAACCATTCCACCTGCATAAGCAAATTTACAGGCAAATTTGATGACCGATCCGGCTGAGAGTCCGCTTAGTGTTTTGCTGAATTTTTTACCTCCGGCATTTGTCATGGCCGATTCGGCAAATCCTGATGTATAATTCCACAGATAAGCCACTAATCCGGATTTATCATCCAACATTTCAAAACTGATAATTACATCCGTTCCGCTGGTTGTAAAATTATATTTATAACCGGTGCTGAACGAACCCTGTGATGCTTCGGAGGCAGTTCCCGAGCAGTCGGTATTGGTGTTGGCAGATGTGGTGACCGCAATAATTATCGGATTATTTGAAGCCTGATTGCCTGCGATGTCGCTTGCTGTAATGCTGAAAGAATAATTAGTAGCCGGTTCAAGTGCCGTTATAATCATTGATTTTTGAACTCCCGATGCAGTAGAAACTGTTTGTTTATTGGACCCGTAAGCAATGTTAAATTCTACAGTTCCCGAATTATCGATGGCGTTTAACAATAATTCAACCGAATTTGCAGTCACATAACCAGGCGATGCCGTAAAGCCGGTAGGAGCCTGAGTGTCGTTAGTGGTGCCACCACAATTTGTTCCGACTACATAAGTGATGTATTTGGTAACCGACATTCCCCCCGAGAATGCAAACTTGCAAGCATAGCTAATGGTGGTTCCCGGTGTTTGACCACCGAGTGTAACCGAGAATATTTTTCCGCTTACATTTGTCATTGCCAGTTCTGAGAAAGGTGATTCTTTCCAGAGATAAGCAACCACACCTGCTTTATCGTCGAGCAATTCGAAGGTAACTGTTACATCTGTACCTACAGTCTCGTAAGTACATTTATATCCTGCTGTAAATGAACCTTGTGTGGCTGTGACAGATGTTGTTGTACATGACATCAGCGGCGATATGGTAATGTGCGATGAAGTAGAAGTGCTGACTGCACCGCCGTTGTCTGTAGCTTTTGCATTAACGGTGTAATTACCGGCTACCGGTGTCCAGCTTGCGGTATAAGGTGCGGCTGAAACCGTTGAAATCAGATTATTTCCTTCAAAAAACTCAACTTTGGTAATGGTCCCGTCAAAATCTTCGGCTGTAGCCGACAGTGTTACAGGTTTTCCTTCAACATAAGTAGTATTATCAGCCGGAGAAGTGAGTGATACTGTTGGTGCTACATTTAAAGTGCTGGTAACCATCACCAGAACATCATCGGTCGAAGTATATCCTTCGGTATTTTTTACAGTCAGTCTGAAGTTGTACATGCCTTCAATAAGCCCTGAAACCACAGGATTACTGATTGTTGAATCTGAAATCTGAACTACATTTGGACCGAACATTTGTTTCCAGCGATATATCAGAGTCCCGGAAGCCGATTCCCGGCTGGCCGAACCATTTAAAACTGTCGAGGAAGCAGGTAAAACAACTTTTATGTCATTTCCGGCACTGGCAGTAACATAGCTTTGAAGTAAATCCCCGGTACGGGTAAAAGTCATTTTACCAAGATTAAATTCGCCGGCAGTAAATACCAAACGCAGGATATGCTGTCCTTCGACCAAAGGAATGTCGTTTACCGTTTTGGTTGCCCATATATTCCAGACAGTTGCAGAAGTGGAAGGAACAATAATGTCAGGTGAAACAACCTGATTGTCAATCTCGAGGTGGAAAGGTCCTCCTCCTGAAGGATTTCCGGAAGCATAACGGAATGCAAATGAATACAAACCTGTTTGATTTATGTTGACTGTATATTCAAGCCATTCACCGGCAGCAATGTTTGTGATAATTGCACCTTCATTATTGTCGGTCGAAGCATCCACTGATTCGTCGGTTCTGAAATTTCCGGCATTGGCGGTGGTCATATCCAGATAAGTGATGTCCTGGCCTTTTCCTCCTTCAAAAACATCATATTTCCCGGCTTCTGTGGTCCCCGGAATTTGTGCTGCTGTTCCGCCGTACGGTAATTGATTACCAACTATCACTTTCACTGAATTGGTGACAGTGTATTTTTCACCTTCATACACTTTTGCATAGAAATTATGAATGCCGGGCTGCAGATTTACAGCATTAAATGAATATGGTGAATTAGTAACCGTTCCAAGTGAAGTGCTTCCATCCATCCATTCAATTTTAGACGGTGTTCCGGCTGTCAGAGCGATTGTAAGGTTTACACTTCCTCCTTTGTAAGCCTGAGAGAATGAGCTTGTAACTGTTCCGGTCAGGCTACCATCCATACTTGTTGCCATTTTACCTGCCGGTACCGTTAATTGATAACCGGTTGAAAAAGTTACAGTTATGGGAGAAGAAGAATAATTTTGTGCAACATAATTCATTTTATTTCCCTGACGGAATGCAGCTGCAATCGGATAATCGGCTGTAACAGAAGCATCAATGCGTCCGAGTGCATTCATGGCATGTAGCCAATGGTAAGTTTGAGCATCCGAAATTCCGAATTTTATTTCACGATTCGGATAGGAATTATACATATCAATGGCTTTGGAAGGATTGATAAATGCTAAATACTTCCACATTTCGTCATGCCACAGATTCGGGTTTGCCTGATTGCTCATGATACCGGTGTTGGTTGCAATTTCGTCCCAGAGTCTTTTTACATAAACAGTATCCTGTCCCAGATAAAGGGAGCCACCCTGAATCGGGTACATTTCAATGCCGTAGGATGCAGCAATATCGGCTGTCCAGAAGGTGCCATTGTCGTTACTGTTGGTCCAAACCCTCGAATAGAGGCTGTAACGTTGGGATGCAGGGAAATTACGGTGATGAATGTCCATGTAATATTCCTCGATACCTGTTTGTTCGGTGGTGTAGAGATAAATACCAAGATCGCGTATGGATTTATTGTTGGTTACCTGTCCCCACTGAATCAGTGCAGCATTGAAGTTCATACTTTCGGAGCTCGATTCCATATTATTGCCCTGTGGATTGTTGGCAAAACCATCCACCCAGCTATGACCTGCATACGGACTGAAATTACGGAGGTAAGGAAACATTGTATCATTGCGGTTGTAAGCTGCTGCATCACGAACGATTAAATTTACCATTTCGCCCCACTGAGCAGCCCATCCCGGACTGAATTGTTCTACGAAAGCTGCTGCTGCAATAAAATACCCCCAATGAAATTGTTTATCGTTCAATCCGTTGTCCTGACCGTATCCTGCAGGATAACCAATGGCTGAACTCCAGGTGGAATTGTAGTAAAACAGGAAGGCAACCTCTCCGTTTTCGGCTTTGAACCAGTTTTCGAGACGGGTTTTTATTGTTGTCAATAATTTATCGCGAGCTGATATATTTCCTGTTTCGTTGGCAATGCGTGCAGTTTGCATCAATTGATTGAAAACCTGTCCTTCGTTGTACGAATCGGTCCAGGTGGCCATCGTGCTGTTTTCGAGCTCTGCAATTTTGCCCGTCAGCACCGAAGGTGAAAATCCGGGACTGTAATTGTCAACATAAGGTAAAGTAGGTAAAACACCATGAAAAGTGTTTTCAACGCTGAAACTATTTCCGGCCATGGTCTTCATTTCGCCGCGAACGGTAGCGTAACTGTATTTGTCGGGTGTCGCCGAACCGGCTGCCAGATGAGCCCATTGATGTGGCAAAAGACCAATCAGCATGTTGGTTTCAGTTCCTTCCTTTACTTCTGTCTGGATGCTGAAATCTGTTCGCATTACAGATGTCGATTCGTTGAACGTATAGTTTGCAGTGGTTTTAACCGGAAAAACATAGGCATATTTTTTATATTCATAAGCCACGTTGGTTACGTTGGAGGCAGTAAGAGGTATAAATGCCACCGACCAGTAATTTTTACCATTCAGTGTCGAAGTATATACCGAACCGCTTTTGATCCATGTACTGCCCGTGGGAGCATAAACTGCAAAATCAGCTCCGTTTTTCACATTTGTACATATCAGCATTTCGTTGTCAATCACTACAGTACCCGAGTTGATGGTGATTTGAGCAACATCCGTTGATTTTTTTGTAAAATATAAAAACGGCATGCCTACACCTGCTGTCGTCTGAAACTGATGTGAACCATCATTCCAATCCATGGTTACAGTCCAGTCGGAATAATCGGAAACATAGGTTTTTGGTGCATTCAGTCCGCTGACTCCAACTAAAAAAGGAATTAAATCATCGATAACTCCGTTTGGTATATAACTTACCACGATTCCGTTTTCGGTGGTTTTTAAAGTGAACGGATAGTTGAACAGGTTTGATGCTGTTCCGTTTTTAACTAATGCCGACCACCAGTCGCTGGTGGGAACCGGTTTCCCTACTGCATTTCCACTCAGATAAGGTGTTCCCGAAGGATAAGCATTCCGGCCGGCAGCATCGGTTCCCGGAAATGTTGTACGGTAACTTCCACTCCCTGAATTGACAAACTGGGCATGCGCCGATAAAACAAATGTAAGTAAGTAGCTCAGAGTGAAATAAATAATTTTATTGCTTTTCATTGGAAGTTTTATTTGAAGTAACTGATTTTAAGTATTATAGTTTGGTTATCTTTTGCGTTTGCATTTTACCGTTGCTGAACTTCAAGGTTATAAAATAAATACCTGCCGGCAATTTTGTAAGTTCTACATAAGTTTCATTGCAGTTCATTGTAGTGACGTTAATAGTCTGTCCGGTTAAGTTGCTGATAGTTAATTGCCTGATTTCAATATCTGAACTTATTTTAAATCCGTCTTTAAATGGATTGGGATAAGTCGTTAGTTTTGCTTCGGGTACTTCATTCAGCTCATTTGGGTTATTGCTGTTGAACGAAATATTATCCCAGTAACTAATGCGTTCGGTGTTTCGTTCCGAACTGTTATCGGGAATCAGTGTCATTCTGGTAATAGTCTGACCGATTTTATCCGAAAAATCGAAAGCAATTTCTTCCCATTGATTAATTTTAGTATTGGCAACTGCTTTCTCGAATGTAGTCACGCCATTCTCGAATTTTAACAGGAAGTTGCTGATAAATGGCTTGTAAACCTGTATTTTAACCTTGCAATTGTCCGGGGTGAAGGTGATGCTGCCCACATTGTCCGAATAAATTCCTGCCCACGACATGGCTCCTGCATTGACCTTGTATTTTGCACAGTGCGATGATGAATTGACAGCGCTAACAGCCGGATTTGATGTAATAGAGTACAAATCAGCACCATTAGTTCCGTTTCCGAAAGGCAACCATGTCCAGTCCTGACCGGTATTTTCATAATCGATGGTCGACATCTGAAATGCTTTACCGGTGGTGGCCGAAACGCTGACCGGACTGTTGGCGGCGGTATTGCCCGATAAATCTTTTGCCGTTACTGTGAATTCATAGCCGGTTGAAGCATATAGTCCATCCACCACATACGATTTCTGAGTTCCTGAAACTCCCCTCACAGCAACCGAAGATGAGCCATAGTTGATATAATACATTAAATCACCCGAATTATCATCAGCATTCAGCAATAGTTCAACACTGTTGGGGCTGACTTTTCCCAATGCTACGGTAAAGTTGGTTGGGTTTTCGGTGTCAATAACATTCGAAGGACCGTGAAATTCTTCACCGGCAATTCCTTTTTGATAAATACGAACGTAATCGACATACATTTTGACGGGTGTACCGTCAGCCGGCAATGCAGTTATTTTATTAATATTAGAGTTGCCGGTAATTCCTGTGAAATTTCCGCCAACGGCTAAATTAAACAGGATACTGAATGGTTTATGAAAATAATGGCTTACATTTCCGGGGACATCAGCGCCGGCGATGCTCATGCTGTAGTAAGGTTGGTTGGAGGGATATTTATCCTGATCGAGATACATATTAACAGTGTTCTCGTCCCAGATAAGAGTGAACAGGTGGAAATCGTCCTGCAGACTATAGGGAGCGGTATTGTCTTTAGCGTAATAAGTCCATGTTTCGCCCCAATGGCATGCGCCGTTGAAATAACGGTCCTGTTTGTTTTGTGAAATGCCGGCTGAATTACCCATTTCCAGAATATCTATTTCGCCGCAACGAGGCCATCCTACTGTAGGATAGTCTTCACCCATCATCCAGAAGGCCGGCCACAAACCGTTGGCTGTGGAAGGTAACTTTATGCGTGCTTCGATTTTGCCGTATTTAGCCGATACGTTGCCACGCGTAACCAAACGTCCTGAAGTGACTGATTTTCCGCCGTAATTCTCCCGTTTAGCACTAATTACAAGACAGTTAACCCCGCTTGGATGCTTTTCGATACTAATGTTTTCACGCCGATAATACTGCATCTCATTATTTCCGCCCCCATCACCGTTCACTTCTATTGTCCAGTGCTGACTTTCATTTAATAGAGGCTGATCAAAATTATCTTCCCAAACTAATTTGTAATCCTGAGAAAATGTAAAAACTGAAATTAAAAGAGAAAAAACGATTATTCCGGTAAATTTATTCATTTTTTTAATTGATAAACGCGCACATAATCGACATACATTCTGGCTTCGCCTTTGTCGAGTGCAGTTATTTGATTGATATCGTATATTTCCGAGAAAGTACCACCTACAGCTAAATTGAAGAGAATGTAAAAGGGTTTCCGAAAATATCGCGATGTTTGATTTGGTAAGCTGTCGCCTTCCAGGGGCATATTAAAATAGGGTTTCGAACCGGGATGCTTGTCAAGGTCGAGATACATATTGATAGAGTCGGCGGTCCAGTACAGTGTGTATAAATGAAAATCATCCTGCAGACTGTATTCGTTCGTTGTAGAAATTCCCTTGTTCGGATATCTGCCCCCGTTCCAGTTTTCACCCCAGTGGCAGGCACCGTTGAAATATCTGTCCTGAACGGCTTTTGCAATGCCGGCTTTATTTCCCATTTCCACAATGTCAATTTCACCGCATTTGGGCCACAATGCTTTTTTATGGTCAGCCCCCATCATCCAGAAAGCCGGCCATAGTCCGTTTGCCGTTTTTGGCATTTTTATACGGGCTTCAATTTTTCCGAATTTGAAAGCTTTTTTGTCGATAGATGACAAACGACCTGAGGTTGCTGTTTTTGATTTATAGTTTTCTTTTTTTGCAATGATTACCAAACAACTTTCACCACTTACAGGCTCTTTTTCAATACGAATGTTTTCCCTGCGATAGTACTGTAATTCACGGTTCCCACCGCCGTTACCATCATCTGCGATGGTCCAGTTTTTTTTATTAAGAGTCGGCTTGTTAAAATTATCTTCCCACACAAGCTTATATTCCTGTGATGATGCTAAAGTAGTCAACAGCAGAAAACTACCAAGTATAATTTTTTTAATCATTGTTTAATGGTATTTGAAAAGTGAAAAAATAAGGATGTCTTGAAAAATTAATTTGTTGTGTGAATTTACAATTGTACGAAAGTTAAAGCTGATCGTTTTTAGCCCGATTTATCCAACGAATCGCCGATTCCTGATTTCCGGAATATATCCGGTCAGCGGGTTTTTCGTGATGAATTCAATTTACCGTGGCGAACTAAGAGAAACTTTCAATTCGTAATTTTCAGTCAATTACAAAACAAACTTTCAAGACATCCTCATTTTAAGAATCTGGTTTACAATTTAATAAATTTACGTGTGATACTTTCTCCATTGGCAAGCTGAATTGACATGAAGTAGTTACCCGCATTTAAATTGCTGATATCAATGGTTTTTTGCAGAGAGTTTACATCTGTTGTCGAAATCATTTGTCCAACCAGGTTGTTAATTACCACCTGATTAACTATAATATCCGATGTTAAATTCAATGTGTTTGACGCAACTGTCGGGAATAGCTTAACCGCATCATTCACATATACATTTTTCAAACCTGTTGTGCCATCGTGGAAGTAAAGGTTATCGATGTATACAGTTTTTCCTCCTGAACCTACAAATTTGAACTGAAAAATTTTGGTTTTGTCAACTCCGGTAAATGATGTAAGAGGTACGTCAAATCTGTTCCAGACATTCAGGTTCAGGGGTGTGAGTCCTACTAAAAACTCTTTTACAGGGGTATTGCTGATAGGGGTAACCTGCAACGAGGTTTCGTTCTCGGTATAAACGTCTACATGCATAAAGCTCATTGCACCGGCATTGACGTCAAGTCCTAATTCAGTTCCCTGATAATTCAGATTAGTGTATTTAAGTGCAGCATTTCCCTGTGCAAGTTGAGCCATAGTGGCTACGGTAGACTGTCCCCAGCCCGGGAAGTAATTAGCAGCAGGAGCAGCACTTGTATACGAGTCGCTGAAAATGGAAACCACATGGCCGGCTGCGTGTAACGGTGCAGGCGATGCAGGAACACCGGCTGCTGTTTTTGCATTGATAACGATAGGGCTGTTAGCAGCCACATTTCCGGTGGCGTCTTTTGCTGTAACTGAGAAAGAATAATCGGTATTTCCCAATAATCCGTTGATTGTGTATGATTTCTGAACTCCTGAAACCCCACCTACAGTTACCGAATTTGTTCCATAGGTAATCACATAGCTAACGGCGCCTGAATCATCAGTTGCATTCAACAGAAATTCTACAGATTCAGAAGTAACTGCTCCCCTTGTAGCTGTAAATCCGGTTGGAGCCTGATTATCAACAGTAGCAGTATTGTCATAAAAATAAAGGTTATCGATGTAAATGGTTCCGGTACCAACTACTTTGAACTGAAAAATGTCCGAAAAGTCGACACCGGTGAACTGTGTTAAATCAATGTCATAACTGTTCCACTGGTTTAAAACCAAAGGAGTAGGGGTGATTAGTTTTTCTTTTGGTCCGTGGCTGATAGGTGTTATCTGAAATGTAGTTGCATCCGAAGTCCATACATCGACATGTAATTTTTTCATTGTAAGTGCATTAACTGATGCAAACTCGGTACCCTGATAATTCAGGGAAGCATATTTCAGCGTATTGTTTCCGGCAATCTGAACAGTACTTACTACTGTCGATTGTCCCCAGTTCGGGTTGAAATTAATTCCTGCAACGTTGGTATAAGCGTCGCTGAAGAAAGAAATGACTTTAACTGCGGTGCGTGCCGGTGGTGTTGGTGCGGCAGTTGAGGGTTGAGCGTAAGCTACAGTCCCAATCGCTAAAAATGCAAATGTAAGCAGAAGGAATGAAGTAATTTTTTTCATAAAAATTTGTTTTTTAATTGGTTGATAATAAAAAATAACAGAAAGTACAAGGGGCTTTTCTGAAACCTGCCCCTTGTACAGTCGTTTATACTGAATTAGTTCTTTACAAATTTCAAATTTGATTTTTCACCTTTAGTGTTTTCTAAAGTAATAATGTACTGACCGTTGGCGAGATCGTTAATCTGAACTGCCTGTTGTGTTCCGTTCACCTGAATATTTTTTACTGATTGACCAACAAGGTTTGAAATAGTTAATTTACTGATTTCGTTGGTCGAAATTACGTTAAGAATATCTTTTGCAGGATTGGGGAAAATACGTGTAGTGCCTTCGTGCGCCGGATTTACAGCCGTTGAGGTTGAATTGTAGAAATATATGTTGTCAATAAATACCTTGCCGGTGGGTGAACCCGAGAATATATACTGAGCCAGATGCGATCTGGTAGTTAATCCGGTGAAGTTGCTCAAAGGTATATTATAACTATTCCATGCTGATAATGTCGGAGTTAAAGTCAATTCATGCTCTACATCATCACCACCGCTCCATGCGGCATCGGCTCCGAAGTCAACCAATTTTACCCTGAAAGTTGCCATATCGGGAGTCCATACATCCAGATGTAAATGAGTCATTGCCGATGCATTTACCAGATTGGCACCTGTGGTTTCAATGCCCACAAATACAAGGTCGGAGTATTTTTTTGTATCGTTGCCTGCAATCTGCACTGCTTCGTAAGATGCATTCGACCAGCTTGTACGCCATGTGTCAACCGGTACATTGGTATAAGCATTACTGAACAACGAAATTACCTTGTCTGCCGGAGTAGTAGGGGTTGTTGCTGCTACTGTTGGTTCGGTAGGAACGACAGGACCGGAGTTGCTGTTGAATGAAATATTGTCGAAATAATTGGTGCTTCCTGCAGTACGGGTTCCTGGAAAATCAGGGATAATTACCAAACGAGAAACACTGGTGCCGATTTTATTTGAAAAATCGAAAGTCAGTTCTTCCCATTCATTGATTTTAGTGTTGGCCACCTGTTTTTCGAATGCCACCGAAGCATTATCATTTTCGAATTTCACATCGAAATTACTGATTACATCTTTGTAAACCATTACTTTTACTATACAATTATCTGCCGTAAAAGTGAAGTCGGGCAAGTCGTTCGACCATAATCCGGCCCATGGTTGTCCGTTCGGATTTACAATGTATTTTGCGCAATGTGCGGATGAATTTACGCTGTTCGATGCAGGATTGGAAACCACAGAATATAATGTGGAAGCATTATCACCGTTTTCAAATAATGTCCATGCCCAGTTTGTACCCACTGTTTCAAAGTCGATGGTAGATAAACTTGCAGCTGCAGTTGTAGTGGCATTCACAACCACAGGATTGTTGGTTGCAGCATTGTTTGCAGCATCTTTGGCAGTAACCGAAAAACTGTATGCTGTTGAAGGTGTCAGTCCTGTAACAATATATGATTTTTGAGTTCCCGAAGTTCCGGTTGTGTTAAGTGTGGTGGTTCCGTAGGTGATTGCGTAGTTTACTGAGCCTGAGTTGTCAGTAGCATTCAGCAGTAATTCCACACTGTTGGAGGTAACAGCACCTTTTGTAGCTGTGAAAGCTGTTGGTGCTTCTGTGTCGGCTGTCCCGCCTCCTGAACAGATGGCAGAAAAAGGAACTACAATATTCTGAACCATCCATCGTCCCGTCCAGCCCGGATTGCTCCAGAGTATTTCGAGTGTAACACTGGCCGGTGGTGTAGTGTAATTGATAGTTGCTTTGTATTCGGGAAGTGTTGCTCCCTCGTCGGTGCCTACTGTTACCGTGGCTGCTCCCGATGGATTTACCTGTAAAAAATCAATAGGTGAACCGCCGGTGTTGGGTTCAACTTTTACACTAATGTTGTTTGCATCCACATTGGTGATGGTCAGCAAAATGTGAGAGGCAACAGCTGCAAAGTTCGGATCACCGAGGTGTCCGGAAGGTGTGGCGCAATAAAGCGATGTCTGTGCATTTGCAAAAAATCCGCTGGCAAAAAATGCCATCAGGAAAAGTGAGAATTTAGTAATTTTTTTCATCGTGATAATTTTTAATGATTTAAAACTGATATTTATATAAAGAAATTGAACACTTTCACATTGGCAAATTTAGTTGTGATTTCTTCCTGACCCAAATTTTTTGCCACACATAAATACGATTTTGAATTTTAAATACTACGCAAAACCTCATTAATTAATTTGTTAATATGCAGAAATACAATAGTATAGATAATAATGTGTTGCAAAACATATTTCAACAGTACAATCAAAACCTCAAATATTGCTAATATTGAATGTTTTTAAGCAGAGTCATTCTGAAATTTTAAATAAAAAGTTATGAAAAAAGCAGTCGTTTTATTTTTTCTGAATATTTTTTTAATTCAAGCCTTCGCTTTACAGCCACTGGTACGTAACTTCAGCCGGAAAGATTATGCTTCAGGTACTCAGAACTGGGGCATAACTCAGGACAGACAAAATAAAATGTACTTCGCCAATAATAACGGGTTGCTCGTTTTTGATGGCAAGAACTGGAGTGTCACTCCTATTAAAAACGGAACCAATGTCCGCTCTATTCTTTATGATGGATATGGAAAGTTTTATGCTTCCACCTTTAATGAATTTGGTTATTTCAGGAAAGATAAAAACGGATTTATGCAATATTATTCCCTGTCCGAATTTCTGAATATTAAACCTGCCGGATCCAATGAACTTTATAATATTCACAAAAACGACAGACTGATATATTTTCAGGGTGAAAAAATTATTTATGTTTACGATCAGAAATCGGTAAAAAAATTTGATTTTGGGTATAAAATAGATGCATCGGCTGTGGTTCACAATATTCTTTTTGTGGCCAGTCGTCAGAATGGTCTGTTCATGCTGAACGGAAGTTTGTTTGTGCGTGTACAGGGTTCTGAAGTTTTGATCAATAAAAAGGTTTGCAGTATTTTGCCTTTTTCAAAAAATGAAGTTTTAATCGTTACAAGCTTCGATGGAGTTTTTCTTTACGACGGACTCTCCATTGTTCCTTTCAATACCGGCGTCGATAGGTTTCTTAAACAAAATCAGGTGTTCTGCGCAACAACTAACGGTAGACAGATTGTATACGGAACTGTTCAGCGTGGTGTGGTGATTCAGAATATCGCTGATGGCAATATTCAATTTATCAATACTTACACCGGCCTGCAAAATAATACTGTTTTAAGCGCTGAGTTTGATAATCAGCAAAATCTGTGGCTCGGACTCGATAATGGTATTGATTATGTGATGCTTAATAGTCCGATCAGGAATCTTTTTGGAACAAACAACTTATATGGTGCCGGCTATACATCGTTTCTTAAAAATAATATTCTGTATTTCGGAACTAATCAGGGACTTTACACTACTTCATATCCGGTTCAGAATAATGACGAACCTTTGCATCTGGAAATTATGAAGGGCATGGAAGGACAGGTATGGTGTCTCTCGGGGATTGATAACACGCTTTTTTGCGGTGATGATCAGGGAGCTTTCATTGTAAACAACAAATCGGTTGAGCGAATACAGGGCCTCTCAGGGACATGGACTTTCAAACCACTTATCAATCATCCTGATATGATTATAGGTTGCTCGTATCAGGGCTTGTTCATTCTGAAAAAAACGAATGGCAAATGGAAATTTTCTCATTTCATTAAAGGCAAATTTAACGAATCGAGCCCAATGTTCGAGGTGGATAATGATGGTAGCGTTTGGTTCAGCCATTGGCTGCGTGGTTTGTATCATCTCACGTTTAATGCTTCAATGGACAGTATTACCAATGTTACTTTGTACGGAACCCGAAAAGGTCTTCCGGGTGACCAGCTGAATACTGTTTTTCGTGTTGGTAATGAATTGATTTTTTCTTCTAATCGTGGATTTTATACGTTTAATAAAAAACAGGATAAAATGTTACCCTACCAAAAATGGAATCAGCTTTTTGGTACAGTCCCCGGAAATATCCGTCTGCATGAATGTCCCAACGGTGATGTCTGGTGTGTTTCGGGCAGGTTTATCGGATTGGCAAGAAAGCAGGTTAATGGCTCGTATTCTATCGACTCGCTGACATACAGAGTTTTGCAGCCAAAGATAATTATCGGGTTCGAGCATTTTAATTTTATCAATGACAATAATATTATTCTGAATACGGAAGAAGGATTCAGCTGGATAAAATCGGGCAAAATTCCCGACACTAAGTCAACATTCAAAGTCCTTATCAATAGTATAATAGCTACAAAAGATAATTATTCGGATAACGAAGCCCGGCGCATTTATGCCAATCCCGGAAAAAGTGAGATTTTTCCCAATAGTCATAATTCAGTCAGGTTCGAATTCAATGCACCCGAATACCGGAGTGAAGGGTTGGTTAAATACAGCTATATGCTTGAAAATTATGATAAAACATGGTCGGAGTATTCAACTGATAATACAAAGGAATATAACAAACTACCGCGTGGAACCTATGTTTTTAAAGTAAAAGCCCGTTGTTTGCTTGAAGCAAAAGAAGCTGTATTGACTTATGAATTCAGAATTGCTCCTGCCTGGTACGAATCAACCATTGCATTTATCGTTTATTTTTTAGTTCTGATTGCTGGTGTTATTTCACTTATCAGATATGTAAATCACAGGTCGAAAAAAGGTGCCCGTGAAATGGAAAAAATTAAGGAAATTGAAATTCAGGAACAAAAGAAAATGTATGAAGCTGAAGATCAGGCTAAAAAAAGAGAGATTAAGGAGCTCAAAAATCAACAGTTACAGTACGAACTGCGTCATAAGGCTCAGGAACTTGCAAGCTCGACAATGAACCTGATACGAAAAAACGAAATGCTGATTGAAATTGCCGACAATATTGCCAAAGCTACCGAGGAGTTAAAGAAAAACGGTGATGCAACAACCGTATTGTCGCGCCTTGGCAAAATGGAGCGTAATATCAAACAGAACATTGAACATGATAAAAACTGGAAACGTTTCGAGGAAAATTTCGACCTGGTTTATGAGAATTATCTTAAACGGCTTAGCGAAAGTTATCCCGAACTTAATGTGACCGACAAAAAAATTTGTGCCTATATCAAAATGGATTTGTCATCCAAAGATATGGCTCCGTTGCTGAATATGTCGGTACGCAGTATCGAAACGAACAGGTACAGAATCAGGAAAAAACTGAATCTGAACCGCGAAGCTAACCTGTCTGATTTTCTGCAGAAATTTTAGATCTGATTTAGTGTATTGTTTGTCAGTGTTATCAGCTTGGTCTGATGTTGTTGAGCTTTGTTTCAACGCTTTCAGCAAATACCTAAATTACGTGGTATTTATAAAATTGACCTGTCATTGCTGACTCAGTTTTAACTTATTGTATGAGTACCTTTTTTGTCTGTATGAATGAGTTATAGTTAATTTTGAAATAATAAATCCCTTTTTTCAGGTTGATATTTAATGTTGCCGAGTTAATCTGAACATTGTTTTTGCTGTAAATCAAATGTCCCATCATGTCATATACGGTTATGTCAGCCTTCAGTTCGTCAGATGTGGTCGTTAAACTTATCTGATTATTTATGGAAGTTACTTTTATATCGTCGATGGCATTTCCGGTAATATAGTCGCCGTTAAATGATGGGTTTTGTCTGCCAACCATGGATTTGAGCGCTGAATTTTGCCTGTATTCAAATGCCCCGATATCAAAAATGCCATCGTTTCGGCTCAGGAAATCAAAATCACAGGCAATTCCCTCATTTACAAGATTTATTCCCGCGTTGATTGCCGGTGAATTATTCAGTAACCTGTAGTTGCTCAGCGAGTCCTCAAAAAGTATGTCGGTATAAGTGGCTGAAAGGAAATTGTTTGATAACTCAGCACTGATTCCGGACCTGGTTGTTGTGTTAATATAAGGGCTCTGATTCGGATAGTATTTTTTATAACTCAGCAACGAACCCGGTTTGATAATGATGTTGTTAAAAAATTTATTATTCCGGCTTAGTGTACTTGCGAAACGGATGCCATCCGTTTTCGGACTTACAATTGTATTGTTGTAAAAACAAAATGACTGACCACTGATGGTGCTTTTGTCTTCGCAGATAATTCCGTAGGCTCTCCTTGTTGAGTCGGCAGGGAAATAGGTGAGACCTGCATTCGCGATGATATTATTGTAAACTTTGCTGTTTCCTGTCCCATTCAAAGTAATGCCGTTTCCGGCTCCGTTTGCTATGTAATTGTTGTAGCAATGACCGGTACTCCCTGATCCGAACAATATCCCGCTTTTGGGTGTAACACCACGTACAAGACCATAATTTGTGATATTATTTCCATATACTTCACAGTCGCTGGTGGCGCTGCTGATCCAGACTCCATCACAATAGGCACTGTCAACTATATTGTTAAAAATTCGTACACCTTTAAGTTCGCTCGGGTAAAGAGTGACGCTTTCACTGCCACAGACAGAAGGAATCCCGAAATAATTGAAATGTCCGATCAACAGTCCTTCACCTGTTGTATTATGGATATAGTTGTCGTGAAAAACTGTTTGGTACTGGGTAAAATTGTTTCGGTTCATTGTCAGGTCACAGGTCGCATTTGTTCTTGAAAGTATGCCTGCCCAGCCTGTATTAGCCACCTCAATGTGATCCACCTCGAAGTTTGTACTTCCATCGTCGACCGAAAGACCGGCGGTGCCTTCCGGAGTGCCGAGTATTCTGATGCCGTATTTTGTTCCGGCAGTTCCGGTTCCGGTCAATCTGAAATAACCTGAGTTCCCGATTTTCAGCCCGTAAAACATGTCATTATTTTGTATGACTACCTCACCTCCGTAATTTTTGAAAACGATTTGTTCGGTGGGAGTACCATGAAAATTCATTAGTCGCAGCGATCTTTTTTTTCCTGCATCCAGATAAATTGTATCGCCGGGTTGGATATTTAATCCGGTTGCATCCACATTGGTTTGATCGGCAGTGATATGAAAACTTTTGTAGGGTTTAAATTCATAAGCCCCAATGTCGAAACCGCTTCCTAACGGGCGAGGCAGATTTTCATGATCGATGTTGATTCCAAAACAACTCAGATTCATTCCTGCGTCGATTGCAGGTGAGTTTCTGGTCAGATGATAGTCGTTATTCAGTGTATCGGCAAACAGAATTTGTGTCGCATCTTTATAAAAATAGTTGTTTGCTATAAGTGCATCAACACCGCTTTTAGCTCCGGTATTGATATAACCTGATTGAGCCGGAATTTTCTTATAACTCAGACAGGACCCAGGATGCACAACGATGTTATTGTAAAAACGGTTGTTTCGGCTCGCAATACTTGTAAATCTTATGCCATCTGACTTTGAGTTGACAATCGTGTTGTTGTAAAAATTGAAGGAACTGCCCGGAATAGTTGCCCGGTCATCACAGTAAATTCCGTAGATTCTGACGGTTGAGTCGTTGGGATAATAATTGTATCCCGCATTCACTACTATATTGTTGTAAATGTCGTTGTTGCCAATTCCGAAAACGGCAATACCCATTCCCGAACCATTAATGATTTTGTTGTTGTAACATTTACCGGTCGTCCCTCCCCCAATCTGAATTCCGGTTTGTTGGGCACCAACTTTTGCTGTGCCGTAATTGGTTACTTTATTGCCGTACACTTCACAATCAGCTGTGGCACAACCAACCTGTATCCCATCCCATCCGGCACTATCTACCAGATTGTTATAAATTCTTACTCCTTTAAGTTCCGAAGGATAAAGCATTACCGTGTCACTCCCGCAGGTTGTGGTCCAGCCCGAATAGAATGAATGGCCAATGTACATTCCTTCGCCACCTGTGTTGTGAATGTAGTTGTCGTGATAAACTGACTGATATTGAGTGAAGTTCCCTCTGTTTTTGGATAAATCACAAACCGGATCAGTTTTCGAAAATATGCCGGCAAATCCGGTGTTGGCAATTTCAATATGGTCGATTTCGAAGTTGGTACTCAAATTTCCCACACTGAGTCCGCTTGCTCCCGATTTTGTGCCGAGTATCCTGATGCCGTATTTATACTGGCTGCTACCGGTTCCTGTAAAACGAAAGAAGCTCGAATTTTCAATTGATATGCCATAAGCTAATGTGTTGTTACTTACAACAACAGCCCCTCCCGAGTTTCTGAAAACAATATATTTGTCGGCTGATCCGTGAAAATTAATCAGTTTCAGACTCAGCCTTGCCCCTGACTCAATACAAATTGTGTCTCCGGGCAGAATATTGAGTTTTGATCCGTCGATATAGTTTTGTTGGAGCGTAATGGTGTATTTACAGCTATTATTCTGAGCATTTAATATGGTAGAACAGAAAATCAGTATCCCAAAAAGCAATTGATTTTTTTTCATGCAAAATGTCTTTTCAAAATAATTTGTCCGGTAGTGATTTTTTATGTCTCTACAAACATAGTGATTTTTTTATTAACTGTTCTGCATTTTTCTGTTTACTTTGGTTGTTGACTAAATATTTTAACGATTGCTGCTTTTTTTGTCGCAATTGGATGTGGAATCTGTATTAATTGTCTCATAATGTAATAATTAGTGTCTTTGTTTTTTTGATGGCTAACTAATTATTCCGACACAAAAATTTTGATTGAATTTATTATTTGTAGTAATTTTCTTATGACATTGCCTGCATGAAAATTATTAATGCGAATCTGGGGTTGAAATTATTTTAAAAATCCAACTCTGTGCCTTTTGTGCCTCTGTGGTGAATCTTAAAAACCACGGAGGCACGGAGAATACAAAGAAAAAAATTAATATTTATATAAATTCCGTAAACGTTGAACCTGAGCAAATAAATCAATTATTAAAAGCTTTTCCGTATTTGGGTCGTTTATATGGCAGCATAAAGTGATACTCCCGAAACAGCCGGGAAAAATGTTTTTTTGCGTTGATTTTTTTTTACCAATTTTTTTATGAGCTATCTGTCTACATGCCGGGTAACCGACTTATTTTTCCCAGTTTGGTCCATTTGGCATATTTTCCCCATGCGTGTTTCAGCCAGTGACCAACAACCGGAAGGGGAATCATTATTTCTTTTTTGCTGTCGCGGTAAACAAAAGCTGCGCCGTTGCCCATGTCCATTACACATAAAATGTTCAGATGAGCCTGATATCCTTTCAGCCGGTCCGAATTATTTTCTAACTGAATGATGTTATGAGCTGCGTTTCTTCCCATTATTTCAGCGATGTGGCCTTGTTTAGCAGTCCAATCAGGACCTTCATAGGCAGCAGTATCGCCGATTGCAAATACATTCGGGAATTCAGCCACCTGATTAAAATCATTGATTTTAATAAATCCGGCTTCAGACAAAGGTAAATCGGTGTTTTTCAGCACCGCCGGGCCGGCACCGGCTGCAATGAACATAGTTAAATCAGCCTCTAATTTGCTGTTGTCTTCAAAAATAATCCCGTCTTCTGTAAATTCAGTAATTTTTTTGCCGAAATGGCTTTTTATGTTTTCCTCATTCAGCATCTTGTAAATGGCGTTCATGGCTTTTTTGCCCATTCTTGCTCCTGGTTGTTCCATCGGTGCAAACATGGTCAGTTCAAAGTTATTGCGTATTCCTTTTTTTCTGAGATAATGATTGATGTTGAACAATATCTCAAATCCGGGTCCTCCGCGCAGCGCCGATTTATCTTTCGGATTTCCTCCAAAACCAATGGCAATTTTACCACTACCTTTTAAAATCAGAGCATCTAACCGGTCTCTGAGTTGCAGGGTTTGTTGCGGCTGTCCACATATTGTTGTTGTAAATTCAATTCCTTTTGGTTGCATCTTCCCCGAACCAATGGCAACTACCAGATAATCATACGTAAGCTCCTGTGTTTCGAGTGTTACTTTGTTCTCCGATGCTTTGATTCCTGTCAGCCTGTCGATAATCAGATTAAATCCGTGTTTTTTTTGAATATCGGCTAATTTGATTTGTGTCTGATCAAAATTCAATTCATGTGTAGGTACCCAGATTGAAATCGGATATATAAATAAATAGTCCCGGTCAGAGATAAGGGTAACTTCAAACTGTTTACTTTTCTGCAGCTGAATGGCAGTTTCTGCTCCGGCAAAGCCACCGCCTAAAATCAATACTTTTTTCATTTCTATAAATGTTAAATGCTAAATTATTTCATTGCTTTGAGCAGAAAATCCTTCGTTTTTACTCCCACAAACCGGTTCACTTCTTTGCCATCTTTAAAAAGGATGAGTGTCGGAATGTTTCGAACGTTGAAACGATGTGCCATTGACTGGTAGGTTTCAATATTTACTTTGCCTACATATTTTCCTTCCGGCAAATCGTTGGCCAGATCGTTCAGAACAGGAGCCATCATACGGCAGGGTGCACACCATTCGGCCCAAAAGTCGACCAATACTAATTTTCCTTTGGTTTGCTGATTAAAGTTTTTGTCGGTCAGTGTAAGTAGTTTGTCGCTGTCAGCAACTTTTGGCATATTTTTCATTTTTGCACGGGCATATATGTTCAATAATACAAATGCCCCCAACACAATAGCGATAATGATTAAAAATGTTTGCATGTTTTTTTATTTTTTAAATTCCTGAAAAGGGTTATTATGATGTTCTCTGTCTTTTACAACCAAAGTGGTTGCCGGCGCTTTCGATTTCATGTTAAATAAAATATCGTGCCCGACACAAAGACCAAAGCTGATGTTCAGTTCGGTATTATATTTTGCCAGAAAGTCAGCCTGTCCGGCCGGATTACATGAAGTGCCTTTTATCTCAATATCATCGAGTAACTCCGACGATTTTATACTTTCATGTTTACAGTCCACCATGTAAACTTCAAATTTATCTCCGAGTTTTTCCTTTAACTTTCGGGCCTCTCCGGTCATCCCGATGCAATGTGCAATTCCGATTCGTTTTACCCCGGTTTTTTCAGCATATAATTTCAGCTCCTCTACCCTGTTCTGTCCTGTAAGTAAGGCATCTTCTGCGGCTCGCATGATTTTGAGGTCGCTGCTGTTATAAAGTTCTTTCATCCTGAAATTATTTTTCGAATGTAAAATTATTCGCTGCCCATCCCGGAAATCCATCCATCATCTGATAAATGGTGCCGAAACCCTTTTGTTTCATATATTCAACTGCCATGCCGCTTCTGTGATTGGTTCTGCAGTAAACCATGTATGTTTTCTTTTTATTCAGTTTGTCAATTTCCGAATAAAATCCGGGTTTACGAATGTCAATATTGATCGCATTTTTAAGATGGCCGGCAGCAAATTCTTCAGCTGTGCGTACATCCAGAACAATAATTGCTTTGTTGTTTGTCAGAATCTGTTGTATTTCGGTAGATTTTAACTGCTTTACTGTTTGTGCCGAAACAGTTCCTATGGCAATAAAAACTACCACAAGCGTTATGAAAAATTTTTTAATCATTTGTTCGGAATTTATTTATCTGTTTATAAATATTGCATTTTTCTCCTTTTCGTACTTTGCAGCAGATCTTAAATCTCTTTCGAAATGGTCATTGCTGCAATTGTACCATCAGCAACAGCAGTAGTTATCTGACGATATTTTTTGCTGATAATATCTCCGACAGCATAAATGTCGGGCAAATTTGTCTGACGATCTTCGTTGGTTTTGATATAACCCCAGCTGTCCGATTCGGGCAAGGTATCGCCCAGAACAGAAACATTGGATTTGAATCCGATGAATACAAATACTCCGTCTGTGACCAGCTCTTTGAGTTCCTTTGTTTTTAAATCTTCCACAAATGTCACCATTTTACCATCGCGTTTTTCAAAACGTCGTGGTTCATGTTCGTACATCACCGATATTTTTTCGTTTTTTTGTAATTCGTCTATAGCAGTCTGATTGGCTGTCAGCTTATCAAACTGATGTATCATGGTAACTTTGCCTGCAAATTTGGTAATAAACAATGCTTCTTCTACCGCTGAATTTCCGCCACCAATCACTGTGACTTCTTTGTCCACAAAGTATTTTGCATCGCAGGTGGCGCAATACGAAATTCCTTTTCCTTTAAATTCCTTTTCACCCGGAGCATTCATGGTGTTAGGTGTTGTTCCGGTAGCGATAATGATTTTTTTTGCCCTGATAGTTTCAAAACCATCAATTACAATTTCCTTTTTCTTTAAATTCACTGAAGTAATATCTACTGCCACTTTAAAGTCAATCCCTGTATGTTTGGCCTGTTCACTCATGTAGTGCGCCAGCATAAAACCGGGTTGTGGTTGCTCGAAACCCGGATAGTTCGATACCTGATGTGTGATACCCATATAGCCGCCGGGAAGTGCAGGGTCGATTAATAATGTTTTGATTTTTGCCTGGCCGAGATAGATTCCGGCAGTCAGTCCGGCCGGACCTCCTCCTAAAATCACCACATCATATTCAGCAACTGTCGCTTTTTGATTGGCTTTGATAGCAGTCACTTCGTCGGTCGGCAGCATTTGGTCAAGGCGTTCGATAATCTCCGACTTTTTGATGCCACCACTGATGCTATCCGTTACCTGTTTTCCGTTGTCGAAAAACAAAAGAGTAGGTGAGGAGCTTACTCCCAGTGAAGTGGCGAGCTCACGATTTCCCTGACGAAAAATTTTGACAAATTTGATTTTTTCGCCATACAATTCAGCCATAGCTTCAAATTTTGGTGCTAAGGCTTCACAGGGCGGACACTCGGTTGAATAAAAATCAACCACTACCTTACCGCCATTCAATACTTCCTGCTGAAAATCAGCTGCATTAATTTCTTTCATAAAAACTTTCTGACGGCCCCCAAAATCCCCCACAGGGGAACTTCAATGACCTTTAATATTAAATTTTAAACATGTTCATATATTCATATTATATCGTTGGAAAAACTTATCAATCGCTCCCTTAAAGTCCCTTTGCGGGGATTCAGGGTGCTAAATAATAAGCCGCTCCCATGCTTAATAACTCCTTCACCGGCCTGCAGTCGGGATTATTCGGATGGCCGAATTTATTTTTGGCAACCGAAGCACAACCACCTCCGCAGGCTAATGCCACTTCACAATTTTTACACTTCTCAATCGTCGTAATATCGCGGTTTTGCCAGCTTTCGATAGCCGTCACGTTTTTTGTGATCACGGGATAAAATGTACCAAGTTCATCTCCTTTATTTCCAACTGTCGCCGTACATGAATAAATGGTGCCGGTAAAGTCGAAAGCCCACTCCGTTTTACAGGCCGGACATGAGTCGAACAGAGCTGTAGGCAAAGCTTCATTTTCTGCAATATACTTAGCTATTGAAAATGCAGGTTTATAAAATTCCGCAATATAGGGATGTGTTTTCAGTAATTGATAAATCTGTTGATACAAAGTTGCTCTGTCGAAAAGTTTATCGGGTGTCGAATTGCAAAAGTGAAGTTCGTAATTGCGTCCGATTTGAGTTTTGAAAAGGGGTGATTTTGTCCAGCCTTTTTCGATAGCAAAACGCGATAAACCTGCAAGATTTTCAATGTTTTCCCTGTCAATCACCATTCGCAGATTGATGTTCATTCCTGCCGCCAGACAGGCATCAATTCCTTCCACAATTTTATCAAAGGTGGGTTGTTTTCCCTTCAGGTATCGTCGGCCATCATGTACTTCCTGTGTTCCGTCCAGTGTCACCTGAATTTCGCGAATGCTGGCAGTTTTAAGCAAACCGGCATAGGATGCCAGTGTATATCCGTTGGTTACAAATGCCAGGTCGAGCCGGGCATCGTTTGCTTTCTGAATAAAATAAGCAAGCATTTCCCGTTGATGTTCACCCGGCAAAAGAGGTTCGCCTCCAAAAACAGTAATGTATTTACGGCGTCCGGCAAATTCGGATTTTATATAGCTGAAAAAGGCATCAATTACATCATTGTTTACAACTTTTTGAACAGGATTATATCCTTCCTGATAACAATACGAACAGGCAAAGTTGCAGGAGTAATTCGGCACAAAGAAAAGCTGGGTTTCATCACTTTCGCGCTTTTCGGTAAAATCGAGATAAGCCAGTTTGAAGGCGCGTTTTTCTTTTGCCTCATCAACAAGATATCCGCGTTGAGTGAATTCTCCTTTTGGATCGATTTTGTTTTTCAGCATTTTAAGTTCATTTTCCGAAATAATATCTGCTGATTTGTGTAACGGATTTACAATGAAAAAATCATCGGAACCGGTAATTTTTGTGATGATATTGTGTTGAGATAAAGCCATTTTCAATGTGTTTTTTTTTATTAAAAAAAGAAATAACTTTTCCAAAGTTTCAAACTTTGGAAAAGTTAAGCCCGCAGTTAGTCGTGACAACCGGCTACGATAATCGAATTTTTAGCGCAACATTGTGCAACCTTCAATTCATTGTTGCCTGAACAGCAACTTTTTTTCACTACACTTTTCATAAAAAATTATTTTAGTTGTGAATATTTCCCCTGATCCATTAAAAGGAGCTTAAAATACTTCCTTTTAAAGGGTCAGGGGTTTTTCTTTCCTTCTATAGTCCAGCTTGCTACTTCTGCCTGACCTTTAGAATATGGTTCTGATTCTTCGTGAATCCGAATATCCCCGAATCCTGCTGTTTCGAGCATTGTCAGATATTCAGCTCTCGTGACAGCTCCGGCCCAGCATTCGGCAACGGCAACCGGGTCGTTGCGGTATTCATCTGCTATAGGTGAAGCCGCATAAATGTCGCTGACAACAAACCTGCCCCCGGGCTTCAGAATTCTGTAAATTTCATTCCATACTTTCTGCTTATCAGAGGCATGATTAATGGTGCAGTTTGATATTACCAAATCCACAGAACCGTTCTCCAGGGGTAGCTTTTCAAGCTCTGCCTGTAAAACAGAGGCATTTGCTACCTCAAATTTATTCAGATTGGCCACCGCTTTTGCAATCATTCCTTCCGATATATCTATGCCATATACATAACCGTTTTCTCCTACTTCTTCGGCAAGTCTGATCACATCGTTTCCTCTCCCGCTTCCCAGATCCACACATGTTTCGCCGGGTTGCGGTTCGGCATGATTGATGGCCCCTCCGCACGAAAGACAACAACTCGTTTCGCTCAGACTGCTGTAACGTTTGTTTATTGCTTCAATATTCATTTTATTTTCATTTTTTTTTGCACTGCAAAGATAATTGAATAATTTTAAATTACAATAATATCACTAATAAATTATTTTGGTATCACTGAAATATTTTTATATCTTTGTCCCCTGAATTTGTTGTAATCAAAAAAAGTCTGAAAATCATGTTGTTTAACGACGGAATTTCGCCTGAATTAGCCAATGAGCTTTTTAATGATGGTGATAAAGTGTTGAAGTTTATTTCAGAAGTGAAATGGAAATACGGGTTTGTCTGCAGAAATTGCGGACACACGAATTACTGTGAGGGTAAAACTGCCTATTCGCGGAGGTGTACCCGTTGTAAAAAAGAAGAATCGGCTTCAGCACATACTATTTTTCATAATATAAAATTTCCGGTCAATAAGGCTTTTTATATTGCCTATACAGTTTGTGTTCAGGGGAAAGAAGTTTCTTCTTACGATTATTCAGACCAGTTGGGCTTAAATCAGATGACCTGTTGGAAGTTCCGTAAAAGGATTAAAGATTGTATATTGAAAATTGACAAACAACAGGAAAATAAAATTCAGCAAATTCTTCTGCTGGAATTAAAACAATAATTTTAACATAATGCAGCCGGTTTATTGAACATAACTCCGGATTTAGTGTTTTAATCTGACAAATTCAGTAAAATTTAGCGGGGCTTTTATTTCGTTTTAAAACCTGCTCTAACGAAAGAATCAGATTTAACTCATTAATAACGCTTTCGCCCATAAAGGCCATACATTCAAGATAATAAGCTCACAACTGATGGAAAGAAATAAACTGAACGGACATTTTGCAATGTTGGCAGCCAATCTGATATTCGGACTTAACAATCCTGTTTCCAGATCATTAATGCCTGATGTATTCGATCCGTTGTTGTTGACTTTTTTCCGGATTTCGGGTGGGTTTTTGTTGTTTTGGGGGTCTGCTTTATTTGTTAAAGTGGAGAAAGTGCCGTTCAGGGATAAAGTTTCTTTCTTTTTTGCAGCTTTTTTTGCGCTTACAGCCAATCAGATTCCTTTTTTCTTAGGGCTTTCAAAAACATCACCCATCGATGCGGCGATTGTTGTAACCACACTTCCGATTTTAAGTATGATTTTCGCTGCCTTTATCATTAAAGAGCCAATAACTTTTAAAAAAGCATTCGGAGTAATTTTAGGTGCATCGGGAGCTTTGTTTTTGATTTTCGGGCAGTACTCAGTTAGTATTGGTAACGGTAATTTAATTGGAAATGTCATTGTTTTTTCAGCAGTAATTTCGTTTGCTCTGTACCTGACTCTGTTTAAAAAGCTCATATCAGCATATTCGCCGTTTACTATTATGCGTTGGTTGTTTTTGTTCGGGACGATACAGAGTTATCCTTTTGCCCATGGTGCTATTGTGAATTTTAATCTGAATGTGTTGACTGTCAGTGTATTGCTCAAAGTGTTGTATGTGGTGTTTTTAGCTACATTCGTTTCATATCTTTTGCTGGCAGCGGGTCAGAAAGTACTTTTGCCAACCACACTCAGCATGTACAATTATTTGCAGCCAATCGTAGCTTCGCTTGCAACTGTGGCCATGGGGATGGATAATTTCAGAATGGAACATGTCGTGTCGGCTGTACTTGTATTTTTCGGGGTGTATTTTGTTACTCAAAGTAAAACGCGTGAACAGGTGGAAAAAGAACTTTTAACAAGGCAACATCAAAACGAATCCTGAAAATTCCGCCCATATTCATTGTCTTTAAGACACACCAAAAAAGTCCTGAAATTAAATTTCCGGACTTTTTTTACGTTGACGGATTCGAACCGCCGATTCTTCCGATTGCATCGGAATGCTCAGAACCGGCTGAGCTAAACGCTTTTCAAAGAATAGATCTTAGAACCGGCTGATTATATTGAATAAAAAAAAGACCGTACAAATCAATGTACGATCTTTATTGGTGGGCGTTGACGGATTCGAACCGCCGACCCTCTGCTTGTAAGGCAGATGCTCT
>CALCBD010000062.1 GCA_937897985.1 uncultured Paludibacter sp. | reverse complement strand
GGGTGGAAAACGGGGCTCGAACCCGCGACCTTCGGAACCACAATCCGACGCTCTAACCAACTGAGCTATAACCACCGTGTTTTGGCTTGCAAAGATAATACAGTATTCGATTTTGTGCAAGGGTTTTGACTAAAAACTGAACTCTTTTTTCAACTTGCTGATTATAAACATTTAATGTGTGAAAATATGAAGAATTTTTACTTTTCCAATCCGGAAATTGACTCACAGATTTCAAAAATCAAACAAAAACTTATGTTGTCAATGAACGGAATCGTTTCGGAACAAATGGAAAAAAACGGAATTTATTACAATAAAAACTTTGGAGTATCCATACCCCGATTAAAAGAAATTGCAGCTGAAACTGAAAAAAATGCCGACATTGCCCAGGGTTTATGGACCCTCGATATCAGGGAAACAAAAATTTTATCGACACTCATCGAACCGATCGAAAAACTGAGCATTGAAAAATCACTGAGCCGCATTCAGCAAATCAATCAAATAGAACTGGCCGAACAAATCAGCATGAATCTGCTGAGCAAATTGCCTTATGCGGAGAAATTGTGTTTCATCTGTACCGACTCGAATGAACTTTGGATGCAGATTACAGGTTTTACACTTGCAACAAGGATTTACGACCGTTTTACATATCAAACGGCAGTAAAACTTATCGATAAAGCATTTGAACTTGCAGTGACCGACGATTTTCTGCTTTATAAATCAATAGCAACATTGCTGGCACGTTTGGTACGTAAGGGGCCTGAAGTGAAAGAATATCTACTCAATAAAACGGATGTTGTCAGTCCTGTCAAAAGCAGATCTATTGAATACATTAACAACGAATTGAAACAAGAAATTGATTTTTTGAACGGATTTTAATTATATTACTCCGAAAAGTTGTACTTTTGTAATCCAACATGAGATAAAATGAAAGAAGAATATTCATTTGAAGGAATAAAGGAGATTTTCACTGATTATCTGAAAAAAAAAGAGCATCGTAAAACTCCCGAACGCTACGCCATACTCGAACACATCTATCAGCATGAGGGTCATTTCGACGCTGAATTACTCTATAAAGCCATGCAAAAAGAATATCGTGTGAGCCTGGCTACAATTTACAATACACTCGATTTGCTCCTCGATTGCAGTTTAATTGTCAAACATCCGTTTGTCGGACAAACAGCTCAATTCGAAAAAACTTTTTCGAACACAACACATCACCACCTGGTATGCTCATTGTGCGGAACAGTCAAGGAGTTTTCCGATAAAAAAATCCGTACAATCATTCAGACAAAGAAGTTCAGTAATTTCGAACCTTCACATTATTCACTTTATATTTACGGGATTTGTAATAAATGCAGAAATAAAAAAACCAACTGAAAAAGAAATTTGATTCTTCACAAAATATAAAAATTAATGAAAATAGATGTTTTACTTGGCCTCCAGTGGGGCGACGAAGGAAAAGGGAAAATTGTAGATGTGTTAACTCCCGGCTATGACCTTGTGACACGTTTTCAGGGTGGTCCCAATGCAGGTCACACTCTCGAGTTTGAAGGCAAAAAATTCGTATTGCGATCAATCCCTTCGGGAATTTTTCAGGGTGGAAAAATTAATGTTATCGGTAACGGAGTAGTACTCGACCCTGCACTGTTCAAAGCCGAAATTGAAGCACTCGAAGTTTCGGGTCACCCACTGACCGAGCGACTGAAAATCTCCAAAAAAGCACATCTGATCCTACCTACTCACCGTTTGTTAGACGCAGCTTACGAATCGGCCAAAGGTGAAGGAAAAATCGGCACAACCGGTAAAGGTATCGGGCCTGCTTACACCGATAAAGTAAGCCGCAACGGATTACGTGTGGGTGATATCCTGAATAATTTTGAAGAAAAATACAAACTGGCGGTCGATCGCCACATCGAAATACTGAAACATTACGATTTTGATTACAATCTGCCCGAACTCGAAAAAGCCTGGTTTGAAGGAATCGAATGTATCAAAAAATTTGAACTGATTGACAGCGAGCATTTTATAAATCAGGCCATTAATTCAGGTAAAAAAGTGCTGGCCGAAGGTGCTCAGGGCACTATGCTCGATATCGATTTCGGCTCTTATCCGTTTGTTACTTCATCGAACACCATTTGTGCAGGAGCCTGTACCGGACTTGGCGTTGCACCCCGCAATATAGGTGAAGTATACGGTATATTCAAAGCTTATTGCACGCGTGTAGGGAGCGGACCTTTCCCTACTGAACTTTTTGATGAAACCGGCGACCAAATGCGCAAAATCGGGTTTGAATTCGGTTCGGTGACCGGTCGTCCACGCCGTTGCGGCTGGATTGATCTGGTTGCACTCAAATACGCGGTAATGATCAACGGAGTGACTCAGTTAATAATGATGAAAAGCGATGTGATGGATAGCTTCGAAACCATCAAAGCCTGTGTCGCTTATAAAATCAATGGTGTTGAAACCGAAAACTTCCCGTTCGATCTGAATGATGGTTCCGAACCTGTTTATGCTGAACTGGAAGGATGGAAAACCGATATGTCCGGAGTTCAATCAGAAGATGAGTTTCCGGAAGAATTCAACACATATCTTCAGTTCCTTGAAGACGAACTTCAGGTTCCTGTTAAAATTGTATCAGTAGGCCCGGACAGAGCGCAAACCATCATCCGATACAACGAAGGAGAGTGAGCCGGATTTTTGCAGCAAGCTTACAACAGCGGGATTTTCATCTGAATGCGGAAGAATTGTAAACTAAACAGTTTGCCGGTTGTTAATTACTGACATAAGTATCGCAGGGACTGACAAAAAGTCCTTTGGCAGGAAATTTGACTAAAACCGTCCGTCAAAATAATTAAAATAAAAAGATATGTTTATAGGTTATATTATTTTTGGATTCTTCGCCCTTATAAGCTGGGCAATATCCGCAAATCTTCAGTCGAAATTTAAAAAATACTCCAAAATTCCGATTCCATACGGAATGACCGGAAAAATGGTGGCTGAAAAAATGTTGCACGATCATGGTATTTTCGATGTACAGGTGATCTCCACCGACGGACAATTGACTGATCACTACAATCCGCTGACTAAAACAGTAAACCTCAGCGAAGGTGTTTACTCGTCGAACTCGGTGGCAGCAGCTGCAATTGCTGCTCATGAATGTGGTCATGCCGTACAGCATGCTACTGCTTACGCTCCTCTCACATTGCGATCCAGGCTGGTGCCTGTGGTAAGTTTTGCTTCCAATTGGATGCAATGGGTATTGCTGGCGGGAATTATTTTCGTCAATTCGTTTCCGCAATTGTTACTGGCCGGCATCATCCTGTTTGCAACCACAACTTTATTCAGTTTTATCACTTTGCCGGTGGAAATTAACGCAAGCAGCAGGGCACTTGCCTGGCTCAGCAACGCCGGAATTACCAATTACGAAACAAGCGGACCTGCAAAAGACGCTCTGAAAACAGCTGCTTATACCTATGTTGTAGCCGCTCTGGGTTCACTGGCAACACTGGTTTATTATATCATGATTTTTCTGGGTGGAAGCCGGAGATAAGAAGGGGCAAATATCTTAACAAAAAGAGGAACTGATTCAAAAGTTTCCTCTTTTTTTGTTTTCAGTACGAATACGCTGCTTCCGTTTCAGAATAAATTTATTACCTTTGCAACGCAAAAAAAGGCTCCGTAGTTCAGCTGTATAGAACGTCAGATTCCGGTTCTGAAGGTCTTGGGTTAGAATCCCAACGGGGTCACAGAAGGTTGGTACTTTAACCGACAAAGCTTTCAAATTGTTTTACACAATCTGAAAGCTTTGTTTTTTTTATGCGCAAAAATGAATAATAATGACCGGCAGGGATCAGATTTTTCAGATTTTTTTTAAAATTGTTTAATGTTCAATCCTGCCTTTTCAGAAGCAAAAACAACTTTTCCTGAAATTTTTTATAAAAACCGAATTATCAATAATAACTTCAGTTCCGAAGTCATACAATCTCAGGTTTTCAGTCCCGGGTTACTGTTTTACGATTTTATAAGTCGAAGTACCGGTTGTATCCACAACCTTTACGATGTAAATTCCTCTTTGAAGGCCGTTTCCTATTTCAATCGTTTCGTCTTTGTAAATATCGGTGGATAT
Source organism: uncultured Paludibacter sp. (assembly GCA_937897985.1). GTDB lineage: Bacteria > Bacteroidota > Bacteroidia > Bacteroidales > Paludibacteraceae > Paludibacter. The sequence continues at coordinate 176,177 of CALCBD010000062.1, read as the reverse complement.
CGAACTTACGAGTGCTGCACTCAGGTTGTAAATATTAATCTGTTTAATATTCGCTCCATTAGATTTTAAAGTACAGGAATTATTAAATACAGTCGGTGTCAGTTCTGCATTAATATGATTTGAAACCACATCGTTAAGTGCCGTGAATCCGCTCAGACCCATCCAGGGTATCCCCATACCGGCTGTACTTTTAAAAACACGCCCGTAAACATTCTCATCAGCTTCAATTGTTCCGGCATTGGCCAGGCTTCCCCATTGATGAGCATCATCATTGGCTCTGATCCAGGTCACACCTTTATCGATGGATCTGTACATTCCTTCCAGACTGGTACTCAGTGCCTTTCCCCATATATAGATAGTCGGGTAATTCACTCCCGGAGCTGCCTTGCCCAATGAAAATGCCAAAACCGAATAAGCAGAAGTGGTGGCAAAAGACAAACCTTCGTCAACAGAGTATTTCAATTTTCCGTTGTTGTTCATCCAGATGTGGCCTGTATTACCAAGTGCAACTTCAAGTTTGCTCGAACCTCCGGTACCTACATAAACTGTATTTGTAAATGTCTGACCACCGTTTGAACTTTTATACAGGTATCCGTTGGCAGTATTAAAAACATAGAATTTTTGCGGATTTACCGGGTCAGCCACAGGAGTTGCATTAAAAGAAAGTCCACTCAGATTCCAGGTAACTCCTTTGTTGGAAGTCCAGTAACATCTTGTGCCGAGATTTGTACTATTGGCTTTCCAAAGGATAATCGAACCATCAGCCGAGATTGATGTGGTAGAACCCTGAATTGTATCGGGAAGGTAAGGAAGTGTGGACCATGAATTTCCATTATCCTCACTGAGAAGCACTACAGAGGTATTTACATTTCTGCCGTTAACAGGTTGAGTTGCATTTACTGTTCGTACGATGGTGTACGGTTTCTGAGCGGCGAAAGCCATGCTTATGGACTGACTGATTTGTCCTGAGGGTGATTTGGAAATGTCAGTGTGAACATAACCGCCCTGATCACCAACTGTTGAAATAAGCGGACCTCCTGGGATACTAATCATTCCCTGGTTGACAGGCACAACTTCTTCAAGCCCTTTGGCCACAAATTTCCATGTTGGGATAGCTGCTGCAATATTCTCAGTAGCAAAAATACCATTCCCCGAACAAACGAAAACCCAGCCCGGTTTTGTCTGGCTCATGGTGGCACAGCCAATCCAGTGCATTGCCGCATGAATCCAGGTTCCGTTATTGTCCATGGTGCAATTGGAAGCTTTTTCTTTCCAGGTTGCTCCGTAATCCTCGCTGTAATAAATGCAATCAGCCCAACCCCAGGGTTGTCTGTTCGACCAGTAGTTATATGTCGTGGTGACAATTTTGTTGGGAGAATTTTGTAACACACTGATACCACCATAAGATCTTCCTGTAGCAGGAGTTATAGATGTCCATGTTCCGTTGGCAGGGTCAGAACCGTACTTATATTTCATCACTGCACCGTTTGAAGTGTAGGTAACATAAAGTGTTTGATCGTTGAAAGACAGGCAACATCTTTGTGGTTTGCCTCCGGGATAACCACCTATTGATTTCCAGGTTGCTCCTCCGTCTTTCGAAACAAAAATATTATTTGAAGTTTTAAAAACGCCTGCAAATATTGTGTTTTGATTGTTGTAATCGTACTGAACAAAACTGAAACTTGCTTTTAATCCTATGCTGTCAGGAAAAGTGGTTACTTTCGACCAGCTTTGACCGGAATTCGTACTTTTGAAAAGTCCGTTGTTGTACCTTGTGCCGAACATTAGATTTGCACCATTAAACGGGTCAACTGCCAGAGTTTCCCCTTTCTGACGATCGGACCCGTTGCCGTTTGCCTTGAACTGTGAAGTAACATCATAACAAGTCCAGGTGTTTCCGTAGTCAGTTGAGCTCATCAGAGCAGTAATACCATTGTTCCAGTAACTTGTTCCGCCCATTGAATATAATTTATTTGGTGAGGCAGGGTCAATAGCAAAAGCCTCAGTGCCCAGATAGGAAGTTTGTCCGGGACTGACCCAGCTGAAAAGCGGTGTCCAGTCCTTAGTGGACTCATTCCACCTCGAAATTCCGCCCACATCTGTTTTTGCATAATATACATTTCCACCATTAAGATTTTCAACAAGGCTTTCGTTAACGGAGCATACATAACCTCCGCCACCAATAGCCACATACCCGAAGTTTTGATCCTGAGCTTTGGTTTTATTGTTATTTAATATGAATATGCTTATTAATAATAAGCCAAATCTGATTGAATACAGCGATTTTCTCATGGAGATATTTATTTAAAAAAATTGGTTTTTTGTTTTTTAATTACCTGACAGGTACATTTATTTATCATCAGTATTTTAATTGTACAAAATTAATGTTTTGACTGCGTTTTCAGGTGTATTAAAAATGACTGAATAGGGTATGAAAAAATAAATATTCAGACTTTCAATCCGGACAAATGTGTTTTTCAGCTTATAATCATAAAATTTCATAGCAGTAAGCGCATGGACGGTTTCCTGTTCATTTATAAGCGAAGACAATTTCCTGACAATAATAACGGAACAGAAAAATTCAAAGAAAAACGAATTAATGCGAATCAGGAGTTGAATAGCTTTATTCCGGTGACCGGTTCAGATTTATTTTCAATCTTTTACCTGATATTAAGACATCAGGGCTACGTCCCTCAGATTTATCCGGTTATTCAAAGTTACTATGATGTCACAGCTACGCTGCTTAATACAATAATTCAGGGGCATAGCGCTGACATCATGGTAGAAAATACAAAAAACCTGAATTAGAGGGGCGTAGCCCTGACATTTTATCGAAATATATTGAAACTAAAAACAATTTCAACCCCTGATTCGCATAAATTATTAAATATATTCTGATGATTGAAAAACCCGGTTTACATTAGTACCGAAGATAGATATAAAGCAGAGTGGTTATGACTTCGGAATGAGCATAAGATTTGATATTCACCAAAAAATTTAACAGAAAAATATTCCAAATCAGGATTCATTCTTTTATTCAACATCCGCCTGAACGGGTATTGTCAGGGTTTGTCCGCTTCAGTGTTTTTCATTCAAATATTGCTTTATCACAGCGAATAAAACAAGATATAAACAGATTTTCCTACTTTGTTATGATTTTATACCGCATTTGTTTTTTTATAAATACCATTTGTTGATTTTAAATACACTTATTTTGTACCGTCGAACCGTGTGAAGTTCGCTGAGATTTGAAGCTGTTCAATCCGACATGTTTGCAAACATAAAAACTCATGTCATATTTGATAAAACAGAAATCTGCAAAAGCACAGACAAAAGAGTAACTATAATTAAATATTTATGAAAAACAAAAACAAGATTAAAATGATGCCTGCACAGGGAAATAATTTCCACCATGTGCTGAAAGGCATATTATTGTCTCTGTTGGTGATGACAGGGAGTTTCGGTTTTACTGCTCAGGGACAAACTACGGGTAAGTCAGGAACGATCACCGGCGTCATTAAGGACGAGACAGGTTCCGAGGTTCCCGGTGTAACAATTCTGATTGAAGGTACAACCACAGGGACCGTTTCAAATTTTGATGGTAAGTTTTCTATCAGAGCATCCTCCAATGATGTTCTGGTTTTCTCATTTATCGGATACAAAAAACAAAAAATTAAAGTCGGGAATCAGACAGTAATCAATGTTATTCTGATGAGCGACACTCAAATGCTCGAAGAAGCTGTTGTTACCGCATTTGGTAAGCAAAAGAAAAACAGTGTTATTGGTTCCATTACCACTATCGAGACAAAAGCGCTTAAGGTTCCGTCCAGTAACCTTCAATCGGCTTTTGCCGGAAAAATTGCCGGCGTAATATCATATCAAAAGGGAGGTGACCCCGGTGTGGACAACAATATCGATTTCTTTGTCCGTGGTGTTTCGACAATGGGCGCATCAAGCAGTCCGTTGATTTTGATCGATGGTATCGAAAGTACTTCAACTGATTTGTCGCGTTTACAACCCGATGACATTGCAACATTCTCTATCATGAAAGATGCCACATCAACAGCTCTCTACGGAGCTCGTGGTGCAAACGGGGTGCTGCTTATCACCACTAAGGAAGGACAGGAAGGTAAAGCAAAATTATCTGTTCGTATCGAAAACAACTCTTCGATGCCAACATCAACCGTTAAATTTGCCGACCCGGTTACCTATATGCTTATGCACAACGAAGCCACTTCGACCCGTGGCCTGAATCCAATCTATAATGCCGATAAAATTGAAAATACCATTGCAGGTACCAACCCTTATGTTTATCCTGCTGTCGACTGGCAGGACATGTTACTGAAAAAATCAACAAGCAACCAGCGCATTAATTTCAATGTATCGGGTGGTAGTAAAGTGGCACGTTACTATGTGGGTTGTACATATAATGTTGATAATGGTATTTTAAAACAAAACGGGACCAGCAACTTCAACAATAATATCAAATTAAACACCTATCAACTCCGTTCAAATGTAAATGTAAACATTACCAAAACAACAGAAGTAATTCTGCGTCTCGGTATTACCATGGATAATTACAACGGACCTATTGATGGTGGTAACGGACTTTACACAAAAATTGTACAGGCAAGCCCTGTTGATTTTCCGGCCTATTATCCTGCAACATCAGATATGACCTACGTTCATCACGTTATGTTCGGGAATAAGAATTACCTCGGTAATTATATGAAAAACCCCTATGCCGACATGGTTGATGGTTACAAACAATCAACTAAATCGACAGTTGTTTCCACTTTTGAGTTGAAACAGAATCTGAACGACTGGGTAAAAGGTTTAACAGCACGCGGACTGTTCAGCACCAACCGTTACGCTACCACAGGCTCAAGCCGCAGTTATGTTCCGTTCTGGTATAACATTAATATGCCGAATGATTATAATCCGATTGACAATACTTACAAACTGACCAACCTGAATCCGCTGACAGGTCAGGAGTGGCTGAATTATTCGCAGGATCTTCCGTTTGTGAACACGACTACCTACGGCGAGGCAGCTCTAAATTACGACAACTCTTTCGGAAAACACGGTATCAGTGGTTTATTGGTTGGTTATTTAAGAAATTACGATGTGACAGCCAATTCGGACCAGTTGTCAAAGGGGACAGCCCTGATTTCAACCTTGCCAACACGCAACATGGGTATCTCAGGTCGTGTGGCTTATAATTTTGATTCAAGGTATTTTCTTGAAGGTAACTTTGGTTATAACGGTTCGGAGCGTTTTGCCGCAAATCACCGGTTCGGATTCTTTCCTTCGATAGGTACAGGCTGGTTAGTGTCGAACGAAAAATTCTGGCAGGGTCCGCTGGATAAAGTCATTTCAAAATTAAAACTCAAAGCAACTTATGGTTTAGTGGGAAATGACAATTTAAGTAATGATCCGGCTGAACGCTATTTTTATTTGTCGAATGTAACCATGGCTAATTCAACCTATGGTTATACTTTTGGACAGAACTGGTCATCCACTCAATCGGGTGTAAGTATTGACCGTTATGCAAATCCGGATATTTCGTGGGAAATGTCGACCAAAACCAATTTTGGATTCGAACTTGAATTATACCGTGCATTAGAATTACAACTCGATTATTTTACCGATAACCGCTCGAATGTATTAATGACACGTAGCAATGTGCCAAGTACATTGGGCTTGATAAACTATGGTAATGTGAAAGCAAACACAGGATCCATTACAAGTAACGGTGTCGATATTTCGCTCGACTACAAAAAGAATTTCAAAGGCGGGTTCTGGATTACCTCACACAATACGCTGACTTATGCTCACAATAAAATTGAGAAGATTGATGAACCGGATTACAGTGCCACACCATGGTTATCGCGTGTTGGATACAGTTACAATCAGGCCTGGGGTTATGTGGCCGAACGACTTTTTGTCGACGATTACGATATTGCCAATTCACCTGATCAAAAATCAAGCTTCGGAACTGTACAGGCAGGTGATATCAAATACAAAGACATTAATAAAGATGGAAAAATTGATGGTAATGACAGGGTGGCAATCGGCTATCCGACGGTACCTGAACTAACTTACGGATTTGGTGTATCGACAGGCTACAAGGGTTTTGATTTTTCAATATTCTTTCAGGGTTCAGGCCGCAGGGCATTCTGGATAGACCCTAAAGCCACATCACCTTTTATTAATTCAATCAACACTTCAACCGGAGCCACTATTGCCGGAGCGTACAATCAGTTGTTGCAGGCTTATGCCGACAATCACTGGTCGGAAGGAAACCGCAATTCATACGCTTTGTGGCCAAGATTATCCACTACTCTGATTTCGAACAACACACAACAAAGCACATGGTTTATGAGAGACGGAAGTTTTATGAGATTGAAAAATCTGGAATTCGGATATTCAATTCCTGCCAAAACGCTGAGAAAAATCGGACTTGAAAGTGTTCGTGTCTATTATTCGGGCACCAACCTGCTGACATTCAGTAAATTTAACCTCTGGGATCCTGAAATGGGTGGAAACGGATTGGCTTATCCAATCCAGAAAACACATAATATCGGATTAACTGTTTCATTATAATCTTTATAAAAAAAATGTTATGAAAAAAATTAAATATATTTTAATCGTTGCAGTATTACTTCCATTTATAAATGCCTGTAATTTTCTGGATGTGGTTCCGGATAATATTGCAACCATTGACTACGTGTTTCGCGACAGAAATACGGCTGAAGGCTACCTGTACACCTGTTATTCTTTCATGCCGATGCACAATAACTCGCAGAGCAATCCGGGTTGTATGCTGACCGATGAGTTTGCAAACAATAAAGCCTCATTATCAACCAACCAAACAATGACAGAAACCGGCAACAACACCACCAACCCGATCATTAACCTGTGGGATGGAAATAAAAGCCTGTTTGCCGGCATTCGTTCATGTAACCTCTTTTTAGAACAAATAGACAATATCCCCGATATTTCTGAATCAGAAGCATTGCGCTGGAAAGCTGAAGCTAAATTTCTGAAAGCATATTATCACTGGTATTTGTTTAGTTTGTACGGCCCCATTCCGATTATTGATAAAAATCTGCCTATAAGTGCCTCGGTTGAAGAAATGCGCGTTTATCGTGAACCTGTTGATAATGTAATAGATTATATTGTTAAAACGATTGACGAAGCATTGCCTGATCTTCCGACAGATGTTATCGGTCGTGAATTATCGGAGTTGGGTCGAATTACCCGCCCTGCCGCCCTGGCCATCAAGGCACGTATACTGGTGACTGCAGCAAGTCCGTTGTTTAATGGCAATAACGATTACAGTACTTTTAAAGATAATCGTGGTATACTGTTATTCCCGACAGGTGATGCCAAAGTTGAAAAGTGGCAACGCGCAGCCAAAGCCTGTAAAGAAGCAATTGATGCCTGCGAAGCAGTAGGTTTGGGTTTATATACTTTCAATCCGCCGGTAGGTGTTGTCATGAACGACAGCGTTAGGATGGGAGTGCAGCCGGGTATGATTCTGGGAGAAACAAACACAAACAACGAAGCTATTTGGCTGCAAACCAATGCTAAAGGAAGTCAGAACAATTCAGTTCCCACCAAATTGTTCTTCGGGACTTCGGGCGCTGCCACTGCCTATGTAATGCCTAATGAAGTATTCTCGGTTGAGTCGGCATCACTGAACGCAGCTGAATTGTTCTACACTAATCACGGAGTTCCAATGGAAGAAGATGCCACTTTTCCTTATGCAAACCGTTTTACTCCTGATCCTAATTACGCAACAAGAACAGATCATAAAAACTGGGTAAAAACCGGATACCAAACTGCTGTTTTTAATCTTTACCGTGAACCACGTTATTACGGTTCGCTGGCATTCGATGGAGCCAACTGGTATGGTTTCGGTGTTTCAGATCAAAATTCTCAATACTTTGTAAAAGCAATGAATTCCGGATTGGGTCGTAACTCACTTAGCTGTTTGTTTATTAAAAAATTCGTTCCGTATAAGGTATCTTTGTCCGGGGCTCAGATTGCAGGAAGTACCTGGGGTATTTCATACTGGAATTATTCGTTCCCGATTATGCGTATGGCCGATTTATATCTGTTATATGCTGAATCTCTGAATGAATCAGACCCGGGAAATCCGGATGTACTGAAATATGTGAATATGATTCGTACGCGTGCAGGATTGAAAGATGTGGCTACCAGCTGGTCGACATATTCAACCAACCCTACAAAATATACAACACAGGGTGGTATGCGCGAGATTATTCAGCGTGAACGTATGATCGAACTTGCATTCGAAGGACAGGGTGGTTTTGACCGCCGTCGCTGGAAATTAATGGATAAACTGCTTGGCAACGGTACAATCAGAGGATTTTCATGGAACGCATTAACGGCTGAAGCTTTTGCCAAACCGATGAATCTCTGGACAACTGACTTTCAGTACAAATCCTATTTATGGCCAATCAAAACAAGCAACTTACAGGTAAACCCGAATCTGGTTCAAAATCCGGGATGGTAATTATTAATCAATAAATGAAATTGCTTTGAAACTCCAACAGAGTAACATTCAAAAATAAAATATTAAAATATATGAAAAAAATAATTTTTATACTGATTACAGTCCTTTCAATGGGTTTATACTCGTGCAAGGATGACTTTATTGGTCAATATGCCGTTGAAACCACTCCACCTGATTCGGTTTCGGCTGTAACCTACGAAAGTTTGCCGGGAGCTGTAAAGCTGACCTATAAACTTCCCACAGATAAAGATTTGTTATATGTAAAGGCAACTTACACACTCGATAACGGGACTAAAATGGAAGCAGCTGCATCGGCATTTACCAATCAGATGTTGATTGATGGCTTTGGCAGAGGCGACAGTGTAAGAACAATAACGCTTGTTGCTGTGGATCTGAATCAAAACGTATCCAAACCAATTGTTTTGAAAGTAATTCCAAAAGAATCACCCATATTTAACATTTTCAAATCTTTGTCTTACGATGCTGATTTCGGAGGGATATATGCCAAATGGAGTAACCCCCTGAAGGTGCCTTTTACTTTAGTAATTACGACTCCTGATAAGGCTGGTAATCCGATAGTAACATTAGGAGGAAAAAAATTCTCAATAGGGGTTGACTCAATCTATAATGTACGTGGTTATGATACAATTCCCAGACAGTTTAATTTGCAAATTATGGACAGATGGGGAAATAAAACTCCGATAAGTTCCAGAACCCTGACACCGTTATTTGAACAAATGATACCCAAGGCTTTTCATGCTAAATGGAATGGAGACCCTTTAATTCCCTATCAGGAATATAGTAGTGCAGTTGCAATTACCATGCTCTGGAATGATAAATGGGGATCAACTTTTGGAATGGGCGAATGTTACAGCACAAAAGCCGGTGGAGGTGTTTCAAACAGTATTACCTACGATTTGAACAGTACTGCCAACAATGCTACCGGTAAAGGATGGGTAATCCCGAGTCGTTTGCACCTGTATTCACGTGCCACTTATGGATATAGTGTTACACCCGAATATTTAAGAGTCTGGGGTTCAACCAGTCCTACTGTTTCAATGGCAAATACGAGTGGTCCTGATGCCTGGGTTTTATTAAGTCCACCGGAAGGTTTTCACATCGTACCACCATCGGGAGTTTCAGGACCTAATGCATCAGCAGCTGAAAAAACTGCTCTCGAAAACGATGGTGTTGACTTAACATTCAATCACATTACCACTCCGATTCGATATGTACGTTTGGAAGCTGTAAGTATGTGGAACAATGCAAATAACACAACCTTTACTTATGCAGAGTTAAGCTGGTACGGAAGTGTAATAAAATAATTCAATAAATTTAAATACAATGAAAAAGATAATATATTCGTTCATCATCCTGCTGTCTTTTGTTTGGCTTGTTGCCTGTGATGATGTGAATTCAATGCACGATAAATATTTGGTCAACGGAGAAGATTTTCTGGTCGGAAAATTAGACAGTATTAAAATGTACGGTGGTGACCAGCGTGCCAAACTTGTAGTTTGGGACGGCGATTTCAGAGCAACAAAATTTTTGGTCATGAGAACTGATACAACCCTGAAATACAGTTTTAATTTAAACCCTGACAACAGGAAAGATTCAATGGTGTTTCACATTGACAAACTAAAGGAAGGTACAAATAATTTGCAAATGTACACCCTGAATTCGGATAGCACTGTTCACTCCATTGTAATGAATAAAACAGTAACTGTATGGGGAAATAAGTATCGTAATTTTTTGAAAAACAGAACTATAGTTTCAGCAAAATTTAATTTACTGACCAAGGCATTCACCATAACGTGGGATGCTAATAATGCAGTGGAACCTGTTTTGGGTAAACCTGCAATCGGGCACGAAATTAAATATCTGAATACTGATGGTACTCAAGTAATTATCAAAGATGTGTATACCAGTCAGTCAAGTCCGAGCATAAATACTGTTTTGCCTAAGTTCCCGACAACAGGCGGTACTTATTCATACCGTATGATGTATTTGCCGGCAGCCACCTGCATCGACACTTTCAGGACTGCCTATGTGAATGTGACTTTGCCTTAAACCGGTTTTGCCTGATAAAAAATCTGAATCCTCAGTATCAACAACGATATTGGGGATTCTATTTTAATTTATTTGAAATATATTTTTTAAGTTTGTAATGTCGTAATTTAATTTTTTATGAAAAAAACACACTGGCTGCTTTTTATCCTGTTTCTGTGGAGCTCGGGCATTTTATCACAGAACGTCGCTAAACCGTTGAATGTTAGTGGTATCTACCCGTCGTTGGCATATTTCAACAACGAAGGCGAATGCGGTACCGGTGCTCTTGTTCCATGGGCTGACCGCCTTTGGGTAATAACATACGGACCACACATGCCCTTTGGTTCGTCCGACAAATTGTATGAAATCACTCCGAAACTAAAGAAAATTACCCGCCCCGAAAGCATCGGGGGAACACCTGCTAACCGCATGATTCACAAAGAAAGCAATCAGCTTTTTATCGGGCCTTATGCCATTGATGACAAAAGAAATGTGCGGGTGATACCTGTTAAAGAAGCTCCCGGTCGATTTACAGGCATAGCCCGCAGCATAACCGACCCTGCCAACAAAGTAGTGATTGCTACTATGGAAGAAGGTTTTTATGAAATTGACGTGCATTCTCTTGCTGTAAACACTTTGTACAAAGATGGCAATCAGAAACAACGCGAAGGACTGTCGAAAAGCTATCAGAGCGATCTGTTGATTGGAGTACACGGTAAAGGACTCTATTCGGGACAGGGAGTAATGGTGTTTTCCGACAATGGTGAAGAAGGGCAGCGGGCTTTAACCGACCCCCGCACTCCGGCCGGCTCTCTCGACGAGTGGGATGGTAAAGACTGGAAATTAATCCGCCGTAACCAGTTTACAGAAGTGACCGGCCCCGGTGGCATTTATGGCAATCAAAACCCAGCAACCGACCCTATCTGGACAACAGGCTGGGATTATAAATCGGTAATTCTGGGCACCCGCGATCATGGTAAGTGGACATTCTTTCGTTTGCCTAAAGCCAGTAACAGTTATGATGGCGCACATGGCTGGAATACCGAATGGCCACGCATTCGTAACATATCTGCAGATGAAAAAAAAGAGTATCTGATGACTATGCATGGCATGTTCTGGCATTTTCCTGAAACTTTTTCTTCTGAAAATACTGCCGGTATTCGTCCCCGCACGTCTTATCTGAAAGTAATCGGTGACTTTTGCCGCTGGAACGATCAACTGGTTTTTGGTTGTGACGATGCTGCTAAGAGTGAATTTTTGAACAAACGTAAAGCCAAAGGCGGCATTGAAGGCCCCGGTCAGTCGCAATCCAACTTATGGTTTACTTCAATTTCACAGCCTGATAATACCGGCACTACCGATGCCTGTGGTTCGGTATGGCAAAATGAGGTTGTAAAAGCCGGCGAAGTTTCTGAACCTTATTTGTTTGCAGGTTGGAAAAACAGAACTGCATGGATTGAAAACAAAGGTGATAATGCGTTGAACTTTACATTTGAAACCGATGTGGCTGGTAATAATAACTGGTCAAAAATCCGCACCATTACCATTCCTGCCAAAGGCTCTGCTATGGTTGACTTTGCCGAACAGGAAAAAGGAGAATGGATTCGTGTTTCTGCCGACAAGGAAGCCAACGTGACTGTATCGTTTGTATATACCGACAGCCGGAAACGGAATCCTGTAAACGATAACATATTTAAAGGATTAGCCACTCTTAATTCAACTGAAACGCAGGGTGGATTACTTTATAGCCTGGGTCAAAACCGCCGTGCATTGGGCATTGTGGCAAACAGTAGCAACGGAAATTCAACCACCGAAACCGGTTATTATGAAATGGATGAAAATATGCAGATAGTTGCTAAAACCGACGAAACTTCTGCCGATTTTATCCGCAGGAAAGTAGCCATACCTGCTCAGGTTGTTAGTGTGGAAAAAGGATCGTATTTGATTGTTGACGATAGCAACCGCCGTTGGAGATTGCCATTGGGTAATGATGCTTACAAAGCGCTGATGGAAAAACATGCGGTACGTATCTGTCGTGAAGTGGCTACGGAGCGTGATTTGTTCAGTTGCGGAGGTACATTTTACGAACTTCCGGCCGAGAATGCAGATGGTTTTGCCAAGATTCGTCCTATTGCAACGCATGGGTTGAAGGTGAATGATTACGTGTCTTATCGTGGAATGTTGGTAATGACCGGAATCGATGCTTCAAAAATGGCCGGCAATCCGCATATTTTCCGGTCGGCTGATAAAAAATGTACAGTTTGGGCAGGAGCCATTGATGATTTGTGGAAACTTGGTAAACCGGTAGGCAGGGGAGGTCCCTGGGTTGACTCAGCTGTAGAAGCCGGCATCCCTTCCGATGCTTATCTTTTCGGAATGTATGATAACCGCACACTTAGTCTCACACAAAAGTCAGAGAAACCGGTTGAAATTACCGTGCAATTTGACCCGACAGGCGATAATGTTTGGATGAATTACAAAACCTTCAGTGTAGAACCCGGGAAAAAACTGGTATTCAGATTCCCGGATAATGTAAGAGCACGTTGGGTAAGGTTTGTTTCAACTGACAATACTACAGCCACAGCATGGCTCGATTATAAATAATTTTCAGCCCCGAAGTATTTCAGCTTTCTGAAACCTTTGGGGCTTAAGTTATAATTTTTCAACCAAATATTTGTTTTTCCGATAAGCTTCATACCGGTTAATTAGTAATTTTGCATTCACAATCAATCGTGATATTGTTTCATTATTCCTGAAAAAATTCATTTTATGAAAAGATACTTCAAAAAAAATTCACTTAAACTGTTAAGGATTTTCATAATTGTATCCTGCATAATTCTTGTTTCGACCCTTGCCAACGCTCAGGAATACAAACTTTGGTTCGATAAACCGGCTCAACGCTGGACAGAAGCCTTGCCCATTGGAAACGGACGCTTGGCGGCCATGATTTATGGTGGTACAAACACAGAAACCATTCAGTTAAATGAAGAAACTGTCTGGACCGGTCAACCCCATGATTACAGCCACAAAGGTGCATACCTGTTTTTAGACTCCATTCGGGGGTTGCTTTTTGCCGGAAAACAGCAGGATGCACATCGCTTAGCCGATAAAGAATTTATGTCGCAACCTTATGGACAGCAAACTTATCAACCGCTTGGAAATGTGCAGTTGACATTCGCGGGGCATGACAGGTTCAGTCAATTTTATCGTGATCTGAAACTTGATAAAGCATTGGCTTCGGTAAGCTATGTGGTAAATGGCGTACAATTTAAACGCGAAATGTTCGCCTCATATCCCGATAATGCCATTTTTGTAAAAATTACTGCCAATAAGTCCAAATCACTGAATTTTAAGATCGAACTGACCTGTCCTCATTATAATAAATCAGTTTCTACCGAAGATAATCAGTTGATCTTAAAAGGGTATGTCAATAATTATCCATACGATTATTACGAGAAGAAAGGCAATTATAAGTATCCGGCAAGTAAAATCAGTTTTGAATCGCATTTGTTGGTACAAAACACTGACGGAACTTTAATTGCTGATAATGGCAGTATTGAAGTAAAAAATGCAACTTCAGTGGTATTGAAATTAGTTGCTGCCACTAATTTTGTGAATTACAATGATATCAGTGCCAACCCCACCGAGCGCTGCAACACCTTTCTCGCATCTGTAAGGAATCTTAAGTACGAAGACGCCCGTAAAAAACATATTGCTGATTACAGTCAACTTTATAATCGCACTACTATTAATTTAGGTAGTACAGGTCTGTCAGGCAGACCTGCCAATGAGCGGCTTCTGACTTACAAACAGGACCAGGATCCTAATCTGGTTGCATTATTGTATCAATACGGTCGCTACCTGCTTATTTCATCTTCCCGTCCGGGTTGTCAACCTGCTAATCTGCAGGGGAAATGGAACGATAAACTAATACCGCCCTGGGATAGCAAATATACAGTGAATATCAACACCGAGATGAATTACTGGCCTGCCGAGATGACCAATCTTTCGGAATGCACCGAACCGCTTTTTAATATGATAAAAGATCTGTCGGAATCGGGAAAAAATGTAGCGAAAGAACATTATAATGCCCATGGCTGGATCTTACATCATAATACCGATTTGTGGCGTGGCGCAGCCCCGATTAATGGATCCGATCACGGTATCTGGTTAGGTGGTAGTGGCTGGTTGTGTCAGCATTTGTGGTGGCATTACGAGTATACAGGTGATAAAAAATTCCTCAATGAAACGGCTTATCCCATCATGAAAAGTGCGGCTGAATTTTATGCGGATTTTCTGATTCCACATCCGCAACATCCGGAGTGGCTGGTGAGCGGGCCGGGCAACAGCCCGGAAAATGGTGGTCTGGTAATGGGACCAACCATGGATCATCAAATTATTCGTGATTTGTTTACCAATACCATCGAGGCTGCAAATATTCTGGGTATCGATGCAGATTTTGCAAAGATATTGAACGAAAAAAAAGGAAAAATTATTCCCAATCAGATAGGCAGATACGGTCAGTTGCAGGAATGGGTGGAAGATAAAGACGACCCCAAAAGTGAGCACCGTCATGTGTCGCATCTGTGGGGATTGCATCCGGGACGTGAAATTTCGCCACTCACCACTCCTGAACTTGCCGAAGCCTGTAAAGTGGTTCTTCAGCATCGTGGCGACGAAGGTACAGGCTGGTCGCGGGCATGGAAAATTAACTTTTGGGCGCGCCTGCTCGACGGCGACCATGCTTACCTGATTCTCAATAACCTGATTGTACCCTCAATGAATCCGGATAATGTAAATATGAGCGAAGGCGGCGGGTTGTATCCCAATCTGTTCGATGCGCACCCGCCTTTCCAGATTGATGGTAACTTCGGAGCAACATCAGGTATAACCGAAATGCTGCTGCAAAGCCATTTGCGGGACGAGAACGGCAATTATTACCTCGATATTCTGCCGGCTTTGCCCACAAAACTTGCCAATGGAAAAGTGACCGGATTGGTTGCCCGTGGTGGATTTGTTGTTGATATTGAATGGAAAAACAATACTTTAACTGCCCTGAAAATCTTTTCAAAAAACGGAAATAAACTCAATGTCAGATACAGAGGAGAAGTAGTAGCAATTGAAACAGTGAAAGGAAAATCATATCATTTCGGAAGTAAGGCGTTTTAATTGATTTCCGGAATTCATATCAATTTCAAACCTGCTTCCTGACCGTTTTTTAAAAATATAAATATTCATGACACAATCTGATTCATATTTCCGCAAAATAAAATTAGTTCTTCTGTTTTTTCTGTCAATAGTTATGGCAGAAGCACAAATCAGAATTCTTCTTCCAAATCCGGAACGCGGTTTTATCAGTACAAAACCAGCCAATACCTGGGAAAACGGATTAGCAAGCGGGAACGGCAGGCTGGGAGCCCTGACATTGGGACAACCGCTCGACGAAACGATTGTTGTGAGCAGTTCGGATTTATTAATGCCCCTTAACAAACCCCTGAAACCGGTAAATACTGCCCCTTATCTGTCCGAAATCCGTAATTTGCTGGCAAACGGAGAATTCCAGAAAGCAGCCGACCTGGTGGTCAATCTTTCGTACAAAGAGGGTTATAGCGGCAAACGCTGGACAGATCCTCCTGTGCCTGCTTTCAATATCAAAGTTGCAATGGAACCGGATGGCGAAATCAAGAATTATCAGCGGTCGGTGGATTTTTCCACAGGCGTTGCAGCGGTGAACTGGAGCGACAACAGCACGTCTTACGAGCGGAGATTATTCGTTTCGCGGGCTGACGATGCAATTGTTCTTTCCATCCGAAGCAGCAACAAGGGCAAAATCAACTGTGCACTGAAGCTGGAGCAGCAGTCGCCCGTAATGGCAAACGGCTGGAACCCCGAAGGCGCATGCAAAGACGGTATTAAAAGCGTATCTGCTACTGTCGAAGGTAATTGGCTGACTTACCGGAGCGGGTTCAGCCGCAGCTGGGAAGGCAGTTTGCAAGGCTACGAAGGTGTTTCGCGCATCGTTGTCACCGGCGGAAAAAGCTATTCGCAAGACGGAAAGGTGTTCGTCAAAAATGCAGATGCTGTCTTGGTTTTGACCCGATTAAAGAACTCTTTCAACTTCGAAAACAATCAAACAGAGCTACAAAAAAAGGAACTTTCAGTTCTAAAACCCGATTTTGAACAATTGCTGCAACGCCACGTTAAAATTCACGGCGCAATTTACAGCCGTGTAAAACTCGAGCTGGTCGACAATGCGGATTACAAACTCTCTTCGGAGGAGTTAATCCGCAAATCGTCTTTTGGCAAGCTCAATCCTGCTCTTCTTCAGAAAGTTTTTGATGCCGGACGCTACAATATCCTGTCGTCGAGCGGCGAACGGGCTCCCCTGCTTCAGGGTGTATGGACAGGAACTTACGGTCCGTGGTGGTCGGGTAGCTATACTCTCAACGGAAATATTCAGATAGCCATGGCCGCCAATCTTTCGTCGAATATGACAGAATGTATGTTACCCTATTTTGATTTTGTAGAATCACATATCGAGGATTTGCGTCTGAATGCGAAAATGCTTTATGGCTGTCGGGGTATTTGTTTCCCGTCGGTTGCCAGCAATCACCTGCTCAACAACCATTTCGACAACAACTGGTGCATGACTTTCTGGACTGCCGGAGCAGGTTGGGCTTCGCATTTCTTTTTCGATTACTGGCTATACACCGGCGACCGTGAATTTCTTCGCAAACGCGCCTATCCTTTTATGAAAGAGAATGCCCTGTTTTTCGAAGACTTTCTGACAAAAGGAAACGATGGAAAACTCATTTTTTCGCCAGGCTACTCACCCGAAAACACACCTTCAAACAGTATTTCACAAGCTTGTGTGAATGCTTCTATGGATATCGGGGTCACCCGCCAACTGTTGAACAACTGCATTGCGGCAGCTATAACATTGAAAACCGACACCGACAAAGTTCGGTTGTGGAAGCAGATATTGGCCAGTTTGCCTGAATATCAAATCAATGAAAAGGGAGCCATCAAAGAGTGGGCGACACCCATGCTGGCCGACAACGAAAATCATCGCCATTGTTCTCATTTATACGCTTTGTATTATGGCATTCCGGAAGAAATGGCCGGGGACACGGCACTCATTAGTGCATTCGACAAAGCATTGCAGGTAAAATTAAACCTTCGTCGGCGTGAATTTAAAGGTGAAAGTGTAAACGGACGACCACCCGGAGAAATGGCTTTTGGTATTGTATTGCAGGGATTTGTGGCGGCTTCGTTGCACAAAGGCAACGATTGTGCGGAACTGGTGGACTGGCTGGCCAACAAATACTGGGGCACCAACTTTATGTCGATGCACAATCCGGGAAATGTATTCAACACCGACCTGAGCGGCGGACTTCCCGAATTGCTGATACGGATGTTAATGGAATCGCGCGAAGGTCAGATTGATATATTGCCTGCATGGTCTGAAAATATGCCTGATGGAAAAATTTCCGGACTTGTTGCAAAAGGTGGTTTTGAAGTGGATATGGAATGGAAAAACAATGTTTTGTCAGTTTTGAAAATTATTTCAAAAAACGGAAATTTGCTGAATGTAAGATACAAAGGAAAAGTTGTGACTTTGAAAACCATTAAAGGAGGAATATATAAATTTAAACCAATTGATTTCAAATAAAATATTTATGAAAGTACGCCAATTGATTTTTCTTTATGCAATTCTATTCGGTCTGAACTTTAGTGTTTTCGGAGGGAAAAATAGTACTGTCAACTGGCCACTCTTTATTAATAGCACCTAACAGGTTTTTAAAACCTGTTAGGTGTTATAAACCACGGTATAAATAATCCTGAAATATATTTTTAATCCCGATAAATGAAAAACTCATACTTTCGCACACTTACAGTATTACTATTTCTATTCCTGAGCACAGCTTTATTCGCTCAAAAAACTTCTGACATCAACTGGCCACTCTTTATGCTGCAACACGACCTCGTGTACGAAGAACTTCCGCTGCAATGGAACGAAGGTGTTTTTACGGGCAACGGGCAAGTGGGTATGATGATGTATGCCACGCTGAAAGACAATCGCATCGATTTTCATATTGGACGGCAGGATGTGACTGATCACCGCAAGGCGCCGGACAAAAAAACATCGATGGGGGTACCGGGAGCTTCGGTAATGTATGATTTCCCCCGGTTGGACATTGGCCGCATGGCGTTGCGCCCGGTAGGGAAAATCCTTTCAGGCAATCTGCGGCTGGATTTGTGGAATGCCGAAATCCGCGGAACAATTGTTACCGACCTGGGTACAATCACCCTCAGAGCTTATACACCTTACGACAAAATGGTGAGTATAATTGAGTTGACTTCAACTGAGAAACAAGCGGGTAAACAGGTAAAGTACAACTGGGAATTTCGTCCGGGAAATCCGGCTTCGCCCCGTGCCCAGGTTTTCCCGAAAAATGATCCCGCTTACGTCACTAATCCGCAACCGGTGTTGACTACTGATAAAGACATTCACAGCTGTGTGCAACCCTTGCTGGCAGGGGGCGACTACGCTACCGCCTGGCTCGAAAAATCGACCGGAAGGAATCAATCCACGCTTTATGTTTCTACTGCCAACGAAGTACCTGCTGCCAATAAATCAGTTGTTGTTGCTAAAAAAACGGTGCTGGAGGCTTCCAAAACTTCAACTGCTAATCTGGTGACCCCTCACCGCAACTGGTGGCATGCCTTCTATCAAAAATCTTTTCTGAGTATTCCCGATGGGCAAATGGAGTCCTTTTACTGGATTCAGATGTATAAAATGGCGACCTGTTCCCGTCCTGACGGGCCTGCATTAGATATTCTGGGGCCATTTTTCAGAGTAACTCAATGGCCTGGCCTGTGGTGGAACCTCAATATCCAGCTCACTTACTGGAATGTGTTGCAAAGCAATCATTTAGAGTTGGGCGAAAACCTGATAACGCTCATTGATAATCAGTTTGATGCCTTGTTGCGCACATTCGATAATCAGAAACTGGGCGACTTTACCTGGACGATGCACAACTATTGGTTACAGCTTCGCTACAACGGCGATTGGAAAGTGCTCAGTGAAAAATGGTTGCCTAAAGCCCGACAGATAGCACAGCTTTACGAAAAACGTCTGATTCGGAATGCGGCAGGACTATTGGAAATGCAACCGATGGAGTCGCCCGAATACGAAGGGTTTAAAACCTATAAAAATTCCACCTACAATCTGGCTCTGTATCGTTGGCTGCTGGGTGCAATGATTGAATGTGCCGGAAAAAACAAGCTGGAATTGCCCGAAATAGCCGCATGGAAGCAGACTCAGAAAGACCTGGTGCCGTTTGCAGTTAACGAAAATGGCCTGATGATTGGGAGTGAGCAGCCTTTTGATAAATCGCACCGTCATTACTCGCATTTGCTGGGATTATACCCCTTGTTTGTGCTGAATCCAGACAATGAAAATGACCGCCAATTGGTGGATAAATCCGTAGTGCATTGGCACAAAACAGGTGGTGGAAAGGAACTTGCCGGTTACTCCTACACCGGTGCTGCCTCGCTGTATGCTGCTCTGGGCCGGGGTAATGATGTTGAATCAATTCTTCACCATTTTCTGAACGGCAATATCGGGATTAGTCAATTGCTGAGCAATACTTTTTATGTGGAGTCGGGAGGTAAAAATCCGGTAATCGAAACGCCGCTTAGTGCTGCCAATGCCATTTCGGAAATGCTTTTGCAGAGTTGGGGCGGTAAAATCCGCATTTTTCCCGCCATGCCCGACAAGTGGAAAGAGGCCTCATTCGACCAATTACGTACACAGGGCGCATTTCTGGTGAGTGCCGTGCGTAAAAACGGAGAAACCCAATGGGTAAAAATCAAAAGTCTGGCCGGCGAACCCTGTGTACTGAAAATTCCGGGCTGGACAAAAGCTATTCAGGCTGACAAAGGACGACAGCTAACCATTTCGGCGATGCCGGATAATGAATTTGCAGTCGATTTGAAAATAAATGAAGAAGTGCTGTTAGTGCCTGAAAATCAGACAAAAATAACAGCCGTTGAACCAGTCGTTCATTCGGTTGAAACGCAAAATTTATACGGATTACGTAAAGGGAAACACCTGGATAAGGATCAGTCATGGCCCGTACCCGAATACGTTTTGGAAAAGAAATAATAACCCGGAAAATAATAGTAAAATGAAACACCGATGACACAAATAAAATTTAGGATACGCAAATAGATTATTATAAATAAACAAAAACTCAATGCACCAGACATATTCCCCCTTTAGGGGGTTAGGGGGCAGATTTATAAATTATAAATACATGAAAAAAAGTGTGATTTTATTCTTGCTCGTCGTATTTTCGGCAGGCATTATGAGTGCAAAAATTAAAGTTGCGTCGATATTGGGCGACAACATGGTATTGCAACGCAACAGTGAGGTAAAGCTCCGGGGAAAAGCAGATCCGGATCAGAAACTGAATCTGACTATTGGCTGGAATAAAGAGAAAATTACAACCGTTGCCAACGAAAAAGGTGAATGGTTGGTAAAAGTAAAGACAACCGAAGCCGGCGGTCCGTATACTTTGACTATCACTTCCGGTAAAGAAAAAGTTGTCCTTCAAAACATTCTTCTGGGCGAAGTATGGCTTTGCTCCGGTCAGTCGAACATGGAAATGACGGTAGCCGGTTTTGGCGATTCGCCGGTTAATGGCTCTACAGATGCTTTGTTGAGTGCAGCTAACGACAATATCCGATTATTTTCATTAGCCAGAAACACAAAGGATGTACCTCAGGATAGCTGTACCGGTAAATGGTCGGTTGCCTCGGCCGAATCTGTGGCAAAATTTAGTGCCGTAGGTTATTTCTATGCCCGTCAGTTGCAGCAAAGTCTGAATGTCCCGGTAGGCATGATTTGCAGTAGTTTTGGTGGTTCGCGCATTGAATCGTGGATAAAAAATGATGTGATTACCGGATTCACTGAAGCATTCAAGCAAACCACACAGGAAAAAACACCTCAGCATCACCGGGCATCCAGACTTTACAACGGTATGATTGCCCCGATTCTGAATTACACCATCAAAGGGGCTCTGTGGTATCAGGGCGAGGCAAATGTAGGTAATTATCAGGATTATCCTGCTTTGCTGGCTGCCATGGTGAAAAGCTGGCGTGCCGATTTCGGCCTGGGCGAATTTCCATTTTACTTTGTTCAGATTGCCCCTTGCTGGTACAACAATCCCAAAGCGAATAATTCAGCATTTCTGCGCGAGGCTCAGCAAAAAGCCATGAGTCTGATTCCAAACTCGGGAATGGTAACCACAGTGGATTTCGGTGAAGAAAGAAATATCCATCCGGCTGAAAAAGCCGCAGTCTCAAAAAGGCTGGCTCTCTGGGCTTTGTCTGAAACCTACGGTCAAAAAGGATTACCTTATAAATCGCCTGTATTCAAATCGATGGAGGTGAAAGACAGCATTGCGGTTATAAGTTTTGATAATGTAGTGAATGGTTTAACTACCTATGGAAAGACAGTGGACTGCTTCGAAGTTGCCGGACAGGACAGCATTTTTTATCCTGCCATACTGACCATTGCCCAAAAACAGGCACGTATTTATTCGCCCCGGGTGAAAGTGCCGGTTGCCGTGCGGTATCATTTTATTAATTTTGCTCAAACAAACGGTTTCCTTTATAACACAGCCGGTTTGCCTGTGATGCCTTTCAGAACTGATAACCTGAAGAAGTAAATACAGGATTTTTAAGCTTTTCGGACTGTTTTCCGGTTGCACGTTATGATTACATGCAGTATTTGTTATGATTCTGTCAATATCGAAACGCCCGGAATTAAGTATATTTGAACTCTTAATTTATAGTAATACATCATGAAAAAAACAGTTTTTATCTTCTGTCTGTCAATCATACAGATTTTATCCTTTGCTCAATCTGATGAGTGGTACAATTCAACCAAAAACGAAGTGAACCGGGCACCGGTACATGCACATTATTTTGCTTATGAAAGCAGGGTACTGGCACAAAAAGGTATTCCGAAAGAATCGGATAATTTTATGTCAATGAACGGAAAATGGAGGTTTTATTGGGTAAAGGATGCCGATCAGCGACCACTGAATTTCTATAAACCCGACTTTGAAGATGCAGGCTGGAACTTTATGACCGTACCTGCTGTGTGGGAACTCAACGGATATGGCGACCCTGTTTATGTGAACATCGGTTATCCATGGAAAAGTCAGACATGGGTAAATCCACCCAAAGTGCCGGTTGCTGAAAATCATGTCGGCTCGTATCGCAGGGTATTCGATATTCCACAAAACTGGAACGGAAAACAGGTTATTGCACATTTTGGCTCAGTAACTTCCAATATGTATTTATGGGTAAACGGAAAATATGTGGGATATAGCGAGGACAGTAAGGTGGAAGCCGAATTTGATATTACCAAATACCTTGTGAAAGGCAAAAATCTGATTGCTTTTCAGG
This sequence comes from uncultured Paludibacter sp., assembly GCA_937897985.1. Classification (GTDB taxonomy): domain Bacteria; phylum Bacteroidota; class Bacteroidia; order Bacteroidales; family Paludibacteraceae; genus Paludibacter. The sequence goes on along the minus strand of CALCBD010000062.1, from coordinate 153,100 downwards.
TTTTTCGCTGGTGTGACGGAACTTTTCTCGAAGATCAGGACTTTATGCGCTATGCCGGAGTAGGTCGTGATTGTTATTTCTATACCCGCAATGCACAAAAAATTGAAGATATTAGTATCACACCTGATTTAGTGAATAATTACGCCGATGGAAAACTGGAAATCAATGCAGTTTTATCATCCTCTGCTTCAGCTTCGACCCTTGAGTACGAATTAATAAAAGATGACAAACTGATTGCTTCGGCTACTCAAAAAGGGTCAGGAAAAACAATTATTCCGGTTACAAATCCTTTGAAATGGACTTCCGAAACGCCCGACTTATACACGCTCTATACAACACTGAAAGATAAATCAGGAAAAGTTATCGAGGTCATTCCGCAAAAAGTGGGATTCCGCAAGGTAGAAATTAAAAATGCTCAATTACTGGTGAATGGGAAAGCCATTTTAATCAAGGGGGTTAATCGTCACGAAATGGACCCTTACACCGGCTATGTGGTTTCGCGCGAAAGAATGATTCAGGATATTAAAATCATGAAAGAGTTGAATATCAACGCTGTACGAACATGTCATTATCCTGATGATAACCTGTGGTACGACCTCTGCGACGAATATGGATTATATCTGGTTGCCGAAGCTAATGTCGAATCGCACGGAATAGGTTACGGTGAAAACACACTTGCCAAAAACAAAGACTTCGCCCTTGCTCACCTGCAACGTAACCAGCATAATGTGAACCGGAACCGGAATCATCCGGCAGTAATCATCTGGTCATTAGGAAATGAAGCCGGTATGGGGCCAAACTTTGAAGCCTGTTACGACTGGATAAAAAAAGCAGATCCGAGCCGCCCTGTTCAGTACGAGCGTGCAGGTAAAAGTAAATCAACCGATATCTATTGCCCGATGTACCTGGGTTACGAAGATTGTGAAAAGTATGCCAAAAACAATCCTGAGAAACCATTGATTCAGTGCGAATATGCTCATGCCATGGGTAATTCAGAAGGTGGTTTCAGGGAATACTGGGATATTATTCGCCGGAATCCTAACTATCAGGGTGGATTTATCTGGGATTTTGTGGACCAGTCACCGCGAATGAAAAACAAAAATGGAGTGGAAATCTATAAATATGCCGGCGATTTTAATAAATACGATGATAATGAGTTTCAGAACTTTTGTGATAACGGACTTATCAGCCCTGATCGAAATTACAACCCCCATGCTTATGAAGTTGCTTACTTTTATCAATCGTTATGGCTGACTCCGGTTGATTTAAAGAAAGGGATAGTGTCTGTTTATAACGAAAATTTTTTCCGGAATACCGATAATTATTTGATGGAATGGCAGTTGCTCGTTGATGGAGAAGTAATTCAAACCGGAATCATCCCTGAATTGAATATAATGCCTCAGCAGAAGACGGATATTAAAATTGATTATAACACCGAAGCTATTGATCAGGAAAAGGAAATTCTTGTCAATGTAATGTTTAAACTTAAAAAACCTGAGAAATTACTCCCGGCCGGTTTTGTAATTGCACGCCAACAAATTGTATTACATGACTTTATAGCAAAACAATTGGTTAACGAAAACAAATCAACGGATAAGAACACAATTCCTGCAGCCATTGAATTGCAAAACGGGAATCAGAAATGCCTTGTGGTTAAATCAGGCAGTTTTCAGATTGATTTCAGTAAAAAAACCGGTTTTATCGAAAGATATACTGTTGGAAATAAAGAAATGTTAGCAGACAACTGCGCTTTAACTCCCAATTTCTGGCGGGCTCCCACCGATAATGATATGGGCGCCGGTCTGCAACTTAAATTTAAAGTATGGCGCAATCCGGTAATAACTCTGAAAAATCTGAAATCGGAAAAAGTGAATGAAATAGTTACCGTAAAAGCTGAATATGAGATGAAAGAAGTTTCAGCCCAGCTTCTCATGACTTATCAGATAAATAATGAAGGAGCAGTAAAAGTAACCCAAAAACTGATGACAGATAAGGACGCGAAAGTTGCGAATTTCTTCCGCTTCGGTATGCAGTTGCCAATGCCGGTTTCGTACGAATATATTCAATATTATGGCCGTGGTCCGGTCGAAAATTATATCGATCGCAAACATTCACAATTCCTGGGAATATTTAATCAAACAGTGACCGGACAGTTTTATCCTTATATCCGCCCGCAGGAAACCGGGACCAAGACAGACATCCGTTGGTGGAAGCAAACCGATTCGTCAGGCAGCGGACTCGAATTTGTATCTGAAGCACCATTCTCAGCTTCAGCATTGCACTATACAATTGAATCGTTGGATGATGGTGATTCGAAACATCAGAGCCATTCGCCCGAAGTTCCGCAAGCCAACCTTACCAATGTTTGTATTGATAAAGTTCAAATGGGCCTTGGATGTGTAAACAGCTGGGGAGCCTGGCCACGAAGTGAATATCTGCTCAGATATAAAGATTATGAATTCACGTTTTTGATAAAACCGGTTAAGTAAAACAACTCAATCCCACCCCTGTCCCTAAAGCGGAACAATACTACTTTGTCAGTTCTCTGATTTTTTGCCGGAAATTATACTGATGAATAAAGTTACAAAGTTCAGTTTCAGGGAGTGGGGATGTTTTTTAATATCATGAAAAAATATACGCTAACAATATTTGGTCTTTTGGTGTTCACAGGTTTCGTTTCATCACAGTCGAAGCCGCTGCCTTATATCATGGATATGGTGCACAACAATCCCGGAGATGTGGTGTATGTAAGCAAATTCAATCAACCGGAGATATTAAGGGAAACCGGCTTCAACTCCAAATCTTATTTCCTGTTCGATTCACCTATGTTGGCCATTGATTGGAATGAACTTGATCCTGATATTCTCCCGGAAGGTTCGGCCGACCGCGAATGGGTCATAAAAAAAGCACACAGGCTGGATAGTTTGTACAACAATTGTAAAAAAAACGGTATTGATGTGTATGCCATGAGCGATTTGATTCTTTTTCCAAAAAGGTTGATTCAGAAGTATGGCATTGAAAAATCTTTCGGAATACCTACAGATCCGATGACTGAAAAATTTCTTCGTTTTCAGATTCATCAAATGTTTGTTCAGTTTCCTCAAATGGATGGGATTGTGGTACGTATAGGTGAAACTTACCTCGAGGATGCTCCGTTTCACAAAGGCAGTATTCAACATAAAGACAATGCAGATAAAACAATCATTCCGCTGATTAATATTTTACGCGATGAAATATGTGTTCAACTGAATAAAAAATTGATTTTCCGTACGTGGTGGTCTTTTGATACTGACGAAAAAAAATATGAATACATTAGCAACAAAGTAGAACCACATCCAAATCTGATATTCAGCGTAAAGCATTGCGAGGGTGATTTTCATCGCGGCAATCCGTTCAGCAAGGTACTGGCGCTGGGCAGGCATCAGCAGATTGTTGAAGTGCAGTGTGCCCGCGAGTATGAAGGAAAAGGTGCATTTCCCAACTATGTGGCCCGTGGTGTGATTGATGGATTTGAAGAACATCAGTACCGGAAAAATGAAGGTAAAATAAGCAACATTAAAGAACTTTATGCTACCGGGAAACTGTCGGGAATATGGACATGGAGCCGCGGAGGCGGTTGGGAAGGCCCTTATCCGAAAAGTGAATTGTGGTGCGAACTGAATGCATGGGTTATGGCTCAGTGGGCCAATCATCCGGATGAATCTGAAGATTCTGTCTTTAACCGTTACGCCTGCAATGTGTTGAAGTTGACTAAAACTGATGCCGCAAAATTCAGGAAGATAGCCTTACTCTCCGAAAAAGCTACCCTGCGCGGGTTACGAAGCGCCGCTTATCCCAAAGATATTTTCCCAATGTGGGTGCGCGATGAATACATCACATTTCCGGAATTACCCAAAGATGCAGGAAAGGCAGCAGTTATTGTTGCCGAAAAAGAGGACGCAGTCGGGATGTGGAACGAAATTGTAAAGCTGTCAAAGCAAATTCATTTCAAGGACAAAGCTACCGGTCGTGTGGTAAAGATAAGCTGTGAATACGGACGGCAGATGTACCGGATTTTTAATGCGTTGTTTCAGCTGTCATCTATCGATGCAGGATATTCATCAAAAGACAATACCGGCTTTTTTATCAGACAATATGATAAGGCCTGGAAAACACTGGAGGAATTAAAACAAAAATATCCGGCAGAGTGTCCATCGTTATATTCGAAAACAACCATACGCCGCACCGGACCAACTGTGGCCAACGACAAGGTAAACGAAATGCGCATTGAATCATCTTCACGGAAATACAAATTTCAAAATAAAAACCGATTGAACTAAATCTCAAAATTCAACTTATTCACAATGAAAAAAATCATTTTCCTTTTCCTTTGCTTTATTGTACTTAATATCGAAGCCCGTATAATCGAGAATCCGTCGTATACATTCAGAAAAACAAATGATATTCAGTTAATTAAGCTGGAGTTGACCGACACGGCAACAGTGCTTACTTTTAAAGTTACGGGTCCTCAGGGAGCCATGCTTGCAAACAATTCATATATTCAGGCATATAACAGCGCGGAGAAACTTCTCATTCGTTCAACAACCGGAATGCCTGCCCCTGCAGGCGTACGCTGGAATCTGAAAACCGGCGATCCGGTTGTTTTTTCTGCAATTTTTCCTGCCATTGACCCTGAAACTGAAAAGTTCGATTTCTCCGAACCTTTTTCAAACGAAGGACAACCCTGGCAATTTTTTGGTATTAAGTTGAATGAACACAAACGAACATCACTTTTACCGGTTGAAATGGAAGGCTCATGGCTGAAAACAGACGGAAGCAATCTGTTATGCATAGCACTTTTTGAGAATAATGCTGTTTACAATGCACAGGTTTGGCAGTATGATAAAATCAAAACTACAGATCAATTCACCGAATTAACTTTAAAAAATCAAACTACGACACTTAAGCTAAAACTGAAACTGTCCAGCTCACAAACATTAATAATTAATGATTTAAGCCAAAACCGGGAGCAGGTTTGTTCATTACTCAAAACCAATGTGCCGGATTATAAACCCAAAGATAATCAACCTTTTCCTGATAACATTTTCAGAACAGACACAGCCGTATATTGTGGTTTTATCAACGGTTTTACACGCAATATGTCACGCAATTTTACATTTAATAACGAAAACATAATAACCGGAGAAGACGTACAGCAACCTGTGTTTATCGACGAGAATGGTTATTTTGAATCGAAAATAGCATTAAATTATCCACAGATGTTTACCATTTATTTTAGTGGAATTGGTAACGAACGTATTTTGCTGGAACCCGGCAAACGACTTTTTCACTTGATAACATTTGAAAAAAGAGGTAAAAATGACTCCATTTTTGGAAATCACAATTGTCATTTTATGGGCGATAATGCTGAGCTCAGCGAAGAAATACATGTTTTTCTTGGAAAAAGCGAAGAAATTATACGCCGCCGTAATCTTATTCCGAATATTGGCATAGATTCCCTGGCTACTATTGGCAATAATGACTATAAGGCTGATTTGAGAACGCTTGAGACGTATAAAAAATTAAGAAATCTGAGTCCGAAAGCACTTGCAATACTCGATGTCAATATAAATATGAAGCGTGCTTCCTTAATGTCGGATTATCTTGAAGTAAAAATGAATGATTTAATGGCTAAAAAGTCGCCTGATTTTTTGAAACAAATCAAACTGATAAATAAAGTCCATATTGATTCGCTGAGTGCTTTGACTTTTATCGAAACTGTAAAACGTCAACCCCTGGTTTTTTTAGATTACCGTTTCGCAGCAACTTTCAGGAAAATAAGCTCGAACAATTATTTTATTCCAATTTCGACCATAAAAACAGTTCAGTGGTCAATGTTTTCCGAAATCGGAAAAATGAATGTGGACTTATCGAAGGAAGATAAAGCACTGATAGATACCATTGCTGCAATTCCGGAATCAAAAAGAGATACGTTGACCTATAAACGGCTCCTGCCCAAAATCATACCTTTTTTAAATGCACATTCCAATGATATGAGGGCCTATCTTGAAGATATCGGAAATAAAACATTACTCAATTCGGTTCAATCTGTTTTTGGTGAAAATGATTTAATTACCGAACTCATTCATGCCCGAATACTGATAAAGGGCATTAAATCCTATAAAATTCTTACTGAAGAAAAAATGAATGAGCTCGCCAAACAATCTCAGAATCCCGTTGTTATGGCAACAATCAAGGACGAAAATTCAAAGATCATTGCTAAAGTAGCGTCAAATAAATCAAAACGAACCTTCAAGGTATTGCCTGTACCGGATGTCAAAACAGAAGAAATGCTGACAAAACTCATTGAACCATTCAAAGGTAAAGTGGTATACATGGATTTTTGGGCTACCTGGTGTGGTCCGTGTATGCGGAATATTGCCGAAATGAAAAGTTTAAAGCAGGAATTGAAAGCTAAAAATATCGCTTTTGTGTATGTAACCGGAGAGACTTCGCCCCTGAAAACCTGGGAAAACGTGATTCCTGATATTGATGGATCGCATTACCGGCTTTCGGCTCAACAATGGGAAGCTGTTTGTAAAAAATACAACGTGAACACAATTCCTCATGCCATGATTTTCAATGCTCAGGGCGAAATGGTTACACCCAAAATTCAGGGAATGCCTAATAACGAAGTGAAAACCATGCTTCTGTCAACCTTAGGCGAAAAGGTGGTAGATTCAGAAGAAAAGCCGGTTTTAAATGACAAAATTTTTGACGTGGTTGATAAAATGCCTCAATTCCCCGGTAATGATAGTCAGCTTTTTAATTTTATTAGTAGTAATCTGCGATATCCTCAGCAATCAATGCGCGACGGAATACAGGGCAGGGTAATGGTTCAGTTTGTGGTGGATAAAGATGGAAATGTGAGGGATGCAAAAGTTTTGAGATCAGTGAATTATGAATTGGACGAAGAAGCATTACGAGTGATTGGATTGATGCCCAAATGGATACCCGGCGAACAAAAAGGTGTAAAGGTAGCCGTTCATTATGTCATTCCTGTAAATTTTAAATTACGATAAAGTGATTTTAGCGTTTATGAAAAAATTTAAAAGTTAAAAAAGTCAACAAATGATATTCCCTTCCGGATATATTTCTCAATTTATTTTATCTCTCTTTAAAAAAGGATGGACTCGTAAGCTGAAAAAATGATTAATTTTGTGGACGGTTATCGGAGCAATAAACAGGTTACAGCATAAGCAACAGGTTGATTTTCTGTAAAGAATGCAATAACGTGCTGATTCATTTAAGGTTACACATAATTAACCTTTTGGATTATCTGCCTGATTTGGTTCAGTTTTTCACTTCATATTTTTTTAAATGCTTCAAAAGTTAAAAGGATACATGATGCCCGTTGCCATGACACTGGGTATTATTTTACATTCGTATGTCGGCCAATTGTCGTTTCTTATTCCCTACCTGATTTTTATCATGTTGTTGCTTACGTATGTCAGACTTTCATTTTCGGATATCAGGTTTTCGAAAATGCATTTGTGGCTGATTGTCATTCAGGTAGTTGGCAGTTTAATCATTTTTTTCGGTTTGAGTTTTATTAACCTTACGGTAGCGCAGGGTGTAATGATTTGCGTGTTAGCACCAACAGCAACTTCGGCACCGGTAATTGCGGGGATGCTAAAGGGCAACGTGGCAAGCCTCACCGCTTACAGTTTGATCAGCAATTTTACTGTTGCCATCATGGCTCCGCTTTTCTTTTCGTACATAGGATACAACGAATTACCTTTTATCACTTCTGTTTTTCAGATATCCAGAAAAATTGTGGTCCTTTTGGTACTGCCGTTTATCATCGCATTGATGTTGAATAAACTGGCACCTAAAACCTCCGGTTACCTTCAAACCAAATCGGGTCTTTCATTTTATCTGTGGAGCATCGCCCTCACTGTTGTTACCGGACGAACAGTACAATTCATAATCGATCAGGGAAAGGCTCAGATAGGAGTTGAAATTGCAATTGCTATTCTGGCTTTTGTGGTTTGTGGTGTTCAATTCTGGTTAGGCAGAAAAATCGGTCGAAAATATGACGATACTGTGGCAGGTGGACAGGGGCTTGGTCAGAAAAACACTGTTTTGGCCATTTGGATGGCGCAAATGTACCTGAATCCGATTTCGTCGGTAGGTCCCGGCTCTTACGTCCTTTGGCAAAATATCATCAATTCATGGCAGGTATGGCGACAAAGGAAAACATTACTGTGATTCCGTTCATTCAATGTACTCCGGTAAGTCATATACCGTATTGATCCGATTGGAAGTCCTGTGAATTTGAGTCAGAAACGAGTTGATTTTATCCTGATAGTCAATCAGATAATCCGGATGAAGTTTTTTTGTAACTAATGAAATCAACTTTTTAAGCAAAAGTGCTACTTTGTAATCATAGCCCGAAAAACGTGCTCCGAACACTCTTTCGGGATAAGAAAACTGCATTTCGAGCACATACATGATTAAGTCGGCTTCCGGTTTTTTACTTTTAGTTTCTACCGTAAATTCCCTTATCCTTTTAACGCAGGCATTCAGTCTTTTGACCATTTGATGTTGCACGGTTCGTCCCGGAAAAAATTTCTGGCTTAATTTATCAATATCCTCCTTCGCCTCCTGAAACAAAGTCAGTTCTCCATTTTCAGGATCAATGAAATTGACCAGCAGAAATTCATAATTATGACGTTTCGACGCCATCTTAAGTACGATTTCAATAAGTTCCGGTCTCGAAAATTGTTGTAATTGCTCTTTAATCAATGCTTTTGATTTTGCCATTTGCGGAGATGAACTGAGTTTTCAGATTAATTTCGACGGTTTAAAATTACAGAAATTATACGAAATCCGAAAGAAATATCTGCTTTTCATGCATGTTTTGGTCACTGTTAAAGTATCAACTCTCTCTCTTCTGATGCATCAGCAATTTCACGGCTTCCTCCATCGAACCGGCTTTGGTAACGGCACCCGAGTTGACAAAGAAAATCTCATCAGCATTTTCGATGGTGTTCAATCGGTGAGCAATAACAATTTGTGTTGCTGTTTTTGGCAGTTTCCGGAGAATATCATCGAGTAACTGCTCTGTCACAGTGTCAATATTTGCAGTTGCTTCATCGAGTATTAACAAATCGGGTCGACGAATGACTGCGCGGATAAATGCTATGATCTGTTTCTGACCAAGGCTGATTCCTTCACCTGTTACATCGATTTTGCCATCGAGCCCGCCATCGAAACGGTCAAGCAGTCCGGCAAGTCCTACTTCTTCCATTTCCCTGATCAGTTCTTCGTTGGTCAATTCCGCGAAACAGGGGTTTCCATAAAGGATATTATCGCGGATGGTCCCCGTAAACAGAAACGGCTCCTGAAGAATAAAGCCGATTTTGGCGGTACGTGTTTCGGCGCTGTACGAACGGATATCCCTGCCATTCAGAAAGATATTCCCCGATACAGGGTCGTACAAACGGGCTATCAATGAGGCTGTTGTTGTTTTACCACCACCTGTCGGACCAACAAAAGCATAGGTTTTACCACGCTGAAGGCCGAAACTTACATCCTTCAGAATTTCTGTTTCGGGTTGATATGCAAAAGTTACGTTTTTAAAAGTCAGCAAATTTCCACTGTCATCGGTTTCGTCAGGTTCAACGATGTTCAGGTTATTTTCCATGACCAGAATTTGGGAAATTCTGTCCCAGCCGGCGAGTGCCACCTGAAAGTTGGCCCAAAGGGCGGCAATTTGACGGAGAGGATTATAGAATTGAGATATATAAGCCAGAAAACTGATCAGTAAACCCACCGTAAATTCGCCGGTAGTTATCAGATAAATTCCGAATACAAGAACGATTAACTGCCCGATGTTGGCCGAGAGTCCGAACACGGGTGTGAAGATGTTGTTGGCAATCCCAGATCTGACGGCGTTCCGGTAATTTTCGGCATTTACCTCTTCGAATCGTTTTCTGAAATAATCGCGCCTGTTAAAGGCTACTATTACTTTAAAGTTGCTCAGACTTTCCTGAATTTCGGCACTCAGAAGTCCGGTGCTTTTCATGTTTGCCGTATTTTTACTTTTTACAAATGGTGAAATGGCGCGGGTGAAAAACCAAAGAAATAATGCCGGTAACAGAGCTGCAATGGCTAACTCCGGATTTAACGAAATCAAAAAGATTCCGGCTCCGATCATACTGAAAATGCTGCTCATGAACTGTACTAAGGACTGAGAAAAGAATTGGTTAATCTTGTCCGTGTCGTTGTTGACCCGCGAAATTAAATCGCCGGCTTTGTTTTGCGAGAAAAAGTCGATGGGCAATTCCTGTAATTTGTTAAACACTGTATTCCGCAAATTGAATAACATTCGCTGACCGACACGTCCCATCAACTGTGCCTGCGTATATCCGCTTACCAGTGATAAACCGTAAACAGTCAACAGGATAAGCGAATAGCGGATGACACCGTCGTATTGTTTGGTCACCACAAAATTATCAACTGCATGACCCAGAATATAGGGTCCGATAAGGCTTAGTCCGGCATTAATGAAAATAAATACCATGGCAATATACAGGTTGTTGCGCTCACGACCGACGAGTGACATCAATCTTTTCAGCGTAGTGCCTGCATTTACTTTACCGGCCGGCTGTTCGACTCCTTTTTCTGTGTTAAGTTTATAGCTCATAGTTGTTTGTGCTTCGTTGTGAATTATAAATCTGTACATATTCCGGGCAGGTTTCCATCAATTCGTTATGGGTGCCTCTGCCGAGTATTTCACCTTCTTCCATCAGAATTATCTGCCCGTAATGAATGACAGGCTGAATTTTCTGAGTCACCGATACAAGCGTAATATCAGGATAATTTTGTTGAATATTGGCGAGAATTTTCTTTTCAGTTTGTGTGTCGACCCTTGCTGTAAAATCGTCGAGCAGCAGTATTTTCGGATACATAGCCAGTGCCCGTGCCAGCATGATACGTTGTTTCTGTCCACCCGATAGATTACTTCCCCTTTCGCTGATTTCAGTTTCGATGCCCCCGGGCAAAGTGTTTATAAAATCACCTAATTCGGCAGTTTCTATTGCTTTCTGCATTTGTTCGTCAGTGACATTTTCGTTGAATGCAATATTTTCGCGCAGACTGATATTGAAAATCACACTATCCTGAAATACAAAACCTATCTGATGCTGAAGCAGTTCTTTTTTATATTCGTTGATATTAATACCATCGAAAAGCACTTCGCCGGTCTCCGCTTGAATTAATCCTGTCAGTAAATATAACAACTGAGTTTTGCCGGCGGCTGTTGGCCCGATTACAGCAATCTGCTCACCGGCTCTGATCGAAAACGAAATGTCCTTCAGTACCGGTTTATCACCATACTTCAAAGTTACATCCTTCATTTCAATATTTCCTTTCAGTGCTGTTTCTACAGTACCGGTATCACCTGTTTCGGGAGCACTCAGCACACTATGGATCCTGCCGTAGGATACCGATGCCTGTACCACGAAGTTACTGATAAAACCAATAACAATAATCGGGAAAATCAGAATAACCAGATAGGAATTAAAAGCCGCAAAATCGCCAAGTGTCATCGCATCTGTTATCACATAATGACCCCCCAGAGCAAGGATAACGAGTGTTGCCAGATTGCTGATAAAAACCACAACAGGCATCAGGGTGGCAAAAAGCCGGAGAATAGAGATGCCTGCATTTTTTGCCTGTGTGTTGGCATCTAAAAATTTGTTGTATTCAAGTTGCTGCGAATTCAGTACACGAACCAGTCCTGCAGCCATAATGCTTTCATTGATAATTTTATTCAAACGGTCAATAATCTCACGGCTCTTTTTGAACAATACACCTACCTTTCTGAATACAAAGTAAAATGACAATCCAATAGCCGGAATTATTGTCAGAACCGACAAAGCAAGTTTCCAGTTGATGCTGAACAAAAGAGCGCCTGCTCCGATAATAATAAACACTGACGATGCAAGAGAAACAACGGCTATCGATACAAACATTTTAACTGAATCTATATCGGAAGTCAGGTACGAAAGCAGTTTCGATGGATTCGATTGTTGAATAAAAGCATAGCTCTGACGGGAAATTTTAGCAGTCAAACTGTTTCGCAAATCGCGTGCAACCCTTTCTGATGCCAGCGTTTGCAGTATGCCCTGTAAAAAAGTAAAAATGAAAATAACCACAGATGCTATTAAAAACTCTGTAATCAGCTTTTGCCAGGTGAAAATTCCATGCGAAAACTCATCGATTGCATTAGATATTAATTTAGGAATAAGCAGGTTGACCGCGTTGCTTAGTAAAGCAAACCCTACTAAACCAATAATTAATAACCTATACGGTTTCAATACTGACATTATATTGGGTTTGGCGGATTTCTGACCGTCTGATTTCAATGAATCCTTACTCTTCATTCTGAATTTTTTTAATGAATTAATATAACAACACAAAATAATATTGGTTTAAATTAAAGTTGAATTGTCGTCCCGGTGATAAGCTGAACACCGAAAAAATTTGATACTTTTGCAACTTATTTAATGTCTCAATACTAAATTAAACATACAGATTTTGTAAATATCTGATTATAAGGTGTGGTTTCGGGGCTCTGCGTTGAATACAATTCACTACAGTGACACTGTGAACACAAAAAAGTACAGGTTCCGGTATAATACGTTTCGGAGAAAGAAAACGCCGGGTCAATTTAAGAATTTACTTATCCTGCATCCGTACACCTGATTCAAAATAAATAAACGCATGAAAAAACTGATCATTTTCGATTTGGATGGTACATTACTCGATACCATCGAAGACCTTGCCAATAGTGTTAATTATGCATTACAACAACATCGACTGCCTGTTCATCCGGTTGAAGCGTACAATTACTTTATAGGCAACGGCGTAAACAAGCTTCTCGAACGTGCGTTGCCCGCCGAACTCCGGAATGCAGACATGGTTTCGATGCTGAAAGTCGATTTTATTAAACACTATTATGCTCATTCCGAAGAATATACAAAACCTTATCAGGGCATTACCGATTTGATAACCAGGCTTTATAACGACGGTTTTCAACTCGGGGTTGCTTCAAATAAAATACATCCGGCAACAATTAACCTGGTGCAGCGATTTTTCCCCGATATTCAATTTACTGCCGTTTTTGGCCAGCGCGAAGGTTATCCCACCAAACCCAATCCATCTATACTCGAAGAAATCATTGAAAAAGCAAATGTCCAAAAATCCGAAGTGCTTTATGTCGGCGATTCGGGTGTTGATGTTGCTACTGCATACAATGCAAAAGTAGATTTTACAGGCGTTTTGTGGGGATTTCGACCGCAAAGGGAACTGGAGGAAGTCGGTGCCCGCAATTTTGTCGAAACCGCTGACCAACTTTATCGACAAATCATTGAAATGTAGTTTAATACAGTTTTATCCCGACTAAAAAAGGGCACAAAAGGATTTTTTCAGCTTTTGTGTCCTTTTTTCTTAGTCAGACTTTACTTTTTTTTAATCCGGTCAAAACAGTTGTCGAAATAAAGCAACTGGTATTGAATCGAATTTTCCCAGTAAGTCCAGTTGTGTATTCCCGGGCGTTCAATGTAATCGTGGTCGATATTGAGCGACATCAACCGTCGGTGCAGGGCAGCATTGATCTGATAGAAAAAATCCCCGACTCCGCAATCGATGATCAGGTTCAGCTCTTTGTTTTTCAGCGATTGTACCATATTGACCACCGATCGGTTGTCCCATTCTGTTTTTGCATTTTCAATATCACCAATCCGTTTGGCAATATCATATTTTTTGGTAGAAATCCGTAAATCCACTCCGCCGCTCATACTTCCGGCATTGGCAAACAGGTTTTTATTCCTGATGGCAATATACAATGCTCCGTGTCCTCCCATACTCAAACCTGTTATAGCTCTGTTCAGGCGATTTGGAATTGTAGAATAACGTGAGTCGATGAAAGGCAACAACTCCCGGGTAATATAGGTTTCGTACTGAAATGCCGAATCAACCGGACTATCCATGTACCAGCTGCTGTAACCCCCATCCGGACAAACTATAATAAGTTGATGCTGAGTGGCTAATGTCTTTATTGCAGGCACGGTCTTTACCCATTTTGCATAATTGTCGCTATACCCGTGAAGTAAATAAACTACAGGATATTTGGTTTTTTCGGAATAATTCTCGGGCACAATCACGACATTCTTTATATCCTTGTGCATTTTTGGTGAATAGACCGACAAAGTATCGACCTGCGAACGGGAAAAAACCTGGACTGTGGAAACTACAATCAGGCTGAAAATGAATAGTAATTGTTTCATATTGAAATGCTTAAATTATAGATGTTTACGGTTTTAATGAGTCTGATGTGTAAAAATTTTTTTACTTTTCTGTGTTCAGGGACATTTGTAAATCAGGATGAACAAAGAGGATGCAGCACGAAGCAATATTCTGAAGAATTCCGCTTTGTATGATTTTTACATGCCATGAATCTGCAAAATAAAAACAAAGTTAATATTTTAAGGCAGTTTTAGCAAATTCTGTATCCGGTCCGCAAAATGCAACGTGAAAAATCATCTTAAATTGTATACCCACGGTCGGTAAAATTAGAAATTTCAACCTTAGTACCTGTTAAGTACGCTGTTTCAGTTGTGTTTTCTGAATTGTTGCCGGTCTGGTTTTTACACAAACAAAAGAGCCTGTTGTCATTCAAAACATGCTCTTTTGAAAAAGTATCCTTTGGATTTCAGGCAATTGCCTCAAACAAAACTTTAGCTTGTTCTTCGGTAATTTTTTTAGCCTGATTGGTAAGTGCATAATGATACGAAATGAAAGTAAGCACCTGTACATAGCAAATCGAATAATCGGGTGTGGTTGCAATTCTTAGTTTGACACCATCCTGAGTCGATCTCCTGACAGTTGAAATTTCTTCAAACCGGCCTGCATCAAGCAAAAGTATCAGTTTCTCATAATCCCTTTTATCGAAAAACACATCGCGGAAACTGACTTTTTTATGAGTGGTTTTATCCACAAAAGTAGTGTCGCGGATAAAAATACTGAGTACACCCCAGGTGATCAGTCCGAATGCTGCCATAATTATAAAAGGTGGAATAATACCCACGCTTGGGATGACCGATAACTTTTCGTTCAATATAATTAATGCAATGGCAATTATAATAATGATAATACCCTGAAGGGGCGATTTTCTGATTTTTTGAATTGAATTACTTTCGGTTTGGTCGAGCAATTGCTCAATGGTTTGATTCTTTTCCATATTGTTATATAGCCTGTAGGCAAACACAATTATGTATTTGCTTTAATTAAATGAATAATAACGATAAATATAAACTGAGAATTAACGTCCTGAAAAGAACGTCGGAGGAGGAAAAGAATCGTACTAAATCAGCATTTTACAGAGAAAAAACAAATAGAAACCGTCGGTTTGTTTATTGGAAAGATGATATAAATATGACTTATTGGAAGTAAGCAACTGGTTTAATGTAAGATCGAGCGACCGGTTGATTCTTAATCCATTAGTTGGCAGCAGTTCCTTAACATGCTCTGAATCGCCTTTATCTTCGGATTTAATTTGCTCATTATAGGGACTTGAGAATGGTATATTGTTTTGGAAAACAAAATGCTGTCCCCGGCAGGTGTTTTCAGTTTGAAGCGAATAATTGGCTTTAAAAAAAGAATTGTCCTCAAAGTTGTATGCGCTGACAGTCATTGCACATACAATGAGTGCAATTGCCATAACACAACCGGTAACAAATCTTTTCATAAACAATCCTTTTTTTTTACCTTGCGAACCAATCAGGCCGGATTTCCGAACGATGGAGTGTCCGGTATACCGGTCTGCCTGATTTTATTCTGATTTTATTATAAACGCTGTCGTATCAATTTTGTTGAGTCGGGATTAAAATTTTTTAAATCCGATGATTTCTCTCACTTCACGAATGGTTTTTGAGGCGCTTTCCTGCGCTTTTTCTTTTCCCATACGGGCAATGGAAGAAACGTAAGCCTCGTCGGACGAAATCATTTTTATGCGTTCTCTCATTGGTTCCGTGAAACGAACCATGTCCTCGGCCAATTGTTTTTTCATATCACCATATCTGATCTGACATTGATTGTACATTTCGTCGAAATATTTGAATGTATCTTCATTCGAAACGACTTTCATCAGCTGAAAGATATTCTGAATGGCTTCCGGTTTTTCCTGATTGGGTACCGTAGGCCCGCTATCAGTAACGGCTTTCATCACTTTTTTACGTATAGTTTCCGGCTCGTCAACAAAGTAAATGGCATTGCCTTCGCCTTCCGATTTTCCCATTTTCCCGCTACCGTTTAAACCGGGAATTTTTACCAGTTGGTTGCCATAATTAAAAGCCTGTGGCTCCGGAAAATACTCCACATTATACATTCTGTTAAACCGATTGGCAAAAGTACGGGTCATTTCCAGATGTTGCTCCTGATCTTTTCCAACCGGAACTTTTGTTGCACGGTGAATAATAATATCGGCTGCCATTAATGTCGGGTACGTTAGGAGACCTGCATTAACATTCTGGGGCTGTTGCCTGATTTTGTCCTTAAAAGAGGTACAACGTTCCAGTTCACCTATATAGGCATTCATATTCAGAAAAAGATAGAGTTCGGCAGTTTCGGGAACATCACTCTGAATATATAAAGTTGATTTTTCGGGATCGAGACCCGCCGCTAAATATTCCACCAAAATCTGACGAACATTTCCGTGCAAATCCTGAGGAGTCGGATGCGTTGTAAGCGAATGATAATCGGCAATAAAGAAATAACAATTGTGCTCATTCTGCATATCGATAAAATTGCGTAACGCTCCGAAATAATTTCCTAAGTGAAGGTTTCCTGTTGGTCTGATACCACTGACTACTGTTTCCATATCTATCTAAATTCCGGCACTCTTATCGCCAATGACGACATAAAAAACCTGAATTTCTTTTTGTAACTGAATGATTTAACTGTGAAATTTTAAAAAATATCCTGCTGTTTCAGCGGGTTTATTTACTCTATCGGAACCGTGCGTTTGATTCTCTGATCGAGCGATGTAAGTGTCTCGGTCGAAGCAACTCCGGGGATTTCCTGAATTCTTCCGTTGAGCAACTCCATCAAATGTTCGTCATTTTTTGCATAGAGCTTAATAAGTATAGTGTAATGTCCGAGTGTGTACTGCGATTCTACGATTTCAGGGATTTTTTCGAGTTCTTCCACCACTTCTTTGTACATCGAGCCACGTTCGAGAGTAATTCCGATATAAACACACATTTGAAAGCCCAGCATTTTGGGGTTTACATTGTAGCCCGAGCCTGTAATAACGTCCATATCAATCAGTCGCTGAACACGTTGATGAATGGCTGCGCGCGAAACTCCGCATTCCTCAGCTACATCTTTGAAAGGCATACGTGCATTTTGAGTGATAATCCGCAAAATCTTCCGATCTAATTTATCTATTTTTTCCATACTTATTTTGTTAACCTTTTTAATTGGCTGGCAAAATTAAAGAAAATAATTGACTTTTTGAATGTTTTGAGCAAATTTTAAAGAAATATGACATAAAAACAACAGAATTTACCAATTTTACTTTCTTTATGAAAAAAGCCGGAGTATGTTACCCCGGCTTTTGAAATGTTCTGAAAATAAATTCAAATGCTTTTATTTTTCGATAGAGAGTAATTCAACTTCGAAAATCAATACTGAAAATGGTTTGATGGTTCCCTGATTTTGAGCACCATAAGCCAGTTCCTGTGGAATATAGAATTTATATTTTGAACCAACCGGCATCAATTGTAATCCTTCAGTCCAGCCTTTGATTACCTGATTTACTCCGAATACTGCAGGTTCGCCACGATTAACCGAACTATCAAATACAGTTCCGTCGATCAATGTACCGTGGTAATGAACTTTTACGCGGCTTGTTTCAGTTGGAACAGGACCGTTTCCTTTTTTAATCACTTCGTATTGCAAACCGCTTGCAGTTGTTACAACTCCGGCTTTGGATTTGTTTTCGGCAAGGAATTTTTCACCTGCAGCTTTGTTAGCGCCAAATTCTTTCTGCATTTTAGCGTCCTGCAATTTCTGCATTGTGGTTTGAAGATACATTTGAGCTTCAGTTGGAGCCATCTGAATTTTTGAACCTTTCAGTCCGTTTACAAGTCCCTGTTTAATCAGATCGATATCAACCTTAAGAGTTGAATCGCCGAGCAAACCTGATTTTGTTTGTTGTTTGAGTGATGATCCGATGTTTTTACCTAATTCGGTCAATTCGGGATTAGATGAGTTGCCTCCGCTTTTCAAACCGTCTTTCAGACCCTGAAGCAATGAAGCAATTTTAATTTTAACAGAATCGGCGTTGGCGCTGTCCTTGGCTAAGTAATATTGTTTGATTCCGTTACCATTGGCTACCCCGAAAGCGTAATTCAAACTGTCAATCTGGGTTTTCAGCGTTGGTAATTTTACTTTGTTACTATCGCATGAAGTAAAAATAAAAGCAGTCATCAATGCTACTGCGAAAAATATATTCAGTTTTTTCATTTTTGATTTCTTATTTAATCATTAATATACTAATTCTTATTTTGAAATTGAATCCTGCTGAGCCGGAGCCTGTTGAGGAGCCTGTTGAGGAGCCTGCTGACCCATTTTCTTTTGTTGAAGTTCCATCATCACTTTACGGATGTATTCTTCTGCCTGAGCCGAAGTCATTCCTTCTTTGTCGCCATTCAATGCATTGATTAATCCCTGTTTTACCAGTTTGTCGTTGAATACTAATGTTGAATCGCCCATCAAACCTTTTTTCTTCTGCTGGCTGAATGAATTACCGATTTGTACTCCTAATTTGTACATTTCATCTTTGTTCACATCTGATTTGTAAGCTTCATCAATTGCTTTCATCAAAGCTTTGATTGGTTTGTCGGTCGAATCTTTTTGTAAATAATAGCTTTTAATGCCATCGCCATTGGCAAGACCTAATGCATAGTTTAAACTATCATTCTGGTTGCTCAGGCTTACTTTTTTAGCTTCGTAACTGTTGCACGAAGTCATAACGAAGATAGCAACCATGGCTACAATTGTAAAAATACTTTGTTTTTTCATTTGATTGTTAATTAATATTTGTGTTATAATTTATTTTTTTTTGGTTGATTTTGCTTTTAGTGTGGCATTTGTTTTTTTTGTATCACTTTTAACAACATCGCTCACTTCGATAGCCGGTTTTGGTTCTACATAGGGTTTAATGCCGAGCAATTCGACTTCAAAAATCAGTGTTGCATAAGGAGGTATTACTCCGCCGGCTCCCTTATCGCCATAACCGAGGTTATAAGGAACGAAGAATTTATATTTTGAACCTACCGACATCAACTGAACACCTTCGGTCCATCCCTTGATTACCTGATTGAGTGGAAATTCAATCGGTTCTCCTCTGTCGATGGAGCTGTCGAATTTGGTACCATCAATCAGAGTTCCGGTATAATGCACTTTTACTGTGTCCTGAGCAAGCGGTTTTTTGCCTTCGGCAGCAACCAGTACTTTGTATTGCAGGCCTGATGGGGTAGCAGTAACGCCTTCGGCTGTCATGTTCCCGGATAAAAATTTCTCACCCTGAAGTTTTTTAGCTTCAGCATCCTTTGTTTGAGCTTTAGCTATATAGTTTTTAAAATATTCGTTGGCAACTTCTTTAGTCATTAGTGTAGAGTCGCCCTTTAGTGCGGTTGAAAATCCTTTGATCAACAAATCAATATTTGATTTTCCTCCGGGTATCGATGACAGATTTTTCCCAAAATCGGCACCAACGGCCATCCCGAGAGCATAACTCATCGAATCAACTTCGTTGGCAAATACCTTTTGAACAACAGGTACGGTGGTTGCATTTTCTTTTTTCTTTTTTGCATCAGCCGAAACAAGCACAATGCTAAATGCCATGAGCACTAAAATCGTTTTTTTCATTTCATCTATAATTTAATAACTGTTTAATAATGAATCGGTATGATATGTTGTTTAAATGATATCCAGTAATTCAACTTCGAATATAAGTGTACTGTGCGGAGCAATTGCCTGACCTGCACCCTGTGCTCCGTAAGCAAGACCGGAAGGAATGAACAATTTCCATTTCGAGCCAACAGGCATTAACTGAAGTGCTTCCACCCATCCGCTGATAACCTGAGTTACACCGAAAGTTGCCGGTTCGCCTCTGCTGACCGAACTGTCGAATACTTTTCCATCGATCAGAGTTCCGTGATAATGTACCTTTACTGTATCGCTTGCCTGAGGTTTTACTCCCGTTCCGCTTGTAATAACTTCGTATTGCAGACCACTCGGAAGTGTCACTACTCCTTCGCGTTTGGCATTTTCGGCTAAAAATTTCTTTCCTTCGGCAATTACGCTCTCATTTGCTTTGGCCTGAAGAGCACCGAAAAATTCATTGATGACCTGTTGTGCTTCCTGATAGCTGATTTCAGGTTGGTTTTGTTCCAATACATCCTGAATTCCTTTTGCCAGTTTGGCAACGTCAAGTTGTTTTATTCCACTGCTAAGTAAATTATTTCCCAGACTTAACCCCAGTGCGTAACTTATTTTTTCCATAAAAAAAAGACCCCTGACCTCCATAGAGGATATTTTATTGATTAATACATTGGTTTTTATGACCCCCTCAGGGGGAATAGGGGCAACAAAAAACGACTGCAAAGATAGCTGATTTATTGGATAATAGGTTGTTAATTTATCAAAATTATCTCAATGTTACGACAACCGGTATTTTTTTTGTTTTTTTGAATCCTGTTTCAGGATTAAATATCTCAAAATAAACTACATAAATTCCGGGGTTGGCTACATTCCCTTTGTCTGTTTTGCCATCCCAGCTTATAAAACCTTCGGATTGTAAAACTACAGCCGTTGCAGGAGCTGCCACTTTTGTTCCTACGGCATTTAATATCAACACATTGCCTGAATTACCTGTAGTGTTAAATTTGTAACGGATAAAACACAAATCGTCAACTCCATCGTTATCAGGCGAAAAAGAGGCAGGTTCCACCCACACTGTTTGTCCATCCGGAATATCAGGGCTGTTTATTGCTCTGAATTGTGAATTTTCATATCCGGGAGTACCGTATTTCACCACCGAAGCAGCCGAATGCCATGAAGCAGCATCAGCTGACGGTAAAGCAGGATTGATTTTTTCTATTGCAACTCCCTTAGGGTTTTTTATTACCACATTATGCCACTTTACATGATAGGTTATCTCATCATAAACAGTATCCTGACTTTCGTTGCAAAGTACCAGCGTGGCCGTTTCGTTATTCAGTGCCGTCCATGAAGTTTTTATAATGCTGCCATTGTTGGTCAGAGTGTAAAAGTTTCGCAGCGAGTCGGGATCTGAACAAAAAGCAAGGTAGCTCTGTGGTGCTATCAGCAGTGAAGCCGGAAACCTGATTGGCGGATTGAGCGTACCGTCAGACTTGCGGGTTGCAAACTCTTTGCCGGTGAGGTCAATCACTTTATCCGATTGATTACATATTTCGATATATTCAACCGAACTGACCGGATTTTCGAACATAATTTCGTTCCAGACAATATCTCCCGGAAGTGCAGTCTCACGTATACCTGTCCATCCCGATGTTTCGGCTGGTTCATTACCTGATAAATCAGTAAGGCCTGAAATAGTGAGCGTATACTTAATGCCTTTCTGAAAATCAGTATTGAAGCCGAGAACAGCTTCTTTCCTGTTCTGCGAAACTGTAACAGACCGCGGATTTTCCATTCCGTTGTCAATCCGGAATGATGCATTTTCAAAATTCATTTTTTCGCTGAAAGAGATCTGAAGATTGCGTGCTGCTGTTATACTTATGCTTTCCCAGTGTGGAGGCACTTTATCTTCGGCTTTATCGCCGGTTACCTTAATGTCGTCGAACAGATAGGCATTGCCCGTAGTAGATGTGTTTGAATATACGAGACCAAAAAACTGCGATTCGGTAATTAGCTGATTTTGAGTTTTTCCCTCTGACACAAAGTTTGATTCATTGGGCAATTTGCTGTATAGCTCAAAATTGCCGTTTGCGTCGCGCGTTACTTTTATGTTGATTTCCAACGGATTACCGTCAGTTCGTTTATCAGCTCCATCAATGATTTTTGTCTTTTTGGTTCCCTGTTGTACAAAGAGTGAAACTTCATCATTTGTACCGCCAATCTGAACATAATAAGCATTACATCCGTTTGAAATACTGTCGGTATCGCTCGAAATGTAAATGGCTGCATAATTGGATGATGAGGTGCTGTAATTGATTTTTACCCAGCAATTCCATTCTGCATTTATAAATGAAACCGAAGGTGTAAAAAGAGCTGATACAGATGTGGACTGTGCACAGGACTGAAGTTGTCCGGAAGTGTTTACTTTAAAATTTTGTGTATTACCTGTCCATACCGGATTGGCGGTAAAGTTTCCATCAGTGAATGACTCATTGATTTGGGCAAACAAAAAAACGGGAACAAAAATTGTAAAAAACAGAAGATGTGATTTCATAATGTTGCTAATTCTATTAAAATGAATTATTTTTGCACTTTGTTACGGATAATTTATATTTATCCTGCTTTAGGTAACACAAAGGTATAAACAATTAACAATAAAACAAAAAAAATAATTATAACTTTCCCTTTATAAGAAAAAAAAGTCAGTGAAGGGACAAAAAATTGAAAAAATGAAAGTAGCAATTGTAGGTGCAAGCGGAGCAGTAGGTCAGGAATTCCTGCGTGTTCTGGCCGAACGGAATTTCCCGTTGACTGAACTCAGCCTTTTTGGTTCGTCGCGTAGTGCGGGTAGTGTTTATGAATTCAATAACAAAAGAATTACAGTTAAAGAATTGAAACATGGCGACGATTTCAAGGATTTTGACATCGTTTTCACCTCAGCAGGTGCCGGTATTTCGAAAGAATTTGCTTTTGATATTACTAAATACGGAGCAGTTATGATTGATAATTCTTCGGCTTTCCGCATGGATGCAGATATTCCGCTGGTTGTACCCGAAGTAAATGCTGCTGATGCCAAAATCAGACCACGCGGCATTATTGCCAATCCCAACTGTACTACCATTCAAATGGTTGTGGCACTTAAAGCCATAGAAAACCTTTCGCACATCAAACGCGTACATGTATCAACCTATCAGGCAGCTTCGGGTGCCGGTGCTGCTGCTATGGATGAGCTGGATTTGCAGTATCGTCAGGTGCTGGCAGACGAAAAAGCAACAGTCAGTAAATTTGCTTATCAGCTGGCATATAACCTCATTCCCCAAATTGACGTTTTCACCGAAAACGGTTATACCAAGGAAGAAATGAAAATGTATCACGAAACCCGTAAAATCATGCATTCGGACGTCGAAGTCAGTGCCATGTGTGTAAGAGTTCCGGCATTACGCGCTCATTCCGAGAGTGTGTGGGCAGAAACAGAACGTCCGTTGACTGTCGGTGAAGTTCGTGAAGCATTTGAAAATGCTCCGGGTGTGGTGGTTATGGATAATCCGTCCGAAAAACTATATCCGATGCCTTTATTCCTTTCGGGCAAAGACCCTGTTCATGTAGGTCGTATACGTAAAGATCTTTCGAATCCCAACGGCATTACATTCTGGTGTGTTAGCGATCAAATCAAGAAAGGTGCTGCCCTCAACGCAGTGCAGATTGCTGAATATCTGATTGCAGAAGGCGATATCAAATAAAGCAGCATCAGTTTTTCGGTTTTATTAAAACCTTATTCGGTTAAAGTATATAAAATCAGGGCTTCACCCAAAGTGAAGCCCTGATTTTTTTAATATAGCAGAACAATATCTGACCCCGAAAATCAAATTTGAAAAGAACGTCTTATTTGTTTTTTGATTTCAGAATTATCGAAAATAAAATAGAAATACTGAGAAAACTTACTATCACACCGAGTGAGAGCAGATTACTGATGTGGAATGACGAACCGAGCTCAGTCGCAAGTTCGTTGGCGCACATCTTGATACCTATGAACGATAAAATTCCTGAAAGTGCATATTTCAGATAATAGAAATACTCCATGATTCCACTCAGTGCAAAATAAATTGAACGAAGTCCAAGTATGGCGAAAATGTTCGAAGTATAAACAATAAACACATCTTTGGAAACTGATAAAACCGCCGGTATGGAATCGACAGCAAAAATCAGATCAGAAACCTCAATCATCAGCAAAGCAATGAAAAAAGGTGTTGCATAAAGAATTTTTTCTTTCCTGACAAAAAAATGCGGTACCGACAAATCGTGAGTAACAGGCATGATTTTGCGGAATACCCTGATTACTATATTCTTTTCCGGATTAAAATCTTCTTTGTCATCCTTCTCGAAAGCCATGTGTATGCCTGTATAAATCAGGAAAATACCAAAGATATACATTACCCATGCAAACTGATTGATGATGGCCACTCCGGCAAAGATAAACAATGCCCTCATTACCACAGCCCCGATAATTCCCCAGAATAAAATCTGATGCTGATACTTTGGCTCAATCCTGAAAAATCCGAAAATCAGTAAAAAAACAAAAAGATTGTCGACACTTAATGATTCTTCGATCAGATAAGCTGTCAGAAATTCAAGCGATTTGGTTTTGGCCAGCCTGAATGCTTCCGCGGTTTCGAGATTGAAAATATTGATATGACCGACAACAAAATAAATTGCTGCATTAAATGCCATAGCCAGACCGATCCAGAACAAACTCCAGAGAAGTGCCGATTTTACTTTAATCACCTCGTTTTTCTTGTGAAAAACGAATAAATCAAGCGTAAGCATTATCACCACGAAGCCAAAGAAACCTAACCAAAAGCCTATTCCTAATTCCATTTTGTTTAAAATAAGTTACGATTTGAATCTGAAAAAAATTCTGTCAATATTTGAATTGCAAAGTTAGCTGAATTTTGAATCTAAAACAAATGTTATCGGGTTTGGTTCGTTCTTCAACCTTAGGTTAAAGCAGATTTTATTTCCAAAAAAATGCCTGAACAGCGGCATTTCAGAACATGGTTGAAAAAAAACGGCTAACTTTGAAAAAAAACAGGCTTTCCGGAAATGCCGGAAAGCCTGAATAATAGAAAAGAAGCTGAACGAAAAAAATTATATTTCCGTTTATGCTTTACCTGCGCTGCCTAATACGTTTACCGTTTTGTGAGCATACAGTTTTTTAAGTTCTTCGCGGGCAGGGCCAAGGTACTTGCGTGGGTCAAATTCTGCAGGTTTTGTAGCCATAATCTCGCGGATAGCAGCTGTCATAGCCAATCGACCATCGGAGTCGATGTTGATTTTACAAACTGCCGATGCAGCTGCGCGACGCAATTGCTCTTCGGGAATTCCGATTGAATCTTTTAAAGCACCGCCATATTTATTTATTGTTGCTACATATTCCTGAGGTACGGAAGAAGAACCATGCAAAACGATAGGAAAACCGGGAATTTGTTTTTCAATTTCCTCAAGAATATCAAAACGCAACGGAGGCGGAATTAAAATACCGTTTTCGTCGCGGGTACACTGAGCAGGAGTAAATTTGTTGGCTCCGTGCGAAGTACCTATAGATATTGCTAAAGAATCAACACATGTACGGGTTACAAAATCAACCACTTCTTCGGGTTGTGTATAGGTGTGATGTTCGGCAACCACGTCGTCCTCAACACCGGCCAGAACGCCAAGTTCGCCTTCGACACTTACATTGTGTGAATGTGCATATTCCACCACTTTTTTGGTAAGTGCAATATTTTCTTCATAAGGAAGATGCGAACCGTCAATCATTACTGATGAAAAGCCTGAATCAATACAGCTTTTGCAGAGTTCAAAACTGTCGCCGTGATCGAGGTGCAATACCACCGGAATGTTACAACCCAGTTCCTTGGCATACTCTACAGCTCCCTGAGCCATGTAGCGTAACAAAGTCTGATTGGCGTATTTGCGTGCTCCGCTCGATACCTGAAGAATTACAGGTGATTTTGTTTCGACACATGCAGCTATAATAGCCTGCATTTGTTCCATATTATTAAAATTAAAAGCAGGAATCGCATATTTGCCTTCGATTGCTTTTTTGAATAAGTCGTTGGTATTGACCAATCCAAGTTCAGAATAATGTACCATATTGATTGATAATTTATTGATTGATAATTTTGCCGCAAAAGTACTACTTTTTTGTCAATTATAAAAGGATTCGCAGCTATTTATTGATAAAGTGTAAGATATTGTCCCGGATTCATTAAAACAGGTATATGACCGCAGGTCTGTGATTCTTTTATTATATCAATAGCGTCACTGACGAAAAAAACAACAAAAAAATTGCATATAAATACCGAATTTATAACTTTGCATAAAATTGAATTTTACGATCAATCATGTCTAACAATTAAAACTTTACTTTTATGGGATTACTGAAAGAATTTAAAGATTTTGCAATGCGTGGTAATGTCATCGATTTGGCAGTGGGTGTAATCATCGGAGGTGCATTCGGTAAAATTGTAGCTTCGCTGGTAGCCGATGTCATTATGCCACCTATCGGGTTATTGGTTGGTGGAGTAAATTTCACTGAACTGAAATGGGAAATGAAAGGAGCCGAAGTGGTGGATGGTGTTCAGAAAGCAGCCGTCACACTCAATTACGGCAATTTTATACAGGTTACTTTTGATTTTATCATCGTCGCATTTGCCATTTTTCTGTTTATTAAAGCAATGAACAGACTGAGCAGGAAGAAAGAAGAAACACCTGTACCTGCAGCTCCGCCTGCACCTTCAAAGGAAGAGTTGTTGCTTACTGAAATCCGTGATTTATTGAGAGATAAGAAATAATCTTCTCAGAATATAAGCAATGTTTATAAAATTGCACTACCAGAATCATATTCCGAAATAATAACACATACAACGCAAAGGCTGAAAACGAGGTTTATTAACCAATTGTAATCCTGCGGTTTACTTGTTGGTAAAGGTCTGAATTTTGTGGCTTTGCGTTGTTTGTGTTTCAATACAAACAGCAATTACTTCCGCATTTACTTTATTTTCACTTCATTTTGATTTGCAATAAAAAAGCAGTTTCGTCAGCTTTTTTCGTTAAAACACAATATTCAAAACCATAATTTCAGCTTGTTTGTCGTGAAATTGGTGGTATTTTGTCGATTTTTGCTTGAAGCCTGCCACTAAATACATCTATATTTGCAGCATCAATTTAAAAAAACATTTTTATGGAAAACGAAACAAAAAACCCGATTCGTTCGGGATACACAAAAGGATTAGGATTTGGACTAATATTGATGTCCATTGGTTTGGTGTTTTTAGGTGTTAATTTTGGAATTATATCCAACGAAACAAAGAGTATTCTTATCTCATGGCCTATGTTACTGATAGTAATCGGGGTAAGTAATTTTCTGAGAAGGCACAATCTCTCAGGCACTATTTTAATGATTATCGGTATCTTTTTTCTGATTCCCAGAATTATATCGGTATATCCCGGTTATTTTCCGGGGGTAGATGCTAATTTCACACATTCTTTCTGGCCTCTGTTGTTAATCATTGCCGGTGGACTTATCATTTACAGCAGATTATTTGGCAGAGACTGGGGATTTTCCAATTTTCATGACAGACATCACCGTCACGAAAAATATTATCATGCCCAACATTCAGGCAGTGGATTTTCGAAAAACAGTGTGTTTGGTTCGGGCGAACATATAGTGCTCGATCCGGAATTTAAGGGTGGCGAACTGAATGCTGTATTTGGCGGAATTACACTCGATTTGCGTAAAACCAGTCTCCCTGAAGGTGATACCATCATCGATATGAATGCCGTATTCGGTGGGGTTACTATAATCGTACCTTCCGAATGGTTGGTTGAGACTCATATAGATGCTGTATTTGGAGGATTCGAGGACAAACGGTTCAAAACAGACAGCATTGACAATTCGCGTAAATTAATTATTACGGGGGCTTGTGTGTTTGGTGGCGGAGAGTTGAGGGATTAGTAATAAAAGAATTCAGAAACAGACTATTCACTCATTTGAACGACCCGAAAAATGCTACAAATTTATTTTAACAACAACTCCGGATTATGGCAATACGCCATAGGATGGAGTTTGTTTGCGGTACTGCAGGCTTCGACCATGCTGTTTTTAACCAGTTTGCCTGTTTCATTAGTTTTTGCAGATACATTCGTTCAATCTGCACTTTTTGCCATCATTGGTTTATTGCTTTGGGGAGTTGTCCGCTTTGGTAACTTTAATGCTCTTTCGCTTTTTCAACGTTCGGTCAATTATATCGCTTTAGCGGTTCTTTCCATCGGACTCAGCATTGGCGGTGTTTATGGCTTTGAATTTTTGCTTGGAGAAGAAGTACAGAATGCTCTGATGTCATTTTTACCATTGAAAGCATTTATTCTTTTACTGGTATATATTTCATTAGTGCAGTATTTTCATTACAATCAAAAATTTGAAGAGAAAGAAGAGAAAGAAGAAAAAGAGATGGTTGAATTAAGTGAAAATAATTCGCCTGAGGAGACCATCGCTGTCGAAAATACAACTGAAAACGAAATTCTGGAACGTATAGCCGTTAAATCGGGTCAGAAAATTCATGTCATTCTCGTACCCGAAATTGTTTATATTCAGGCAGATGGCGATTATGTACATATTTACACACTGACCGGTAAATATCTGAAAGAACAAACCATGAAATATTTTTCGGAGCATCTGCCTGTAAATCTTTTTGTCAGAGTTCACCGTTCGTGCCTTGTCAATGTCGAAGCTATTTCACGCATAGAGTTATACGAAAAGCAAAATCAGCAATTAACGCTTAAAAACGGACATCAAATTAAAGTAAGTCAGGCCGGCTACAAACTATTAAGGCAAAAATTGAAACT
Organism: uncultured Paludibacter sp.; assembly: GCA_937897985.1. Lineage (GTDB taxonomy): Bacteria > Bacteroidota > Bacteroidia > Bacteroidales > Paludibacteraceae > Paludibacter. The sequence continues at coordinate 124,198 of CALCBD010000062.1, read as the reverse complement.
GTGACAAACAATTCCTTATATATTTTGTTTAACATCCCGATAGCCGGTTATTCACCTGCAAACGGGACACAAAAATCAAAAATTCAAACATAAATATATGACTGATAATTTCTCACACAAGGCAGCCGATTGGGATCAGCCTTCGAAAATAGCAATGACCGATGCTTTTGTTGCTGCCATGCTTCAGAAAGTTCAACCTCAACAAAGCTGGAAGGCTTTTGAACTCGGTGCCGGAACAGGTTTGGTTGGATTACAGATTTTGCCTTTAGTGGATTCGCTGGTCATGGAAGACACTTCGGAAGCGATGCTGGGCGTATTACGCCAAAAGCTCAAAGGTGATGAGCCGGTCGAAATTGTGCACGGCGAAATATTTGAATATACAAAGCAGGACATAGATTTCGTTTTTTCGTGCATGGCCTTTTATCATGTGCCTGATTCACAGGCTGCATTGAATCATCTTTTCAAAATAACAAAAACAGGTGCCACAGTCGTTATAGGCGATATCAGGAGCGAAGATGGCTCGTTTCATCATTTCGAACCAATTCCGCACAAAGGTTTCGACACTGACGATTTAACTGTAAAATTTACAAATGCCGGATTCAAAGTACTTTCGGCCAAAACCTACAATGTGTTGAAACGCGAACGTGTTCCGGGTGTCATGTCGGAATACGAACAGTTTATGCTGATAGCAGTGAAAGAATAATACTCAGATGTTGAATTACGACTTATAAGTTGTTGTATACCAGTCTTTAATCATATCCAATGTAAGTTTAGCTGCCTCTTTGCGGGGCGTATGCGCTGCATTGGGTATTTCATGTATAGTGACAGCTGTTTTTATTTCCTTTCGGAGAATTTCCAGCTGAGCGACTGACCCGAATTCATCGTTTTCGCCCTGAAAAGCCAAAACCGGACATTGTATGTTTTTGAGTAAATCAACGATAGACCATTGAGCAAAATAATCGCTCAGCCATGTCTCGTGCCAAAGGCGAAACAGTTCGGAAGTTTTACTGCCGTGATATTTCTCAAGGCTCATCAGTAAATTGGTTTCCCTGGCCCGTTCGCGGGTTTCGAGCACAGCTGCTTTTCCCGAATCTTCAATAAAACTGTGTGGCCCTTCGAGTATTAATCCTTTCACTCGTGAAGGAAAGAGTGAAGCTGCAATCAACGCAATAGTGGCCCCGTCACTGTGTCCGTAAAGAACAACATTCTGAATATCAGCTGTGTCGAGTATTTTGATAAGCTGATATGCCTCATGATGAAGATAAAATTCATCGCGCTGCGAAATGGCAAATGCCGATGATTTTCCGTAACCTCGTCTGTCGTAAGCAAAGCCGCTGAGATGTAACAAACGGCAAATAGTCAGCGGGAAATCGCCCCACATCCCGACACATCCCCACGAATCGTGCAAAAATACCAGAGTGAATGATTCATTAGATAACAGTGGTTCAATCTGCTCACAATAAACACGATAATCGTCTGACTCAATTTCGTAACCGGATAAACTTTCGTTCATATATTTACTTCAAAATTAATGGTGCAAAAGTAGTTAATTAAAGCCAATTTTATCCCGATTATACAAAAAGCAAAATTCATGAAAGAGAAAAGTAACTGAAAATTAAAATACACTGTAAATTAATGATTATAAAACCAGGAATACCCATGGTGCATTTTATTCTGAATCAAACTATTTGCATGAAAAATCAATTTATTTTTGTTTTGTTTGACTAAAAACACAAAGAAAAAGTTATCAACAATTTGTCAGTTCAAAAAAAACAACTATTTTTGCAGTCCGAATTCGAAAACCGAAAATAACAATAAAAACATCATAAGCAATGAAAAGGACATTCCAACCTTCGCAAAGAAAAAGAAGAAACAAACACGGATTCCGTGAAAGAATGGCAACTGCCAACGGTCGCCGGGTATTAGCATCGCGTCGCGCTAAAGGCAGAGCAAAACTTACCGTTGCCGACGAAGGACGTCACAAATCCTAACGATTTTACTGTAAACGATATAAAAAAGTAAAAACTTCAATTGAGGTTTTTACTTTTTTTGTTTAATATCCTGATAGTACGCAATAAATTGATTATTTTTGGCAAAAGTTTCATTATGGTTCCCGTTCTTTTCGCGGCAACTCACCTGCATTCCGGCTTTGACTTCAAACTTTGTTTACTGAGTTGCAGCGCTGCGGAATCTTTTTTTATGTCAGAATACAGCATATAATTCATTAATAATTATGGATTTAAAAAGTTTTTGGAAAAACAGTTTTGGCGGATTTATCCTGAAAAGAGTAATTCTTGCCACAATCATTTTTATAGCATTAGCATGGTTAACCCTCATCGCTATCGATTTTTATACACATCACGGCGAATCGGAGACAGTGCCCGACTTAAGGGGATTGTACGTGGAGGAAGCGGAACAATTATTAAAAAACCACGGATTATACACTCAGGTAATTGATTCGGTTTTTGTCAGTGATAAAAAGCTGGGTACCATAATTGATCAAATTCCGGGTGTAAATGCTACAGTAAAACGTAATCGTCCGATTTATCTGATCATTAATTCACGCCAGGTTCACAAAGTTCCTGTTCCGGATGTCAATGATGTTTCGTACCGGCAGGCCGATGCCATGCTTAAGTCCATCGGATTAAGTGTCAGCAGTGTGGAATATTCACCTTCCGAATATAAGGATCTGGTTATTGCGGTAAAATACAGGGGCAGAAATATCAGTGCCGGTATGCGTGTTCCCGAAGGCAGTTCGTTGGTATTGGTGGTAGGTAGCGGTTTAGGTGATACCGAATCGCTGGTCCCGGCGCTCAAAGGGCTGGGGCTGGATGAAGGAAAAGACAAAGCACTCGAAGGTTCGATGGTAATTGGCGCTGTGGAATACGATGTGGAGCCGGCAGGCAATGAAGCCGAATATGTCATTTATCGTCAACGACCGGCGGCCGGACAATCGGTACCCACCGGGACACGCATTGATGTTTGGATGTCGAAAGATAAATCGCTGCTAAACAAAGTGTTTGATGAAGACGATGCCAATAAAAAAGAGGATGAAGAACAATTTTTCTGATATGATTTAAAACCGAAACATAATTTGAATTACCTGAAAAACAAACTGTAAAAACGTGAGCGAAGAATATACCGAACAGATAGAAGATGATGAATATGCCGAAATTTTACCTGAGCAGGAATATTTTGAGCATTTCCGGTTTGTTGTCGATAAGGGTCAGACCATGGTTCGTATCGACAAGTACCTGGTGAACACCATGGCCGGCATATCCCGTAACCGTATTCAGGAAGCTGCCGATGCCGGAAATATTAGGGTCAACGATAAACCTGTAAAATCGAGCTACCGCATCAAACCATTCGATATTATTACCATTCATCTGGCTTATCCTCCGAATCAGTTTGAAATTATACCTCAGGATATACCAATTAATATTGTGTATGAAGATGATGATATTATCCTGGTCAATAAACAGCCGGGGCTGGTAGTTCATCCCGGTTTTGGTAATTTCGACGGAACACTGCTCAATGCTATAGCATATCATTTGCGTGACCTTCCGGGTTTCGACCCCAACGATTCACGCATCGGACTGGTACATCGCATCGATAAGGACACTTCCGGATTATTGCTGATAGCTAAGACCGAATACGCCAAAGCGCATCTCGGCAAACAGTTTTTTGACAAAACCACCCAACGCAGGTATCATGCTCTGGTTTGGGGAAACGTAAAAGAGAATGAAGGCACAATCATTGGGGCTCTGGCCCGTGATCCGCGCGACAGAATGATGTTTACCGTTTTTCCCGAAGGTGAGAATCCGCTTGCAAAGCATGCAGTTACCCATTATAAGGTCATCGAACGTTTTGGGTTTGTAACCCTGGTGGAATGCCGGCTTGAAACCGGAAGGACACATCAGATAAGGGTTCACATGAAACATATCGGCCACACACTGTTCAACGATGAACGATACGGAGGGAATGTCATTCTCAGGGGATCCACTTCTGCCTATTACAAACTTTTTGTAAAAAACTGTTTTTACACCTGTCCGCGTCAGGCTTTACACGCCAAGACACTTGGTTTTGTTCATCCGGTAACCGGCGAATATATGCACTTCGACAGCGATTTACCTGATGACATGAAGGAACTGATAGAAATGTGGCGATCGTATGCCAAAGAACATTTGGATTTGTAGAATTTTCAAAAAAAAATAAATTATCACTTCCTCAAAGGAAGAATTCATGGTTATGAAACGAAATATTGCAATTGTTGCCGGTGGCGATTCGTCCGAAGTAGTGGTTTCACTAAAGAGTGCTGCCGGACTGTATTCATTTATCGATAAAGATGTTTATCAGCTTTACATTGTCACTATAGTTGGTCAGAAATGGGAGGTTGAATGTCAGGATAATGTAAAAACCGATATTGATAAAAACGACTTCAGTTTTACATGTCAGGGAACAAAAATTAAATTCGACTTTGCCTACATTACCATTCACGGTACTCCGGGTGAAAACGGCATACTTCAGGGCTATTTTGAACTGATAGGTTTACCATATTCGAGTTGCGGCGTTTTGGCAGCAGCCATTACCTTCAATAAATTCACCTGCAATCAGTATTTAAAGAGTTTTGGTGTCAATGTGGCAAATTCGGTGGTACTGCGAAAAACCGATCAGGTCAATGAGAACGAAATTCTCGGCATGACAGGCCTACCCTGCTTTGTTAAACCTAATGTAGGTGGCAGTAGCTTTGGAGTATCCAAAGTAAAAACAGCCGAACAGTTGCATCCGGCCATAGCTAAGGCATTCGGTGAAGGAAATGAAGTACTGATCGAAGCTTTTATGCAGGGCACTGAAATAACCTGCGGAATGTATAAAACCAAACACAAAACAGTGGTTTTCCCCATCACCGAGGTAGTTCCGAAAAATGAGTTTTTCGATTTCGACGCCAAATACAAAGGTGAATCAGACGAAATTACTCCGGCCAGAATAAGCGACGAACTAACTACCAAAGTTCAGCAACTTACTTCAACCATTTACGACATTCTCGGATGTAAAGGCATTGTACGGATTGATTATATCATTTCAGCCAACTCTACCATTCAGCTTCTCGAAGTCAATACAACTCCCGGCATGACTCCAACCAGTTTTATACCTCAGCAGGTACGGGCTGCCGGTATCGATATTAAAGATGTGATGACCGACATTATTGAAAATGAATTTGACTGACAAATTATTAATTAGTACCAAATGAAAACATTCAACGAGATAAATGAAATAATCAGTGATGAAATTTCAAAATTAGACTGGACAAAAGAACCCCGGGGACTCTATTCGCCGATTCAATATGTGCTTTCGTTGGGTGGAAAACGTGTAAGACCTGTTTTGTCGTTAATGGCCTGTAATCTTTTTACAGATGACATTGCGCCTTCCATTCCGCTTGCATTGGGTATCGAGGTTTTTCATAATTTCACTTTATTGCACGATGACATAATGGATCATGCCGATATCAGGCGCGGACAGGCTACTGTTCATAAAAAATGGAACGATAACACAGCCATCCTTTCGGGCGACGCGATGCAAATTGCAGCTTATCAGTTAGTGGCACAGGTCCCCGAAAAGTATTTAAAATCAATTCTCGGTTTGTTCTCGGCAACCGCCATTGAAATATGTGAAGGACAACAATATGATGTGGATTTTGAATCACAATCGATGGTAACCGGCGATGACTATCTCGAAATGATCAGGCTCAAAACAGCCGTACTCCTTGGCTGCGCCCTGAAGTGCGGTGCAATTACCGGTGGCGCCAACGAAACCGATGCACAATTGTTATACGATTTCGGCATCAACATTGGCCTGGCATTTCAACTAAAAGACGATTTACTTGATGTGTATGGTAATGAATTAACTTTTGGTAAAAAAATAGGAGGCGATATCCTCTGCAATAAAAAAACCTACCTGCTGATTCATGCATTCAAATTAGCCGAAGGAGCAGACAGGACCGAACTGGAGAGTTATTTAAACGATCATCTTTTATCACCTGAAGCTAAAATTTCGGGAGTTACTTCGGTTTATAACAAGCTGGGAGTTCGAAAAATCTGCGAAGACAAGATGTCTTTCTTTTATGAAAAGGCCATCGCAAATCTGGAAAAAGTGTCCGTTGCAGGTAATAAAAAGCAAGAATTGAGAAAATTAGCCGAAAAATTGATGTCGAGAATCGATTAAATTTATATCTTTGCGGCCGATATCTGTCATTTTTCAATCAGCTATTTGTAAATTGTGATTTTTTATGCCGTATCGAAGACTCCCTAATACTGATCAAGCCCGTCTGAGGACTTTACGAACTGCTATCCATCAAAGTGAGAAAAGAGAATATGGCGACCAGATAGTGTCATACAAAACAATTCACGAAGCCCGTACTTTTTTAAGTTTTTTCGAGAAACAACTGAATCAGTATAAGTTAATGCTTGAAAATCAGGTTTCTGCCAATAAAAAATATCAGCAAATCGTTCATAATGCCCGCATTTACATATCCCACTTCATACAGGTACTAAATCTGGCAGTCATCCGCGGCGACATTAAAAAAGATCACAAACTTTTCTATCACCTCGACCCGAATGTTCATACAGTTCCGGATTTGACTACCGAATCGGCGTTGATTAAATGGGGAAAATACATAATTGATGGTGAAAACGAAAGGGTACGAAATGGCGGATTACCGATTTACAATCCGGCAATAGCAAAGGTACAGGTTCATTATGAGGTATTTAACGAATATAAATCGACTCAGAAATTACATCAGAGTTCAACCACACGCAGTTGGGAAGAACTGGTAAGATTACGCGAAAAAGCCGATGTGTTGATTCTTGATATCTGGAATCAGGTTGAAGCTAATTTTAAAAACGAAAAACCTTATTCAAAGCTGGTTAAATGTCAGCAATTCGGACTGATTTACTATTACCGTAAAGGCGAAGCCGAACTGACAAAAAAAGATGATGAAACTGACAATGAATAAGTTAATTAATTCTGAACTCTCTTCTTTCGACTGTATGTGCACTAAAAAAGCCTAACAACGAACCATTCAGATTGGTATAAGGATTTGCCGGGCTCGAAGCATTACGCGGACCGTTGCTGTTACGCATACTTTTGAAATATTCAAATACGGCTTTATCGATACATTGCATTTCCACTCCTATCAAGTCACCTGCTTTAATATCAGGATTGTACATAATCAGATTCGTTTCCACCTGTTTGCCGTTGTTCCATTTGTCATCATATACATTGTTGCTGCTGGTCACTTTTCCATTGAGCGATATTACAAACCGGTAATAATTTTCTTCGTTGACAGGATCGGAATATTTAACTTTAATTTCGTAGAAATCAGCTTTTTGCGAACTGTTAAGCGGGCTTCCTCCACCCGGGTAAATTGAATTCAGTATTTTAACAGAATCCATTTTGACCTGCGAAGGGATAGTACCTGCGGCGGTAATGATTTTTGAACCGGTTTCGATAGTGAGTTGATATGTATTACCAACTTTACCGGTCAAAGCGGGTGTGGCACCAATGTATTGTCCGGGTGATGATTCAACGAGTGTTACACTTCTGCCCTTGTCATCTGTCATTGTAATTTTTGCATTACCGACAGCCGGAAATTCGTTTAAGTTGTCAATATCCACGGTTTTAGTCAGATAAACTACCGGAGTTTCGTTGGTGCCGATTCCGGCTTCGACCACTATCTGAGGTTCAGCAACGACTGTATTGATGTCGATAATTTCCTTGCACGAAAACAAAGGCATTAATGCAATGAAAATAATTACAGTGTTGGATGTTCTGAAATGCATAAAAGTTTAAAATTTAAAATTATAGGTAACCGAGGGAACATAAGTGAACAAATAAGTCATCACTGCATTGGTTTTGGCAGGATTATTTTCGTCCTGTTCAAAGTCGATCGAAAATGGATTTTTATGTCCGTAAGCATTATAGACCGAGAAATTGAGACTGCTTTCGAATTTTTTGGTTTTCTTCAGCAGTCGGGTTGCCCCTATGTCCAAACGGTGATAATCGGGCATCCGGTATCCGTTTCGTTCGGTATAATAATATTGTATATTGCCATTGATCAGGTATTTACCACTCGGGAATGTAACCGCGCTACCGGTATTAAAAACCCAGGATGCCGATGCCGACCATTTTTTATTGAAATCGTAAATAGCGACCACGGAAATGTCGTGTATGATGTCCTGCTTTGCCGGATACCACCTATTATTATTGATGCCGTCGATCAGCCTTTCGGTGCGTGAATAGGTATATCCTATCCAGCCGGTCAGTTTTCCCTGTTTCTTCTTCAACAATAACTCAATTCCGTAAGCCCTGCCTTTTCCAAACAACAATTCCCCCTCAATCTTATCATTCGCATTGATGTCGGCACCGTTTTTCAGATCAATCTGATTGTACATCCAGCGGTAATATATTTCGCCGCTCAACTGATACCTGTCATTTTTAAAATTCCGAAAATATCCGACAGACAATTGATCGCCGATCTCCGGCTTTACGTTGTTGCTCGACGGTATCCATAAATCGGTAGGCATGGTGGAGGTCGAATTTGAAATCAGATGTAAATGCTGTGTGTTCCGCGTATAACTTGTTTTAATTGAATTGCTTTCGCTCAGTATCCAGGCTATGTTCAATCGTGGTTCGATATTCGAATACGTTTTTACGATTTGCCCTTTCGCATAAGTGGTGGTACTGTTGACTTGTCCGTTCAGATAGGTAAAGAAATCGCCCGGACCCAGAAGATGATAGACCGACCATCTTAATCCGTAACTGATATTAAGGTTGTAAAATGGTTTCCATTCATTGCTGAAATACAATGCATTATCGAGAGCATATTTTTTCTGAAGTGTAAGGGGTTGAATTTTGGAACTGTCAGCAAGTTCGAGCTGCCCGGGAATAATCGTATGATAAATTGAGTTCAACCCGAATGACAGAGTGTTTTTGTTGTTCAGATAATATTGAAATTCATGTTTAAAATTCCAGTTTTTAATAATTGATTTCAACGTGAATCCGGCATCCTGTAAAATGTCAATATTATAATCAAAATCTGAATAAATCACCGAAGTATTGCTGAATAGCTTTTCGTTCCAGATATGGTTCCAGCGCAGTGTAGCGGTGCTGTTTCCCCAGTTTATTCCGAATCTGTCCTGAAATTTGAAAACATCCCTTCCGAAATAACCTGACAGATAAAGGCGGTTTTTGTCGTTGATGATATAATTGGCTTTCATGTTCAGGTCGTAGAAATAAAGCTGATTGTTGTTGATAAGTTCATCCGGCGAAAGTTTCAGAAACAAATCGGCATAAGTACGCCTGCCCGAAATAAGAAACGAGCTTTTGTCCTTGACGATTGGCCCTTCGACACTGAGCCTCGACGAAATCAACCCGATTCCTCCGCCTACATGATAATTCTGATTGTTCCCCTCTTTCATTTTTACATCGAGTACCGACGAAGTACGACCTCCGTATTCGGCAGAAGCAGTCCCTTTGAACATTTGTATGTCTTTAATGGCATCGCTGTTGAAAGTGGAGAAAAACCCGAGCAAATGATCAGCATTATATACCGTAGCTTCGTCCATAAGTATCAGATTCTGAGAATTGTTACCGCCTCTGACATACATACCGCCGTTTCCTTCGCCAACCGATTTTATTCCAGGAGTTAATTTTAATGTTTTCAGTATGTCGGCTTCACCAAAAAGAACCGGAATTTTTGATATTTCCTTTACTTCGAGCTTTTCGGCACCCATTTGAGTCGAGATAATATTGTTGTTTTTTGTTTTGGCACTTATTTCAAAATCGCTGAGTTGCTGAGCATCCGGACTTAATTTAATATTGTATTGCCTGTTTTCTGAATAAACAACAGGAATTTCGACAGTTTTATATCCTAAATATGAAACTACCAGAGTGTATTTCCCGTCAGGAAGTGTGAGCGAGAAATAACCATAAGCATTTGTACTAACACCTACACCCTGTATTTCTTTGACCAGTATGGTTGAACCTGCAAGACTCTCACCGTTAGTGATGTCCGATACAGTTCCGCTTATGGTGTGCCTGACTGAGGCCAGGATTGTCAATGATAACGTAACGAAAATTGTAATGCAGATTAATTTTCTCATTTATTGTTTTTAATACTAATTTGAACGACAAAATGACGGCAGTAAAGTTAGTGCCGTTTATTCCCGGTTCACTCAGGATTTTTAATATTTATCTGATATTTAACATTTATCAGCATTAAATCAGTCGTTGATAACAGCGTTTGTTTAATTTTGAACAAACTATTGATTTATCAAACATTTTTGTAACAATAAAGTTGTGTCTTCAATTTAAAAATTTGTATCTTCGCAGCATATAAATCTGTTGTTATGAGGAAATTATTATTTCTCATCTTAATATTCCCTCTATCGTTTGTTTGTCGGTCGAATGCTTCAAACAAACCGGTTATCTCCATACCTTTTGAGAAAGCAGGGAGTTACATTGTTGTCGAAGCCCGTATCAACAATTCATCAAAACTGAAGTTTATACTCGACACCGGTGTACGAAGAACCATTATTACCGAATTACTTTCAGGCGATAGTATAGATATTAATGCCACTGATACTGTTAATCTTCAGGGATTGGGACAGGGATCATCGCTTATGGCTTATATATGTACCAATAATACCATTTCATTATCAAGAAAATTTAAGTTGCCTAATAAACCCGTATATATTCTTCAGGAGGATGCCTTCAACCTGACACGTCAAACGGGGACCAAAATCAACGGTTTACTTGGTGTCGATTTTTTTCAAAACTATATAGTAGAGATAGATTATATGAGGTCGAAACTGAAATTCTATGAAAAAGAGAATTTCGAAGCACCCGCGGACTATGGTGTTATGCCCATGATCTGCGAAAAGCAGAAAATGTACATTCAGCTTTCGGTGCTGGAAACCGACACCACACGTCGGAGCATAAAGATGCTTATCGACACCGGTGCCGAGCTGAATGCATGGTTTCAGACCCTCAGCAATCAGGCAATTTCAATCCCCGAAAAATCTATTCACGGACGAATTGGTTACGGACTTAACGGTGAGGTAAATGGTGTATTTGCCCGTGTCCCGCAGATTTGTATTGCTAACTCATGTGTTAAAGATCCGATTGTGGTTTTTCCTGATTCAGCCTCTATTTCCGATATCATGGTTAACACCGACAGGGATGGTACTATCGGAAGTCAGCTTCTCAACAGATTTAATATTATCATCGATACCTACAATAAGCGGTTCTATTTTAAGCCCAATGCCAATTTCAGGAGACCATTTACCTATAATATTGCAGGCATCGAAGTGGCTCAGTCCATTGCTTTTGTTCCACAGATTGAAGTAGTGAACGTGTGGAAAGACTCACCGGCCGACAGAGCAGGCCTTAAAACAGGCGATGTTATCATCGATATCGATAATACGAAAGTGTATGGTCTGACTCTTCCTCAGGTGAAAGGTTATTTTATTCAGCCTTCGAAAAGGCCTCTCCGCTTAACAATACAGAGAGGCACCGAAACAATTTCGCTCAAAGTGGATATGAAAGCAAAAATCTGATATTATTTGAGAGATTAAAAATTTGTCCGGGTTATTTTCAGGTCATTTTTCGGCAGACCTGTTTTTGAACTGCTCCATTTTTGTTAACCATGCGCTTAATTCGGAAGCTTCAGGCGAACTGTTCGTACACTGCATATCGCCCCATTGCGAAAGTAAAATCTTTTTATAACTGTTTTTCTTTTTGTCGTATATATAAGCGATGTATTGTTTTATCCCTGCATCGGCCATTACAGCTACGGGACCGCTCAATTTTCCACCGGCTGCCCCTTCAATTTTATTTACGTAATATTGCAGACTATCGGTGCTGATTCGATGAACAATATCATTACAAAAAGCAAAATTCCTGTTCATATCAGTCTTGCTGATATATCCATCTTCTCCGGCAGATTTCCAATCGTTTCCCTGAGTTTCATTCAGGTCGTAATCATAAACATTTCCAAGCGAATCGATTAAAATACCCTGATTCGTGTACATCCAGGCATAATTGATATAATGTACTTCAAAAAAAATCCGCTGTTGTGTTATCTGTATATTATCGTTGCACGACAAAAGAGTAATAAGTATTGTTGCTAAAGCTAATCTGACTTTCATTGCTTTGTTGCTTTTTTAAATATTTGTTTGGTGGTAACCGGGGCGTCGGCCGGATAAGTTATATATGTGAGCTCAAGTGTATCGTTTTTAACAGTATATGTGCATGATTTGAATAGCTCCAGGTCTTTGACAGTTGTGACTGCATTGCCTCCTGTAAAACTATCCCAGTTAACTGATTGTTTTGAAACGAAATAAATATTGCGTGAACTCAGCACATAATTACCGTAATGTTCTGAATAGCCCGACAAATCAATGGACGACTGATTGGTATAGGCGCCATAGGTGTGAGTAGCTAAAACAAACGAACCGTTCGAATTGAGATCAAGCTGAGTTATATAATACCCTTTGGGTTGCATGGTAGTGGTATCTGTCCATGTACCGTAAGCCGGATTTTGTATATCCAAAGGCATTTCTTCAAGGTCGTAACTCGAGCAGGCAGCAAGCAAAACTACTGAAAAAGAAGTAATGATGAGTTTAAATTTTGTTTTCATTTTTTAAATACAAGTTTACTGATTAATTTAATATTTGCTATGTTACTGTAGTCGTACTGATAAAGCCCGTCATCAGCAATCATCATCAGTACATTCCCAAAAGGTATAAGGTCAAAACCCGACATACCGGTGTAATGTTGCAAGCGGTTGTCCATCAGCGAGTCGGGTGTGGTGATTTTATATACTTTCAAACCGTCATCACAAACAAACAACATTCCCTTATCAATTCCGAGCCCTTTGGGGTTGGTCATTTTATGTGATGCCAGTTGTTTGGGGTTTTTTACATTGCTTACATCCACAATTAAAAGTTCGTTATTGGTTTGTCCGCACATATCGCCTGAGTGAATGGTAATATAGGCCAGATCATTGTCCACAACCACAGGGTCGCAACCGAAAACATGCAATAAAGAGGACTGATAAACAGGCTTCAAAGGATCGCTGACCGAGTAAATCAACATTCCGGTTGGCGTTCCAAGAAACATATTGTCCCTGTAACTGAATATGGTTTCTACATTCCATCCGATAGGGATACTTTCGGTGGCTTTCAGAGGTTCAGTACCTGACAAATCGAAAATCGTCATATAATATTCCGAAACAGTGTACAGATGATCGGCATAAATAGTAAACCTCGACATAGAACCATTAACGCTGTTGGACGAATTTCCTGAAGAAGTGTTCAGATTTGCAATATCGCCGTCTTTAGAGCCCCAGTTGAAAAACCACCCACCTGTGTAATGTTCAATATCATCCGTCCGTTCTTTCAGTTCCCATCCTACAATGACACCTTCCTGTCTGGCAGTACCATAGCACATTTCATAATCGAATCCGTAATTATTTTCAATTGCGGGAAGAGCTTTCGGAAATATGTTCTCCAAGCGCCCGCTGAGTGACGGCTGAGCAGGATTGCTTACATTGAACCATACCAAATCGATATATGAATCGGCGTATAGAATGTTATTCCGAATGGCCAAATCGGCATTGCCGACTAACTCGATAAAACCAACATTCTGAGGATTGGATGGTACACGGTTGTCGATGATATGAATTCCTGTGCCGGGTTCCGAAATATAAAGATATCCTTCGTAGTAACAAATTTTTCCCGGATTTGAAATTTCGCGGGCATCAGCCGATACCTTTACCGAGCTTCGGAACTTTTCGGCCGACATATATACCGGCTCGTTAATTTTATAGGTAACCTTCTCTGTAACACTATCTTTGCACGAAGTAAGTGCGAACAGTGTTACCGAAAGCAACAAATATAAATTCTTTGTTTTCATAATTTTAATTTTCTTTTTTTACTCCGGTCAAAACCGGATTTGAAATACAGGCGAAATCGTTGTCAATACCGTTTTTCATTCGCTTTGATTAAAAAATAATGATTTGTTTTTATTTAAAGATTCGGTGACAGAAGATATTGAATTTTTTCATTCACTTTATCCATAAAAACATGATACTTTTCGGGCACATTGTTCTTCATCTGATCAATAAGCCAGAACTTATGAACGCCGTTGAAATTATACTCTATATAAAGTCCACCTCCATCAGCCACATCGGGTTGACCTATTACATTTGAACTTTCGTTGAGCAATTCCATAGGGAAATAATTAATCAGATCCTTAGTAGCATTGTATTTCGCTGTACTTAGTAATGTGAAATCGCCGGTGTAAAATGAATTTGAAGAGGGGTAATTGTGTTTCGTATCCGACAATAAACCATTTTCGGTAAGTTTATAAAACACTTTGCAATTTTCACCCATGCATTCGCCGTAAAAATGTCCGAATATCAGTTCATTGGATCCGCTCAAAGTCAATTCATCTGATTTACATGAACTTAACATTGTGATTGAGCCCAACAAAAATAATATCGGGAAAAATTTTGTTTTCATTTTAGAATTTAATTTTTTATTTCTGGTTGACGCGTCATTAACAGCTTCGGGACAATACCATATTTATTCAGTGTTTTAATCAGTATTTTTCAACGCTCCCTGTTTTTCCGGCAAAAAGAATGACACCTGTACTCTTTTCGCGAATTACATAAACAAAGGGCTTATTCACTCTGAAAACCGGAATTACCGGAGGTTCTACAGGCATCGAGGTAGTCATAATCTCGATGATGGTTACTGCAGCCGCCTCCGTTCCCTCTTCGGTCAGTTCGATATAAGTATCATGTATGACTCTCGAAATCATCAAATCAGTATCTGCTATGTTCCTGAAGTCGGCATTAACTGTAAAAGTCGTTTTCATACCCATATTTTTAAGTGGTTCGTTCAGAATGAACTTATTCTGATTTTTAAAACGAGGCATATAAACTTCAACTTCTTTGTTTGACATTCTGTTGAGCAGGTCATTCCAATAAACTGCGTTCATATTATTCAGTACATCATCGGTGGTTTTACCCTCGAGCGGAAGCATAACGGTCATCGAAAAAGCTTTATTTCCATAGGGCATATCGAGGTATTGAGCATAACTATCAGCTGCATAAGCAAATGTGTCTTTCTGATACATCATGTTCACTTTTACTTTGTTACCTGCTTCGGTTGTGAAATCAGCCTCTTTAGTGTTTTTCGTATCAAAATGTTTCCGCCAGATACCTTTAAAATAAATGGCATTGACCAGGTACATAACGGCATCTTCCGGAATTTGATCGAGAGGTTTTTTAATCAGATTATTTGTTTTTTTTGCACACCAGTTATTGATTGTATCCACTGCCCATAATTGTTTAAAATCCAGAGCTTTGATGTATGCTCCGAAATAATCTGAATTGACCTTCAGATAGTCCTGTTTCACCGGAAATCCGGTTTTGTACCATAGCGAATTGGCTATACTCAACTTTGTGGTCGGATCGACAGCAGGCAGGGAAGTCTGCATTAACCGGTAATATTCGTTGATGTCGTTTGATGACATATCGCTCATTTTCAGTGCTGTTTCTATTTCCGATTTTGTTTGTCCGTTGGCACCATTTCTGGCCATACCTAATGCAATACTCACGCTCAATGGTGAGATAAACACATTGGTTTCGCCGGTGGATGTGATCGTGTTTTTAAGCAAACCGAAAGCAAAATCATTGTCCTGATTTACCTTTTTTTCCATCCCTGCTTTCAACGCAAGAGGTTCGGCATCCTTTGGAACAGGAATGACCGGATCAATCTGTGTAGTGCAGCTAATTGCTATTGCTGCAACCGATAAAAGAAGAAAAACTTTTTTCATGATTTTACTAAATTTAAATTGTTATCTGATTCCGGTATCTATTGATATATCCAGGGTCGTATTAATTCCTTTACTGATAGTCACTTGTTTTGGAAGATTATTTCCTCCGGCTGTATAAGTTTTGGGCGTTTTAAAATCAACAATATAGTTACCTGCAGGCAATTGAATGCTATAATTTCCATCCAAAGCAGGCATAAAATCAACTATTACCCTGGTTTTGGATTGGTTCCAAACAGATATTTGCCATGCTTTGTAAGTTTCAGCAGTTGGTTGACATTCCGGACGCGGAGGGATTGTCTCAACCGGACAAAGCGGACCGATAGAAATTTTTCCTTTTAAAGTCCCCTGATTCACTGAATTAAGACCAGAGTTTTGACGTACCAACTGAAGATTGTATCGATCACAACAGGGAGCAGTTAAATTTAACGTGTCATTATTTGTCAGCGAAATGTATTTTTCAGGGTCGTTATTTAATTGGATGCCGGCTGTCTGGTCAAAATCGAAATTACAATGAATAGAATTATTGTAAAACACCGGACTATCGGAAAGCAGCGTTAATTTTCCATACCCGATTAAGGAATCATTTCGAACAACCCCGAAAATGGCATTCGGTTTAAGTAGCAGATAATCGAAATCCTTATCAAAACCACTACCTGATAAGCCACCCGAAGTTGATGTCAGCTTCCATACACCATAAATATGTTGGTTTGAATCATAAAAAATATCGTTAGAATAATAACGGGTGGCAGGGATTAAATCCAGCTTTTTCAAATTGATTTCCTGTGTAGCGCAACTACCCAGAAATACTATTCCTGTTATTATCCACAATATTTTAATCAGGTTATTCATTTGGTCTTTTTAACAACAAGTGATTTGCAATTTAAAATTCTAAAAGTTATATCTTAATCCACCTTCGGCTTCGAAGCAGGTTTTGCGGTCAGTACGCAAACTAATCGGTTGATTATTATCGAAATAATATGATAATTTCGGTGCAAAATATATATCAAAATTTTTTACAACTCTGTACGATACTCCACCCGACACATTCACCGACCATTGTAAGCCCTCAATGTTGGTCGATGCAGTAGTGGTGATAATCTGGTTGCTGTAATACTGGTTCTGGATATAAACTGAACGCAGCCCTTTTTCGACAGTTAAACCTGAAGAGCAGTATAAACCCCATTTCTGATTCCCCAAAATTTTCATTACTAAACTGAGCGGAACTCCGAGGTAATGCAAATTCAATTCAGCATCATAATTCATACTTTTGAATCCGGTAAGCAAATAGGTATAGGTCAGACCGGTTTCCACGCCGAATTTTCCATTGATTTGCCTGCTAATCCTCAAGCCGGCATTCAGAGGTGAATAATAGGTGCGATCCGAAAAATCGTTAGGTGTAAGGATAGAGGTGTTCATAGTATAAGCTCTGACAATCCCCATTTTACCTGTATAATCATTGAAAGCAGGAGCAGATGAATTGGAGGAAGTTCCGCTCCCCGAGCTTATCTGTGCCTTAACAGACCATGTATCGTATTTTTCTTTTTTAACGGGGTCTGTCCAGTCATTTGGCTGAATATCGGCCATTGCTATTTGCTTTTCATCTGGTACACGTGTGTCTTTTACGTCAGGTAATTGCCTGTCATTTTCTTTCGTCTTGTTAATTTCCTGTTTTTCTGTGCTTTTTAACTGTTTGTTTGTAGCATCAGAATTATTATTTTCAGCAGCAGTTAAAGTTTCAGCATCCGTTTTCTCATTTTGCTCTGAAATCTGTTCCGGTTTATTTGTTTTCGTTGTGGTGAAAGTACTGTTTTGAGCAACTGTTGCAATTTTACCTTCAACTGACGGATTGGTTTGAGCATAAACAGGCTGTTTCGTTACAACTTTTGTGTGAGTATTGTGTTGATTGGCTGTTGCAGGATTAATATTTTCCTGCTGAAAAGGCTGAAGGAAGAAAAACAGTAATACCACAGCCACAGCCACTCCGGAGATTGAATACCACCACCATAAAGGGATAATCCGCCTTCGATAGCCGGTATTCAGTGCTTCCTGAATTTTATCCCAGCTATCAGCATCCACAGGCAAAGTATGATTTTCAAGCTTTTCTCTGAATATCTCGCTGAAAGGGTCTCTTTCGTTGTTATTTGTATTGTTTTGCATATTCTTTTCCGTGTAATGTTAAAATGTTTTCCTGAAGAATTTTTCGTGCTCTCATGTACTGTGATCGTGACGTGGCTTCATTGATTCCGAGCATTCCGGCTATTTCGGCGTGCGAATATCCTTCGATGGCATAAAGGTTGAAAATAGTGCGATATCCGTCGGCCAATCCGGCAATACAGTTCATAAGGTCATCAGCCGAAAGTTTTTGAAGCACGGTTTCTTCCATATTTTCAATAAAATAACCATGTTCGTCGATATTTACACTTTGTTTTAAAGCATTGTTTTGTCTCAGGTATTCGAGAGCTGTGGTTACAAAAATCCGCCGTACCCATCCTCCGAAGGCACCGGCTCCCGTATATGACTGAATTTTACTGAACAATTTGATAAATCCTTCCTGAAGCAGATCACGTGCTGTTTCTCTGTCGGTAACATAACGTACACACACGCTCAACATGGACGCTGCATAGGTTTCGTAGATGGCACGCTGTGCCCACGACTTACCTTCAATGCATCCCTTTATCAGTTGTTGCTCGTCTGTAATTACTTTTTTTTGCTCCATACTTCAAGTTTCATGATGTAAAATGAAAAAAAAACGTTGCATTATTCGTAAAATAAGCTCTTGGCTAATTTTATTACATGAACCTGTGCCGAACATTAAAGCTCACTGAATCAATGATTTTGTGAATGCGGAATGAATTGTAAATTATTCTATCAAAAATTAATTTCCGGATTCCGTCTGACTACAAATAACAAAAAAACATTTCGTCAGACCGGCTCTCATCTGTCATGCTTCAGAATAATGGACACCATACTGAAATTCATCAAATCATTGAAATATACTAAACTGTTAAATCCGGTCAGGTCTGTTTCGCTGTTGTTTTATTTTTCATTTTAAATGCGAAGTAAAAATACTTAATTCGGCGAATATATTTTTTATTTCAAACTGTTTTTTGAACGACACTTGGTTTATTTCGCATTTTACATTACAAAATAAAAAACTTAAAATGGAAAAGTTGAATTATAAAATTCAGTAAATACATTTTAAACACAAACGTTTGCATAAAAAATCAATAAATCAAAAGGGATTTTAATAATTTACAGACATTTACCTTATTAAATTTGCAAACTATACATCCTTAAATCAGCATTATCATGATTACATTTACAAACAAAGGAATAAGATACAATTTTATTTTCCTGCTCTGCTTCAGTCTGAATTTTTATTATTTGTCTGCTCAAAAAGTTTACACTACCTATTTGTGGCACATGGATCAGCCGGTTTACTGGGCCGATAAAAGTAAGGATAAACCAGATTCAAAGCAATTTGCCGAAGAGTCGAACCGCTTAAAAAACAGTGGATCGAATATGTATCCGGGAAGTCCGGTGGCTCATCCGACCAATAATTTAGAAGAAATTTTTTCGAAAGCCGACCGTGTTCAGGCCTATCAGTTTTCGCCGCGAAATGCAGTCAACAGTATTCGCGATGTGAGCAATGCAGGTGCTCAGCTCAGCATTTCGGCCGGATTGATGGAAAATATTCAATCGTTGGGAAATAAAAATCAATGGGGCTATACAACCGGCTGGATGAATGCTTACAAAGAAGCAATTGGCTGGAAAACTGCAGGTGGTTACCCGCGCCTCGATGTGGTTGGATTTACTTACGATCATGTGCTTTCACCATTAGTCAGCGAGCGTACTTTAACCAGACAAATCAAAGCCCATCAATATGTGGCCAACAAATATTACGGACATGTATCCAAAGGGTACTGGCCTGCTGAAGCTGCTTTTTCGGAAAGAATTATCAAAAGTCTTGTCGATTGTGGTATAGAATGGTCGGTGGTGGCCAACAGTCATTTAGCACGAACTTTATCCGATTATGTGCATCCTTTTAATATCAACGGAAATATTGAGGCTCCCAATCGTGCCGATCAGGTAACTGCCACCGGTAATAACTGGTACGAAGGAACCATTGACGGACGTGGAAGCCGTTTGGCAGCTCCTTATTGTTATCAGGCTCATAAAGCCCGATACATCGATCCGGCCAGCGGAAACAGCTATAAAATTGATATTGTTCCCATGTGCAATTACATCAGTTATGTGGATGGTTACAGTGGCGCAAATACAGGTGATATTTCTGCTAAAATTGAACCGTTCAGCAATACCAGCCATCCGAGCATTGTGCTACTGGCACACGATGGTGATAATGCATGGGGAGGCGGAAGTTCATATTACAACGAAGCGGTGACAAGTTTTACCCACGCTGCTGCCAATGCCGGCTATCAACCAACCACTATTCAGGAATTCCTCAACAGCAATCCGGTTCCGGCAAACGATATTGTTCATGTTGAAGATGGAGCATGGGTAAATGCCGAAAACGACTGGGGACATCCGCAGTTTATCAATTGGTTATGGCCGCTCTACAGTAAAACTGATTATCGTTTCGACCCTGATGGCTGGACCGAAGATGCACGTAACTGGGCTGTAATAACGGCAACAGATAATTATGTGTGCACGGCCGAAGATCTTGAAGGCGGAAATCTCCGCATTGACAAAATTGCCGATGGCGGAAGTGCTGCTACCAATGCCGAAAAAGCCTGGCATTTTTATTTCGGTGGACTCAATTCGGGATTTATGTATTATGGTAAAGCCGAAGATATGGAAGTGAAAGCGTCGATGACCGGAAACATTGCCATCGAATATGCTCAAAAAGTAATCGATGCTCATCCAAACTCCGATAACACAGCACCTTCGGTATTTATTCCGCAACGATTCCCGTACAATCCCGGCAGTGTGGGTTTTGGCCCTACCACAGGTTATAAAAAAGTAAATTATTCCTCTGATTTTCACGTCTGGACTTTTGCCTTCGATGTCAGTGGGTTAAGTTCGGTTAAACTTAAATACAGAACCGATAATGATGGTCTGAATCCTGAGGAAAGTATTCAGAATGAAACCTATAACGGAGGCAATGAAGTTGGTGCATGGATTGAAGCAGAAATGACCCGTCGGCCAATGGCACAGGACCCTGTTGATCCGGAACTGAACTTTTTTATTCTGCCAAAGGCTAAAGCCGACCTTTGCTACGCCGAAATAAAAGGTTTGAAAGATAAATTAGTGGATTACTACGTTGAAGCAACGGACCCCAAAGGGAATGTTTTCCGTTCTCCGATACAGCATGTTTATGTAAGTAACGGCGATGGCGACAACAATAACGGTACATCGGGTAATGTAAGCTGGAGCCCCACTGCTCCGACTACTGCCAATACAATAACCATTATCTGCAAAAATGCGACTGCCACCTCAAAACTCCACTGGGGAGTAAATGGATGGACAACTGCCAACGCAGCGTATCAACCTGCCGGTACGGTAGCATCAACCGGAGGTGCCGTAGAAACACCGTTTATACTTGTCGATGGAAATTGGCAGGTGGTACTCGGGCCCTTCAATAATCCGGCTCAACAGGTGACAAAACTGAACTTTGTAATCAAACATGATTCAGGTTGGGATAACAACAATGGTAGTGACTATCTGATCAATATAGCTGCAGTAACGACAGACAATCCGGTAGCTCAGAATATAACGAAAACCATCAATCAGAATGAAAAATATACTTTTAAATTGTCGGACATCGGGTTCAGCAGTCCGAAGAACAATTCATTCAAAGCAATAAAAATCATATCGTTACCTTCCACAGGCCAGTTAAAATACGGAGGTGTTCAGGTTATTTTAAATCAACTGATTCCGGATTTATCGCAAATGACCTTCGAAGCAGCAACGAGTAATGCCGGTTTTAACTACAAAGTGATTGACAATGAGGATTTGGAAAGTGATGCCGTTTACAGTATCAGCTTTACAGTCAATGATCCGGCAGCTGAATCCATAACTGTTTCATTCTTCAGACCAACCGACTGGGGGACTTCGGGTGTGAGTATCTGGGCATGGAACAATGCCGGAAATTTATTCAGTGCCTGGCCCGGTGTAGCTATGACAGATAAGGGAAATGGATGGTACAGTTATACTTTCGATCCGGCCGTAACGAGTGTTAATGTTATTTTCAGTAAAGCGGGAAATCCGCAGACGGTTGATATAACCGGAATAACTCAATCAACCTGCTATCAGGCAAGTGGTATGAACGGAAATAAAATAACTGTCACTTCTGTAAGCTGCCCTGCTACTGAAGTGGACATGCATCAAAGCCGCATCAGCATGATTGTTTATCCTCAACCGGCTATCGATCGCTTCGTAGTTGAGTTGCCTAATACCGGTTATCAGGGTTTATATAATTTATCGGTGATTGATTTGAACGGAAAAAAACAGATGTGCCGGACTTTCAGCGAAAGTTCATCCATCTTCAACCGTGAAAACCTGAAATCAGGAATTTACCTGATAAAAGTTTCTGCCGAAAACGGTGAATATGAGTTTATTTCAAGATTGTCGCTGAAATAGAAAGTGACCGGATTTAATTCCGGCTCAAATCACTGGCATTTAAAAATAAAGGAACAGACCGGGAAGTTGAAACCCCGGTCTGTTCCTTTTTTGTGCTGATAAAGGAGCAAAAAAACAGATAAATAATCAAATTACCCTGATTTTTGCAATTCAAATCCTGATTTCATTACTTTTCAACGCATCAGCTTACTGTACTTTTGCATTGTCAATTTGAGAACACAAATTGACTAACAGTTGAGTATAAAGAAAATGTAAAAGAAAAAAGAATGAAAACAATAGTTCATAAATCGGAAACACGCGGACACGCAAATCATGGCTGGCTCAACACTCATCATACCTTTAGTTTTGCCAACTATTACAACCCCGAAAGAGTGCATTTCGGTGCTTTAAGGGTTTTGAATGACGACTGGATTGCAGGAGGTGAGGGTTTTGGAAAACACCCGCACGATAACATGGAAATCATCACCATACCTTTAAAGGGAGGAGTTGAACATCAGGACAGTATGGGCAATAAAGGTATTATCAATTCAGGTGAAATACAGGTAATGAGTGCCGGAACCGGAATTTTTCACAGTGAATTTAATCCGGATAAGGACAAGGAACTTGAATTGCTTCAGATCTGGGTTTTCCCCAACAGAAAGAATGTGACACCGAGGTACCAGCAACTGTCACTTGCAGGTTTACAGAAAGAAAACCAGCTTTATCAGGTGCTTTCACCTGATCCCGACGACAGCGGAGTATGGATTTATCAGCAGGCATGGTTTCATTTAGGCGATTTGAATAAAGGCTGGAAAGGAAATTATGTGTTGAAATCAGAAAATTCAGGGGTGTATGTCTTTGTAATTGAAGGCGAAGCTACCGTTGCCGGTACAGAACTTCGTCGCAGGGATGGGATGGGAATTTCTGAAACCAGCGAAATAGAAATATCAGTCACAGAAAACAGCAAAATACTGTTAATGGAAGTCCCGATGAATTGAAAATCAAATAAAATCAACTATAACAACAATTTTAAAATTTAAAAACAAGAAAATTATGAATACAATGATTAAAAAATTTTTTGCAACTGACACACAAAACTGGTCGTTATTAATTTCCCGTCTTGCATTGGGAATCGTTATCCTGCCACATGGAATGCAAAAAGCGCTCGGGTCGTTCGGAGGTTACGGACTCGAAGGTACACTCGGTGCATTTACAGGTATGGGAATGCCTTTGTTGCTGGGCGTAATGGTGATTCTGGCCGAGTTTGTTGGCTCTATCGGAGTTATTCTCGGAGCAGGAACAAGGTTTATGGCATTTTCCATATTTCTTACTTTGGGTGGTGCTATGTTCCTTGGCGGTCATGTCAATAATGGATTCTTTATGAACTGGTTTGGCGCGCAGGCGGGCGAAGGTATGGAGTATTTTATTCTGGTACTTGGATTGGCTGCTTCGTTGATGATAAGCGGAAGCGGAAAATTTTCGGTTGATAATCTTATTTCAAAAAAGCTGAAATAAAGTTCAATTTCCGGTAGGATTTTTTAATACAGGGGCACAAAGGGCACACAGATTATTTTTTATTCTGTGTGTACTCTGTGCCTCTGCGGTTTTTTAATCGAAATTTTTGTGCATATTTGCAGAATTAATTAAAGGGCAGATATGAAAATTCTCGTAACCGGAGCAAATGGTCTGTTGGGTCACCACGTGATAATGCAATTACAGAAAGCCAATCACGAAATCAATATAATTCTTCGTGACAGCAGGGTAATTTTTTTCGATACAAGCAATATAAATACATTTACCGGAATCTTTACTGATTATGAATCACTCCGGAAAGCTGCGGAAAATTGTGACGCCATAATTCATATTGCAGCTGTAACTGCAACCAATTTGCTTCAATACAATGATTACAGCAAAATAAATGTTGATGGCTGCAGTACGATTATCAGAGTTGCCGACGAGCTCAGTATCAACAGAATTGTTTTTGTAAGCACTTCTAATACGGTTGGTTACGGAAATCAGGACTGCCCTGCCGATGAAAATTCTGCGATCAGATTTCCATTTATTGATTCGTTTTACGCCCAAAGTAAGTCGGAAGCCGAAAAACTGTTCGCCGAAGCTTCGAAAATCCCCGGTCGTCATGTTATCATCATTCATCCTGCTTTTATGATTGGAAGTTATGACACTAAACCAAGTTCGGGAAAATTGATGCTGATGGGTTATAAAAAACCTTTTTTGCTGATACCGAACGGAGGGAAAAATTTCGTCGCAGCATCGGATGTGGCCACCGCAATTTGTAATGCCCTGACAATGGGGAACAACGGTGAAAGATATCTGGCTGTAAATGTTAACCTGACTTTTAAGGAATTTTTCATTATTCAGAGTAAAGTCGCCGGATATCATCAGAAAATTGTAGTAATTCCCGGCTGGTTATTAAAGTTTATCGGGAAAGCCGGTGATTTGATACGCTCAGCCGGAATTAAAACCGACGTTTGCAGCCGAAACACCGAACAGCTGTTGATTACCGAAAATTATCAGAGTTCAAAAGCCAAAAATGAATTAAAAATGCCTCATACACCCATCGACCTTGCTGTATACGAGGCATTAAACTGGTTTAAATCAACGGGGAAAATTAAATAACCTGTAAAAATTATTCGATTATAGTGGATTTGGTGATAACCTTATCCATTTTAATATCATAGGCAGCTGTGGGTACTTTGTCGATCAACTGAAAATCAAAGCATACTCCAATTTTCGCTACATTTTTGTTCATAAAATACCTGTCGTAGAAACCTTTTCCTCTTCCCAACCGGCTTTTATTTTTATCGAAAGCCATGCCCGGAACAATGACCAGATCGATGGTATGAAGAAACTCTTTTTGTACATCAGGTTCCCAGATTCCAAGACTTCCCTGCTTTAATTCATCTTTTGAAGAAAAAGGTTTGATAAGCATTTCATCGCCTTTTACCACAGGAAGCAGTATTTGTTTCTTTTTACTCCACTTGATGATAAAATTGTGAGTCGATAATTCGTCGGGCATCGACCAGTATATCAGTACATTGTGTGCATTCTGAAACTCCTGCAGGTTTTCAATCTTTCCGAAAACTGCTGCAGACTGAATTTGTTTCTCCTTATCGCTGATCTGGGCTTTTTTGTGCCTGATTCGTTCTCTGATCTGGTGCTTGTCTAAAACTGTATCCTGAGGTGTTTTATGAAACAATTGTGCAAAAAATGATTTTATCTTTTTCATAGGCGATGTATTTTTTGTATAAAATTTTCTGAATTAACCTAAAGCTTCATCATGGTCCAAACAAAAATAGAAAAAAATATTTATAAATTATAATTTTATTGATATTAATATCGGACTTACACTTAATTTCTCAATAGTCAGGTATATGAAAACATCATAAGACACAGAATAACAAAGTATTAATCCGGTATTTTTTGTTGAATTTTTTCGAAAAACCGGTCAGATGTCCGATTATATTTACAATAGAACCGAAACAACTGAAATCAGGTATAAATTACTTGTTTATCAATTGATTAGCATTGTTTTTCGGGTTGATATACCCGATGAATTTCAATATTAAACAATGAATGTAATTGCTGACCTTAATTTTTTTAGCTGAAGTCTCTGTATTTCAGATTTTTTATCTATTTTTGAGCCGGTATTTTCATGTATAAAATACGGACAAACCTGTTTTACAAATTAACCTGATCTCAATATTCAACAAAATGAAACCGATTCTGTTTATTTGCATCTTTTATTTGTGCTCAGTAAAAATCTCAGCACAAATTCCGAACATCATACCTACAGCTCTTACCTCCGGAGGTGCTGCAGTCGCCGGAACAGTTGAATGGTCGGCATTTGCCAATCCGGCAAGCATAGGTTACCTGCCTGATAAACTACTAAATATTCAATACGAAAACAGGTATTTTATACCGGAGCTTTCGAACAGAAGTATAGGCTTCGTCTTACCCTCAGGATTAGTAAATACCGGTTTTTCTGCATCATATTTCGGGTATGCGGCTTATAATCAGATGCTTTTCGGTGTTGGTTTCTCCCGCAATTTTGATAAAAAATTTTCAATAGGAGTTCAGTTCGATTACCTGACTACCTATTTTGCAACTCCGGGCAGGCATTACGGAGCTTTTTTTCCTCAGATTGGCTTGAATCTGAGTCTGTCGTCTTCTTTTCATCTGGGTTTTTCAACATTTAATCCTTTTCAGAGTGTAATAAAAAGCGAATATTCGAAAATGCTGTTGCCTTCGGTTTTCAGCATTGGCACAGAATATTTTTTGTCGCCGGATTTTGTTGTTTACACACAAATGGACAAAGAGATAAGCAGTAATTACAGGTTGACTTTAGGTACTGAATATTCCATGCTTCAGTTTTTAACCTTTAAACTCGGGATGTATCATGCCGGTTATCTGGTTCCCTGTTTTGGTTTCCGAACCGGTTTTTCTTCATTTACATTTCATCTGAATGAAGAATTACATCCGATACTCGGACTGGTTTCAATCGTTGCATTACAATACAGATTTAAGAAATAAATCATGTAAAATTCGTGTTATGAAATATCTGACTTTCTGTTTGCCATTGATTTTCATATTGATGTGTTTCCGTGTCAAAGCACAGGAAAAACAGGTAAATATTGAACAATACATAGCTGATATTTTTGAACAATATTCGGCTGAATCGGAACAGGAAACAGATTTCGAATCATTTTACGAAGATTTAACGGAGTTGTGGTCCAACCCGGTAGAATTAAATTCGTCGCAGAGGGAACAACTGCGAAAACTACCGTTTTTGTCGGATATCCAGATCGAAAATATAATTGCTTATATTTACACCTACGGCCCTCTGAATTCAATTTACGAACTGCAACTGATTGATGGTCTGGATATGACCGATATCAGAAGAATGTTGCCTTTCGTAAAACTTACCGGTAACGGACCCCGAAAGCCACCCGCTATCTACAGAGCTGATTTGTTGAAATACGGAAAAAATAAGTTAGCATTGAGATTGGATAAAGGATGGGAGCCAAAGGCGGGTTATCAGCAATACGAAAATACAACCGAAAAATATGCCGGTTCGTCGTACTATAACTCCATGAAATATGAATACCGGTTCAAAGACAGAATAAAGTTTGGATTGACAATGGAAAAAGATGCAGGCGAACAGCTTCAGTTGCATCCGTTCAAAGGATATGATTTTTTTTCAATGCACTTGCAGTTCAATGAAACAGGCAGGTTTAAAACCATAGTAGCAGGCGATTTTCGGGCTTCATTCGGTCTTGGCTTAGTGCTTGGGTCCGCTTTTGGTACTGGAAAATCGTCCTATGTTCTCAAAGCAGCTACACCGGGCGATGGATTGAAAAAATACAGTTCGACAAATGAATATAATTTTTTCAGGGGTGCCGGGGCAACCTGTAAATTTGGAAAATTTGATTTGAGTGCATTTTATTCGAATAAAAATATTGATGCCGACACTTTAAATAATTCATTCCAAAGCATTTATAAAACAGGATTACATCGTACAATTGCCGAAATATCGAAACAACATACTGTGAACGAGCAGGTAACCGGTTTCAATGCTGTGTATACCGGCAACAACTTTCAAACAGGTGCTACAATTGTACGTACTGTATTTAACCATCAGTTGATACCCGAAAAAAAAGGGTATAATTACTACAGTTTCTCAGGAAAGCAGCAATTGACAGGTGGAATAAATTATCGATACCGTTTATTCAGGTTTAATTTGTTTGGCGAAACAGCATTCAGTAACGGGCTTTCGGTAGCAACAATCAACTGTTTTTCGTTTTCGCCTCATTCGCAAATCAGCCTGTTAGCACTTTATCGGTTTTATTCTCCGGATTACAATGCCTTTTATGCCGGCTCTTTTTCTGAGGGGTCAGGTGTGAACAACGAAAAGGGGCTGTATCTGGGCGCGGAAATAAGACCTTTTAAAAAATGGAAGATTTCGGCTTATGCCGATAATTTTCAATTTCTCTGGCCAAAATACGGTGTTGATTTACCATCAATGGGCGAAGACTATTTAATTCAGTTCGATTATACAGCAAAACGTGATGTTTCCATGTTTTGGAGATGTCGGTACGAATCAAAACAAATCAACGCTTCTGATACAGAACTGACTCTGGCATCGATAGTTCCTGCCGAAAAAGCCTCATTCCGGTATCAGTTGAATTATACATACAATCGTTTTATTTTCAAAAACATTATCGAAGCAAAACTATCGCAAAAAAATCATACGGGATGGACATACGGATTCAGCTCGCTGCAGGATATTTCCTTTAGTTTCGCTCATCTGCCGTTACATATCGACTTACGCTATCAGTTTTTCGATGCCGCCGACTATGACAACCGGTTTTATACCTACGAAAAGGATATTTTGAATGCATTTTCTATTCCGGTGTATTACGGAGCAGGAAGCAGGTATTATTTCAATATCAGGTATGATGTAAACAATCATCTGTCACTGTGGTTCAAATTAGCACAAACTGTATATGCCGATGGAAGAGAGACAATCAGTTCAGGTGGTGAAGAAATCACAGGCAACCGGAAAACCGATTTACGTTTCCTTATACAGTTCGAATTTTGAAACTGCGTAAAGGGCATGTTAAATACAAATTTATTTGGACTCCATCCGTTGAAGCCTACATTCTTTTTACAATGATTTAATATTATCCTAACTCATTAAAATCTAAACAGAAAACCTGATATTAATCATACAGGAAATCATCTGGTTGTTAAAAGGATTTCTTCAATAAATACTCCATTGGTAAACAAATTCGCTCTATCAAACTCCTGTTTTCAGTAATAATTTCAGCTGTGCCACTCATCTCCCCACTGAATTTCAATTGCTTGTTGACAGTTGAATGCAGACCTTCCGGAAAATA
This sequence comes from uncultured Paludibacter sp., assembly GCA_937897985.1. Classification (GTDB taxonomy): domain Bacteria; phylum Bacteroidota; class Bacteroidia; order Bacteroidales; family Paludibacteraceae; genus Paludibacter. Next base: position 94,799 of record CALCBD010000062.1, on the reverse strand, counting down.
AACCTCCACTGCATAATAATTGTTATCAGGAACCAATGAGATGTTTCGGATGGTCGCCTGCAAAAGTCCATATTCCAGATATGGATAGCCGGTTACTTTAATATTTACGCGTTGGCCAATCTGAATTTTTCCCGAACCAGAAGCCGGAACTTTTATCTTGCCTATTAATTGACCGGGATTTCCTGACACAATGGCAAATACTTTATCACCTGAATTTATATTTTGATTACGTTTCCAAAAAGAAGTAAAGGTTACAATCCCTGCCTGAGGTGCAATTAGTAAAAACGATTGTTGCCAGTTATCAATAGCCGACTTCAATTCCTTTTGAGCAGATTTGAGGTCCGAAAAAAGTTGATGTTTCTCCTGTATATACTGAATTGACAGTTTATTTACACTCTCTTTCATTTGTGAGAACTCTACATTCTGAAGTGAAATTGATGTTTTTAATTGTTGAAGTTCCTGCTGCTTATTCAAAAATATTTGTTCGGCAATTTCCATGTCGGACGCAGAGATTATTTTCTGGCTAAATAAAAGTTTATCCCGATTGTAGCTTGATTTTGAAATAGTTAATTCCCTCATTTTCATTTCTAATTGTTTTTGAAGATTGGCAGAATAAACTGAACGTTGAGAAATCTGTTTCAGTAACGAAGATTTTTCCTGAAGCGTAAGATTTAATGTCAAAAAATTATCATAATTCATTGCTGCTTTTGTAAAAACCGAGAAATTCACCTGGAGCAACCCCATTTCAAACGATTTTGTGAGTAACTCTTTGGGAATATAAAAGACTGAATCGGAGATAATAACTAACCGTAGTAACCGACTCACTTGTTGAACATCAATCGTTGACGCGGAATTATCAATCACTGCCAATACATCACCGGGATGGATCTCCTGTTTATCGGAACAAAATAGTTCTTTCATTTTACCTGTAGATTTTGCAACCAACCAAACCGGAGGATTTTCTGTTGTAATCACTACCTCTCCCTGAACAATATCCGGGTAACTGAAGAAAAATGCTCCGATAAAAAGTAAAAGAATGATACCACTTACTAATGATATTCCATATTGAACTAACGCATGAGGAGGGCGACCAAGAATTTCCTGTACTTCATCACTACGGAGTTCGACCTCACCCCCAACCACTAAAGGAGAGATTGTGTTAGTTTCATCTTTTATCTTTTCCTGATCCATAACTTTGTTTACTTTAAGTTCCCTTTCGGGCGATTTAGGATGCTATAATTCCAACTGATTCTTCACTAACCGATAATAAGCTCCCTTTAGTTTTGTCAGTTCCTGATGCGTACCTGTTTCCACGATTTCGCCTTTTTCCATCACCACTATTTGATCCGCATTGCGAACTGTGCTTAAACGATGAGCGACTACAACGGAAGTCCGCCCTTTAAAAAACCGCGTCAGATTATCCATTATGACTTTTTCATTATTGGTGTCGAGCGCATTGGTAGCTTCATCCAAAAATACAAATTCGGGATTTTTATATACAGCACGGGCAATAAGTATCCGTTGTTTTTGACCCTGACTCAATCCATGTCCTTCATTTCCTATTTTAGTATTATAACCTAAGGGCAACGATTCGACAAATTCCCGGATATTGGCCGTTACAACCGCATTCAGTATTTTCTCTTTATCAATTACTTCAGCACCGGGAGCGATATTGCGGGCGATGGTATCTGAAAAAATAAATCCATCCTGCATAACCACTCCGCATTTTTTACGCCATTCGCGCATACTGTAATTGTTTAAATTGTTTTCACCCAACAAGATATTTCCTTTTTCTAACGGATAAAATCCAAGTATGAGTTTAACTAAAGTCGTTTTTCCGCTTCCACTTGTACCTACAATTGCTGTCTGTTTCCCAGCCGGAATCAATAAATCAATATTCTTCACCACCGACTCACCCACTGAAGTAGCATCATACCTGAATGATAGCTGACTGAGGCGAATATCTTTACTTTCCGGTATGTCACGGATACGGGCTTCATCTTTCGATTCTTCATCCTCTTTTAAATGTACATCGCTTAATCGCTCAAGACTTAACCTGGCATCCTGAGTTTCCCGACTGAAAGTAATTAACTGATCGATGGGACTATTAAGCTGACCAATGATATACTGAACAGCCATCATCATCCCCAGCGTCATTTGCCCATCAATAACCAATTTAGCCACCAACGCAGTAATAACGATATTTTTTATCTGATTAATCAGCACACCGCCCGAATCCTGATACTGAGCCAGCGCCAGCCCTTTAATTTGCAGCCTGAACAATTTAGCCTGTATACGTTCCCATTCCCAACGTTTTTGCTGTTCGCAGGCATTCAGTTTTATCTCCTGCATACCGGTAACAAGTTGTATCACATTACTCTGATTGGCCGAATTCTGAGCAAAACTCTTATGATCGAGTTCCGCCCTCCGTTTCATAAATAACCAAACCCACAGTCCGTACAAGGTGCTACCTACAAGAAAAACAGAAAAGATACTAAAACTGTACAGAAACAACACTATGCTGAAAATAACGATATTGAACATGGAGAACAGAATGCTCAAACTGGAATTGGTCAGGTAATTCTGAATACGGTTATGGTCGTTAATGCGTTGGAGAATATCGCCCACCATTTTAGTATCGAAATAACCCATTGGCAAACGCATCAGCTTAATCAGGAAGTCGGATATCAACGCAATATTAATCCTTGTCCCCAGATGCAGCAATATCCAACCGCGTATAAACCCTACCGCCGAATTGCTAAAAGTAAGTACTAACTGGGCAATTAAAACCAGATAAACATACCCGATATTCTGCACCGAAATTCCGAAATCGACAATGGATTGGGTAAGAAAAGGTAAAATAAGCTGCAGTAAACTACCGAACAGCAATCCCATGAAAAGCTGAAAAATCAAACGTTTATACGGGCGCAAATAAGAGAAAAGAAATGAAAAACCCTTCCGGTGTATTTTCTCATCTTCTATCGTGTAAAAATCAGGTGATGGTTCCAGTAGTAATGCTATGCCCACATCCTGACCTTCATTCTTAGAGCTGAGCCAGCAACGACAAAACTCCTCACTGGTATATTTTAATTTCCCTGCAGCAGGATCAGCCACGTAAACATATTCCTCTTTTCGGCTCTTTCCGGACCTCTCATCCCGTCTAATCCGGGGAAGATGGAGCTTTTCCCCTTTTTTGGATGGATTGGGGAGACTATATACTACCACAAAATGGATTTGATTCCAGTGCACAATACAAGGTAATGGTGCAGATTTTAATTCTTCAAAAGTTACCTTTACACCGGTTGTGCGAAATCCAATATTTTCTGCCGCTTCGCTGATTCCCAACATCGACGTACCTTCGCGTGTAATCAGTGATTTTTCCCGAAGATTTTCCAATGAAAATATCCGACCATAATGAGCTGCCACCATACGTAAGCATGTTGGTCCGCAGTCCATGGCATCGTGTTGAGAGTAATGAGGAAATTTCAATTTGTTTTATTTTTTCAATTATTTTTTGAATGAATTTTAAGAGAATCCTTTTTTCTTAATACTCTGCATGGTGTAAAATAAAATTCGTTGGGCATTGGAGATAAAACAGTTTGTTTTATTATGAAAGCCATTATTACATTGAACATACCAGCCAGCACTTGTCCGGAAACCAGACCAAGTACCCATAGCGGCTGAACTATCTGAACTAAAATAATCCGATGATGAAACATTAGTACGATAAAAGGTTATACTTCCGGCCATAATGTTTCTCATTTCATTTCTACTCATTTTTCCCTGAATGTTTTCAAGGCTCATTTTTTAATGTTTTCATATTGTTTAAAATTTAATTCTTATGAAATAGAAGTTGCAAACCACATCTGTTTTTTGTTTTTTAAATGGCAACTATAAGTTTCGTGCACTGAACTCATCATTTAGTTTAAGTTTCAATAAAAAAAATACTCCAAATCGTCATCAATCATCATCATTACAAGTATCCTGCAGTAGATTTCCTTTAATAAAACAGTTAAAAAAATTATTATTTGTATGGTTACATATCAATTTATATGGCTATAAATCTGATGTTTCTTTAATATTTCATCAATAACTGTTTTAAAATTAGGATCAGATGAGCGGGGAAAATTTAAATTAACAACTTCTCCATTTTGATTTAATAATACGTATCGCGGTATAGTTGTTATTTTCAATTTTGACATCAGGTCATCATCATAAATTTCATTGATTAAAAAACTATTTGTTGAATTAAATAATTCAGGTCTTTTTTTCATTTCATTCAACCAGGCTGCTTTGCTTTTATCAATGGAAATAAATATATATTTCACCTGAGGATATTCTTTAATTCTCTTTGCTGAATAGGGTAGTTCTTCGAGACAAGGTTTGCACCATGAAGCCCAGAAATCAATTATAGCAAATTTACATGCGCTTTTTTCAATAATTTTCTTTAAAAATACAGATTTTGTGCTTTGATCGAAATCAGTTTTAATTTCATCTAAAAACTCTTTATTCTTACATAAGTTATAGAACAGACTCAACGACTTACTATCAATCTTTTGTTTTGAGTACAAAAGGTAAAATTTGATATTGCTAAATGTTAAATAGTCAATAATTGTTTGATTGGGAAAATGGGTTGATACAAATTGAAGTGAGTTATACAAACTTGTTTTTATTTTTGAGTTTTTCATAACCAATTGGGAATACATTAACAAACAACGTCGATATTCAATTACATTTATTAAATTATCAGCATTCGGAAAGCTCTTTTTCAATTCATTTAAACCCGCATTTTGTTCAGTTGGATTATTCATCTTATTTTCCACAGACAAGCTCCAATATAAATGCTTAATATAGTCGTAGAATTGTCGAGAAACCATTTTTTTAGCATAATATTCATCCAGCAATTTTTTCTCACCCGTATAATTTTCATCCAATTCAATGGATTGTTTACTTTTACCTGTTTGTTGTAACGCCCTGATTTTTTTTATAAAAATTGCTTCTGATGGACCATATTTCTCAATACAATCGTTAATAAACATCGATTCAAACTTTCTACAGGGTGATTTAGCACAGCTATATATTATTAAACCTCTTTTGTTTATATCCAAATAAATTGTTTCATTCGGTTCGGCATAAATAAAGGAATTTCTGAATCTATCAACACAATTAATACATTGTGGTTTATTTGACTTAATAGTTAGTATTCGGTTTGTTTTGGTTAATGTTGAAATGTTATTACCTAACTCACTATACAAACATGTTAAATTGATTGAATTTTCAGAATTCCCAACATATTTAATCACTATATTTTGTCCGTTTAAATATACTAAAGTATTCAAAATGATTAATGAGATGATTAAAAAGATCCTCTTTGTCAACATAATAATTTATTTTTAGATATTTAAAATTTTGAGCGTACTGTAATTATAATATAGTACGCTCAATTTATTAACATGACGAACAACACCAGAAACCATGGAATTCACCCTCAATTCCGATACTTGTAGCAAGGCTAATTGCTTCGCTTTTGCTATAGTTACAACCCCAATAGTAAGTGCCATGAACCTTAGAAACGCTTTTAACACAGCACCCTCCGGTAGCACCGGCCATAATATTTCTCATTTCATTTCTACTCATTCTTCCCTGAATGTTTTCAAGGCTCATTTTTAATGTTTTCATTATTTGATAATTTAATAAAGTTGATGAGGTGACAGCTGCGATCATCCCGATTATTTGTTTTTTCAATGGCAACTATAAGTCCCGTGCACTGAACATATCATTGAATAATCCAATTCTAATCTCCAAAAATTTTCTTAAACAACTGATTCATATCTTTTTCATTTTCTTCGGAATAACCAGTCCACGATTTGATAATCTTTCCATCTTTATCTATCAGAATATATTTAGGTACTCCATCGTATGGATATTTATTTCGTATATCATTATCATCCCTGTATCCATGTAAATACTTTTCTACATCCTTAACTGACAAAACATTGTAACCAAACGACATATCATATTTATTTATTGCAGACAACCAATTGCTTTTTGATGTATCAACTGAGACAAATACAATATCAAGTTCATTTTTATATTTCTCAAAAAAATTGCGTATATAAGGCAATCCCTTGATACATGGAACACACCAACTTGCCCAGAAATCAATCAATACATATTTTTTGTTTCTAAAACCAGATAAACTTATACTTTCCCCTTTATAATCAATAGTGGTAAAATCAGGAGCCGGTTTTCCTTGTTTTGTATTTACCCGAGCTTTTAGATATCGATCAAATTCAATGCTTTTCCTATAATTTTTCAGCTTATTATCCAATTTATCAAATAATATTCTTGCAGAATCCTCACTCAAATAATCTTTAGAAACGTACACATCCAGTGCATTCGAAAGTATCGGATAATATGATGATGGATGAGAAACAATAAAGTCTGCAATCATTTTAGTTTTCAAATGATAGATGGAGTCTGCTTTTTGAGATGCTACTTTTATTTTTTCAGAAGTAGGTATATATTCAGGACTATCCTTTGACAGGCTTGATAATTTTTTATTCAAGAATCGTATTTCTGCTACATATTTTTCGAATAATTCATCATTCGTCTTTGACATTAAACTAAAGGTAAGATAATCTGTCTGGGTTTTTGAACCCAACAATGTATAGTATTCAATATTCTTAACATCAATAGTCAATTTCATTATAGCTGGTTCAATGTACATTCTAAGTTCATTGTTATTGAGCATTAAAATGGCTATAACTGGTTCATCTATTTGACCCTCGAATACAAATTTCCCTTCATTAATGGGGGTACTGCTTTTATTCTCAATCCATTTATTATTTTTAAATGTCATATAGCTCAATTCTACAACACCTGTATTTAAGCCTTTTACACTCCCGTTTAGCAAAAAGGAAGCAGACTTACAATAACCTAATTGAATAAAAAGAAGAAAGAAAAGAAGTTTTATTTTTTTCATATTTTTATTTTCAACATATTTGATATGAGGATTCCTGATAGACATTTGATGTTTTTTTGTCAAACTCCTGTTTATTCTCAAAACAGGAGTTTGATTTAATTAAACCTGAGAACACTCACCTAAGCTTCCACAATGAGAACAGGTATATTGACCGCCTTGTCCACAATCACTGCTTTTTGAACACTTCGAGCCACAAACACCGCCACCGTTACTTTCTTCAACCATAATACCGGCCATAATGTTTCTCATTTCATTTCTACTCATTTTTCCCTGAATGTTTTCAAGGCTCATTTTTAATGTTTTCATTATTTGATAATTTAATAAAGTTGATGAGGTGACAGCTGCGATCATCCCGATTATTTGTTTTTTCAATGGCAACTATAAGTCCCGTGCACTGAACATATCATTGATTTTAAATTCTCACTCTAAAAGAAAATACTTCAGATCTTCCAAATTATAAAGTTCGGGAAGCTGATATCCATTAATAAAAATAGTAGGTGTGAAACTAATGCCCATTTCATTACAGCAATTAAACATAGATTCAATCATTTCCCCTTGCTTTCCAAGATTGCCATTCATAGGATATTTCGAGGCAAATTGCTCATAATCTTTTTTATTGGCCAAATACCAATCGTCTAAAGCTTGTTTAACTCTTTCATCGCTTTTAGTCTGATTACTTATCGTCAATAAATGATCAACAGGTTTAAAAGCTTTGTGATCAGGGTCATTAGGTGTAGTAAATATAATTTTCACCCTTAAGTTCGGGATTGCTTCCAATAACTCTTCTATTTTTGAATGTGCTTTGGCGCAGGGGGCACAATAAGGATTACAAACTTTTAAAAGCATATTGCTTGCATTTGGATTTCCCAAATCAATACCTAAACCATCAGTGGAAACTGTAATTTGTTTCTGCTTTTTTAATAGGGTGTCAAATATTTCGGCATTAAATTTTATTCGCAAATATCCTCGTTTCGTGTTTTTTGCTTCCTGAAGTTTTAGTAGATAAGGTTTTAAGAAAAACCAAACAAGAACAGGTATGAGGTAAAGCAAGATGCTTTTTATAACTACTAAAGATTGTAAATCCTGAATGGGTAATAGAAATCCACCAATAATCACATTTATACCACCGATTAAAAGTAATATCTGAACCGAAAGGCAAAGAACACACCATTGTTTTGCTACTCGCCCCTGATAAAAAACCGAAAATATGATATACGGCAATGCCAACACGTTAAGGTACCCAATTATGGAAGTAGAATCAGCAAGTGCTCCGGCAAATAACTGGGTGAGTAATCCACCTGCAAAGTAGAAAAACCCAACTTCGCTCCAGCTTAACCAACTAAAAACCTTTGACAGCTTTCCACTCAGTATGGCATCGCAATTTCCTTTGACTATTCCTGTACACACTTTGTGAAGAAGTGGGTTATTGCTATCAATTTCGTACCAAAGTAAAAGGGATGTAAATATAATACCTGCATACAATACCAAATACTGTAAGTAAACAGGAAAAATGCTGCTAATTCCCGCCTGATCAATATTCCTTTGCAAAAACAAAAGTGAAATAATTGTCAGTAGTGCTATCAGTGAACCAGGAATTATACTTTTCATAAACGAATTTTTCCTGTTTGTTTTATAGTCTTTTTCTCCTGATTGTTCGTTTTTTTCAACAATAAGATAAATTCCGTTCCATCGTTTGATAAATTCTAATCTGTCTTCTGTGATTATTTTGTTTAGTTTTGCAGAATATACTTGTATATGCGAATCATTAATTTCAGATACAATTTCCAAAGGATATTCAATGCTTGACGTGCAGGCTAAAAAAGGTGTAGGGAGCTGATCAATGTCAGTCACCTCAATTTTACCTGCTGCATTGGGTAAATTCCATTTTTTTAATGAATCGCTGATACAGAGCAAACTTGGCCAGTCAGGATGATTTTGCAAAGTGTCATCTACTGTTGTATCAGTTACTTTTACGTTTAATAATTTAAGGAAAGCAATAATGGTTTTTACGTTTGGTTCAAATCGGTTAAACATAATAATTATTGTAATATTAGTATTAGTAAATCAATATTTATTCATCTCCTCAATAATCATATTCTTGTTTTCATTGCCCAATGATGCTGAATACCCGGGTAATGAAGCATATGTAGGGCCATATCTTAGTAAATTTCGTCCCTGCATAGTCAGGTTCGTTCAGGTACCCGTCTTTGTTATCTCAGCAATCTTAACCCGGCCAAAAGTTTAGGTAACAGATATTTTAAACAGAATGATATTTTTTTTGTATCGCCTCCCTTCCACAAAGTGGAAAGGAGGAGTTAAATTATTTATCTACCTGTTTGCCGTCAGATGTTTTTTTTGCATTTTCAGTGCGGGTGTCGGTAGCCTTTACGGTGGCGAGCGAAGTAGTGATTAGCTCGTTGAGTGAAGAAATCAGTGCTGTTACGCTGGCCGATGGAGCCGAAACTTCCTGTAATGAGATAATTTGAAACAATTGCCGGATTGATTCTGTTAACGGTTGGCGGGTTTCAGTAACCGTAGGATCAGCACTGTTGTTTTCGGAACGTACCACGTTGGTGTCGGCTTCCACATAGTCGGCTTGTGCCTGTTCCAGTTCCCGGAGCAGTTCGGTGGCGCCGATGGTAATTATCTGAGATGTATGTTTAGTATTCAGTTCGGTAATAAGACCGTCCAATTGAGTAAGACGTACTTTCTGTCCGAGTTTTTGAATGGTCCATCCATATTTGCGTATTGTATCAATAATGGTATTGGCTGCATCCGACACACCGGCTTTTTTCCTGTTGGATGCTGATTCGGCCTGCTTGCGCAGTGCCATAAACGCATCAATCTGGCAGGTTGCTTTTTCAGTGCGTATTTTTATGAGTGGATTTTTAGCTTCGCGGTCGAGTGCACTTTTGTATTCCTCTAAGCGGGTTATGGCATTACTCAGAAAAGGTTCTACAGCCGGTACATTTGTTTTCTTTTCTTCAACAAGGATGACTGATTTTTTGGCAAAGCTGTAAAGTTCATCACTTGGAAACAGCGAAAAATTGGTGGATTGAATCATTTTGTTTTGTTTTTTTTTGTTGGTGAGTATTTAAAATTTTCTAATATTTTTAAGGAGTTATCCTGTTATACATATATTTCTATTCGATGTTTTTTTATAGTTTGAAAAAAGTTTGAAACTTAAAAAACGGTTTATTGTTAGTCTGCAAAAAGTTTTAAACTTATTATTCCGTTTTTTGTATCTGTCTAAAGAGTTTAATCTTCAAAGCATCATTTTCTGCTTACATTCTGAATGTTTGAAATTTTGTTATCTGTTTTTCGTGACAATTCCAAAAGTTTGAATGTTGCAAAGTATAATTCTGTCGGCATTCTGAATGTATCAGACCTGTCAATCCTTCTTTCTGACTTACGCACTGTGTCCCCGACTTGTTTTTTTTGATTCGTCAGAGAATTTCATTTTTTTATAGAAGAAATTTTCACTACCGGAAATGGATGAACAACTATATTTATATTCCAACCGATAATATGTTATTTCTTAAATGCCGGTTTTAAAATAACTCATGATGAAAATTTATATGTTGATGATTATTTTTTGCCACCGGTATCCGTAATTGTAATGGTTTCGCCACCATTAGTTTTTTCATCTGTTTATATTTCTGTATTTATCAGATATTTAATAATTTATTTTGAACGCAAAGACTCAATGTCGCTAATTCGCAATGTTTTATATAACATCTCCTTGTGTGTGTCCTTATTTTTTATTTCTTTATTTCGGCCATGAGTGTTTCATGTGTTTATAATTGATTTTTAGTTGTCACATGGAACTCACAAAATAAAATTTAATCAATCCCCCTGTGGGTCAATACAGATTTAATTTTGTCATGTTCGTTTTATCCGGTCATTGCTGAGTTTTTGTTAAATTTAATTCAGCTCCGGTTACTTTTGTTTTCATAGTTCTTATTTCGAAAATTTATGCTGCAATTATATGTGAAATAAAATTAACTCTTACACACTGTTTACCACTTTTTTACACACCAAAAGCAACTTTTCATGCTAATTAAAAATAAAGCATACGTTTATTGATTAACATATATTTACGTCAAGAGCAAATATTTACTATTGATTATTGCAGATAAAAATTAAATTGTTATTTTTGTGAACTTAAAATCTTTTGAATCAAATACTTTAGGAATTAATTTGATGTTGGTTTGCAGATGGTTTGTTTGTTAATTTTTATATTCATTGAAAAATTTGATTCACTGTAAAATTTGATTTGAAAGTATCATTAAGATTATAAAAGGACTGCAGGTGTTTCCGCTGAATTTATGCAAATGGAACAAGAAACAACCGCAAAATTAACAGGTAACTTATGAAAAAATTATCACCTACCTTTGTTTCAGTTATTGTCATTTTTAGCCTGTTTGCAATGATGACAACACAATTTTATTTGGTTTATTATTATTACCAAACTATTCGTTCCGGGTTGGTTCGCGAATCGGATTCAATTTTACATGAAGCTTTTAAGAATGATCTGGATGTCAGAAAATCAGAATACAGGGCAATAACTTCAAACAATGTAATTGATCTTTCGCAAAAAATAACTGAGAAAAATACAGGTTATAATTTTAAGGGAAAGAACAATTATGTTAGCAATAATATTGATTTTGCTGATATTGACTTAAATATGCATATCAGTAAAGTTGTACCTTTAAATTTACAAAAGTTTGATAGCATTACAGGACGAATTCTGAAATATAGAGAAATTGAGTCTGAATACAATGTATTATTGACTAAAAAGATAAATTCAGAAGTTATCAATCAATCTAAAACCAATATATCGTGGTCCATTTTTCAAATCACTTCCAAAGCTCTGATCATAGATATAAATCAGGACACATCTCTTCAATTAATTTTAGTCAATCCTTTCAGTCTGTTATTTAAGCGCACAGGCATTATGCTTGCTGGTTCGATTATATTTATGCTGATTTGTTTGTTGGCATTCGGATATCTGCTGAAGACTATCTCTGCTCAGAAACAATTAGTGGTATTTAAAAATAATTTTTTGAGTACCATTGCACATGAATTGAAGCGTCCGGTGTCAAGTTTGTCGTTTAATCTGGATTGCCTTACGATGCCAGCTTTTTATGAGGATAAAGAGAAACACGATTTAATGGTTAATCGTTCGGTTAACGCTACTGCCGAACTATACAATACGATTAATATGATAGTGGCTCTTGCCAAATCAGAGGAGGGCCTGCTCAAACTAAAACCAACGCCTGTTGACCTTAGCCGATTATTTTTTGATTTGAAAGAACGGTTTATGAGTCATCCTGTAAAAAAACTTGAGATTCAAACGCACATTGAACCTGAATTGTCAACAATAGTAGCTGATGAAAGTCTGTTGCTGCAATGCTTTGCCAATCTGATAGATAATTCTATCAAGTATTCAGGTAGTGAGGTGCTTATTGTGATTAAAGTTCATCGCTCAGATACCCGGATTATTATTTCCATTAAAGATAACGGGTTTGGGATTCCGGAGGAAAAGCTTGCTTTAATTTTTGACAAATATTCCCGCGTACACGAAACGGAAACAAAAATAAACGGATATGGAATTGGTTTGAATTATGTAAAAACAATTGTTGAAAAACACGATGGTGAAGTGCAGGTTCAAAGCAAAAAAGGTGAAGGTACTGAGTTTATAATTTTACTTCCTGTTAGAAACGTAACAAATCAAGCTAAATTAAAATTTCGGAATTATTAGTTTGTCCGGTTCAGATATTTTAAGATTTACATGGATTAATTCCTTTTTTACAAGTAATATGATTTTTTAAAAACAGATACTATGGAAAGAGTTTTGTTTATTGAAGATGATATAAATTTAGGTACAGCAATGTGTGGTGCTTTGGAATTGCAAGGTTATGAAGTTGAATATCTTACCTGTGCTGATAATGCTATGGAAAAAATAAGAAGTTTTCGCCCTGATATTATTGTTTTGGATATTATGCTCAATGGAAGTATGGATGGCTTTGAAATAGCCAGGTTAATAAGAACAAGCCTTACCACACCGATACTATTTACTACCTCGTGCGACAGCACTCAGGATTTGAAAGAAGGTTTTAGTATTCCGAATACTGATTACATCCGAAAGCCATATAAACTGATTGAAGTAACTATACGATTAAAAAACTTACTTTCGGCAAAAACTGAAAAGATTACCGGTGGTATCACAGAGATTCAGATAGGGTCTTTCATATATAATAACTGCGAGCAAACACTTATATACAATTCTGAAAAAATTAAATTATCTCCTCTTGAAAATGAGGTGCTTAAATTGCTCCAGAACAATGCAGGGTCTTATGTAAAGAGAGAAACCATCATAAAGACAGTTTGGAACGAAATAGACCCCAAAATAAAGGAAAACACATTGAGTAATGTAATTACAAATCTCAGAAAATACTTCAACCCTGATAAAAAAATAACTATTGACAGCCGCAATCGTATAGGTATCAGGATTGATGTGGAATTATAATCATAATTGCAAATATATCTTTCAAATTTCAGAATTTATCGTATCACATATTTCCGGATGAGTTCTTTTCGTCCATAGGCAGATTACTGAAAATTTTTTATATGTTCATCAAAGTTCAATCCGAAAATTTCCCGGACAATATGAAGCTTGTAGTAGTAAATGAATACGAAGTAGCCGGGCGTGAATAGTTATTTCCGGCTTACCTGCATATAGCTTATTAACTGAGAGGTCATCTGTTTTTGGTGAAAGTATTGACTCAATCAAACTCCAAATATTCCGATTTTTATGTCGAACTCACGCTATCTCAGCCTTTCGAGCCTCGAAGCATCGAGCCGGAGTAGTATAAAAAGCAGGATGGTAAATCCCCATAACGAAGAGCCTCCGTAACTGAAAAACGGAAGCGGAATACCGATTACAGGCATGGCACCAAGCACCATCCCGATATTAATCATTAAATGAAAAAATAAAATTGATGCTACACAATAGGCATAAATTCTGTTGAAAGATTCCCTTTGTCGTTCGGCAATTTTTAATAAACGCATCAACAGCAACCAGTAAATAAGTAACACCAGGGTCGAACCCCAGAATCCGTGTTCTTCGCCAACAGTACAAAAAATAAAGTCAGTATCCTGTTCGGGAACATATTTTAACTTGGTTTGTGTGCCGTTTAAAAAACCTTTTCCCCAGAAACCTCCCGAACCAATAGCAATTTTCGACTGGTTCACATTGTATCCTGCGCCATGAAGGTCTTCTTCCATATTCAACAACACTTTTATTCGAACCTGCTGGTGGGGCTCAAGTACTTTCTCGAACAGATAATCAGACGAAAAACAGAAAAAAGTGGATCCTAATGAAATAAAAATCATCAGCCAGAATTTTTTGAACCGGTTAAAAAGTTCAATAAATGTCCAGTAAATCACCGATGCAATGACAGTAATAAACGAAATAATATCAAGATCAATTTTAAACCAGATACTGAAAATTCCTGAAGTGATAACCACTGTTGTTATTCCTGCCAGCTGAATTAAAGCTTCTTTCCTGTTTTGGGTGATAAAAAACGCATAAAGAAACTGTAAAGCCAGAATGAGTCCCATTGACAACAAAATGCCCAGAGTTCCCTGATCCGTAAAAACAGGCACTACACTGAATTTGACAACAATTACAAACAGAACGACGGCTAAAAGTGTAATCAGTAAAATAATTCCGTTCATGCCCTCGCGGTAAAGCATCAGCAGAAAAGCTACAAATACGAGAGCCGAGCCGGTTTCTTTTTGCAGAATAATTAGCAGGAAAGGAAGTAAAATAAAAAATGCCAGCGGAATCAGGTCCTTCCATTTTTTAAGTTTATAGTTATATGAACTCATGAAACGGGCAAGTGCAAGCGCAGTGGCCATTTTGGCAAGCTCTGCCGGCTGAAAACTGATGGGTCCCAAAACTAACCACGATCGTGAACCCTTGATGTCCGGAGCAACGAAAATGGTGATTATCAGCAGAAAAATGGTAAAAACATAGATAAAATAAGCAAAGAAATTATACATTTTATAATCGATAAGCAGAATAATACCTGCTATCCCGAATGCAGTGAGAATCCACACAAATTGTTTTCCGGCCCGCTGGTTCCAGTCCAGGATACTCGTTTGGTCAAAATCATAACTTGCGCCATAAATGCTGACCCAACCCATGAAAACCAAAACGACATAGTAAAACACTGTCGTCCAGTCCAGTGCATATTTCATACTAACGTTCTTTGACATACGAATTTGTTACGGATGAAGTCATTCTGTCTAATAATTCTGTGCGATCAATTTTACCATAGATGTATTGTTCCATCATCAAACTCGAGATGGGAGCAGCCCAGGTAGCGCCAAAACCGGCATTTTCGACCACTACAGCGATAGCGATTTTGGGTTTATCGCGCGGAGCAAAACCTACAAAAAGCGAATGGTCTTTACCGTGATTGTTCTGTACAGTACCTGTTTTACCACACATACTTGTATTTGGAATTTTATAATTCCGACCGGTTCCGAATTCGAATACTCGCCACATGCCCTCGTTCACGATAGGGAAATACTTTTTATCCACTTTGGCATAATGAATTTTTTTTAACATTGAATCGGCTTTGTTCAAATGCGGAGTGATATAAAATCCTTCGTTGGCAATTACAGCCATAGCATTTGCCAGTTGCAGCGGAGTGACCAGTACTTCACCCTGTCCGATTGAATTTGAGCGAATGGTAATGGCACGCCATCCGGTTTCGGCTCTGTACACTTTGTTGTAAAATTTCTGAGTGGGTATATAGCCTCTTACCTGTTCATACAAATCACCATCTTTGAATTTCTCACCGAAACCGAAACTTTTTACCCTGTCGGCCCATTCATCATAATTCGTTCTGAAGTAAATATTTTTTGCTCCGTAACCATTTTTTTCAAGTGTGCTTTTATAGGCGTTCCAGAAATACGGATTACAGCTTTGTTCAATTGCGTTAAGTAAACTCACGGGCGAACCATGATGGTGGGTACATTTAATAGGTGACGACTCGGGACCGTTACACGAAAAATAAGTATGTTCGTTGATGCCTCCCATTTGCTGACATACCAGTGCCTGAATGGTTTTAAAAGCCGAGCCCGGCGAATACTGAGCCTGTGTTGCACGGTTCATAAGAGGTTTCGTGGGATCGTGCAATAATGACATATAGTTCTTCGAACGCTGACGACCCACCAAAATGGACGGATTGAATGCCGGATTGGATACCATGGCCAGGATTTCACCTGTAGAAGGTTCGATGGCTACAATACTACCCACTTTGCCACTCATCAGCTTCTCACCAAGGATTTGCAACTGAATGTCAAGCGTCAGCGTCATATTTTGCCCGGCTTTGGCCTGAATATCTTTTTTCCCGTCTTCATATTTCCCTTTGATGCGGCCTTTCGCATCGCGCAACAGGATTTCAACACCTTTTTCGCCACGCAGCACTTCCTCATAGGTATATTCTATACCATCCCGACCGGCATAGTCGCCCGGATTGTAATAATCATCCTCTTCGATTCGTTTTTGCGAAACTTCACCAATGTTTCCCAAAACGTGGGCGGCATTCGGGAAAGCATACTCCCTTAAAGTTCGGTTTTGAATGTAAAAACCGGGATATTTATACATGGATTGCTGGATGGTGGCAATATCTTCGATGTTGAGCTGAGTCATGAAAATCTGCGGAGTATACGACGAATATCCGGGATTTCTTTTTCTGTCTTTTATTTCGTCGATGCGATTGATAAAAAATGATTTATCAATGTGAAGCGCACTACAAAACGACAGGGTGTCAAGGTCGTGAATCTCCCTCGAAATCAATGTGATGTCGTAAGCCGGTTTGTTGTAAACCAACAAAGTATGTTTTCTGTCGTAAATCAGGCCACGTGGCGGAAACTGGGTTTTTTTCAAAAAAGCATTACTCTCGGCTCCTTCCTTGTATTTCGATTCGATAATCTGAATGGAAAACAGCCTTAAAATATAAATGACAATCACCACCGACATGATGATTGCTATTACATATCTTCTTTTTTGAAGTGTATCGTTGATCATGGTTTATTTCCTGTTGAACGAACGAATTCCTAAAATAAGCAAAACAGTTACAAACGAACTCAGCAAAATTCTCAGTATGGTCATCCAGAAATTCTGAAATGAAAATGCCTCCAGGAAGAACAATGAGCTGTGATGCAGCAATACCATGAAAACCACATATTTGATGTATGCGCCTACACCGAAACTGTAGAACGATGGGACAGGGTTGCTGCCTTCCTCAATCGAAGTAAACAATTTGATAATCCCGTTTCTGAAAAATGCAATAAGAACGGTAGCAAAAGTATGCATCCCTATTGTATTGGAAAACGTGTCGATGGTAAGTCCGAGAATAAATGCAAGAATTAAACTCAGCCATCGTGGAAACTTTACAGGAAGTGAAAGTATAAAGAGAATATAAATGTATGGATTGATGAATCCCAGAAACTGAATGTTATTGAGAGCCAATACCTGTATAAGTACCAGAATTACAAAAGAGAATATGTTTTGGATGACTGCTAACATTTTATTGTTCGGCTATTTTTTCAACAGTTTTTTGCTCTTTATAGTTCTTGTAATCAATAACTTTTACATGCGAGAGGGTGCGAAAGTTGACGGCAAGTTTCACTTTAATGTTATAGTAAGCGTCACTTTCCCTGATTTTGAAATTTTCGATGGTTCCTACCGGAATTCCTTCGGGGAAAGTGCTGGTAAATCCGCTTGTAATCAGGCTGTCGCCGAGCGAAAATTCGACATGACGGGCAATATCGTTCAGATTTGCATATCTGTAGTCAGCGCCATTCCATTGTAAAGGTCCGCTGTAATTGTTCTTTTTGAATTTACAATTGATTTTAATTTTATCATTCAAAACAGGAATTACGACCGAAAATTTGGTAGATACCACTTTCACAATCCCAACTACACCTTCGTCGCTCACCACACCCATATCAACCCTGATACCATCTCTTAAGCCTTTGTTGAGGGTGATGTAATTCTGAAGTTTGTTGGTGGAATTATTGATTACTTTTGCCGAAATGAACTTGTACTCCATTTCGGGAGGTATTTGAAAATGAACAGAATCCTCTTTTTCGGGGCGAAGGGTCGAAAGCTCATTTTTCAACAATATGATTTCGTTTTTTAAGCCGGTATTTTCTTCTGATAAATTTTCGTTGGCCGTTCGAAGTTTAAAAAATTCCACTACCGAATTACTAACCTCGTACATATTCGAAACGAACACATTGCCTGAAGTAAAGAAAACGCTTTTTTGATATTCGCGGTTATTTACCACCAAAGCAAACGATATTATTTCCAGTAAAAGAAATAACATCAGAACACTGTATTGTATCAAAAAATTTATCAGGTTCCTCATTGAGCTTAAAAAAACGGTAAGTTTAAGATTCCTGATGGATCATTCTTACACTTACCGTTCGCTGAAATGTGATTATTTATCGGATTAAGAAAGAAAATTTATCCACATTTTTAAGTGCTATTCCTGTTCCGCGGGCAACTGCACGCAAAGGATCCTCGGCAATATGGAACTGAATGTTGAGTTTATCGGTCAGCCTTTTGTCGAGTCCACGTAATAAAGCGCCGCCACCGGCAAGGTAAATGCCTTTTTCAACAATATCGGCATACAATTCGGGTGGTGTTTGTTCCAAAGCACTTAAAATTGCAGCTTCAATTTTTGAAATTGATTTTTCGAGGCAATGGGCCACTTCCTGATACGATACCGGAACTTCCATCGGGAGTGCCGTCATTCGGTTCGGACCACGAACGATATAGTCTTCAGGAGCATCCTCGAGGTCGGTGAGTGCCGCACCTACATTGATTTTTATCAATTCGGCAGTACGTTCACCCACTTTAATATTGTGCATACGACCCATGTATTCTACAATATCCAAAGTTAAATCGTCGCCTGCAATACGTATGGATTTATTTGAAACTATACCTCCGAGCGAAATCACGGCAATTTCGGTAGTACCTCCACCAATGTCCACTATCATACAACCGGTGGGAGCTTCGACATCGATGCCGATACCAATAGCTGCTGCCATAGGTTCGTAAATCATATAAACTTCCCTGCCACCGGCATGTTCGGACGAGTCGCGTACGGCACGTATTTCAACTTCGGTACTTCCCGAAGGAATGCAAACCACCATTTTGAGACTCGGCGAGAACAGATGATTTTTGGTTGGTATCATTTTAATCATACCACGTATCATCAGTTCGGCAGCGAAGAAGTCGGCAATTACACCATCGCGCAAAGGGCGTACAGTGCGAATTCCCTCATTTTCCTTGCCCTGCATTTGTCTTGCTTTCTCACCTATGGCAATCAGTCTGTCGGTACGACGGTCCAATGCAACCACCGAAGGTTCATCCACCACGATTTTATCGTTGCAAATGATAATGGTATTGGCTGTTCCTAAGTCAATAGCTATTTCTTGAGTAAATGAAAATAATCCCATATTTTATGTGTCGTTTTACTTATTTCTTTTTTTTTTAAAAGATTCAAAATCTTTATTCTTTATTCTTTGCTCTTTGTTCTTTGCTCTGCTTAATGTTTAAAATGTCTGTAACCGGTAGTCACCATCGATAATCCTTTTTCGTTGCAAACTTCGATGGATTTGCTGTCGTTGATTGAACCTCCGGGCTGAATAACAGCGCTTATGCCTGCTTCGGCGGCTATCTGAACACAGTCGGGAAAAGGGAAGAAAGCATCCGAAGCCATCACTGCGCCTTTCAGATCAAATTTGAACGATTCGGCTTTTTCAATGGCCTGCACCAGAGCATCCACCCGCGATGTCTGACCTACACCGCTGGCACACAACTGTTTGTTTTTAGCCAGTACAATTGCATTTGATTTTGTATGCTTTACTACTTTATTTGCAAAAATTAAATCTTCAATTTCTGTATCCGAAGGTGAATGATCAGTTACTACTTTCATGTCTCCGGCAGTTTCGGTATGTGTATCTTTATCCTGCATCAGTACTCCGTTGAGCAGGCTCCTTACCTGTTGTGTGCGAAGTTTTGAGTTTTTCAGTATAAGTATGATGCGGTTTTTCTTCTGACTGAGAATTTCTAAAGCATCCAGATCGTAATCAGGAGCAATCACCACTTCAAAAAATATTTTGTGCATTTCCAGCGCAGTGGTTTTGTCGACAATAGCATTGGTTATGAGTACCCCGCCAAATGCCGAAACAGGATCGCCTGCAAGTGCATCGTTCCAGGCATCGACGAGCACCGGTCTTGAAGCTATTCCGCAGGCATTGTTGTGTTTCAGAATTGCAAACGTGATATCGTCAAAATCATTGATAAGGTTGACGGCAGCGTCGATGTCAAGCAGGTTGTTATATGAAATTTCCTTTCCCTGTAATTGTTCGAACATATTGTCGAAATCACCGAAAAACACTCCGCGTTGATGAGGATTTTCGCCATAGCGCAGTGGTTTTGCATTATTTTCACTCAAACGTAAGGCTGATTTTTCATCCCCGTCGAAATAGTTGAAAATAGCGGCATCGTAGTGCGAAGAAACTGCAAATGCTTCTTTTGCAAACCAGCGGCGATCCTCGAGTCGGGTTTGTGCACCGTTGGCATTGAGCAATTCAAGCAAGGGTTCATACTGATCCTGCGAAGCTACAATCAACACATCTTTAAAGTTTTTGGCAGCTGCACGAATCAGAGAAATGCCTCCAATGTCAATTTTTTCAATCGTTGTGGGTTCGTCGGCACCGGCAGCTACTGTTGCTTCGAATGGATACAAATCAACAATCACAAGGTCGATTTCCGGAATTTCGTAGGTAGTCAATTGCTCTGCGTCCTGCTCCAGATCGCGGCGCGATAGAATGCCCCCGAAAACTCTCGGGTGCAAAGTTTTTACCCGTCCACCGAGTATCGATGGGTAACCTGTAAGGTCTTCCACTGCTGTACAAGGAATTTCGAGCGATTCAATAAAGGATTTGGTGCCCCCTGTCGAAATAAATTCAACACCCTCAGCTGCTAATTTTTTAATTATTTCATCGAGTTTATCTTTGTGATAAACAGACACTAAAGCTCTTTTGATTTTTTTTCGTTCCATATTCCTTTTTTTCGTTTGATTATGGGATGCAAAACTACAAAAAAACATTGGTTTATTCAATATTAAATCTGTTCGTTTTCAAAATGATAAATGTTCAATTGACTTCAATGAAGCGGGTGGTCGGTTTTAATGTTTTTTAATTTTGAAAATTTTCTTCAAACAATTTAATTAAAGTACAGTCAATCAATAAAATAAACCAATGTTAAATAAGGTGGTCATCAGCCTGCCGGAACAAAACTATTGCGCTGTATCGGACTGTATTTTTGTAAATGAAAGCTGACAGAGCTGACAGAATTGTTTGATTTTGTATTTAAAAATTAATAACCCGACGAATTGACTTTCAGTGTAAAGCAGTTTCGGAAAAGTTAATGTGTCAGTAATTCAGAATATGCGATTAATAAATATGCAAAATAATGAATAAATATCCGGTTTTAAGCTTATTTTATCTGTTTAAAAACATATCGGAAAGTTGACCTTTTCAGCTAATTTTTTTGTTTCTTTGCATCCCGAATACTATCAACATAAATAAATTAAAATATGACAGTTCAGGAACTAAAATCAGCTTTCGAAACGGCTTATGGCAAGGCAGCCGAAGCAGTTTATTTCTCGCCCGGAAGAGTAAATCTTATCGGGGAACATACCGATTACAACGGGGGTTCTGTTTTTCCGTGTGCATTAAGTTTTGGTACATACCTCGTTTTGGCCAAAAACGACAAAAAAGTAATGAACTTTAAATCATTGAATCAACCTGAAATCATTTCACTTGGTTTTGATCAGTTAACAACCCGTCTGGAGAATTCGTGGGCGAATTATCCGCTTGGAGTAATTGCTCAGTTTGTGAAACGTGGTATAACTTTCACGCAGGGTTATGATATGCTGATTTGGGGAAATGTTCCGAACGGAGCTGGTCTTTCCTCTTCGGCCGCACTCGAGGTAGTTACCGCATACGCTTTCAACGATCAGTTGGGAACCGGCTTTAACCGCACCGTTTTAGCTCAGATCGGGCAAAAAGCAGAGCATGAATTTGCACTTGTAAATTGCGGTATCATGGATCAGTTTGCTTCGGCAAACGGCGCAAAAGATCACGCCATTCACCTGAATTGCGATACGCTTGAGTTTGAACTTGTACCGGTAAAACTCGAAGGAGTAAAAATTCTGATTTCGAATACCCACAGTCCGCACAAACTCGATTCAGGCGCTTATAATTCGCGGGTGGCTCAATGTCAACTGGCCGTTGAACAGCTCAATAAAGTTGTGTCAATTAAATATTTAGCCGAACTTACCGAAGCTAAATTCAAAGAAGTGGAATCGGCAATTACCGATCCGGTGGCACACAAAAGAGCACGTCACGTTGTGGGAGAAGTTCAGCGTACCAGCGACGCGGTAAAAGCCCTGAAAGCAGGCGACATTACAGGATTCGGAAAACTGATGAATGCTTCTCACGTTTCTCTGCGCGACGATTATGAAGTAACAGGTCCGGAACTGGATTGCATGGCCGAAGAAGCCTGGAAAATTGATGGCGTCATCGGTTCACGTATGACAGGTGGCGGTTTTGGAGGTTGCACTGTTTCGTTGGTTAAAGACGAAGCTATCGATACATTCATCGAAAAAGTGGGTGCTGCTTACGAAGCAAAAATCGGTATCAAACCCGAATTTTACATCGCTGAAATCGGTGACGGTGCCTGTAAGATTAATTAACAAATAATAATTGATAATCATTTGGTTTGGAGGCAATATAATTGCTTTTCAACCAAATGATTGTGTTTTAATCTGAAAAAAATGAAAACAGTTCAGGAATTACAAATGGAACTCGACGGGAAACCGGTATCGATATTTACACTTTTCAACAAAAGCGGAATGTCGGTGGATATAACAAATTACGGAGCAAAAATTATCAGGTTGTATGCCCCCGACAAAAACGGGGAATTTGCAGATGTTGTGCTTGCTTTTGATACATTGGAAGAGGTAATTGAAAAAGAAATTTATTTTGGTGCGATATGCGGTCGGTTTGCCAACAGGATAAAAGACGGGAAGTTTACTCTCGATGGGGTTGAATATCAGTTGCCGGTAAACAACGGAACCAATTCGCTTCATGGAGGAATACACGGTTTTAACGAAAAAGTATGGAGTGTATTGCGTTCCGGACAAACAGAACTTGTGCTTCAGTTGCTTTCGGTGGATGGTGAAGAGGGTTATCCGGGAAATCTGACAATAACTGCAACTTACACTCTGACCGACGAAAATGAAGTAAAAATCCATTATGAAGCAACGACAGATAAAGCCACGGTTATAGGCCTGACCAATCATTCCTATTTTAATTTAAAAGGAGCCGGCAACGGAACGATAAAAGATCATGTTTTGCAGGTAAATGCTGATTTTTATACCGTGCTCGACGAGTCGTTTGCTCTTTCGGGCGAAGTACTGAAAGTGGAAGGTACACCGTTCGATTTCACCAAACCAACTCTCATTGGCGATCGTATCGACGATGAAGTTTTTGTTCCGGGGTGGGGAATTGACAATAACTGGTGTATCAACCGTCCTCAAAGTGGCGATCTTGTATTGGCAGCCGTGGTTTACGAACCTGTGAGCGGACGTAAAATGGAGGTACTTACAACTCAACCGGGGATTCAGGTTTATACAGGCAACTGGATTGACAAGGTTACCGGTAAAGAAGGTAAATTATACGATCGTCAGGATGCTGTCTGTCTCGAAACACAGGGTTTCCCCAATTCGCCGAATATCCCGTTCTTCCCGAGTCCTGTATTAAAGCCGGGTCAGAAATATGATGAATGGTGTATATATAAGTTCAGCGCCGAATAAATTTCACATAACACAAAAAATTACTTTTTACCGGATTGCTGAAATCTGATCAACAAATTTAAAAATAAACGAAAGAGGCTGTCTCATCAATTGATTTTTTTCACAACCTACTTACAAACTGTAAGAGGTATTTTTGAATGCAACGACACGAAGTCGCAACGATACGAAGAAAAAACTTTTGCGGCTTTGTGCCGTAGCGACTTAGCGTTCAAAATATGAATTATTCAATACTCAACTTACAATTTATAACTTTATGAAATTGTACAGCGTCTTTTGAGACAGCCTCTTTCGTTTAATAGAACAGCAAACTTCCACAGAAATCAATAAAGAGTTATTCAGTACATGACAAAAAAAAGAATGCTGATTGACAATGATTCAGCTGATTGACGCTGATAATATTATTAAAACTGATTTGATACGGATTTAAATCCTGCCAACGGGATAGGGTTTTGTCAACATCCTGTAATCATTTCGGTTAACAGGTATTGAAAGCCATTTTTAAATCCGCCTGATAAGTATAAAGCTGCGTTCTGTTTTACTGAATTTCATTAGTATATGAATTTTTGTAATGTACTAAAAAAAATATTCTCCTTCATTTTAGGATTATTAAAGAAAAATCGCCCATGAACTGAAATTTGCTGATGCTTAACTTCAGCTACGGTAACCCGATTTTCACTTTTTTATCGGAAAAATGACAAAACCGACAGAAAACCGGTCGTCAGCCGAAAATCCTCGCTTCATCTTTAAACATTTTCAAACTTTCGTCGCACTATAATTTGCACTTAGTTCATGCCGTGCTGTAAAAAAGTGAAATTCAAAATAATATTACAGCTAACTCACGTTAAAAGGGAAAAAACAAATTCAGTTTTTAGTTTTTATTTATATCTTTGTGTATCGATTTTTTTCAGGTATTCAGTTACATTCAGATACCTGCTTGTTAACCCAATTTAATTGTAATTTACTGAATTATAGCACTGTGGTTTTTTGTTAATCGAAATTCTCAAAAAAATAATTCTATGAAAGAACAAGCAATTCATTTTAGCACCTGTATGCGGATATTTATATTCCTGTTAATGTTAATTTCCCTGAATGCAGAGGCAGAAAATTACTTCAAAAATATAAATTCTGATCAGGGCCTCTCCAGCAATTCTGTCAATGCTGTTTTCCGCGATAACCGTGGTTACCTGTGGATTGGCACTAATACCGGGTTAAACAGGTTTGACGGCTATAATATGAAGATCTTCAAACAGGAGGTGTCAAATGCAAACTCGTTGAATAACAATTATGTATTTTCAATCAAACAGGATGCAGACGGGGTTTTATGGATATTGACAAAGGTTGGTTATTGTTTGTTTGATTACAACAGGGACAATTTCAAAAACGATGTTTCGACCCTGCTTCACGAACGGAATATACAGTCAGACTTAGTTAAGAATGTTGTATGTGGAAAAAATCTCACTGCGCATTTTGTAAAAAACAACGATGTATTTATTTACAATCATCTGACTAAGAAAAATATTAAGGTAAAAAAACCAAATCAAAATACTTCATTTATTTCAGGCTGTTTTGATTCAAAAGACCATCTGTGGCTGATGGATGGCAATTACCAGCTTTTTCTGGTAAATACAAACTCAGGTGCCGCTAATCCTTTGAATCTGAATCTCAAAAGCACCGTACATACCAGATGTGATCTTTTTGCCGACAAACGCGATAATTTATGGATTACACTGAATTCATCCAAACTTTATCTTTTCGATACAAAAAAGGGAAAGTGCCTGAATCTCAACGAAATTATTCCCAATCAACCATTCAATGTATACCCTATACGCTCAGTTATTGAAGATAACGCCAATAAAATATGGGTGGGCACCGACCATGGAGGAATTACCCAGATAGACCCTTTGACGTTGAAAACAAATATAATAACGGAAAATGAAAAAACCGAGCATTCACTTTCCGAAAATGCGGTAACGACTCTGTATTCGGACGTGGAAGGAATCGTATGGGTTGGAACGTTTAAACAGGGAGTTGATTATTATCATCCTCTTAACCGCAGATTCTCAACCACGAGAATTCCGGGTAGTGCCAGCAGCAATGATATCAACTGCTTTGTGGAAATGCCGGATGGCGATTTGCTGATAGGAACCAACGGCAAAGGACTTTATAAATACAATACCGCAGCTTCAAAATTTACTCAGGTTCAATACAGTTCTGCTTCAGGAAAAGACAATACCATCGTTTCTCTTCTGACTGATTCGAAAGGTCGCTTATGGATAGGAACCTACATGGACGGACTCTATTGTTATAAGGGAGGTCGGTTTGAACATTATACGACGACCACTAATGCACCCGGCCAGATTCAGTTACCCGACGATAATATCTGGAGTTTGGTTGAAGATGCTTCAGGTAATATCTGGATAGGAACAATGAATATGGGCTTGTTCAGGTTGGATGAAAGAGAAATGAAGCTGATTCCCTTCGAAAACAAAAACAATCAGAATGCCTGTGTAGAGTCGGCTTTCAGGGATAAACAAAACAATCTGTGGTTTGGAACCTCGTGGGGCATATATATCATTAAGCCAAACGGAACAACCGACAAATTTTTTGAATTTAATAAAGGAAATGACCGTTCGTCGGAAAAAAATTACATCAACTCAATTGCACAGGATAAAAAAGGCTATTACTGGATAGCTACTTCAGGAGGTTTAGCCATTCTTGACAAAAAGAGTTATAAATATCATTTCTTCTCATCGGAAGAAGGTTTGAATAATAAGTATGTGTACATGGTGGTGGTGGATGCCGAAAATCAAATATGGATCAGTACAGCTTCAGGATTATACATGTTCAAAGTGCTGGATTATTCTGATTTGGACCATTTAAAAACCACAGTAGCCCATTTTACAAAGGAAGATGGTTTACAGGATAATAAATTCAACGGAAAATCGGCTTTTATAACCCGCAACAACAAATTGCTTTTCGGAGGCGTAAACGGGTTTAACCTGATAGACCCCACCCAACTCAATAACCGGCAATACATCTCAAATATTGTGTTGACAAATTTGTTTGTCAATAATAAACTGGTCGGGATAGGTGACAGTCTGAACAAAAGAGTTGTGCTGAAAAACTCACTTTCGGCTACCACCAAAATTGTGTTAAAGTACAATGAAAACACTGTATCAATAGGCTTTGCAGCATTAGGTTTCCTGCATCCTGAAAAGTACAGATACGAATACAGATTAAACGGACTCAATGACTCGTGGATTACTATTGACGCCTCAAACCCGATTGCCACTTTCAATAATCTTAGCCGCGGCACTTACACTTTTGATGTACGTGTAAAAGATTATGCAAACGAAAACAACAATAAAGTTGCTTCATTAAAAATCGAAATTTTGCCTCCGTTTTGGTTAAGCTGGACTGCATTCGTGCTATATTTTTTAATTTTGTTTGCCATTAGTGTGTTTATTTACAGATATCTGGTTGACAGAGCTACATTCAATCTCCGGCTTAATCAGGAGTTGCAGGAACGAAAGCATGTTGAAGAAATCAGTGCCATGAAGGTGAAGTTCTTTACAAATCTGAGTCACGAACTCCGTACACCTGTCTCGCTCATCATACTTCCGATTGAGAATATGCTGGCAAAAAATCCGGAACAAGGAATCAGGAATAATCTCACAATGGTACTCCGCAATGCCAAACGCCTGCTTTTTATTGTCAATCAGTTGCTTGATTTCCGTAAGCTGGAAGTTGGTGAGATTACTTATCATCCGGTATCCGGCGATATTGTGTCCTTTGTAAAAGATGTGACACTACCATTCATGGATATTTCGCAGAATAAAAATGTGAAATTAACCGTCAGAAGTAATGTGGAGGAATTGTACACCAGTTTCGACCCGAATAAGTTAGAAAGAATTATCTTCAATCTGCTTTCGAATGCTTTTAAATTTACCGGCAACAGAGGTTCGGTCGAAGTAGCACTTAACTATGATGAAAACAGGGCATTACCAATTTCCCTGAAAATTTCGGATACAGGTATCGGAATTGATAAAAATAAAATTGACAATATTTTTAAACCATTTTATCAGGTAGAAAATCAGGGTAATATAGCCGATTTGGGTACGGGTATTGGCTTGTCAATCACTTATGAATTTGTACGTTTACACAATGGGAATATCACTGTCGAAAGTGAACTCGACAAGGGAACTACTTTTACCATCGAATTACCGATGAGTGAAGATTCAACGCCTGTACATAAAGCAGACCTTCCGGCTGAAGAATTTGTGACTGTTATTGACAAATCAAAGCCAAACACCATCGAGGCTGTAACAAAAAAACAGCAAACAGTACTTATAGTTGATGACAATGATGATTTCAGGTTCTATCTGGTTGAGAATCTGCGCGGACAATATAATGTGGTTGATGCAAATAACGGACTGATTGCTTACGAAAAAGCACACCGTTTTTCACCGGATATTATTGTCTCCGATGTGATGATGCCCGAAATGGATGGATTTGAATTGTGCGAAAAGCTCAAAACAGATGTAACCACATCGCATATTCCGGTCATTTTGCTTACCGCTAATACATTGGATGAAGATAAAATCACCGGTTTTGAGGCAGGTGCCGATGAATATATTACCAAGCCATTCAATGTGGGAGTTTTGCAGGCACGCATACGTAATCTGCTGAACAAAAAGGCAGAACAACGAACACTGCTCAACGAACAGGCGGGAGTTGCCATTTCGGAAATTCATCTTCCTTCGCTTGATGAAAAATTACTCGAGAAAGTAATTAAATATACAAATGAGAAAATGGCTGATACGGAATTCGGTGTCGAAGAGCTCAGTAAACTTGTCGGTATGAGCAGTGTGTATCTGAATAAAAAAATGTCGGCTCTCACCGGAAAAACAACGAGTGAATATGTACGGTTTATTCGACTGCGGAAAGCTGCACAACTGCTCGAAAAAAGCGATTTGTCAATTTCGCAGGTGGCTTATGAGGTTGGATACAATAGTCCGAAATATTTTTCAAAATATTTTAAAGACGAGTATGGAATTCTGCCTTCGGAATACAGAAAGAACTATGTGTAATCAATCCGGGAAGCCCTTAACTTTTGTTTTTCGTGTATTTTTAAGCTGAAAATTAAAATGAGTTCGATTCTTAGTCCTTCGGTCATAATAAGACAGATTTTGCTTTTCAATAGTTTTGAAGTTGTTGGCAGCTGGTGGAAATTCAGAGAAGTAATAAGTCCGTTTACACGCCTGTATCTTATCACTGAAGGTGAAGGTTGGGTTTACCACAATAACCGTGAGTTTCATCTGACACCCGGAAAACTTTTTCTGATTCCAAAATTTACTTTTCACTCCTACAAATGCAACGGGAGCATGGGGCATTTCTATCTTTGTTTTCTCGACGAAATGATTGAAAATGCAGGTATGTATGATTTGTTTCAGTTTAATTATCTGGTGGATGCAAGACCTGAAGATTACAGTTTATTCAGCCGGTTGAACGAACTCAACCCCGGAAGACGAATTGTTAATCCTGATCCGGCTACCTATGATAATCAGAACACCGTACTCTCGTTTTCACAGCGAATGAAAAATCAGAATGTGTCACAGCTCATTGAAACACAGGGTATAATGCTTCAGCTTACATCGAGGTTTATTGTCGAAAAACCGGCAGAAAAGTCAGCCCGTTTTCAATCAAAAGCAAGGTTGGGCAAAGTGTACCATTATATCGATCATAATCTGAATAAAAAAATAACTCTGAGCGATTTGTCGGGTCAGGTTTGTTTGAGCAATGACCACTTTTCGAGGATTTTCAGCGAAATTATGGGAGTACGTCCAATGGAATATGTAAACAGGAAACGTATCGAACGGGCTCAAATGCTCTTGGTAACGACCAATTTATCTATCTCTCAGATTGCCGAAAAGGTTGGTATCTCAAACTACAGCTATTTTTCAACTTTATTTAAAAAATATACACTTACCACACCCGAAGCATATCAAAAAATGCACTTTCAGATTTAAATCAGTGTTTTTACTTTTCTTTTAAAACAGGTAGTTAGTCCGCAAATTTCACATCCATGGGGAGTAGAATCGGCATTTGGCCCCATTCCGATAATTCCGCTGATTGATTTAAGCGGGTACATAAGGCCCGATTCGTTCAGCACAATACCGCAGGGTCGGTCGGGAAGGACAGAAAAAAGCGATTGCTGTTCACGTACATTCCAGCTGCAATGGCCCGGGCTGTAGGACTGTGTAATGCTGAATCCCGATTGTAAGGCTTCAAGTTTGATCTGACCGGACACAAACCGAACTGCAGCTTCGGCTATTTCTGTGCCTATGGAATAAGCCAGAAATTCGGAGAGCAAATCGTCCTCAGCTCTGAGTTGCTCCAGATAGTTGTCGAAGGGAGCGCCTGCAGTCACAACAAATACTCCAAAGTGGGTCAATTTATCAAAATACCGGTTAATAACCGAACCGGTTTTAATGAGTTTATGATTGATTTCAAGGTGATCTTTATCACGAATGTTACCCTGAAAAAGGACATAAGCTGCCTGTGGAAAGCAAAATGTGGAAAGATGCTGTAACATCTCATCCACCATTTCGATAAATGGTGGATCGGGAGTATGACTGCCATATCCGAGATTCAGAAAGATTTCATTCCTGTTGATGTCCAGATCGGATAAAGTTAATGAATATGTTTTCATTTTGGCTGCATTTTAATCATCAGAAAAGCATTTTTTCAACATAAATGTTTTGAAATTCTGCATCCCGTTCCAGATTAATGTGAGTTGTTTTTGACAGTATTTCATTCGAAATCTGATTGTCGGCAAACAGGAATATTTTTGCTCCCGTTAATGCTGTATTTCCCATTTTATGAATTCTTTCTTCGGGCAGATCAATCATTCCGGTTTGAATCAGATGCCGGATATTGATGTAATTTCCGAACCCCCCGGCGATATAAAGTTCCTGAATATCTTTTACTTCAATCGACAGAGATTTGCAAAGAATTTCGAAGCCGGCAGCGATGGCCGCTTTTGCCAGTTGAAATTCATTGATATCAGTTTGTGTTAATCCTAAACCGGTGGTGAGAGCAATCTGATTTTCGCCTGAATTGATTTCGCCAAACACGCCAATCAGGTCAGACTCGCGGAAACAGGCTATCGCATCAATCAATGCACTTCCACAGATTCCTTTGGGTTTTACATTCCCTATTGTGTTGTACTTTAGTAAATTGTCGCGAAAATAAACCGATGAAATTGCCCCTGTTACCGCTCGCATACCAATCGAGATATTGGTCCCTTCGAATGCAGGTCCGGCAGCCGTCGAAGCACAAACTATCCGGTGTTGATTGCCCACTACAATTTCACCGTTAGTCCCGAGATCAATCAGGGCGCAGTAATTTTCTTTGTTGTGAAGATTTGTAGCAACGATGCCGGCTAAGATGTCGCTCCCCACAAAACTGCCGATTGAAGGAAAGAAAATAATTTTTTCTTTTACTTTAAATTTCCAGTTGAGTTCGCTAACTGAGAATTCTTTTTGTCCTGAATTGGCGGAATCGAAGGGATACGCAGCTAAAGGTGTCACATCGGCATTACTGAAAATAAGCTGCATAGCACTATTCCCGACCAAAGATATGCGCTTAATTTCCACCTTGTGAAGCCGGAGCATTTGTTCAATCATGCTTCCGATGGCCTGACGTATCATATATGTCATTTCGGAAGCATATCCGTTGATACAGGACTGAATACGTGAAATTAAGTCGGCACCATATTTCCCCTGTGGATTAATTCGGGTTTCCACTGCTATGACTTTTCCGGACGAAAGGTCGATCAGTTGTGCAACCAGAGTGGTGGTGCCAACATCCACCGCCACTCCAAACCCTGTCTGCGGAACAAAATCAAAGCTGCTTTCGTCGGCCAGAATGATGTGATTACATTGTTCTACTTCCAGAGTTATGTCGGATGTACAGCGACTGTGACAGGCTAAACGCCATTCGTCCGAAAGGCACAGCGCTGTCAGTTTCTGTTGGTGAACAGCAGTGAGTCCGATTTCTCCTTCGAGCAATTTCACTTTGCATTTTCCGCAGGTTCCTTTGCCGCCACATGGAAACTCAATGCCGTATTCGTGCAAAACATCGATAAGTGGTGTTTGATCATTTACGATCAACGATTTTCCTAAGGGCTGAAGAAGGATACGGTGTTTTTTCATTTTTTAGAACTGAAACTTCACTATTGAAGCAGTATGCCTGAAGATATCGAACGCAAATTACGCAAATAAACGCAAATATACAAAAAGTGTATATCCACATAGCACCATAGCGGGCTTCGTTGCGTTCAAAAAAAGTAATTTGCGTTCAATAATGATTCATGTATGATTTATCGGACATTAAACTCCTCTAAAGCTTCAAAAAATGCTTTTATATTTTCGGCCGGTACATGAGGTGGTAAATCACAACCGGTAGAGATTACAAAATTATTAAATTCTGCTGTTTTATAAAGCAAATCACTTACAAAAGTTTTTATTTCGGAAGGAGATTTCATTTTCATAATGCCTACCGGATCCACGTTGCCCATGATCAGTTTATCAGAAGGACATACTTTTAATGTTTCGACCATATCAATGGCATTCCCAAAATGATAGGCATCAGCACCTGTCGAGAGCATTGCTTCGGTACAGTGTCCCCTGTTTCCGCAGTTGTGGAGAATAACTGTGAACGTTTCGTCCTGAAGCTCATCAACTATTTTTTTTACATAAACCGACGAGAATGTTTCACAATCTTCGTTAGCAAGTAATCCGGCAGCAGGTTCGGCAACCACTACTCCCGAACATCCAATGGCTTTCAGCTCACTACAATATTTAAGAATAAATTCGGTACACTTCTCCAATAATTTCATTACACTCCCGGGTTCGATATAGCAGGCCATCATTATTTCGGATACGTCGTAAAGCCGACCGGCTAAGGAGAATGGTCCGATAACACCGGCCAGAACGGGTTTGTCAAGTCCCATTTCCACGGTCAGTTGATTGGCTTTCAGGTATTCCTGCATTCGGCCTGCGTTCAATCCCGGAACTTTAAGATTTTCAATATCTTCGGCTGATGTTAGTAAACGGCCTAAAATATGGGGCATGTCATTTTCCTGAAACTCAATCTGACAACCAAATGCCTCAGCTTCGAGAGTTAAATCCATGATGACTGTAGTTGCAGCAGTAGGATAAACTTCAGCCAGTTTTTTAATGGCCAACGCGTGAATTTCGCCGTTCTGTACTGCATCTTTCACGGTTTTTCCAATCATTTCAATTCCGGGATGAGTCATAATCGGAATGGAAATTCTTGTTCCGTTTGTAATTTGTTGGTTTATCCAACTCTTCATGTTGATCATAAACTATATTTTTTGAATATTAAAGTATAACAGGTAATTTATCAGGTTGTAAGATCTTTCTATGAAGCCTGTTTGTTTAAATACTCAACTATGCCCTGAGGATCGGGTGAATAAAAATCGGCTCCAATTTTTTGACAAAAACTGTTGTTGACAGGTGCACCTCCGATAAAAATCTTTGTTTCGGGCGATGCTGCTTTGATTTCATTTATCATATTGCCCATATTGGCCATTGTTGTAGTGAGCAATGCCGACATGGCAACTACGGCTCCCGGGTTTTCCCTGATGGCCTGTATATATTTTTCTGCGGAAACATCCACCCCCAAATCAATTACCGACCATCCTGAACCTTCGACCATCATGGCCACCAGATTTTTGCCTATATCGTGCAAATCACCTTTTACTGTTCCTATTATAAATGTACCTTTCGTTTTGATTTCACCTGAAGTGAAGAATGGTTTCAGTTGTGTCATGGCAGCTCCCATGGCTCGTGCCGACATCAACATTTGTGGAACAAATATTTTGTTTTCGGTAAATTTCTTTCCTACTTTGTCCATGGCCGGAATCAGTGCTGATTCCAGAATTTCCTGAGGACTAACCCCGGCTTCAAGTGCACTGATGGTTAGTTCCAAAGCTCCATCCTGTCCCTTCAACTGTGGAGGAAATGGTGATTTCTGATCAGCTTTGCCTGATTCTACTGCTTCAAGCAGTTTTTCTAATAGTTCGTTCATATTTATAATTTATTTTATTCCGGATTTTGATATACTTTTTTCATTTTCACCCATTCAAGTTGATGACCCGGTAATGCCTGCTGAAATTTACTCATCAATGCACCCCATTCTGCCTGACGTTCATAAGTTCCCATTTTCTGCCAGGCTTCATCAAAATCAACTTCCAAAGGCATCTCACAAATCATAAACAACCTGTTGTCAGCCTGATAGATATCCATGATTTCGATACCGGATTTCTTTATGCCGGCGCTTATTTCGGGCCAGGCATTTTCGGGTGAATGGTAACTCAGATATCCGGCGATAAGATCCGGATCGTTTTTCAAATCCAACGCCAAACATACCCGTTTGTAAGCAGAAGGATAAACACGCACAATTTCTTCTTTTGACATTTTTATTGATTTAAGAGTTAAACCACCCGATTATAAATGTTCCTGCAATAATAATGACGAGCGATATAAACATAATGACACGCGGTTTGGAAGGAATTCCCTTCCACTCGCCCTTTATCAAACCCCAAAGCATTCCGATAACGATTGTAAATGCCATCAAAATACCCCAGGCGGCAAATGTATAATTGCCCATCTGACTTTTTCCCATGCCAAAGAAGATAAATTGCAGATACCACAGTAAACCTGCGAGGGCAGTTAATGCCAGATTTTTCAGGGTTACAGAAAAACTCTGTTTTTTGAGTTCCGCTAAGGTGTTGTTCTTTATCATCAGGTAAGTACACCACACGAGGGTGGTCAGGAATGTTCCCAGCAACATAATAAACATGGTGGGATTTCCACTGAATAAAGGATTTGTTCCTGTCTCAACAGCTAATTTACTTACTCCGTTTCCTTTTTCGATTCCAAGCGACATGGCTGAAGCCAAAACACCGGTCAACAGTGCTGCAATTACACCTTTCCTGAAGTCGAACTCACTGTTTTCGTCCTTCTCTTTGGTAGCGTTAAACCGGTCTTTCTGATAACCTGCAATAGCGATTCCTCCAATACCAACTAATGTAATCAGAATTCCCACCAATACCATATTGCCGTTGAACGTATCGATTAACATGCCGAAACGACCATCCAAAGCCGGCGGAACCAGCGTGCCGATAGCCGCCATCAAGCCCAGCGACAGGGCATAACCAAGCGATAATCCCAGATAACGCATCGATAATCCAAAAGTGAGACTGCCAATACCGTACACTGCTCCCATGATGAAAATAGCCCAAAAATCGACCGAAGGAACTGTGGCGAGCAAGTTCCCGAAATTGTTCACCAAAAGCAGACATACAATAACAGGAAGAACAATAAACGAAAACAAACCGGTTGATAACCAGTAGTTTTCCCATTTCCATCCTTTTATGCCACCGAAAGGAACTGCAAAACTTCCCGACGAAAAGGCGCCGATAAATATTAATATTAAACCAAAAATTGTTGCCATGTTTATTAGATTTAAGAACCAGGACTCAAGAACCAGGACAAAACTGGTTATACGTTGTCTAAGCTTTATTAGTTTCTATGATTATTGTTTTGCGTTATACTCTTTGATGGCATCAAACATGGCCACAATGTTTTGCGGTGGAACATCAGGCAGAATATTGTGTACAGTATTGAAAACGAAGCCGCCGCCTTTATTGAAAATATCCATACGTTCAAAAATCTGCGAACGAATTTGCTCCGGAGTTCCGATATTGAGAGTACCAACTGTTTCGATACCACCACCCCAGAAAGTAGCTTTGTCGCCAAATTCGTTTTTCAGATAGTCGGGTTCCATGTGTGCACAGTTGGTTTGTACCGGATTCAGAATTTCGATACCGGCTTCTAACAATCCCGGAATAAGCATAGAAATTGAACCACATGAATGGATAAAAGTATGCATCGAACTGTGCTCTTTCACGTAGTCGCAAAGAATTTTGTGGCGGGGTTTGAACAGAGCATCGTAGGTTTCCGCATCCATGAATGGTCCGTTGGTCATTCCCAGATCGTCGCCAAAACGGATAATATCCACCACATCGCCTAAATAATGACATACTTTTTCGAGTGTGGCTAAGTGGCGTTTAAGTAATTCATCGAGCAGACGTTCCACATTTTCAGGTTCGCACATCAAATCCATCAGGAAATTGTCCATCCGTCGAAGGAAAGTTCCCCATTCAAAAAGATTACATCCACATACAACAAGCAAAGCTTTGTCGGTGTTTTCGCGTAGCCAGAGTGCTTTCTCGCGCAATTTTGGCCAGAAATCCGCTTCCGAAGCATGATCCCACGGACTATGAGCATAACGTGCCCAGAGAATACGCCCCATTTCTTCGTCCAGATGATCGTAATTTTCGGGATAACCATCGAGATAAGGGAAGTAAGTCTGATCGAAGAAAGTGGCTCCTGTAGGCATGTGTGCCAGTTTGGTTGTGCCATCGGTATCAAAAGTTGCATACGAACCATCGGGTTGCAAAACCGGTTTGAACCATACCGGATAATAGGCTGTGTCGCCGTTAGCCATCGTTACCGGATACCAATCTTCCTCTTTGTCATTGAACATACGTCCGATATCCAGTACATCTATGCCGAACCGGTCGATTATTTCCATATCGGGTTGCGCTAATTGTTGCACCACATCGTAAATGCGGGTGGGCAGATTTAATCCTAAATGTTTAACTAAGTTGCTGTAAGCGATGGCTGAAATGCCTGAACTCGGAGTTGCACCCATGTCGACGGGTACCCGGTCGGGTTGTTCGTGGCGGATAGCGGCAAGGACTCTTTCGCGTGATGTCATTTTGTATTGTGATGAATGGTTATTATATACTATGAAAGGGAATGAATTTATACACTTTCATTTTCAATGTGTTACAGCTACAAAATTAATTGTTATAAAAGATTTTGTTTTTCAAAAAAGCGCGCTTTTCTTTCAAAATTCCGTCCTTTTTATTCTTTACCACTTCTTTTGACTACATGAAAATTAAAACAGCACATGAATCGGGATTCATGTGCTGTTAAAAATGTTGTAATTGTTGTAACTTTAATCTGCTGGATGGAAATAAGTTGAATCTTAAACCTGTCTTTATTTCAATTCAAATTCAATTTTTCCTTTTATGTCGCGGGACGAAGCACCAATGATTGCCGTGAATTTACCCGGCTCTGTTATCCATGCTTTTTTTACATCGCTGTAAAATTGCAGTGCCGACTGATCAATTGTAAAGTTGACCAGCTTTTCTTCACCCGGATTCAGTTCGGTTTTCTGAAATGCTTTCAGTTCTTTTTCAGGACGTAACTCGCTCGATTTTTGATCGTTGATATATAGTTGTACAACCTCTTTACCTTTAACTGTACCGGTGTTTTTTACCGGAACCGAAATAATTATTTTTTCATCTTTATTCATTGTTTTCTTATCGGCTGTAACCTTACCATAAGCAAATGTTGTATAGCTCAACCCATACCCGAACGGGAATTGTGGTATCACTTTCTTTGTATCGAACCATCGGTATCCTACCAGAATGTCATCTTTGTAAATTTCGTTGATACTGTCGCCGGGATAAGCTATCGGTCCAAAAGAATGTGATCCGTAGTCGTTAAGTTTAGCTGCAAATGTAAATGGCAATCTGCCACTCGGGTTCACTTCACCCGAAAGCACGTTGGCTATTGCATGACCGGCTTCGGAGCCAATGTACCAGGCCTGCACAAGAGTTGTCGATTGTTTTAACCACGGCATTTCGTAGGCATTTCCGCTCAGCATCACCAATACCAGGTTTTTATTCACCTTTTGCAGTTCGGAAATCAAACTGTTCTGACCAAATGGCAATTCATACGAGCGACGGTCGTCACCTTCCGAATCCTGTTGGGTATTCTTATTCAGTCCACCCACAAATATCACCAAATCGCTCTCCGATGCCAGTTTTACAGCTGCATTACGCAACGAATCGGCATTGTATTTTGATTTTAGTACCTGATCGTACGACACCTCTCCCGAGGCATAACCTAAAGAATAACATATTTTAGTTTTACCGAATTTTTCTTTCAATCCCTGTAAAGGTGAAACTTCGCGTTTTACTTTCAGTTCCGACGACCCACCACCCTCGGTAAGTTTGCGGGTTGCATTTTCGCCGATTACCGCTATTGTCCTGTATTTCGCAGCATTGACAGGAAGCAGGTTGGCCGGATTCTGAAGTAAAACAATTCCCTCTTCACCAACCGTACGACCAACATTATGATGTTCGTCATTCGCCAGTGCTCCGTAAGGTTTGTTTACGTTCATTGCCGTTCGGAAAATCAGTCTCAGTATGCGGCTTGCTTTATCGTTGATTGTTGATTCGGGCAACTGACCGGATTTCAGCATAGCCAGAAAAGGTGTTGCCAGATAATAATCGTCGTAAGCAAAAGCCTTGTTGGACGTAAAGCCGTTAGTCCAGGTTCCCATTTCAATATCCAGTCCGTTCAAAGCAGCCTCTTTAGTATCGTGAGCCCCACCCCAGTCGGTAATAACACAACCATCAAAATTCCATTCGTTTTTCAGAATTTTATTCAATGTCAGTTCGTTGTGACAGGCATACTGACCTCTTATTTTGTTGTATGATCCCATCAATGTCCATACACCACCTTCGGTTACAGCTGCTTTAAATGCCGGCAGGTAGATTTCGTACAAAGCTCTGTTGCTTAGTTCAACATTGATATGTCCGCGCCATTTTTCCTGATCGTTCAGCACATAATGTTTTACACAGGCCGCTACTCCATTTCTCTGAACGCCTTTAATATAAGGTACAACCATTCGGGAAGCAAGATAAGGATCTTCTCCCATGTATTCGAAATTTCTTCCGTTCAAAGGTGTACGGTAAATATTTACTCCGGGACCCAGCAATACATCTTTTCGCCGGTAACGTGCTTCTTCACCTATAGCATTGCCGTAAAGCGAAGCCATTTCGGGATTCCACGTAGCAGCCAGACAGGTCAGAGCAGGAAATGCAGTACAAGAATCGTTGGTCCAGCCGGCGTGTCCCCAGCTGTCCCACAGTATCTCCATTCGTACGCCGTGAGGTCCGTCACTCATCCACAATTCTGGTATACCCAGACGTGGCACCCCGTGACTGCTGAATTTAGATTGTGCGGTGCATAGTTTTACCTTTTCTTCGGTGGTCATGCGCGAAAGAGCATCTTTAATACGGGCTTCAACAGGTTGAGTGTTGTCTGAATAAACGGGTTTTAATTGTTGAGCCCTTACATTGAAAAGTATAATAAACAAAAATACGGAAAGCAAAAATTGATTTGTTTTCATTTTAGATGGTTGATAATATTAATATCCTGAATTTAATGCGTCAAAAGTATAAAAAATTCTTTTACACATTTAGTCAGAATAATAACAAACGGGGTATAAAATAATAAGTAATATGCGCTGAGAATGCTGCAACAAAGAATTTACACGACAGGAATTCATATCCAAATGATATTGAGGAAAACAGAATGCAGATTGACACTGATAAGGCGGATTTAAATCCGGTTCAAATCAGTTTGAAATATTTTATTATCAATGTTATCCGGATAAAATCTTGTTAATCAACATTCTGTTTTATGTCATGAACAGAATGAAAGAATTTAAATAAGTTTAGTTTACCCGGATACAGCAGGTACGATGCTTTTATACAACAACAGCGGCTTAGCCCAGACATCTTATTCAAATTCATTGAAATAATAACAATTTCAACCCCTTATTTGCATAATTAACAAAATAAAGTTGTTTACAGATGAAAGTAAAAATCCTTTACAAGCAGGCTGAATTCTTCGCTGTACCGGTGTCTTTCGGTGGTTTCGATTACATTTTTCGACAACTCTGTTTCAGCACTTTTTAATAGTAATGCCCCCCGTTACTTTTTGCTAAAAGTTCTGTCTTACCACTGGCTGAAAATTTACAAACTTGCCAATAAAATAAGATTCGGATGAATTTAAAATTTGAAGTTCAACCGAAATTATAAATGAGTAGATTTTTAAATAGTTTAAGTATTGATTTCAATTGATATTTGTATATTTGCAATCAAATATTTTATATATGAGAACTATACAATTTAGAGTTCCTGATGATATTGATTTGAAAGATTATGATTTTTCAATGATTATTGCCTCAAAATTATATGAAGATGGCAAATTGTCTTCAGGTCAAGCCGCTGAAATAGCTGGATTGTCGAAACGTACTTTTATCGAATTATTAGGTCGTTATGGTGTTTCTGTCTTTAGTCAATCCGTTTCCGATTTACATTCCGATATAGCAAATGCATAGTATAGTTATCTCCGACACAAGTAGTTTAATCCTTTTTGATAAAATTGGAGAACTTGATCTTTTGAACAAGGTTTACGATTCAATTGTCACCACCCCTCAAATCGCTACTGAGTTTGGGGAGCCATTGCCTGATTGGATTCTTATTAAGGAAGTGAAAGACAAAAAATATCTGGAATCCTTAGAAACACAATTAGATTGGGGTGAAGCAAGCGCCTTAGCTCTGGCAAAGGAGCTGACGGGTTCAATTTTGTTGTTGGATGATTTAAAAGCAAGAAAATTAGCAACAAAATTAAATTTAAAATTTACCGGAACTTTAGGGGTTTTTCACAGGGCTAAACAAAATGGAATTGTAGCTAACATTAAACCGTTAATTGATAAATTATTACTGACAAACTTTCGTATTTCAGAGAATATAATCACTGAAATATTGAGAATAAATAATGAGATTTAGTTTGGGCTATAGCATGTCCACTACTTCGTACTAAATGTAGATTCCTTTCACTTGCTGAAAGTTTACCAACTTGCCAATAAAAAAGGATTAAGCTGAATTTGTCCGTTATCGGTTGCGGCCGAAGATAAATCGATTTTAGCTCCAACATTTAAATTTTTCGCCAACCAGCACTGGCGGCCGATTTGCACAACCGGATAATCAACGCTCCCCATATCGGAATCGCTGATGCTGACGCTTGACGGACAAACATAAGCTGAACCGCAATCACCCGGACAATCATTAGGATTTTCACTGACATCGCAAATCAAATCACCGCAACAATTCGGACTGGCATCAACATTTAAAGTACTGCTTTTGGCGAAAAACTTATTCATCTCACTTAAGGTTCTGGTCGGAACAAAATAACTTTTACTGCTCGCGTTATTAAGACAGATAGTACCGATTGCCGCCGAATTAGATAAAGAAGAATGATAGGAGATTTTTCTATTTTCTTGATAAGCAACTAACCGATAACCCTCTTCTGGATTTCCATCGCCAAATACAATCAGGGGAATAATTATTAATAAGATAAAAAAGAAAAAAACAAAAATTTTAAAAAAAGGGGATTTTAAATACATATTTTTTAAAGCTTTTAAAAAATTAAGCAGCATATATTTTTTATTTAGAGCGCTACCTAAATAATACCATAAATAATTATAAGCCACAATTATAAATCCTTAGGGTAAGAAAAAAGGATGTTATAAAATAACATCCTTTTAAACTTAAACGTGTTTACTGGCTTAATCTTAATCTTTTATTAATCTTAAGCTGAAACCATAATTTTTTTTATACATGGTGCCGATATCCAACATGGAAAATTTAGCCGGCTCCATATAAGCGGCGACGGATAAATTGCCCATCGACCAACTTGTCCAATAATCAGCTTCATCGCCTAAATTCGCGAAACCAAATTTACCGGTGGAAAGTAAAATGCCACAGAATCCACCGGGCAAAGCCGTAAAGCCTGAAGAATTATTGCCGTTAGGAATTTTCCAATGACTGCCGCCGGCTTCTCTTAAAGCCAGACCGGAATAATTCGAGCCAACAAAATTAGCCAAGGTCACCCACTCATCTCCGCTGGGAACATGATAACCGGCAATTAATCCGCGCGAATCGGCTCCCGCATACCAGTTATACAAACAGCCATAAACTTCACCCATTTTAGCGTCGTTGTTGTAATAAACATAGGCGCCGGAAGTTGAATGAAGCCAGGCGGCGGTATCGGTCAAATTGGGAATCGGATCACCGTTCAGATAATGCGTGGCTTTCAGGTCTTCCTGCATCCAGGTTTGCGTGCCTATAGTTACGGTGTGATAATAGTTTCCGTCGTAATCTTTAAACGCGTAAGTTTTGAAACTGCCGGTGGCGCTGATAGTATCGCCGGCGATGTTTGAAACACGCAGACGATAACTGTAAATGGTATTAGCGATTAATCCGCTCAGAGTAGTTTTAACTCTGATTGAATCGTTGCCGCTAAATTTATCCGGTAAAACAACGCTTTGCCAATTAGCCTTATCGGCGCTGTATTCAAACGCAGCGGTCGTATTATCGAAACGTGGGATAAGCATAGCCGTTAAACAGGCTTCATTAATCCTGATTGCTTCAACCGGACGAATTGCGGCGGCAGATTTAAGCGGTTTAAGCGTGGTAAAAGTAGCCGGGTCGCTACCTATAACGCCGTTGGTATTAGCCACACTGAAACGATAGCTATACAAAGTCGAAAACTTTAAACCGGAAATGCTTTTTGAAGCTCTGGTTATAACATCTCCGTTAAATTTTTCTTCTAAAGCCACCCGCGTCCAGTTTACACCGTCTTCGCTGTATTCTATGGTTACAATCACATCTTTACCGTTAGGTACTATCATTGCCGTCAGGCGAGCGCCATCAGCCGTAATGTTATCAGCTAAAACAGAGTTGATAGAGGGTTTCAATTTCGGATCAACCGGAATCGGTTCATCTTTGGTGCACGACCATAAAAAAAAGAAAACAACAAAAGGGAGGATTAATTTTTTCATTTTGTTTAAGTGTTGAAATTGAACAACAAAGATAAAAATTTAAAACTGATATGCGTCATTTCAAATCATTTATTTACTAAATCAGATAGCAAATATGATTTTTATATATTAGGCATCTTTATTAAAGTCAGGAACCTGAAACTTCAAATGATTATGAATTGTATAGCAATTTAATTAATGCGAATCAGGAGTTGAATAACTTTATCTTGATGACCGATTCAGAATTGTTTTCAAATTTTACCCGATTTAAGGAGATCAGTTCTATGTCACTTCGACCAAAATTTATCCAATCTTGAGCCGGATAAGGAATGTCAGATATTTTTTTAACGCGATGATATTATGACCAAAGACACAAAGAATTTAAATAAGTTTAGTTTACCCGGATACAGCAGGTACGATGCTTCTTACAACAACAGCGGCTTAGACCAGACTTCTTATTCAAATTCATTGAAATAATAACAATTTCAACTCCTTATTTGCGTA
Organism: uncultured Paludibacter sp.; assembly: GCA_937897985.1. Taxonomy (GTDB): domain Bacteria; phylum Bacteroidota; class Bacteroidia; order Bacteroidales; family Paludibacteraceae; genus Paludibacter. Next base: position 51,488 of record CALCBD010000062.1, on the reverse strand, counting down.
ATTAACAAAATAAAGTTGTTTACAGATGTAAGTAAAAATCCTTTACAAGCAGGCTGAACTCTTCGCTGTACCGGTGTCTTTCGGTGGTTTCGATGATAATTTTTGATTTTTCGGTTTCCACTCTTTCAGTTACAAACTCCATTATAAGTCTTTTGACCGGTTTATCGGGTTTTGGATAAACCTCTACCAGTTTGCTGCAAAACAAACCGATGGTTTTTGCATAGTTAATACATTCAAATCCTTCGTTTACAGGTAGTATGATGCTGATTTTCCCTTTTTCAGCAAGTAGTTTTTTTGAGTGTAATAACAGTTCGGTATGAGTGAGCTGGTCGGTATGTCGTGCAGTCGATCTTGATGGATCAGGCGATTTTAATGCATTAATAAAGTAAGGAGGGTTGGAAACAATCAGGTCAAACTTATCATTTATTTGTTCGGAATATTCCTGTAATGATATTTCCCGGGTTTCTATTCTGTCGGGCCAGGGAGAATTGCTTATATTTTCATTCGCCTGCCGGATAGCTCCCGGATCAATATCTATTGCCATAATTTTTGCACTGCATCTTTGTGCTAACATTAGCGCTATCAGTCCGGTTCCGGTTCCTATGTCAAGTATGTTTCTGCAATTTCCGATATCGGTCAGTGCACCTGAAAGTACACCGTCGATACCTACCTTCATTGCACAAAGGTGTTGATTAACTGTGAATTGCTTAAAGCTGAAAAATGAATTAGCCATTCGCGTTTTATCTTCTGTTGGAACCTGAAGACCCTGATGACGAGTTGCCGCTTCCCGACGATCGGGGAGCACTGTAACTGCTTCTTGATGATGAACTTTCGGACGAAGAAGCGCTTCGTGGGCTTGTATTTGACGATGATCCTGATCTTAAAACCGATGGACTTTCGTAATTTCCCGAACTTTGCATAGAGCGGGTGGTGCTGTGCGGAACCGATCGTTGACCGTCATAACTGCGTGAATTGATTTCCGGGTTGATACGGTTGTAGTCTCTGTGCATTTCGGATGTTACCGCTCTTCTTTGACCCGATTCGGAGTTGCCGGGTCTTGCAGTTTGATAGGTTGATCTCCTGTTCAGGCCGGCGTTGAAGTCTGATTGGTAATTCATGTTATTGACTCCCGGTTGAAATGTGCTGCGTTCGTAACGTTTGTTCTGCAATTGCCTGAACTGATCCTGATTGAGTACACGTTGCAAATCTTCATCTTTTTCTTTAATTCTTCTCAGTGCATCAGTTCTGGTGTTTGATAATTTCCGTTCGCGGGCATATTTGAGGTTTATTTCGTTGACTAACTGAACCTGCTCTGATGTAAGTTGTAATTCGTTTTGCAGTTTTTCGGTTTGTCGGGCAGCTTCCTGTTCGGGTGTTCTCTCCTGTATAACAACACTTTCCTGACCATAAATATATGTGATCAGGAAAGCAGATAACGCGGTTAATAATATTTTTCTGAGAAAATTCATTGATTATTAAAGCTGTTTGATAGACGGAAACCGCAACAATGATTGTGCCAAATGAAGTACAGGTATTTGAATTTTCTTCATATTTTTACCTGTATTTGTACTTTACCAAAAACCATGATGAATGAATTGTAAATGTTAACAAACAGCACGGTTGAAATATAAAATAAGGCCGGTTGATACGGGAAAAGTCTGACTTCTGTTTTCAAAAAAAATCAGGTTAAAACCTGACTGAATTCGGAAGCTCTGATTTATTGTTTTTATTGTTGTTTTAAGTTTTTGATTATCAGTTTAATGTTTTGTTCCTGACTAAAAGTATGAACTACAAATATAGTTGTTTTTTTAAATATTTTATCAGAAATGAGAAGCGAATTTAAAAAATCCGTATCTTTGTTTTGATAGCAGCGGGGTTTTATTAACAAATTATCTTTAAAAACTTATGTCTCGTTTTATTAAGAAAAAGAAAGAAGATATCGGGTTGTCGCCTTATGCGCTGGTATTTCGGGGGGTTAGGAAAGCTCAGAAGTCAGTCATAACCGTTATGGATTTCGATTTGGACGAACTACGTGAATATGAAGTCAAATCGGTGGAACAGCTGAAAGCAGTAAAGAATTCGAAATGTATAAGCTGGCTGAATGTTGACGGACTTCACGATGTAAAGTATATGGAAGATATTTCGGCCGTTTTTGATATACCCTTCAACATCATATCTGATATTCTGAATCCGGCGTTACGCCCGAAAGTGGAGGAATTCGGTCAGGGTATTTTCAAAACAATCAAGATTTTACAATATAACGAAAAAACAGATGAAATTTCGGTCGAAAATCTGAGTTTAATTATTGTTAATAATGTACTTATATCTTTTCAGGAACAGGCTTCGGGCATTTTCGAACCGGTGAGGGAGAGAATCAGAAAACACAAGAACAAGATTCGAAGGTCAGGGCCTGATTATCTGGCTTTTGCGCTGCTCGATGTGGTTGTTGATAATTATATTTACATCATCGGATTGATCGGGGATAAAATTGAGAACCTCGAGGAACGTATGACCAACAACCCTGACAAGAACCTGCTTGAAGAAATTAATTTTTTCAAGGGAGAGATGAATTTTCTGAGAAAAAACATAAAACCGGCCAAAGAAATGATTCTTACACTCGCTAAAATGGAAACAGAGTTGATACAGGCCGAAAACAGAATTCATTACAGGGAATTGCAGGACAACATCAATGAAGCAACAGAACTTTCGGATAGCTATCGCGAAATTTTATACGATCAGATCACCATGTATCACACCATGATGAGTACCAAGCTGAACGACATTATGCGTACGCTTACTGTTTTTTCGGTTGTTTTTATTCCGCTTACTTTTATAGTGGGGATTTATGGTACCAACTTTGATTATCTGCCTGAATTACACTGGCATTACGGCTATTTTGTCATGTGGTTGATTATGTTCGTTGTGGCTGTGGTAATGCTGATTGTTTTTAAAATAAAGAAATGGTTTTAAAAAATCATTGAGAAGCGTTAAAGATAAAAAATCTATCAAGTAATAGTTTTCAGCGATAAACAAATAAGTGAAGCACTTGTTAGTTGTTGTAAAGTATTTTATTTAAAACTGAGGGATGCAATATGAAAAAGAATAATATTGAAAGCCAGTTATTGGTTATTTTTGGTTCAAACGGCGATTTGGCAAAAAGAAAGTTATTACCGGCTGTATTTCAATTATATATTGAAAGTTTATTACCGGAAAATTTTGTGGTACTTGGGGCCGGAAGTCAGGACAAAAATGAGGAAGCCTATCGGGTTGATGTGCAGGAGAGTTTAAAGACATTTGCCAACAAATCAATTAGCTTATATCCCGAAAAACTGCAGGAGTTTTTACAGAAGGTTTTTTATAAAAAAGTTAATAATCAACAGGAAGAAGATTTTCAGGCTTTAAAGGACTATATTCATAAACTGTCGGATGAAAGAAACCTGACCAGAAATATTGTGTTTTATTTCTCAATACCACCCTTTCTGTACGAAGTTGTAGCAGCCAGCCTGGTAAAATACGGATTAAACAACGAAGAAGACGGGTGGAAAAGAATAATTGTTGAAAAGCCATTTGGTTACAGTTACGAAACGGCTCTGGATTTGGATAAAAAACTTCACAATGGATTTCATGAAGAACAAATCTATCGGATTGATCATTATTTGGGCAAGGAAACAGTTCAGAATATCATGGTGACGCGGTTTTCAAATGGTTTTTTTGAACCCATCTGGAACAGGAAATACATAGAAAGAATTGAAATAACTGCTTCCGAAAAAATCGGTGTTGGCAATCGTGGCGGATATTACGATACTTCAGGAGCCATGCGCGACATGATTCAGAATCATTTGTTGCAGGTGCTTGCAGTTGTGGCAATGGAACCTCCTGCTGTTTTCGATTCGGATTCTATTCGAAACGAAACGGTAAAAGTGTTGCAGGCAATTCGTCCGATTAAGCCGGGTGAAGTGGCTGATAATGTCATACGCGGACAGTATGTGTCGGGTCAGGTAGGTGAAGAAGTGCAAAAAGGGTACCGTCAGGAAACAGGTGTGGCTCCCAACTCGAAGACCGAGACTTTCGTTGCAATGAAAATATTTGTTGACAACTGGCGTTGGGGCGATGTGCCGTTTTTTATTCGTACCGGAAAGCAATTGCCCGAACGGGTTACCGAAGTTGTTATTCACTTAAAGCCGGCTCCGCATCAGCTGTTTAAACAACTATGCCTCACCGAGCCGAACAATCTGATTATTTTGCGTATTCATCCTGATGCAGGTGTAGCCATCGACTTTGGAATGAAAATACCGGGTGCAGGATTTAAAGTTCAGAATGTAAACATGGCATTTCATTATTCCGACCTTGCAGAGAAGAAAATCGCCGAAGCTTACGAAAGACTCTTACTCGACTGTATGATAGGCGATTCCACTCTGTATGCACGTGCTGATGCTGTGAAAGCCAGCTGGAAATTCGTGGATCCGATTTTACAGGCATGGAAAAATAATCCTGAAATCCCATTGTATTTCTACGAATCTGGAACATGGGGGCCGGTCGAATCCAACAAACTATTCGACGATAAGTATGTAAAATGGAGACAGCCATTTGAGAAATTCAAGACCGAGTAAAGTTATTGATATGACGACGATAACAATTAATAAGGCGGTCAACTAACAATAAAACTAATAAATCAATTATGAAACACCAACTTCACATTTTTGAAAATGCTGAAAGTGCTTCGCGTGGAGTAGCAGAATTATTTTCGGGTCTTGCTGCAGGTAAAGTAGCTGAAAATAAATTTTTTAATGTAGCGGTATCGGGAGGAAATACTCCGAAACTATTATTCAGCATTTTGGGTGAAGAATTTCACAATTCTGTTCCATGGCATAAAGTACGGTTTTTCTGGGTGGACGAACGATGTGTGGAACCCACGGATGCCGAAAGCAATTACGGGATGACTTATGATGTATTGCTTCACAAACCGTTTATCTGTTCGGAGCATGTCTTCAGGATGAAAGGTGAAGAAATTCCGGAAGTCGAGGCTGAACGATATCAAAAACTTTTGTGGCGCGAATTGCCGGTCAGGGAAGGTTTTCCTGTTTTCGATCTGCTGCTTCTCGGAATGGGCGATGATGGTCATACCGCATCTGTCTTTCCGAATGATTTAAGCCTGTTGAATTCGAACTCATCAGTCGCTGTGAACAGAAATCCTTATTCGGGACAAAAACGCCTTACATTGACCGGTAAAACGCTGAATAATGCCGATAGAGTTGTTTTTCTGCTGACCGGTGAAAACAAAGCCGGAATTTTAAAAGAAATTATTAACAGCGAATCAGTTTCACGTAAGTATCCTGCCGCTTATGTTCATGATTATAGCGGTAATACCGATTTCTTTATCGACAGGGAAGCTGCAAAACTATTATCATCGAAGCCCGACTGACCGGTAATTTAAATAAAGAATCCGCAGCTTCTACAAAAATCCTCAGTTATTTTGTTGTTGATAAATCCGTTGCGGATCTTTATTGCACGTTCCGACGAAAGAATTTCAGATAATCCGGAGCTGAAAATATTCCCGAGTTTCAGATGGGCGTCCGCGTCCAGACAACAGGGGACAACAGTACCATCGGCCAGCACTGCAATCTGGTCGCGCAGAGCATAACATGTTTTTGTAGTTCCTGTTCTTGTTTCCTCACCATCGGGCCATTCGAATCGTGCTGCATGTTGAAGAAAGATATGAGGAGCGAGTTTAATTCCCTTATCTTTTTCTGTTATGGATATGTCATTGAGCGATTTATCGAATTTACGTGCAATTTTATCCAAAACAAATAAGTTGAATGCTGTACTTTTATTCACACCTGCATTCCAGAGCCGGAGGTTGATATAAGTTGCAGGTGCAGCTTCGGTTGCAAAGTTGAATACGGAGTCGAGATAACTATCCCATTGTTCGGCCGGTATATTCTCTTCAGCATCGTGGAGCGAGATATTGATCTGACGAATCGGGTTGTTGAGCAGAATTGCTTTTTTGGAGTTAATCAGACTTCCGTTAGTGGTAATGTTGACATTCAGTTTTGCTTCGCGGGCTATCAAAAGCATTTCTTCAAAGCCCGGATGTAAAAGAGGTTCGCCCATTACATGAAGATAAATATAATCGGTGTAGGGCCTGATTTTTTGAGTAATAACACCGAACTCAACCGGAGTCATGAATCTTTTAGCTCTGGAGGTTTTGAAACAAAAGCTGCAATTGTAGTTGCAGCTGTTTGTTATTTCGATGTATATTTTCTTGAATTTCAATGGTTTTTATGATTGAATTTTGCAATTTTCAGATCAAAATTTCATCTGAAATCGATGATGTGATGAATCGAAATAATACCCACCACTTCATCATTTTCGGTAACTGCGAGGGTAGTGATGTTATTTTCGTCCATCATCTCGAGTGCTTCACTTAACATTTCGTTTTTGTCGATTCGTTTGAATCCGTTGGTCATGAAGTCGGACGCTTTCAGGTGTTTAATGTCGTCAAATTTCTGTATGGCGCGTCGGATATCGCCGTCAGTTATTATCCCGACAGCTTTATTTTCGGAGTTGTACACCAATGTGGTACCTAAACGTTTGTTGCTTACTTCGAATATAACATCTTTAAAAAGAGTTGTTTCCATTACTTTCGGGATGTCGGTTGTCATTTCGTCTTTTACACGGCTCAATAGTTGACGACCCAATGCTCCGCCAGGATGATAAAGCGCGTAGTTTTCTGCTTTAAAATTACGGCGTTCCATCAAACAAATAGTCAAAGCATCACCCATTACGAGTGTTGCGGTTGTTGAAGTTGTTGGAGCCAGACCAAGCGGGCAGGCTTCTTTTTCGACGCCGATGTTAATAACGAGTTCAACCTCACCTGCCAATGCTGAATTTTTATTGCCTGTCATAGCTATAAGCGTGCAGCCGATTTTTTTGAGCGGGGTTACAATATTCAGAATTTCCGACGAGCTACCACTGTTTGAAATCAGCAAAACAATATCTTTTTTGTCAACCATTCCAAGGTCGCCGTGCATTGCTTCGGCGGCATTGACAAAAATTGTGGGCGTACCTGTCGAGGCCATCGAAGAAGCAATTTTATGTCCGATGATACCGGTTTTGCCAATTCCCATGATTACCAACTTGCCTTTACCCGAATAAATTAATTCTACCGCCCGGTTGAATTCATCACCGATTTTACCGCCAAGTTTCTGAAGTTCATTTATTTCCTGTTCGAAAATCTCTTTCGCCCGTGTTGTTGCATCCATTTTTTTCTGAATTTTCAATCTACTGTTTTTTTCTGATAAAGTTTTTCTTTTTTTTAGCAGAAATTATTTGCTTAAGTTTTTTCTTTGTTAATTTTATTGTCCTTTTCTCTCCAGAATAATTTCAATCAATTCCCGAACGCAGCCTTCGCCGCCTTTTTTTGAAAGCCTGAGTATTCCCGGAATTTCCTTCACTACACCGACAGCGTTGGCAGGGCATGCAGCCAAACCAACATTCGATAGAAGTTCATGGCAATTAATATCATCACCTATATAAGCCACGTTAGCGAGTGTTATGCCCTCTTTTTCACATATTTCGAGTGCTGAAGCTAATTTTCCACCTTCGCGTTTACCCTGACAGAGGTAGTCGAGTTTTAGTTTGTTAAATCTCCTTTCGACGATTTGTGTATCTTCGGAAGTGATAATACCGGTTTTAATGCCAGCATTTTTAATCATCTGCAGACCCATTCCATCGTGAGTGTTGAATTTTTTCAGTTCATCCCCGTTCTCGGAATAGTACATACCTGCATCGGTGAGTACACCATCAACATCGGTTAAGAGTAATTTAATATTCTGAAATCTGAACTCCTCACAACCCGCTACCCGCTTCCCGCTTCCCGCTTCCCGCTTCCCGCTTCCCGCTTCCCGCTCCTCACTACCCGCTACCCTCATCCCGCTACCTTTTACCACATCGTCAATGGCAACAGCCAGTTCAAGAATTTCGCGTATATCTGATAAATAAATTTGATTAGGTCCGTCGGAAAAAGCATGGTCGGGATCGGGATGCACTTCGGCAAAGATGGCATCAACGCCAACAGCCAGAGCGGCACGCATGAGATAAGGTACCATTTCCCGGTTGCCGCCTGTAGAGGTTCCCTGTCCTCCCGGCTTTTGTACAGCATGAGTGGCATCAAAAACCACGGGGAAGCCGTAACTGCGCATTTCTGCCAGTCCGGTCATGTCGACAATGAGATTGTTATACCCGAAACATGAACCGCGTTCACAGAGCAGAATATTTTCGTTGCCTGAGTCAGTCAGCTTATCAATTACATTTTTCATGTCCCACGGAGCCATGAACTGACCTTTTTTCACATTGACAACTTTTCCGGTTTTAGCGGCAGCGATTAATAAATCGGTCTGTCGCGAAAGGAAAGCCGGGATTTGTAACATATCGGCAACCTCAGCAACCGGTTTGCATTGCCACGATTCGTGTACATCTGTGACAATTGGCAGTTGGAGCTCATCCTTTACCCGCTGAAGGATTTGCAAACCTCTTTCCATACCCACGCCCCGCGGAGCTTTCACGGAGGACCGGTTGGCTTTATCGAACGAGGATTTGAAAATCAAATGGATGTTAAGATCAGAGCAGATTTGTTTTAGTTCGGCAGCCACCTGTAGGGTCATTTCTTCGGATTCGATGGCGCAGGGACCGGCAATAAGTACAAAACGCTCATTTCCTCCAATGTCGAAACGGTTGATTATATTGATTTTACGGGTTAATTTCATGGTTGGAATTATTTAAAAAGAAAAAGACAAGTTGATGGCTTGTCTCATTTCATGATTAGTATATTTATTTGTCATTCATATCGATTTGCAGTGATTATCATGCATGTTTTTACGTTTGTCCGGTCCGTTATTTGTATTCATCATCGCTATCAGATTGTAATTGAACTGATTGAGCATGCATCCCGGATTGATAAAAATTAAAAACTGTATACTCTTACCCAGTCAACTTCAAGCGAACCTGTTGTGCCTTTTTGTTTTTGAGAAATAAAGGAGTTGAAAACCAGATACATTTCAACTGCCGGAATATTGCTTGTGGTTCTGTAGATTTCATAATCGTTAATCGACCAGATCAACTCTTTTTCGGACCAGTATAATTTGTAGATGTAAAATTTTGAAGGGTTGATTCCGCTCACCTTAACGCCATCAATCACGTTGTTGCTTACGTTGCCTACTTTTATATTTTTTCCATCGTAATGGAATATATTGATATGAGGCAATTTATTGTCGGTGCCCAGCCAGAAGGCATGGTTAATTTTACCCGAACAACGGATTTTTGCTGTGAAAACACCTCCTCTTTGGCGGAATTCTTCGGCCGATTGAAGAATGTCTGAAGTGAAACTGAATTCATTTTCGATGAAACCCTTTGTTGGATGCCATGCAGGTGCTTTAACTTTCTCGTGTTTGGTGGCTATGTTCAAAACGCCATTCTCAACGAAAATATTTTTACCTGCATTGTTGGCTTGTTTCTCGTTGGCAAACGAATGATTTCCCATCAATCTTGCATTCCGGTAATGAAAACCAAAGTTCCAGCGCGACTTGTCAAGGGTATTCCACTCGAATTCCTCTTTAAATGTCAGCTTCAGTTCATTGAATTTTTTGAAACGTTCAGGTTTTTCATTCAGAAAAAACACGATGTCGGGATTTTTTGCCAGTTCATAAAACCTTTGTTCTTTGGCAAAGTCAGGGGTAGTTTTCCATCGATTAGGATTGGACCAGAATTCAAGGTCCTTTTTAAACTCCGGATCCGAGGTTTTTGCTTTTAATGCTTCATATTCCTTAATGATGAACGAATCGTGAAAGCGCGTATAGGTTTTGTATTCTTTCGATTTTTCGAAATGTTTGAGCTTCTGAAGCTTTTCCGAGTTCTTCAGTTCTTTTTTGTCCCCGAGTTTTTCGAACTCATCACCTGCTCTGAATTCGAGATATTGCTCTAAGATGTTTGATTTAAGCACCTGATAATAAAGTTGAATAGCAGGCGATTTGTCTAATTTCCCAAATTTGGTGGAGATACGGTATTCCTCGGTATCTTTGAATTTTCTGTTTTGAAGTGTCTTTTTGTTTTCTTTGAAATCAGCTGATTTAACGATGTGAAATAAAGTTCTGTATTCGGCAAGTTCGACCGATTTCTCAATTTCCTGATAACGGTGCATAGCCTGAATTAAATCAGCTTCTTCTTTTTCAAGTTTAGCTGTGGGAGTAATGCCTCCAAAAAGGTTTTTCCAAAACAAATTCATGATTGATTTACATTTACGGATGAATAAATCATTTTATTATAGAACAAAGAACAAAGAACCCGAAACCCGAAACCCGAAACCCGAAACCCAAAACCCAAAACCCGAAACCCAAAACCCGGAACCCAAAACCCAAAACCCGAAACCCGGAACCCAAAACCCGGAACCCGAAACCCGAAACCCGAAACCCAAAACCCGAAACCCGGAACCCGGAACCCAAAACCCGGAACCCGAAACCCGAAACCCGGAACCCGAAACCGGGTTAAGTTAACTGATTGTTAAATTTTTTCTCAATCATTTGAATGCATTCTTCAATATTATTCAACACAAATGGTTTATAATTCTCTGTCGGAATAAATTTTTCGGAGAGCATTTTCTCAATCTGACGAAGCAAATCGTTGTAAAATCCATTTTCGTTGACTATAATCAAAGGTTTTTTGTGTTCGCCAACAACACCCGAAGCAATGACATCGAACATTTCGTCCAGAGTTCCGAAACTGCCGGGCAATACGACAAAAACACCCGCAAGTTCCTTCATCTTTGCCTTTCGTTCGCCCATGGTTTCTACTTCGATAAGTTGGGTACACAAAGTATTCAGACGATTCATTTTGATAACAGCCTGAGGGATAATGCCAACAATCTGACCTCCCGAGGCTCCTTCCGAAACCGACGACATTAATCCACCGGTTGCTCCTCCGAAAACAAGAACATTACCGCTTCGCGCTATCCATTGGCCTAATTGGTAAGCCGATGTTTTGTAACTCTCAGGAATATGATTGCTCGATGAGCAGTAAACGGCAATGTTCATTTTCTTGGTTTATATGTTGAGTTTCACATTTGAAGATTGAAAGTTTACTGACTACAGTCTTCAAATGTGAGAACATCTAAGCATCAATTTTGGCATAGGTGGCATTTTCCTCGATAAACTGACGGCGGGGCGCTACATCGTCGCCCATTAACATGGAGAAAACGTGGTCGGCTGTTGCAGCGTTTTCGATGGTTACCTGACGAAGCGTACGATGTTCGGGGTTCATTGTAGTGTCCCAAAGCTGATTTTCGTTCATTTCACCCAAACCTTTGTAACGTTGTGTGTGAATTCCGCCTTCGTTACCCTGTCCGTATTTTTCGATAAAAGCCTGTCGTTGTTGTTCGGTCCAGCAATATTCTTCCACTTTTCCTTTTTTGCAAAGATAGAGCGGGGGAGTAGCTATGTACAAATATCCCTGTTCAATCAGTTCTTTCATGTGACGGAAGAAGAAAGTCATGATCAGAGTTGCAATATGGCTTCCGTCGACGTCAGCATCGGTCATGATGATGATTTTATGATAACGGAGTTTTGCGATATTTAGTGCTTTTGAATCTTCCTCGGTTCCGATAGTTACACCCAGAGCGGTATAGATATTCCGGATTTCCTCACTTTCCAGTACTTTGTGCTGCATGGCTTTTTCCACATTCAGAATTTTACCGCGCAATGGTAAAATAGCCTGAAACTGGCGGCTGCGGCCTTGTTTCGCGGTTCCGCCTGCCGAGTCACCTTCGACTAAGAAAAGTTCGCATCTTTCAGGGTCTTTGTCGGCGCAATCGGCTAATTTACCCGGGAGACCGCCTCCCGAAAGCGGAGATTTCCGTTGCACCATTTCACGGGCTTTGCGTGCAGCGTGGCGTGCAGTAGCGGCTAAAATTACTTTTTCGACAATCATTCGTGCCGATTTCGGATTTTCTTCAAGATAGTTGCCAAGCGCTTCACCTACTGCCATGTCCACCGACCCCATAACCTCATTGTTGCCGAGTTTGGTTTTGGTTTGCCCTTCGAACTGAGGTTCGGCCACCTTGATTGAAATAACGGCAGTAAGTCCTTCGCGGAAGTCGTCGCCACTGATTTCGATTTTCAGCTTTTCGAGCATTTTACTGTCTTCAGCGTATTTCTTGAGTGTGCGTGTAAGTCCTCTGCGGAATCCGGCTAAGTGTGTACCTCCTTCGATGGTGTTGATATTGTTCACATAGGAGTGAATATTTTCGTTGTAAGAAGTGTTGTAAGTCATTGCTATTTCGACAGGAGTTCCGTTTTTCTCGGTCGAAATATGGATGACATTGTCGATAAGGGGTTCACGCGATTCGTCGATGTATTCTACAAATTCTTTTAGCCCTTCGTCGGAATGAAATGCTTCCGATTTGAAACTGCCTTCTTCGTTTGTGCTTCGGCGGTCGGTAAGCGTCAGTGTAATTCCGGCATTCAGATAAGCCAGCTCGCGTAAACGTGCGGCGAGAATATCGTATTTATAAACTGATTCGATAAAAATAGAATTGTCGGGGAGGAACGTTGTTTTGGTTCCGTTGGTAGTTGATGTGCCGATTTCCTGCACCGGTGATTTTGGTATTCCGCAGGAGTATTCCTGCATGTAAAGTTTTCCGTTTCTCGATACTTCCACACGAAGATAGGTTGAAAGAGCATTTACGCACGAAACCCCCACGCCGTGCAAACCACCCGATACTTTATAACTTCCCTTGTCAAACTTTCCGCCGGCGTGAAGTACAGTCATGACCACTTCCAGTGCCGACTTGCCTTCTTTTTCGTGCATATCGACCGGGATACCGCGCCCGTTATCGACTACGGTAATGGAGTTGTCCTCGTTGATGGTTACATTTACCGTGTCGCAATGTCCGGCCATGGCTTCATCTATCGAATTATCAACCACTTCGTAAACCAAATGGTGCAAGCCTTTAATGCCTATATCCCCGATATACATTGCCGGACGTTTACGAACTGCTTCTAATCCTTCAAGTACCTGAATACTACTTGCGCCATAATCGGCGCTTGCAATGTCTCTTGCTTTTTCTTCTTCTTCGCTCATTTTCTATTGTAATGTATTATATCTTAATTGCTTTCTGTGTTTTTTACCTGCCCGCTTACCGTTATTTGTCCGGTCGTTCATTTTTTCCGAAAAAACATACAAATATACATGAAAAAAATGAGAAATAAGCTATTTATTAAGGCTTATTTTGAATTGAGTGTTAATCGCATATCTGACAAAAAAATATTGTATGGGAGCAGGGTTTTGCCGTTACGGATAATAATTTGATAGTTAGAAGTTACCTGTTTTTGTTACTCTTATTCTTTCATACCGGAAGTGCTTTGTCTGCAGGTGTATTGTAAAATTCAAAACAGTTTTTAATCGGCTATTACGACTGAATTTATGAACAAAATAAAAATGCAGTTGAAAAACAATTCAGAATTCAATTTCGTTTTTGTATCTTTACACAACGATAAATTTTCAGATCGGTATATTGTAAATAATTGATAATGTCAGCTTTAAGATTACATACTTCCACAGCGCTCGATATTTATTCGGCACAGACCGAAACGGAACTTGATTTGCCTGTCCTACCGGGTATCAGTGCGGGATTTCCCTCTCCGGCCATGGATTTCATCGATTTAAGCATCGATCTGAACAGACATTTGATTAAGCATCCATCTGCCACATTTTACGGAAGGGTAAAGGGTGAATCGATGAAAGATGCGGGCATCAACGATGGTGATCTTTTGGTGATTGATAAAAGCATTGATCCGGTGGATGGAAAAATTGCGGTATGTTTTGTGGATGGTGAATTTACTCTGAAACGCATCAAAACCGACAGCGGGGGCGTATGGCTGGTTCCTGCCAACGAAAGCTACCGGCCGATACATGTTACGGAAGAAAACGACCTTCGTATCTGGGGAGTGGTTACTCATGTTATCAAATCAGTATGATTTATGTTTGCACTGGTCGACTGTAATAATTTTTATGCTTCATGTGAGCGGGTGTTTCGCCCCGATCTGAATGGCAAACCTGTCGTGGTACTGTCCAATAACGACGGATGTGTCATTGCGCGCAGCAACGAAGCCAAAAAGGCAGGTGTGCCGATGGGTGCTCCCGCATTTCAGTACCATCAGCTTTTCGAAGAATATAATGTACAGGTTTTTTCAGCCAATTTTCCTTTGTATGGCGACATGAGCAGCCGGGTGATGAACATTCTCGAAATGTTCTGTCCCGCCATAGAAATTTACAGCATCGACGAGGCATTTATGGATTTTGATGGTTATGAGCTGCATGACCTTCAAAAACTGGGTGAACAGATAAAAAAAAGAGTGGAGCAATGGACGGGTATTCCCGTCAGCATTGGTTTTGCATCCACCAAGGCACTTGCAAAAGTGGCCAACCGGATTGCCAAAAAATTTCCCGAACGCACAGGAGGAGTTTATCTTATCGACGACGAGGACAAAAGAATCAAGGCGCTGAAATGGTTGAAAATTGAAGATGTTTGGGGAATCGGACGTAAACATGCACGTCGTCTGCAGGCGCTGCGGATATCGACGGCATTCGATTTTGTGAACATGAATGATGCCTGGGTTCGCAAAAACCTGTCGGTGGTGGGACTACGACTCAAAAATGAACTTGAAGGCATTCCCACTCTCGAAATGGAAGAAGTACAGCCCAAAAAATCAATAGCCACCACACGTACTTTCGATGGCAATTACAGCGACTATTCACTGGTCCGCGAACGTGTAGCCGGTTTCGCTGTGTCGTGTGCCGAAAAACTCCGCCGGCAGGGCTCATGTTGCAACAGCATAATGGTTTTTGTTGCCACTAACAGGTTCAGAGACGACCATCCTCAATACAGTCAGAGCATAGTGCTGAAACTGCCGTATGCCACCAATTCTGCCATCGAAATAGTGAAATTTGCCACCGGAGCACTGAACAGAATTTTTAAAAAAGGATTTGAATACAAAAGAGCAGGGGTGGTGGTCATGGATTTCAGCCCGGAACTCAACCAGCAACTAACGCTGTTCGAATCGCGCAATCCGAAACATATCCCGCTTATGAAGGTAGTGGACCGCATCAACGCGTCTTATGGTCAGCAAAAAATCAGACTGGCTACGCAGGACACGGGACGCGTGTGGAAAATGAGACAGGAAAAACTCTCGCCCAGATATACCACCAATCTGAATGAAATTATCACAGTAAAATCCTGAAAATAAGAACGTAGCAACCCGCGAAATGAAAAAAACCGGACGAACAGCTTATTGTAATTCCTAAAAACATGATCAGATTTGTTTTCTGCATTTTATGCATCCTTTGTGCTATCAATATAGCGCAATCACAAAACTATGTTTTGGCAAGGTTTGATGAGATTGATTATCTGGCATATAAATATAAATACCTGGATAAAAATTATAAAATTCACATCAATTCAAATGTGTTTGATCAGGCTGTTGAAAAGTATAAGTTTTATCCCGAAAAAATCAGGAATTATTCAGATTCATTGGCGGTAGTGATGATGCTCGAATTTGACGATTGGCAAAAATGTAATTTTGCAACAAATGTGGTTGCATATCAGTGGGCTCGTTTGAGTTATCATCTCTGGATGACTGAGGATGAAACCCGGAAATTTGCCGGTTCATTTGGTATTCATCACCCATGGAAATTCAAATTATTTTTGATGGATGAAGCCAATAAGAATAAAATTGTGACAGATTTTTTTGAGGATTTGAAGATAAAAATCAGCAATAAAAATCCTAAAGTTAAATTTGATGGATTAAACAGGGATAAAATTTTGAGTCTGGCCGCCAGATTGAATCCTGAAAGAATAATCAGTGCCCGGAAAGATGCAGAGGCAAGGCAAAAAGAAGCAGCTGCTTATGAAAAAACACACGGAAAAGTTGATCAGTCAAAATCAGGCGCAGGTTGCGGGAAAGAAGATTGCTGCCGAAAGCCGGTGATTCAAAACAAATAGAAAGATTCCTGAAAATCAATGTTTAAATCCGGTATTTGCAATACATTTGCTGACAGGCAGATAACTGTGAATGGATAGCCGTTAATAAAGCTCTTCTTTTTTATATTTTTCGACAATGGTTTCGATGATTGAATCCTGATCTTTGTGGAACTCGGTTTTCAGATCGGTACCGAAAATTTTGCCGACACCGTACCAGAAAGTTGCCGAGAAGGCCCCACGGTAATTTTTGATAATTTCATATCCGGTTTTGTCTGTTTCGCGGGCTATCAGTTTGAGTAAGAGTTTACCCTGCGTTACCGACATGTTACGTACAGCTGTTTCGTATTGCTGAAAAAGGATTTTTTCGGTTTCTTTGATCGCCTCTTTTTTCTCCGATTCATTTTTCATTTGACTCAACCGGACATCAAGATCCATCATTATTTCTTTGGTTTTCAGTGCATAAGGATATACCTTCTTGAAGTTAATTATGTTGCGGTAGTTTTTCTGATAGAATCTGTATTTTTCGCGTTCTTTTTCGCGCTGTCCTGCAGCATAGGTTTTGCGGTTAATATTCTGCGCAATGTCTTTTATCTGATTTGTGATGGCTGTGTCGTTTGCGATGGTCTTTATGCTGTCTACTTTTAAAAGTTTAACGACTTCAATTTTTTTGACCACTGTATCTTCGGGCGTCAGTTCTGTTCTTATTTCTTCATCCGGAGGCAAAATCTTCGATTCGTTTATATTGAGCAGTCCCTTGTTTTCAGGATTGGTATTGTTTTGAAGATTGTCTGTTTTTTCGACCGGAGAGTCAGAGTTTGCTGATTGGTCGGGCCCGGGAATGTCTTTTATATCTTCGGTGAGCATATCTTCCATCATCAATTCGAGGTCATCAATTTCACTGTCGGATATTTGCTGCGATTGAGAGCCTGAAAGGTCGGTCCGGGAAAGGACAAATATCAGCAGACAGGTGATGATTGTACCTGCTGCTGCATATATATGACTGTTTAATTTCCGGAGAACTGACATTTTGGATGAATTACAACGGGCTGATTTTAATTTTTAAACATTGAGTGCTTGTGACGGATTCGCGAACTGCAATTTATTCTTTCTTTGTTGCCAGAATCATCTTCACGTTCAGTTTATTGCCAATTTCCAATACATTCACAAGCTGCTGTACTGTAAGTGTGCTTTCGCAACGGACGATGACCATTGCTTCGGCATCTTTTCTTATTTCGGCTGCTAAAACAGGTTGCAACTGTTCGAAAGTCACTTGTTTGTTATTGACAAAATATTGTAGATTTTTATTGATCGAAAGTAAGATTTCTTTTCTGTGAATCGACGACGTGTTTTTAGCATTCGGGAGATTAAGTTTAATGACATTCGGACTTAAAAGTGTGGAAACAATGATGAAAAACAACATTAGGAAAAACATAATGTCGTTCATGGCAGAGGTGAAAACTTCAGCTTTAACCTTATTTTGTGTTCGAAGATTCATTATTTGGTATCTTTCAGAAAATCAAGAAAATCCACAGCATTTCTTTCCATCCGGTTTACAATTTTTCCCACCTTTATGTTCAGCCAGTTGTAAAAAATATACGCGAGTACCCCAACTACAAGTCCGGCAGCACTCGATACCATTTTTACATACAATCCGGCTGAAACCACCCCGATACTTACGTCGGCCGACTGAGAGATGTCGAAGAAGATTTTGATAACTCCAAGGATGGTACCAAGAAACCCGAACATGGGCGCAATCCCTGCAATAACAGCCAAAACCGGCAAGCCTTTTTCGAGATCGTACACTTCAAATTTACCTACGATTTCTATCGATTCTTCAATTTCCTTGATCGGACTTCCAATTCTGATAATTCCTTTCTCGACCATGCGGGCAATGGGTAAATCTTTCTTTTCGCAAAGCTGAAGTGCTTCGTCAATTTTTTTATTTTCAATCAGTTGCTTGGTTTGTTTGATAAAGTTTCCCTCGCTGGCGGAAGCCCGCTGGATGGAAATAAACCTTTCGATGAAAATATAAATGGCCAGTATAAAAAGGATACCGATTGGGATCATGATTAAACCGCCTTTCTGAATGATTTCCCATGCGCTGAAAACTGCCGGTGCTGAAACAACGGGCAGATTACTGACCTGTGAAGCAGCAGTGTCGGGATTATTCACTGCCTGTAAAATTATTGAAAGTATCATTTCTGTGTTCTGTTTTGAAGTGTTGTATGAATTGATAAGTTATAAACTGTATGAGCAGCCGGTTTATTACTTACTTCAGGCACAAAAGTACGAATTTTAATCAATTATTTATTATCTGACTTTCAACAGGGAAGATATTTTGATTTGTTTCAATTGTGCTTTCATATCTTACTGTATTTTGAATTTTAATTTACCGGAATTCTGAAAAAAAAGTAAAATCCTGCAAAATCATAAAGATGAACCTGTTTGATGGTTAATCAGCCTGAGGTCTTAAATTTTAATATTGTATTTTACCCGTTTATTCCATCAATTGGGGGAATAAAACATATTTATTCGAGGAATTTTTTATTGAACAGAAGGAAGCCGATATTCAACCCGAAATTCCAACGATTGACGCCGGCGCTGTAATGATTGAGAAACAGGCCGGCTGATGCAATTTTGAAATCGAATACAAGTGTCGATTCTATCAGATATTCGCCCGACTGATAGGGATTTCTGAGGCCGGCAGTTCCATCCGGAAGTTTATAAAAACTCTGGTAAGGTAAAAACCAGTATAGTTCGGTACGGAAATGAAGCTGATCGTTAATAAAATAAATTGGTTTTATGCCAATTGCGGCATACTGTTCGGCAGCTAAAGATGAGTTAAAGATTGCTTTGCTGTGAGGTGTGGGCCTGAAAGCCGGAGCCTGAATAATAGTTGCTGTGTAATTATTCAGCATCGGTCGTGACGAATAGGAAATTTCGGCCAAAGTACCCAGCGTAAAATGTGATGAGATAGTGAAAAATTTCTGCGATTGAAATCTGAACTGTGTCCAGAGTGCTTTACTTTTAGCATTTTCCGATTCGGGGGATATGCTCGATTTATAGAGTTCTTCGCCTCCGGCTATCTGAAGTGTGCCGCTATTGTAAAAACCTTTGGTAGGATACATCAGGTTGTTTAATGTATAGGTTTCGAAACGAGCGAAAATACTGCCCAGGTTATAGTTGCTCTGATCCATCCCTGTGGCTGAAGAAATTATATCCTGTCGGTAGTTGTCGGTGAGTCGCGCCAGACCAACTCCGAATTCCATTTTTCCGTTCAGGGTAAACGGGAAACCGAGACAAAACTTGCTGTAAACTTCCGACTGATTGAAATATGAAGTACGGTCGTCGTTATAAAACATTCTGTTTCCCTCGTAATAATCAAAACGGTGAATGGTAAAATTCAGCTTCATATACCAGTCCTTTTGCGAAGGAATATCGATCCGCGAACCTATGCCGAAGCCATTGTAAACCCTTCCGAACTGGGCATCCACGAATGCTGTTTGAGCATATTCCCTGAGGTTTTGATAAGTAAGTCCGAAATATGCTTCGTTCGAAGTTGAGGACGAGATGTTTCCGCCGATTGAAAATTTCAACCGGTTTTCGGTTCTTACTTTCAGTTTTAAATCGAATTCATTCGTTTTTTCATTGTACAGGGCATGTGGCATAACTTCCGAAATTCTTTCGTCTGAAATCAGCTTGAAATAGCTTTGTTTGAATGCTGCGGCATCGAACTTTTTATTGCCCGAATGGAAGGTGTTTTCGACGTATTGCCGTTGCAGGCTGTCGACCCCCACCACATAAACGTTTTTAAATTTAAGTTCGGGCAGGCGGTTGATAAAATCGTTCCGGCGAAGTTGCATCTCTTCTTTGCTTACCTGACGTTTAATACGTGCTTTTATTTCGGGCAGGCGCTTCATTACTTCGTCGTAACCCACCTGTACAAGTTCATCAATTTTCGAGAAATCGAATGTGCTTACATTTTCAAGATTAAATTTCATCAAAATGCCCTCATCATCGTTCATGCTGTAATCCGATCGGTTAACAATCATATTCTCAATCTGTTTTATAATGTCGTTTTCGCCGGGTTTTGGCGGGTTGTTTGACACCACACTTCCGATCATTACATCGGGTTTAAAGTCATTGCGCATCACGTCCACCGGGAAATTATTAAAGATCCCGCCATCAAAGAGCAGTTGGTTTTTAATTTTAATGGGTTTAAACATAAACGGGAAAGTCATCGATGCACGCACAGCATCTCCCAGATCACCATCGCGGAGCACTACAGCTTCTTTGTTGTAAATATCGGAAGCAACACAACGAAACGGAACGAGTAAATTGTCGAAATTGCCTTTTGCCAGCGCATTTGCCCTGCTGAATAATTCGACAAAGGCATAGTTCATTTGGCGCGGTGAGACAATATTGGTGGGTAAAAAAGTAGGTTTAAACTTTAATGAATCAAGGTGTTGCAGGTCGAAATAAAGCTCGGCAATCGTTGGTTTGGGATCGGAATTTCGGAAATAGAAGCTGTATTTCGGGTCAATATCACCGGTCGACCAGCGTTTAAAGTCGTCAGATTTGAGTACTTCTATCATGTCGTCGGAAGTATAACCCATGGCATAAAGAGAGCCAACGATAGCTCCCATTGAAGTTCCCGTGATATAATCGATGGGGATATTGTTTTCCTCGAGTGCTTTGATGACCCCGATATGTGTAATACCTCTGGCGCCACCACCGCTCAGCACAAGTCCAACCTTTTGAGCACTGATTAATGTGCTCAGCAAAACAAAAACAAACAATAGTTGAGATTTTCGTAACATGATAATTCTATTGAGATTCAGACTGCAAAATTAATAAAAAGCAAGTTTTATTGTTTATTTTAAACCAAATAATTTGATTAAAAGATGAATTTAATCGCCTAAAAGTTGCATCACTTCGTTTATGTTCAAATTTTTAAGTAATTCATTGTCCGGATTGATCATTGAATTAAAAAGCCGGTTTTTTTCCTCCTGAAGTTGAATGATTTTTTCTTCGATGGTGTTGCGACTGATAAATTTATAGACGAATACCTTATTTTTCTGACCAATCCGGTGAGCACGGTCATAGGCCTGTGCTTCTGCTGCCGGGTTCCACCAGGGATCGAGTAAAAATACATAGCCTGCACTTGTCAGGTTTAAGCCTACTCCACCTGCCTTGAGTGATAATAAAAACACTTTAGTGTCGGGATTGTTCTGAAATCGTTCAACTTCACCTTTCCTGTCTTTTGTATTCCCCACCAAATAGCTGAACTGAATATTGTTTTCTTCCAGATAGTTTTTATAAAGATTCAGATGCTCTACAAATGAGCTGAAAATAAGGACTTTGCTATCCCGGGCTATCAGTTCGTCAAGCATTTGGCAAACCAGTTCGAATTTTCCGGATTCGTCGGCGAAGTCAGGGTCGTTCAGCAGAGGGTGGTTTGCGGCCTGTCTGAGTCTTAACAATCCTTCGAGCAATAACATGGGGTTGATTTTATTATCGGGTTCACGGGTTTCTAAAAACTTATCCCTATAGCTGTTTCGGAGGTTTCGGTAAAAAATCTTTTGACCTTCCGTCATGTCGCAATATTGGGTGATTATTGTTTTCTCGGGCAATTCGGTGATTACTTCCGATTTATTCCGTCTGAGCAGGAATGGTTTCAGCAGCTGACGATAAAGTTCCTGTTTGTGCGGTTGTTTGCAGGCTCTTACGAAGTTGTTCAGATTACCCAGCATATTGCGGTTGAAAAAGTGAACCTGCGACCAGAGATCACTCAGTGAATTTTCAATCGGTGTACCTGTCAATGTCAGAAATCGTTTGGCTTTGAGCGTCAGACAGACCTGAGCTGTATCCGATTGGGGATTTTTTATTGCCTGGGCTTCGTCGAGAATTGCATAATTAAATTGTATTCGGGTCAGTAAATGTTTGTCACGACGCAACACACCATAGCTGGTAAGCAGAATGTCGGCTTCTTTAAACTCTTCGGGTTGTACTCTTCTCTGTTTGCCGGTGTGAACATGTACTCTGAGTTGAGGTGTAAATTTAGCAGCTTCCTGTTCCCAGTTGTATATCAGACTTGTAGGTACCACCAATAAACTTATTCCTCTGTTTTGTTCTTTCATCCATTGAAGGAGGAAGAGTGTTTGTATTGTTTTGCCTAATCCCATGTCATCGGCCAGACAGCCACCCAATGCCAGTTCGTCGAGCAAACGCAGCCAGTTGTAACCTTCCTGTTGGTAATGTCGCAATATCCCGTTAAAATTGACAGGTAAATCAAAACTGGTTTTTAAATCATGACTGAGCAAACTGTTCATATTTTGTTTGATGGATATTTTGATATCGGATTTGTTGCTGAAAGCATTCATAAGGACGCAATGATGCTTTGCGACAACAATTTTCCCATCTTCAGTTTTGCAGAAGTCAATCAGTGTCTTGTATTCATCGAACCATGCCTGTGGTATAAGTACATATTCGCCACCCGGTAAAGTAAGTTGATGCTTGTCCTGTCTGATATAATTCAGTATCCGGATAAACGGGATTTCATATTTTCCGAACATGACTTTGGCACGTATATTAAACCAGTCTTTATCTTCGTCGAACATCAAAGTTAAAGTTCGTTCACCCGAAAACAGAGCATGTTGTTCGCCTGTTTTTTTCTCAAATTTAATATCTATCCCCGACGCTTCAATTGATTTGTAATTCCGGTTCAGCCATTCGATACCGTCGTTGAACGGAAGCGTCATTACTTTAGCATTCAAATCGGCACCAAGCTCTTTCATTGCATTGATATAAACCGATTCGGCATTCAAATCTCTTTCGGCTTTATAAATTGTAAAAGTATCGTTATTCATTTCAACTTTTGTCGTAGTGCTGTTTTGACCGGCCCGGTACAAAAATTTTGTGTATTCAAAAATCAGTTCAAAGACAATGTTGTTTTGAGTGAGGTTTGTTGTTTTTTTGTCGTCGAAAAGTGATGTCTGCGTTATTGGTTGAATTTCCCTGACGCGTAATAATGTGGTTGAAATTTCTGTAAATATCTGTATGTCAAATCCTTTGTTGATGACTTTATTGCCGGGAATTACAGGGAGTATTACTTTCTGAATGTATTCGGCTTTACTGTGGGCAGGAATATTCAATGATTTTTTATTGAAAAAAGGGATTAATTTCTGACCTTCGATTTCGTCCTCGAATTCAAATATCTTGTTTTTCAACAATATCCGGGCAGGTTTACGTGAAACAAGTATTGCATCGGTCAAAGACAAAGTTTTGTTTTTGCAGCGGATGTCCAAAGTGTAATTTATGCCGTTTGGTTCATTTTCAAAACAATAGGACAAATCAGCGAGCTCTTCTTCGAACCTTAATTTTGGCCAGCTGAAAGGGAAACGACCAACCTGAAGGCAGAGTATTTTTTCGCCGGTATTTTCGAAAAATTTTCGCTGGTTAATTTCTATGTACCCGAGCAGGTATGTTTTTATGTATTGAGCTTCTTTGGTCAGATTTTTTGACCTGAAATATGCTTTTTCCACATCTTCCCAGTCGCGTATTTTTCTGTCGTTGATTTTCGAAACAATATTGGTTTTTTCCAGTTTCATGCAGTATTGAAACAGGAGTTCGTCTGTCCCGTCGAATAAATGAATATAATTTGATTTGTTATACTCATTCAGCCTGACATACTGAGTTGAGAAATTGCCATCTTTATCAGTATCGACAACCACACAATGAGGAAAACAACCTAAATTATCCATTGGGTAGATGCAGTAAATCAACGACTGATTTTTATTCATTATTTCATTCATAGTGATAACAGAAAAATTTACAAACTGCAAATCTACAAAAAACCCGCTATCTGTGAAAATAAAACCGACCCGTAATCAATCAAATGATTGCGGGTCGGTAACATATTGATTTTGAATTACAGGTCAGTTATTTCAATCCTAATTTTTTTTGTATTTCCATCGGGATGGCATCTTTGTGAACCAGAATATTGATGGTTTTGTGAGCAACAAACGACTCGCTGGCATACCAGATGCCTTTGTATTTTGAATCTGTTCCCCATGAGTTTTTTACGAGATAGTATTTAGTCCCGTTCTGATCTTTGGCTGTTCCGAAAATGACCATGCCATGGTCGTCGGTAGTTTCGTAATTATCAAAGCTTTTCTGACGGATTTCCTGTGTTACTTTCACTTCCGGTTGTGGTCCTTTGATTTTGAAAATTTTTTCTTCCATTTCTTTTTGTGAAATGTTAAGCCATTTGGCCTGATCCGAACCCGGAAGGTTTTCTTTTTTCAACTCAGGGTTTACAGCAATTCCGTTTCGGGTAAATCCTTTTTCACTTACGTCCGAACCCCAGGCAATGCAATATCCTTTATCAACAGCATTGTCAAAAACCTGCATTAACTCGTTCAACGGCAGGTTGTAGGATTCCTCCCAGCGCCAGTTGTCGGGTATTTCGATGATAAATTTGGAATAAAACGGATGATGTGTAAATGAAGTGAGTGATACATAGTCGTCCATGTTTAAACCTAATGACCGGGCATAAGTCAGCGGAGTGAATTTCTTACCACTTACTGTAAATTCTTCGGGACATTTGCCAAGGTAAGCATCGAGTATCCCGTCGAATCCTTTTTTCCAAGCGGTTGATAATTTTTTATTGGGGTTTTTAATCAGTGTTTTTACATATGCTTCTGTCAGGTTATCGAGTTCTCCGTGTCGGTGTTTGTCTTCACCGTAATTCAGTCCGTTCATTTCCGAATCGGGTACTATACCGTAGTTTTTAAATGCATAGATAACGTCGAAGAATGATCCGCCGGCAGCAAAATTAATGGTTCCGTTCATGCGTACGAATTTATCGGCTTTGTCGGAATAGGAGTGATGAACTACAAACATTTCGGATAAATCAACTTCGGGTTTGCCCATTCGCAGCAATTCCGATTCGAAAAAACCAATGGTCGAAAAGCTCCAGCATGTGCCGGAACTTGCCTGATTCTTTACGGACGATATTTTGTTTTCCTTAATGGTTGTAAAACGAAAAGTGTCGATAGCGGTAGTGTCTTTTTGAGCATAAGTGAATGCTGTGGCAAAAAGCAGTGAAATTAAAATTGTTTTTTTCATCTGTTATTCTAAATATTTGATAATCAATTGTTATTTCTTTTGAAAATTAAAAATCGTTCGGTTGAAAGCTATTTAATTTAGTTTGTAAAATGATGCTAATCAATCTACTGCAGCTCTGTAGCGAACGCAAAAGTATAATAATGAATTGAAAAAACTGATTAATATCCGTTAAATTTCAGGAGAAAGCCGAAAATAAATTTACCTTAAAGCGTAAATTAGTTAAATAAAAACCCCACCACTCATTGAGTGGCAGGGTTTCCTGCTTTTATAAAACAAATCTGAGAATTATTTTTTAGACAATTCAGCTTTCTTTTCTTTTTTTCCTCTGACTAACCTGTCCATTTCAACTGTAATAGGAGAAGCGATAAATACAGAAGAATAAGTTCCGATGAAAATACCAAACAACATGGCGAAAATAAATCCGCGTATTGAGTCGCCTCCAAAAGCAAACATAGCTACCAACGTGATAATTACCGTAAATGTGGTGCTGAAAGTACGTCCCAACATCTGATTTACAGAGTCGTTGATAATAGAAACCCTGTCACGTTTTGGATACAATCCTACATTTTCGCGGATACGGTCGTAGTTAATTACTGTATCGTTGATCGAATAACCAAGTACTGTCAGGATAGCAGCAATGAACGACTGGTCGATTTCCATTGAGAAAGGTAAAATACCGTAAAACAGCGAGAAAATACCCATTGTAATCAACACGTCGTGGGCTAGTGAAATCACAGCTCCGAGTGTATATCCCCATTCGCGGAAACGAATCAGAATGTACAACCCAATACCGATAATGGCAAACAATACAGCCCAGATAGCAGATGTCTTGATATCATCAGCAACGGTTGGTCCCACTTTGGATGAACTCTTGATGTAA
Organism: uncultured Paludibacter sp.; assembly: GCA_937897985.1. Taxonomy (GTDB): domain Bacteria; phylum Bacteroidota; class Bacteroidia; order Bacteroidales; family Paludibacteraceae; genus Paludibacter. The sequence goes on along the minus strand of CALCBD010000062.1, from coordinate 25,452 downwards.
TCTGTTTTAAACTGATCAAATGAAATGTTATTTTTAATCATCGGTTTCAGGTTCGAATAAAGCTTCGATTCGATTTCTTCGTCGATGTTAGTTCCGTTTTCATTGATTTTATACTTGGTCGAAATACGTACCTGATCTTCGTTACCAATAGTAATTACCTGAGGAACATCTCCATCAAATGCGTTTTTCAGTATTGACTTAACATCTTCGGTTTTCACCGGATTGTCGAACTTGACAATATAATTACGTCCACCTGTAAAATCGATACCCAGACTAAATCCGCGTGTTGCAAACGAAATAAGACTAATCAATATCATCGAACCGGACAAAATATACATGGTTTTACGAAGTTTCATAAAATTGATTTTCGTATTCTGTATAAAGTTTTTCGAAATATTGGTATGGAAAGGTATTTCTTTTCCTTCGGTACGTGCAGCATAAGTTTCCACCATGTAACGGGTTAAGAATACTGCTGTGATAAAGGTGGTAATGATACCGATACTTAATGTTACCCCGAATCCTTTGATTGGTCCCTGTCCGAAAATTATAAGAACAATACCTGTAAGTAATGTGGTGACGTTGGAGTCGATAATGGCAGTTAATGCATGTTTAAAGCCTTCTTTTATTCCGGCTCTCATGTTTTTACCGTTTCGCATTTCTTCGCGGATACGTTCATATATAAGTACGTTCGCATCTACGGCCATACCCATTGTAAGTACGATACCCGCAATACCCGGAAGTGTGAGTACTGCCGAGAATGAAGCCAGAATACCAATGAGGAAGAATACATTGGCGAAAAGTGCAATATCGGCAATGATTCCGGGTACTTTTCCATAATACAGAATCATGTAAAGCAGTACGAGTAAGAATGCAATGATAAACGATATAAGACCATTGTTAATCGATTCCTGACCGAGTGACGGACCTACGATATCTTCCTGAACGATACGAGCAGGAGCAGGCATTTTACCTGATTTCAATGTGTTTGCAAGGTCTTTTGCTTCTTCTACAGTGAAGTTACCTGTGATTTGTGAATTACCACCTGTGATTTCACCATTTACGGTAGGGAACGAATAGATATATCCATCGAGCGATATGGCAATACATTTTCCGATATTATCTTTGGTCATACGTGCCCAGGTTTTCGAACCTTCAGCATTCATGCTCATCGATACATTGGCATAAGCCGAAGTCTGACTGAAGTCGGCACGTGCATCGGTAATAACGTCGCCCGACAGAGGAGCTCTGCCGTCGCGGTTGGTAATTTTGATGGCAATGAGCTGATAAATTTCACTTTTGACAGCTGCATCGTCTTTTCCGCTTAAATTGATTGGTTTAACTGTCCAGCGTAAACCAAGGTCGCGTGGAAGCACCTCTTTTACCTGTTTGAGTGCAAAGTATCTGTTGATTTGAGCAGTGTCCTTGCTGTGTGCCATACCGATGATCGGACCACGGCCAACCTGACCACCGCTTGCAGATAACTGAAGAATAGAAAACAAAGGATTTTCTTTGGCAAATTCTTTAACCATCTTGGTTGAGTCGGTAGCAGTCTCTGTTTTTTTGCTTAATGCTTTCAGACTATCCAATTTCGAAACAGGTTTTTCGGCTGTAGCAACCGCTGCATCTTTTTGCGAAGCTGCTTTTTCGGGAGCAACCGCAGCTGTGGTATCAGTTTGCGCAACACCTCCTGTTTTTGCCAAAGTGGCGATTACACGGTTAGCTTCGGTGATATTGTTGATGATTTCAGATAATTCGTAAGTTTCCCAGAATTCCAGATTGGCCGAACCCTGTAACAATTTACGTACACGTTCAGGTTCTTTAATTCCCGGAAGTTCAATCAGAATTCTACCATTTCCGAGTTTCTGAATATTGGGCTGAACAACACCGAAGCGGTCAATCCTTGTACGTAACACGTTGAAAGAGTTGCTGATAGCTCCGTCAATTTCTTCGCGTAATATTTTTATAACTTCTTCGTCCGAACTTGTGAGTGAAATTTTGTCTTTCAATTCAAAAGTGCTGAACACTGCCGAAAGCTTGGCGTTAGGGTCCAGTTCTTTATAGGCTTTGACAAACAAATCGAGATAAGGTACCTGACTGTTTGTTTTATGTTTCTCTGTGGCTGTGTTAATAGCCTGATTGAAATTCGGAGTTGTGTTGTAACCTGACAATGAACGAATAATGTCGGGAACCGAAACTTCGAGTGTTACGTTCATACCTCCTTTTAAGTCGAGTCCGAGGTTGATCTCTTTTTCACGACATTGTTTGAGAGTGTAACCCAACCAAATTTTTTCATTGGCTACAGAGTCCAGATACTGAAACTCTTTCATTTTGTCCCCTGCTGCGTATTCTTTCGCTTTTTTATTATAGGTACTGGTTACAACAGTAAAGGACAGGTAAAACAAACACACCAAAGTGAGTGCTACTGCAAAAATCCTGATAAGTCCTTTGTTTTGCATGGAAAATTTTATTTATTGATAAAACATTAATTTATTTCATTTTTTTTCAAACGAGGTGCAAATATAGCATTTTTTTTATTAAAAACATAAAATTCACTGAAACAGAGTTTAAATATATAAAAAATGCTTTTTGATTGTTTTTCAACGCTTATACAGCATGAAAAAGGATTCACGAAATTCATGAATCCTTTTCTATAGTTGCGGAGGCCCGACTCGAACGAACGACCTTTGGGTTATGAGCCCAACGAGCTACCACTGCTCCACTCCGCGATATTTTGTGGGTGCAAAGATACTGCTTTTTTATAAAATCACAAATATTTTTCAGGATAAATATTCAATTCCTGACTGATTAGTTTTCAAAGTGCAGATATACTGCCGGTTAAATTGTAAATTAATTTTTATATGAAGATTAAAACTGAACCTTCATATAGATATAAATTTGACTCACCTGCCCAAGGGTGTTGAGTTTTTGTATAAGCACGAACGATTTCTGTAATTTTAATCCTTCAAATGCTTAAACAAATGCTTAAAAAAAGTAACTTCTTTAACTTCTTAACTTCCTTAACTTCAAAATCTTCCCGCTTCCCGCTCCAATAACTTCATCATCTTCTGCCTTTTCAAGCTCGCCGACCCCCCTGCCCCCCAAGGGGGGTAAGATTTGGTAAAAGTTCAAATGTTTTACGCATTTTTAATCATTCAAATGCTCATAAAATGTAACTTCTTTTTACTTCTTAACTTCATTAACTTCAAATTCTACCTACTTCACGCTCCCCGCTCCTCGCTTCCCGCTTCCCGCTCCAATAACTTCATCATCTTCTGTTTATTCAAGCTCGCCGACCCCCCTGCCCCCCAAGGGGGGTGAGATTTCGTAAAAGTTCGAATGTTTTACGTATTTTTAATCCTTCAAATGCATAAAAAAAGTAACTTCTTTAACTTCTTTAACTTCTTAACTTCCTTAACTTCAAAATCTCCCAGCTCCCCGTTCTCCGCTCCAATAACTTCATCATCTTCTGTTTGTTCAAGCTCGCCAACCCCCCTGCCCCCCAAGGGGGGTAAGATTTGGTAAAAGTTCGAATGTTTTACGCATTTTTAATCCTTCAAATGCTTAAAAAAAGTAACTTCTTTAACTTCTTAACTTCCTTAACTTCAAAATCTCCTCGCTTCCCCGCTCCTATAACTTCTTAACTTCATTAACTTCAAAATCTCCCCACTTCCCGCTCCCCGCTCCAATAACTTCATCATCTTCTGTTTATTCAAGCTTGCCGACCCCCCTGCCCCCCAAGGGGGGTGAGATTTCGTAAAAGTTCAAATGTTTTACGCATTTTTAATCCTTCAAATGCTCATAAAATGTAACTTCTTTTTACTTCTTAACTTCATTAACTTCAAATTCTACCTACTTCACGCTCCCCGCTCCTCGCTTCCCGCTTCCCGCTCCAATAACTTCCTTAACTTCAAAATCTTCCCGCTTCCCGCTTCCCGCTCCAATAACTTCATTAACTTCAAAATCTCCCCGCTTCCCGCTCCCCGCTCCAATAACTTCATCATCTTCTGTTTGTTCAAGCTCGGCAACCCCCCTGCCCCCCAAGGGGGGTGAGATTTGGTAAAAGCACGAACGTTTTCTGTAATTTTTAAACTTTCAAATGCTAAAAATCGTAACTTCCTTAACTTCTTAACTACCTTAACTTCGAATTCTACCCGCTCCCCGCTTCCCGCTCCAATAACTTCCTTAACTTCAAAATCTCCCCGCTTCCCGCTCCCTGCTCCAATAACTTCCTAACTTCAAAATCTCCCCGCTTCCCGCTCCCCGCTCCAATAACTTCAATAACTACGATTTCTCCCCGCTCCCCAAAATCTCACACTTCTTTCCCGATTCAAAAAAAAAGGAGAACCTGTTAAAAGTTCTCCTAATTAATTTTATTAAATTTCCGGTTATTTGTAAATTTCCCAATCGGTGCCCAACATACTTCCGGTTTTCATGAACTGGGTGTGCATACCGAAACAGGCGTGCAGGTCAGTAGGAGTATGGCATGGTCCCGATAATTTCAGATAATCGGTCAGAATACCTTTGTAAGCAGGGTCAACGCAATTTTCGATGATATCTTCGGCACGCTGTATCGGCGATTTTCCGCGAAGGTCAGCCACACCATGTTCGGTGATGATAATATTAACGGAATGTTCATTTTGGTCAACGTGACTAACCATTGGAACTATCGAACTGATGTTTCCCTTTTTAGCCGTCGATGGAGTAGTGAAAATTGAAATATAGGCACTACGGGTAAAGTCGGCCGATCCACCAATACCATTCATCATTTTCGAACCCATAACGTGAGTACTGTTCACATTCCCGAAAATATCAGCTTCGAGTGCAGTATTGATGGTAATCAGTCCCAGGCGGCGGGCAAGTTCCGGACTGTTGGACATTTCCTGAGGACGAAGTACGATTTTGTCGCGGAAAAATTCCAGATTTTCATAAATACTCTTAAGTACAGGAGTAGTAATTGTAAGCGAACAACCGCTTGCAAATCTGATTTTACCACTGCGAATCAAATCAATGACCGAATCCTGAATTACTTCGGTGTACATTTCAAAATCCGGAATCTCAGGATTGGTTCCCAGTGAGGCCATTACTGCATTGGCTATGTTGCCCACACCTGATTGAATCGGAAGAAATTCCTTCGGTATGCGACCCGATTTAATTTCGTTAGCTAAGAAATTTGCAACATTTTGTCCAATCTTATCTGTAACTTCATCAGTAGGAGTAAATCCACCTACTTCATCATCGCGCCAGGTTTCGACCACACAAAGAATCTTTTTCGGATCCACTTTAATATAAGGTACTCCCATGCGGTCCGAGGGTTTCATTAATGTCATTGGTGCACGGAAAGGAGGATCCTTGGGTTCAAAAATATCGTGAAAACCTCTTAATTCTTTCGGGTGATTGTGGTTTAATTCTACAATAATGTGATCGGCTAAATGTGCGATTGTGGGTGAAATACCTACTCCCGATGTCGGAATTAATTCTCCATCGTCAGTGATATCGCATACTTCAAGGATAGCAAATCTGGGCTTTGGCATAAATCCAAAACGTAAATGCGGTGCAATCGATGACAGGTGCATATCGAAATAAGGTGCACGTTCACAGTTCAGAGCTTCCCGAAGGTCCTTGTTCGACTGGTAAGGAGTACGAAACAAAATGGCGTTGGCACGGGCCAGAGCTCCATCCAGCGAATCACCTGTGGAAGCGCCGGTGTACATTCCGATTTTAAACTCTTTTCCTTCAGCGTGAAATGCTTCGGCGCGTTTTGCAATGGCAGTGGGCACTTCTTTCGGACAACCTGCAGGCGTAAATCCACTGAAACCTATTATGTCGCCATTGTTTACATAGCTTGCAGCCTCTTCGGCAGTTACAAATTTATACATTTTAATTTCTTTTTTGAAGTTGAGCTGTTAACTCAAAAGTCAGTATATTAATTGATTATTTAGTTGAATGGTGAAATTTAAGCCGATATGAAAATCGTTTTTAAATTTGCCCGCAAAATTACCAAATAATTTTTGAAATTCCTTTGATTTTGCCTGTTAATTACAGAAATTTTTCTTTAATTATCGGTGTATTGGTATTAGTAATTGATTAATAAATAGTTATAGTGCGTATATGTTGAATTGTCAGGTTAAATGTTTGAAAAATTATCATCGAAGCAGAGTTTTAATCAAAAAAAATACAGATATTTGCATTAGTCAAAAAAACGAATAATTATTCAAAAAAAATAAATCATGAATTCAAATGACATTCGCCTGTTGGAGCCAAAGGCACTCTGGCAAAATTTTTACGATCTGACCCGGATACCACGTCCTTCCGGCAAAAAGGAACCAATCGGTACATTCCTCGAAACTTACGGTAAATCGCTCGGACTCGAAACTCTGCGCGATGAAACAGGGAACGTGCTGGTACGTAAACCTGCCACTAAGGGCATGGAAAACCGCAAAGCTGTCATTCTGCAGGCACACATGGACATGGTACCTCAAAAAAACAGTAATGTGACTCATAATTTTGAAACCGATCCGATACAGGCATATATTGATGGCGACTGGGTAACTGCCAGTGATACCACTCTGGGAGCTGACAACGGAATAGGTCTGGCAGCCGCTATGACTGTACTTGCTTCGAACGATATACCGCATCCCGACATCGAGATGTTTATTACTGTTGATGAGGAAACCGGAATGTTCGGTGCTTTCGGTTTACAACCAGGTTTTTTGAAAGGTGATATCCTTATTAATATGGACTCGGAAGATGAAGGCGAATTGTATGTGGGATGTGCAGGTGGTTTGGATGCAAATATCAGTTTTGCATATTCCGAAGTTAAGGTTCCCGAAGGGGATGTGGCACTGAAGATTTCTCTGACCGGACTTAAAGGCGGACACTCGGGCGTTGATATTCATCTGCAAAGGGCTAATGCCAATAAACTTATGTTCAGATTTCTGAAAGATGCAGTGTCAGAATATGAAGCCCGACTGGCAACCATTGATGGAGGTAGTTTGCGAAATGCTATTCCACGCGAAGCTTTTGCGATAATTACTGTTCCCGGAGATGGAGTTGACGATATTGTTGAATTTGTAAAAGATTGTGAAGAGCTTTTTGTGGAAGAATATAAATCGGTGGAAGATAAAATCTCATTTACTGTAGAGCAGGTAGAGTTGCCATCCGGTTTAATTCCCGAGGAAATTCAGGATGATTTGATTAATGCTGTAACTGCCTGTTTCAACGGTGTGTACCGGTTTATTCCCGAATTGCCAACTGTGGTTGAAACTTCAAACAACCTCGCCATTATTAAATCGAACGGCTCGGGTGTGGAATTAAAATCATTGATCAGGAGTTCGGTAGAATCACGTAAAGAAGAACTTGCTTCACAGATTGAAAGTGTTTTTTCATTGGCAGGAGCAAAAGTTGAATTTACCGGAGGCTATCCGGGTTGGGAACCAAATCTGAACTCTCCGATTTTGAAGGAAATGACTAAAGTTTATGAGGATAAATACGGTAAAACGCCTAAAATAATGATTATCCATGCCGGCCTCGAATGCGGGATTCTGGGAACTCACTATCCTGAAATGGATATGATTTCATTTGGTCCGACGATCAGGTATCCGCATTCGCCCGACGAAAAAGTAAATATTGAAACTGTACAGAAGTTTTGGGACTATCTGAAGGCTACACTTGCCAATATCCCGTTAAAATAAATAAAAATTTACTGAATTCATTAAAGCTGTCTCTGTGCTACCGGAGGCAGCTTTTTTTGTATAATCACCCATGCAGAAACAGGATATCACCATCATGCTAACCGTAACATGTATGATATGAATTCAGTTCAGAACTTACAATTTTAATATTGAACCTGAATGACATGAAAAATTTAGTGCTTTTTATCACATCCGACCCGAAATGTCAACAAATATTTACTCAAAATATATTAAATTCAAAAATTATTTTTAACGGTTATAAATAACAACTTTCAATCCAAATTAAAGCTGAAATTAAGCAAATAAACTTTGTAAATAGCTGAATAATAGTCCAATAGCATTGGTTTTAGTCCTGATATTCAAAAAATCAAACAAAAAAAATTTTTGTTTTGTGCTGATTTATTTGCGAACTGTAAGCAGTCAGCTGTATTTTTTTTCATTTCGTTATCAAAAATACTTGTTTTTTAAATTCTAATGCTCTATATTTGCAGCCATGTTTTATTAAAAAAAATCAAATAAGCGCAAATTAATGATTAATAAACAAAATGTAAATTTATGAGAAAACTAACGTTCTTTATTGCCTGTCTTTTTTTGATAGGCGTAGGTTTGGTGAATGCTCAGTCAAAATCAGTAAGCGGGAAAGTGCTTTCGGCTGAAGATGGGCAACCAGTTATCGGAGCATCAGTTATGGTAAAGGGAACAACTACGGGTGCAATAACCGGAGTGAACGGAGACTTTACAATTGCGATGCAGGGAAATGCTAAAACATTGGTAGTTTCGTACGTAGGTATGAAAACCATTGAAGTTGAAGCAAAAAACGGTGTTACGGTTAAGATGGAATCGGACACCAAAGTGATTGACGAAATTGTTGTAACAGCGATGGGTATCAGCCGGTCTGCGAAAAGTCTGGGATACGCGGCATCTACTGTAAAGTCAGAAGAATTAACCCGCACTACTCCGTTGTCAGTAACAAATGGTTTGACAGGTAAGGTTGCCGGTCTTAACATTTCAAGTTCGGGAGGTACCGGAACTTCAGAAAAAGTAATTATCCGTGGTATTACTTCTTTCAACAATAACCAGCCTTTGTATGTTGTGGACGGGATTCCGATTCAGAACTCATTCATGGGTGTTGGAGCACAAAATCAGGCTGTCGACTTTGGTAACCAGGCAGGTGATATCAACCCTGATGATGTTGAGTCAGTAACAGTTTTAAAGGGAGCATCTTCAACTGCTCTTTATGGTTCGCGGGCTGCCAATGGTGTGATTTTGATTACTACCAAAAGAGGTTCCAAAGATTCCAAAATCAAAGTAGCTTACACAGGTACTGCTACAGTATCGAATGTTTTACGCGTTCCGCAGTTCGAAAATATGTTCGGACAGGGCTGGCCACTTCTTAATCAGGCAGGTACTCCCGAGCCCGGTTTGGGTGAAAATGGTTCATGGGGACCAAAGCTGGATGGACTGACCAGAAAATGGGGTGCTCCGCTTGGTACTAATGGTGTATATTCTGCTACAGGAACTCAAAGAACAAAACCTTTCTCTTTTGTGGAAAACAATTTACGTAATTTCTACGAAAATGGTCTTGAATTAACCAATAACATCAGTATTTCGGCTGGAAACCAGAATACTTCATTTGTTTTCTCTTACAACAATGTAAGTTCAGATGGAATTTTACCATCGAATGCTGATAAATACAACCGTAATACCTTCTCGGTACGTGGCGATGCTAATTATAAAAAATTCCATGCAAACATCGATATCAACTATGTTCGCAAGGACATTCGTCAGGTAAGAGCAGGTCAGGGAGGCGCAACCGGAGCAACTACATTCCAGGATATTATTCAGACTCCTGTTGACATTGATTATCAATTACTGAAAGACTACAACGATCCATACAATAATATTGATAATTTCTACACCGGATATGCTCAGAACCCTTATTGGATTATCGCCAATAACCAGAGTGTATATCAGGACGACAGAGCTTATGGTAAAGTTGAACTGAATTATGACATTATGCCGGGTTTAAAAGCAACGGGTAGAGTCGGAGCAGATTTTACAAATGCCAGAACCAAAGGCTGGGCAGCACAGGTGTTACAGTCAGCAGCAGGATGGGCAATGCAATTTTCTTCTAAATCAATTCCGGGTAACTATGAAGAAGACTACGTAAGTTACGGTCAGCTGGATGCAACTACAATGCTTGCAGCCGATTACACCATAGCTTCGGATTTCCGTGTTACAGCTAACCTTGGATGGAACCTCAACCAGCGTACCAAATCAGAAATCGATGCTTATCAGGGTGCATTGGATGTGCCTCTGTGGTACAATCTTACCAATGGTACAAGTTTGGCAACCACTACTACAAGTGTTTACACCAGACGTTTAATCGGTCTGTTCTTTCAGGGTGATGTTTCTTACAAAGACTGGGCATTCCTCGGACTTTCAGCACGTAACGACTGGTCATCAACCCTTCCTATCAACAGCAATAGTTTCTTCTATGGTGGTGCAAACGTTTCGGTTGTATTGACAGATGCTATAAAATCACTGAAAACTAATACGTTGAACACTTTAAAACTTCGTGGTGGTCTCGGACAAACAGGTAACGACGCTTCGGTATATCTGACAAACAATAAATTTGTACCAACACAGATTGCATTAGGTTTTGGTAACTTATATTTACCACTTAACAGTGTTTCAGGTATTACCGAATCGAATACGCTTGCCAATCAGAGTTTGAAACCTGAAATCACAACCGAAGCTGAAGTAGGTTTGGATCTTAAAATGTTAAACAACAGATTAGGACTTGATTTGGCTTATTATAACCGCGATACCAAAAACCAGATTATTGTGGCTGGTATTTCTCCTGAATCAGGATATACCGGTAAAGTAAGAAATGTAGGTTGGATTAATAACCATGGTGTTGAAGTTCATCTTTATGGTTCTCCTGTCAAAACAAAAGATTTTGAGTGGGAACTGGGAGTAACTTATGCTAAAAACTGGAGTTTGGTTAAAGAACTTTGGGACAATGTGCAGAATTACCAGTGGACAAGTGCCTATGATGTTACTTATATGATGCTGAAAGGACAACCGGTAGGTATGTTCCAGGTTCCGAAAATCAGAACCGTAACCGATGCAGCTTCTCCTTATTATGGAAAAACTGTGGTTAATTCAAGTGGTTTACCTGTAATTCTTTCGAACGAATTCAATACAATCGGATCTTCGAATTTTGACTATACAATGGGTATTTCAACCAGTTTCAGATACAAAGCACTTACTTTGAACGTAGTATTCGATTATCGTCAGGGAGGATATTTCTACAGCAATACTGCACGTATGCTCGACTGGAACGGTAACGGAACCAACACCATGTTCAATGCACGTCAACCATTCTTGGTTCCTAACAGCGTGAAGGAAATTACTACAGGTGTTTATGCCGAAAACGATATACCTTTGATGACTTCATCAGGAGTTCTTAACTACTGGAACTATTCTTCAGCAAACAAAGGTATGGAAGCCAATTGCGTGTTACCTAAAACGTATTTGAAACTGAGAGAAGTATCGTTGAACTATGCATTCCCGAAAAGCTGGTTCGCCAAATCGCCGATTGCTGATGTTCAGTTAAGTCTTATTGGTCGCAACCTGTTGATGTGGACTGCAGCTGCTAATAATTTTGTTGATCCTGATCAGTCAAATTATGGTAATGATATCACATCAAACTTCGGTGAATTCTCATCTGCTCCTTCTGTTCGCAACATGGGTGCTTCACTTAAAGTTAATTTTTAATACAGAAATATAGATTATCACAATTGATAAAATATAATTGATAACTATTATAATATAAAAGATTCGATATGAAAAAAATAATAAATTATTTAATGGGGATATCTTTAGTTGCTGTATTAACAACAGCTTGTACTGATTACTTGGATATTAACAAAGATCCGAGCTATCCCGCAACAGCAAGTACACCACTGCTATTTGCTTCAGGTACTACCTGGTCGGCTTCAATTTTAGGTGCTGACGTACAATTGGTTGGCGCATACTGGGCACAACACTATTCTCAAAACAATACTTCGCAGCAGTATACCACTATTGATCAGTATAACCTTGCATATAATAATAACTATTTTGCCCGTTACTGGTCATCTGTTTATGCAGGCGCTCTGCCCGATTTAAAAAGAGCTATTTCGCAGGCTGAAACTGCTGGTGACTGGAATTATTGGTTAGCTGCAAAAGTTATGACAGCTTTTAACTTCAATATGCTGGTTAGTTTATACGAAAAAGTTCCTTTTTCACAAGCTTTAATGGGAGATGAAAATCTGACTCCTGTTTTTGACGAAAGTAAGGCTATCGATGCAAAACTTCTTGCATTGCTCGACGAAGCAATTGCCAAAAAAGATCAGGCTACACCTTTAGCATCAATGGCAACAAAAGACATGGTGTATGGTGGCGATATAGCCAAATGGGTAAAGTTTGCAAAAACTTTGAAACTCAAAATTATGATGAGAGACTTTGCTACCAATCAGACTGCTATTCAGGCATTACTTGCCGAAGGCGATTTGCTTGCTTCCGATGCCAAACTTACTCAGTTTGCCGATGCTGAAAACAAATCAAATCCATTGTACGAAAACGACCGTCGTAAGTTGAATACTACTTCGAACATTCGTGTAAGTGCAACTTTGATAGCATACATGAATGCAAACAAAGACAGCCGTATCGGTGCATTTGCCGAACCTTGTACTCAAATGATTCAGGCCGGTGCAACTGCTAAAGACGATAAAATTGTTGATGTTCCTGCTAATCTGGCCCCTTACTACAGAGGAATGGATCAGGGAACTTATGGAAAGGAACCCTTCAGTGTGACTGCAAACTTCCCGCTTACAGTACATTCAAGAGCTGTGTTGGCTGCAACCGACCCTGTATATTTCATGTCGGCTGTTGAAAGCTTGTTTTTACAGGCTGAAGCATGGGCACGCATCGGAAATGTTGCTAATGCTAAAACAGCTTACGATGCAGCTGTAAAAGCCGCATTCAGCCGTTGGGGAAAAGATGGAAGTACTTATGTGGCTACAGGTGGTGCTTACGAATTTAAATCAACCAATCTGGATGCCATGTTAAATTGTATTATGATGCAAAAATGGGTATCTTCGGTACGTACAGATTCATGGAATGCATTCCTTGATATCAACCGTACAGGTATACCTGCATTAGGAACTCAGATGGTATCAGATGTAAGCAGACTTGCTTTGCAAAATTCTAATTATGTGGTTGGTACTCTGGCTCCCTCACTTGGTTCTGTATTATTAGCCGGTCAATTCCCTAAGAGATTCTTATTCCCTAAGACTTCTTCGGATTATAACCCTAATACTCCTGCTGTAATTCCAATTTCAACCAAAATGTGGTGGCAGAAATAAAAATAGAATTTAAAATACTGAGAATTCAATCAGTTTATTAAGTTTAATTATAATCATGATAAAAAATATCAATATGAAATCAATAATAAAGTCAATCATTTTATTTAGTGTTTGCGCTGTTTCTCTTTTGAGCTGCGAAACATATTCTGACCCTAAAGTAGACTATTCACCCACCTATCCGATTTCGGGTGAATGGAGGGTTCGTATTACGAATCTGAGTACCAATGCACTGGTGTCTACTTCTATGTACACATTTGGTACGTATAATACGTCAGATAATGTTACAAATCAAGTATGGTTACGTACTACATCTGCAATTCCTTCTTTTGCACCTGTAACTACAATTCCGAGAACACTTAAAGCAAAAATATCCTGCGATGTTAATAATTTGTCATTTTCAACTACCGGTACAACACAGAATACTGCAGTTACTGCTTTTTCAGCGGCTTATCCGATGAATTCAGTCGTGGATACTGTTGTTGTTACTGAAGGGAAAATCACTCTCAATTCAGTTGACATGCCTTCGGGTGTGAAAAGCGACAGGATTTATTTTAAACTTACGAAAACAAAAGCTCCGGGCGTAACTTACTTAGTAGAAGGTTACAGAAGAACTCTTTGGAATGAAGACGAAAGTTACATTACTTTCAAATAACATTTAAAAAATAAGTTTTTAAGTTTTTAAGGGCTGATTCTTACGAATCGGCCCTTTTTTGTATGTTTTAATTAAAAATTATTTTAAATGAAGATAAAAAAGTTAACGGTTTTTGTTGTAATACCGGATTTAAATTACCTGGATTTTGATGAAGGTGACAGTTAACAATTTTAACTTTTTAAAATGCAGATATTCAGGCAGATAAGAAGTCAGTGTTTTTCAATTAATACATGGGCTCTGAACCTTAAAACTATCTTTTCGACAGTATATATTGTCTAAAAATGACGAAATGATATTTTAAGCCTGTATAAAATTTCTTTTTATCATCAATAATGCTTGTTTATTAATTTTGAATCCTTTATATTTGCACTCTTATTTAATAAAAAATTGAAAAAAAGCGCAAATTAATTATTAATAAACAAAATGTGAATTTATGAGAAAACTAACGTTCTTTATTACCTGTCTTTTTTTGATAGGTATAAGTTTGGTAAATGCTCAAACGAAATCCGTGACCGGTAAAGTAATTACAGCGGACGACGGACAGCCCGTTATCGGAGCATCAGTTATAGTTAAAGGAACTACAAACGGAACGATTACCGGTGTCAACGGCGATTTTAACCTTGCAGTGGGCAGTGGTACCAAAACTTTAATTATTTCGTATGTCGGTTTGAAGACAGTTGAAGTTGAAGCCAAATCCGGAATTACCGTGAAAATGGTATCTGACGCATTGGCAATTGACGAGGTAGTGGTAACTGCTCTGGGTATTAAAAGAGAAAAGAAAGCATTAGGCTATTCAGTGCAGGAAATTAACAGTGATTTGAACAACGCAAAAGAATCAAATCTTGTTAATTCAATCTCAGGAAAAGTTTCAGGGGTACAAATCAAACAAGCCAGTACCATGGGTGGATCGGCCAATATTCTGATTCGCGGAAATAAATCTTTTCTGGGAAATAATCAGGCTATGTTTGTTGTCGATGGTGTACCTGTGGACAACAGTATCACCAATTCAACCGATGTAGCCGAGGGTATCGGTGGTTACGATTACGGAAATGCCGTATCGGACATCAACTCGGAAGACATTGAGTCAATTTCGGTACTTAAAGGTGCAGCTGCTTCGGCTCTTTACGGATCGAGAGCAGCCAACGGTGTTGTGCTGATCACAACCAAAAAGGGAAAAGCTCAAAAAGGAGTCGGCGTTTCGGTGAGTTCAGGTATTTTGTTAACATCGGCTGATAAAACAACTTTACCCAGTATTCAAAAAGAATACGGTGGTGGTTATGGTGCCTATTACGAAGATCCGACCGGCTATTTCAATTATGCCGACCTGGATGGTGATGGTAAGGAGGATTTAATCGTTCCTACTTCCGAAGATGCTTCGTGGGGAGCAAAATTCGATCCTAATCTGATGGTAATCGACTGGGTTGGACTCGATCCGCTGGATAAAAACACTTATCTGAGAAAAGTGCCCTGGGTTGCCGGAAAACATGATATAAGGGACTTTTTCGAAACCGGAATCAAATATAATAACAATATCGCACTTGATGGAGGAAATGACAAAGGCACTTACCGTTTTTCGTACACCAATGTTTCGGAAACAGGGATTATGCCCAACAGTAAAATGAATAAAAATACTGCCAACTTTGTGGGTTCTTATAATTTTACCAGAAATTTCAGTCTCGAATCGAATGTATCCTATACAAATGATAAAAATACCGGTCGTTACGGTACGGGTTATGATCCCGGAAACCCGATGCAGTCACTGGGTCAGTGGTTTCAATCCAATGTCGATATCTATGATTTGAAAAACTACATTAAATCAGCCGATGGGACACAACGTACCTGGAACTATTCCTATTATGACGACCTGAGTCCGATTTATCACAACAATATTTACTGGACACGTTTAATCAACTTCGAAAATGATTCGAGAAACAGATTTTTCGGTTATGTGAATGCAAAATATAAAATTGCACCGTGGATTTCGGCTGAGGGAAGAGTATCTACAGATTATTATTCTGAAATACAGGAAGAAAGAATTGCAATTGGTAGTAATCAGACTTCGAAATACAGTAAATATCTGCGCTCTTTTATTGAAACCAACTACGACTTAATGCTGAGAGCAAATCATAATTTTGGTGAAATATCGACCAATGCGCTGCTTGGTGTTAACAAACGCAGCAATCAGGTTGTATCCACATATGCAACCACCATCGGAGGATTGCAGGTACCCGACTTTTATAATTTGATGAATTCAAAATCGCCGGTTTCAACCACTGAAAAAGATGAACTCATGGGTGTAAACAGTGCTTATATGAATTTAACATTAGGATATAACAATCTTGCTTATTTAGACATTACCGGTCGTATGGATCAAATGTCAACCTTGCCATTGACCAATAATACTTATTTTTATCCTTCTGTTTCAGGAAGTTTTATTCTTTCCGAAATTGAAGCCATTAAAAACATCAAAGAAATTTCATTTGCAAAGTTGAGATTAAACTATGCCGAAGTTGGAAACGGTGCTCCGGTTTACAGTACTGGAAAATCATACACCAAAAAAACCAACTGGAATTCACTTCCCGTGTTTAGTCTACCTACAATTTTAAATAATCCCGATCTGAAACCGGAAAGAACAAAAAGCTGGGAAGCCGGTTTGGAAGCTAACTTCTTCCAGAAAAGAGTAGGGCTCGATTTGTCGTTGTACAAAACAAATTCAATCGACCAGATTATGGCGGTGAATATCAGTACTGCGTCGGGTTACTCGCAGAGATATGTGAACTCGGGTGAAATCGAAAACAAAGGTGTTGAGTTGTCATTAAATCTGGTTCCGGTCAAAACCCGCGATTTCTCATGGGATATGCGCATTAACTGGACGAAGAACAAAAATACGGTTGTAGATTTATACGAAGGAGTAGACAATATACTTCTTACCGATTCGTGGGACATCAGCTTAAATCTTACAAAAGGTCAGCCTTACGGAATGTTAAGAGGTACCGATTTCGTTTATACCAACGGGAAAAGAACAGTTGATGCCGACGGGTATTATTTATTTGCAACCAACGAGGATGGTTCCAAAAAGACCGATTGTCTGTTAGGTTCGGTTTTACCCGACTGGACAGGAGGTATATCGAATACTTTCACTTACAAAAACTTTTCACTCTACTTGTTGGTTGATATCTCGAAGGGTGGTAAAATTTATTCAGTCGATCAGAAATATGGTGTGTCTACCGGATTGTTTGCCGAAACAGCTGGTTTGAACGACAAAGGAAATCCAAAACGTGACCTGGTTGCCGATGGTGGTGGTATTGCTTATAATGCAGTTTATGAAGACGGAACACCAAATAAGAGTTATATTGAAGCAAACGAATGGGCCACAGCCTGGGATTATGATATCACACCTACTGCAGCTTATATCTACGATGCCTCTTATGTGAAACTCAGAGAGCTCTCGTTAAGCTATTCGTTGTCAGCAAGAACACTGGCAAAAACGCCGTTTAACAAAATTACAGCTTCATTTGTCGGAAGAAATTTATGGATCATCCACAAAAATACACCGTATTTCGATCCCGAAACAAGCCAGAGTGCCGGTAACCTTCAGGGTATTGCCGATGGAGCATATCCGTCGACCCGTACACTTGGTTTTAATTTATCATTTAGTTTCTAAATATTATAATTCAGGTAAATATGAAAACAATTATAAAAAGTATTTTATTGGCTGTCGTTGTGATAATGGCTTCATGCGAACTGCCTGATAATATTGACCCCAAAACTGCCTCTAAGGTTACTCCGGATGCTATTTTTACAGATGTGGAAATTGCTCTTTTCAATCAGATAGGAAGTGTCAATGTCAACAGAAATGTATTCAGACTTTTAGTACAATATCAGACAGAGGTAACCTATACAACTGAAAGTAATTACAATTTTGCAGACCGCACCTTGCCTGACACTCATTGGGCTATTCTTTACCGCGATGTGCTCTCGAATGCAAAAGAAGCTAAAAAAATTATTAACGAAACTTCTTATGCAGACCCTCAGGAACCCAAGAATAAGCTTGCAATGATTGAAATTCTTGAAGCTTATACTTATCAAATGCTGGTGGATGCGTTTGGAAATGTACCATATACTGAAGCATTACTGGGTGACGAAAACAGCCGTCCGAAATATGATGATGCCAAAACAGTGTATTATGATATAATAGGCAAATTAAATACTGCTATCAAAGATCTTGAGGCTGATGGAGGAAGCATGACATTCGGAACAGCCGACATTTTATATGAAGGCGACGTTCAGAACTGGATTGCATTTGCTAATTCATTAAAATTGCGTTTAGCGTTGAGAATTGCCGATGTTGATGCTTCCAAAGCTTCGACCATGGTAAACGAGGCTATAGCTTCAGGCGTTTTTAAATCGCAGGATCAAAGTGCAATTTTACACTACACAGGTGTTGCACCTTATGTCAATTCGTATTACACGGAATATGTACTGAATTTACGCAAGGATTATGTACCTTCGAATACACTGGTCGACAAAATGAACTCCCTCAATGATCCGCGCCGCGATATCTGGTTTACACAGATTGGCGGTGTTTACAAAGGTCTGACTTACGCCACTCCGGGCAGTTATAAGAAATTTTCGCATTTCAGCGATGATATATTATTTAATGCTAAGTATCCTGTTATCATTTCTGACTATGTGGAAGTGGAATTTTTACTTGCCGAAGCTGCTGAAAGGCATTTAGGAACTGTGACAGGAGCTGAAAGTCATTACAATACAGCTGTAAAAGAAAGTATGAAATACTGGGGTGTTTCGGATGCTGATGCTGATGCTTATCTTGCACAGCCTACGGTGGCTTATTCAACTGCAGGGACAAACTGGAAACAAAAAATCGGTACCCAGAAATGGTTAGGATTGTTCGACAGAGGTATAGAAGGATGGAATGAATGGAGAAGACTTGATTATCCGGTTTTAAATCCTCCGGCTGATATGACTTATTCTGATATTCCGGTTCGTTTCCCTTATCCGTTTAACGAAAATAAACTGAACGGTACTAATTATGCTGCTGCTGCTTCGGCAATTGGTGGTGATTTGGTTACTACAAAAATATTCTGGGACAAAAATTAATTTTGCCCGATGTGAACTGATGAAAAACCTTCCGGATAAAAATCCGGGAGGTTTTTTGTATTTTATCTTTTGAAGGAAAACGGGTAACGTTGCTCATAAGAGTTGGTATTCAACTCATTTCAGGTTTTGTTTTATGGCTATGAAAACCTGTTCACTACTTCAGGTTTACGTAAGAATTTCGAATCTGCAGTTGAATAACTTTATTTCGGTGACCGTTTCAGTTTATTTCTTTTTCCCTATATTAAGATCTCAGGGCTACGCCCCTCAGATTTATCTGCTTATTCAAGTTACAAAGATGACACAGCTACGCTGCTTAATACTATAATTCAGGGGCGTAGCCCTGACATCTTATTCATATAAACAGGAACAAAAACAATTTCAGCCCCTGATTCGCTTAAGATAATAATGTAGAATTTCTTTAAGAGAGTATTTAGTGTCTTCAGTTTATTGAGGATTTAATCCGTTTTAAAATCCGTCCAATCAGCGAAAATCAGTGTTCTGTTGTTTTTTATGGTATACGACAATTTTTTTGCGAAACTATATAAAAAGTTTAATGAACTTTGTTTCAGTAAACTTTTCTATAATACAATGATAATAAGCATTTCAAAGATTTTAACCAACTATTTTTGGCATTTATACCAAAACCATGATGGTGTAAAACGACGCTGAAATTCTTTTGTCAAACAAACCAATAACTCTCTATCCGGCATTTCCACATCAATCGGAGGGTGTCATTTATAACCGGGATTGCATCAATTTAACAATGTTGAATTTTTGTTATTTCATTTGCTAAACTTCTGTATTCAAAAATTTGTTACATTAAGTAAGCAAAAATAATCATCATGAAATTAACTATTTTCGGAGCAACCGGACGCACCGGTCAATTGCTTGTAAAGCAAGCTTTAGAAGCAGGTCACGAATTGACTGTTTATGTTCGGAACCCTGATGCTTTTAATTTTCAAAACCATCATTTAAAGATTGTTCAGGGAGACCTGCATGATAAATTGAAACTCAAAGATGCAATTTCGGGTGCTGATGCCTGTATTTCGGTATTGGGAGGGAATTCACTCACCAAACATGCTACGACCATTTGTGAAGGAATAGAAAATATTGTCGGGATAATGCAATTGCAGGGTGTTGACCGTTTTATTTACCTTTCGAGTTTAGGAGCAGGCGAAAGTAGAAATCTGATGTCGCCTGTTGCCCGGTTGTTAATTGTACACTTTCTGCTTCGCGTTCCTCTTTCCGATCATACCCGTAATCAGAACACGATAGCTCAAAGCCGGTTGAACTGGACTATACTCCAGCCGGGAGGATTGACTGATAAAGCCATGACAGGAGTCTACAGGTCAGGTTGCGAACCGGTTAGGGTGAAGGGAAGTCCCGGTATTTCCAGGTCCAATGTGGCTCATTTTATACTAACCGAAGTTGAACAGAATAATTTTACCGGCAAGGAAGTGTGGTTGTATGAGTAACTGAATGCTGGCAGACAAATACACCTGTTAATTTCTGAATTTATTCTGCCGGAATATCATTTTATGTTCCCGGACAGCAAAATATCAGTGCTGAATCAATTCATCCGGACTCTCGGGTGTGGGTAAAATCAGTTGCATAAAGGTGGCATCCAGCCATCTTCCGAATTTGTATCCTACCTGTTTGATGGTACCTGTTTCTGAAAATCCGCATTTTTTGTGAAGTGAAATGCTTGCCTCGTTCGTAGCGTCGATGACTCCGATAATGGTGTGATAATTTTGCTCCGTTGCCTGACGAATAATTTCACGCAACAGAATTTCGCCGATTCCTTTTCCGCGATGGTTCCTGTGTACATACACCGAATTCTCAATGCTGTATTTGTATGCCGGACGAATGCGAAAAACCCCGTAGGTTCCGAATCCTAAAAGACGGTTTTCGTCGTCGACCGCTGCTATGACCGGAAAATTGTGTTCAGCTTTTGTCCTGAACCAGATTTCCATCGTTTCCATTGTCCATAGTTGATAATCGTATAATGCGGTCGTATTTAAAATGGCATCGTTAAAAATTTCGAGGATTTGAGAGGCATACTCTGAAGTACATTGAATGATTTTCATGCTTTGGTTGTTTTAATATGCTACAAAAATAAATACATTTTTTTGAATTTTCACAAGTTTGCCCTGAATGAGCTTGTCAGGACTCTCTGCGGGCTTTTAATAATTGATTTTATTACTTTAAAATTTGATAAAAGAACGCTGATTTCAATAAATTGCAATGTGGAGATTGCAATTTACCAAAATTCATCTATCTTTGTATCGTTTTTTGATACTACACTCAAAACTTGCTTACCCTATACGAAACATTCAATATTTACTTGCAAATGAAATTATTAGAGCAAATTATGGCACGTGCCAAAGCCCATCCACAAAGGATAGTTTTACCTGAAGGCACTGAAATTCGCACCCTGAAAGCTGCAAATGTGATTTTAAAAGAAAAGGCAGCACACCTTATTCTGCTTGGTAATAAGACTGAGATCATGCATTTGGCGACCGAAAATGGTTTGGAACATATTGTTGATGCTACGATTATTGATCCGGAGGCCAATGACAAAATGGAAATTTACGCCGGTTTACTCTATGAAATTCGTAAGAGTAAAGGTATCACTATGGAAGAAGCCCGTAAGCTGGCGAAAGATCCGCTTTACCTTGGCTGTTTGATGATAAAAAACGGTGATGCTGATGGCGAACTGGCCGGAGCCAGAAATACAACGGGAAATGTACTTCGTCCCGCCTTTCAGATAGTGAAAACATTGCCGGGAATTTCGGTGGTTTCGGGTGCATTGTTAATGTTCACTCCTGCCGAACAGTATGGTGAAAATGGCCTGCTCGTATTTGCCGATTGTGCGGTAAATCCCAATCCTACTGCTGCTGAGCTGGCGCAGATTGCAGTAAGTACAGCTCATACCACGCGTGCAATTTGTGGTTTTGAACCCCGGATTGCCATGTTGAGCTTTTCGACCAAAGGCAGTGCAAAACATGAATTGGTTGACAAAGTGGTTGAAGCTACACGCATTGCTCATGAAATGGCACCCGAAATTCTGATCGACGGTGAACTTCAGGCCGACGCAGCATTAGTGCCTTCGGTGGGCGAAAGTAAGGCACCGGGAAGCAAAATCGCCGGACATGCCAATGTGCTGGTTTTCCCCGATTTACAGGCCGGTAACATAGGCTATAAAATGGTGGAAAGATTCTCGGGTGCACAGGCAGTTGGTCCTGTTTTACAGGGAATGGCTGCACCGGTCAACGACTTGTCGCGCGGTTGTTCGGTGGATGATATCGTGAAAATGATTACCATCACCGCAAATCAGGCAATGAAAAAATGAAAACAGAGAAATTTGAATTAATATAATGTGTTAAAAAATTATGGCAGAAGAAATTTTAGAAGCGATTGAACGATACGGACTTAGTAAACGAAACAGGAAACGGACCCTGTTTTCACGTATCGGTGTCGTAGGCTGCGGACACGATGGAAGTGTTATTGCTACGGCAGCTGCTTTGAGTGGAATTGAAGTGGTTTTTCTGGAACCCAGCGAAGAGGGCATTGCCAATGCGTACAGCAGAATTGAAAATAAGTTAGATGAAAAAATTTCACATTGGGGGCTGACAGGTAATGAGAAAAAAGCCATTCTTACGCGCATCAGCGGAACTACCAATTATGATGATTTCGCAGGTTGCGATTTTGTGATCGAAGCCATTCGATATCATGATCAAACGGGTGAACGCCGTATTTCGCAACGAAAGGAGGTTTTTAAGGAACTTGAACGTGTACTTGCGCCAACTGCAATCATAGCCTCGAATGTTACTACTGTGATTGTGACCGATTTAGCATCGGAGTTAGAGCATGTTGAACGTTGTATTGGTCTGCATTTCCTTTCAAATGTACCCGATTCACAAATTATCGAGATTGTTCCGGGGTTAAATACCTCATCCGAAACTTATGATAAGGTGTGTAAATTTGCCCGTCTGATCAATTACGATTATATACCGGTAATGGAATCTTCGGGGCTGGTAAGCATACGTTTGTTCCTTATTCAGCTCAATGAAGCGTGCGGTATTTTAATGGAAGGTATTTCGAGTGTTGAGGATATTGACCGCGTTCTTACTGTTGGGTTCGGACACCGACAGGGTGTTTTTCGTACTGCCGATCAAATGGGTATTGAGAAAATTGTACGTCTGCTCGAAAACCTGTGGGATGAATACGGAAGCTTAAAGTACAAACCGTCTCCGGTACTTCTTCGTCTGGCACGCGCTAAACATTTTGGTGTAACTTCCAAACGCGGATTTTATACCTACGACGATTTTGGTAACATAATAAAATAAGGAGGAACTTAAAACATGAAGATATTGGTTTTGAACTGTGGAAGTTCATCAGTAAAATATAAACTGTTAGACATGGAGTCTAACGAAGAACTGGGTGCAGGCGGTGTTGAAAAAATCGGGATGAAAGGTTCTTTCCTTAAACATATTCGTCGCGATGGTCAGAAAGTAATTCTCAAGGGTGAAATTCTTGAACATCAGTTAGCCATTGAATATATTCTTGGTGTGTTGACAAGCCAGAAACACGGAGCCATCGAATCGCTCGACGAAATTGATGCAGTGGGTCACAGAGTGGTTCATGGTGGCGAAAAATTTAATTCGAGCGTTCAGATTACCGACGAGGTGATTCAGAAAATTGTTGAATGTATCGACATTGCTCCGCTGCATAACCCGCCCAATTTAGCCGGTATTTATGCCATTAACGAGTTGATGCCTTCGGTGCCTCAGGTTGCAGTTTTCGATACTGCATTTCACCAGACTATGCCCGATTATGCTTATATGTACGGCATTCCGTACTCGCTTTATACAAAATACGGTGTGCGTCGTTACGGCTTTCACGGCACAAGTCATCGTTATGTGTCAAAACGGGCCTGCGAATTTCTTGGACTCGACTATCATAATACTAAAGTAATTACAGCTCACATTGGAAACGGAGCTTCGGTATGTGCCATCGAAAATGGTAAATCGATGGATACTTCGATGGGCTTTACTCCTGTTGAAGGTTTGATGATGGGTACCCGCTCGGGTGATGTGGATATGGGAGTTGTTACTTTTTTAATGGAAAAGGAAATGATAGGTTCTTCTTCGGCTTCCACTTTGTTCAACAAACATAGCGGTGTGCTGGGTGTTTCGGGTATCTCGTCGGATATGCGCGATATTGAAAATGCTGTAGCTCAGGGAAATGAACGTGCGAAATTAGCATTGGATATGTATGAGTATCGCATTAAAAAGTACATCGGCTCGTACATGGCTGCATTGAATGGCTGCGATGTGCTGGTTTTTACAGGCGGTGTGGGCGAAAATCAAACCGGAACCCGTCAGAAAGTCTGTGATAGTTTGTCATACGCAGGCGTCAGAATTGATGCCGAACTCAACAAAACTTCACGCGGTAAAGAAGTTGTTCTGAGTACTCCCGATTCTACGGTGAAAGTAGTGGTTATACCTACCGATGAGGAGTTTATGATTGCTTCGGATACGCTCGAAATTGTGAAAAAATTAAAATAAAACTCTGTTATTTTTTCTTTGAACGGACTAAATTGTACCTGCAATTTAGTCCGTTTTATTTTTGAGTAAATTGAAAATTCTGAAAAAACGTTGAAGTGTCCCTCTTGAATCATCAATTTTTTTACGTTTCTGACCTTTTTTCTTCTCCCAATCCACAAAAATGATCTCGTCCTGAGGTCGTAAAATCACGCAGAAACAGTTTTTTGTTCATTTTTGATTCACTTACGCCTTTTTTTGGACAGATAATGTGAGTTTTTGAGGATTAATTTCAATGATTATTTGTAAAGGAGTGTTAAAAACACTGCTGAATTAAAAAATTTTGTCCTGATTTGTCAAATCAGGACAAATTACTTTTCATTTTTTTTGGATTTTGAAAAACGGCATTTTATTTTTGCACCCAACACGATGAGATTCAATATTTTGCATGGCGATGCAAAACTGATGTAAAAACCGGAGTTAAGTCGAAAGAGTAAATTTTTTTATCAGGCAGAAAAATAATTGAAATTTTTATATCTGCATAAATGATACAACTCAGTTTTTTTTACATGCTCAGCAATTATGATTTAAAAATTTTCAGAACAATGATGTGATTAAAAAATGCAAACCGAACCGGACTGACTCTGTACAGAATGTTACGGAGATTGCGTTAACCATTGAAATTCAGTAGATAAAACCTTTAACCTTTTATATTCAACATACAGATAAAAACTAAATTCTTTTAAAACCAAACCAACTTATATATATAATCACATTGATACAGGGGAATTTGTAGTTTAATCAGAACAGTAACCTACGGGCTGTTTAACAAAGGTGATAATTATCGGTTCAACCTTTCAAATTCCCTTTTTTTTTACCTTAACTTTTGAAAATCAACAGATATAAAACCTTTGCAATTTTGAAAATCAACATACTGACAAATTAAAGAATTTTAAAAACCAAACCAACTTAAATATATAATCACATTGATACAGGGGAATTTGTAGTTTAATCAGAACAGTAACCTA
>CALCBD010000061.1 GCA_937897985.1 uncultured Paludibacter sp. | reverse complement strand
AAATCAGATTGCAACGTCATGGTCGTAAAGGATATGCTTATTATCATATCGTTATCGCCGACAGTCGCGCGCCACGTGATGGCAAATTTATTGAACGTATAGGTTCTTACAACCCAAACACCAATCCTGCAACAGTCGATTTAAAATTTGACCGTGCCTTGTATTGGTTAACAACAGGTGCACAGCCAACCGACACCACCCGCAACATTTTGTCTGCCGAAGGTGTGTTGTTGAAAAAACACCTGCTTGAAGGAGTTAAAAAAGGTGCTTTTGATACTGCTGAAGCTGAAAAACGTTTCGAAGCATGGAAATTATCCAAAGTAGCCAATTTATCAAAATCAAAAGAACAAATTGCTGCCGACAAACAAGCAGAAGCAAAAGCACGTTTAGCTGCCGAAGCTGCTGTTAACAAGGCTAAAGCTGCAGAACTTGCAAAGAAAAAAGCAGAAGCTGTTGCTGCGCAGGCAGAAGCTGCTGCAGAAGTAGCTGTTGAGGCTCCTGCTTCCGAAGAAACACCTGCAGAATAACAAAAAATTCTAATTCTGAACAATGAACCCGGAAGTAATTTCGGGTTTTTTTGTTTCTGTTCATCGCAGAAAATATTCAGGCCGGAATTAAAAGGAATCATTTTTTTGAGGGTATAGTTACGGGATTTGAGTATTAAAACAGAATTGATTAAAATTAAAAATTTTTTTATGAGCGAAAAAACAGTTAATATTGCACTTCAGGTTTTACCTGTATCCAAAACGGTACATCCTTACACATTGGTGGATAAAGCAATCGAAGTGATTGCTGCTTCAGGTCTGAAATACCGGGTTACACCGTTCGAAACGGTAATGGAAGGTACCTATGACCGCATTATGGAAGTGGTTAAAGAAGCTCAGGCTGCCTGTTACGAAGCAGGTGCCGAGAGCATGATGGTTTATATTAAAATTCAGAGTTCTATTTCGGATGTGACAATAGAAGATAAAATGGCCAAATACTGATTTTTAAATTTTTTTCTTCGTCTAATTCAGCTATAATCAGATAACAAAATGAGTTTGAATGTATCAATTGTTTTGTATAACCATTCAGTTCCTCAAATAGAACCACTGGTGGCGGTTTTGAGGAAATCAAACATGGTTTCACAAATTTATCTGATAGATAATTCGGATATCGGGCAACCTGATTTTGCCGGTCTGGATGCAGTTTATATAAAGAACATTAAGAATACGGGATATGGTTCGGCACATAATATCGCTATCAGTAAAAGCATCTCATCGCATACCGATTACCATCTGGTTGTTAACCCCGATATCATGTTTGAGTCGGATATATTCAACGGGATTGTTGCATTTATGAATAAAAATACAGAAATCGGACATTTAATGCCGAAAGTCTGCTATCCGACCGGAGAAATTCAGTATCTTTGTAAACTGTTGCCGACACCTTTCGACTTGATTTTCCGGAGATTTTTTCCTTCTGAATGGACAAAAAAGCGTCGTGATTATTTCGAGTTAAGAGCATCCGGATACGATAAAATTATGGATGTTCCTTATTTGTCGGGATGTTTTATGTTTTTGAGGGTAAAGGCATTAGAAGAGACAGGGCTGTTTGATGAACGTTTTTTTATGTATCCGGAGGATATAGATTTAACCCGAAGAATAAATTCGAAATACAGGACGGTTTTTTATCCGTACCTCACTATCGTTCATCATCATGCCAAAAGTTCGTATGTCGACCGGAAGATGCTGCTGATTCACATTGCCAATATGATTAAGTATTTCAATAAATGGGGTTGGTTTTTCGATGCCGAACGCCGGAAAGTGAATAAAGCAACAATCAGAGCAATCTTCGGAAAATAACCGGGATTTTTTTATCAATATAAATAACAATACATTAGCTTTAAATCAATATAGCTTATTTGATAAAGATATGAAATTCAGTATAATACAGATTACAAGTGCTTTTATGGTGCTTTTTGCCATTATCGATATTTTGGGTTCGATTCCGATTATATTAAATATAAAAAAGAAGTCGAATGTGATTTATGCATTCAGGGCGAGTGCAATTGCATTTCTCATAATGGTGATTTTTCTGTTTTCGGGCGAAGCAATACTTCGGCTTTTTAATGTTGATATTCAGTCTTTTGCAGTTGCAGGTGCATTTGTGATTTTTATTTTTGCAATTGAGATGATTTTGGATGTAGAGATATTCAGGAACAAAGGTCCCGAAGGTGGCTCATCGATAGTGCCACTTGCATTCCCGCTGATTGCAGGTCCCGGTTCGTTTACCACTTTGCTTGCACTCCGGGCCGAATATGCTACCGAAAATATACTTATTGCGCTGGTACTGAATCTTATTTTTGTTTATTTTGTGATCAGGTCAACTTCCCGAATTGAAAAAATGATCGGTGAAGGTGGTATTTATATTTTGCGTAAATTCTTTGGAATCATTTTATTAGCCATTTCGGTTAAGCTTTTTACATCGAACATTGGTTCACTTCTTTAACCCGTAGAAAGCTTATTTGCCGGTACAGTTACGACAGATTTCATGCTGTTTCCGGTTGGTCAGTATCGATGTTCTGAAACCTGATGCTTTTGCATTGTGCCATACGCCGGCAACCGAAGTCCCCGATACATTTCCGAAACTATGAGCTGCATCCTTGTCGAAACAGCAGGGCAGTAATTCCCCGCCGGTGGTCATTACAGCGCCACTCCACATTCTCAGACACTTATCGGGAAGTTTGTTTTTTATTGCATATTTACCATCTTTCAGCTTTTTATACCGGGCATACTTCCCAATTGAAGTTAATAATTCGTTTCCATTTTCAAAGTTATAAAGTTGTGCCGATTTGAACACTAACCGGTTGGCATTCAAACTGCGGTACAGCGATTTCATCTCATTGATCTGGTGCTCATTAACTCTGGTTACGACCATTTGAATTTCAATTACCGGAGTAAACGATTTCAGGCTTTTTTTCCATTCGTCCACGAATTTAACTCCCTGAATGGCTTTGTCGAGTCTGCCCCCTTTACGGTATTTTTCGTATACTTCCTGAGTAGTTCCATCAATGGAAATGATGAGCTTGTCCAGGCCCGACAAAACCAGCTCTTTAGCTTTGTCTGAATTGAGCAATTGTGCGTTGGTCGAGGTAGAAGTGAAAATTTTTGCCTGATGGGCATAACTGATCATTTCGTTCAGATCTTTGTTCAGCAAAGGCTCACCCTGAAAATAGAATATAACATGTAATAAATCAGGTTTAAGTTCATCTATTATTTTTGTATACAGTGAGTTGTTTATTTTTTCACCTTTATTTCGGGCGTTCTGACCCACAGGGCACTCGGGGCATTGTAACTGACAAAAATCCGCAGGTTCGACCGAGATGAATGCTGGACGAAAATGACTACCAAATTTCGGACTTTTATGCGAACGTAAATATGACAGGTAAATTTGCAAAAAATTTTTAATTTTTCGCAAATTTAAATATTTTAATAGGTGAATAAAAATTCTCAGGTTATAAATTGGATGTTGCATTTGACTGATTGATTAAGAGTTAAAAATCCCCTGTAAATTTAACATTTTGTTTTTGTTTTGTATTTTAGAAAAAATGTGAAAACTCTTTGCAAAGTAAGCAGAAATTGAAAGATAATTAATACATTTGTGGGCAATTAATGAAAAAAAGAACATACAATTTATTAATAAAAATCAGAATTTTATGAGAAAGCAATTATTTTTCGTAGTTTCAATGTTATTTGTGCTGGTGTTAAGCTCTTGTAATAAAGATCTTAAAAATCTGGACTCAAATCTGTTTACCTGTACTCCAAATCCACTCGAAGTAAAGGGAGGAAAAGTTGATGCTACCATAACAGGAACTTTCCCTGTTAAGTATTTTTCGAAAAATGCTACTGTGGTGGTGACACCTGTTCTTACATTCAACGGTAAGGAAGTAAAAGCAGCTGCCACTTCATTCCAGGGCGAAAAAGTAGTGGGTAACAACCAGACTATCAGCTATAAAGCAGGTGGTACTTACACAATCAAAACTTCATTCAACTATGTTCCTGAAATGAAAAAATCAGAACTTTGGTTGGATTTCAGTGTGTCGACTAAGAAAAAAACCTATGCTTTGCAGAGGGTAAAAGTAGCCGACGGCATTATTGCCACTGCCGAACTGGCTTCGAAGGATTTTGGCAGCGATGCTGTAAGTGGTCCTGTTATTGTGCCCGACAAATTCCAGCGTATCATTCAGGAAATGCAGGAAGCTGACATTAAGTTCCTTATTCAGCAATCTCAGCTTCGCAAATCCGAAACAAAATCGGAAGACATTGTGGCTTTGACCAAAAAGGTAAAAGAAGCAAAAGATGCTCAGAACAAGCAGATTGCCGGTTTCGAAATCGCAGGTTATGCTTCGCCGGATGGTTCGATGGAGCTGAATACCAATCTGGCCGAAAAACGTCAGAAAGTGACTACCGACTTTATCAACAAGGAACTGAAAAAAGTGAAAGCATCAGTTAAATTAGATTCAAAATTTACTGCCGAAGACTGGGATGGTTTCCAGAAATTGATGGAAAGCTCGAATATTCAGGACAAACAGGTGATTTTAAGGGTATTGACTATGTATAGCGACCCGGAACAACGCGAACGTGAAATTAAAAATCTTTCGGTTGCTTTCAAAAGTATAGCTGAAGAAATTCTTCCACAGCTTCGTCGTTCACGCCTGAAACTGACAGTTGATGTGATTGGTAAATCGGACGAAGAAATTGCAAAACTTGCTAAGGAAAATGCCTCACAGCTTAGTCTCGAGGAATTGCTTTATGCCGCTACCTTAACTCAGGATGCTGCTGCTAAAGCAGAGATTTACCAAAAAGTGGTTGATACATATCCAGACTGCTTCCGTGGATTTAACAACCTCGGAGTTGCTCAATACCAGCTTGGTAAAATTGATGCTGCCAATGCAAATTTTGCGAAAGCACTGTCAATGAATCCCGGAAATGCTGACCTGAATTACAATGCCGGACTTACAGCTCTTGCAAAGGGCGATTTGGCTAATGCTGAAGTTAATTTCGGTAAAGCTGCCGGTACAAAAGGTAACCTCGGAAATGCTTTGGGTACAGTTTATACACTGAAGGGTGATTATCCTAAAGCTAAATCAGCTTTCGGTAATACAGCAACCAACAATGCAGCACTTATGCAGATTCTGGATGGAAATTACAACGGTGCACGCAATACACTCGATGCAGTGAAACAACCGGATGGTCTGACAGCTTATCTGTCGGCTGTTATTGCTGCACGCACCAACAACCGCGACGCGGTGTACGGAAGCCTTCGTAAAGCTGTAAGTATTGACAGCGCCTACAAAGCTCAGGCTCAGAACGATCTCGAATTTTCGAAATTTTTCACCGACGAAACTTTTATTTCCATAGTTAAATAACCGTAGAAAAAAATTAACCAGAAAAACCGATATAACTGTGTATCGGTTTTTTTTGTGTCCTTAATTCTGTGTTTCGTGTGTGAAAGGTCATCTGTCCATCAGGAAGTCCTTATTTATCAGTGAATATATCATGCCATTATGTCATGTGTTGCTGAAGGTAAATGCTGATTTAATTGTGCGGTATAAAATTTGTCACAGCAAAACCGCCAAAAAATTTAAAAGCAACCGGAATTGAATATCTTTGCACTGTAAATTCAATGACGGATGCAACCATTTGCTCATAAATAATTTAACAAGTCAGGCATGAACGAAAACGAACAAATTGTAAATAAAATTGTTGAAGGAATACAGGAAAGAAAAGGAAAAGAAGTAGTTGTTGTAAATCTGAACAAACTGAAGGAAGCTCCCTGCAGTTATTTTGTAATATGCGAGGGCGACTCCAATGTACATGTAAATGCGGTAGCTCTGTCAGTAAAGGACTGGGTTAACGAAAAAATAAAAGTGAAACCTTATGCTACTGCAGGATTTGAGAACAGCGAATGGATAGCGCTTGATTACGGTCAGATAATTGTACACGTATTTCAGCGTCATACAAGGGCTTTCTACGACATAGAACATTTATGGGCTGACGCAGACCTCAAACGAATCGAAAATTTATTATAAAAAACAAATATCCGTATAACATACAGAATGGAAAACAAAACACCAAAAGATTCCCCGAAACCGGTGGGGAAAGGGCCGAGATTTAATGTGTCATGGATTTATGGCATTATTATTTTAGTGTTGATTGGCTCATATTTTATGAACGATGCTTCTGTGAGCAAGGAAGTTCCTTACTCAAATTTTGAAATCTACGTAAAGCAGGGTGCCATCGAGAAAATTGAGGTTTATCCGAACAAAAACACTTTAACTGCCAGAGTGAATAAGACTGCATTGAAAAGTGTATTCGGAGACAAAGCCGAAATTTACGAAAAGGAAAGATTGATCAATGTAAGGATACCATCAGTCGAGGAATTCTCCAAATTTATCAGTAAAGCCAAAGAGGACAGGCAATATAACGGTATTGTGGACTATAAGGAAAGCAGGGATTATATGGAGCTGTTTTTATACAGCGTTTTACCCTTTTTATTGCTGATTGTTTTGTTTGTTTTCATGAACCGCCGAATGTCCGGTCAGATGGGTGGTGGCGGAGGAATTTTCAATGTCGGAAAATCCAAAGCTCAGCTGTTCGATAAGGGCAATGTTGAAAATAAAATTACATTTAAGGATGTTGCCGGACTGGCAGGAGCCAAACAGGAAATAGAAGAAATAGTTGCATTTTTAAAAAATCCGTCAAAATACACCGAATTAGGAGGTAAAATTCCTAAAGGCGCTCTGCTTGTAGGCCCTCCTGGAACAGGTAAAACCCTTTTGGCCAAGGCAGTGGCAGGCGAAGCAGATGTACCCTTCTTCTCGATGTCCGGATCCGATTTTGTCGAAATGTTTGTGGGTGTCGGAGCTTCGCGTGTTCGCGATTTATTCCGTCAGGCCAAGGAAAAGTCGCCATGTATCATCTTTATCGACGAAATTGATGCAGTGGGACGTGCCCGTGGCAAAAATCCGAACATGGGAAGTAATGATGAACGCGAAAACACCCTTAATCAATTGCTTACAGAAATGGATGGTTTTGGTTCCAACAGCGGAGTAATCATTCTGGCAGCAACCAATCGCGCCGACATTCTCGACAAGGCTTTGTTGCGTGCCGGTCGTTTTGACCGTCAGATACATGTCGATTTGCCGGATGTATATGAAAGGAAACAAATTTTCAACGTTCATCTTCGTCCGATTAAAATCAACGAAACAGTGGATGTCAATTTCTTAGCCAAACAAACGCCGGGATTCTCAGGAGCTGATATAGCCAATGTGTGTAACGAAGCAGCATTGATTGCTGCCCGAAAAAGCAAGTCGTTTGTTGAAAAACAGGATTTTCTTGATGCAGTCGATCGTATCATTGGCGGTCTCGAAAAGAAGACAAAAATTACTACCGTGGCTGAAAAGAAATCCATAGCTTATCACGAAGCAGGTCATGCCACCATTAGCTGGATGACAGAACATGCCAATCCGCTGGTAAAAGTGACAATAGTGCCCCGTGGCGAAGCGTTGGGTGCTGCATGGTATCTTCCCGAAGAACGTCAGCTTACCAATCGTGAGCATATCCTCGATGAGATGTGTTCGACACTCGGAGGCAGGGCTGCCGAAGAAATTTTCCTTCAGCAAATCTCAACAGGAGCAATTAACGACCTCGAAAGGGTTACCAAACGGGCCTATGCAATGGTGGCATATTTTGGAATGAGCGAAAATTTACCCAATATGAGTTATTATGATTCGACAGGGAATTCGGATTATGGTTTCACCAAACCATACAGTGAGAAAACTGCTGAGTTAATTGATGAGGAAGCGAAAGCTATAGTTGCCAAAGAATACGAAAGAGCCAAAAAAATACTTCGTGAAAATGCAGAAGGTCACAACCAACTGGCTGAATTGCTGATTGAAAGAGAAGTGATTTTTGCCGAGGATCTTGAAAGGATATTCGGAAAAAGGCAATGGACATCACGTCAGGACGAATTGATGGCTCAAAACGGAGGTAATGATATTCTTGATGAAAAGTTACCTGAAGTAGCTGAAATTGCTCCCGAAAAACCGGCTGAATTGCCCGAAAATAAAGAAGAAGATAATAACTGATTTTTTTTGATTGAACTATTGATATGTCGGAACAGTCGAAAAATGAAATTTTAGACAGAATTGCAGCCGTTCGCGCAGGGCGGAAGGCTGCAATTCCTTTTGTATATCCTGAGAATGAAGATATCTATCATGCTGTTCTGCCTGATAAGATTAGCTGTTTCAAAAATGAACTCGAAGCTGTCAAAGGGAAATGCATCATTTGTAATGATCAGACTGAATTAATAACTGAACTGAAAAACTTTCTTTCGGACAGGCATATCGATGTGGTTTTTTGCAGAGACCAATCAATTGCGCAGATGTTGTCCGGAAATGATATACCCAACACATCATCGGTATCAGAATTCAGCGGGATGAAAGCTGGTGTAACTTCGTGTGAGTTTCTGATTGCACGTACAGGCAGCGTTGTTGTCACTTCGCAGGGTGATTCAGGCCGGCAGATGAATGTTTTTCCTCCGGTTCATATCATTCTGGCTACGGCTTCCCGGCTTGTGAACTTCCCCGAAGATGCACTTAAAGCGCTTCAAATAAAGTACAACAACAAATTACCATCCGCCATAACGACAATTACAGGACCAAGCCGGACCGCCGACATTGAAAAAACGCTTGTGCTTGGGGCACACGGTCCAAAAGAATTAATCGTTTTCCTTTCAGTAATATAAAGTTTTGTTATCTTTGTGCATGATTATTTAGTCAGCCGGATTTTTATAATTGATTCGACTGATCAGATATTTCATTGTCAGCGTTTATTTTTGTTTGAACAGAAGTGCGTATTTACTGAAATTTTATGAAATCATTCAAACTTTATGCATCGGTTTTAGTTCTGATGCTGGTTGTGGTATCCTGTCAGCCAATTTACAAATGTGGTGAACAAAAGCCACTTAAAAAACTTTTTGTACCCAAAATCATACAGGTAGTGATTGACGAACGCGATTCTTTGTGTTCGACACTTGCTGTGCGCGAAAATCAGATTGAAGAATTGAAAGTGAATGTTGCGGCATTGAATAAAGATCTGTCGGATGTCAACCTGAAATACAAACAGCTTGACCAGCAGTATAATGAGCTGGTAAATACAAACCTGAGTCAATCCGAACAATTCAATTTAATGCTGAAGAAGAAATCAGATGAATTGACTACAAAGGAAAAATTACTTGCCGAGCGTGAAAATGCCCTGCATGATATGCAAAAAGTGATTGCACGTCAGGATTCAATCACCAAAAGGCTGAATTCGATTCTGCACGATGCTCTGCTTGGTTTTAAATCGGATGAGTTATCAGTCGAAGTTAAAAACGGTAAAGTCTATGTTTCGATGTCCGACAAATTGTTGTTCAAGTCGGGAAGTGCTGCAATAGAGTCAAAAGGGTTGGATGCAATACGTGTTTTGGCAGATGTTCTCAATAAGAACACCGATATCGATATTCTCGTCGAGGGACATACTGATAATGTGCCTATTAAAACTGCTTTATATCGCGACAACTGGGATCTCAGTGTTGCAAGGGCTATTTCTATTGTTCGTATACTTACCGGTGAATATAATATTCCTCCGGTCCGGCTTACAGCATCGGGCAGGGGTGAATATGCGCCAAGAGCTTCAAACTCAACTGCAGAAGGAAGGACACTTAACAGAAGAACCGAAATCATTTTATCGCCCAAATTAGAAGAGATAATGCAGCTGCTGAAAGTGAAGTAATGATCTGATTTGACTTTGCACAGCACAATAACGGTAAATATCGATAAAAAAATTCTGAAAAAGTCAAATTACATACAGCCTTAAAAATAAATATTTTACTTATGAAACTAATCCACTCATACTGGAGGTGTTAACTTAGAAACAATTGTTTTCACATGAATAATTTTATAAAACGAACTTTGAGTGGAGCGTTATTCGTAGGAATTATTATTTTGGCCATATTAATTGATTCCTATGTATTTGCAGCAGTATTTGCAATCATTACCGGAAGTGCAGTCAGGGAATTTCACAAACTTACCAATGCGCAATCAGAAACAAAAGTAAATGGAATTTTAGGGGTGATAGGCGGAGTAATTCTTTTTATCACATCATTTATTTATGCTGCTGATTTGCTGAATTTTCCGGTATTTTTGATTTATGGGTTGTATTTAATCGTTCTTATAATCAGCGAATTATATAAAAAGAAAAAGAATCCGATTCACAACTGGGCATATTTAATACTGGGGCAGGTATTCGTAGCATTACCTTTTTCGTTGCTGAATTTCATTGCTTTTATCGATGCCGGTCAGTATAAGCCACTGATTTTACTTGCAGTATTTATAACGATTTGGGTGAACGATTCCGGTGCTTATATAGTGGGAGTTACCATTGGCAAACACAGGTTGTTTGAACGTATTTCGCCCAAAAAGTCGTGGGAAGGATTTTTTGGAGGTGCAGTTGCTGCTTTGGGTTCAGGTTTTTTGTTTGCACATTTGATTCCCGAAATTTCATTACTCAGCTGGCTTTTGTTTTCCGAAATAGTTGTTGTGTTTGGCACCTTCGGCGATTTGAATGAGTCGCTGCTGAAAAGAACATTACAGGTAAAAGACTCGGGTAACGCAATTCCCGGTCACGGAGGGTGGCTCGATCGCTTCGACAGTATGATGCTGGTTTCACCGGTTATTTTTATATATCTGACTCTCATTTTTCATACAGCTTTAGTACATAATTAAACACTAATCAATTAACATACAATACTTTTGACCATGAATACAGATTTTGACAAAATACGTTGCTACAATAACGATGAAATCCCCGATGCGCTCGAACGGCTCAGCAACGAAAAGCAATTTATGAAAGTTGTGAGCACTATTTACCCTCTGTTGCCCAAAGATGTTATCAAACAAAGGTTAATGAGCTACAGGACAAACTATGAGTTTCAGAAAAATTTTGTATATCCTTTTTTACAAAGTCTCGAGGCAAATCTGACCAAAGGAATCGATCTGGCAGGTATCGAAAAGATCAATGTTAAGCAGCCTTATCTTTACATCTCCAATCACAGGGATATCATTCTGGATTCAGCCCTGTTGTGTGCAAAACTCATCGAACGTGGACTGGATACCGTAGAAATTGCCATTGGTGACAATTTGCTGGCTTTTCCATGGATTGAAGAACTGGTGCGTGTGAATAAGAGTTTTATCGTTCGAAGGGGGTTGAGTCCACGCCAGAACCTCGAAAGTTCGATGTTATTATCGGCTTATATTGCCTTTACTATTAACGAAAAACAGCAGTCTATCTGGTTGGCTCAAAGGGAAGGCAGAGCTAAAGATGGTAACGACAGAACTCAGGAAAGTCTTCTTAAAATGCTGAACATGAGTGGAAAAGGAGATTTTGTATCGAACCTTTCGCGCTTAAATATCTGTCCGCTCAGCATTTCTTACGAATACGACCCCTGCGATTTCCTGAAAGCAAAGGAATTTCAGCAGAAACGCGATAATCCGGATCATAAAAAACAGCCACAGGACGATTTAATCAGCATGTCGACAGGAGTGATGGGTTATAAGGGTAAAGTGGTTTACAGCATTACAGGCGGTATCAATGAAGAATTAAAGAAGCTGGCTGCCGAATCATTGAATAAAAATGAACTGATAGGTCGCACCGCTGAACTGATTGACAATAGAATTCATTCAAATTATGTGATTTTTTCAGTCAACAAAATAGCTTACGATTTATTAAACGGTACCACCGGCTATCAGAATGAATATACGATGATGGAAAAACTTGATTTCGAAACGTATATTGAAAAGCAAATTCAAAAAATTGATCTCGAAAACAGAGATGTCGATTTTCTGAGAAAGAAAATTCTCGGGATGTATGCCAATCCTTTAATCAATTACCTGAATTCAAAATGAATATCGGATTTGTAAGAAGCTTAAAAACAACTGTTTGGTTGATTTTATTCTTAGTTTGACGGGGATAAACAGAGGTTTGATTTATTTATTGTTTTCATTTTGTGTAGTTTGTAAAAAAATTACTAATTTCGCGCCGCCTTTTTAACGTATTATTTCCTGAAAATTAAATGAAAAAGAAAATCGCATTCATCATTAATCCAATTTCCGGTACTTCAAAAAAAGATCAGATTCCCGAAATGATCAGGGAGGAAATAGATTTTAATAAGTTCGAAAGTGAAATTGTATTTACCGAACGCAAGGGTCATGGTACACAATTGGCTCAAAATTTTGTTGATTCAGGATTTGAATTCGTAGTGGCAGTCGGAGGCGATGGTACTGTCAACGAAGTGGCAAAAGCGTTAATTCACACCAACGCTTCGCTGGGCATCGTACCGATCGGATCAGGAAACGGACTGGCAAGGCATCTGGGTATACCGATGAGCCCGCGCAAAGCGATTGAATATTTCAACCATGCGGAAACAATTTTAATGGATTACGGGTTGGTAAACAATCAGCCTTTCTTTTGCACCTGCGGGACCGGTTTCGATGCCTATGTAAGTACGCAGTTTGCCAAAGGCCGCAACAGAGGAATCATTGCGTATATCGAAAAAATGATTACCGGTTATTTCAGCTACAAATCCCAGAACTATCATTTGATGGGTGAAGGCATTGACTTGAAAACCAAGGCGTTTGTAATGACTTTTGCCAACGCTTCGCAATGGGGAAACAATGCGTATATCGCACCTCAGGCCAGTGTGCAGGATGGTAAAATTGATATTTCGATCATGAGCCGATTCCCGATTATCGCCATTCCGACTCTTGCATTACAGCTTTTTACAAAAACGATTGACAATGACCTTTTTATGACTACTTTAAGGGCTGAAAAGGTTACTTTATACCGCGATGAATCCGGACCGTTTCATTACGATGGAGAGCCTTATGAGGAAGGCACCGAAATAAATATCAGCATTGTGCCTGACGGACTTAAAATTTTAGTGAAGAAAAGATTCTGATTTTCCATGGTGGCAGTAAATTTACGCCCTTTCGGTTTTTTTAATATTTAAGCTTTGTTGCATAGCTGAAAAAGCTGAAGTTGTACAATTTTATACCAAAATCAGTCAAAATTCGGAATTCGTGAGTGATTATTAATTGTAATTTTGTGAAATAAAATTATGATCTATGAACATCATGAACAAAATCACTTCTGCCTTTCTGGGATTGACCACAATAACAGGTTTGCCTGCACAATCAACGCAACATCCGAATATCATCTACGTTTTCCCCGATCAGTTTCGTAACAGCGCCATGCAGTTCTGGAGCGAAAACGGATTCAGTCAGCAGGTGCGGTTCAAAGCCGACCCCGTAATAACACCCCATCTGAATCAGTTTGCCCGCGAAGCCGTGGTACTTACTTCGGCGCAAAGTAATTGCCCGCTGAGTAGTCCGCACCGTGGTATGTTGCTTACCGGCCTTTATCCTGATGGCAACGGTGTGATGCTGAACTGCAACGATACCCGCCCGATCAGCAATCTGAAGCAGGATGTAATGGCTATCAGCGATG
This sequence comes from uncultured Paludibacter sp., assembly GCA_937897985.1. Classification (GTDB taxonomy): domain Bacteria; phylum Bacteroidota; class Bacteroidia; order Bacteroidales; family Paludibacteraceae; genus Paludibacter. The sequence continues at coordinate 166,880 of CALCBD010000061.1, read as the reverse complement.
TGTTGTCGCAAAACGGTTACGATTGTGCCTATATTGGCAAACTGCACGTGGATTATCCCACTAAAAACAATCCGCAAAATCCCGGAACCTATGTAGAAGACCGCAATCCGGTGTGGGACGCCTTTACTCCCGAAGAACGCAGGCATGGTTTCAATTTCTGGTATTCGTACGGTACTTTCGATGAACATAAAAACCCTCATTACTGGGACAGTAAAAACAACCGCCACGACCCGAAAGAATGGTCGCCCGTGCACGAAGCCGGTAAAGCCATTGAGTACCTCACCGGTATCCGCGATAAAAGCAAACCTTTTTTTCTGATGGTGAGTATGAATCCGCCTCACAGTCCTTATAATTCGCCGGATGACTGCCAGGAAGAGGATTTTGATTTGTATAAAAATATTCCGCCGATGAAATTGCTGGTTCGTCCCAACGTAAATCAGTCGTTCAAAAGCAGGATGGCCAATGCTCCATATTATTTTGCCTCCGTTACAGGTGTCGATCGTGAATTCGGACGGATTCTCGCAACGTTGAAAGAACTTGGTTTAGACAAAAACACCATTGTGGTTTTCTCGTCGGACCATGGCGAAACACTGGCCAGTCATGTGGAAGATGCCAAAAACTCACCTTATGCCGAAGCCATGAATGTACCGTTTCTGATCCGGTATCCGGGAAAACTTAAACCCCATGTCACCGGTCTTTTACTATCGACACCCGATATAATGCCCACACTTCTTTCGCTGGCCGGACTGAAAAACAGCATACCAGCCGGTGTTCAGGGACATGATTTATCGTCGGAACTTAGCCGTAAAAAGCCATCAGTCAATGCACCCAAAGCCGTTTTGTATATTCAGAACTTAGATGGAATGAAAAATGCTGAAGGTAAAGTCATCAGCTATTTCCCCGGTGCCCGTGGTGTGAAAACCGACCGTTATACGCTGGCCATTTTTATCGACCGTAAAAAACAGCTGAAACAGGTAATGTTGTTCGACGATGTGAAAGATCCGTACCAGATGCACAATCTGCCGGTGGAACAGAATAAAAAACTATTTCAGTCGCTTTGCCGTTTGATGCCCGACCTGCTGAAAAATGCCAATGACCCCTGGTACCGCGAACGTATTTTATCCGGTATTATTCCATATTGAAATTCCTTATTAACAGACAATATTGTAGTATTCTGAAAAACACTCTGTAATATGTCAAAGCTGATTTTTTTTGGTCTTTTTATATTCAATGCGGTAATTTTAACTGCAGCGGATTCCCGTGGATCTTCGGTTTACGAAAAGCTGACTATCGTACCGGGTACAAAACAGTCTGAGAAAGATTTTATGAAAAAATTCCGTGAGAAGAAAAATCTTTATCTGTCTGATGAGAAAGGTTTTACAGAAAAACTGAAATCAACTTTTCCGAAAGAGGCTGAAAAAAGCATTGAAGTTGCAAATCAGGTTGTGCGGCAATATTTTCTTTTCCGGTACGACTGGGACATGGAAAAAACAAATGTTCCTTTTCAGTTCAGAAATCAGATTGACTGGACAGCTATTCCCTTTGGTGATCCTGAATGGTGTTTTATGCTTAACCGGCATCGTTACTGGATTGATTTGGGGAGGGCTTACCTGTTGACAGGGAAAGAAATATATGCTCAAACCTGGGTAAAGCAGGTGACAGACTGGATACAACGGAATCCTGTCGGGGATCCAAAACTGAAAACCCTGTCGTGGCGGAGAATTGAAGCCGGTATCCGGTGCGAAAACTGGATTAAAAGTTTTGAATACTTCAAAAAATCTCCTTCACTTTCCGTGGAATTTATGGAATTGTTCCTGAATTCGTTGTACGGGCATGCTGAATATATAAACAGTAGCTTCAGCGATTTTTCCAAAACCAGTAACTGGGGTGTTCTTGAATATCAGGGATTATTCAATGTGGCGGTTTTTATGCCCGAATTTAAGAATGCAGCACAGTGGAAAGCAAATGCTGTCCACAGGCTTGCTGTATGTGCTCAGCTGCAGGTGTTACCCGATGGTACGCAGTGGGAGCAATCGCCAATGTACCACAATGAGGTTTTTCACTGTTTGCTCAATGTATGTTATCTGTCGCGAAAATTTCAGATTGATTTGCCTGATACAATTCTCATAAAAACGAAAGCATTAGCCCGGGTAAACATTCAATGGCAAAAACCCGATTTCCATCAACCACTTACGGGCGACAGCGACGACACCGATTTACGCGGATTGCTCAGTACTGCAGCTGCTGTTTTTGACGACACGTTATTGAAATCAGGGGCATTTCCGGAGATGGATTACGATAATCACTACATTTTCGACAGCAATGAGCAAATGCGATATAAAATGATGAAAGCGGCGCATCCTGATTTTTTATCGGTTTTTTTACCTAATTCAGGGCAAATGATTATGAGGAATTCATGGTCAGGTTCAGCATATTACAGTTGTATAAATCTGAAGAAATCCGGATCAGGACATGCACATGATGACATTTTGAATTTTAGCCTTTTTGCCTTTGGCAGGGATTATCTGGTAGATGGCGGACGTTATACCTACGTGGATTCGAAAACAAGAGATGACCTGAAAAGTAGTTCAGGACATAATGTATTAACTGTTGACGGACTCACAAACAGCATTTACAAGGATTCGTGGAGTAATTCGTACAATGCGGTTTCGCAGGGAATTTTTACAAAAATATCCCGTGAATATGATTATGCAGAAGCTGAGAACACTGCCTTCAAAAGGCTTGATGACCCGGTTTATATGAAACGAAGGGTTGTTTATATCAAACCGGGACTATGGCTCCTGTTCGATAGTTTTGCAGCTAACAAATCGCATACATATACCATCAACTTCAATTTTGCGGATAATAAGGTGGTAATTGACAATGATAAGGCAATAACCACCGGAGACGGAAGCAGATTAGCTGTTATAGCCCTTAAGAAAACGGATATCACTCAACATAAAGGATACTGGTCGCCGGAGTATAACCTGTTGAAAGAGAATGCCGGTGTAAAGTTTTCGCGCAGTTCAGCTGGCTTCGATTCATTCATTACAGCCATCTGTTTCCCCGGTCAGGGCAGTTTTAGTTTCAGCCGAATACCTGTCAGTGACCGTAATGATAGTATATTGGACGATAAAACGGTGGAGGCAATTAAATTTCAGTATGACCGGCGTGAATTTATACTTATGGTGGTACATGCATGGGATGCTGCGGCTAATCCTTTTTATAAAATCGGGAGTGAACTGGTCAATGGTGAAGTGGTTTTATTGGAAAAACAGAACTCAGGCTATCAAAAATCAGTGATAAAAGATTAAAATTGAATTTTCAATGAGAAGACAATTAATTTTACAAATATTTTGTTCTTTGCTGATCAGTACTTTAATGGTTGCTCAGACATCATCGCCCGTGAAACCAAACGCTGCTGTATCTCAAAACTATATCTTTACAGGTTTGGGAAAAGCTCCGCTGACCCCCGCTTTTGAAATGAAAAATTATTGGGTTTGGTGCAGTTCGGTGGTGAAAGGCGACGATCAGCTTTATCACATGTTCGCCTCCCGCTGGCCCGATTCGTTGCTGTTTCATCCGGGCTGGATGGTGGCTTCGGAAGTGGTGCATGCCGTATCGGCAAAACCCGGGGGACCCTACACGTTCAGCGATGTGGCATTGCCTGCCCGTGGTGCTCAGTACTGGGATGGCCGGTCGACTCATAATCCGCGGATTCTCCGTTACAAAAACAAATGGGTACTTTACTACATGGGTTCAACTCATCCTTTTGAAGAACCGAATGTACGCGAATTTTCGCTGACAAGTAAATGGTGCATCGTTGGAAGAAGCAACAAACGCATCGGTGTGGCCATTTCCGATTCTCCCTACGGCCCGTGGAAACGGTTCGACGAACCGGTGCTTGATACCAAACCGGACACTTTTTACAGTTTTCTGACTTCGAATCCAAGTCCGGTGATAGAAAAAGACGGGTCGGTGCTGATGATTTTCAAGGCAAGGAGTTATACGGGCAACAACAGCTATTCCGGCATGTGTTTCGGATTAGCAAAGGCGAAAAATATTTACAGTAAATTCCGTGTGCTGAACAATGAAAAACCTGTTTTGGGAGGCGAAGGGCAACCGGAAATTGAAGATCCTTTTTTCTGGAAGGATAAAACAGGTTTTCACATGATTTTTAAAGATCATGTGGGAAAATATACAGGCGAAAAAGGTGAAGGTGTACTGGCAAATTCACCGGATGCCATTCACTGGACGGTTGATGTTTCGCCCCTGGCATATTCCAAAACTCTCACTTTTGCCGATGGAACCACACGGAAAATGGGGCAATTAGAAAGACCCTTTATCCTGTTCGGGAATGAAAAACCGGCTTACATTTTCTTTGCAACCATGGATGGTCCGGGCGGTTTCGAAAACGCCGGCCGCTCATGGAATATGGTTATACCTTTTAAAAACTAATCAACATGAAAATACGAATTCCTTTATTTTTACTTTTTTTATTCATCGTTATCAGTTTGGTAGCAGGTGAAAAAGAGCCGGCCATTGCCCGTGCTAATTTTCAGAAATATTTTCAGAATGTTGCCACCGGAACTCCCGATAAAGTGATGGCAGTTCAGCAATATCGTTCTTATTTCTCGAAAACACCGTATCGGATATATACCCTCAAAACTGCGCTGAATGGCTGGAAAAACTGCTTCGATCAGTTGAACGACGAAGGTCAGTTCCGCGACTTAATAAAGCAGGAAGAAAATATCAACAGTAAAAACCTGCTCGGAAAATCCTTTGGCAGCACCGAAAATGAAGTCGCCAATTTCCTTACCGAAGCATACAACCGCCTCTGGACTATTGCCGAAGCTTACCGCAAAGGTGAAACCGACGATAATACCATGTTTTCGCTGAAAGTTATGAAAGCAATAGTTCACTACGGAAATATCGAAATCAGCCGGCCGAATAACGGCAGCCGTTTTCATTCCTCCTGTTTTGCCATGCCTACAGCGGCGGTGAATATTTATTTTTCGATGCTGAAAAAAATGGACGAAGCAGAAGCCGGAAATGTGAATGACAAGAACATCACCGATGCAGCCGACATGCTCCGGATAATTGGTTTACAAGCCTGGACACAGCCTTTCCGCAACGATGAAACCGACGCTAATGTCGTACAGATTTCCCGCTTTCAGCATCATGTATGGTGGGTAGGAGGCAATGCACTTGCTTACCGGTCGCTGTTACCGGTGGCAATGATGTATCATTCGGTTGGTATGGTGGATGTGCTGGCCGAAGTGTGCCGGAATGCACTGAGCAGCACTTCACAAAACACCAACGAATCGTCGTTCTGGAGCGAAGGTTTCACCACCGATGGTGCCGGCTGGGGACATGGTCGTCAGTGCCTGATATGGGGCTATCCGATTGATGGAACCGGCAATGCCCTGAGCATTATGACTATGCTTAAAGGTTCACCCTGGGCAGGAAAACTTACACAGGACAATGTCAGTGCTTTGCTGAATTTTATTCGCGGCAGTGCATGGTACTATTACAATGGTTTTCATTTGCCCTGTCTGGATCGTAATTCGATGAAATATAATGTCACAGCACAAAACATACGGTCACTGAATCTGGTAAAAACAATGATCAAAGACTGGAAAGATTCATTCACTCCGGCTCAGCAGGGCGAATTGTCGCAGTTTATTCTGGAAGCCAATATGAATAAGCCCGATTTAAGTAATCGGGGTCCGGGCGTTTACAGCGGAACACGCTGGTTTTTCAACAACGATGATCTGATCAAGAAAAACAGCAATTATCATTTCATGGTCAATATGGCTTCGGTGCGTTGCGATGGACTGGAAAGTGCACCTGATATGGCCGACGGATATAATTTTTTCACGGCGGATGGTCTTACATTGTTTCAGCGAAGCGGCGATGAATACAACAAAATTATCGGTGGCTGGGATGTCACTGCTTCGCCCGGTGTAACCTCCCGCGAAGGGATGAATGAACTAAAACCGGTCACTAACTGGCGGGGTTACTGCAGTAAATTCAATTTTGCAGGAGCTGCCACTTACGGTGGTGAGAATGCCGTTTCAGGTTTCATTTTTGAGAAAATGAATGCTTCGGAAAAGGAAAAAGTAAACGACAAAGGTAACAGTGGAGCTGAAAATATAACACTTTACGGCGTTCGGGCACACAAAGCCTGTTTTATGCTGGACGATTATTTTATTGCTCTCGGTGCCGGAATAACTAACCTTAACCCCGATATACCCGGCAATATCAGGACTACTATTGATCAGACATCGTTCGAAGGAAAAGTTTCGGTGATTGCCAGTGGCAAACCTGTGAAAATTAAAAAAGGAAATCAGCCTTTCATCGTAAACAACAAACCGGTTTGGGTGGTGCAGAAAGATAAATTTGCTTATACGGTTTTACCTCAATTCAGTGGTTCGGCATCGTATATTATCGAAAAAAAGAAGGCTGACTGGGAAAAAATGAATACATCGAATAAGAATCAGCTCAACGCACCTGCAACAGTTGAAATTCTGCGTCTGTGGACCGACCACGGACAAAAACCTGTGAACGACACTTACGGTTATGTGGTTTACGCCGGAAAAGACAATGTTCCATCCGAACTGCCATTTACCGTACTGAAAAACGACACTGTCGTTCAGGCTGTTCAGTCGGCCGATTTGAAAGTAGTGGAAGCTGTGTTCTACAAAGCTGCATCGCTCATTTGCTCCGGCATTTTTCTGACGGTTTCCGATCCATGCGTTCTGTTGTTCGAGAGCAATAACGACAGTTACACCATCGCCATTCAGGATCCGACCATGAATAAAGACCTGAAACAAATCTTTTTAACCATCGGACGCAAAAAATACAGTGTTGAATTACCACAGGATGAATTTGCCGGACATCCGGCTGTATTAAAAATTTCGAAATAAATATATGTTGCAGATTCAACGTTTTCTTTTTGTTGCTATATTGTTGATTGTCACTGTTTATTCAAATGCACAATCGTGGTTTTCGACGGCCGGGTTTTATGCTGTTCCCGGTTCAGTGCGTGAAGTTTTCGATTTTAATGCCGGTTGGAAGTTTCATCAGGGCAATATATCCGGAGCCGAAAAAACGAATTTCGACGACAGCAGATGGGAAGTGGTAGCCACTCCCCATAGCGTTCAGTTAGTGCCGGCGGCAGCCAGCGGAGGTAAAAACTATCAGGGAATTGTCTGGTACCGGAAACATTTTCGTACACCGGAGGATTTCAGTGGAAAAAAAATCGTGCTTTACTTTGAGGCTATCATGGGTAAATCGGTAATTTATGTCAACGGTAAAAAGCTACAGGAACATTCTGGAGGATTTCTGCCTGTAATTATCGATTTGACAAATGCAGGAGTAACGGCAAATCAGGATGTGCTGGTGAGTGTGATGGCCGACAACAGCGACGACCCTTCCTATCCGCCGGGGAAACCACAAACGGCACTGGATTTCTGCTATTTCGGAGGCATTTACCGCGATTGCTGGCTCTATACAACTAACAAAATACATTTCACCGATCCGAATTTTGAGAATACCATTGCAGGTGGTGGTGTTTTTGTGACTACTGTAAAAGCTACAAATCAGCAAGCTGTTGTTCAGATTAAAACACAACTGGTAAACGAAACAGATAAAAGTGAGCTTGTGATTGTAACAAACCGGCTAAATGGTCCCGACGGAAAGCAGGTGGCGCAAGTTTCCGGAAAATTTAAGCTCAGGGGTGGCGAAACCAAAGAAATAGTGCAATTGTTGACCATTCAGCATCCGGCTCTCTGGCATCCCGACCATCCGTATCTGCACACCCTGCAATCGGAAATCAGCATCAACAGAAAAGTGTATGATGTCATCCAAACAAAAACCGGCATCCGTACCATTGAGTTTGTTGCCGGCAGAGGACTCATCATCAATGGTGAAGTGTTAAAAGAAAAATTATTGGGTGTCAATCGTCATCAGGATTTCGGATATATCGGCATGGCTCTCACCAACAACCTGCATTATGCCGATGTCAGAAAAATGCGTGATGCAGGAATTTCTATCATCCGGAGTGCTCATTATCCTCAGGATCCGGCATTGATGGATGCATGTGATCAACTCGGTATGTTTGTTATTGTAGCCACACCCGGTTGGCAGTTCTGGAACGATAACGGCGATTTTGAACTGAAAGTTTTGTCTGATATCCGGAACATGGTGCGCCGCGACCGTAACCATCCTTCTGTTCTGCTTTGGGAGCCCATACTGAACGAAACCCGTTTCCCGGCCGAATTTGCCGAACGCGCATATAAAGCTGTTCATGATGAATATCCTGGTAAAGGATGCTATGCTGCCTGTGATGATATCAGTCAGGGAAATGAAATGTTCGATGTCATCTATACTGCTCCGAAAAATGAAGAATTCTACCGTAAATTGGGTAAATGCTGTTTTACCCGCGAGTTTGGCGATTGTGTCGACGATTGGTATTCGCACAATTCCTACAGCCGTGTATCGCGCGACTGGAGTGAGCAGGGTCTGATTTTTCAGGCACAGCATTATGCCAAAAAGAATTACGAAGGTTCGCTTACCATCGACCAGCTTTTCAAAGCTCCGGCATCGCATGTGGGCGGTGCACTGTGGCATTCGTTCGATCATCAGCGCGGTTACCATCCCGATCCGTTTTATGGTGGAATTATGGATGAATTCCGTCAGCCCAAATACTCGTATTACATGTTTAAGAGTCAGCGCAATCCGGCAAAAAAACTGCTGAATGCCGAAAGTGGTCCCGTGCTTTTCGTGGCAAATGCCATGACTCCGGTTTCGCCCGTCGATGTTACGGTGTACAGCAATTGTGATAGCGTCAGACTGCAGGTAGTGAGAACTCAGAGAAATGAAAAAAAGGATGTAAATTATTTCAATCCGGCAAATTCTTGGCAAAGTAAATTTTATACTGATACGTTGCTGCAAACAGTTAAAAAGAATCATGCCGGCTTACCGTGCGAACCGGTTACTTTTGCCAATGCATTCGATTTTGTTACCATACGTGCATTGCACAGAGCCGGTTATCCCGATAAAGCAAAAATCATTGCCGAAGGTTTTTTGCGTGGGAAAGTAGTGATCAGCCAAACGGTGATGCCTTCCATGCGGTCCGAAAAAATCAGACTTCGTATCGACAGTATTGCATCGAATGATGTAAAAGCCAACGGCAGCGATATCATCGAAATTATTGCATCGGTTGAAGACAAAAGAGGCTTTGTTAAACAGCTGGCCAACGAGCAGATTGAATTCAGCATTCAGGGCGAAGGCTCCATTATCGGAGGTGTGGAAATTGGTGCAAATCCTGCGAGGGTAATAAAGGGAACAGCGCCGTTACTTGTACGCACCACCACCAAAGCCGGAAAAGTTGAAGTTACAGCACGCACTTATTTCGGAGGCGTTAATTCACCGCAGCCCGACACACTGGTGTTTTTTACCAAAGCTCCCGGTGTTAAAATGCTTTACCTTGATGAACCGGACAAAGTGACCAAAAATGTCAGTACAACCGGCGAAGTTCCGGTAATTTCGGAAGCAGAACGTAAGAAGCAACGCGAGGAGGTAGAAAAGGATCAGCAATTTTTTGAAAGTACAGAAAGAAAAACAATTAAATAACAATACGATATGAAACGAATTATTCTCACTGCATTGATAGGATGCATCTTTTTGGCGCAATTATCTGCGGCAAACGATTTTAAAAAGATCTACAACCGTATGTACAATGAGTATCTGAACAATCCATCGAAGAGCTCTGTTGAATCGCTTTTAAAGAAAATGAATAATAATGGGAGTTTTACCGATATTAATTATGCGGCAAAAGACGGTTCACCCCGCAAACATGTACAATATTTAATTACGTTGGCAGGAGCTTTTGAAAGTCCCGAAAATGCATATTATGCCAAAGATGAAGTTCGATCTGCTTATATGCGGTCGCTGAATTTCTGGATTGATACCAATAATGAGGCAACCAACTGGTGGTATCGCTACATTCCCTATCCCAAAGAGCTCTCCAGGAGTGTTATTTTAATGTCGGCCGAAATCAAACAGGACAAAGCTCTTTTTGACAAAACAATGAAATATTTGCAATGGAGTTTTGATAATTCGGATGCTGGTCGACTGACAGGTGCGAACGGGGCTGATATTGTAATGGGTTCATTAGCAGCAAGTATTCTTACCGAGAATGACAGGCAAATGATGATTTATAAAAATAAAATGACCGAATTGCTCACCATTCAGCCTGTTGAAGGCATACAGCCCGACTACTTATTTGCACAGCATTGCGGCAAAGGTCGTCAGCTGTATTTCACCAATTATGGAAAAGAATTTGTTAATTCGGTAATGTATTACCTCGAATTTTGTGACGGAACCAGGTATCAGACTCCCGGTGTGGATTTGCTTCAGAATTTATTTATCAACGGTGTACAATGGATTTTTTTCAGCAAACATTACGACCCGAACAACTCCGGACGTTACAATAGTACCAACCAGTATTACGATGCAGTTAAAGCGCTGGCCGACCGTTTGCAAAAATTAAAGGTTACCGGAAAAGATGAAGTTCAGACTGTTTGCAAACGTATTGGTGGCGAAAATTCTTTATCGGGAAACCGCATGTTCTGGCGTTTTGATTATATGATTAACCGCCGGGGAAATTATTTTGTCAGCACCCGCATGTCATCGACACGAACAGTTGGTGCTGAAGCCGGTAATGGTGACGGTGAATTCAATTTTTATTCGGGCAACGGTACAAATTATCTTATTGTCACAGGAAAAGAATATGACCGCAACTATTTCAGAAAATTCAACAACCGTCAGTTTCCCGGTATCACTGCCGAACAGGACAATGAAAAACTTCCGGTACCCAACTGGGGCGAATTTGGCAATAACGGTAATGCTTTTGCCGGTGGAGTTTCGGACAGTACCTATGGTGCATGTGCCATGATACTGGACCGTCGGGGACTTCAGGCACATAAAGCATGGTTTTATTTCGATGATGAATACGTTTGCCTTGGAGCCGGAATAACACAAACCGGAGGAAATGCTGATGTCTATACTACGCTTAATCAGACCAATTACGATGGAAAACTGCAATATGCAGCCGCCGGAAAATCCGAAAGTCTGAAAGAAGGTAAAACCCTTCAATCGCCCGACTGGATTCAGTACGGAAGTGCGGCATATTTTAATCTGTTGCCGGATACCGAATACAAAATAAAGCTCGATACGGCACTTTTCAGTCTGAATATCAATCACGGCACCAATCCGAAAAATGCTGCGTATGCCTATGTGGTAAAACCGGCTCTGACTAATGCTGCCGATGCCGAAAAATACATGAAAAGTCTTCCGGTAAAAATTATTTCAAATACAACTGAAATTCAGGCTGCAGAACACAGCGGTTTAAAGTTGACAGAAGTAATCTTTTATCAGGCAGGCACATTAAAACTGTCGAATGACGATGAGATAAGTGTGGATACACCCTGTGCTTTGATGTGGAATAATGCTACCGGAAAAATCAGTGTGGCAAATCCGTATTGCGAAACAAAAAATCCCGCAGCTATCAAAGTAATTATTCAAAAACAGGGCAAAACATCAGAACTTACATTGAATATGCCTCAGAATGAATTTGCCGGTAAAAGTGTATCTAAAATACTGAAATGAAAACTACATTACCATTATTGTTTTTATTGCTGTTGACCTCCGGGTTAATGAGTCAGACTGCTGACCCATACCTGCCTGATGCCTCAACACCTCCTGCTGTTAGCGGAATGCAACTGATGTGGAATGATGAATTTAATGTGAACGGTGCTCCGAATACAGCCAACTGGAAGCCGGAAACGGGTTTTGTGCGCAATCAGGAATTGCAGTATTACCAGTTAAAAAATGCTACCTGCTCCAACGGAGTACTTTTTATTACCGGAAAACGTGATACGGTTGCCAATACCAAATATGTGCGTGGAAGTACCGACTGGCGCTACAAAGATTCGCTGGCATACTGGACATCAGCAAGTCTCATAACTCAGGGGTTGAAAACCTTTCAGTACGGACGAATCGATGTCCGTGCCCGCATCGATACTACTTACGGTGCCTGGCCGGCTATCTGGCAAAAAGGTATTTCAGGATCGTGGCCGGCCTGCGGCGAAGTGGATCTCATGGAGTTTTACAATAAAAAAGTGTATGCCAATGCTATTTACGGTGCCGTGGGTGTTGGCAATTACAGCAAATGTGTTTACAAATCCATCGGGACTGTGACCAATGGCGATACTAACTGGGCAAAAAAATTTCACCTGTGGACAGAAATCTGGACTGCCGATACCCTGAAATTGTACCTGGATGGTGTGCTCATGAATCAGGTATTGGTTTCGTCCATAGCCAATCCGGCCGGAACAACACCGGTCAATGGTTTTCAGCAACAGCATTTCTTCCTGCTGAACCTGGCAATCGGGTCCAATGGCGGCACACCGCGGGCAAAGACAGCTCAGATGACCTGCGAAGTGGATTATATCCGTGTGTATCAAAAGCTGAACACGGGAGTCAGAGATTTTAATATGCCGGAAGTAGCTGTTTTATCCAATCCGGTCGGGGATGTACTGAAATTCAAAACCGAAACAGATATTGCTGTTGTTGAAATATACGATGTTTCGGGCAGAATGCTGAAAAGTATTCAAAATCCTCAGCTTTCAGTACCGGTAGGTCAATTGAAAAATGGATATTATATAGCCCGCGTTCGATTAACCGACAACCGTGTAACTAATATTTCATTTCTAAAAAAATAAATATCAATAGTTCCTGAAACGTACCTGCCTGAAATTACCCCGCTGAAAGTTATTTCAGCGGGGTATTTTTTTTCGTACAATTTCGGGATGAATATGTATTATTTTATCCCTTGTATGTATTTATTACAATGTACTTTTGTTTATTAATTTTAATTTGTACAAAGATGAAAAAATCTACACATCAAAAATTTGCCATTTTGAATATTTGGCTCAGAGTTCATTTCTCAAAGATAATAGCTATATTATTTTTTTTATCTGCATCAAATGTAAATGCACAATTGTACTGGAACACCAACGGTACCAGTAGCACTTTAACTGCAACTAACTGGGGAACATCACCATCCGGGCCTTTCACAACAGCCTGGTCAAATAGTTCTAATATTAATTTTACAGCGAATAGTGCCATCACAAATGTCACTAATATTCCTGTAGGAAATCTATCTATAACAAATAGTTCAACAGTGACATGGACAGCTGCCGGAACTTTTAGTACTAACGGTGCAATCAGAACTTTTGACATTGGCACAGGATCTACATTGATATGGAATGGTCAGGGTGTATCTACAACAGCAGGAACCGGATTTATTAAAAATGGTACAGGTGTATGGAATATTGGTGCGCAGGGTAATGCTTTTCCAGGTGGATTTACTTTAAATGCAGGAACAGTTGTCATTGGAGGTGTTAATGCTATGGGAACAGGAGTTCTGTCAATTAATGGTGGAGTAATTGTCCCAAATAGTGGTACTTCAAGAACTCCAGCCAATAGTAGTTTTGTAATTGGCGGTGATTTTCAGATAGGAGATGCCACTAACTTTCCAGCTAATACAGGAGCAATAATTTTTTCGGCAACGGCAGCAATGTCACTTGGTGCTTCAACCCGTACAATAACAATTGGAGGTACAAATACAGGTTCATTACTTGGAATTATTAGTGGAGATACAGGAGCAGGGTTAACCTTTAATTCAATTTCCACCGGATTCATAAACCTTTCCGGTATTAATACATATTCTGGTCCTACAACTATAAATTCCGGTGCAATTATAAGACTTCCAGCAACTACTGCTTCAGCAAGTCCGTTAGGAACGACAACCAATGGTACAACTGTAAATAGCGGTGGAAATCTGGAATTAAATTCAAACAGATCAACCAATCAGGAACCAATTACAATCAATGGAGATGGGATATCCGGAGGTGGAGCTATTTCTAATAATGTTGCAAATTCTTATGCAGAGATAAACGGACTAGTAACACTTGGAAGTTCAAGTAGTATAATTGCAGGCTCAGGTACTTCACAAAGTATAATTCTGAGAAATGCGGGAACAATAACAGGTTCCGGTTATAATTTGACGATTGGCGGAGGTAATGCTGCAAGTACAAATACGAGTCAGATTTATAGCATAATTGGAACAGGTTCAGGTGCTTTAACAAAAACAGGCCCGGGGACATGGTATTTATATGGTGCAAATACTTACACCGGTTTAACAACAGTTACAAACGGCACATTAATTCTTAGTAAAACCGGAGGTGGTACTTTACTGGCAACAAATAATGTAGCTGTTAGTGGTGGAACATTAAAAGTGAGCTCTAATCAAACTATTTCAAATCTCGATATGAGTGGAAGCGGTTCTTTAATTGTAGATCCTGGCGTTACTTTGACCATAACAGGTACTTATACAGGTGGTGGTTCAGGTACTATCAATAACCAGGGCACAATTGTTTTAAATGGAACTTCATTACAAACATTTCCCGGAAGTAGTATGACCATAAACAATGGAACAGCTAACACAATGACTAATCTGACTATTAATAATTCAAATGGAGTAAATATTAATAAATCATTTATAATTTCAGGCACATTAAATGCAACTCCGATATCAAAACTCACTCTTCTTGATTCAGGTATAAGTTTAACGGCCGGGAATTTTATTATTCAAAGTAATGCAACTGGTTCAGCAACTTTTATTGACAATGGTGGAATACTCACATTAACAACTGCAACTGCTCAGCAACAGCTTGCTGCTGCCCGAAACTGGTACATGAGTTCGCCGGTTTCAGGTGCTACAGGTTTACCAACCGTAAATTCAGGTTCTGTGGTATTTTATTCATATCCCGAGAATGATGCTGCACAGGCAACGGGTGGAAGCGGATTTGCTGCAGGTGGAGTGTGGAATACTGTTGACGCAGGTTCATTTGTAACAGGAAAAGGTTATATAGTTAAACCGGGCGATGTCAATGCTACTGTCAGCTTCACAGGAACTTCATTCAATACAGGTGATAAAATCATCAGCGCTCTGACAAATACAACCGATAATCCCAAACACGGTTTTAACCTGATAGGCAACCCGTATCCTTCGTATGTCAATGTATTACCTTCGGTTACGGCGAATGCCAATCTTGAACCTACTGTATGGTACAGAACCCGCGATACGAACGAAACACCTTTATATCATTTTGAAACAGTCAATGCTACTTCGGGTGTGGGTACCAATGCGGCAGGTACAGGACGCGTTACTGGTTTTATCCCGCCAATGCAGGGATTCTGGGTAAGAACAAATGCTGATGGTGAGTCCATTACTTTACTCAATGCCAATCGTTCACATGCTACCTCGGTATCAATGACTGACATTGGTGTAGTGCCGACAACAGGACTTAAAGCTCCTGCTGCAGTGAAATCTGATTTCAGTTTACTCGGATTGTATGTCACCAACGGAAGTACAGGCGATGAAACCATATTAATGTTTGCTCCCGGAGCTTCTAATGATCAGGACGTTTATGATTCGCAAAAAATAAGTAATAACAATGCTTCCATTCCCGAAATCTATACTCTTGCAGGTAAAGTGCAGTTGGCGATAAATGGAATGAGGAATTTCTCCGAAACTGAAATTCCGCTTGGCTTTACTACCGGTACTGCAGGTAATTTTACAATTAAAACTTCCGAACTTCGTAATTTCGACAGCAATACGCGCATCTGGTTACTCGACAAGCAGGAGAACAAACAAACCGAGCTGACACCCGAAACGGAATATACGTTCAGCAGCGCGGCCACTACCGGCAACGAAAGCCGTTTCAGTCTGCTGTTCAGAGCACCGGGCGCCACCACAGGAAATGTAAATGCTGAAAGCAATCAGGTTTCGGTATTTGTAAATGCACAAAACGAGATAGTGATAAATGCGGTTGAAGGCAGCCGGTATTCCGTTTACAACACTGCAGGACAACAAATGGCCGCCGGCAAAACAGGTTCATCCTTTGAAACCATCAACCAACAACTCAACAACGGAGTTTATGTGGTAAGGGTGGGCAGTGTAAGCAAACGTGTTATAGTAAAATAAAGCTTCACATTCATCACAGGGAAAAAGTTGAAAGTAAAAAGTTGAAATTAAAAAGTAAAAACAGTAAATTGAAATCATGGAAACAAAGAAAAAATATATGACACCCGTTGTCGAAGAAATCCGTCTCGACAACGCCATCTCATTGGCACTCGAATCTGCTCCGCCTGCCGGACCGGACGAAACATTTTATAACTTTCAAAGTCCGTTGAAGGAAGAAACCGGTTTAGTTTAACGAATTAGTTTTTTAGGGTTGAACAACGCACCCCGCAACAAGGCAAAACGAAAATTGCTGAGTTGCGGGGTGATTTTTTGTGTTATTCAGTGAAAATTTTTTTACTTCAATATCGACCGGATCCTGAATTTCTGCAGGGCGTTTTTTATGTTTATGAACTTTTTTAACCTGAATATATCTTTTGTATTGTTCCGGAATTAAAATTCTTTTCTTTGAGGCAAATAAAAGTACTTCATATAAAACTGACATTTTAAAAAATGCAGATGTCTGTATTTCAATAGAGTAAATGATTGTAAGGCTAAAACTTTTTTTGATGTAAAAGTTAAATCCACGATTTAAGAACAATTTCAAACCTCTTTCGTACAATTTTACGACATGATTTCTGAAAGGAGCATGTACATTTGCAGCGTGAAATCTTCTCAAAATTTAAAAACAAATTAAAAAAACAAATACATGATGAAAAAATTACTTACTTCAGTTGTGTGTATGGTAATGTTTTATACGTTATCAGATGCTCAGAATTTAGTTACCAATCCGGGATACGAAGCGGATGCTTCCACCTTTACTGTTGTCGAAAGTACGACTAATGTGCTGATGCGCGTTGCCGGGATAACAGATGCTACAACCCAGACAGCCAATCCTACTGCAACTGCCATTTCTATTCCTGCCGGTATGTGGGTTAAAAAAGCTGCCAATTCGGGCTATGTGAAAGGAGTACTGACCTCAGGCGATTTTCATTCGGGTGCTAATTGTATGAATCTGAAAATAAATTCAAACACAACACAAACCGGACTCAATTCGTGGTACAATTGCATTAATCTTCAGAAACTCACATCAGGGTTGACCCATACCAAAAAATATGTGGCTTCCGTTTGGGCCAGAGTTGATGCAACTGCCAATAATCAGTGTACTCAAATGGTGATGTTTGTGACAGATAATACCCTGAAAACCAATTTCACAAAAACCATAACCCTTACAGGCGGAACTACATGGACAGAATATAAAACAACATTTGATATGCCAACATGGCTTACAAACAATCCTACTGCCGATTTCAGTACTGCTTTTTTTGGTGTTGGTATCACCACTTCTTATGATGCTAATTCCAAAACCCTTTATTCAGGCATTCTTTTGGACGACTTCAGTCTGACCGAAGATACATCAACCGGACTTGTTAATGCCGGAGGAACATCTTTTATTTCGGTAAAAGATGGAATTTTATCTATCAATGGCATTGATAAGAATCAAAATGTTACAGTGTATAATATCAGCGGGAAAAAAGTATTTTCGTCAATCAGTGAAAGTAACAGCGTTTCTGTTCAGTTACCTCAAGGTATATACATAGTTAATGCAAATAACATCAATACCAAGGTGGCTGTGAACTAATATTTCATTGGCTCATTGTCAAAAAATCATTATTCTTCTTTCATTCAATTGTTAATTTTCAAAATTTATAACATCATGAAAAAATTAATTACCATCATCGCTATTGCGATCCTGATTTTCAGCAGTTCAGCAGAAGCTGCAAAAAACTATCTCATCCAATCCGGTACTTCGGGTGCTGCAAGCTGGACCAAAACTCCCGGAGCAAACGACTCAATTGTGGATTTAACAGTAGCAGGACAAACGCTTACTGCATGGCTTGCAGGCAGAACTTCATGGGCTGCAGGCGATCAGGTTTGGATTGCTGCCGGAACTTACTCATTTACATCATATTATAATATCGGTTCAAGCCCATCGCTGGCAACTTCATATCCGTCGGCCATTTACGGTGGATTTGCAGGGAACGAAAATGTAATAAGCGACAGGACAAAAGGTGCTAATGTATGGGATTATACTCACGAAACCATTTTGAATGGTTCGGGCAGTACAAACGGAATTTTCGGTGCAGGCAGCGACCGCAACATGACCATCGACGGACTGACTCTCACCGGATGTCCTTCTACGGCAGGTCAGGCAATTTTTCAGCGACCTAATATGAGTATACAAAACTGTAAATTTACCTCCAATGCTTGCGTTGCTTTGCGCTACTATATAACATCAGCTTCAAAAAACGCTACTACTTCCAGCTGTTATTTTGCCAATAATACTAACACTGTTTCGGGAGGAGCAGAAGGCGGTTGCATCATGGCAAACAATGGAAGTGCGGGAGGAACCTATACAGTTACAGGTTGTGTATTCGACTCTAATTCGGGTACTGCAGGTGGCTCTGGAGCAAGTGCAGGTATTAAGGCTCAGGGAGCTGGTAATGTCGAAATCACAAGATGTATTTTCAAAAATAACAATGCAACTGCAGGTAATTCGTCGGCTGTTTCTTTAACATCGGCTACCAGTTCGCTTAAAAATTCATTGATTTACGGAACATCGGCAGCAACCAACAAAGTGGCGGTTTATGTAAGTGCGGGAAGTGTTATCAATTGTACTGTCGTAAATAATCTGGGTGGCGGTGCTTATCTTTCAAATGCAACCACTTCGACTATCAGTCTGACAAATAATGTTTTCTGGGGTGAAGACGCCAAATCGGGACAGGTTTCAACGGTAGCAGGATGTCTGGGCACTATCAGCAATTGTGCTTACACAAATCTTTCGGCGAATTTTACCGGAAGTGTTATCAATACAGTTGATATCACAACAACAACCACCGGCTTGTTTACAGATCCGGTCAACAATGTATGGACTCTGGCTTCGGGTTCGGTATTAGCCGATATGGGAACAGCAACAAATGCTCCTGCTGTCGATTTGGTTGGTGTTACCCGCCCTCAGGGTGCAGGTGTTGATATAGGTGCCTACGAATCGCTGGTTTCAGGCAGCAAATATGTAACTGCAGAAAAACAAATATTCGTGCAAACAGGTAATAAATTAGTTGCAATGGCCGAAGGGAATGCCTCAGTTTATGATGTACACGGAAAATTGTATATAAACAGACATGTGTCAGCCGGCGATGAAATTACCATGAATTCATCAGGAGTATATTTCATTACCCTTACAACAACCAACAGCAGAACCGTTCAAAAAATAATTCTATAAAAAAAATGAAACACTTACGAATCTATCTATTTTTCCTTGCAGTATCGGCATCCCTGCTTTCTATGGCTCAAATTCCGGTATCGGGAGTGGTTGTGGACGAAAAAGGGGAATCACTTCCGGGTGTAAATGTCCAGATCAAAGGTCAGAACAAAGGTACAGTTACCGATATTGATGGAAAATTCAGTTTATCCGTACCTGATGCCAACAGCATTTTAGCTTTTTCGTACATTGGTTATGACAAAAAGGAACTGAAAGCAGTTAAAAACCAGGTTATGAAAGTGGTGCTGAGCGAAAATGCCAAATCGCTGGAAGAAGTGGTGGTAATTGGCTATGGCGATGTAAAGAAAAAAGATAATACCGGCGTGGTTGCCAATGTTGATGTGAGTGAAATTCAGAAAGCTCCCGTAATGAGTTTCGACCAGGCACTGGCCGGCAGGGTTGCCGGTGTGAATGTCAGTTCGTCGGAAGGAACTCCGGGCGGTACCATGAACATTGTTATCCGCGGAGCCAACTCCATTACCCAGGACAATAGTCCGTTGTATGTTATCGATGGATTTCCGGTAGAGGATCCTGCAATTGCTGCAACGCTCAACTCTAATGATATTGAAAGTCTTACGATTTTGAAAGATGCTTCGGCTACAGCTATTTACGGTGCCCGTGGTGCTAACGGAGTGGTAATTATCACTACTAAAAAAGGAACAGTAGGCGCCCCGAAAGTCACCTATGATGGAAGTTACGGTGTGCAACGTGCTACGCATAAAATCCCGATGATGGATGCATATCAGTTTGTCAGGCTGCAATCGGAAATTTATACGCCTGCAGAACTGACCGGAAATTTCGGTTATTTTCAGACTTTAGATGGTAAAACATGGTCGCTCGACGATTATAAAAACATCCAGCAATTCAACTGGCAGGACCTGATTCTACAGGATGCGCCGATGCAAAATCATGGTATTTCAATTTCCGGAGGTACGCCTGAAGCCCGTTATACCGGTTCTCTGTCATATTTCGACCAGGACGGGGTGGTAATAAAATCGAATTTCAACAGAATTCAGGGCAGGGTAGGTTTGACCTTACAAAATAAAAAGTTCACCATCAACCTGAATAATAATTATACCACCACTACGCAAACGGGTTCTTCACCCTCGCAAAGCAACTATAGTGGTATGATTAACCTGTTTTATTCTGTGTGGGGTTACAGGCCTGTTACCCAGCCAAGTGTCGATATCAATTCGCTGGTCGATTATTCTACCGACCCCGGTGTGGACATGACCAACGACTACCGGTTCAACCCGATTTTATCGCTGAATAATGAGTACAACAAGCGAATGAGTACCACCAATACCTACAATGGTTATGTTGAATATCAGATCAGAAAAGGTTTGAAGCTCAAAGTTTCAGGTGGATATACCATTCAGAACAACCGCAACGAAACTTTCAATAACTCGAAAACACGTTATGGTTCGCCTATCTCGACCGATCATGTGAATGCATCTTTGCTGACCTCCGAACGAAAAACCTGGTTGAACGAAAATACACTTTCGTACCAGACAACATTCAACAAACTACATTCGTTCAATGCGCTTTTGGGTATGACTTTTCAGGAATCCGACTTTAATAGTTACAGCCTGAAAGCTATTAATATCCCCAACGAATCGTTAGGAATGGCAGGCTTGTCGCAGGGAACACCCAGTCAGAATTTATCAGTCATTTCGAGCTGGAGTATGCTTTCGTACCTTGCACGTGTCAATTATAACTATAAATCAAAGTATTATCTGACTGCTTCGTTTCGTGCCGATGGTTCCTCAAAATTCGGACAGGAGAATCGATTCGGTTATTTTCCTTCGGCTTCGGCTGCCTGGAATTTTACTCAGGAATCGTTCATGCGACCATTCAGACGTATCCTGCAAAGCGGTAAGTTAAGACTCAGCTGGGGCGAAATCGGTAACAACCGGGTTGGTGAATACGATACTTTTGCTCAGTTAATGATTTTGCAGGCTGCATCCGGCAATTATGCCACTATCAGCGGTATTGGCCACGGTGTATATCCGTTCAACAATGTGGTTTCGACTATTGGCGCAGTTCCCACTACTTTAGGAAACAAAACGCTGCGCTGGGAAACCACTACTCAAACCAATGCCGGACTCGATCTGGTGATGCTCAGGGATAAACTTTCGGTAAATATTGACTGGTACAACAAGGTTACTTCCGATTTGCTGTTGCAGGCTACGCTTCCGCTCTCGTCGGGATATGCCACCGCGATGAAAAATATAGGTGAGGTACAGAACATGGGGATGGAATTTACCATCAATACCACCAACATTAAAACCAAAAATTTCAAATGGACTTCCAACTTTAATATTTCATTCAACAAAAACAAAGTACTGGGACTTGCCGAAAATCAGGAAACTCTGATGTCCAACGGTTATTTCGATCAGGGATATACTGCTTCTAATTATATTGCCAAAATCGGTATGCCGGTTGGTATGATGTACGGATACAAATATCTCGGAACCTATAAAACATCAGATTTTAACCTTGTAGGTACTACTTATACCCTGAAATCGGGAGTCGCCCGTTATGTTTCGGAAAATAATACACAGCCGGGTATGCCGCGCTATGCCGACCTGAACAACGATGGTATTGTTGATGCAAATGATCAGACCATTATCGGTCGAGGCGATCCGGTTCATATCGGAGGTTTTACCAATAATTTCGAATACGGCGGTTTTGACCTGTCAGTTTTCCTGCAGTGGTCGTATGGTAATAATATCCTGAATGCAAACCGTTTGTTTTTCGATAACGGGATGAAGAAAAAGGATTTGAATATGTATGCATCGTATGCCAACAGATGGACGGTTGATAATCAGGAGAGTGATATACCCCGTGTAAGTTCATCATCTTCCAATAATCTGTTCTCGTCGCGTGTCATTGAGGATGGTTCATACCTTCGTCTTAAAACAGTTTCGCTTGGATATACTCTCGATCAGAAAGTGATTAAGAAGCTGAAAATCTCAAAAGCAAGATGTTATGTGTCGGCTCAGAATCTGTACACCTTTACAAAATACTCAGGATATGATCCCGAAGTATCTATCCGTAATTCGGCACTTACACCGGGTCTTGATTTCTCGGCATATCCGCGTGCAGCAACAATTACAGTAGGTGTTAATGCAGGATTTTAATCAGATTTAAAAAAGAAATTATTTTAAGAATTTAAAAATATGAGACCAATATATAAAACAATCATTTTTTCGGTACTTGTTTTTGCAGGGACTTCGTGTTCGGACTTTCTGGACAAGCAACCCTATACCCTGACGCCTGAAACCTATTTTAATAATGAGGCTGAATTGCAGACTTTCCTTACCGGGGTTTACAGTCCGCTCATGCAGGAACCATTTTACGGAAGCGATTATTTGGTAACCAACGGGGGCGGCGACGATTTATCGTTCTATCAGCGTTCCAATCCGGTAGATGGTATTGTTTGCAATAATGCCAACAGCGGAAATTCATCGATAATGAAATTCTGGCGACTTCTGTACGATGGTATCAACCGCGCTAATATGTTGCTTGAAAATGCTGATAAAAACACAACAATTACTCAGGCTGTCCGCGACAGGGCAAAAGCTGAAGCTTTATTTCTCCGTTCATTTTATTATTTCAATCTTGTTCAGGGATGGGGCGATGTGCCAATGCGTCTGGAATCGGTCGATTCGCCTGATAACCTGAGTATGGCACGCACACCCAAACAGGAGGTTTATAATCAGATAGTGAAAGACATTAATGCTGCTATCCCTTTTTTGTATACATCGGATAAATTATCATATACAGGCCGGGTAACCCAATCGGCGGCTAAAGCCATACTTGCACGTGTTTATATGTTCAGGGCGGGTGAAAATTTCAGGGACATTGCCGTAGGAAATACTACGACAAATACAACTGACTCTGTTAAAGCATATTATACTCACGCCAGGGACTTATGCCTCGATATTAAAAGCAGCGGACTTCACGGACTGGTAAAGCCTTACAGCTCAATTTTTATCGACATGTGTACTGATAAATACAATAGTGCCGGCATTCGTGAAAGTATCTGGGAAGCCGAGGAAGCCGGAAACCGTTCAACTCCCGATCAGGCTGCCGGACGCGCCGGTAATACCTTTGGTTTCGGTGCCACCAACGATTATTCTA
This sequence comes from uncultured Paludibacter sp., assembly GCA_937897985.1. Classification (GTDB taxonomy): domain Bacteria; phylum Bacteroidota; class Bacteroidia; order Bacteroidales; family Paludibacteraceae; genus Paludibacter. The sequence continues at coordinate 143,316 of CALCBD010000061.1, read as the reverse complement.
CTACTCCTGCCTATTCTTCTCTGAAAGGAATGGCCAATCCGGGTTATAGTTATAAATTTATTTATGCCACTTCGAAACTTTACGAAATGTACGAATCGGAAGGCGATACTGCCCGTTGCGACTGGAACATCGCTCCTTACGAATATACTTATGCTTCGGCAGCTCCCAAACAGGTGACCGGACGTCAGTATTATTATGGTAAAAAACCGGCATCACTCACAACTGTCGAAGGATTACCCTGTACCGTTCTGAGTCAGTCTTCGTCCGATGCCAACAAAACCCGCTGTGACGCAAAATTCCGTCGTGAACTTGAGATGGTTACACCGAAAAATAAAAATTATACGCCTATCAATGTGCCCATTATCCATTACAGCGATGTGTTGTTAATGCTGGCCGAAGCCGAAAATGAAATCAACAGCAGTCCTACTGATCTTGCTTATGCCGCTATTGACGAGGTGAGGAACAGAGCCGGAATAACCCCACTCACAGGAAGCGGACTGACAAAGGATGATTTCCGAAACGCAGTGAAAAAGGAAAGAGCAATGGAACTTTGCTTCGAAGGTATCAGAAGATGGGATTTGATTCGCTGGGGCGATTATCAGTCAGCCATGAACGGAATTCCGGGTTATGTAGCCCGTCCGGGCTGGGGAACCAATTACAAATATGCCGAAAACTATTTTAAAGTGTCGGCGTATTACAATTACTTCCCGATTCCGGATATGGAAATGTCGGTCAACAAGCTTATTATCAAGAATAATCCGGGTTGGTAAACCTGAAATCGGTTTTTCAGAATTAGTAAATCAGTTTTATAACTATTCCCTGAAATAATGGGAATAGTTAGCAACAAACTTTTCAAAAAAAAATAAAAATACGTATGAAAAATACTTATATTGCAATGATATTTCTGCTGATGTTACTCGCTTCATGTAGCGATCAGCTCATCAATCCTGTCGATTTCAGCTTTACTGCCACGTCGCAAAACAGTTCGGTGAGCGGTGACACTCTTGTTGTCAGCAAATCGGTTCCGGTGGTGTTTAGCTTCGGCGGTAATGCCGAATTTATCACCTTTTACAGTGGCGAAGTGGGTCATGAATATGACAAACGTGAACTTACCGAAACTCCGGTGAACGACATCGATTCATGTTACCTCAGCTTTACCAACAAACCTCAGTTTGGCAATATCCCCGGTACTTTAAAGGTATATCTTTCCACCACATTTTCAGGATTGAAACTGAATGATAAAAAAGCTGATTCACTGGCTGTGTTGAATCATAGCTGGATCAACCTCAGTGATACCTGCAATTTGTCGGCAATCAACAATGTTACCAACAATTCAAAAATATCATTGAAAAGCTATGTGAATTCTAAAATCACACTCGCATTCCGTTACAAAACCACTGACAATACAGCCATACAACCCACCTGGCAAATCGGTAGTCTGAAGGTGGTGGTGCGCGACAAAAAAGGTGCTGTGACTACACTATCGGCTAACGATATGGGATTCGGTGCACTCGATTTATTGAACAATACTGCTCCATATTCGGCAGCAGGTGGTACCGGAATCTGGGATTTGACAAGTGTAGGTGCTGCCGGTTCGGTAATCAAGATTGTGTTTTCGGGTGCGGGCCAGGCATTAAATGATGACTGGTTGGTATCGACACCGAAACTCGCTACAACACGTATTCCCGATACCGGAGTGGCTGTTAAATCCATATCCACCTCGGTTAGCACTTATCAGTATACGTTCAATACAGCCGGAGTTTACAAAGTTGGTTTCAGAGCAATGAACGACAACTATCAGTATCATTCCGAAACCGGTATGACCAAAATAATCAAAGTAAAATAATTGTGTGAACTGTTACTGTTAATGAAAAAAGCACTCACAATATTATCTCTTTTCGTGGCTCTGAATACATTTGCACAGAGTTTTAACTTCGAAGAACCGGATGTGCCGACACAGTGGACAAGCTCTGCGTCGGGCTCGCTGAGCCTGAGTACCGAACACTATAAAGACGGAGTTCAGAGCCTGTGCTGGACCACCGGCGGTACGGCTACACTTACTTCGGCTTTCACCGGTTTTATTGCGAGTACAGGAAACAGCGCATATCTGCAAATCTATTCATCCGAAATTTCGTACGATACGCTCACAGTGGAATTTCTTTACAACACCACAGTTAAAAAGAAAGCTGTTTACCTTATCAATTATAAAGGCTGGCACGAATTTAACCGCGCTTATACCGAATATGCATCGACACTATCGTCGACCATTACTTCGGTGCGGTTTACCCTGAAACCAACATCGGTTTCGGCTACCCGCAAATTGTATTTTGATGCCGTAAACTTTAACCGAACCACTGAAACCGGACGAATTGCAGGAAGTCAGTGGGTGCTCGATCGTAAATATTTTAATTCGTCGGCCGATACCAGTTCCATTTCAATTTTTGCCAATCCGGTCGATATTCCTGTCGGTACGCCTACTTCTCAGGAACTTGCCGATTTGAATTCGCTGCGCAATTTGTTGAAAAGAGTACCATCGGCCGGTACGGCTACCGATTTGAATGCGGCAAAAGCTTATGTAAATTCGCTCAATATTGTACGGAATTCCGACGGTTCGGTAAGAGGTGCTGTTATCGACTGTTCGGCTACAGCACTGACCGACGCATTTGTGACCGATATTTCGAACAAGGTTGAAATTCTGGCGGCTGCCGCTCAAACAGATAATGCCACGAAAGATCTTTTCCGGAATTTTGTGGATCATTTGCTCGATCAGGGATTCTCGGAAGGTTGTAACTTTCGCACTTTCAGTAATTCATACACTACCTGTAAAGAAGTTCCTGCTGCATGGCTCGATGCGTTGCCTGTTTGCACCGATGCTCAGAAAACCGAAGTGCTGAAGCTCATTAAGTGGTTTTCATTTTACGGTACATTGTATTATCCTCAGAATACATATTTGACAAATCTGGTTTCGGATATCATATACCTGTTTCTGCCTCACATGATGGGAATTGCACTCTATCAAACCGATAATACTACTGCCGTTCGCGAGTTGAAAGCTTTTAAAAGATACCTGGATAGAAATACAGAATACGTACCGGGCGGAGGCGATATCTTAAAACCCGACGGTACCGGTTTTCATCACAACACTCACTACAACAACTACATGTATGCTTATAAAACATGGGTTCAATACATGTATTACCTCAAAGGTACGTCGTTCCGGATTTCGGCCGACGCTTATCAGCGGTTCAAAAAAGCCATTATTTCCCTATACATCATGGGAACTCTTGATACAGGCGACAACAGGTATTTTGCCAATTCGCTCAGCGGACGAAAACCTTTCGATACCGTGCTGCAGTTCTCTAAAACCTATTTTGATTATTTGATTTCGATTGGTGCCGATTGTCTTGGAGCACAGGACGATGAAGCAGCCTCGGCTTATAATTATTTTTTCAAAACGTCAAAATACAATGCACCGGTCAAAGCCTATGAAGGATTTTATCAGTTCAACTACAGTCCGCTGGCCATTTTCCGGAAAGGCAACTGGGTAGCATCGATGCGATCTCCTACCTCCAAATTTTTTGGTGCCGAAATTTACGACAATACCAATCGCTTTGGTCGTTACCAGGCCAACGGATCACTGGAAATTTTATACACCGGTTCGCTGGCATCCAACGGATATCCCTCATCAAGTGCTTCGAGCGGTGGCTGGGACTGGAATGTAGTGCCCGGAGCAACAACAGTTCACTATACTTCATGGCAGGAAATGATGCCTTATAAATCTGTAACCGGACGTTTTGACCAGCGGACGAAAACGAAAAATTTTGCAGGTGCTTTATCGTTCGACGATTGCGGGATGTTTGCCTGTGATTTTGATCAGATTGATACCTGGTCGTCATCGGCTTTCACAGCTACCAATCTGGTTTATAAAAAATCGATGTTTGCTTTCGGCAATATGATTATCAGTCTCGGAAGTTCTATCGGTTCGTCAGGGACTTACAGCACTGCAATGACCACAGCCACCAATTTGTTCCAGACACTCAATCCGGCAAATTACGGAAATACGATTGTCAATGGTAACGTTGTTTCGATGCCTTACAATGCAACGCTTTCAACCGCTTCGGACAACTGGATCATTACGCCTCAGGGAACAGGATATTTTATTCCGAAAGGGAATGATGCGCTGAATGTGAAATTTGATAACCAGTCGACTCCCAATTACACCGGTTCCGATTATGCTTCGCCCGCAACAACTCTTCCGGCTGTGAAAGCTTTTCTCAATCATGGTGTGAAACCTTCGGCTAAGAGTTATTCGTTTGTGGTGATACCGGCAACCAACAGTACTGATATGCAGGCGTTAGCTTCGCAGATGGAAAACGGAGGCGGCAGTATTTATCAGATTCAGGCTCAGAACAGCTCGGTTCACGCTGTTACTTATAAACCGGCGAACATCACTGCCTACAGTTTTTTCGGTGCTGCTTCCAATCTCAGTTTTGGAATAGTGAAAGCTAATACCGGCGAAAACTTATTGATGGATAAATTCGATCCGGTAACCAACAGACATTATTTTGCAGTTTGCAATCCTGATTTAAACCCTGTGTCTGATGCCACTTACGATTGGATTTCGTCGCCTTCACAGACCATTTTAACACTGACGGGCGATTGGTATCCGCTGAGTAACGACGGGCAGGTTGTATTTTCGGAACCTTCGGGTGGCCTGACTCAGGTTACTGTCACCATGACTGATGGAAATCCGGTTTATTTTTCTGTCAAAATGAAAAATGATAATACTGCGGTTCCGGCAGTAACTGATAATGACACTGTGCGTTTTTCGAAGGATAATGAAAATTTACACTTCATTTTTAATTTAAACGGAAATACGGGAGCCATACTGAATATTTACTCGCCTAACGGGCAAATGGTTTATTCAAACAGTATAAAAAAAAATACGCAGACTTTGGATATTCCGGTCGGTGGTTTTCAGAAGGGATTATTCATTTGCAAAGTGATGGCAGGTCATCAGTCACAAACTTTTAAATGGCAACATTGAATTTATTGGCATCACTATGACGGGCAACTGCAGGGTTGAATGAATTTATTAAAACACATAAATAAAAAAATAAAACGGTAAAAAACACATTCTGATGATTCTTTGTCTTCCGGTAAGAACCATATCGTACGAACCGTGAAGAAGTTAAATTCTGAAAAATGATACCGGCAATAACATAAAAAAAATTATCTACACATGAAAGCTAAATTGTTGAATATTAGTATTGTATTGATGATGGTGAGTGGGTTTGGTTGTAAAACACAGTCAGAAATGAATGATTTGGTGGCGCAGGATATTTCTGTGGCTGAAAAACAAATCGGTCATCAGGTTGAAATCATCGAACAATCGGGAAAAATACTCAATCCGCGTACACTGAAAAACAATAAAGTGGAATACGTTCCCATCGACGACTGGACGAGTGGTTTTTTTCCCGGAACTATGTGGTATATGTATGATTTAACCAAAGATGAAAAGTGGAAAAAACTGGGAATAAAATACACTGAGAATTTAGACTCGGTAAAATATCTTACCTGGCATCACGATGTGGGTTTTATTATCGGTACAAGTTACGGAAATGCTTACAGAGTAACAAAAAATCCGGCCTACAAAGAAGTTATCATCGAAGCTGCCAAATCGCTTGCCACCCGATTTCGTCCGACACCGGGTGTTATTCAGTCGTGGGACGAGGACCGTGGCTGGCAGGGAACCCGTGGCTGGATGTGTCCGGTTATTATCGACAATATGATGAATCTGGAACTTTTGTTTGAAGCATCCGACCTGTCGGGCGATTCAACCTACCGTAAAATGGCCATCAGCCATGCCAATGTGACCATGGAAAACCATTTCCGCAAGGATTACAGTTGTTATCATGTGGTGGATTACGATAAAATTAAAGGTGGCGTTCGCAGTAAATGTACGGCACAGGGCTACTCTGATGAGTCGGCATGGGCACGCGGTCAGGCCTGGGCTTTATACGGTTTTACTGTTTGTTACCGCGAAACAAAAGACGAAAAATACCTCGACTTTGCAGGTAAGATTTACAATTATATCTTTAAAAATAAAACCATGCCCGACGATCTGATTCCATACTGGGATTTTAATGCACCCAACATACCTAACGAACCGCGTGATGTTTCGGCGGCTGCTATCATGGCCTCGGCACTCTACGAATTAAGTACTTTCGGAAATCCTGACTATAAAAAAACGGCCGATAAAATCATTGCTTCGCTCTCGGGCGATAAATACCGCGCCATCGTCGGGACCAATGGTAATTTTCTGTTGATGCACTCGGTAGGGAGCATTCCTCACGGTAGCGAAATTGATGCTCCGCTGAATTATGCCGATTATTATTTCTTAGAAGCACTGACAAGGAAGAAGGCATTAGAGAAAATTTAATTGTCAGCTAACAAATTGAATTCTGATATAATGAAGAAAGTAATTGTGTTTCCGGTTTTTATTTTTTTGTTGATTCTCTCATTAAATTCAACCGCTCAACCGGTACAATTCACAAATCCGGCTATTCTTTCGTTTGAAGAAGGAATTTTCCCGGTCACGGGCGATAATAACTCACAATTTTCAATTACCGGCGAACATTTCAAACATTTGTCCAAAAGTCTGGTGTGGAAGTGGAGTGCACCCAATGCTCAGTGGAGTATAAAACAACCGGTTGCTTATCAGCCCCACAATAACAAAAGCAAAGATAATTCAGTCGCTACTTTTGTGTTCTGGGTCTATTCGCGGACTCCGTTGAAGGATGCAAAATTAAAAGTCGAATTTCTGAAAAAGGGACGGGTTTGTTCGTGGTTCGAATACGGACTGAATTTTACCGGTTGGCGTGGCGCATGGATAGCTTTCGACCGCGATATGCAGGGAAAACCTGAAACGGGCATGGACGAAATGCGGGTTACTGCACCTTCTCTGCCATCGGGCGAACTGTTGTTCGATCATATCATCCTTGCTTCCCTGCAGGATGTACGACAGCACACTGCCGATTTTCAGGCTCCTTATATCAACCCGTCGACCACCAATCACTGGCTTGTTTTGTTACGTTCATGGAACAAAAGTTTTGACCTGCCTGTTCCTGCTACTTTGGCCTCCACCGACATCCAAAGTGTTAAAACCATAGAAAAACGCCTGACCGGATTTTTGCTCGAAGGTAAAAAGGCAATACCCCTAATACGGCTTACCGAATCGTTTAACGCTTATGGAATCACCGTAAATGCCGATGGCTCGTTGTATGGGTTGCCGGTATTTTTCGAGCGTTATGGCGAAACCTATGAATACCTCGGAGCCGAAAATTATAAATTGCTGTATGCAAATCCGATGGGAGTGAGCGAATGTAATAAATTATTACTCAATATGGCGGTTTCATATCATTTAAACCCGAATCCTGAAGAAAAACAAAAAATTGCCGACATGTTTGTGATGCTTATGCGACATTTGCTCGATCAGGGTTTTCAGGCCGGAAGCGCACTCGGGACTCTTCACCATTTGGGCTACAGCATGCGTAATTACTACACTGCAGCTTTTCTTATGAAACAGCCGCTCCGAAATGCAAAAATCGATTCTGAAGTTCAGCAGGCAATGGAATGGTTTGCCGGTACCGGTGAAATCAAAACCAAACCTGAGGCTCCCGGCATGGATATCGATGCATTCAATACAAGTTTAATCGCGCGACTGTCAGGAATTTTGATGCTCGACGATACTTCTTCCATGAAAGTAACTTATCTGATTGCCCTTAAACGCTGGATCGACAATGGTTTCCTGTTTACGCCGGGTACTGAGGATGGATTTAAGCCCGATGGTTCAATTTACCATCACCGGCATAATTATCCGGCTTATGCAGTCGGCGGACTCGAAGGGGCAGTGACTGCCAATGTTTTAATGTGTAATACAGATTTTCAACCCGATAGTGTGGGACGAAATCATCTGAAAAATGCATTGCTGTCAATGCGCAATTACTGTAATCTCCAAACCTGGCCTCTTTCACTCTCCGGACGTCATCCTGATGGTAAGGGCCATTTGTTTACCGAACATTATGCATTGTTGGCTTCCACCGGCACGCCCGATTATTCGGCTAAAACCGACTCTGAACTTGCAGCTGCTTATCTGCGACTCGAAACAAATCCGAAGGCAAAATTTGTTCAACAGTTCAAAGCGCAGGGAATTCAGCCCGAGAAGGCACCCAACGGCAACCGGAGTTACAATTATTCTTGTCTCAACGTGCACCGTCGCGACAACTGGCTGGCGACAGCCATGGGTTTCAGCCGTTACCTGTGGGCTACCGAAACCTATGTGGGTGCCAATTTGTACGGCCGTTACCTCAATCATGGTAACCTTCAGATACTGGCAACCGGAAATCCCGTTTCGAACTTTGGCTCGGGTTTCAATCAGAAGGGCTGGGACTGGAATCATTTTCCCGGTACAACTGCTGCCGTTTTGCCAATGAAAGAACTGAGGGCCGATGTGAAAAACTTAGATGCCGAATCGGGTTACGAGGAAATGTTATTGTCCGACGAAGCTTTTGCAGGTAGTCTCTCGCACCGGAACCAACAGGGAATCTTCGCCATGAAGCTGCACGAAAATGCTAAATACAATGGTTCGTTACATGCCCGTAAATCTTATTTCTTTTTCGATAACCGTATTGTGGCTTTGGGTTCCGGTATTCGTTCGGATTTGAGCGGGAAAGCTGTTCATACCACTTTGTATCAGGTGTTTTTACCTGAAACAAATCAGGCCATCAATGTGAACGGACGCGAAATTACTGATTTCCCTTATAGTGAAAGTACCGTGAATTCAAAAATTTTCACAGGTGATGGTTTAAATAACTGGTTTTTTGTTAAAAACGGAAATATAAAATTCAGTAAATCACTTCAGAATTCACTCGATGAAGAAACCGACGAGCCCACGCAAAATAATTTTGCACTGGCTGCCATCGACCATGGTGTCGCCCCACACAATGCTGCTTACGAATACATGGTACTGGTTCAGCCTTCTGTAAACGAACTTGCTTCAGTGTCCAAATCATTTGTTTCGAAAACTGACCTGCCCTACACGGTACTGCAACACGATTCAGCGGCTCATATTGTACTCGATAAAAAGACAAAAGCAACCGGTTATGCGCTTTTCGAAGCAGGAAAAATTAAAGCTAAAACTGAAGTGATTGAAGTAAGCGCTCCTTGTATGCTAATGACCTCCGGGTCAGCAAATGGACAGATGTTGATCAGCATTTGCGATCCCGATTTACATTTCTACAATGGAAAACCCGACCTCAGTTATGATGTAAACGGTAAACCCCTCGAACGCAGCGTATATTCCATGCCATGGATCAGTAACGATTCGGCAGTATCTACTGTAGAAGTACAGATAAAGGGAACGTGGAAAACAGTAGGAAAATCCGAATTCATCTCGATCCTCAAATCTGAAAAAGGAACAACCACTCTGCTGGTCAAATGTCAGCATGGCATGACGCGTGAAGTGGTGCTGAAGAAATAAAGGAAATGACAAAATTTATTAAACAGAATGAAGTGTTAGTTTTAATGTAGATTGTCAAACCCGTCCAAAATACAATTCAAAATGCTCTTATTCGGGTTGTTTTAGATTCTTACACTTTTTTTTATAATTATTAAATCCAATAATATTCCTTCAAATATAATTATTGATTTGATATGAATTTTTAATCTGTTTTATATAAAATAAGAGCAAATCACTTCAAATCGCTTTGATGATTGAATATCGCTTTGTTCAATAAATACAGATTTGAACCTTAGCTATATTTTCGAATTATTTTATAAGATAATCGCACAATTTTTACAGAGTTACCCTCAGGGTAGCTCTATTTTTGTATCGTCGAAAAATGCAAATAACTTCACGCAACAAAAAGTTAAAATTAAATGCTATCTTATGAAAAAAAATTACTTACAACATCTCAGTTTTTGGAAATCAGATTTCCGATTATCTGCAAATTTCAATATTCTGGTACTTATTTTCATTCTTTTGCTCTCAGGCCGGGAAGTAACAGGGCAAACAACGGTATTTACGGATAACTTTAACAGAGATCCGCTGGGAACAATCGGTGGTACACCTGAAATGACATGGACCACCGTGACAACTTCACAAGGATATACAAAAACCGAAGGTACGAGTCCAAACTTCAGACTTGCAATATATAACGGTGCTACCAGTACGGCTGCTGCTACCAGCACAGGAAGAACTTATCTTTATGGATCATTGAATACTTTTTGGAGTCCATTTAACCCGAATTTATCTTCCAATAAGGATGATATTGTTTGGACTTTTAACATTAGAACTGGACGGACTACAGGTGATAATGGCTTCAATGCTTCTGCAAATTATTTTGGTTATGCAGTTGTTTTATGTGCAACCGGATCAGATTTTCTTGCAGCTAACGGATATGCAGTAACATTAAGAAAAGGTACTCTTTATAATGCAGTAAGATTAGAACGGTTCTCAGGAGGCTTAACAAACAACTCTAACTTAACTACTTTAATCGGACCATCTACTGATTTACTTTCATCAGGAACTAATCATTACTTTAGTGTAAAAGTAGTTTATACGGCTCTGACAAATACATGGAAAATGTATGCAAGAATAGATGGGTCTTCGCCATTAGATCCGGAATCGGGTACACTAACACAAGTAGGAACAGAAGTCGTGGATAACACTTATACCGGAAGTGCGATGACACACTGCGGTTTCTTTGTAAATCACCAATCCACATCCTGGAACAGTGGTAACAACAAAGGAAATTTCGACAATTTCAAAGTTGTGGTTGACAATCGCACTTTTATCCCAATCTCCAATCAGTTTGACTGGAATACAGGATCCAACTGGACACAGGGTTTCACTCCTGCTTCAAACTATGATGTGGAACTACCTTACACTGCTATTGTCAGAAATACTTCGGCTGCAAGTTGTAAAAACCTTATTATAAACAGTTTTTCTGATACTCAAAGTACTCAATTTATTAAACAGGCTGCTTTTACAGTAAGTGATAAAATCAGATTAAAAGTAAAATTTACAAATGCCAACGTGTGGCGTTTTGTAGGCTTTCCATTTCCCATTTCTGCTATATATAAAGCTGATGGGCTTACACCGGCAATTTTGAACACAGATTATCATATGGCAAGATACAATATAGATAAACGAGCCAATGGTCAGTCGGGTTGGGAAGAGTTCTCAACATTACCAACTGTTGCTGGTGAAGGTTATATCATTGCATCAGCTGCCGATCTTGTTTTCGAAACGGCTCAAAATCCGGCTACAGATGCATTTGCGGCATCGAACGATAGAGCCCTGACTTATAATACCGGAACAGGTTCGGCCAATCACAGTGGGTGGAACTTTGTGGTAAGTCCGGTATTAGCAAACGCAACCACAATGTTGAACACAGGAGAATTCAGGTACTCATATAACGGAACGACCTATAATGTTGATGATGAAACAGATGGAACATTGATTGAATATCCTTTCAGAGCGGTATTTATTAAGACAGGAGCTGCAAGAAATATGACTGTTGTTGCTTCCAATCCGTTTTTGTCACCACGCCGTAAAATTGATACCACACCTGATAGAATTCATTTGAAATTAATAGCGGGTTCAAACGAATATACTACAAAAATTCGTATTAACGATTTGGCAACCGAGGGATACGATTCTCAATATGATGCTGAGCAAATGTTCCCGTTCAGCTCAACCGTACCCCAGATTTACTCTGTTTCAGGTAATACAAAGTTAGCCATCAACAGTGTACCGCAAAACTCGGTTGTACATATAGCGTTACGTTTGTCGGAAAGCGGTATATATAAGTTAAAATGGGAGAAACAGGCTGTCAGCACCATGTTGCTCTACGATTCAGAAGAAGGAAGATATGTTAATACAGATAATGATAAAGAATATGAATTTTACGCGTCACAAAGCGGAAACATTGCCAACCGATTTAAAATATATACTGGCTCTGATGCTACTACCAGATTAAATAATTTGCCTGCTTCCAAAGATATCAGGCTTCATGTCAATGGTTTAAATATTGAGATTGAAGGAATGTATAACAAGTGTTTTGTCACTGTTTTTGATATGATGGGACGCAAAATATTAGAATCCTCCGTAAATGCATCCACCAACAGTATAAGACTTCCCCGTTCAGGAATGTATATTCTGAAAATTTCAACTCCGCAAGTAAACGCTGAATTTAAAGTAAATGCCTACTAATTAATGACTACACAATAAAGATGAATACACCAAAGATACCAACCGAAAAAAGAAATTATACTGTTCCGACATTGGAAATTATAAGTCTGGACAGCGAAATATCGCTTGTATTAATGTCGTACCCTGATGATCCGGGTGATATGAGTATTTTGAGAATAAATGATTTTAAAACTCCTGTCTGTTTATCCGATAAACCGTTAGGAGTATAATTATATGAAATTATGTATATTGAATCACAGGGGTTTATGTAGATTTATCCAAATCTCTAAGCCCCTTTTTTAAACTTCAATTTCTTTATAATTTTTTAAATTGTACATTCATTAACGAATTATTTTATCAGTTTAACGGATGATATTTATATTGCAAAAATCGCTAATAATTTACTTTTGCTTTCGAAAACTGATCATCTGAATAAAATTTAAATCCATGATAAAAAGAAAAAAAATTTATTTACTAACCATTGTTTTGTTCCTTATCAGCCCTAACTTATTTTCAGTTAAAAAAAATATAGAAGATATTCCCAAAAATCCGACATTAAGGATTATAGAAGCTGATTTTGCCCGTGAAAAAGGTGCGACCTGTAAAATTTGGCAAAAATGTGTGGGGGCAGGTCGCGCAAATGAAGGGCTTCGTGCAGACTGGCAGGATCAACTCCGGCTGATAAAAAACGAGTGTGGTTTTGAATACATCCGAATGCATGGTTTGATGCACGATGATATGGGCGTTTATTTCGAGGATAATACAGGAAAACCCTTTTACAACTGGCAATATATAGATCAACTCTATGACTTTTTACTGAGCATAAAAATAAAACCTTTTGTTGAATTAACTTTTATGCCATCGGCGCTTGCCAGTGGAGACAAGACTGTTTTCTGGTGGAAAGGCAATATTACACCTCCAAAATCGTATGAGAAATGGTACAATTTAATTAAAGCGCTTACAGAACATTTTACCGAACGATATGGTGTTGAAGAAGTTAAAACCTGGTATTTCGAAGTTTGGAACGAACCTAATCATCCTTATTTTTTCACTTTGGACATAAATGAGTATTTTAAAATGTACGACACTGCTGCAAAGGCAGTCAAAACTGTAAATCCTGATTATAAAGTTGGTGGTCCGGCTACTGCAGGGAATGGTTGGGTGAAAGAAACAATTGAACACTGCACCACTAATAATATACCGCTCGATTTTATAGCTACGCATACCTATGCTGTTACAAAAGGATTTTTCGATGCTACCGGTGAGACCGGAACAATTCTTAGCCGGAATATAAAATCAATTACACAGGATGTAATCAATTCATTCAATAAAATTAAAGCCTCAACAAAGCCAAATCTGGAGTTACATTATACTGAATGGAGCGCATCTTATACTCCCACTGACCCAATACACGACAGTTATCATTCGGCAGCATTTATTCTTGATAAAATTAAGGGAACTGAAACTTTTGCGGCTTCAATGTCGTATTGGGTTTTTACAGATATTTTTGAAGAACAGGGGCCAAAACCAACACCATTTCATGGCGGATTTGGTCTGTTGAATTATCAAACGATTAAAAAACCGGCTTTTTATGTTTATAAATTTCTGAATGAAATGGGAAATACAGAGCTGCTAAATAAAGATGCGGCTTCGTGGGTTTGCCGAAATACAAAAGGTGATATACAGGTACTGTTCTGGGATTTTACGCTCACACATCCGGGCGACAGTGTTATCAATCAGGTTTTTTATAAAAGAGATTTGCCTTCAAAACCCAAAGGAACAACATGTGTGAATTTATCAAATATTCCGGCAGGTAAATATGCGTTACAATTGACACGTGTCGGCTATAAAAACAATGATGCTTACTCAACTTATATGCAGATGGGTTCACCAGCGCAACTCACCATTCAGCAAGTGAAAGTGATTAAGGACATTAATGCTGGTTTACCATCTGTTAATGAAATAATTGAGATAAAACCGGAAGGAAAATTTACTTATCAATTGCCTGTAAATGAAAATGATGTGGTGTTGTTAAAACTTATCCGGTTGTAAAAATTAAATTAAAAAGAAAATTATTGGAATTAAATCAGAATAAAGATATGAAACGAATTTTTTTGTTCGTAGTTGTTTGTGTGTTTTACGCAGGTTTTTTGGTGCATGGAAGTCCACGTCTGAAGTTTTCGATCAATGAAACATGGAAGTTTTTTAAAGGTGACTTTCAAAATGCAGCATCAATTCAAGCCAACGATTCTGATTGGGAAATAATATCGTTTCCTCATACGTGGAACAACAAAGATACCGACGATGAAACCCCTGGTTTTTATCGTGGTACAGGTTGGTATCGCAGGAATTTAGACATTCCAACCTCAATGAATGGGAAACAGATTTTTATCTATTTCGAAGGAGCCAATCAGGAAACTGAAGTGTATGTAAACGGTGCATTGGCCGGTATACATTCGGGTGGATATACCCGTTTTTGTTTTAATATCACTACGTTCATTAAAACTGGAGAAAAGAATATGCTTGCTATAAAAGTCAGTAACCGTTTTAACGAAAATATTCCACCTCTTTCAGCCGATTTTACTTTTTTTGGCGGAATTTATCGAGATGTTTACCTCCTTGTAACCGAAAATCAACATATAGCAACCGAGCATTTTGCCTCATCGGGTGTTTTTATCACTACACCCCATGTAAACGAAAACGAATCACGTGTTACCATTAAAACGATATTGACCAACGATGCTGTTGATGTTTCTACAATCAGGCTTGAGAATTCAATTTATTCGAATATAGGTAAGGTTATTTTTACCAGATCAACCCCTGTGAAAACTTATCCAAATGAGAATAAAACGATTGAAATAAAAGATGTTAAAATTGAACATCCTGAGCTTTGGAGTCCCGATTCACCTGTCCTTTACACGGTGGTAACCCGTTTGTATGACACAAAAACCAACCGGTTGCTCGATGAAGTAAGTGAACCACTCGGTTTTCGGTGGTACGAGTTCTCGGTGGATAAAGGTTTTCTGTTAAACGGTAAGTCTCTCAAGCTGATTGGCACAAACCGGCATCAATGTTATTTTGAAAAAGGTAACGCACTCACCGACGAAATGCATGTGCGTGATATAAAACTTTTGAAAGATATGGGAGGTAATTTTTTACGTGTTTCGCATTATCCACAAGATCCGACTGTAATGGAAATGTGTGATAAGCTGGGAATTATATGCTCGGTTGAAATTCCGGTAGTCAATGAAATTAACGCCAGCGAAGGGTTTACTACAACGACATTGAACATGGCCCGCGAAATGGTTATGCAGGAGTTTAATCATCCTTCGGTACTTGTTTGGGCATACATGAACGAAGTGTTACTTAAAATGCCTGTACTCAAAGATTCTGTTGAACAAAACGCGTATTTATTTGCCGTGAAAACACTTGCACAGAAGCTTGAGAAACAAATAACCGAAGATGACCCTTCACGATATACACTTATTTCCTTTCATGCAAATTTTGATATATATCAAAAAGCAGGATTAACATTAATACCAAAATTATTGGGTTGGAATCTTTATCAGGGTTGGTATAGTGGTAGTTTTGAGGGCTTTGGAAATTATCTGGATCAGTTAAACAATAAATTACCATCTAAACCAATGATAATAACAGAATACGGAGCTGATGTTGACCCAAGACTTCACAGTTTGTTTCCACAGCGTTTTGATTATACTGCTGAATATGCTAATTTGTATCACGAGTTTTACATCAAAGCAATTATGGAGCGAAAATACGTGGTGGGTGCTACCATCTGGAATCTTAATGATTTTTATTCGGAGGACAGAGTCAACGCCGTTCCTCATGTCAACAGCAAAGGGATTACGACTTTAACCAGAGAGCTGAAAGATACTTACCTGCAATACAGGGCAATTTTATCAAAGACACCGGTATTGTCAATCGGAGGAATGAACTGGAAAATAAGAGGAGGCAATGCAGATAAAAATGGTCAGTGTTTTCAACCGGTAAAAATATATACCAATCAACCCGATGTCGAACTGTTTGTTAACGGGAAAAGTGTAGGTAAACAATTAGTAAATAACTATATAGCTCAGTTTAATGTGCCTTTTGTAAATGGGTTGAATCTACTGGATGCTTGTTCAGCAAAAGATAATACCATGATTCGAGACCAGCTTAAAATTGATTTCAGAGCCGTTCCGTATAATTTGAAAAGTGAGACACAACCTTTTGCTTCGATTAACGTAATGTTAGGATCAAAACGTTATTTCGAAGACAAAACCACATCTGTAATATGGTTGCCTGAGCAGGAGTACAAACCAGGTAGCTGGGGATACGTTGGTGGAAGTGCATATGAAAAGAAAACAAAATTCGGTGTTCAACCGGGCTCTGACTTTGATGTGCTTGGCACAACAAATGATCCGGTTTTTCAAACCATGCGGAATAATATTGGAGCGTTTAAACTGGATGTTCCAAATGGTACATATACCATAACTATGTATTGGGCTGAATTGCAAACTGAAAAAGAGCGACAGTCGCTTTATAATCTTGGCAACGACGCTGTTGTCGAAAAAACTCAGCCGCGCAGTTTTAACGTTAGCATCAATGGTCAGACGGTACTGAAAAATTTCAATATAGCTGAACAATATGGCGAACTTCGTGCTATCGATAAGAAGTTTGTGGTTGATGTCCGCGATGGTATCGGAATAAGCATTAACTTTGAAAAAAATCTGGGAGAGCCAGTTTTAAACGCAATAAGAGTTTACAGGAATTATTAGTAAAAAAATATCTTTTTCGGGCACATGTCCCAAAAATAGTTGGTAAAAATTTCTGAAACTCTTTATAGCATTGTATTATAGAAAAGTTTACGGAAACGAGGTTCAGCAAACTTTTCTATATAATGTAGTTTCCTTATTTTGTATATCATAATTGAAGACAGGAATTGAGAAAATAACAACTATTATTGAAAACGTTACCCTTTTTCATTTACAGACAGGTTATCTTTTCGATATTTTGCAGGAGTAACCCCGAATACTTCCCGGAAACATTTAGTGAAATAGCTTGGCGATGAAAATCCTAATTTGTAACAAATGTCTGTAATGCTCATTTCCGGCTCTTCAATCAGCATTTTGAGACTCTTTTTAAGTCGTATGTTAGTAACAAATTCGATAGGTGTTTGTCCTGTTATCCCCTTCAATTTCTGAAAAAACGCTGTTCTGCCCATCATCATTTCCTGTGCAAAAAGATTGACATCGAAATTAGTTTTATCAAGTGTTTTCTCAACTACTTCAATAGCTCTTGTCAGGAATTTCTGATCCAAACTGTTGGTTGCGACAGTATTCACTTCAGCATCAGCCTGTCGACTATATTTTGCCTGAAGTTGTTTTCGCGTGTTTATCAGATTATTACAGCGGGCAATAAGCAATCGTGTCTCGAACGGTTTAGTCAGATAATCGTCGGCACCTGTGCGCAAGCCTTCAATAGTATATTCAATAGCTGTACGGGCAGTAAGCAGAACAACCGGAATGTGACAGATTTCAAGATTTGTTTTAATTTTACTACACATTTCAATGCCTGACATTTCGGGCATCATCACATCGCTTACTATGATATCAGGATGAATTTCTTTTGTTTTTCCGAGACCATCTTTCCCATTCACAGCCGTATGCACTTCGTAAATCGGAGTGAAAATCTGTACCAGCATGTTTAGTATTTCAGGATTGTCTTCAATGACAAGTATTTTGTACTTTTTCCCTGCATTAAGGTTTTGTGACCCGATGATTTCGTTTAGAAATGTTTCATCCGGTTTAGTGTAATTTATTTCGTATGTCGAAATTAGCTGGCTTCCGCTTAGTTTTTGTTCGGGCTTAAAATGATCGTCATTCATCAATAATGAAACTATGAAACGGCTACCACCTTCGGACCTGTTTTCGTTAATAATTGTACCGCAGTGCAATTCAACAATACCTTTTGCGAGTGCCAGCCCAATCCCTGTACCCCGGGAGTTAATATCCTGACTCAGATTGTTTTCAGCCTGATAAAAACGATCGAAAATCCGGTTCATATCTTTGGGTTGTATACCCGGACCATTATCAGCCACAATCACATTAACTACTTTACCATTTACAACTACGTCAACAGTTATCTCACCGTCATCAGGTGTAAATTTAAAGGCATTCGATAGTAAGTTGTAGATTACCTTTTCCATTTGATTTGTATCAAACCATACCTTCAGTTCGGGTTCGGAATGTTTAAAACTGAATGTAATCCGCCTGTGATCTGCATATTCTTTGAATGTGAGTACAATTTCGTTCAGAAATTTTATCAAATCCTGTTCTGACACTTTTATTTGCAGAAATCCCTGTTCCTGTTTCCGGAAATCGAGCAACTCATTGATTAGTTTACCCATACGCAGTGCATTTTTGTGTACACTCAGGATGCGGTTATAAAGTGAACTCTGAAGTGATGTGGATTGTAGCAGCGACTCTATCTGACTGATAATAAGAGTTAGCGGAGTTCTGAATTCATGCGATATGTTGGTGAAAAATCTTAGTTTCGATTGGTTCAGGTCTTCGATTTGTTCGCGTTCTTTTTTTTCATAATCGAGCGAAACTTTTA
The DNA here is from genome assembly GCA_937897985.1 of uncultured Paludibacter sp. Lineage (GTDB taxonomy): Bacteria > Bacteroidota > Bacteroidia > Bacteroidales > Paludibacteraceae > Paludibacter. The sequence continues at coordinate 124,442 of CALCBD010000061.1, read as the reverse complement.
ATTTAATACTCGAGGTATAGATGCGTAACATGGTGTAAGCAATGCCTGTAACAAAAAGAATATAAAACAGATAAGCGTACCAGGTCGCGTAGAAAGGAGGTTGAATATGAATAATCAGACTTGTTTCGGCACATACTTCACCTTTTTGTTTTGCACGAATTCTCAGCGTATATTTTCCGGGATTTAAATTAGTATAGGTGATCAAATGTCCCTTGTTAGATTTAATCCAATCATTATCGAAGCCTACAAGCTGGTATTCAGACTCTTCTTGTAGTGCTTTTACAAAATTGGTGCATGAAAATTCAATTGAAATAGCATTTTCATTATGATGCAGGCTGATTTCATCGAGGTAAGATATTGACTTTTCCAAAACACCATCCTCATCAGGACGTATGAGTTTATTATTTACATAGATATCCGAAATTACAATATTGAATGGTTTGGGTTGAATGTTAAGCAGATTTTCCCTAAACGAAAACAGTCCGTTTGTACTTCCTATATAAATTTCTCCATCGCGGGTTACAAAAAGGCCTCCATCGTTGATTGCTGTAATCGGAAACACAGATTGATTCTGAAAATTAAAGAACTTTCTGTTGTCGGCATCAAAAAATGAGAAGCCCTTGTTGGTGGCAATGAGTAAATAACCTGTTTTAGATTCTTTGATGTCTACTATGTAATCATCAATTATTTCGGAGTTTGTTGAATTATAAAAGCGGAATGAATCGGTTTTATCGTTATACAGATTGAGCCCTCCGCCTGCTGAACCAATCCAGATCCGACCTTTACTGTCCTGAAAAAATGTATTTACGTAAGTTGCACTTATCGAGGAGTTATCTGTCGGATCATTAATATACTTTTTTAATATGTTGGTTTTGAAATCGTACCGGAAAACGGCATAAGCAGTTGAGAACCAAAGCCGGGCTTTCGAATCAAGCATCATGTCCCAAATTTGCTTATTCTCAAGTCCGTATTTTTTGTTATTTATCAAAAAAGTACATTGTTCGGTTTTGGGGTCGAAAACCAAAACTCCGTTGTGCGAAGCAAGGTATAATTTGTTGTTATAATTCAGGATATCACGTATGTAATTATTACGGAGCGATGTGGAGTTGGATGGACTATATCTGAAAGCTTTTGTCTGAAAATTGTTCAGATTCATTTTGAATAATCCTTCGATATGGGCACCAATCCAAAGGGTATTTGTGGCGTTGTCAATCCAAAGAGCCTTTATGTTTTTAGGAATTCCACTTGACTCTCGCGAATAGTTTTTGAAAATTTTTATTTCTTCCGTTTTACGATTAAGGTAGTTGAGCCCCTCACCTTCTGTTCCAATCCATAAATTACCTTTGCTGTCTTCGACTAATTTTCCCACCAGCGGACTACTGAGGCTTCTGTTGATTCCATTGTCAACTCCATAAAAATTAAAAAACGAGTATTCAGGATTAAAATAGTCAATTCCACCGTAGTACGAGCCAATCCAGATAGTTCCCTGGCGGTCTTTGAACAAACACCAGATAGTGGAACTTCCTATGGAGTAAGGTTTGGTTTCAGAGTGTTTGTAGGTTGTAAATTTATTTTGCGAAGGATTGTATCGACATAATCCATTGAATGTTCCAATCCAGTAATTACCAAATTCGTCTTCACTAATTGAGCGAACAAAATTATCAGGAAGCGAGTTCGGGTCCGTTGGTTTTTTTGAAATCTGTAGTATGTTGCCACTTCTTTCAATAATGAAAAAACCATTGTCCTGACTTGCGACACACATATTCTGTTTGCTGTCCTCAAAAAAATTGACCACATAGATATTGGGAATTAAATTATTCAGTCGTTTGTTTTTATCCATAACAAACAAACCGTGGTTACGGGTACCAATGTAAAGCTGACCGGTTGAACTTTCCCTGATAGAGAAAATACGGATGTCGCGGATGTTTAAATGTGCATATTTAATTAGTTGATTCTTTGACTTGTCATACTTGTAAATAGTCGTGTTGGAACATACCCAGAGGTTGTCATTTCCGTATGAGATTGTGATGATATCACTTTCTTTGACGGTGGTTATTCTCTGTGAAATCAAATCGTATACAACCAGTCCCATTTCACATTTCAGAAAAATATTCCCTTTCTTATCACCCGTAACGACCTGAACATTATTATTAAATATTGAATTGTTATCGCCATTTACATGTTTGAAAAGTTCAATTTTATTCCCGTTATATTTATTCAGTCCATAACGTGTACCCACCCAGATGATTCCAAACTCATCCTGATATATAGAGTTTACTGATACCTGTGATAGTCCGTTTTCACCACGAAGATGATTAAAGAAAATGGATTCAGCATTAATCACAAGCATATTTGCGAAGAACATGACAAAAAGAAATAACATGAATTTTTTCATAAGATCAGAATATTAAAAACAAAACAAAAATAGTGTTTCTTTTCTGATAAGAATTATTTACCGGTACACAGGTCTATTAAAATTGTACGTTAATTCTGAATTATTACAACTGCCCTTTTAAATTTTGTGTTCCTAAGAGATTTGAATTATTTTGATTTTAAAACGTACGATAATTATAAACCTTCCTCACGGAGTAGTCTAATTTTGCAACAGACAAAAACTAATATAAATTCAAATAAAAAATCATGAAAATTCAGGTTAATCTTAATTTAAAATGGTACAAAACGTTGTTTTTGAAAAAAGCAGTGTTTTGTTTGTTATTTTTAAGTGTTTTCACAACTGCTTTTGCCCAGTCGCAATCAGTATCAGGCTCAATTAAAGACAAAAACGGAGAACCAATGATCGGCGTAAGTGTGATGGTGAAAGGTAGTTTAAATGGTACTATTTCTGATATTAACGGCAACTTTAATATTAAAGTTGATAGTCCTAAGGATGTTTTAGTGTTTAGCTATGTAGGTTACGAAAAGCAAACAGTAATTGCCGGAACCCAAAAAACTTTGAAAATTGTCATGCTTGAAAGTTCTAAAGCACTCGATGAAGTTGTGGTGGTTGGTTACGGAACTCAACGGCGCAGCGACCTTACCGGTGCTGTAGTGTCGGTGAAGGCAGAAGACATGAATTCAATTCCCACCTCAAGTGTAGCTGAAATGCTTCGCGGACAAGCTGCAGGTGTTCAGGTTACTCAATCTTCAGCTCGTCCAGGAGGCACTTCAGATATCTATATTCGTGGAAAACGATCACTAACTGGCGGCAATCAACCTTTATTTATTGTTGATGGAGTGCCGGTTACCAACATTGATGATTTCAATGCCCAGGATATAAAATCAGTTGAAGTATTGAAAGATGCATCCGCACAGTCAATTTATGGAGCCCGGGCTTCGAATGGTGTAATTTTAGTCACTACCAATCGCGGACAGGAAGGTAAAATGCAAATTGACCTGAACTCTTACTTGTCTGTTCAAGAGTTGAAACGGAACTTCGAATTTTATTCTGGTGAAGAATGGGCTCAGCTTCGCAGAGAAGCATGGCGTTCGAACAACAATGGAATCTATGCCGATGATGCAGCAGTTTTTACAGCTGATATGCTCGATGCACTTAAAAATAAAAAATTTACAGACTGGGAAGATCTGGCACTCGATCCTGCCATGCTGAATAATCATACACTTAGTATTCGTTCGGGAAGTGATAAAAGTAAATTTGCAACAAGTATAGGTTACTTCGATCAAAATGGTATGGTTGCTAACTCTAACTACCAACGTGCTAATATTCGTTTTAATTTTGACCAGAAACTGACCAAAAAGCTATCGATGGGTGTAAATGTAAACTATACCTATTCTAATAAAAACAGCGAAGATGGAGAGTTTAGTGAATTTATTACCATGAATCCGCTATACAGGGCTTATGATGATAATGGTAAAATGGTTTCAGTTACTCCCGATGCTTACTGGAATCCGATGTGGAATAATGCCAACTCGGTGAATAATACTAAAACCTTTCGTTTGTTGTTAAATGTTTTTGCCGACTGGGAAATTGTAAAAGGATTGAAATACCGTCTCAATACAAGTTTCAACCGTCGCGACTACGAACAAGGTACCTATCAGAACCGATTACACGAAAAAGGAAGTACGTTGCGCGGAACTGCCTCCATTACGAATGCATTTGGTTACGAGTACCTGATTGAAAACATCCTGACTTATGATAAAAAAATTAACGAAGCAAATAAATTTGATATTACACTTGTACAAAGTACCAATAAACAGCTGGATACCAAAAATACCATTTCAGGTTCAGGATTTAGCAGCGACCTGTTAACTTACAATGCTATCTCCTCGGCACTGAAACCAAATCCTGCCGACCGGAGCATAACTCCGCGTAATTTGCTTTCATACATGGGTCGCTTACGTTACAACCTGTTGGACAGATATTTATTTTCGGCATCGGCACGCATCGACGGATCTTCAGTTTTCGGTGTCAATAATAAATACGGATTCTTCCCTGCAGCTTCATTTGCATGGAGAGCCAACGAAGAAGCCTTTTTAAAAGATGTAGATGAAATATCCAATTTAAAACTACGTCTGAGTTATGGTTCGGTTGGGAATCAGGCTGTAGGTCCTTATCAATCGCAGGCTCTTGTTAAAGCCTATTACATGCAGTTTGGAACCCTTGATCCATTGGTGGGCTATCTTCCGGGTAGTCAGCTCTGGAATCCTGACTTGAAATGGGAAACTTCTACTTCAACCAATGTGGGACTTGATTTTGGGTTGTTAAACGATCGGATTACCGGTTCGGTGGAATATTACGTTACAAATACAACTGACTTATTGATGAATAGATCGTTGAATAAATCCACCGGATATAGCAGTCAGTTAGTAAATATCGGTAAAATACAAAATAAAGGGATTGAAATTTCAGCAAGTTTTGTTCCGGTAAAAACAAAAGACCTAACATGGACTGTCGATGTTTCGTTCAGTAAAAATAATAATAAGATTATTGCACTTAACGGTGCACTGGATGAAAATGGAAAACCAAAAGATGATGTTGATAACAGATGGTTTATCGGTCATCCGATGGATTCATACTACAGTTACAAGTTTGATGGAATCTGGCAATTAAGTGATACTGCGGTCATTCCAACTTCACATATGCCGACAGCGCGTCCGGGAGATGTTCGCATTGTGGATATTGATGGAGATAGTATCATCACACCTAACGATCGTGAAATTAAAGATCGTACGCCGGATTGGATTGGATCAATCGGTTCAACTTTAAGATTCAAAGGCATAGATTTTTCTTTCGATATTTACACAGTTCAGGGTGGTATCCGTCAAAATGCGTATCTCTACGATTTTAATTCAGGTGGTAGTTTACAGGGGAAATTAAACGGATTGAAGGTGGATTACTGGACTCCTGAAAATCCGTCCAATACAGCTCCTCGTCCGTACGACAATGCAGCTTCGCCTTATATGGAATCACTTTCTTATCAGGATGGTACTTATGTTCGGCTTCGAAACGTAATGCTTGGCTATACATTACCTCAGAAAATGTCGCGAAAAATTGGTATGGAAAAATTCAGATTATATGCTTCGGCTACCAATTGGATCACATTGACCGACTTTTTATCATATAGTCCTGAGTCAGGTCCGAATGGATATCCGGAGCCACGTACATTCACTTTCGGATTAAATATTTCATTTTAAAAAATAAAAATTAAAAACATGAAAAAGTTACTTATATTCAGCATGACGTTGTTACTATTAAGCTCATGCTCCGATTTTCTGAACGAAAAAATTTACACTCAGATATCGACCGACTATATAATAAATACACCGGCAGGTATGGCCGATGCCGTAACGGTAATGTACACACGTGACAGGGATATTGTACGATCGAATGCAGAACCGGAAACGATTATTTTTTCAAGTTTGGAACGAGGTACCGATATTACGACTACCCGAAGCGGTTCAGGTGTTGATCAGTACGGACGATATTTTAATTTTACAGGTTCCTCAGCTCCTGGTTTAGCCACTTTTTGGAGACATCATTATGCCATGATTGGATACGCAAATCTGGTAATTAATGCTTCGAAAAATGTGGATATGACTGACCCGATTGCTATTCAGGCTGTAGCCGAAGCAAAGGTATTCAGAGCGCATTCCTACTTTTGGTTAATTCGTCGTTTCGATAATATCTATCTGACAACCCGCACTACTACTCCTGAGAATGTAAACGATTCGATTGTATATAGACCTGCACCCAAAGAAGAAGTGTACAAACTCATAAAAGAAGATCTGGATTATGCCATTGAGAATTTACCACTCAGGTCGATGGAGCCCGGACGTTATACAAACGGTGCAGCCCGTCATATCAGAGCCCATGTAGCTATGTGGGAACAGGATTGGGATGAAGCGATAAAACAAACCGAAGCGATTTTTGATAGTCAGGTTTATTCGCTGGTTGCTTTAAATAAAATTTTTGATGGTGGCGATTTAAATCACAGTGAAGCCATTTTGGTTCAGCAATGGGCAAAATCGGTTGCAGGCTCTTATGATGGAGGTACTTATTTTGCCGGCCATCGTATGCATGCACATTTTATGCCTCAATACCATAATATTCCGGGAATGGTACGCTCGTTTGAAAATGGTGCGTATACCTGGGGGCGTATTTATCCCAATCCGTACCTGCTTAGCCTCTATAATCAGCTTACTGATAAACGATACAAGGAGTTTTACAAACATACATGGACTTATAATGATCCGACAAAATTACCTGCAGGTGCAAAAATAGGAGATGTTGTAACTACAACAAGTTCTTCAGTATATTATGTGTCACTTCATCCTGGTTGTACCAAGTATAAAGATAGTTGGACAGTAACTGTTGATGAATCAAATTCCTACAAGGATATTATCATATACCGTCTGGCCGAAACCTATCTGATTGCCTGCGAAGCGTATTTTCATAAATACGGAGGTGATCATCCAAAAGTGAAGGAATACTACAATAAAACATGGATGCGTGCAGGAAACTCTCAGGAAACAAGAACCATAACATTAGATATGATTCTGGACGAAAATGCGCGCGAACTCGCATTTGAAAATAGCCGATGGCATTTATTGAAGCGCCTTGGTTTGTTAGTTGAGCGTGTTCAGAAATACGGAGGCGAATTCTCAACCTTCCCTAATGGAACTGTGATGGTTAATGACACCACCTGTCGTAAAAATATAAAACCCTATCATGTTCGCTGGCCAATTCCTCAGTCGGAATTAGACCAAATGGGAGCCAGCTTCCCGCAAAACGAAGGTTATAATTAATTTCACCGGTTAATCCTTAACGCAGGAAGCGTTAAGGATTAATTGTGAGTTTCTTTCTTGCTTCGAACAGATTTTATGATTAAAAAACAGCACTGAATATTTACGTACAAAATTGATATAATAATGCACTATATTTATGTGTGTCACATCTAAACAGATTTAATTTTGTCAGCATAAACTGCTGTCTATTCAGTTAACTTTAAAAAAACAGAGATATGAAAACAAAAAAAATTACTCCTTTTATTATTGCAATTTTTGCTTTGATGAGTCCGGGTTTAAATGCTCAGCTTTTATTCGAAGAAACATTTGATTATACACCGGGAGCCGAACTGGTTGCCGGAGCCGTTGCCGGCTCGGATAATGCTGCCAATACCCTAACAGGCTGGCTTACCCTGAATAACAGTAAATCAAATATTCAGGCATTTTCAGTTGCTATGATCGATTTATACTATCCGGGCTATCCTCCGTCGGGTAAAGGTATGGCTATGGCCTACGAGAGCATTGCCGGACAAGATGTGTTTAAATCTTTTTGTAACAATAACGGTGGTAAATCATATTCAGGACCTAAAACGCTTTATGTTAGTTTTCTGATCAATGTCCCTTTCGGTAATACAACTACTGAAGCAACCATAAACGATTTTATTTTTGCTATAAAGGCTTCGCCTGACGCTACGGATTTTAATTACTACGGTCGTATCTTCGTGAAATCGAACGGTACTAATGTTCAGTTTGCACTTGGTAAATATTCCAGCGCCATGTCAGCATGGTCAGGAAATTATACTAATGGATCAACACATCTGCTGGTTATGAAATATACCATGGGAGGTTTGAATGGCACCGATAAGAATTCTGAAATAGCTGCCGGATATGATGATAAAGTGGATCTTTACATTAATCCCAATGCCGCTTCAACTCCACCGGTTTCACCAACTTTGCATTATGAAAATGCGGCTGAAGGGGATGCTTACCGTTATTCTACAGCCGGTCCTATCATTGGTGGTTTAGCCGCAGTCTATTTTCGGAATAGCGACACTAAACCGGGAAATACACCTTCTTGCACCATCGATGGTATTCGTGTAGCCGAATCGTGGGCTTCCATCTTCGAAAATGTCAATGCCGTGAATAATATTAAAGAAACAAGTTTTAAATATTCAGTGGATAATGTCCAAAAACTGATTAAAATTATTTCCATGGAGAAAAAATTTGACTCCTACGAAATTATGTCAGTAAACGCTACTGTCGTGCAGAAGGACAATTTGCAGGGCAATGAAGCTGTTATTCAGACAAATAACCTGGCTAAAGGGCTGTACTTGTTGAATATGAAAGGCAAAGACGGAATTGAAACAGTTAAAGTGGTATTGTAATTTTCACTGAAAGATAAAATTTGATGCTTAAGCTTAATTTCCAGGTTATTGGTTGTTTTTTATATTTTCTCATTGTATTTGCGTCACCTGCATCGGCACAGATGCAGGTGGAAGCGCAAAGATGGTCGCGAAGTGGAGGGCAACCCTGGGCAACTTTCGAAACTACCCTTATTGACAGCCTGCCATCGTATACAAATAAAAAGGACAAAATGAACCGGTATGGAAGTTTTGTTTATCAGAAAACAAAAGGCACCGGATTTTATAGGGTCGAAAAAATAAATAACAGATGGTGGGTGATTGACCCTGATGGATATTGCAATATTCAACGCTCTGTGAATGCCATTCATACCGGTGGTTCGGATAGGAATAAAAATGCTTTTGATGCGAGGTTCAAAAACAGAAAAAACTGGATTAAACATACATATTCTGATCTTTGGGAATCGGGATTTAACGGAGTCGGCTCGTGGAGTGATAATGAGGCTGTTGTAGAGTGGAACAAAAGCAATAAAAAGAAGTTTTCGTACACTGTGATTCTTAATCTTATGAGTTCATACGGACGAAAAAGAGGTGGAACTTATCAGCTCCCGGGCAATACAGGATATCCGAATCAGTGTGTTTTTGTTTTTGATCCGGAGTTCGAAATTTTTTGTGATGAAAAGCTCAAAAGTCTGGTACAAAACAATAATGATAAAAATCTGCTTGGTTATTTTTCGGACAACGAATTGCCATTTTCTCTGAAAAATCTGGAGGGTTATTTAACCCTGAAAGACAGTACAGATCCTGGACGCAAATTTGCTCAGGAATGGATTAAAAAAAATGGAATTACAAAAGAAGAAATAACTGATTTGCATCGTAATAAATTTATTGGTGTGGTTGCCGACCGTTATTACCGGATTGTATCACAGGCAATAAAAAAATACGACCCCAATCACATGTATCTTGGTAGTCGCCTGCATTGGCTGGCAAAGTTTAATCAGGAAATTGTTAAGGCAGCTGGTCGTTATTGCGATATTGTGTCGATAAATTATTATGGCGAATGGACTCCTCAGCAGGATGCCATGGATAATTGGGGAAAATGGGCCGAAAAACCATTTATGATTACCGAATTCTACACCAAAGGAATGGATTCAGGGTTGGCAAATACAACCGGAGCCGGTTTCTGTGTTCGTACTCAAACAGATCGAGGTTATGCATATCAGAATTTTTGTTTGGGCTTATTGAGTTCACCTGACTGTGTAGGCTGGCACTGGTTTAAATATCAGGATAATGATCCTTCAGCCAAAAATGTGGATCCTTCCAATCTGGATTCGAATAAAGGACTGCTCGATAATAATTATGAGTGGTACAAACCATTGATAAACAAAATGAAACAATTAAATACACAAACATACACACTTGTCAATTATTTCGATCAGTTAAAAAAATAATTCTGTGTGTCATAAAAAATTCCATTTAATTATAATGAATAAAAACATATTACTTTATTGCTTACTTTGCATAAGTGTGTTATCACAGGCTCAGTCTACTATAACGCTCGAAACGCGCTATTCTTCAGGTACAGGAAGCTGGGTTTCGCGTCAGGCCAAACTTGTAAATCTTATTGCTAATTTTTCCACCATAACCAATGCGGCATTGCTCGATGTAAACAATTACGGAAGTTCAAACAAAACCTCAGCTACAGCAACCGGTTTTTTCTATACCAAAAAAATTAATAACCGTTGGTGGATCATCGATCCCGAAGGTAAAGCCGGTTTCAATATTGCCGTCAATGCTATACCCACCATATCAGACAATACAGATCTGGGGAAGGTTTACGACCGTTTATGGGAGCTTGGTTTTAATGGAGCCGGAAGTTTTATGTCGGACGAAGGACAAAGCATTCGCTATAATAGTACTCACACCAATCAGTTTTCGTACACGCGAAGAGTAAATTTCTACAATACCTATGTTGGAAGCCGGAAATCTTATTACCCGACTACATCAACCCGTTTAACCGGTTCAATGCTTGACTACATCTTTGTTTTCGATCCGAAATTTGCTGAGTTTTGCGATGCGAGGGCTAAAACCTTTGGTGACGCTTACAAAACTGAAAAAAATCTACTCGGTTATTTTTTGGACAATGAAATTGGATTTCATACTGATCAGCTTCAGAAATTACTTCGGGATCTCGACCCGGGTGATCCATCCTATGAAATGGCAAAAACTTTTGCAATTTCCAAAGGGCTTACAGTCACTCAGGTGGTCAATAACTATTCATCCGTTTCAACTGCAATCAGAAATGAATTTGCTACAAAGCTGGCTGATAAATATTATGAAATTACGACAAAAGCAATGAAAAAATATGATCCTAATCACATAACACTCGGAAGCCGTCTGCACGGTGGTGCGCGCGATCTGGAAGGTGTGGTAAAAGCGGCTGCAACATGGTGTGATGTGGTTTCGGTTAATTTTTACGACTTATATTCGCCAAATGAACAAATAACATCTTCAACCAAATATAAAGCATGGATAGATAAACCAATAATCATCGGCGAATTTTACACGAAAGGATATGACGCTTACGAACAGGGAATTGTTACAGGATTCAGTGGTGCCGGTTGGGTGGTTAAAACACAAACACACCGTGGGTATTTTTACCAAAACACCTGTATTGAATTTATTCAATCGGGAACTGTGGTAGGTTGGCATTATTTTAAATACTCTGACGACACCGACAGCAACAAAGGAATGTATAAACAAACGAGCATGGGTGGCGACGAATACACTGAAATGACCAATCAAATGCGGTTGGTAAATATCAACAGATTCAATTTGGTTGATTTTTTTACAGCTATTGGTCAAACGAAAATACAGAATATTTCATTCCATATTTCAGAAAACAATCTGATATTAGACGGCGAAATTGAACCGGCGGAAATAAGTATTTTCGATTTGAATGCTAAACTTCTGTTAAGTGGTTTGCTGGATAATATGTTCAAAACCATCAATATTTCAACGTTAAACAAAGGTGTTTATGTTTTGAAATTACAGACGAAGGATGGTAAAAAATTTTACACTACTAAGTTCATACGTTGAATAATTTGAAAAATAAATTTAAAAAACAGAATATCATGAAGAAAAGTTACACTAATTTTGCCCGTGCGGTTTTATTTTCGCTGGCATTTGTGCCTGGCAATTTATTAGCACAAACAACAGTTTTTACCGAGGACTTTAACCGAAATGAAAATCCATTCGGGACCACCGGAGGAACTCCTGCAATGACATGGACAAAAGTTACAACCGGCCAGGGGAATGCTGTAACGCAGCTGGTTGGTGGAAATAATTATCAACTTGCCATAAATAATGGTGCTACCAGTAGTGTCCCTGCAACTTTGGGAGGGAGAACTTATATTTTTGGCTCTTTGGCTACTTTTCTGTCGCCATTTAATACCAAATTAGCGTCAAATACGAATGATATTATCTGGACCTTTAATATCCGTGGTGCCAGACCCTATGGCGATAACGGATTCGGAGATACCGATAATGGATATGCAGTTGTTCTCTGTGCTACAGGACAGGATTTTATGACTGCCGATGGCTATGCTGTTACACTCAAAAAAGGGACATCATTAAATGCTGTCAGGTTAGAAAAATTCACCGGAGGAATGGGGGCAAATACCAACTTTACAACTGTGATAGGCCCATCGTTTGATGTGGCTACCACAAATGGCTATTTTAGTGTAAAAGTCATTTACACACCTTCCACCAATACCTGGAAGTTGTATGCCAGAAACGATGGCACTGGACCAACCGATCCCAACGGCGGCACAACTCCGTTAAGTCAGGTTGGAGATGCAACTGTGGAAAGTTCGCTCACTAACACAACCATGAGCAACTTTGGTTTCTTTGTGAACATAAGTTCAACTTCGTGGAACAGCGGTAATAACAAAGGAAATTTCGATAATTTCAAAGTAGTGGTCGATAATATTTCAACAGCTGTGAATACGATAAATACCGGCCAAAGTTTATATGTTCTCAACGGACGGTTAGTTTTATCAGAAGGGGATGTTTATGACTGTTCGGGTAAAAAAGTTGCCTCAGTTAGGGATGTGAAAAGCCAAAATGAAATCCCGTTGCAAAGAGGTATTTATTTTGTAAAAACACTGAATGGAACTACAAAAGTGTATATGAAATAGTTTTAAGATATTAAATCCCAATTGTGTTGTATAGTTAATGTAATACACCCTTTGCCCGATGATTCAGCTTTAGGTAAAGGGTGTTTTCTCTAAGTTAAATCATAATCATATATTTTTTGCTTTATGAACAAAAATCACTTTTTAAAATTTAGTTTAATCGGATTAATTTCTCTTATGTGTAATTCATTGCCGGCTCAGGAAATTCTGAAGGGTAAATTTGAACCAACCGACCAATCCTTACAGCAATATAAGTTTCCCGATTGGTTTCGCGATGCCAAACTCGGCTTCTGGGCTCATTGGGGACCGCAGTCCGTGATCGAAAAAGGTGGTGACTGGTATCCGAAAAGTATTTACATCAATAACTGGTACGATAAAAAAAATAAAAAGTACACCGGTAAACCTCATCCTGATTATATTACTCATCAACAGGTGTATGGTCACCCGTCCGAAGTTGGTTACAAGGACATTGCTCCGCTTTGGAGAGCTGAAAAGTGGAATCCTGTGCAATTGATGAAACTCTATAAAAAAGTGGGAGCTAAATATTTTGTAACCATTGGAACACACCACGACAACTATGATTTATGGGATTCAGGTCGTCGTTGGAATTCATTAAACATGGGGCCAAAAAAGGATGTGGTGGCACTATGGCAGCAGGCTGCAAGAAAAGAAGGTTTACGTTTTGGTATCTCAGAACACCTCGCAGCCAGTTATACATGGTTTCAACCATCGCACGGTGCTGATTCAATTGGTCCCAAAGCAGGTGTCCTATACGATGGCAATAACCCTGAATATCAGGATCTGTATCACGCTAAAGCTGCAGCAGATGATACGGATTGGCTGACAAAAAATCCGGTATGGCAAAAAGAATGGTTTGACCGGATGAAACAAATGCTCGACAAATATAAGCCCGATTTATTTTATTCGGACAGTAATTTACCGTTCGGAGATATCGGTCGCAGTCTTGTAGCTCATTATTATAATACCGATATGCAAAAAAATATGGGTAAACTCGAGGCGGTTTACAATTGCAAGGAAGATTCCAAAGGTCGGTTTGTAAATGATGTGGAACGTGGTGTGAAAAAATCTATTAGTGAGTTCCCGTGGCAGACCGATACTTCGCTCGGAGCATGGTTTTACCGCAAAAATCAGAAATACAAGACCAGTACAGAAGTGATACAAATGCTGGTTGACATTGTAAGCAAAAATGGCAATTTGCTTATTAATATAGTGCAAAAGCCGGATGGTAGCCTCGATGATGAAATATTGAAAATTTTAGACGAAATTGGTGTGTGGATGAAAATTAACGGCGAAGGAATTTATAAAAGTCGCCCATGGAAAGTTTATGGTGAAAAGACAAAACCCAAGGAAGAACGTAAACTTGGTCAGTTTGATGAAAATTTTGGATACGATGAAAAAGACATTCGTTTTACAACCCGAGGAGGTTATTTGTATGCATTTTGCCTGGGAATGCCAACCGAAGATATACGTATTAAATCAATGGCTGAAGGATCCGAATATTTAGATAATCAAATTAAATCAATTAATATGCTCGGAAGTAAAGAAAAACTCCAATGGGAGCAAACCCCTGATGCCTTAATTATAACAAAACCCAAAAAAATGCCTGTTTATAAAGTTGTTACGTTCAAAATTAAGCTTAAAAAATAATTCGTATAATGAGAAAAGTAATTCTTGCTGTATTGCTTTTATTGCCACTAATTTACACTTATGCCGGATTTCGGAAATTTAATACCATCCTTTACGGAGTATCGTATTATAACGAGTATATGCCGTACGAAAGGTTGGACAAAGACATTCAAATGATGATAGACGCCGGAATTAATGTAATACGAGTAGGTGAATCAACCTGGAGTCTCTATGAACCACAGGAAGGAAAATTTGAGTTCGAATGGCTCGACAAAGTCATTGATAAATTTCACAAGGCCGGAATTAAAGTAATTCTGGGAACTCCCACGTACTCAATTCCGGCGTGGATGGCACTTCGTCACCCCGATTTATTTGTCGAGAAACTCGATGGCGGAAAAGCAGGTTTTGGTATACGTCAGAATTTTGACATTACAAATCCAACGTATTTGTTTTATTCTGAAAGGATTATTCGTAAAATGATGGAACACTATGCCAAACATCCTGCTATTATTGGTTTTCAGGTAGATAATGAAACAACTACTTATGGGGCTGCAAATTTCAATTTTTTCAGAGGTTTTGTGAATTACATGAAGGACAAATACAAAACGACCGAAAATCTGAATAAATTGTGGGGGCTAAGCTACTGGGGAATGACGCTAAACGATTGGGATGAATTTCCTACACGACATAGTGCCACCCACCCGTCTTATAAACTGGAATGGGACCGTTATGGACAAAAAGTAGTAGGCGATTTTCTGACCTGGCAGGCCAAAATTGTATCTGAATATAAACGCCCAGACCAATTTATTACGCATGATTTCATGACTTTGGTTGAAAAAGTAAATGCACCGGAAGCTACCCGTAGTTTGGATGTTATTTCCCTGAATGCGTATCACGGTACTCAGCACAATGCAAAAGGTGAAGGTGTTACATGGTCGGGCGATTTCTACCGCAGCGTTAACAAAACCAATTACCTGATTACCGAAACCAATGCTCAGGCTATGGGCTGGACCTCAAAAACACAATATCCGCCTTTTGATGGTCAGCCCCGATTATTTGCGTATTCGCATTTTGCTAATGGCGCCAATATGCTTCAGTACTGGCACTGGCATTCCTTGCATTATGGGCTGGAAACTTACTGGAAAGGAGTTCTGGGGCACGATTTAGAACCAAACCGCTTTTACAATGAAGTGAGTCAGGTAGGAAACGAATTGAAAAAAATAGGAACAAAATTAGTAAATCTGAAAATTAAAAACAAAGTTGGAATTTTGTACAGCCGTGATTCAAATTTCGGATTGAGCTACATGCAAATTAACAACAATAACGCCTACACTGATGTAATGAAACAAATGCACCGTGCAGCTTATCGAAATAATGTTGGTGTCGATTTTGTGTTTGCCGAAGAGGCGGATTTTTCTGATTATCAATTGATTTTTGTGCCTCCGCTTTATGTGGCCGATGATGTTGTGCTTAAAAAGATTTCCGATTTTGTAAAAAATGGCGGACATGTAATAATGTCGGTAAAAAGTGCTTATTGCGACGAAAACAATGTGGTTCGTGCCATGAAAGCTCCAGGTCCGCTTCGCGAAGCCGCAGGGTTCTACTATCAGGAGTACTCAACTATCAAAACATTATCGCTGAAAGATGATCCCTTTAAGGTGGGAGCGGCTCAGAATGAGGTAAATACCTGGGTTGAATTTATAATTCCCGAAACAGCTACAGCATTGGCAACCTACAATGATCCTTTTTTTGGAAAATATCCTGCAATCACCGAAAATAAATTCGGTAAAGGCAGTTTTATTTATGAAGGTTGCCTTGTATCCGATTCAATTCAGTCGGTAATTTTCGAAAAGAAAGCTGTAGAAATAGGCTTGATTGATAAGTTCAGACAGTTGAAATATCCAATAGCAATGAAAACCGGGACCAATGATTTTGGGAAAACAATACGCTATTATCTGAATTATTCCGATCAGACACAGATGTTTACAAATTTCTTCAAATCAGGAAGCAATTTATTCACAGGTAGTGCTGTAAAAACCGGAGAAAAACTGATATTAAAACCCTGGGATGTGCTTATTGTAGAAGAATAATTATTGAATTGAAGATATGAGGTTATCATTAAAGATTGTAATTTTGCTACTGGTTTTAACTGTTTCACTGTCTGTTTTCTCACAAGCCGACAGTCTTGTAATCACTACAGGGAAATTTAAACCTACCAACGAATCGTTGAAACAAAACGAATATCCCGATTGGTTTCGTGATGCAAAATTTGGTATTTGGGCGCATTGGGGACCTCAGGCTGTTCCCCGTCAGGGCGATTGGTATGCCCGTAATCTTTATCAGAGTGATAATTTCGATCGACGTAAAAAAGTATTTACAGGCATACCGCATCCTCAGAATGTTTTTCATCTGAAAAATTACGGACACCCATCAGTTTTTGGATACAAGGATATTATCCCTCTTTGGAAAGCAGAACGTTGGCAGCCGGAAAAACTGATGAAACTTTTTAAAAAATCTGGAGCTAAATATTTCGTTAGTATGGCTGTTCATCATGATAATTTCTTTTTGTGGAATTCTGACCTTCATCGCTGGAATTCAGTAAAAATGGGACCCAAAAAGGATGTGGTGGGTATTTGGCAAAACGCAGCACGAAAGGAAGGAATGTATTTTGGAGTATCCGAACATTTAGCAGCCAGTTATACATGGTTTCAAACGAGCAAACGGGCTGACAGAACCGGTGATAAAGCAGGAATTCCGTTCGATGGAAATGATCCGCGCTACGAAGATTTATATCATGCAAAGGCTGCTCCAGATGATACAGAATGGCTCACTAAAAATCCGGTTTGGCATTACGAATGGTTTAAAAATATCC
This sequence comes from uncultured Paludibacter sp., assembly GCA_937897985.1. Classification (GTDB taxonomy): domain Bacteria; phylum Bacteroidota; class Bacteroidia; order Bacteroidales; family Paludibacteraceae; genus Paludibacter. The sequence goes on along the minus strand of CALCBD010000061.1, from coordinate 107,124 downwards.
GTGAGTTGCTGGATAAATATAAACCGGATTTGCTTTATTCCGATAGCAAATTGCCTTTCGATAGTGTGGGCAGAAGCTTAATTGCCCATTATTACAATCAAAGTCTGATTGCAAATAATGGAAGACAAAATGTAGTGTATACCTGTAAAGAAACATCAAACGGACGATTTGTTCAGGATGTGGAAAGGGGCGTAATGATTGGTATAAGTGAAAATCCGTGGCAGACAGATACATCCATTGGTGATTGGTTTTACCGAACAGGTCAGAAATACAAAACAGACACCGAAGTGATACAAATGCTTGTCGACATTGTAAGCAAAAACGGAAATTTGCTGATTAATGTGGTTCAAACTCCTGAAGGCGATTTGGAACCTGATGTTTTGAATATACTTAAAGGTATCGGCAAATGGATGAAAGTTAATGGTGAAGGTATTTACGGTACCCGTCCGTGGAAAGTTTACGGTGAAGGACCATCAACCACTGAAGTACAGGAAAAAGGACAATTTGGCGGATTAAAGGAAGTAAGACCTTATCAATCAACCGATGTGCGTTATACAACAAAAGGAAATTCAATTTATGCTTTTTGTTTGGAGCAACCTGCCGGTGATATTTGCCTTAAATCGTTAGGCAAAAATTCAGGAATTCTGAACCACGAAATTAAATCTGTCAGATTACTTGGTACTAACAAAAAATTAAAATGGGAACAAAGAAATGATGGTTTATACATTAAAGAAACATTGTATCCTTTAAATCAAAGAGTTATCACATTTTTAATTAAACTTATTAATACAAATAATCAAACATTGTGTTTTTAGTCTTATATCATTTCCATGATTGGTACTTACAGGTCGAACCATTTGAAGTATGACATTGATTTTTCTTTCGTATTTAATCCTTTTCAATCATAGGTAAGAAAGTTACATTCAGAACAAACAAAACTTTGTTTAATCACGAAACTTTTATTGTTAATCGGGTCAAAAAATATGATTTTTTAAGGTAAGTTGGTCCATCCGGAGATTCAAATGCTTCGGATGTTTTTTTTTGCTAATGCCAATCAGGTACAATTTTGTACATTAAAATGCATAACTTTGTACAAACTTCTTTTGCCGTTCGCTGGTTCTGAGTAAATATCTCTATATTTGCTTCGAATTTCGAATTGCTTATTCTATTGCGCTATATGAAAAACATTATTCAGCAATTCGCCATTAAAGGCGAAGTATCACGGATTACTCCGTTGAAAATCGGACATATCAACGATTCGTTCATTGTGGAAAGCTCTGTAGCCGGAGGCGAATCTTATTTTCTGCAAAAAATTAATCACCATATTTTCAAAAATGTGGCCGGTCTGCAACAGAATATTCAGATTGTGACCGATCATTTACGTCAGAAACTTGCCGATGCCGGCGTAAATGATATCGAAAAAAGAGTGCTGAGACTTATACCGGCCAAAGATGGTAAGCTTTTCTATCAGGATGCCGATGGCGCTTACTGGCGGGTTTATGTAAACCTCGAAAATACTCACAGTTACGATGTGGTTACGCCTGAGCTGGCTTACAAGGCAGGTGAAGCTTTTGGCGATTTTCAGTGCATGCTGTCTGATGTACCTCACGATCAACTGATTGAAACCATCCCCGATTTTCATAACATGGAATTTCGACTTCAACAGTTCAGAGATGCAGTGAAAAACAATGTTGCCGGACGATTAGACGAAACAAAATGGCTGGTCGACGAAATTGAAAAACGGGCATGGGACATGTGTTTGCCCGAACGATTATTCCGCGAAGGGAAACTTCCAAAGAGAATCAACCATTGCGATACCAAAGTAAACAATATGCTTTTCGACGAAAACGATGAACCTGTTTGTATCGTCGATCTTGACACGGTAATGCCGGGCTTTGTCCTTTCCGATTTTGGTGATTTTATGCGTACTGCCGCCAATACCGGCGCCGAGGACGACCGGAATTTAGACAATATCGGAGTGAATATGTCTATTTTCGAAGCTTACACCCGTGGTTATCTGAAAAAAGCAACTTTCCTGACACCGGTTGAACTTGAAAATCTGGCCTTCGGAGCAAAATTGTTAAGCTATATGCAACTGGTTCGCTTTTTTGGCGATTACCTCAACGGCGATACCTATTATAAAATTCAGTATGAGCAACATAACTGGCAACGCTCTCTGGCTCAGTTCAGACTGCTGAGAAGTCAGGAAGAAAATTTTGAAAAGATGTGCGGAATAGTAAATCAATGTTTGATTCGTAATTCGTAATTTAATTCATAATTCGTAATTCATAATTTTTAATTCATAATTCATGCGAATCATTGGTTGAAATTGTTTTTTCCCCGGTTTAAATGAAAAAAATGTCAGGGCTACGCCCTTCAAATTCTGTTTTGTCCTTTATTCTACCATGATGTCAGGGCTACGCCCCTGATTTATTGTATTAAGCAGCGTAGCTGTGACATCTTAATATCGGGAAAAAAATTCAAATAAGCCTGAAACGGCCAGCTGAATAAAGCAATTTAACTTCTGATTCGCATAATTCATAATTTTTTAATTCTTAATTCTTAATTCTTAATTATGAATTCTTAATTATGCATTAAGCTTTATCAATTAACCCTTTAAATCCCGCTGATATGAGGATACTTAAATTTATAGCAGTTGTCGTAACCGTATTTTGTTCGGTTGGTACTTATGCTGCCAACGATTTGTATTTCTCAAAAATCGGAATTGAGCAGGGTTTGTCCCAGCTTTCGGTCAATAGCATATACCAGGATGAACTGGGTGCGATGTGGTTTGCCACCCGCGAAGGGCTGAACCGTTACAACGGAAACGGCATGGAAGTATTTCGTCCCGTTCCCAACGATTCGAACTCACTGGGCGAAAATCTTATACTTTCACTTTGCGGTGACAAGAACGGACATGTTTACATTCGTACCCAAAACGGAATTAATGAATTCGATCTGCGAACTTCCGCCATGAAATGCATTCAACGGAAAAGTGCCGATGCGATTGCTTATGGTATTCAAAATCTGTGGATTGCCGAGGAAAACAGACTTTATACTTACCGTGACGGTGAGAAAAAACTTTATTGTACCATCAGCCAGTGTAAGTCAGCCATTCTCAAGATATACCAGACTGCCGATCAACGGATACTTGCGGGCACTTTATCTTCGGGTGTTTTTGTGATTGACCAGAATAAAAAAATCCGAATGTTGCTTCCCGATTGCAGTCAGGTGGCCAATATCTTCGAGGACAGTCGTAAAAACAGCTGGGTTTCTACATGGGAAAAGGGTTTGTTCCGGATTGACCGCGCCGGAAATATTACCAATTATACCTACCATCCCGAACATCCGGAGAATTCGGTGTCTTCCAATTTTGTAAGGGTGGTATGTGAGGACAATAACGGTTTCCTGTGGATTGGTACCAAAAAAGGATTAGACCGTTTAACAGTCGAAACCGGAGAGTTCAAACATTACGATTCAGAAGGTTATAATAACCGTCAGCTTTCGAACGAATCGGTTTGGGCACTGATCCGCGACAACCAGGGGACAATATGGGCAGGTACCTATTTTGGCGGAATTAACTACTTCAATCCTGACATCAATTTCTATACTTTTCATAATCTTCAAAACGGCGTTTTTCTCAACAAACCTTTTCCGGTCATCAGCAATATAGTGGAAGACGACACCGGAAATCTTTTTTTATGTTCAGAGGGCGATGGCCTGATTTACTACAATGTGAAAACCAAAACTTACCGTATCTTCAGAGCCGATGAAAATAATCCCAACAGCCTGTCGAATGATAATATAAAAGCCGTTTATTTCGACCGTAAGGCCCGGGAACTCTGGCTGGCAACCCATCTCGGTGGTTTGTGCGTTCTTAATGTTGCCGGCGGACGTTTCGAACAATTCAGGCAAATTAAACCCGAATGGTCGCAAACCAATATCCTGAGTGCCATCCAGCCATACGGGAATAATTTAATCATTGGTACACATGGCGGATTGTTCCTGTTCGACCGGAAAACCAGACAATTCACTCTGTTCTCAGCTCAGCTTCATAAAAAACTGAATTTCATTCAGGATGCCAAAATCGATAAATCCAATCACCTGTGGGTGGCCGGATTCAACGGCGTTTACAAATACAATCTGAAAAACGGTAAAATTGAATCCTATTTTTTTAATGCCAACGATTCTACAAGTTTAAGTAATAACAACGCTTCGAAAATTCTGATCGACAGTAAAAGCCGCGTCTGGATTGGTACAAGCGGCGGTGGCGTCAACCTTTATTTACCTGAGACTAATTCATTCCGGCGATACAATAACGAAAAATCCGGTCTTATCAACGATTTTGTAAGCAATATGCTGGAGTCGCGTTACGGCTACCTGATCATTTCCACCACCAAAGGCTTTTCAATGCTGGATCCCGAAAACAATAAAATTCATAATTTCAGTTCCGAAAACGGCCTTCCGTTGAACTCGCTTTACAGTGGCGGTCAGTGTCTGACGCACAATGGTGAAATATATCTCACCGGTATGAATGGCATGGTGTCGTTCAACGAAGAAAATTTATCGATTCCTCATCGGCTTTTTAATCTTAACCTGGTCAATCTCTGGATCAATAACAAACTGGTTGAACCCAACGACGAAACTCATATTCTCGAAAATGCGCTGGCTTATACCAAAAAAATCAGCCTGAATCACAAGCAAACCATGCTCACAATTGAGTTCGCCTCCAATAATTATATACCTGCCAATCAGCCGGTTTACCGTTATAAGCTGGAAGGTTTTTCTGACGTTTGGACAGAATTGCCACAGGGAATCAATAAACTGAACTTTATGAATCTCGGCCCGGGCAAATATAAACTCGTTGTTCAGGCAATATCGACTGCCGATAACGAACTGATTACATCCACCGATTTGGATATCAGGGTTTATCCTCCGTTTTATCTGGCGTGGTATGCTTATTTGTTCTATGTACTTCTGATTGCATTTGCCATCTGGCGTTACACTGTTTTCAGCCGTTCGCGTTTGTTGCTCGAAACATCGCTGTCGTACGAGAAAAAGCAAAAGGAGCATATCGAGGAAGTAAATCAGTCGAAACTGCGGTTCTTTACCAATATCTCGCATGAGTTCCGCACGCCCTTAACGTTGATTGCCGGACAGGTGGATATGTTGCTGCAAACCTATAATATTCAGCCATCGGTCTACAACCGCATTTTAAGTATCAAACGCAACACGCTGACAATGCAGAGTTTAATCAATGAATTGCTTGAATTCCGTAAGAGCGAACAGGGACATCTGCAACTCAGGGTGAGCCGTCACGATTTTGTGAAATTTCTGTACGAAGTGTTTTTATCCTTTGCCGAATATGCCAATTACCGCAGAATTCAGTTTAATTTTGATTGTAAGGAGAGCGAAATCCCTTTGTGGTTCGATGCGGTTCAGATGCAAAAGGTGTTTTACAACCTGATTTCAAACGCATTCAAATATACTACGAAAGACGGAACCATTAGTTTACATGTCGAACAACTTGAGGATAAAGTCCAGGTTTCGGTAACCGACAGTGGTGTGGGCATCACAGCCGAAGCCATCGAAAAAATCTTCGACCGTTTCTATCAGGCCGAAAACGGATTACAAATAAGCAATATGGTGCCCGGTACCGGCATTGGTCTTGCCCTCACCAAAAATATTCTGGAACTACATTCGGCCGATATTGCTGTCGAAAGCCAGCCACAGGTTGGTACCCGTTTTACAGTCAGCCTGTTGAAAGGATCGGCTCATTTTAACCCGGAAGACATTACCGAAACTGTCGATGCTGACACCAACTGCCTGCAGCAAATCAACGAAATTGATGATGAGTTTATGCAGGAAGTAATCAGCAAACAAACGGAGAACAAAGAACTTCAGTACTCAATGCTGATTGTGGAGGACAACGACGAACTGCGCGAAATGCTGAAACAGGTTTTCGAACCGATATATAAAATCTACACTGCTGCCGATGGCGAAGAAGGACTGGCAATGACCATCGAACACCAGCCGAGTATAGTGCTGAGCGATGTGATGATGCCCCGTATGTCCGGTAGTGAAATGTGCTCGAAAATCAAGAATAATTTCAACGTTTGCCATATTCCGGTGGTGTTGCTTACCGCGCAGACCGCCGTGGAGTACAATATCGAAGGATTAAGACTGGGAGCCGACGATTATATCACAAAGCCGTTCAACATCAAAACATTAATTACGCGATGCAATAATCTTGTCAACGGACGGAAACTGCTGCAGGACCGGTTCAGCAAACAAACCGATTTCTCGCCGCGGCTGATAGCCACCAATAACCTCGACCGCGAGTTCCTCGAAAAAGCGCAGTTGGTCATCGAAAAATACATAGACAACAGCGAATTCGATGTGCCTGTTTTTGCCAGCGAAATGGCCATGGGTCGTACCAAGCTGTTCAGTAAAATCAAAGGCATCACAGGTCAGACTCCCAACGAATTTATAGTGACCGTGAGGTTGAAAAAAGCTGCTGCCATGCTCGCCCAACATCCTGAGTACAACATTACCGATATAACCTATATGCTTGGTTTCAGCTCTCCAAAGTATTTTGCCAAATGCTTTAAGGAACAGTTTGGTGTGTCACCCTCCGCCTTCCGCAAAAGCGAAGAACCCGTTGACGAAACCGAAGAAGAGTAGGAGAGAGGAGGTGAATTTTGGGTTTAGTGAGAGTGTTACCCAGTGAACATTCGCTTTGGAACGCTTATCTCGTCAGTGTCATGTTTTTTCAGGTTCATTAATCCTGACTTACAGCAACGGATGCCGAAACTGCGGTAATGTTTATATGTTTTTAAAGATTCTGTTTTCTGAAAATATGCTGAAAGTGATAGTCAAGAAATTCCGGTTGTGGTAAAAATTTATCGGGTAAAATTATCTTCATATTTTCATAGGCAATGAAGTTAATTTCTAACCAATTTCATTCATCTTTCTCCAAATACAATTCAGGCAAAATTATTTTAATCTCAATGTCAGTAGCTTCTTTGTGCCAATACACGATAAAGTTGACTTTGGCTTCTTTCAGTCGATAGCCTTTTTCTATCTGACATTTCAGGTTATCCAGTGTTTTTTGCGAGAATTTCAGTACCAAGTCGCCGTTGGAGTTAGCACAGCCTTCTTCTTTGATTATCAATGTATCGCCACTGACTAAATTTCTGATTCTGGTTTGTACATATTCAAAATATCCCAAATATACATCTTTGTGTGATAGGTGCAGTGAAATGCCATTGGGTGCTAAATATGCCTCTTTGTTTTCGATTTTGTTTATCAACACCTTGGACGGAGCGTCCAGTAAATAAGTGTTCAGATGAATAGTCAGATTGCGTTTAGCGCGGGTCATCCCCACATACAACACCCGTTTAGCTTCATCACTATCGGCGTTATAATTGTCGAGCATCATGAAGACGTTGTCAAACTCTTTTCCTTTTGCTTTATGAATCGTTGAAACAAACACCGTTTCACCATTTTCGTTATAGAAATCTTCCAGTTTTGATTCGCGAACGAAGGTATCAAAGTCCGACTTATATTTCTTTTTCGGATTGCTTTGTTCAAAATCCCTGATCAGATTCATGCAGAGATCCAGCCGATTGCTGCTTCTGAAATGGTAAGCTATTTCCTTTTTGGCAGCCTCCCAGGCATCATTAGAAATCACAAATACATCATCCGTCAGGTTCAACAGATTGATAAAGTACCTGATTTCCTGCACATGATACAAGCTAAATCCTTCGTTCGATTGAATTAGCTTCGCCTGCACCTTATTTTTCAGTAACAGGCCGGCAATTTGTAAGGCTTCATCGTTGGTTTTGGTCAATACACAAGTGGTACCCGATAAGCCAGTGGACAGAATATCATCCACCATCGGTATAATCAGGTTATTGGTATGATAGCGAACTACCTTCAGCAAGCCGTTATCCCGTTGCCGGGCAAAGATATCGGTACTTTTTAGCCGGTGTTTTATCTGTTTTGAAAATTCATTCGTATATTCCACCAGGTTATTTTTACTCCGGTAGTTTTCCAAAAGCTCGTGTCGGGTGGCCTGGTTGTTGACGATAAAGCTCTCCAGATACTTTGAACTCGAACCTCTGAATTCAAAAATATTCTGGTCGTCATCGCCTACAGCAATCACCCGCATCTCTTCGTTGACTTCCATCAGCGCTTTTACCAGATTGTATTCGTCTTCATTCATGTCCTGGGCTTCGTCAATTACCAGGACAGTTTTGGTAATATGGCTGATTTCCACTTCATTGTTTCTGATTTTCTCAATGGTTTTCTTCAAAATATCGTCCGATTTCTCCAAACTGCCTACTTTGCCCAACAAATCGAAGCAATAGGAGTGAAAGGTTTTTATCTCAACGAAATAGGCCGCATTGCCAATCAGTTGATGAAGCCGTTTTTTAAACTCGGTTACAGCTGCTCTTGAGAAAGTGAACATTAAAAGCTGTTCGTGCTTTACATCTTCCATCAGAAGTAAGGAGGCCAGTTTATGCACCAGTACTCTGGTCTTTCCACTTCCGGGGCCTGCTGCCACGGCTATGTATTTAGAGTCATTGTCGTTGATGATATTTAGTTGGGTGGGCGACAGTTCACCAAACAGCTGCCTGAACTTGGTAGGTGTCATTTTTAGTTTGAGCGTGTTGGCCTTACTCCCCGGAAAATATCGTTGCAGAAACGAACCATAGTTTAGTTGAAAATAATCATCCACAAACTGCAACGCGCTTCGGTAGTCCTCGATCATTTTCTTTGCATATTCACCTACAATATGAATTTGCTGAACTTTATTCTCATAGAACTGGTTCAACTTTTCGTAATCATCCTTTGTGTATCTCTTCTGATTATTTTGTTCAATCCTATCAATGGTCAGTCGGTTGTACACTACCAGAAAACCGCCTTCAATTTTGATGGCTTCAATCCGCGAGAGGTAAAACAAGGCATCTTCAACATCGTCAGGCTCGATATTCAGCTTGAACAGACTTAGCCCCGATTCATACGCCAGTTTTAGTTCAAGTACCGAGAATTCTACCAACAATTCTTCTTTGGTCTGATCAGCTTCTGTACTTTGCTTATTGCATTTATCATAAAGGTATTCAATAATAAAGCGCGCCAGTTCGTGCCGTTTTTCCAGCTTATTCCTGAGTAGTTCTATCGGGTGCAGACTTACTGCTACAAGATGATTTTTGCTGTATTCCAGATTTTTGCGCTTTATCCAGTTTTTGATAGCCCAGAAGTTGAGTATCGTTTTTATTTTCTGGATGCTGATATCCGTACAACCGTCTGTTTCCGCTTCTTCATTCAGGACTTTCAGATGAAAGGTTTTTTCCTGTTCTTCCATCTTTGGAAGCAAAAATCTTTCAATTTTACTATAGGATTCTACAATACTTAATGATCGATTGATCTGCTCACCCCGCTTGATATAGGCAGATAAGTCTTTGGCATCGCCCAATATCTTTTCCTCGCGTAAAAGCGTAATGATATTGATCACTTCTTCCCTTACAATACCCAGATCGTCGCTGATATAATCCACCCTCGACTCGGCTTCTTCATCGGTGTTTTGCTTGCGGCTTTTGCTGGACAGCAGTTTCTTGATAATCCGCACCCCTTTTTCCTTTTGCGGCTCCTGAAACTTTTCCGAACGGTTAATCTTTTCAATGGCCTCCTGGGCATTCTTGCATAAAATACTATTGGCAAATACCCGTGGCATATTTTGTCCACGTTTCAGATAACCGGCATCCTCCAGTGCTGCAATGGCCGTTGTTACACGGGTTTCAATCTCGGCTACATTTTCATCCCAACCGGCTTTACGGGCTATTTCCAACGCTGAATTAGATACTGTTGACCGGAATCGGGTAATGTCTTTGATGGCCTTCCATATTTGCTGAATCTCACGAATAGAAAGTTTCGTTTGGTTCAACAAAATAAAGTGCTTGCTTAAATCTTCTTCATTAAACAATACAAAGCAATCAGCCACAATCTTTTCATCTCTGCCTGCACGTCCGGCTTCCTGAATATAGTTTTCGAGTGAATCTGATATTTCAAAGTGAATCACCATCCCCACGTCTTTTTTATCCACACCCATGCCAAAGGCCGAGGTAGCCACCATGATCTGCACTTCGCCTTCAATAAAGGCATTTTGGTTGGCCGTTTTCTCCTGCGCATCCATTTTTCCGTGATAAGGCCGGGCGCTGAAACCATCTTTCACCAACCGTTCTGCCAGCGTATATGCCCTATGAGTTCGCGATACGTAAATAATGGTGGGACAGTTCTTTTCTTCTATCAAATCCCTCACGGTTTGATATTTTTCCTCCTCGTCGTTTTTCTCAAAAACCTTGTAGGTGAGGTTGGTTCTGGACGCTTTGGAACTATACACTTCGAGATTGATCGATAGTTTTTCTCTAAAATACTGCAAAATATCTTCGATCACCTTTTGCTTGGCTGTAGCCGTGAAGCAGGACACCGGTATGCCGTCTTCCAGATTTTTCTTTTCCTGAATGTTTCGGATAAAGTCACCGATATACAGATAATCCACCCTAAAATCCTGGCCCCAGGCCGAGAAACAGTGTGCTTCATCAATTACAAAACGCACAATCTTTCTGCCCAGAATCAGTCGTTCTATCGACTTCGAGCGCAAGGACTCCGGCGAAATATACAGAATAGAAGCCGAACCATCTTCCACCCGTTCAAACGACTTGGCACGTTCTATCGGGTCAAGCAGTCCGTTGATGGTCACCGCTTCGGTAATGCCGTTCTTTTCCAGGTTATCCACCTGGTCTTTCATCAGTGATTGCAGGGGAGAAATAACAATGGTCAGCCCATTCGCACTATCTCCGCTCATCAGTGCCGGAACCTGAAAGGTAATGGACTTACCGCCTCCGGTAGGGAAGATGGCCAACAATGATTTGTTGTCGACTGCTGCTTTTACCGCCTTCTCCTGCAAAGGTTCACCGCCATAGGTGCGGTAAGTGTCAAATCCAAAGAATCGTTTCAACCCCTTGTGAATATCCAGTGCGGTATTGCAATAGGCACATCCGCTAATGCAGGGCTTATTCCTGAGGCGCAACATCAATCGTTCCACTTCCGGATAGTTTTTCAGTACCCACGGAGGTGTGATGGAATGTATCTTTTTGAAATGAATAAAGGAGTGAATCAACGACAGACAGTAAGCCAGTTCCACAGGCTGTTGCGCCAACATTGTTGCCACATCGGCATGTTCGCATATTTCATTCGCAAACAAACTACGAATCAATGGTTCGGGCGATTGCGCAACACATTTATAACCTATAAACCGAAAGAAAGACCGAAACTCCCGTTTGTCCCACAGCAGCAGGTAGAGTATCTGTTTCAACGTTTCGTCCATTCGCATAAAGGCCGAAACTTCGTCGTAAAATAAATCTCGGGCCTTGATTGAATCGTTCAGCGGATTGTTTACTTCTTCCGTTTGGAGTTTATCGTCCTTTAATAAAGCATGATAAGGCTTGGTGGGAAAGAGTAAGGGAGAGAGATGCAAGGTATCAATAGCACCTACCAACTGAAGTTCCGATTGTCGTAGCGATTGACCAATATATTTTAAATCGTGGTTCAGTATATTATGCCCGCAAATATAGTCGGTACCCAGCAAGAACGGTATAAACTCAGTCAAAGAAGCCTTATGATACAGATTCCCATCGCTTCGAATGCTCCCAATGTCCAATACCTTTCTGGTTTTGGCATCTATTTCTGTATCGATAAAGGCGATGGTGTTCATGGGCTAACGCATAAAGATGTGTTTATACTATAAACTAACTGAAAAAGGGTTATTGCATCTGTAAAGTTTGACTTTTGATCATTTCAAGAACATACACTCTCAGCAGGCCCGCGTGCTGTTGTAGAGCAATATTGCTTGCTGATCGGGGTGAATGGGTATGCGGTTGTCCATTAAATGTATTTTGTTTTCTGGAACCATTTTATTTCTTCTTATTTCTGTAATCGATCCGCGCTTTGGTCATTCGCTCACGCAACCCGCCCTCCTGTAAAAAATCAGTCTCCAGACGCTTGAGTTGTTGCTTGAGCATGTAAATGGTGATATTGGTCAGGCTATACAGCACATTGGCAGCTACTTCCGGGTTATCGCTTTCGATTCCTTTCTGGTATAGCTCATAGGTAGGGTTAGCCACAAGATGTTTTTGCGTTAGCGCCTGATAATATGGATGGTTTTTATCCCAATAAGTAAGTTTGTTTGATCGTATAAAATCCATATAATCCTCCCGTAGTTCTTTGAGCGATGCTCTGGCCACATTGGTGAGCTTTATTTCAGTTTCTTTCGAAGTGGCCGATGCTTCGCTTCCTTCCAGAATATTCATCTTGCCCGAGCGGGCAGCCTGTACCATCTGGTCGAAAGTGCGATCATATTTGCTGATATATTTATTGCAAAAGAACCTTGTCCCGTGAAAAATAATATCAGCCTTTTGGAAGGTTATCAAATTTTCATATCCTCCGTGTTTAGGGATAAAGCCATCTTCTCTGAACTGATTTTCCATAACTATCTACTTTAGGACGGTTGACTTCGTTGACCCAGCTGACTGTGTTGCACATACTGGTCAAACAAGTCACCCGAGTCCACAAAAATAAACAATTTATCTTAACTACAGCTGAGCTTTTCTGCTTTTTCTGAAAATTGCGGTTTACAGCTTCACCACCATCAACTCCGCCAAACTTACTGCTAAAAGTAAAGCCGAAGCATGATTAGGCTTATAGGAAGCCAGTAGGGTAATATCACACAAATAAAATAGCAAATTTATATTAAGTTATCGTTAAATTTCTTTTATTCCAATTTTTTTGAAATATTTGTATGTTTCATCATAAAACTCAGGTAATCTTGTGCGATCTTCTGAATTTCCTTCTGGGATAACGATTACCATTCCTTGTCTAGCTCTAGTCAAAAGTACTCTATACGCATTTATAAGATATTTCTTGCGTTCTTCTTTATTGATATTTTGCCATTTACTTCCAACAAAAGAATATGTTTTCCATCCTTCTTTTGAATATCGTAAGTCGCCGTCCCATGTCACACAAGCCCAGTCCAATTCTAATCCTTGAACTTGAAATTCAGTAGCAACATCTTCTAAAAAATATGAAGAACGCACATCGTCTTTATTGCCTAAGAACCAATGCACCGGATCAGTTTCAACTCTAACGTCTATTGCCAAAGGTTTTAAACGATATGCTTGAGAAGACACCACAATACCATACCTTTCAGAACCACGTGCTTTTTCTTTCAACCACTTTTTGGCTTTATCAATGTCGCGGGTTATAACGATAGGGTATTTGTTTTGTATATTTTGTAAGGTTTTCTGAGCCTCTGATTGTTGTAGATCTAAAATCTGCTTAATGAATAGCGAAACATACTCAGCACGGTATGAACGCATTGAGACAGACAAATGAAGACTTTTGTCAAATCTGGTAACACAACTTTTTTCAATTTCTTCAATTGCATCTATAGCACCGTATTCACTATCTGTTAAGTTTGGAGAAATACATATTTCCCAATGTGGAAATGAGTTTTTTATGGCGAATAACCATTCAGATATACCGGCTTCACCTGTGTTTATTTCCTGTCCGCCACCAACTAAACAAACAACAACTGCCCAATCTTCATGACGATTTAAGCAAGATATTAGATATTCAGGCTCTGAGTATTTAAAATCGGGTTGATTCTTTTTTCTTCGCATGAAATTGATAGTCTGTTCTTTATTCCATGCTCGTTGTGCTTCGTCAAATATGGCCACATGATCATATGGTGCTTTGGGGTCAGTAAGATAGGCATCTCTGTAATGATGGATGATCTGAATAAACGCTTTCACACTATCTTTGACAGAGCTTTTTGTTATTCTGTTACCTTTTTCTTTTTCACGCTGCACACGATCTCTTGTAAGAGCTTCTTGTAAAATGGCAACTAAAGGTCCATTACCTGACAAGAATACGCTGGTCGTGGCTTTCTCGTTATCTAAATGTTTTGTCGCAATGTTTAACCCAACAAGTGTTTTTCCTGCACCAGGTACACCTGTAACAAAACAAATTACCTTCTTCTGATTTTGTTGAGCATAGTCGATAATGTCTGAAACAGTTGAAGTGGTAGCAGTCAGATTTTTAGCATCAGCATCTCTTCTTGTTATTTCATCTACTGTATGATTTTTATACATTGAAACTGCCGCTTCAATAATAGTTGGTGTTGGCGAATAGCTCCCTGTTATAAAATCAAGAGCATCAATTTGGGTTGAATTGCCGTAATTAATCAAACAGAGGTTTATAATATCTCTAATGTTTCTTTTATTCGCTTTAAAAGGCTTTGTCAGCTTATCATCATAAATAGTTTCGATGAATTGATAATCTAATTCTTTAGCTTCAGTTGCCAACAATATTGGCACAATCAACGCATCATGACTTGGTTTATGAAAGTTCTTTAAATCAAGGGCATAATCCCATACTTGTTCGAAATTTGCACTGAGAAACTCTTTTTCCCCAACTTTAAATTCAATAACGAAAATGACATTTTGGATTATCAACAAGCAGTCAACACGCTTTCCCATTCGAGGAATACTAAACTCGAAATAAATATGTCCTTTCATTCCAGAAAGTTTTGATTGCAAAAGCTCAATTTGACTTACCCATGATTTATTTGTGTTCTGATTAGAATCAAATTGGTTGGATAAAGTGATTTCACCAATGATTTGGCTTGTACTTTTTTCAAGAAATACATCTATTGAGTCTCCGTAATAATAATTCAACATATCTATTAGTATTTGCTACAATACAAAACTAATGAAACTTTTTTACAATCCACCTCATATAGCTTAACTTTTGAAATGTAATATGAAAAACTCGTCGTAATCGACACTATCACTCATTCCACCATAAAAATCTTTACTTTCACTTTAAGCCAGTCGTTGATGCGTTTGGTGTAGACTACGCGGCAGAAGAAGGCTTTGCCGGCATCCATCAGGCGGGAGATAACGGTATTGTGTTCCATTGGTACCCAGCCGAGTCGGGTATTGCTGTGGTAAATGCCTATAGCTAACTGGTCGTGTTCGTTTTGTGGTTGGCGAATCATTTTCAGTACTGTGTCGGGCTGTAGCTGTGGTTCAATTTCTTCGACGTGTTCGCAATAACCTGTTCCTGCTACCACTATATCAAACAGGTAAATTTCGCGACTGAATGGCAACAGCGCATCCACGCCACCACTGCCTATCAGTTCAATTAATTCGGGTGTGAGTTTTACAATTTCGTTCATAACATAGAAAATTTCAGTGCATTGCATTATTTCAATCCCTGCGGTTTCCAGTCGTCCATCAGCAGGAGGTATTCGGAGTATTTAATTTTTTCGGTGCTGAGTGAGGCAATGTCATTGTCCAGACTTTGCTGTTCGGCTTTGATCCACTCTTCGTCTGCCAGTTTATCGCGGTAGGAGAACGGAAATTTCGTGTTCAGTTCTGTTATCAGTGTTTTTAATTTCTCCACCTGTTCCTTTAGGTTTTCCACCCGTTCTTTCAGTCCGGCGGGGTCCGTTGCCGGGGCCGGTGCATTGAAATCCAGGCTCACCAGAATGGCATTTAATGCGTCCAGGTTACTCAGTTCGTATGCTGCCTGTGCCTGCAGCAGCAAATCTTTTTCTTTTTCGGTGATTTCGGGATTAATATCGGGGTGCAGCCTCTTGACGATGGTAATATACACTTCCTTTATTTTTTTAACAATATGCGGAGGCAAAAAAGTGGTATCGGTCATGAATTTTTTTGCCATCGCCAGCCTTTCGGCTTCGGCAGCTATTTTCTGCTGAAATTCACTGAACTGTTTTTCCAGTTTTTGTTCAATCAGCTTTTTGTCGGGATAAACGTTTTGGTTGATATATGCCTGCATGAGCTGTATGCGCCGGTACAGAATTTTTATTTCCACACCGAGGCAATATTTCTGATGCAGCCTTTGCCCTATGGCATTCAGATACAAAGCAGTAAGAAAAGGCTCATCATAGGTAAGCATTTCGTTTTTTCGCTCCAGAAGTTCCGAAAATTCCTTCCGCAGGATATCGAACTGTATATGCAGCAATTTTAGTTCGGGAGTCTGATCGGGCAACATAATACAATGCTGTTTGAATTACTTTCCACAAAGCTACAAAATACAATGCACATATCCGGCAATTTGGTTAAATTTTTATTGTTATCTGTTAAAAAATCGTTTTTGTGAAATTTAAATCATTCAGACTTTTCCTTTAAAATCATATCAAAACTGCTGTATATCCTCATAATAGCTTTGAAAAATATTATTAACCTGAATTTCATCTGATTTAATGACTCATTTACTGCTCAGCCTGAAATCCACCGGTTTTTCATTATCCATTGATCTACACTAATGCCTCACAAATAACCGGGCTTTGGTAAGGTTGGTTAAAAATCACAAAACCAGATGCTTGCTTTTTGAATTTTGATGCAGGAAAATATTCTGTACTCAGGTGAATAGTTAAATAAGGTTAAAAGTAGACTACTAATGATTTGCTAAACCGATTTAGTAATATATTTGCAAAAGATTTCGATCGTAAAATGGCAAAAGAAAAAAAAGTATCGATTAAAGATGTTGCAAATTCGCTGGGCGTATCTACGACATTGGTTTCGGTGGTACTGAACGGAAAAGCCAGACAATTCAGGATCAGCGAAGAAATGGTCCGCAAAGTTCAGGACGCAGCACTGAGTATGAATTATTCGCCGAACCTTATAGCCCGTAATCTGCGTGGCGGAAAGACTCAGTTAATCGGTTTGATTGTAACGGATATTTCGAACCCTTTTTATTCGTCCATAGCGCGTATCGTCGAAAGCAGAGCCGAAGAACTGGGATATACGGTGATTTTCAGCAGTTCGCAGGAAGACCTGAATAACACCCGCCGGTTGATTGATGTGTTGCTGAATAAGGGGGTGGATGGGTTGATTGTTGTTCCCTGCGACGGTTCGGAACCGGTGATCAGAAAATTGCACGAGAGCAATACTCCGTTGGTGCTGATTGACCGTAATTTTCCGACACTCGATGTCAGTTTCTCATGCCTCAACAATTACAGAGCAACCGAACTGACAACCGGTCATTTAATCGAACAGGGACACAAAAATATCGCACTGATTGCTTATAATACCGAAATGAACCACGTGATCGAACGTATCAGAGGATATGAGGATACAATGAAAAAGGCAGGACTCGAAAGTTATATCAATGTCGAAAAGGTGGATTTGTCGAATTCGAAAGAGGAAATTAAAGCAGTTTTGGGAACACTGATTCACGAAAAAAAAACGGAAGCTGTTATTTTCCTCACCAATATGCTCGCCATTACAGGTTTGTATTGCATCAAGGAAATGAATGTGAAAATTCCCGACGACCTGGCGGTGGTTGCCTTCAACCGGAACGATGTGTTTAATCTGTTTTATTCCTCGGTTACCCACATCAGGCAACCATTGGAAAGAATCGCTACCGAAGCCACCAATATCCTGGTTGACAAAATTGAACGGGGCGAACTTGAAGTGAAGACTTTTGCTTACTCCGAACCTGAACTTATACCGGGTGATTCGTCGCGGAAAGTAATCAGAAACTAAGAATTTTAAACGATTATACTATTTTTTTTGAAAAAAGAGCTAAATCGATTTAGCGTTAAATTATTATGAATGAAAAAGTTGCACATTTATTAATTGTTTTGCTTTTATGCTCATTTGCAAAAGCACAAACACCGGACGAAATCCGTTTGAAATACAACAATCCCGGATTAATTACCGATTTGGGTGTGGGTTTGTGGGGAACTCCGCTTCCGGTGGATTATGATAAGGATGGATTGACCGACCTTTTGATGTCGTGTCCCGATACACCTTACAAAGGCATCTATTTTTACAAAAACATCGGGACGAAAACCCGACCGCTTTTTGATAAAGCTGTAAAACTTTCCGACAAAGCATTTCAGAATACAAAAGCTTCCTATATCGGCGGTGAGTTGAGAGTCATCCGTCAGGGAACCGAATACACGAATTTTACCGTCCAACTGTTCGATAAGCAAAAGAAAATAAAAGTGGATACTCTGCCGGGCAGCGGATTTACAAAAGTGCGCAGCAATACATGGAGTTATGTTGATTTTGATGGAGATAAGAATCAGGATATTCTTGTGGGAATCGACGACTGGGGCGATTATGGCTGGGACAATGCCTACGATAAAAACGGAAACTGGACCAACGGACCACTCCGCGGATATGTGTATCTGCTCGAAAACGAAAACGGTATTTATAAAAACAAAGGTAAATTAAAAGCGGGCAATAAAATACTCGAAACTTACGGTGCACCGAATGTAAATATGGCCGACTTCAACGGCGACGGTAAGCCGGAGCTTATCTGTGGCGAATTTCTGGATAAGCTCACATGGTATAACAATACAGGAAGTAAAACAGCGCCTGTATTTGATGAGGGTAAATATCTGATGGATGAAAAGGGAAAGTTGATACAACTTCATGTGGAGATGATTACACCGGTAGCTGTTGATTTTGATTTGGATGGGCATGTTGATTTATTAGTCGGGGATGAAGATGGTAGAGTAGCTTTCGTGCGAAACACCGGCAAAGTAAAAAAACACATGCCTGTCTTCGAATCAGCGGTTTATTTAAAGCAAAAGGCTGATGATGTGAAGTTTGGAGCATTGGCTACACCGTTCAGCGTGGATTGGGACGGCGATGGGTTGGTGGATATAATTTCGGGAAATTCAGCCGGAAATATTGCATTTATCAAAAATTTAAACGGAAAACCGAATCCATCATGGAATCAGCCAGTATTGCTGAAATCGAATGGTACAGAAATACGGATAATGGCCGGAAAAAATGGTTCCATTCAGGGACCGGCCGAAGCCAAGTGGGGATATACCACACTTAGTGTTGCCGATTGGGACAATGATGGGAAAAAAGATATCATTGTCAATTCAATTTTCGGTGAAATATGCTGGTATAAAAACACAGGCGATATTTATAACCTAACCGGACCTTTCAAAGTGAAAGTGGATTACGGAACGACGGCGGCACTAAAACCCGTATGGAACTGGTGGAATCCCGGTCCGACCGACCTTGTAACGCAATGGCGAACAACGCCTTATGCAATCGACTGGAACAATGACGGGCTTACGGATCTGGTAATGCTCGATCAGGAAGGTTATTTAGCCTTTTACGAACGATTCGAAAAAGACGGAGAATTATGGTTAAAGCCCGGAAAACGTGTTTTCAAAATTGAAGATCCGTCTGTTTACGATCTTAACAACAAACCAATCGGAAAAAACTCTCAACTACTGCAACTTAACGGAGGTGTCGCCGGTAAATCGGGACGTCGAAAATTTACCCTTACCGACTGGAACAGGGATGGAAGGATTGATTTACTTGTCAACAGCACAAATGTATGCTATTTCGAAAACACCAGACAGGAAGGTGATACCACCTATTTTGTGAACAAAGGAGATGTCAGTCCGGTTCGGCTTGCCGGCCACGATACAAGTCCCACGCCATTCGACCCGGACGGCGACGGAAAAACCGACTTGCTGACAGGTGCCGAAGACGGACATTTTTACATACTTAAAAATAACACACAAACAAAATAAAAACAATTGTAATGAAAAAAACACTTAATGGAATAGTTCCGCCACTTGTGACTCCATTGCTCAACAACGACACACTGGATGTGAATGGACTGGAAAGGTTGATTGAACACGTAATTGCGGGTGGAGTACACGGTATCTTTATTTTAGGAACTACAGGTGAAGCGCAGAGTTTGAGTTTTAATCTTAGAGTTGAAATGATTAAGCAGACAAGCAGAATACTCCGGAAAAGGCTGCCATTACTGGTCGGTATTTCGGATACTTCGCTGGTCGACAGTTTGAAACTTGCAGGTATTGCAGCCGGATATGGTGCTGATGCAGTGGTTTCTGCTCCTCCGTATTATTTTGCGGCAGGTCAGGATGAGTTAATTGAGTTTTACGAAGCCCTGATACCACAGCTCACGCTGCCGATTTATCTTTACAATATGCCTTCACATACCAAAGTGTCATTTGCACCCGCAACAATTAAAAAAATTGCTGAGAATGAAAAGGTCATCGGTTTTAAGGACAGTTCGGCAAATGGTGCTTATTTTCAGTCGGTAATGTACGAAATGCGCGACCGTAAGGATTTTTCAATTTTTGTGGGACCCGAAGAAATGATGGCCGAGGTGGTGATGCTCGGAGCAAACGGCGGAGTGAACGGCGGTGCCAATATTTTCCCGGAATTGTATGTCGAACTTTATAATGCCGCTGTGGCAAAAGACATCGAAAAAGTAAGAAAACTTCAGGAAAAAGTAATGCAGGTATGCTCTTCACTGTACAATGTGGGAACGAACGGATCGAGCTATCTGAAAGGAGTGAAGGAAGCTTTGTCCGAGCTTGGAATTTGCAGTGCTGTACTGGCTTTACCATTTTACGAATTTGGTGAAGAACAGAAGTCAAGGATTAAATCAGCAATTAAAGAGCTGCAGCTTTAATGTACCTATTATAATGTAATACAATGAAAAAACTTTTTATTTTAACGTTTTGTATCATTCCCTTGTTACTGTCCGCTCAGGGATTAGTGACAGGGATAGTGATTGACTCAAACAAAGAGCCTCTTGTCGGGGTAAGTGTTGTTGTCCGGAATTCGAATACAGGGACAATTACCAATCTCGAAGGAAAATTTGCAGTCAAAGCTTCGGCTAAGGATTCTTTGATTTTTTCCTATATCGGATATCAGAAAATTACGCTGAAAGCCACACCATCGGTCGAAATGACAGTGAAAATGACTGAAGATACCAAAAATCTCGACGAAGTAGTGGTTATCGGATATGGTGAACAAAAACGCAAAGACATTACCGGAGCATTGGGCGAAATCAAAGTGGATGCGCTGAGCAGGGTTCCGGTTGCAAGTATTGATATGGCTTTGGCCGGGCGTGTCGCCGGGGTTCAGGTTACTGCCAACGACGCACAGCCGGGTTCGGAACTGAATATTGTTGTCAGGGGGGCGAGCTCGCTGACACAAAGCAATGCTCCGCTTTATGTCATTGATGGATTCCCCATGGAGGATTTTAACAGTGCAGCACTTAATCCATCCGAAATTGCTTCGGTAAATATACTCAAGGATGCTTCTGCTACAGCTATTTATGGTTCGAGAGGGGCTAACGGAGTTGTCATTATCGAAACTAAAAAAGGAAATATTGGTAAGCCTGTTGTAAGTTACGAAGGTTCATACGGTTTTCAGCAGGTAACAAAAAAAATGGCACTCATGAACCCTTATGAGTTTGTAAGCTATCAGATTGAACGTGATCCTACCGATATGATTTCGTTGTACCTGACTACTCCGGGCCTTACGCTGGACGATTACAGAGCAATGAATGACATTGACTGGCAGAATCTTTTGTTCCGTTCTTCACCCATTTCGATGCATAATATTTCGATTGCGGGAGGTACCAGCAGAAATAAATACCTGATTTCGGGCTCGGCTGTAAATCAGGAAGGAATTGTGATTAATTCAGGATTTAAAAAATACCAGGGAAGGGTAAAACTGGATCAGAAAATTACCGACAGAGTGAATCTGGGAATCAATATAAATTACAGTTCCAATCAGAATTACGGACAAATTTCCTCGGAACAGGGTTCGGGTACAAGTGCCTATACAACTTATCTGATGTACCGTACCTGGGGCTACAGACCGGTGGGTGTGGGTATTTCAGACGTGTACAACGATTTGTTCGACAGCGGGGATGACATTACCGGTATCATGAACCCGATTGTATCAAGCAATAATGAATTGCGAAAAGAATCGGAAGATATTGTCACTGCCAATGGTACACTCGACTATACCATTCTTAATAATCTGAAATTAAAAATCCGCGGAGGAATTAATAAACGTGCCACCATCAACGAAGCATTTAATAACTCGAAAACATATCGTGGTTATCCTTCGGCCAATAATACAAAAGGGGTGAACGGATCGTTTTCGGACAGAACAAAACTGAACTGGGTCAACGAAAATGTGCTGACTTATATCAAAGACATCAACCGGCTCAACAGAATTGATTTAACAGGTGCAGTGTCGCTCGAAGGTACTTCTAATTCATATTACGGTTTTGAAGTGATCAATGTGCCAAACGAAGAGCTGGGCTTAAGTGGTATGGATCAGGGTACACCCATCAGTGTAAATTCGCTCAAGTCCGAAAATACCCTGTTCTCTTATCTGGCAAGGGCAAACTACAGTTACCGCTCGAGATATCTTTTCACTGCTTCGTTCCGTGCCGACGGCTCCTCCAAATTCAGTCCCGAAAACAGATGGGGTTATTTCCCATCGGGTGCTTTTGCCTGGAAAATGGACAAAGAACGTTTTATGCGGAAACTTAAATTTATTTCCGAATCGAAATTACGCCTGAGTTACGGGGTGACCGGAAATAATCGCCTCGGGGATTATGACCGTTATCAGAACCTTGATATTACCGATTATTACTCATTCAACAACGGAACACCTCAATATGCACTGGTCATCGATAATCTCGGAAATAATGACCTGCGCTGGGAAAAAACCGCTCAGTTCGATATTGGTTACGATTTGTCACTTTTCAAAAACAGAATCAATCTGGTGATTGACCTCTACGATAAAACAACCAGCGATTTGCTGCTGAATGCAAAAATACCTTACAGCTCAGGTCTTGGTACTTCGTATAAAAATGTGGGTAAAATTCAGAACCGCGGACTTGAATTTTCGCTGAATACTGTCAATATCAAAAGTAAAAACTTCAGTTGGGAAAGCGATTTTAATATCTCTTTCAACCGCAATAAAGTACTTGAACTGTCAGAAGGTCAGGAGAGTATCCTCTCTACAGTGTCGTGGACAGGCGACTGGAATGCCACCTATCTGTACATGACCAAAATTGGTGGTCCGGTGGCTGCATTTTACGGATTTGTATGGGACGGTGTTTATCAGTACGATGATTTTGATAAGCTCGCTGATAATACCTATACATTGAAAAAAAATGTGCCGACCAACGGTAATAACCGCGATGTTATCCAGCCCGGCGATATCAAATACCGCGATCAGAACGGTGATGGAGTGGTAAACGACAACGACCTGGTTGTGATTGGTAATCCGCTTCCGAAACATACCGGC
Organism: uncultured Paludibacter sp.; assembly: GCA_937897985.1. GTDB lineage: Bacteria > Bacteroidota > Bacteroidia > Bacteroidales > Paludibacteraceae > Paludibacter. Next base: position 83,902 of record CALCBD010000061.1, on the reverse strand, counting down.
GGATTCAATAACAATTTCAGCTATAAGGGATTCAACCTGAATGCATTCTTCCAGTGGAGTTATGGCAACGATGTGTTCAATGCCAACCGTATACTTATGGAAGGAAATGCAACAAACAGGAATATTAATCAATTTGCAAGTTATGTAAATCGCTGGACGCCTGATAATCAAAACAATACTTATTTCAGAATCGGAGGTTACGGACCAAGGGGTGTATATTCGTCACGGACAGTGGAAGATGGCTCTTTTTTGAGATTCAAAACCCTGCAGCTGTCGTACAGTTTTCCCGAAAAATTGGTAAAAAGTATTCGCCTGCAAAAACTGGAATTGTTTGCTGCTGCCAACAATCTCTACACATGGACAAAATATACGGGAATGGACCCCGAGGTTTCGGTAAGGAACTCAACCCTCACTCCCGGATTCGACTACTCAGCTTATCCTCAGAGCCGAACCATTACCGGAGGTATAAAAATAGTTTTGTAACTCAATCAATGTAATATCATGAAACAAGCACGACATATAAACTCTGACACACAAGGGGGATGTGGATGTGCGGGTTCCATCTGACAAATAAAAATAAATTTTAAACAGATGAAAACAAAAATATATTTATTCATTTTTCTGGCAGCTTTTACATTCAATTCGTGCAGTTTACTCGATGTTGAACTGAATGACACCCTGCAGGAAGAAAATTATTTCAACACCGGGCAGCAAATGCAAACTGCCCTCAATGGTGTATACGCCACATTAGCCGATTCGTATCTGTATGGAAACTATATGCTCGGACGTCTGGGGCTCGATGCCGACGAAGGCTACAACAGTTATTCGAGCGATGTGGGTTCTGTGTCGCAATACCTTGCAGCACCATCCGACACCAAAATACTCAGTTACTGGCGTAAGCTTTACGAAGGTATCAACAGGGCAAATCTGCTGCTCGAAAACATTGATAAGCCTGAAATGGATTCAGTTCAGCGTCTCAATATAAAGGGTCAGGCAATGTTTCTGCGTGCTTATTATTATTCCATGCTGGTTACCCGTTTTGGCGATGTACCCCTGGTACTTCGGTTAGCTAAGTCGGGGAATGCTGATGAGGTGCTGATTCCACAAACTTCAGCGAAAGAGATTTATGAGTTCATTATTTCAGAAATGACTCAGGCTGCTGATCTGGTTTCGGATGTTGATAAGGTTGAGTCGTCGGGAAGAGTAAGTAAATCAGTTGTTTGGGGTGTGTTGTCACGAATGTGTCTGTACATGGCCGGCAATCCTGTAAATGATACGAAGCGTTATGACGAAGCTGCATACTGGGCCAAAAAAGTAATCGACAGCAATAAGCATGCGCTCAATCCATCGTACAAACAAATTTTCATTAATTACGCTCAGGACATTTACGATTACAGGGAAAGCATCTGGGAAGTGGAATTCTGGGGAAATAATACCGGTAATTATACCAATGTAGCCGGTATGGTGGGACGCAACAACGGAATTCTGAACTCAACCGACTACGATTTCGGTTACTCGGCAGGTATGATTCGATCTACTTCGGTGTTGTACGATATGTATGCCGCCGATGGTACCGATACCCGTCGCGACTGGGTCATTGCTCCATACTACTACACCGGCAATCCGGCAGTACTCGTGAACTGGACAGCAGGAGGAACCAAATTTCAGCGCTATTGTGGAAAGTTTCGTCGTGAATATGAAAAACTTACACCCAAAAGTACAACGGCAACTCCGCAAAACTTTCCTTTACTGCGCTATTCGGATGTGCTGTTAATGTACGCCGAAGCAGTGGTTCAAAAAGCGGTTAAATCAGCTGCCGAAACCGATTCAGCTTATTGGGCAGTCAATCAGGTGCGTCGTCGTGCTTACGGGTTCAATCTGAATACAGCCGCCCCAACAGTGGATTTAAGCAACTTATCAGCTTCCGATTTTCTGACTCAAATCCAGAATGAGCGCTCACGCGAACTGGCATTCGAATGTTTGCGTAAAAACGATCTTGTACGCTGGGGAATGTTCTACACCAAAATGAAAAACATCCTGGCTAATATCCCGGCCGGTACTTCGTCGTACATAACTTATGCAAAAAACACCTACGGAAATGTAGCTCAGCGGGATGTAATCTGGCCCATCCCTACTTACGAAATCGGGGTAAACAGGTATTTAAAACAAAACAAGGGTTGGTAATAAAATAATAGAGAACAATGAAAAAAATATTTTTTATAATGCCGCTGATATGCATCACACTGATAGCATGTCAAAGCGAAAAAGTTCAAACACCTGCCTTTGAGGTTACTGTGGATTCGGTAAAAATTCATGCAGGCGATACCGTGAATTTTCACATGACAGGTAATCCGGATTTTATATCCTTTTACTCGGGCGAATCGGGTAATGCTTATGCCTACTCAAAGCAGGACAGGATTGTTGAAGCAACTACTTCTGTCACTTTCCAGACTCAAAACCGCTCACAGTCATATACCGGCTCCGATGGAGGAGCGGGTTACTGTCAGGAAAATCAGCTGAAAGTAAGGATTTCGTCCGATTTTAACGGGCAATACGATGCAGAATCAGTTAAAAAAGCAACCTGGACCGACATTACAGGTAAATTCTCAATCGGACCAACCACCTGCAACAGTACTTCGTCCTATATTTCGGCAGGAACCGTCGATTTATCGGAATACATCACTGATGATCAACCGTTTTACTTTGCCTTTCAGTACGTGAACCACCCCAACAAAGATTTCGGTAACTGTAACATCTGGAGGTTTTCGAGCTTTGCCATAACTTCAGTTTCGGATGCCGGCTCAGTGGCGGTTGCCACTCAGACTTCTGCTTTATGGAAAGCCGTTTTTGTGGGACCGAACTGGGATCCTGTCCGTGGTTTTTCGACAACCACCACTGCCGTGACCATGCGCGCCGATCCGGCTTATCGGGATATTGAACAGGAATTGTGGTGTGTATCGTCATCACTCAAAGTGGATAAACTGATCAATGTAGGTCAGGATCTGGCAGTGGCAATCAAATCGCCATCCGAAGTAGCTCTGACATCATATCAGCATGTTTATAAAAAGGCAGGTACCTATAAAGTTACTTTTCTGGCTGCCAATTCGAATATTTATGACAGAAAAGAGGTAATAAAGGAAATTGAAATTACAGTTGAACCATAAATGATAATGAAAATCTCAAAATATATTCTTTTCCCGGCTATAGTTTTAGCGTTCAATGTGAATTTGTCAGCGCAGGTCATACTTCCCTCCATCTTTTCGGATGGAATGGTGCTGCAACAACAATCAAACGTTGCTGTATGGGGAAAAGCAACACCGGCAACAGCTGTCACTGTTGTCACTTCGTGGGATAATGCTGCATACACTGCAAAGGTAAAGAATGACAGTACCTGGCGTGTCAAAGTGAAAACGCCGGTAGCAGGAGGTCCCTATGCAGTTACCATTAAAAATAATACTGAAATTACATTGTCTGATATTCTGATTGGTGAAGTATGGCTGGCTTCCGGTCAGTCGAACATGGAAATGCCTCTGAAAGGATTTAAGGATCAGCCGGTACGCAATGCTTCGCAACTGATTGAAAAAGCACAAAACAATCAAATCCGCTTTTTTGTTGTGGAGAATATCAGCTGGCAAAAACCATTAGACAATTGTAAAGGTACATGGAAAGCATCTACTCCGCAAAATACAGCGGGTTTCAGCGCCGTGGCTTACCTCTTTGCATGCAATCTGTACAACCTGTTGCAGGTTCCGGTGGGGATAGTGGAATCCGACTGGGGAGGTACACCGGTGGAAGCATGGATGAGCGCTGATGAGTTGTCGGCTTTTTCGGGCATTACAGTTCCACGGCCGAAATCAGCACCAAACAGTGACAAAAAAACAGCTGCAGGTTTGTACAACGGTATGATTCATCCCATTGCCGGATATGGAATTAAGGGCGCAATATGGTATCAGGGCGAGCAAAACCGCGACAATCCAGAATTGTATTCCAAACTCTTTCCGGACATGGTGAAACAATGGCGTATGGAATGGGGTATGGGTAATTTTCCGTTCTATTATGCCCAAATAGCACCCTATCTGTTTAAACGCAGTACAAATATTCCCGAAAGTCTCCGGCAACTTGAACCTAAAGTTCCTGTGTTAAGAGAAGTGCAACTCATGAGCGAAAAGAAAATTAAAAACTCCGGTATGGCAGTTTTGATGGACATCGGTGAAGAAAAAACCATTCATCCGTCCGACAAACAAAGTGTAGCCGACCGGCTTTTTTACCATGCCAGGGCAAAAACTTACGGAGTGGCCGACACTAAATATGCAGGACCGCTCTATTCTAAAATGAAAATTGAAGGAAACAAAATCCGCTTATATTTCAAATTTACCGAAGGTGGACTTCAATTTAAAAACGCCACGGGAAAAAACTTCGAAATTGCCGGAAAAGATCGTGTTTTTTATGCGGCTAATGTTGAAATACAGGGAAATGAAATCGTTGTGTGGTCCGACAAAGTTTCTAATCCGGTTGCTGCACGATATGCTTTCAAAGCCTGGTGTACCGGTGATTTGTACAACGGAGCAGGATTGCCTGCTTCCTCGTTCAGGACAGATAAATGGAAAATTCCAGAAATAAAATAACTATCTAATTATAAGCATTATGAGAAACATTAAGTACTTTATTGTAACCATTGTCATCGTTGTTCTGGCAACAAGTGTTGCCCGTGGACAAATACTGGCATGGCAGTTTTATGGTAGCGATGGTAAGGCAACAACTTATACAGCTACGACCAATGATTTGAATCTCGAAACTTCTGTGATTTCACGGGGTGCAGGTGCACCTGCGTCGGGAGGAAGTACCAATTCGATGGTTGGAGCCCTTACGCTTTCGGCGGATAAAAATGAAGCAATTGCTAACAATGCTTATTACGAATTTTCAGTAAAACCAAAGGCCGGTTATTACGTGTCGCTTACCGATATTGATTGCAGTATCCGTATTCAAACTTATTCGGCTAAAACTTATCAATACCGTTACAGTCTGGATGGCGTTAATTTTACCGACATTGGTAATCCCGTTACTTTGACCGACGAAAACAACAACGGTACTTTTCAGCCCACCATTGATCTGGCATCGTATGCCGACCTTAAAAATGTAACATCTGCTCAGACGATTACCATACGTTTATATGCCTGGGGCGGAACTCTGGCTCCCGACGGAAGTACATTGATCAACTTTGGCTTTGGTAAGTCGGCTACAGTGGATGTTCCAACTTTGTTTTTAAACGGAGTGGTATCAAGTGTACCGGCTGTAGTGTCGGCAAATCCGAAAATTGCGGGTTGGGAATTCAGTGCTTACAATACTGCCAATCCTGCTCCGGCAACAATTAATGCCGGATTAAACAATGCAAATCTGAATGCTTCGGTATTGTCGAAAGGTGCAGGTTTAACAGCCGGAAGTTATAATTTCGCCTATGTGTCAACCACATCTGTAACAGCCTCAAAAGCAGCTGCCATTGCAAACAATGAGTATTATCAGCTTGCCCTTTCGCCGGTACAGGGCTATAAAGTATCGCTTTCAACACTGAAATACAGATTCAGATGCGTAAGTTCGGGTCCTGTAAATAATCGCTGGATGTACAGCGCGGATGGAGGTACGACCTTTACCGAAATTGGTGCAGCAGATGCGGTTAGTACTGTATCGACAGGTGGCTTCGAATATCAGCTCGACCTGTCGGGGATCAGCGATTTGCAAAATGTAAAACAACAGGTTCTTCTGCGTATGGTAGTTTGGGGTGCTACAGCCAATACAGCTGTGTTTGGTTTCGGACGCATTTTGTCGGGTTCGAGCACCGGTGCAGCCATCAATTCAATCTATATACGCGGTATTGTCGACGAATCAACTTCGACTGCTGTTTCAGCGAATCCGATTTCGAACGGGATATCCGTCGTACCTGTAAATGGTGGAAAATCGCTGATAATTAATCTTCACGGAGCTGAAGGCCGGGATTATACACTTCAGCTAATGAGTACCGATGGAAGAACATTGATGAATAAAAAACTTCAATTTTCGGGTGAAAATAATACTGTTGATTTGCCGTGTGAGCTCCCTTCAGGTTTGTACATCGCCCGCCTGACCGACAAAAACAACAGAATACAGAGCTTTAAATTTATGCAATCAGTTAACTTTTAATTTAATATTCACATGAAAAAATCATATTTAGTTCAGTTTTCACTCATCGTGCTGTTTCTGTGCATAGGGGTGAACGGATACGGGCAGATACTTGCATGGCAGTTTTATTCAGCTCCCGGTGGAGGTAAGGATTTGACCTATAATTCGACTACAACCGATGCCAATCTTGAAACATCAGTACTGACCCGTGGTGCAGGTGCTCCGGCAAATTCGAGTATTTCAAATAGTTTCGCTACCATTTTTACTGCTTCTGCCACGTTGAATGAAGCAATTTCAAACAATGCATATTTTGAATTTACCGTTAAACCAAAAGCGGGATATTATGTATCGCTTACTGATTTGGATGTAAATCTCAGAATAGCAGTGGCTACAATGTACTACCAGTTCAGATATAGTCTGGATGGAACTAACTTTACTGATATTGGTAGTCCGAGAACTCTATCTGATCTCAATCTTAACGGAGTTTTTCAGAGTACCATCGATCTGGCAGCCTACACGAACTTAACCAACGTTCCATCTACAACTACGATTACATTTCGTCTTTACGGATGGGGGGCAACAGGCAGTTTTGCAATTGGAAAATCAGGATCGGCAAATGTCAATGCATTATTTTTTGGAGGAATCGTTTCCAATACAATCGCAACAGTATCTTCCAATCCCAAAATTGTCGGTTATGAATTAAGTGCATTTTCCGGAACAACAACCGGTTCTGTAAATGCAACTTCGGGTAATGTAAACTTAAACACTTCGGTATTGTCCCGCGGAAGTGGTTTAACACCCGGAAGCTACAACTTTACTTATGCGTCAACAACAGCATCAATGGGAGCAACTAAGACTGCAGCCAAAGCCAATAATGAATACTATCAGTTGACGATACCTCCGAAAAGCGGATATAAGGTCTCACTATCTACATTAAAATACAGATTCAGAGCAACAAGTACAGCAGTAACCAGACATCGCTGGGCTTATAGTATTGATGGCGGAACAACTTTTTATGATATTGGAAGTGCGGATATTTCAAATGTCGTAATAACCGAAGGCTCAGATTATCAGCTTGATTTATCGGGAACAGCTGCCCTGCAAAATGTTGCATCAACTGTTTATCTGAGAATGTATGTTTGGGGGGCAACTGCATCCACAGCTGTTTTTGGTTTGGGCAGAATACTTGCAACTTCGAGTACCGGAGCACCGGTAAATTCAGTTTATGTACGCGGAGTTGTCGATGAATTGCCGGTTTTGGACCAAATGCCGGTAACAATTGAAAGGGCAAGTAATTTTCAGAAAAAAACAATGAATGAAAATGTAGCGTATTTTACTAACAGAACATACGCCGCGTATAATATACCTGCAAATCTGACAAATTATGAGTTTATATCATCTGATGGAGGTGTGAGCAATGATGGAATTACCCCAACAGGAACAATCATTCCTTCACAGGATGGAGATGTCTATGTTATTGCACGTACAACAACAGGTGTAACAGGCTGGACATTAGTTCCGGGTACGGAATTTTATTATTCTACCGGTAGTACTACTGCTGGCATATCCGTTTTCAAAAAGACAGTTACTGCAGGTGAACGTGTTCCAATTCCGGCTGTCGATAATTTTCAGGAAGCTAAACCATTTGCTAAAACTATCAACTTCAACCTTTATCGTTCTGTAGGTTCAGGTAACTGGAGTGATATCACAAAGTGGGAATTGTCGACCGATAATGTCAACTGGAATGCTGCTGTTGCAGCTCCTACATCTGCTGCAAGTTCAGTTACAATCCCTGCCGGTCACGAACTTATTGTGGATGTTCCGGCAACTGCATCAATTGTCACAGTAAACCCTACAGCAAAACTAACGGTAAACAATGCCACAACTTTTAATGCTGCCATATTAAGTCTGAACAACGATGCAAACGGTGCAGCTACCTTTATTGACAATGGTACGTCGGACATTACTACTGCCAATGTTCAGCAATATCTTACTTCCGGTCGCAACTGGTATGTTTCAATTCCGGTTTCGACTGCTGCAGGTTCGGCTTTGTGGTCGGCTACTTCGGTGGTTTGCTGGGACGAAACAATTGGTGACTGGGTAAGTCCTGCATTATCAACGCTGAATCCAATGAGAGGTTATATTTCGGTGAATACAACCACCAGCGGAAATATTATGTTTTCGGGTCAGTTGAATAATGGTGAAAAATACATCGATTTAACTTACTCGGCAGGTAAAACCAAAGCCGGTTACAATCTGGTAGGTAATCCTTATCCATCCTATCTTAACTGGACCGCAGACATTGCTAATGCAGCCAATGCTCTGACCACTATCTGGTACAGAACAAAAGTGGATGGCGTTTATGATTTTCACACCTACAACGCTGATGGAAATGTGGGTAGTCCTGTTGAAATAACAGGTCAGATTCCGCCGATGCAGGCATTCTGGGTAAAAGTAAAAGCGGGTGGTGGCCGGCTTACCTTTAATAACTCCATGCGTTCACATGGCTCTGTTTCAGTTCCGCTGAAAGCACCCGGTGCAACTTCGTCGTCGGCTGCTGAACAAAAATTAATCAGAATTAAGGTAACCAATCACACTAATTCCGACGAGACAGTGGTATATTTCAATGCAAAGGCTTCGGATAATTTTGACAGTTTTGATTCTCCAAAAATGTCGAACAATAACAATGTTATTCCCGAAATTTTTACCTTTGCTGATAAAGAAGAATTAGTGATTAACGGATTGAACAATTCGAACACCGAACGTGTGATTCCCCTCGGTTTCCGCACCGGCGAAGCTAATAACTTCAGTATAAGTTTGAGCGAACTGAAGAATTTTGATGAAAACACACAGGTGTTGTTAAAAGATAATCAGGAAAATACCGAAGCGGACATTACTGCCGGTAACAGCTATGATTTCAGTTCGGAAGTTGCTAATACAACCGATCGGTTCAGTATTATTCTGAGAAACCGTGAAGTTACTACCGGTAACCGGACCGTTGTTGGGAATAATTTAAAAATAAGGGTTTTATCTGATAAGTCGGTACTGGTAAACATACAGGGTATAACAAATGAACAGGCGGAAGTATCGGTATATAATACTTCAGGTCAACTGATCGAACAGTCCGGCCTGAAAGATGATACGGCGTTGCTCACAAAATGTAACAGAGCAGGAGTTTATTTTGTGAAATTACTCGTTGACGACAAATATGTTTCGACGGCTAAAATCGTAATCAGATAAAATATTTTTAAAATGAATTTTTTAAAATCTCATACAATGAAAACAGAAAATAGCAAAAAAATATATTTCATGCCTTCGGTGGAATGCGTAAAACTCGATAACGAAATATCGCTGGCATTAGAATCACTGCCACCCGATGGTCCCGGCGAATCCGGATTGCTTTATTCTCCGGAATACAATAAAATTAATGCTACACTTCCGGCCTGAAAACAGGTACTTTTGAAAAAATTAAAATTCAATTATAAAAAAAACAGATTTATGAAAAACTACAGATTTTTATCGGCTATTATCCTGATTCTCTGCTCTGTATTTACAGTGAAAAGTTATGGTCAGGGCATAATAGAATGGAATTTTTACGGAACCGATATCACCGGTAAAGAGGCAACCTCGAATGCCTGTCTGAATGATGTCGATCTCGAAAAGGCAGTATTGTCGAGAGGTGCAGGTGCTCCCGGAAACAGCGGATTTACCAATGGGTTTGTTGGTACTATACAGCCCGGAGCTTCAAAAGACGATGCCATTGCAAATAATGTTTATTTCGAATTCAATGTTCAGGCAAAAGCAGGAAGTGTTGTAAGTCTGTCGGAGCTTTCGGCACAACTGCGTACTCAGTCAGCCAGTATGTATCAATGGGCATATTCCAGAGATAACGGTGATTTTGTGTTTATTAATAATCCGGTGAGCATTGATAGTACCGGTGTTGGTGTTGACCAGGCTCCGGTCAGCCTCGGTTCTTTCGGTTCTCTTCAGAATCTGACTTCGGCAAATCCCGTGAAATTCCGCCTGTATGTATGGGGTGGTACCAAAGTTCAGGGATTCGGATTCGGAAAATCGGGCGGAAGTTCAACAAGTGGTTATAAAGCTTCGCTCATAGTGAAAGGTTCGGTTCAGAGAAGTGTTGCCAATATTATCGGCTGGTGTTTCGATGCTTTTACTGGTGTTACAAACGGTAGTCTGAATGCTTCGACTATCGATGGTAATCTTGAATCAGCAGTCCTGAGCCGTGGCGATGGTTTTATTCCGGGCAGTCTGAATTTTGCTTATGTGTCGACCACTGCCCTTATGGGAGCTTCGAAAGCTGCAGCAATTGCCAACAAAGAGTATTTTCAGATCAGTCTGAAAGCCAAAAACAATTATAAAGTTACTTTGAATTCGCTGAATTACAAATACCGTCGCAACAGCTCGGGACCGGCTAATTACCGTTGGGCTTACAGTTTAAACGGAGTGGACTTTACCGAAATCGGAACTGATGATATGATTGCAACGTCAAGCAGCGATGGCGAAGTTTATTCGCTCGATTTGTCAGGTATTGCCGATTTAACTAATATCGATGCCCAAAAAACACTTACACTCCGAATGTATATCTGGGGTTCGGGAGCAAGTACACAGGTATTCGGTCTGGGTCGTTATTATGTGGGTTCGGTGGCAATTCCTACTGCTAATGCCGTGTATTTTAAGGGTAAAGTTGAACCATCAACAGCTACCAAAAATATTTCGGAAAATCTGCATCATCTGAAATTTATTTCTAAAGACAACCAATATGTTCTTAAATCGGACGAACAAATGACCGATCCTGCTCAAATCAGCTTTATCGATCTTTCGGGCAGAACCGTATGTAAAATAAATATGCAGATTCAAAGCGGCGAAAATCAGGTGTCGTTGCCTTCCGGCCTTGCCAAAGGAAATTATATCGTTTCGGTGAAGGAAAAAACCGGTGAAGTTACCAATCTGAGAGTTATTCTATAAAAAAAATTGCGGGCCGGTGGCTGAGAGTAATTTGTTTTGTTAAACCAAATTTGTTTTGCCGGAGTAAAACAATTGCAAAGGAGAGAGCAAAAAAAAATCAAAACAAAGTAACCGGCCCGCAAATAAGTTGATACAGAAAATTAATTTACGGTTCAAAAAAAATTCGTGTAAGTGAGAAATATTATTTTAAGATTTAATTTGAAACGTAGATTCAATGTCCTGAAAATAATGAGACATCCGGTAATATTTTTTTCTCCGGGGGTGGCATTGATAACTTTATTTTTAACGATATCGATGTCATGCAATGCAAAAGCTTCTTTTCCGGGCAAAGTTATTGCCGAAAGCAACGATCCGCTCAATGTACTTGTCGGATCACCGGCAATAGTCATCCTGCCCGATGGAACTTATGTGGCCTCGCACGACTGGAGTGGTGATAAAATAAACGGAACTTATACTTCTATCTATGTATCAGCCGATAAGGGGCTGAACTGGCAGTTGGCGTCGACGGTTAAAGACCTGCGATGGGGCGGTTTATTTGTTCACAACGGATCATTGTACCTGATGGGCGTTAAGGCTGCCTATGGCGATATTTCAATACGAAAGTCGACCGACGCTGCAAAATCCTGGACCATCGCAACAGATGCAACCAACGGAATTCTGTTCAAAGGTCGTTACCATACAGGTCCTGTGCCGGTAGTGGTTCACAACGGACGAATCTGGAGGGCTTACGAAGAAAGTCCGGATACCATTCAACCACGTAATTTCAAAGCTTTTGTTATTTCTGCTCCCGAAAATTCCGATTTGCTGAATGCATCGAACTGGACAAAAAGTACATCGATTGATTTTAATGCAGACTGGATCAATGGTATTGCCCCGGGCTGGCTCGAAGGAAATGTGGTCGTTTCGCCCGAAGGGAATGTCATCGATTACTTACGTGTTGATACCGAACAGGAACCGAACGGTAACTTCAGTCTCGATTGTCCGGTGGATGCGCTGACACGTTACAAAGTGGCTGCTAAAATTAATATTTCGGCTGATGGCAGGACAGCAACTTTTGCTCCGGCCAACGATTTTATTAATTTCCCCGGTGCATTTTCGAAATTTACCATTCGTTTCGATCCGGTCAGCGGAAAATACTGGAGCATTGCCAACCGCATAACCAATACGGATTATCCTTATGCCGGAGCTTCGAACAGTCCGCGGAATCAGCGCAATGTGCTGGTGCTTTATTCCTCATCCGATCTGGTCAACTGGGAAGAAAAATACATTTTATTCCGCTGGAACGAAGGAAAAATTATTACCCGAAGGGAAAATTTCGGTTTTCAGTATGCCGACTGGCAGATAGATGGGAATGACATCGTGGCAGTGGTACGCACTTCGTGGTATGGTTCCGACTGGCACGATAGTAATATGCTGACTTTCACTAAAATTGAAAATTTCAGAAATGTAAATATCAGCAGTTCGCCAGCCGATCTTAATTCGCTGATCAATAATGTAACTCCTTTGCTTCAATGGCAATTTACTTCACCGGCTTTTACAGGTAAAGAAGAAAGTGCAAATTCAGCTTTTACTAATCCGAACCTGAATGTGTCAGTATTAACAAGAGGTGCCGGACTGACCAATACATTGAGTTTTGCGCGAACGTTCAGTGCTGCAACGGCAACTGCAAATGTGGAGGACAACAGTAAAGCCAATGCTGTGCTCAATAACCAGTATTTTCAGTTCAGTGTACAGGCACGTAGCGGTTACAGTGTTTCGTTGTCGACCATCGACGCTAAATTGTCACGTAATTCAGAAGGTCCGACAAGTTATCGCTGGTCGTACAGTTTGGATGGTGTGAATTTTACGGAAATTTCTTCAGGCGATGTATTCGATTTTACTGATCCGGATGGAAACGGACAGGTACAATCAACAGTGAGGCTCGATAGTTATCCTGAGCTTCAGAAAGTTTCTTCTGCCGTTCAGGTGTTTTTCAGAATTTATTTCTGGAGAGCAACCTTGTCAAGCGGACGAATATCTTTTGGTCGTTACAGCGACACTACTCCTTCACTTTCGGTAGGTGGAACTGTTGACGTAACCGAACCTGACGAAAATACCGTTTTAGCATGGAATTTCTCGGGCATTACAGGAGTTGTTTCAGGTACGACACCGCCTTCCTATACAGCCGATCAATCAGAAGGTTCGGCACTGAGCAGAGGTAGCGGTCTTGTTCCCGCAAGTCTGAATAATGCATATTACTCTTTTTTCCCTTCGGGAGCATCACCGTTCAACGGAAAGAGCAATGCTGTTGCGGGCAACGATTATTACAGCTTTACAGTGAAGGCTAAAAGCGGCTATAGCCTTTCGCTTTCAAAACTTAAAGCCCGCCTGCGCCGTAACAGTACCGGACCGGTTAGTTACCGCTGGATGTACAGTTTGGACGGAATCAACTTTAAGGAAGCGGGCGACAGAGATGTGATGTTGCTTGATAATTCTGATTCCGGGGTCACTCAGCCATCTGTCGATTTGTCGGGGATAGCAGAACTCAGGAATGTAAACTCTTCAAAAACAATTACATTCAGGTTATATGCCTGGGGAGCTACATCCGCTACCGGCGGACTTGCATTCGGAAGGTACGCAGGAAACGATTGTCTTTCGCTCACCGGGAGCCTGCAAAAAGACGAAAAAGTATTGAACGCCTGGCAGTTTTATAATGATAACGGAGTGATTTCGACAGGGAAGGAAGAAACTTACACTTCCACTACCACCGACGAATCGGTTGCCGAATCGATATTGACACGCGGACAGGGTGCAGCAATTACTTCTTCCGGACATGTCGGAGGTTTCATTGCTTATTTCACACCTTCCATCAGCAAACAAACAGCAGTGGCCAATAACTGCTACTTTGAGTTCAGGATGAAACCAAAGCCCGGCAACGAAATATCGTTATCCTCACTGGATGCACGATTGAGACGTCAGGAATTCTCGGCTTATAATTACCGGTGGATGTATAGTCTGAATGGAAGTGATTTTACTGAAATCGGAAGTGAAGACTGTACAATAAGTGATTTTGCAATCAATAACGGTTATGTGCAACCTACGATCAACCTGTCAGGTTACAGTAATTTGCAGATGGTAACCGAAAATAAAACTGTAACTTTCAGGCTGTATGCCTGGGGTGGAACTGAAACAACCACTACCCAGAAACATTTCGGCTTCGGACAATCGAAGCTTGCCACCGGACCTGCTCTGAAGGTGAGTGGTTCAGCGCAGGCTGCTACTTTGGCAACCGCACCTGAAGTCAGTAAAAACCATATTTTTATACATTACTCATTGTCAACAGGTTTAAAGGTTGATTATGAAAACAACAGCAATATTACAAATGCAATTTTTGAAATAAAGGATATCATGGGAAAATTGCTGTATTCAGATAAAATCGCTCTTCAGCAGGGATCAAACATTGTTTATCTGCCTTGTGTGCTGAAAAACGGTGTCTATATTTTTACAATAAACAGTGACAACATCGCAAAAAGTATCAAATTTACAAACCAATAAATGATCAAAAAAAGAATGAAAAAGTCAATTCTCAAAAAAGTATTCGGATTATCAGTAGTTTTTGTTTTAACTACAACGGCTAATGCTCAGATTCTGTCGTGGCAGTTCTCATTGCCTCAGGAACTTACAGGAAGGGAAGTATCGGTAAAAGCAAGTGTGGTCGATCCCGGACTCGAAGAATCAGAGTTAGTGAGGGGAGCAAACGCTATAGCCGGACCGGGCAATGCACGCGGATTCAGCGGAAGTTTCCCAATGGATTCAACCAAAGCTGATGCCCGTAAATCAGGAGCTTATTACCAGTTTACGGTGAAGGCTAAAAACGGATACAGAGTGTCGTTAACCAAACTCAACGCGATATTACGCCGCCAGGAACAATCGGCTTATATTTATCGCTGGATGTTCAGTGCAGATGGACGCAAATTCAGGGAAATCGGCGAACAGGACCTTACCATCACCGATTTAAACAATAATGGTGTAAAACAACCTGCTCTCGATCTCTCGGTTTATCCTGAATTGCAAAGTATTAAATCAGGTACAACCATTACTTTCAGATTGTATGCCTGGGGAGGAGTTTCGCTCGAACGGTCAAAACGTGCTTTTGGCTTTGGAAAATCGAATAAAGCCGGCAGTAAAGTACTCTGGATTGATGGTACAGTTACAAAAGACGAATAGACGATGAAAAAATTAAGCCTGATAACATTATTATGTGTTTTTTCACTTCTGCTGAATGCGAAAATTCCGATAAATAAAGAAAAAATGATAACAGTTACAAATAAGAATATTTTAAGCCAATTCAGTGCAGTTCCGGATGCATCAATTAATTTTAAAAAGGTATCCGACCATTATAAACATTTTCCCGAACGCTGGAATATTGCATTTAATTTTCTGCAGAACAATGATTTAACAGCATTGCCTCCGGGCAGAACCGATTTGAGCAACGATGTGTATGTGGCGGTGAGTGAATATACTACCAAAAATCCCGAAGATGCTCTCTTTGAAAGTCACAGAGAATACATTGATTTGCAGTACATTATTTCAGGTAAGGAATATATCGGACTCACCGGCGATACAGCTATTCCCGTAAAAACAGAATATGATGCTAAAAAAGACATCGCGTTCTATAATTTCGATGGTGGTAAAATGTTGCTGGCTACTCCCGAAAGATACTTTATATTTTTTCCAGAAGATTTACATCGTCCGTGTGTAAAAGTTGATGATCAGTCGGTTGTTAAGAAAATTGTTATAAAAATAAAATTATGAAACGGTACAAACTCACAGGATTAATTTCCGCAATTGTTTTTTTTAGTGGTTTGGTAAGCGCAAATGCTCAGTGTCCGATACGACCGCTGGCTCAGGATTATGTGATAGTGGCCTATTCTCCCGATTCGAAAAATATGCCTTTATACTCACCCAGCATTGTACGTTTGTCGTCGGGACGGTTGGTGATTTCGTATACCGAAGCCCGGAAAAAGGATAGTGATGAAACAGATTATCAGGTGATTATGACTTCGGATGACGGTGGAAAAACATGGATCAAACGCACCGAACAAACCGTGGGTTTACAGGGCCGGATATTCGAAGCAAACGGCATATTGTATTATCTCGCACCCGGAGCCGGACTTCCGGTCTGCAAATCGACCGACAATGGAAATACATGGTCGACACCTGTTTATCTTACTTCGAAAGATAAATCATGGCAACAAACAGCAGCCAATGTATGGTATGCTCATGGTAATGTATATCTCGAAATGGAATTACGCGTCAGGGTCATCAATGCCTGGGGAGCCGGCGAGAAAGCGCCTGTCCTGTTGCGCGCCAAACTTACCGATGATCTGACTAAGGCTGCAAGCTGGACATTTTCGAGCGTACTCGATTTTGGTGATTTAATTCCTTGTTATCGCGAGAATACTCCGAAAATTGAGTTTTTCGGACTTCCGTTTTACACTCAGAAATATCCCGACAGGAACGATATTGCTCCCGGCAGAAGCTTTTCTCCCATGGGCTGGGCCGAAGGAAATGTGGTACAGATTCTCGATCCCAATCATTACTGGTACGACGATTCGGGTAGTACTTTCCATATTTTCCTGCGCTCACTTACAGGCATGACCAATTATGGCGCCGTTTGTAAAGTCGTGGAAAATGCCGATGGAACTATGACTACCATGCTCGAAACCGTACCGTCGGGCAAAAAGATTTTATTCCTGCCACTCCCCGGTGGACACAATCGTTTTCATATTTTATATGATGCCACTACAAAGACTTATTGGCTATTGTCCAATCAGTCAACTGATTCGATGACCAAAGCTGAATTGCTTGCTTCGGACCGTCACGATCTGGCTTATGGTGAAAGAAACCGGCTGGTACTTCATTTCTCGAAAAATATGGTCGACTGGTGTTTTGCCGGAGTTGTTGCCATAGGTGCAACTCAGAAAGAAGCACGCAGTTATGCTGCCATGGATTTTGACGGGAATGATCTGGTCATT
This sequence comes from uncultured Paludibacter sp., assembly GCA_937897985.1. GTDB lineage: Bacteria > Bacteroidota > Bacteroidia > Bacteroidales > Paludibacteraceae > Paludibacter. The sequence continues at coordinate 66,746 of CALCBD010000061.1, read as the reverse complement.
CTTTCGCGCAGTGGCGACCCTAACTCTTACAGTGCTCACGAAACGAATATGATTACTTTTCACAGAGTGAAAAACTTCAGAGATCTGATTTATTAAAAATAACAACCAACTAAATAAATAATCAAAATGAATAATTATCCAAAAATAGGCATCCGTCCGATTATCGACGGTCGTCGCGGTGGTATCAGGGAATCGCTTGAAGAAACAACCATGAATCTGGCAAAACTTGCCGCAAAATTTTATGAAGACAATCTGCGTTACCCTGATGGTTCGCCGGTGCAATGCGTCATTGCCGATACCTGTATTGGTGGCGTTAAAGAAGCTGCCGACTGTGCCGACAAATTCGGTAAAGAAAATGTGGGTTTAAGTCTTTCGGTAACACCCTGCTGGTGTTATGGCTCGGAAACCATTGATATGAATCCGCTCATCCCAAAAGCTATATGGGGATTTAACGGAACCGAACGTCCGGGGGCAGTTTATCTTGCAGCCGCTCTTGCCGCTCATAATCAAAAAGGTTTACCAGCATTTGGTATTTACGGACACGATGTGCAGGACGCCGGAAGTACCGAAATTCCCGGTGATGTAAAAGAAAAACTGCTTCGGTTTGCCAAAGCCGGTCTGGCTGTGGCTTTAATGAGAGGTAAATCTTATCTTGCTATCGGTTCGGTTTCGATGGGCATAGCAGGTTCCATTATCAATCCTGAATTTTTACAGGAATACCTGGGACTGAGAGCTGAATGTATCGATTCTGCCGAGATTATCCGCCGTATTCAACTCGGAATCTACGACAGGGACGAATTTGAAAAAGCAATGGCATGGACTCAACTGAATTGTATTAAAAACGAAGGTGAAGATTATAATCCTGATCACCTGAAACGTGACCGTACCCAGAAAGATAAGGACTGGGAATATGTGGTAAAGATGACGCTGATTATGCGCGATTTGATGATTGGAAATCCCAGACTTGCCGAAATGGGTTACGGTGAAGAAGCCATGGGACATAACGCCATTGCAGGAGGTTTCCAGGGTCAGCGTCAGTGGACAGATTTTCTGCCCAACGGCGATTTTTCCGAAGCAATACTTAACTCGTCATTCGACTGGAACGGTATTCGCGAAGCATTCACATTTGCTACCGAGGATGATCATCTGAATGGTATCAGCATGTTGTTCGGACATTTATTGACGAACACAGCTCAGATTTTTGCTGATGTTCGCACTTACTGGAGTCCCGAAGCCATTGAGAGAGTCAGTGGTTGGAAACCCGATGGAATAATGAAAAACGGAGCTATCCATCTGATTAATTCCGGCTCATGTACGTTGGACGGAACAGGCCAACAAAGCGACGAAAAAGGTAATCCTGTGATGAAACCATTCTGGGAAATCAGCGCGAATGAAGTAGAAAAAATGCTTGATGCCACTAAATGGTATCCCGCATCGCTCGAATATTTCAGGGGTGGGGGTTATTCTTCGAAATTCCTCAGCAAAGCCGGAATGCCGCTCACCATGTGCAGGTTGAACATTGTGAAGGGTGTTGGTCCGGTATTGCAGATTGCCGAAGGCTGGAGTGCTACCTTCCCCGAAGAAGTTTTCAGTGTCATCGACAAACGTACGGATAAAACATGGCCTTCAACTTTCTTTGTTCCAAGGCTTACAGGTGAGGGCAGATTTAAAAATGTGTATTCTGTCATGAATTATTGGGGTGCCAACCATGGTGCCATCAGTTATGGTCACATTGGTGCCGATTTAATTTCGCTGGCATCCATGCTCTCTATTCCGGTGTGTATGCACAATGTGGACGACGAAAAAATCTTCCGCCCGACCGCCTGGGCTGCTTTTGGCTCTGATAACGAGGGTTCAGATTACCGTGCCTGCAATAATTACGGCCCGGTTTATAAATAATTTTTCCTCCGTTCCGGATGTTTAGAGATACATCCGGAACGGAAAATTTGCTGTTTTTCAGGCTTCTATCTTTCAAATGATCCAAAAATCACATCCAATGAAAACTAAATTTTTTGCTCTTATTTTGTTTATTGTAAGTGCTGTTTTTCAGGTATATCCGGTTGATAAAATGACGATTACGGCCAACCTGACTTCGACCGATCCGCTCGAAATACGGAATTTTGCCGTTGGTACTCAACTGTTTACAAACAGAACCAATATGGCTCTCAATTCGATACCTGCAGGATTCGAAGGATTCAAAATGCTCTGTAGCGGAGGAGGTTCGGATCAGGCAGGAACCATTACAGCTTCTGCGACTGGACAAATTTATTTCGCTGCCAGATCGACACTTACATTTACAGGATGGACCAAATTGGATGGTTATGATTTCAGTTATTATGCAACGCCGGTATCCATGTCGATATTTTATAAAGATGTGGTTGCCAACGAAGTGGTCACATTACCCACTACTACCGATTTCAGGGGTATTACGCCTGTTGCCGGAAATATTATCATTTTCGGTCAGCAAACCTGGTCACCCGATACCATGACGGTGACAGTAGAAACATCCGATAATTATGAAAAGGGAATTTTAAAAGATGGTGCAACCTATTTCCTGAACAGAACTTATACCGTCTATAGCGTTGGTGATACATTATCAGGCAACGAATTTTTGTTGTCGGATGCCGGTACAAGCAGCGATGGGATTGTTCATAAAGGAACTGTTATTCCTTCGAAGGATGGCGAAATATATATGCTCGGACGCACAACCACAGCCATTACCGGCTGGACATTAGTTCCCGGTACTGAGTTTTATTACGATGCCGGTACAACTGTAGGAGCTTTGTCATTATTTAAAAAACAGGTGACAGCCGGTCAGCGGGTTGAAATACCGGCCGTGGATAATTTTCAGGAGGCTCGTCCGTTTGCCAAATCAATTGTTCTGAACAAAATCATTCCTGCCGATTCGATGGCAGTTACGATTGAGGTAACCGAAAGCGATGCTCAGATTTTTACCAAATCTGTTTTTGATGATAATGCTGTCCTCTTCAAAAATCGAACTTATACTATCAGCGGCGTACCCGCATCATTCCGTGGTTTCGATTTTCTGGCGAACGATGGTGCAAGAGCCGATCGTGCAGTGGCTATTCCATCAAAAGATGGCTATATCTACGTGGCTGCCAAACCCGGTGGACTTACAGGATGGACTGAAATAGCCGGTTCGACATTTTACTACAGCACTGCTACTCCGACCGACATGAGCATTTACAAAAAACAGGTTACTGCCGGACAACGGATTGAATTGCCATTGATTGAAGATTTTCAGGGGATTACACCAATTGCGAAAAGTATTACAATCTCGGTATTACCAACTTCAAAAGATGCCCGGTTATCGTCGTTAAATATAGATGGAAAGGATTATGCAGGTTTTATGCGCGAAACTTCCGACTATAAAGTGATGTTGCCATACAATTATGAAGGACTGCCAACGGTAGTTCCTCAGGTACTCGCTGCCGGTGCGACATACAGTATTCAGACAGTGGAAGATACACGCGGAACCGACGAAGAACGGACGGCTACCATCAATGTAATGTCGGCCGATAACAGTGTTTCGAAAACATACAAAGTTCAGTTTAAGGTGCTTCCTCCGCTTGATTTATACCTTTGTATCGGTCAGTCGAATATGGCAGGTTACGCTCCACTCGATGAAACACAGGGCGATTTGAATCCTTTGGAGAATTCTTACATTCTGAATACAACTAATCAGTTCGAACAGGCAGCAAATCCGCTGAACCGTTATTCCAATGTTGCGGCTGTGGGGTCAACTGCTTTACTGGGTCCTTCATATTCCTTCGCTAAGTCGCTCAATGCAAGAACGGAAGTGCCGGTTGGTTTGATCGTCAATGCCCGTGGTGGTTCGTCCATCGAAAACTGGACCAAAGGCGGCACCGGTTCGGAAAAGGATACACTTTATCTGCCAACAATGAAACGTGTACTTGAAGCCAAAAAGTGGGGAACATTTCGCGGTATTATATGGCATCAGGGCGAAGCTAATAAGGCCGATGCTGCTGCATATCCTGCAAAACTAAAACAATTTGTTGCCGACCTGCGCAACGATTTGGGTGATCCGAATCTGCTTTTTGTTGCAGGACAAATCGGCACTTTCGGAATTGAAGTGACTGCTTTCAACAATATGATTGACACCATAGCGCGGTTTATCCCGAATAGCGCCTGTGCTTCGTCCGAAGGACTAACCAACAACACAGGTGATAACAATCATTTTGACAGAACCGGCGCACTGACTTTGGGCGAAAGATATGCACGCATTGTTGCCGACCGTTTATATTTGCCCGATCAGGTTGCAGTAAAAGTGGAAGCCGACGCGGGAATTTTTACAAAAAAATCCCTGACTAAAGACGTGCCCCTGTTCCTCAACCGTCCGGCCTATTTAGTCACCGATTCAACCTTCTCGGGTTTTGCAGATTATGAATTCCTTTCGAGTAACGCAGGTGAAATCGAAAAAGGAGTAATGATTCCGGAGAGCGATGGAAAATTATACCTGATTGCCGATAAAGGACTGTCAATCAGTGGATGGATGCCGGTTTTTGGTACCGAACTGCATTATACCGGTGCCGAATTATGCATCTATTCACGCAAAGTGAACGCAGGCGAAAGAATTTCCATCCCTGAAGTTACGAATTTTAAAGGGGCATCACCCCTCGCAAAACAGATCAATCTTGTTGAAATAGTTCCTGAAAAAGACGCCCGCATCGATTCGGTTTATCTGGGCGGTCAGTACCTGAAAAATTTTGATAAGAATATTTTAACCTATCAGTATTATCTGCCTTATTCAGCTACAGTTGCTCCGCTGATTTCGGTGAAAACTCATGCCACAGGTGCCGTAGCTCATGTGACTAACGCTTTTGATGTCAATGGTTCGAATGTAACTGAAAAGACGAGTGTGATCGAAGTTATTTCACAGGACGGGACAGTGACCAATACTTATAAAATTATTTTTGAAGTTTTACCTTCACTCGATTTGTTTCTCTGTATCGGACAATCAAATATGGCAGGAGCTGCTTCGTTGGATGGAACAAAAGGTGATTTTGATCCTGTTGATAAAGCCTTTCTGCTGAATGCGGATAATCGATTTGAAGTTGCCCGAAACGGGATGAACAGATATGCCAATGTATTGACTTCTACTTCGCAATATTATGGCCTTACCTACGAGTTTGCAAAGAAAATCACAACCCAAACTAATAAGCAAATCGGGTTGGTGGTGAATGCACGTGGTGGTTCCTCTATCGAACTATGGGACAAAGCCGGAACCGATGCCGGTGATACCCTGTATGCTAAAACATTGCAAAGGGCTATAGAAGCTCAGAAATGGGGACGTTACAAAGCTGTACTCTGGCATCAGGGCGAAGCTAACCGCACTACGGTAAGTGCATATCCTAATCAGTTAATTCAGTTGGTAAGTAATTTACGTGCGGATCTGAACGAACCTGAATTATTGTTTGTTGCAGGTCAGATAGGACAATGGAGAGCCGACAACGCTCCTTTTAATTCCATGATCAGCACCATTTCAACTTTTATCGGCAATTCAGGTTGTGCGCTTTCCGACGGACTCGTTAATCTTACAAATCTGGCCGACGACAACTCGCATTTCAACCGCGATGGTCTGGTTGCTTTGGGCGACAGATATGCCGCAATAGTTCTGGATAAATCTTATACATCCACTTTCGGCACGAAAACTTATCCGGAAAATGGATTGATACATTCATCAGGCAGCTGCATTTTTGTTAATTCAGGAGCGGACGAAAGCAATTGTTCGGTATATGATATGACGGGGCAAAAGATTTTTGAAAAACATTCATTTTATAATACTTCTTTTAAAATTCATCAAAAAGGAGTATACATAGTGACTCTGACAAACTCACATGGCACATTGACAACCAAAGTATTAATTCAATAAAAAAATCACTTTCGATATACGATAAATGACAAATTTCAGAATGAAGTTAAAAGCTGTTTCAGTGCTTTTATGGTTTTCTGTCCTCGCTACGGGACAAATGCCCGATGCTGTTACGATAAGTTTTCAGGGGAATGGATACGAAAAAAGAAATTTCAATGACGATGTTTTACTTTTTACCAACAAAAAATACAAACTGACCGAAGTCCCGGCTGCTTTCAGAAATTTCGAATTTCTGGCACATCAGGGTGGTGTTGTTGAGGAGGGGAATATTACTTCAGAGGGCAGAGGAATGATTTATATTATTGCTCCCGCCGACCGGAATATAAATGGTTGGAAGGCTGTAGAAAATACGGTATTCAGCTATAACGACGCCAAAAACACGCGACTTTGTATCTATCAGAAAAAAGTCAGTGCCGGTCAGAATGTTCTGTTACCTGATATTACGCAGTTTGCAGGTGTTACGGCAATTGCTCCGAAAATACGTTACAGTCATGATACGCTGGAGGTCGATGGGAAGTTAATTGATATTCTCAACCTTAAACCGGAGGCTCCTGTTTACCCGCAAAACAGTACGTTCAAATTCGGCAAAACACTGCCCGGCAGGGTTCTTAATAAAAAATATGCGGTCAGTCTGATCGAAAACCGTGGTGTAACAAGGGTGAAATGCAATTCCGGAGTTGAAGTTACCATCGGATTGCACTATAAAATGCCCGATAATAAAATATGGAAATTCACCGGCGATTCTGTTGCAGTCAGCTCTGCCCGTAATTATTATCTTTATTCTGCTGAATACACTACTCCCGGTCAATGGTTGGATATACCCGGACCTTTGACAAAAGGACTTTCAGCACCGACCATTGTTTTCGGTGAATATCTGAAAGTGGCCAATCCGGTCAGGGTTCCCGGCACTGTGATTACAAAATCGCTGGACATAAAGAACGTCTATATTACCAATCCTTCGTTAGTAGTTTTGCCTGACGGTCAATATCTTGCTTCCTGTTCGGGAGCGTTGCGCAGCAAAGGGGATAAAGGTGGTGTGTCATTCTTTATTTCGGCCGACAAAGGAAAAACCTGGAAGATACAATCCGGTAACAGCGTGATCATGACATTTTGTAATTTGTTTGTTCACAGAGGAATATTATATCTTATGGGAACCAACAAAGGTTATCAGGATGTGGTCATCTCAAAATCAACAGACAAAGGTAAAACATGGACTAAACCGGAAGCTGCATCGAACGGGTTGTTGCTCACCGGTGGTTATTATCATTCGGCTCCGGTACCTGTTGTGGTGTCAGACGGCCGCATCTGGCGTGCAATGGAAAACTGCGAAACAAATGCAGGGAAAAACAAACGTGCTCTGGTAATGTCAGCACCGGTGGATGCGGATTTACTGAATGCCGCCTCATGGACAGTTACCAATGAACTTACTTTCAATGTCCCCGATCGGTGGGCCGAAAATCATGATTTCAAACAATGGCTCGAAGGGAATGTGGTGATTGACAGGAATGGTAAGGTGGTAAATGTGTTGAGAGTGGACGAGCTGAAAGAAGGCGGATTTGCGGCAATCACTCATGTTACCGGTATCAGCGGATTGAGTTATAATCCTGAAAACGACCTGATTCGTTTCCCCGGAGGAGGAAAGAAGTTCTCCATTCGCTTCGATTCTGTCAGCAATAAATACTGGACTGTTTCAAACGCTGAATTTGACGAAGATCGTGGAAAAACTCACAGCGGTAAGTACAAAACCGGTGTTCATGCCAGTCTGTTACGTAACAGGATGGTACTCATGTACTCCGACGATTTAAGGAACTGGAACGTTAAAGATACACTGATAAGTGCTGATAATCCGTTTTTTTATGGTTTTCAGTACACCGACTGGCAATTTGATGGTAATGATATTATTGCTGTGACACGAACTGCTTTTGAAGAAGAAAGAGGGCTGCCTATGCGTCAGCATGATGCTAATTTTTTAACTTTTTACCGGTTCGCAAATTTCAGGACGAACAAAATAAATACTTTGAAACCGGAATAAAATTTTAATGACAAAAATGAAAAAATACAGACTCAGATATCTTTCCTGCTTTTTTACCGCTTTGATGGTATATGCTTCGATATCGGCACAATCGTTTCAGGCACATCGCGGAGGCCGGGGTGTGATGCCCGAAAATACCATTGAAGCCATGAAATATGCCATTGGAATAAATGAAGTGACCACCCTCGAAATGGATTTGTGTGTTTCGAAAGATAAGAAAATTGTGGTTTCGCACGATGTTTATTTCCATAGTGATATCACAACTTCTCCTGCTGGTAACTATCTGACAAAAGCCGAACAACAAAAATTTCTGCTTTATTCAATGACTTATGATAGTATATGCAAATACGATGTGGGTTTGAAACCACATCCCGAGTTTCCTTTACAAAAAAAGTTCAGGGCAGTAAAACCTTTATTATCCGACTTAATTGACAGTTGCGAAAAATTTGCTCGTTTAAAGCACCGTAAAATCCGTTATAATCTTGAAATAAAATCGCGGTCTGATGGCGATGGTTCAATGCATCCTCCTGTCGAAGAATTTGTAGACCTTGTGGTTAAAATACTGAATGAAAAGAAAATACTGAAACGCACAAATATCCAGTCATTTGATGTCCGTCCGCTTCAGGTAATCCACCGGAAGTATCCGAAGGTGACACTTGCCCTGCTGGTAGGTAAGAATGCTGCCCTGCTGGATGAAAATCTGACAAAACTGGGATTTGTTCCGCAGATTTATTGCCCTGAATATAAGACTGTAACGCCTGAGTTGATTGCGAATTGTCACCGGCGAAATATGAAAATAATAGCCTGGACACCAAATACAAAGGAGGAAATCAATACCCTGTTGCAATCGGGTGTCGACGGGATAATTACCGATTTCCCGGAATTTTTTAAAAAGTAAAATACAACAGAAACTTTCTGTTTCAGAAAAGTACTGACCGTTGATCATGAATATATTAAAAATAAAGCTGAATTTTCTGATTCTTTTTTTGTCGCTGACAGCAACGTTGTATGCAGTAATACCCGACGCTATGACAGTTACTTTCGAAACCAATGAAACCGGATTCGAAAGAAGAACTTATTCAAACGGAGCGTTGATGTATACCAACCGTATTTATACACTGATGAATGCCTGTCCCGATTTCGATGGTTTTGATTTTATGGCCAGCAATGGTGGTGAAGCCAATACAGGTACCATCATTCCATCGGCTAACGGCACTATTTATATGCTTGCCCGAAGCGGTGGCTTGTCGGGATGGACCGAAATTGAGAATTCACAATCGATGATACTTACAGTACAGTTGAGTATATATCAAAAGGCAGTAACTGCCGGTCAGAAAATTGCCATACCGAATATCACTAATTTTCAGGGAGCTACTCCTCTGGCAAAGAGAATAATTTACGGGGCACCTACCGTTACTGTAAAAGGCGAATACATCGATATAAAAGACACAGCCAATGCCGGCGATTATGTTTTTGCACAAAACGAATCGTACACTTTCAAAACGATACCCGATATTCTGAACCTGAAAAAATATGCATTCAGTACTTCCGACCGAAAAGGGGTTTTGCGGTTTTCGTGCTACGATACCTGCACTGTTTATGCAGCTCTTAATAACCAGCCATCAACACTGAATGGATGGAGTCCGACAGGAAAAACGCTGATTGTCAACAGACTGCTTTATTCCATTCCTGTATCGACGGTCACTTATTATGTTTATAAATACCTTTACAGAACTCCTGGCACTGAAGTAAATCTTCCGAATTCAGTTGCCGGTGATCCGTATTCATCATTGTTTTTTGCCGACAGATTAATGTGCGGTGACACACCTCAGGTACCGGGAATCGTCATTACCCGTTCGCTCGAACCCAAAAAAATGCTTATCACCAATCCTTCCATTACGATATTACCCGACGGCGATTATCTGGCAGCATGTACCGGTGCTTACCGTGTAACCGGAACAACTGCAGGAGTTTCATTCTTTCTTTCATCCGACAGGGGTCTGACATGGAAAGCCCAATCCATCAACAACGGAGCCATGTCGTATCAGAATCTTTTCGTACACAACGGAATTTTGTATGTCATGGGTACGAGCGGCGTCCAGAGCGATGTAATCATCCGCAAATCGGCTGACAAGGGTATAACCTGGACCTATCCGACCAACGAAACAGATGGTATTTTACTTACAGGTCAGTACCATTCGGCTCCGGTGCCGGTGGTTGTTAGTGGCGGACGTATCTGGAGAGCTTTTGAAACGAATGTCGAAGGCGAAAACAAAACGGCTTTCGTTATGTCGGCTCCCGTAAATGCGGATTTAATGAAAGCCGCCAGCTGGACTTGTACAAATGCCCTGAGCTATAATACCTCATGGATAACAGGCGATGGGAAATCATTCAAACAATGGCTCGAAGGAAATGCCGTGGTGGATAAAAAAGGTAATATTGTAAATATACTGAGAGTGGACGAAGAAAAATATGGTGGTGTTGCTGCTATTACCAAAGTGACAGGAACTACCCAACTGAGTTTTAATCCGGCTACCGACATCATCAATTTTCCGGGTGGTGGAAAAAAATTTAGTATTCGCTACGACGAACTGTCTGACAAATACTGGACTTTAAGTAATGCCGAGTTCGACGAGGACAGAACCAAAACACAGGCTGGTATTTATAGTGCCGGTACTCACTGCGGTTTATTACGCAACAGATTAGTGCTTATGAGCTCACCTGATTTAAGAAACTGGACCATCAGGGATACGCTTATCAGTAGAGACAATCCTTTTCTCAATGGTTTTCAGTATCTCGACTGGCAGTTTGATGGAAATGATATCATAGCCGTATCGCGTACTGCATTTCAGGATGAGAGAGGACTGCCCATCCGCCAGCATGATGCAAATTATTTGCTTTTTCACCGGTTTCCCGGTTTCAGAGCTGATATTTCGAATGCTAATCAGCCGACTAAATCAGACGAATTCAGCGTTTTGGTAAAAAACAACAGAATCGTTGTGGTCAGTAACAATTTTAATCACTATAAATTGTATATTTACGATTGTTCCGGACGTTTGGTTGATTCTGTAACTGATTGCTCAGGTTCAACCGTTTCAGCGACAGAGTTTCAGCGCGGTATTTATTTGGTCAGGATACATACAGAAAACGGGAAATTTACTCTGAAAACCTCAGTTTAATCATATTATCAATTACTATTTTAAAAAATTTTTTCATGAAAAACAAAAATTCTTATCCGTGGTTAGTAGTGGCAATGTTGTGGGTGGTTGCATTGTTAAATTACCTCGATCGTCAAATGCTTTCGACCATGCGTCCGTTCATGGTGAATGATATTCAGGAGTTGATTTCAGCAACAAATTTCGGTCGGTTGATGGCCATTTTTTTGTGGATTTATGCCCTGATGAGCCCGGTTTCGGGAATGATAGCTGACAGGCTTAACCGTAAATGGCTGATTGTCATTAGTCTTTTTGTCTGGTCAGGTGTTACTTTTTTCATGAGTTATGCACAGAATATCCAGCAGCTTTATGTTTTAAGAGCGATAATGGGAATAAGCGAGGCATTTTATGTACCTGCCGGCTTGTCGTTGATTGCCGATTATCATCAGGGAAAAACCCGTTCGCTGGCCATTGGATTTCATACTTCGGGGATTTATCTCGGGCAGGCACTCGGAGGCTTCGGTGCCACAATTGCCGGTTTAACTTCATGGCAGTTTACATTTCATACATTCGGTATTATAGGCATCATCTACAGTTTGGTTTTAATTCTGTTTTTGAAGGAAAAGAAAACTTACGTTGTGCCAACCGGTGAAAGTAAATCTTTAAAGAATGAACTGTCAACAGCTTTCAAAGGCATGGGAATGTTGTTCGGGAATGTAGCATTCTGGGTAATTCTTTTTTATTTCTCAGCTCCGAGCCTTCCCGGATGGGCTACGAAAAACTGGTTGCCCACGCTTTTCAGCGAATCGTTACACATGGATATGCAGCAGGCCGGACCACTGTCGACGATGACTCTGGCGCTTGCTTCGCTGGTTGGCGTGCTCGTTGGTGGTTATATATCTGATTTATGGGTACAGAAACATTTAAAGGGACGAATTTTTACAGGAGTAATCGGGCTGTCACTTACTCTTCCTGCTCTGGTGCTGATAGGTTACGGACACGGCTTGTTGATGATTGTTTCGGGTGCGGTTCTTTTTGGTCTGGGATTCGGTATTTTTGATGTCAATAATATGCCTATTCTGTGCCAGTTTGTTTCGTCGCGTTACAGAGCCACAGGTTATGGATTGCTCAATCTGGCAGGCATTTCGGCAGGTGCAGCCATTACAAACGAATTGGGAAAGGCCATCGATGCAGGTCATATGAACATGGTTTTTATCACCATGATTGTTGCCGTCGGATTGGCCATTACATTCCAGCTGGTAATGCTGAAACCCAAATCAATTGATATGGTCGAAGAAAGATAAAACGGGTTAGTGAGTTCTGATTATTTGAAACGGAAAGCTCCGGATTTTTTAATTTTATATAAAAAACAAGATGTTGATAATAAAAGCAAAATCAATAATTTGTGCAGTTTTGTGCCTGTTGTCAGGCTTGACCAATGTATACAGTCAGGCCGAACAAATTACCATCAATAAAAGTGATACGGTGATCGACGGCAATGGCGGACTTTTTAATGGTGGTAAGCTCACCTATCTGGTTATAAGCTCTACCAAAACCTCGTCGGGATGGGTACAAACCAAAAATGTCACCATAAAAAACTGTAAAATAATCGGTGGTGCCCGCATAATCGGATTAGGTAAAAACGGACAGGCCGCCGACGTAAAAGAATCGTCTTTGTCATTAGGACATACCGAAAGAGCACAGGCTGCAGCACCAACCAATATTAAATTTTCGAACGTTACCTTCGAAACTTCCGATGGTATGACTCTGCTTTACATTGCGCCGGGAACGACTTATGTCACAGTTGAGAACTCAGTATTCAGCGGTATAAACACAGGTTCGGGACCAATTGTGTATATGGATGCCGAAAGCGGACATAATATTTTCCGAAACAATACTTTCACTGCCAGATCGAACCGCGAAGTAATTGCCTGCGACGGTTCGGCATATAATCTGATTGAAGGCAACCAGTTTAATATGATTACGAAAGGTGGAATTTATCTTTACCGCAACTGCGGCGAAGGCGGCACAGTAAGGCATCAAACACCTTCATATAATACCATTCGGAATAATTCGTTCAATTTGTCGAATTTGATTTATGGAAATTACGGCATCTGGCTGGGATCGAGAAATGGCAATAAAACTTACTGTGAGGATGATGCCGGCTATCCTTTCGGAAGCAGTATCGATAACGGCGATTTTGCCGATAATAATATTGTGGATTCAAATACTTTTACCGGAGGTACTGCTTCCGGTAGAATCAAAAACGATGGAGAGAACAATCAGATTAATACTACTTCAGCCGTCAGACCCGATACATCAACGAACGTCCCTGAAGTAGTGTTCTTTCAAAATAAAATCATCTTTAGTGCGTTGAAAAATAATTCATTAGTGAAAGTTTTTGATAGCGTGGGCCATGTTATTTTTAATGAACAGGTAAAGGAGAATTTCATCGATTTTTCATTAAAGCCCAAAGGTCTTTGTTTTGTACAATTCCCTGACGACGAAAAAATAATAACAAGAAAATTCATTGTCCGGTAATCAGACATAGTAGTGAATAAATAGTTATTCATCAGAATAACAGTGTATTAAATGTAATTATTAAATAAGAATTAATAAATATCAAAGATTTTTTTCAATACTGGAATCTGACAAAATACCCGTATTTTTTTATTTTCGGGTCACGATGTCTTCGTGTTGTTAATTTTCACACAGGAACGAAAATAACAATACGACATGTATCAACTCTGTGATATTTATAACCGGGAAATGCAAAAATCAATGTTAAAGGCAATACTTTTCGATATGGACGGAGTTTTGGTCGACTCCGAAGAATTTATTTTTGAGGCAACAAAAATGATGTTTGCCGGACATGGAATAACTGTTAAAAAAGAGGATGCGCTACCCTTTGTGGGCACCGGCGAAAACAGTTACATCACCGGAATAGGACAAATCAACGGTTTCAGTGTGGACATCGAACGGGATAAAGCGCGAACATATCAGATTTATGAACAAATCACAAAAGCTAAACTAAAGGCTTTGCCCGGAGTCTCGGACTTTATAACCCATTGTGCACGAAATGGATTAAAAATGGCAGTGGCAAGCAGTGCCGACAGGATAAAGGTAATGATTAATCTTCGCGAAATCGGTCTCACCACCAATCATTTTCAGGCAATTGTGACCGGCGAAGATGTAATCAACAAAAAACCGTTTCCGGATATTTATCTGAAGGCAGCAGAGCTTTTAGGAATAAAGCCCGAAGAATGTCTGGTAGTGGAAGATGCTGTCAGTGGGGTTAAAGCCGCAAAAGCTTCCGGAGCAAAATGCCTGGCACTTACCACCAGTTTCGATGCCGGTTTACTGACAGAGGCTGACTGGATTTGCGAAAATCTGGCACATGTCCCCGGTGAGTCAATTGAATGGTAAGTCAGATGCTGTCATTCAACGGATCATTCAATAATGTATTCCGGTTTTATTCAGCATTCCAAAAAAAGGAGGATAATTAACTGACCTGCAGTTAATTATCCTCCTTTTTGGTAACCCCGGTGGGGGTCGAACCCAATTTTTTTATTTGAAAATATTTCAGTCCGTTAAAAACATTCTAATTTTCAATTACTCTGAATTTGAACATCCACTCTAAAAGCTGACCTCCTTTTATTTCCAGTTCTATAGTGTTAAAAACCTGGTCTTTCTGACGTCTAACAAGTATGATTTTTTGACTATTCTTATTTGTTATCAGTCCTCCGGACAAAGTCGATGTGCCAGAATTTTCGCATTTTATCACAATTAATTAGTGCAAGTAAAATCAAATTTTTCTATACAAAGCTTACATTAAATTTGCTTAATGATATGCAATAGTGCTATAAATCAAAATATTAGATATTTTAAAGTCTACCTGATTTTATATTGACTCCTGACTTATGATAAAGATATGGTGGCGAATTTAATGATAAGTTAGTTTTATTTTAAATGAATAAAAAAACAAACAGTAATAACAGAAAACGAATTACATAAAAATTCTTTTTGCGTTTATAGACCGACATGGTTGCTTCTTAAAATAGCCACACATTACTCATTGTATAAGTTATTAACAATAATTATTTTGTTGCAGTAGTAGATATTAAATTCCATATTCATTATCAATTAATTGAAGTTTTTCTTTAAATTTATGACTATTACTTTCTTCAAAAGTCCAAAGTTACATTTATACTACTGTTTTCCCAGGCATTATCTTAACATCACATTTTTTATGATTTCAGACCAAAATATTGTTGTTATCTATGTTCTACAACATATTTTGTCATTTTTTTAAATATTTATTTTGAAAGTTCAAATTAATTTAGCAATTTTGCAATGTAATAATGAATTCAATAATAATGAATTTATTTTTTGAAATAACTTTCTTAAAACACATATACTTCAATTAAAAAAAATATCATCAGAGTTGAATTAAGATAAAAGATCAGTTTATTAAGTATTAATGAATAACGTTGTTAAATTTTTTATTATGAACAAACAAAAAACACGGAGTCATAGATTCATTCTTTGTTTCTTCTTTTCAGTTTTATTTATTGCAACATCTGCGCAAGATATAGACGTAAAGGGAATGGTTAAAGATATAAAAGGAGAGAGTCTGATTGGGGTCTCAGTGAAAGTAAAAAATTCCAACAAAGGCACAATTACAAGTGTTGATGGAAATTTTGAATTAAGAGCAAAACAAAAAGATATATTAGTCGTATCTTATGTTGGATTTGAATCGCAAGAAATCACAATTACAGGAAAATTTATTAACGTAATATTAAAAGAGAATTTAGTTTCTCTCGAAGATGTAGTTGTCATTGGTTATGGTTCGGTTAAAAAGAGCGATTTGACCGGATCGGTTTCATCTGTTAAAACAAAAGACCTGACAACTATTCCTGCAAACTCAATTGAAAGTGTTTTGCAAGGTCGTTCAGCTGGTTTGCAAGTTACCAATTCATCTCAAAATCCTGATGCCGGTAGCACCATCAGACTCCGGGGCGGAAGTTCTTTACTTGGTTCTAACGCACCACTAATTGTTGTTGATGGATTTCCATTTGGCGATGCAGGAAACATGAAGCAAATCAATACAGACAATATTGAATCGGTAGAAATTCTTAAAGATGCTTCTGCTTCGGCAATCTATGGTTCGCGTGGAGCGAATGGTGTTATCCTTATAACTACCAAAAAAGCAAAAAAAGGCGAAACAACTATTACAGTAAAAAATCAACTTACAGCCTCCTCTTTTGCATCAACACTCATTAAACATTTTGACCCTCTGCTTATGATGCAGATAAGCAACGAAGGGAGAATCAATTCGGGATTGCAGCCTTATTACAACGGCTCATATAGTTCTACCGGAGCTTATTACCCGTCATTACAAGAAGTAGAGAGTGGTGCGTGGCCTTATTTTACTGATTGGGCATCGTTGGTTCTGCGGCCTCAACCATTAACAAACAACACAACTGTTACTTTACGAAGTGCTAATGATAAAACCAATTATAGTCTGAGTGGAAATTTTTATACGCAAGAAGGAGTATACATAAAGGACTTATACAATAAAGGTATCATTAGCTTAAATATTGACCACAAGGTTAACAATAAACTAACTATAACCAGTTCTACAAACGTAAACAAAAATTATAGAAACGATAACACAGATTTAGCGTATTATCGGAATCCGCTTTGGCCGGTATACGATGAAAAAGGAGAATATTACCTTGCAGGTAATCAGGATTTTTCGAACCCGATAGCCATATCAGAGACTCAACTCAACCGAACCGAGGGTGTTGACATTGCAACCTCATTAATGTCAAACTGGCAAGTTACTAAAGATTTGGAGTTTCACGGACAAGTAAACTATCGGTTTCGCGAAAGCGAAAATGATCGTTACTATCCAAAGGAATACACTCAAACAGGTGCAAGTAATAATGGAGCAGCCATTTGTACTATAACCCGTACAGAAAATCTATCGACCGATGCTTTTGCAACCTATAAAATTCCGCTGAATAAAAAACATAATCTAAGTGTTATGGGTGGAATAGATTATGAGACTTACACAAGCATACCTTATAATATGCAGGCTTATGATTTCGAAAATGAAACCTTACAAAACGAAAACATGGCAGCTGGAAATAAGGAACTGAATATAATTAATAACACACCATATACACAAACCAAATTGTTGTCGTATATGTTTCGTACCAATTATATTTTCAAAGATAAATACCTGGCTACAATTACGGCAAGAGCTGATGGATCATCGAAATTTGGCGCTAACAATAAGTGGGGATTTTTCCCGTCGGCAGCATTGAGCTGGAAATTACATTATGAAGATTTTATTAAAAAATTAGGTGTGTTCGATGAATTTAAACTTCGTGCTAGTTATGGTATTTTAGGAAACCAGGGAATTTCGGCTTACCAAACTTTGAGTAAATATGGAAGTGATAATTATTATGTAAACGGAAAATGGGCTACTGCTATTGGTACAGGTTATATTATTGGGAAATATGGCGCTGACTATCGTTATACTGAATGGGGAGGTATTCCAAACAAAGATTTGAAATGGGAATCTACTCAACAGACAAATATTGGTGTAGATCTGGCTTTTTTTAAACGTCGCTTACGGGCGACCATTGATGTTTATAATAAAAACACCTTCGATTTACTCAGGCAATCATACATACCTCTTTCAACAAGTTTTGATAAAATGTGGATAAACGATGGCGGAATAAATAACAAGGGGGTTGAACTGTCAATTGAAGGAGATATTATTGCAAAAAAGGATTTTTCGTTGAGTGGTACATTCATATATTCCGTAAACAAGAATAAAGTTGTCAATCTTGGAAAAAGTGTAAGTTCGGGGCTGCAAAAAGATTTCTTTGGCTTGCAATACGAATACTTTGGTAGTAATTCATCTGCTTTTCGTCAGGATAGTCCCAATATTTTGGCTTTAGGATATCCGGTAAATGTTTTTTACGGATATAAAACCGATGGTATTGTTCAAACTAAACAAGAAGGTCTTGATGCCGGCTTACGCGACATGTATGCAGAGCCAGGAGAAATAAAATATGTGGATTTGAGTGGTGATGGAGTATTTAATCAGGATGACAGAACAGTTATTGGTGACCCTAATCCCGACTTTACTGCCAGCTTAAGTTTAAATGCTCAATGGAAAAACTGGGATGCATCTGTATTTCTGAATGGTGTATTTGGTAATGATGTATTATATTCCGGTCTTACAAATTCGGCAAAGTACACTCCTCTGAGATGGACTCCTGATAACCCGGGGAACAGATTTCCACGAGCACGCGATAATCGTGAATATTATGTTGCCGATTGGTTGATTCAAGATGGTTCATTCATTCGTGTTCAGAATGTTAATTTAGGATATACCGTAAATAAGTTTGCGTTTTTTAAAACTTTACGTGCTTATGTGAATGTGGAAAATCTTTTCAATTTCACATCTTTTGAGGGTTACGATCCCGAAGTTGAACCAAATGGGCGATTCGGCGCAGCTTTTCCCCGGTTGAGAAAATTTACATTGGGACTTGAACTTACTTTTTAAAAAAAATAATCATGAAAATAGCAAATAAAATACAATTTATTCTATTAGGTATAGTGGCTTGCTCTGCTTTCAATTCGTGTAGTTTAGATGAAGATCCACGGGGCTTTTATACCGATAAAAACTTCTTTAAAACTTTGGGTGATGCCAGATCCTCACTAAATTACGCCTATTTAGCAATTTGCCACAGGGAATATTACGACAGAATGTTCTTCTTTAACGATATGGCAAGCGAGGAAATGGATTATGCTCCTACCACAAGTACATTTAGCATTCTTGATGTAGACTTTTGGCATTATAATACATTTGCTACAAATACGGAACTGGAATTTATTTTAAAATACTGCTATATTGGCATCAACAGAGCAAATGCAGTTATTGACAATATTGAGAGTAAGGATTTTGAAATAACTGAGAAAAATCACATATTGGGTCAAGCTTATTTTTTACGGGCTTATCATTATTTCTATTTAGTACGAATATTTGGCTTGGTGCCAATACACAAGCATCAAATCTCCGAGCTAACGCAAGCATACAAATCAAGAGCTAAAAATCTGGATGAGATCTATGATTTCATTATTGCAGATTTAAAACATGCTGATGAACTTATGCGTATCGAAAAAGTATCAGGGTTAGCTGATAAAGTTGCAGCTCAGTCTATGTTGGCCAAGGTATATTTGCAGATTGCATCAGCAAAAGAGAGTGGTGTAGCATTGTATGTTGATATGAATGTAGATGTAAATGATATGTATTCAGCATCTGCCGAATGGGCGCATAAAGTGCTTTATGAGCAAACAGTATATAGTTTTGACCCCGATTTACTTAATATATACGATGTTACAAAACCCGATGGTACTGAACATATTTTTCTGTCGAATCATGAAAAATCGGGTATAAACGATTGGAACTATTCTTTGATACCCAAAATGTTTATGGTTGCAAACTCCAATCAGCCGGTTTACATTTCGCGCCCGGATGGAACATATTACAAAACATGTGATGGTTATGGAGCTATGCGCGTAAACGATGGTTTTATTAATTCATTTGAAACCGGCGACCGTCGTAAAGATTGGCTTATAACCAAGGAGGTATTCAAGAACTCAAATGGCACGGGCAAAATTACAAGTAGTTTTGGAGTTACACTGAAGTATATCGTAAACGAATGGGTCGGAACAGGAAGGTCGAATAGTAAACCGTTCTTAATTCGTTTCTCTGATATAGCATTGGTTTATGCAGAAGCTGTAGGTCCCACTTCGGAAGGTTATAAGTGGCTGAACAAAATTCGCAACAGGGCAAATGTTGCAGACGCTCCCGTAAACATGTCTGTAACCGACTTTAGAAATTATGTAGTTCGTGAACGCTCTTTTGAACTCTCTTTTGAAGCAAACAGGGGTTTCGATTTGCGTAGAAAAGCCATAGTAACTACTACCGATCCCAATGCTATCTCATCAGGAATTACTGAAAAAGAAGCTGCATTTTATCCAATACCTCAAAAAGAAATTGATTTAAATCCAAATTTATAATTTAATGATTATGAAACTTAAAAATATTATATTGTTCGTACTCGTTGTATTCTTCATAACATCGTGTCAGGTAAACTCGATGGAAGAAATTGCAAACGGAAATTGGAATAACGAACGAGCCATATTGGATATCAAATTTGATGCTCAGTTAGGTGCCGCAAAAATTATACGCAATGAGCAAAATGAAGGATTTATTGATTTTTATTATGATTTGGGTATAATTTCAAATTTATCAATCCAACTAAAAGAGTTGAATCTATCGTTCGGAGCAACATCCGACAAAAAAACTGGAGATATTTTAACCTTCAACCCTTCAGATTCAACTGCCGTTATTATCGTAACTTCTAAAACAGGCATTGAACGTACATGGACAATAAAAGCTCATGGTTTTACGGATGAGATTTTAGGCACATGGCAAATTACACATTTAAAGGTTTTTGGAGGCATGCTTCCTCAACAAAAAGGCACGCACATTTTTGACCTTGCTGATTTGGAAGAGATGAAACTTTTAGGAACCCCACCTTCTGCCGAACTTGATAATAAAATAACTTTTGTTATGGAAGGATTGGACGAAACAGGAAATCCTTATGGAACGCTAACCCATGATGCCGGTGCTGATGGACTTTATGCTGATTTTCAGTGGAAATCAACCGACACAATAGCCGATATTAATAAGCACTATCGACAAATTCCAAAAGGGACCAGTTCATGGAAAAAAGAATTATCTACGGGAAATGTAACTATAACGCCACAAGGTAATGGTGTACAAACCGTTGGTAAATACACAGGAGCAGGATCTACCAAACTGGATGTAAACAATACGATTACAATATCAGACAAAGCACTTGTTTTCTCATTAAATCTGCCAAACTACGCTGCCAGTTTTGGAAAAAACAGAAATGTGGTTGTGGATAGTCCTAAAAAGTATTATGTAGAAATAAAAAAGCTAAATCAATAGAATGAGAATTACACATTTGATATTGCTATCTGTCTTATTGCTTTCGGCTTGTAAAAACAATGAGCCCGAAATTCCGATTGAGCAAACTGAGGAAGTAGTTATTTCTGATGGTTTTATCGGTTTGGGAACAGCTTTAGGAGGTTACGACAATTTACAAAGTATGATTGGCAGCCCGTCTTTGAGTGATGCTGACTGGCAAAAAATGTTTAGTCGCTTGGAGTTTTTGCGCCCTGCTATTGTTCGAATTATGGGGTCTCAAGGTTGGAACTATTCTATTGGGGGACAGTATAATCCTCAAAAAAGCGAAGCCGTATTATTTAAAATACTTGATTACTGTCAATTGCACGAAATAGATGTAATATGGGGAGAATGGGGACATACCGGAGGCACTTCAATTGATGAAGTATGGCTTGGTAAATCCATAGATTTTCTTGATTATCTGATTAATACTAAGCAGTATTCGTGCATTAAATATTTCAATATGCTTAACGAACCCAACGGATCGTGGTCGTCGAACAAAGGGGATTACAGCTTATGGAAGCAACTGATAGAACTTACTTATGAGCGTATGCAAGCCAAAGGTTTGTTGCAAAAAGTACAGATAATCGGACCAGATATTTCTATCAATCGCGATGCATTCCTCGGAAATCCTGTTGTAGGAAATAGTTTTGTAAGTAACACTGTGCTCGATTTGGGAGAGAAAATGGGAGCTTACGACTACCACCTTTATCCAGGAGATGGGAAATTGGAAAATGGAAAATTTCTTACCTCAATGAAAGCGTATTTAAATTTAATCCCCAAAACCAAATCGGCATTAATTACGGAATTAGGATTTAGTTATGAGCCCACAACCAACAAGGGTAAACGCAATATAGAATTACGGAATGCTGATAGTTACAGTGCCGACAATGCCAATATGATGGTTTACGAATCGAGTTATGGCGTTGACATTGCTACGTCCATTATTCAATTAATGATTGCCGGCTATCAATCGGCATTAGTATGGCGCTTTGACGATGCTCAATATGTTGATACAAACGGAAAGTTTACCCGCTGGGGATTTTACAATAGTTTGGGAACTGAAAGTTGCAATAAGCCAGCTGATGAAGATCTGCGACCATGGTTTTTCCCGGTATCACTTTTAACGCGTTATTTTCCAAAAAACAGTACCATCTTAAAATTGAATTTACCCGAGAACAAAGTTGGTTTATACGGTGTGGCGGCACGTAAAAACGGACGTTACACGATTGCATTAGTTAATATAAATCTGTCAAAACTGAGTTTTGATATTTCGTTGGATGGAGGAATT
Organism: uncultured Paludibacter sp.; assembly: GCA_937897985.1. Taxonomy (GTDB): domain Bacteria; phylum Bacteroidota; class Bacteroidia; order Bacteroidales; family Paludibacteraceae; genus Paludibacter. The sequence continues at coordinate 44,273 of CALCBD010000061.1, read as the reverse complement.
AATTGTACTAATATGCGCAAATACAAGTATGTAGCCAAGCAAAATGAAAGTTTCGAAGGAACAGTTGATACCAATGGTTTTGCGAAAGAACTGGAAACAGCTGACATGAATTTTACTTACAATAAGCCCCATAGTTTTACGATGGAGGGAAGCTCATTCATTTTATTGACCAATATGGAATAAGTAACCTGAATTTTAAATCAACTACTATTCAATCAAACAATAAAAAGTCTCTTTCAATGAAAAAATTATTACTTTTTATATTGCTCCTCTGGAGTACAGTCACATTTGGTCAAACCATTTATTACGTAAAAACTGACGGTAATGACTCGAACGATGGAAAATCGTGGACAAGCGCCTTTGCAACTATAACAAAAGCAATAAGCTCAGCCATTCAAAACGACGAAATCAGGGTTTCACAAGGTACATTTAATTCCACAGCTACTTATACCATAACTACATCGCTTACCATTAAAGGTGGCTTCGATGCGAATGGCAATCAGGATTATTCAAAAAAAACCATTTTAGATGGGAAAAACACCTATCGGATAATGAGGATTTACTGGACCGGGACAGGTGCCGTTCCAGAAGTGAAGGTTGATGGATTTTTCTTCAAAAATGCCAATTCGGTAGGGTATAGTGGTGCTATTGTATTTGACAAAAACACAGGAACTATAAGTAATTGTGAGTTTGCCAACAATTTATCCCCGGTTTACGGAGGTGGTGGTTTTGCTTTGGTTAACTCAACCTCAAAAAGTACTATAGTCAATTGTAATTTTCATGATAATTCAGGAAAAGATGGTGGAGCAATTTATTGCGGCGCAAACACCTTATTGGATATCAGCAATTCTACAATTGCAAACAATGCATGTGGCACCGGTGTAGGAGGTGGAGTTTTCAGTAATGGTGTTGTGAATATTAATAATTCGATAATTTGGGGCAACAAAAAAGGAACTGATGGAGATCAGTTTAACGGTTCGGGCGTTTTCAATATGAATCATAATATTGTACAGGATTTTCACATGCCCGAACAACTCGTTGCAGATTCCATTGTGAATCACAATCTTCAATCGCACATGGTAATGCAACAAAACCGCGATTTTGTCATAAAAGGCAAAGCAACTGCAAATACAGAAGTTAAAGTTCATTGCAGCTGGGACAATGCTTCAGCTTTTCATAAAACAACTGTTGCCAACGACAGAACATGGTCTGTCACAATTCATACACCGGCAGGCAGCTTCGATAGCAGAACAATAACTGTTGAGAGCGATAGCAAAACATATACTTTTTCAGATATATTGGTTGGAGAAGTGTGGCTTTGCTCCGGTCAATCGAATATGATGTTTAAGGTAAAGGATGTAAATAATAGCACTGAGGAGACAGCCAATGCAAGTTTATATCCAAAAATCAGATTGCTGAATTTGACCAGAGTGAAATCGGATGTAAAAGTAGAAACATTTAATTCATTGTGGCAGGTTTGTTCAAAAAGTACTATTCCTGATTTTAGCGCGGTAGCTTATTTCTTTGGGCGGAAACTGTTTCAGGATTTGAATATTCCAATTGGTTTGATTAATGCCAGTTGGGGAGACACAACCGGTGAAGTATGGGCAAATCGCGATTCAGTTTTAAACAGTACGGATGCTGAAATAATAGCTGAAGCTACAAAAAATGATAATACGCCAAGAGTTGACGCATCAACACCTTATAAAATTGGCAGTGCTTATAACGGAATGATATATCCGCTTCGAAATATCCCAATGGCAGGTGCAATATGGTATCAGGGCGAATCTAACGAAGGTCATCCGTATTATTATCCCGGTCTTTTGAATATTCTTGTAAAAAGCTGGAGAAGTTTATTTAATACTTCAGCAAATGATTTTCCATTCTACATTTGCCAAATTTGTCCTTACACCCGAAAATTTGCATTCCCAACTTATTATGCTAATTCTACAATGCGGTTTATACAAACTAATGCCAGTGAAATGATTCCTAATTCAGGTATCGAATCTAACGATGACATTGCCGATTTAAACAATATCCATCCTACGAACAAGCAAGATGTGGGACTTCGCTTAGCATGGCTTGCGCTTAACAAAACCTATGGAAAATCAGAATATTACAATAAACTTACGCCTACATTTAAAGAATACGCTATCAGCGGAAATCAGGTAACAATCACATTTAAAAATACAGGTGATGGACTTAAAACCAACGATGGATTAGCACCAACCATGTTCGAAATTGCAGGAAGTGATAAAGTGTTTTATCCTGCCAATGCCGGTATTTCAGGAATTGACAAAGTGATTCTTACAAACCCGAACGTTCCAAATCCAATCGCAGCGCGTTTAGGATGGAGCTATATTAAAATTACCAATTTGGTAAGCACCGCGAATCTTCCTGTCAGTGTTTTCAAAACATATAGCTGGCTCGATACAACAGAAGAACCTTAATCCAGACAGGTTTAAAATTTAGACTTCACGGATTATTTATATTTACAAACTAACAATTTAAATTTAATTAAAATGAAAAAACTATTTACTTTTTTGGTAGTAGGGTTATTTACCTTAAGCGCACTGGCGAAAACTACTTATTATGTAAAAACAAACGGAAGCGACACTGATGAAGGCACATCCTGGGAAACTGCATTTGCAACCTTAGCAAAAGCAAACACGGTAGCTGTAAGTGGCGACGATGTATGCTTTGCAGCAGGCACTTATACTTTCACAACACACGAACGGATACAAAAATCATACAACATACGAGGAAGCTTTAACGCTCAAGGCGTACAGGATTATGCCGTAAAAACAATTTTTGATGGAAACAATGCTACCCGCATATTATTGGTAAGCAACGCTGGTGGTGCCCAAATTACTGTTGGATTGGATGGTATATCATTCAGGAATGCAAATTCGGCAGGAAACAGTGGAGCTGCATGTTTCGACAAAGCAATCGGTATTATCACAAATTGCGAATTTATAAATAATCGTACAGCCAATTACAATGGCGGTGGATTAGCATTTTTAAATGGAAAAGATGTGGCAAATATTATAACGAACTGTTTATTTGCCGGAAATTCAGGGATATGGGGAGGTGCACTCTTTGCCGGTTCAAACGAAATTGTAAAAGTTACAAACTGTACATTTGCAAACAATTCAGCTGTGGGCGGTACTGCTCCACAGGGCGGTGCAATTTTCTGCAATGGATTTCTTACCTTAGCCAATAATGTAATGTATGGAAATGTAATGGGTGAAGTAAATTATCAAATTGCAAATTCAAATGGAACAACTGCCACTTTAGCGGCTAACACCAACATTATCCAGAATTCATTAACAGGATATGCCGGCACTATCACTTATACTAACGATGCTTTTACAGATGCTTATGATGGAAATCCATTATTTATTGATGCCACTAACGGAGATTTTCATTTACAAAGCTCAAGTCCGGCGGTAGATTACGGAAACGGTGATTTAGTACCAGTAGGAATAACAACAGATTTAGATGGCAAACCTCGTTTCTTTAACGACCTTGTTGATTTAGGTTGTTACGAATTTCAGGGTTTAACCGGAATTGAGCGTGTGAATTCAACAAATTCTTTCAAAGCCTATTTTAACTCAACCCGTAATAACCTTATTGTTGATTTAATATCGCCTGTTAAATATATTGTTTTAAGTGATTTAGCCGGTAAAAATATAATTACTAAAGATATTGCCGGTACTGAAGACAAGGTGTCTTTTGACCTAAAGAACCTGTCAAAAGGTATCTATCTGTTGAGTGCCGGTAGCTTTACGCAAAAGCTTATTGTTTATTAATACTATTTTAACCATCGGAATTTAATATGAGTTTCGATGGTTAAAACAAAAACAGAATTCAGGATATACTCATGCAGCAATATTTCAACAATTTAGTAAAAATGAAAATAATACACATACTCGTATTTATGTTTATAGGCTTCAGCATTGAGGCTCAAACTATTAATTCAATAGAAGGAAGTACTAATTGTTTAGCAAAAACAACTGGTTCCGAATCTATCCGAAGCTCAGTAAAAGAAGCACAATCAGGTTTTAGTGGTACTGTAAACTTAATCAATGCTGATGAGAATATTGATGCTAAAGATATTGACCCTCTTTTTGTTGACGCCACAAACGGAAATTTTAAATTGTGCTCAAATAGTCCTGCTATCGATGCCGGAAATAACAATTTAGTGCCAACCGGAATTCAAACTGATTTAAATGGAAACCTACGAATTTATAATTCAATTGTTGATTTAGGTTGTTTTGAATATTATGTGCCAACAGGCATAAAACCAGCGAATTCAGAAAACGATATTCAAATATACTCCAACCCTGTAACAGGTGTAATTACAATAACATCAAAATATTCAATGCATAGAATTGAGTTATACGACATCACAGGTAAATGTTTGGTGTTTAAATTATTAGATAAAGAATTTACAAGCGCTTCTATCGATGTAAAACAAGTTGCTAAGGGTATATATCTTTTGAAAACCGGAATCACGACTCAAAAAGTAATTATCAGATAAATCTTAACCGCTACTCTAAAATCAAGACCATTTATCTAAGTACATAAAAATGAAAAAAACAGCCTTTTTTTTACTCCTGCTATTTTCACTCAACGCAATAGGTCAGTCCACCACATATTATGTAGCAACCAACGGCAATGACAATAATAATGGAACATCATGGACGCAATCATTTTTAACACTACAAAAAGCAGTTAACACTGCTTCCGAAAACGATGAAATACATATTAAATCCGGAACTTATAGTATTTCAGAAACTTGTGTTATCAATAAATCATTGGTAATTAAAGGCAGTTTTTCGGGAAATAACCTGCAAAATTACGCTGAAAAATCCATATTGAACGGAAACAATAGCTATCGTATTATGCGGGTAATAGCGAATGGTACCGCGGTTCCGTATGTTATCATTGATGGACTGTCTTTTATTAACGCATCGTCTACCGGATACAGTGGTGCTTTAGTTTTCGATGGCACACGGGGCGATGTGAGCAATTGTGTTTTTACAAACAATCAATCACTCATGTATGGTGGCGGAGGTATAGCTTTTATGAATTTATCCAAAGTTTGCAGCGTTTCCAATTGTCTGTTTTCGAAAAATAAAGGGAAAAATGGAGGAGCTGTTTACTTAGGCACAGGAACAAATGTAAATATTATCAATTGTTCTTTTGTGAATAATCAAGCGATAGGCGGTATTGGAGGAGCTATTTGGTCCAATGGGAATACAACACTGAGCAATAACATATTGTGGAACAATATCGAAGATGGAAATCCGAATCAGATAAGCGGTGTTGGTGTCATTAACCTGGACAGAAACATAGTACAGGGAGGTATTTTAACAGCTGCGGAACAAAGTGATACTATTTCTTTGAATTTTGAAGGAATTGGAGCTGAAATTGGTGGGTATGATAATCTGAAAGATATAACCGGTGATGCTACTTTAAATGAAACTGATTGGAATACAATGTTTGCCCGCCTTCGATATATGCGGCCTGGATTGGTAAGAATTATGGGGTCGAAAGGTTGGAATTACTCTATCAACGGAACTTATAACCCCGACAAAAGCAAGGATATTTTATTTAAAATATTGGATTTTTGTCAGACAGAGAATATCTCAGTAATTTGGGGAGAATGGGGACATACAGGAGGATCAACAGTGGATCAGGCATGGCTTAATCAGTCAATAAACTTTCTCGATTATCTTGTAAACACAAAAAAATACAGCTGTGTAAAATACTTCACAATGCTAAACGAACCAAACGGTTCATGGTCGAGTAATGGTGGTAATTATTCGCTCTGGAAAACGCTTATCGAAGGAACTTACAGCTTGATGTCTACGAAAGGTTTACTTGATAAAGTTACCATTATGGCACCTGATGTTACTGTAACTCGCAATGAATTTACCGGAACGCCTTCAGCTTTTATTACCAATTCAATTAATGATCTTGACAATAAAACAGGTAGTTATTGCTATCATTTATATCCTACTTTCGAAATAATGGACGATGGTCTGATGAAAAGTACAGCCAAGGCAATTAAGAATGTCACACCTTCTGGTAAGAGTGCACATATTACGGAAATTGGGTTTGTTTACACCGCTAACTCCACCCGATATATCCGTAATGAAACATTGAAAAATGCAGACCCTTATGCTGCATCAAATGCCAATATGCTGGTGTACGATGCAATTTATGGTACTGATATGGCTGCTGCCATGATTCAACTGCTTAATATCGGTTATAAATCGGTATTGGTATGGCGATTGGATGATGCAATGTACATGACTAAAACTACCGATGCCGTTACTTTTACCCGACATGGATTTTGGAACAGTCAGGGCAAAGAAATTTGCAATAATGTGAATGATGAAAAAGTGAGACCCTGGTTTTATACATCTTCGTTATTGTCCCGCTATATTCCGGCAGGAAGTACTCTGCTCCGAATAAATTTCACACCCAAAAACGGATTAAATGCAATTGCTGCCGTAAAGGATGGAAAATATACTATAGCCATAGTAAACTCAAGCGCTGAAACACAAAGCGCTAACTTAAGTTTGAAGAATGCCGGTTTACTGGAAAATATGAAAAAGTTCTTATTCAAAGCACAATCGCAAGCAAATTTTATAGGTACAGTTGACAGTAATGGGTTTGCTTCACCGGCTGAAACTGCAAATTTGGATTTTTCGAATAATTCTGCTTCAAATATCTCAATTGATAGTAATTCGTTCATTCTTTTTACCAATATGGAGTAAACCCGATTACACAAACAATATGGTCGTTCCGATGCAATTCGGGACGACTTCATTTTTTTCTAAACTATTTATTTGCCGCAGTGGCATTTGTAACATTAGACAAAAAATGGCTCTGGGTCATTTAGAATGTAAAGTTGGTGTAATAAATCACAAATAAATCTTTTAAAATTTTTGAGTTACTTACAGGTTTCCTCAATTTTCCAATGAACTTCCCGTAAATAGTAGATTGTACAATGTCATTATATGTTTGCGTCACGGTATACTGGTGCAAATTCCACCTATATTTTATGTTCTACAACATGTTTTGTTGTTTTTTCTCAATTATATTTTGTCAAATCAAAAAAAAATATCAATTTTGCAATGTAGTATTCTATTCAATAATAATGAAATGAAATATAAAAAACATAGAACTTTTTGCTTAATAAAAATCATATTATTTAGTGAATAAAATAACACTAATCGTTATCAAAAATTTAATCATGAAACAAAAATCACAAAATCGAAAATTCATGCTAATGATTTTCCTTTCGTTTATGCTTGCTGCCGCTTCTGCTCAGGAGATAAATGTGACTGGAAATATTAAGGATGTATCAGGCGAAAACCTAATTGGGGTTTCAGTAAAAGTAAAGAATTCCAGTAAAGGTACAATTACGAACTTAGATGGAAACTTTGAACTTAAAGCCAGGCAAAAAGATATATTGACTATATCCTATGTCGGGTACGAAACTCAGGAGGTTGCAGTTTCGGAAAAACAAATTAAAGTTGTTTTAAAAGAAAACTCTGTTTCGTTAGAAGATGTAGTTGTTATTGGTTATGGCTCAGTTAAAAAGAGTGATTTAACCGGTTCGGTTGCTACTATTAAGACCGATAAACTAAAATCAATTCCTTCGAATTCAATTGATGGTCTGTTGCAGGGACGTTCAGCCGGGTTACAGGTGATAAGTTCTTCGCAAGATCCTGGAGCCGGAACTACAATTCGATTAAGAGGAGGTAGCTCATTAGTTGGTTCAAATTCACCACTGATGGTTGTCGATGGTTTCCCGATGGGCGATGCCGGTAATATGAAACAAATAAACCCTGACGATATTGAATCAATCGAAATTCTGAAAGATGCTTCTGCGGCTTCCATTTATGGATCTCGTGGTGCAAATGGTGTTATTATGATAACTACTAAAAAAGCGAAACAAGGAAAAACCATTATTTCGATTAAAAACCAGTTAACTGCATCGCAGTTCTCAAGCAATTTAGTAAGGTTCAAAGATCCATTGATAATGATGCAACTAAATAACGAAGGTAGAATAAACTCAGGTTTTAAACCGCTTTACATTGGTGAATACAGCACAAATGGCGTATATTATCCATCGTTGCAGGAAGTTGAAAGTGGTTCATGGTCAACATATACCGACTGGGCAAGTATTGTATTTCGCCCTACGCCGTTATTAAACAATACAAGCCTATCAATCAGTAATGCAAATGAGAAAAGGTCATTAAGTTTGACGGGAAATTTCTTTACTCAACAAGGAGCTTATATTAAAGATGATTACTCAAAAGGTATTGTTAATATGAATTTAATTAACAAGTTGACAGACGAACTTACAGTCACAACGATGTGTAATTTTGCAAAAGATTACAGGAATAATAATACCGGACTTTCATATTCACGTAATCCACTCTTTCCTGTTTATACCGAAAATGGTGATTATTATTCAATTGGCACGCAGGATTATTCGCACCCGTTAGCGCTTACAAACACAAAATTAAACAAGACTCAGGGAATTGATATTATGGCTTCTCTTGGACTGGACTGGCAAGTGCTTAAAACTTTAAGTGTCCGCACTCAGGCCAATTACAGATACAGATTTGGAATAACTGACTTGTATTATCCTAAGAAATACACCTCATTGGGTGCAGCAAATAACGGAGCTGCCGAATTGGACAATAATTACAGCGAAGATTTCTCTACCGATACTTATGTCACATACAAGCCGGTAATAAACAAAAAACAAGCACTCAGTATCATGGGTGGATTCTCGTATGAAGGTTATCTGGGGCGATCATTTCAGATGATGTCGTACAATTTTGTTAATGAAGCGCTGAAAAATGAAAACATGGCAGCAGGTAGCGCCACCATGAATACACATACCAGTAGTTTGAGCAGCACAAAATTATTGTCGTACATGTTTCGGGCAAATTACACATTCGATGATAAATATATGGCTACCATTACCGGTCGTGCTGATGGATCTTCGAAATTTGGCACAAATAACAAATGGGGGTTCTTCCCATCAGGAGCTTTGGGATGGAAATTACACAACGAGGATTTTATCAAAGATTTGAATGCTTTTGATGAATTCAAATTCAGAACAAGTTATGGTATTTTGGGTAATCAGGGAATATCACCTTATCAAACATTGAGTAGATTCGGAGTTGATAATTATTTTGTGAATGGTGAATGGAAAACTGCAATTGGACCAGGTTATGTTACAGCAAGAACTGGTTCCGATTCGAGATATACCGAATGGGGAGGTATACCAAACAATGGTTTAAAATGGGAATCAACTCAGCAAACAAATATCGGTGTTGATTTAGCCTTTTTCAAAAGACGTTTACGTCTTACATTGGATTATTATGATAAACACACTTTTGATCTTCTTCGTCAGTCATATTTAGCTCCTTCGTCAGGTTTCGATAAAATGTGGATTAATGATGGCGAAATTAGTAATAAAGGAGTTGAATTCACAATTGATGGCGATATTATTGATACAAAGGATTGGAAACTTTCAGGAACACTGATCTTCTCAACCAATAAAAATAAAGTGATTAGTTTGGGAAATAGCCAAAGTGCTGGTTTGCAAACCGATCCGTTAACAGGGATGCAATATGAATATTATGGAACTACATTAGATCCGTTTCGACAAACCAGTCCGAATATCCTGGCAATAAATCAGCCTGTGAATGTATTTTACGGTTATAAAACTGATGGAATAGTGCAAACCAAAGCGCAGGGTTTAGCTTCTGGAATGACGGGATATGAAGCTGAAGCGGGAGAGTTTAACTTTGTAGATTTATCAGGGGATGGAGTTTGGAATGAAAATGACAGGACAGTCATCGGAGATCCAAATCCTGATTTCACAGCCAGTTTAAACCTTAACCTGAAATATAAAAACTTTGATGCCGGAATATTCTTAAATGGTGTTTATGGTAATGATGTTATTGAAACTGATTTATATAATTCACCCCAATTTACTCCATTAAGATGGACTATCGATAATCCGACAAATAGTTATCCACGTCTAAGAGAAAACCGCTTGTATTATGTTTCTGATTGGTTTATTAAAGATGGCTCATTCCTGAGAATTCAGAATTTAAATGTTGGGTATACATTTGTAAAACCATCGGTTATTAAAAATTCAAGAGTGTTTGTAAATATCGATAACCTATACACATTTACAAAGTTCAGAGGATATGATCCGGAGGTTGGATTAAACGGCAGATATTCAGGTGGATATCCTCGATTTAGAAAAATCACATTAGGCGTTGAACTTAATTTCTAAAAATCAAACACAATGAAAACAACAATTAAAAAATCAATTTATACACTATTTATTGTTTTAGGATTTATTTCCTGTGACTTAAATGAGATCCCAAACGGATTTTATTCGGATGAGAATTTTTTCAAAACTCCCGAAGATGCACAGGCTGCATTGTATTACGCATACAACATTATAGGGTATAGAGAATACATGGATAACTTGCTGTTTATTGGCGATATAGCATCCGAAGAAGCAAATTATCCTACTACCGGTTCATTTGGTGTTCCGGATATAGATTATTGGAATTTCAATGCTTTTAAAAATAATGACCAACTCGAATTCTTCTTTAAATACTGTTACATAGGCATTAACAGAGCTAACTCGGTTATTGACAACTTGGAAAATAGCGATTTTGATTTACAAATAAAAAATCAGATTTTAGGTCAGGCGTTTTTTTTACGCGCATACCATTATTTCAATTTAGCTCGTACTTTCGGGCTTGTACCTATGCAGAGACATACTGTTGCAACTGTTGCTCAAACACAGGCGGCTATGGCTAAGGATTTTGACGAGCTTTATGATTTTATCATTGACGACTTGAAACAAGCGGCTTCATTAATGGTGGTTAATAAAACGCCAAGTTTGGTAGATAAAGTTGCTGCACAATCCTTACTTTCAAAAGTATACTTGAATATAGCATCCGGTAAAGAAAGCAACGCTGCTTTATACGCAGACATGAACAAGGACGTGCAACTTATGTACGATAGCGCTTCTGCATGGTCGCACAAAGTTTTATACGATCAAACTGCCTATCATTTAGAAACCGACCTGCTGAATATATATGATTACACAAAACCTAATGGTTCGGAACATATTTTTATTTTAGGTAAAGACCAAACAGGTAAAGAGGGTTGGAACTATTCGGTTTATGCTAAAATGTTTATGCCAAGTAACTCCAGTCAACCTCTTTACTTTCTACGACCCGATGGATCTTATATGAAAAACGTATATGGCTATGGATCATTTCTTTATAATGATGATTTCGTAAATACATTTACTCCAAATGACAAACGAAAAACATATCTGATAACGAAGGAATATTATACTGACAATGTTGGAACAACAAAAAAAACGAATCCGACATACCTATCCTTAAAATATACGGTACAGGATTGGATGGGTTCTGGTATCACAAGCAGCAAACCATATCTTATTCGCTTTTCGGATATTGTTTTGGTGTATGCCGAAGCCGAAGGACCAACAATTGAAGGTTATATGTGGCTGAATAAAATCAGGCAACGGGCAGGCTTAACTGATGCACCGGAAGGCATGTCGGAAACTGACTTTAGAAATTATGTGGTAAAAGAAAGATCTTTTGAGTTAACCGCTGAAGGAAATCGTCTGTTCGATTTAAGACGTAAAGCCATGGTAACAAGTACTGATCCAAATACTGTTGTGTCGGGAATTACCGAAAGCCAGGCGGCATTTTATCCGTTGCCTCAAAAGGAAATCGACTTAAATAATAACTTTTAAAATGTATTGTCATGACAAAAATTAAATATACAATAATTCTTATTCTGTCAATTACATTCATGTCATGTGAAAGAAATTTGATGGATAATATCGAGTCTGGCGCCTGGAATAGCGAAAAAGGTATTTTGAATATAAAATTTTCTGACCAGTTGGGAGCAGCAAATATTTATAATGATTCATTAGGTAATGGTTATGTTAACTTCTATTATATGGACACGTTAAATAGAGGCATTATGGATCTTGAAATTAAAGAATTGAATTTATCGTATAAAGCAACTTCTGATAAGAAAGCCGGCGAAACATTATTATTTGGACCAGATTCAATTGCTCATATTAACGTAACTTCGCAAAATGGCAAAACCAAAACATGGACTATAAAGATGAAAACTTTTGATGATATCATTTTAGGAACATGGAAAATACAAAAACTGTGGTTGTATGGTGGTGTTGCACCCGATTATAGTGCAGTAATTAACATGGGGACATGGGATCCTTTTAAAAGAAATCCATTTCCTGCAAGCAAAGAAACTGATAACTTATTGACATTTAGTTTAGGAGGAGCTTTGGCAAATGGTGATTGTTTCGGAACAGTTAATAACGAAGCGGGACCGGATGGTTTGTATGCTGATTTCATTTTTATTGAATCGGGCGACACAATCAATGTAAATAATTTTTACAGAAAAATTCCAAAAGGAATAAGTAATTGGTCGAAAAGTGCTGCAACAAACACAATTACATTTACTCCATTAGGTGGTGGAGCTTCGTCTACCTTGACTTTTGTTGAAACAGGCAGCTACCAGTTGGATACCAAACGTACTATTTCAATTACTGATAAAGCATTGGTATTTAATCTGAATCAGCCTTCGAACATTACTACACGTGGTAAAAGAAGGAATTATGCAGTTGATAGTCCACAGAAATTCTACATCGAAATACAAAAACAAAGCAAGTAAAAAATTAAACCCCGTGAAAAAAATCATATTCACATTATATATTTTAGCATTATTTACAGCCTGCAAGGACCCCATTGTTATTGACCCAATCGATACGAAAACGGATTTGGAAGATACTGTTTCAATCGGTTTTAGGGGAGTAGGTGCCCAACTTGGTGGTTACGATAACATAACGCAACTTACAGGCAATTCCGGTTTAAGCAATGCCGATTGGGAGCAATTGTTTGACAGAATACGATTTATGCGACCGGGATTAGTTCGTATGACAGGTTCTGAAGGTTGGAATTACACACTAAATGGAGTTTACAATCCTGACAGAAGTAAAGATGTCCTTTTCAAAATGCTTGATTTTTGTCAATCGAACAATATAGATGTTATTTGGGGAGAATGGGGTCATGTAGGTGGTACTTCAACTTACGATCTTGATTGGTTGAATCGCTCCATCAATTTTCTGGATTACATGATTAATACCAAAGGCTACACTTGCATTAAGTACTTTACCATGGTAAACGAACCAAATGGCGATTGGTCGACAGTAGCCGGAAACTATGCTTTGTGGAAAAGTTTAGCAATCAAGACTTATCAGATAATGTTAAACAAAGGATTGATTGCTAAAGTAAAATTCATGGCTCCGGATATATCGATTTCGAGTGGAGCATATACCGGAAGTCCAACAGTAACAAACCCATTTGTAACTAACACTGTCAAAGAAATTAATAATATTGTTGGTACATACGATTATCATTTGTACCCGGGAAATGATCAGGTGGAAAATGATAAGTTCCTGAATACTATGATTGCATACAAAAAACTTTTACCGGTGGATAAAGATGCAATGATAACTGAGTTGGGGTTTAAATACCTTACAACTTCGCCAAAAGGCATTTTAAACGAAGAACTTAAAAATGCGGATCAGTATGCCGATGTCAGTGCTTGCGAAATGGTTTATGAATCCATCTACGGGATTGACATGTCGGCTGCTATCATTCAGTTATTAAAAGCTGGCTACAAAGCGGCATTGGTTTGGAGAATGGATGATGCAGCATACATAAGCGTTAGTTCCAACGGAATGAAAACAAATCGTTGGGGTTTCTGGAATAGTTTGGGTGCTGAAAAATTCGGAAATGCCGATGATGAGAAATTAAGACCCTGGTTTTTCCCTGTTTCCCTGCTTTCACGGTTTTTCCCGGCCGGAAGTACAATTCTAAATGTTACAGTTCCGGTTAAGCCGGGCTTGTATGCCATTGCCTGCCGAAAAGAAGATAAATATACCATTGCATTGGTCAACACAAATACAAGTGCATATGCATTTGATTTGACGATGCAAGGTGGAAAACTGCTTTCGGACATGAATCAGTACAAGTATGTTTCGTTAGAGCGCAGGAATTATATTGGCGAAGTTGATGCTAATGGATTTCCTAAGTCAATTGCAAAACAAAATCTTGATTTAAGCAACAAAAAGGCAGTAAGTTTAACCATGGAAGCCAGCTCGTATATGCTGTTTACCAACATGAATTGACAAAAACAAACTTGATTTTAAAAGCGATCGTAAAAATGAAATCTAAAACAACATACCAGTTTATATTGCAATTGACGCTGCTATTTGTATTGCCGTTATTAATTAAAGCGCAAACATTATGTCAATCGCCGTATTATTCTTTTCCTCGCAATTCAAACCAGCAAATTGAATTGGGGAATGATTGGGAACTGTCATTTCGGATTGATACCCTGAAAGCTGTTTCTGATTTATCTGAAAATAATTGGTTCGTTGTGAAAAATCCAACATCGGTTCAAATGGCCATGTTCAAGGCGGGTAAACTGCCTGATCCTTACGTTGGGTTAAATTCGACTAATTATGAAGAACTGGAACAAAAAGTATGGTATTATAAAAAGTCATTCACAATTCCGGCTTCGGCAAAAGGCAAAAATCTGATTCTGTCGTTTGATGGCATTGATTATTATGCTAAAATTTGGTTGAATGGAAAACTTTTAGGAGCACATAAAGGAATGTTTGGCGGTCCGGTGATAGATATTAGCGATAAATGCTCGATTGGAGGAAAAAATGAGTTAATTGTTCAGGTTTTATCAGCAAACTATAAAAATGCCCAATATGAGCCCCGCAGACCGGGTAAAGTTATAAAAACATGGTTTTTCACGGGAGGTTCGGGGGTTGAACCATTCTTTCATTTAGGTATGTGGCGTGGTGCGCGCATTACAATTGTTCCTTTGTATCACATGGAACGTCCGTTTTTGTTCACAAAGAAGCTGAAAAATAACACAGCAACTTTAGGTTTGCAATTAGAAATGTTTGCCGGAAAAAATTCATTGAATTATACGATGCATCCGTGGGGAAATACCATGCTTGCAACTTATCATTCGCCACTTTCGGCACAGGTTGTTCAAAATAAAAAAGTGAATGACAATGTAAAGGTGATTTTAGAATTGTCGCACGAAAATAAAGTTTGTTTCCAAAAAGAATTCTCGCCTTACATGATTGAAGGAAGATCGTGGTTGGAAGAAGAATTCGAAATTTCAAATCCTAAATTATGGTTCCCGAACGGAATGGGTGACCAGAATTTATATGTAGCGACTCTTAGGTTAGAGGTTAATAAAAATGTTGTTGATGTTGTTTCTTTCGATTTTGGTGTCCGAACTATTGAGCATGTAAGAAGTGCTGGTATTCGGACTCAGGATCGTTGGGCCGACTGGCAGTATGTGATTAATGGAAAAAAGCATTTTATCAAGGGAATGAACTGGATGCCATTGGATGCGCTATCCGATTTAAGTCGCGAAAAATACGACTGGTATATTTCTGCTGCAAAAAACGCAGGTATCCAAATGTTTCGTATCTGGGGTAGCGGTTACATGGAAACCAGAGAATTTTATGATCTCTGCAATAAAAACGGAATTATGGTTTGGCAGGATTTCCCTATTGCCAACTTTGACACACCCGATTGGGAACAGGAAACATGGGAAGAGTTGGTTTGTCAGAATATTTTCAGGCTTCGCAACGAACCTTCGTTAGCTGTATGGTGCGGTGGTAATGAGTTCAATCCGTATTCAACCCGTAGCGCTGCCACTATTGGAGTGCTGGAACGCAATCTGAGAGAGTTTGACCCGACCCGACAATTCCTGAGAACTTCGCCTGATGCAGGTAGTATGCACTCGTATCCCGATTTTGATCCAAATTGGTATAAAGGTTTTGAATTAATTCCGTTTGTGGCCGAAACAGGTATTCATTGCCTGACTGACGCACGCGGAAACAGAGAAGTAATTGATAAAAGTGAGTTTTTTGAATTGAATAAAATGGCTGATTCTTCTTTTATGAAAAATCATCCTCAGTTCATTCACCATTTTGTGGAATATACTCCTACCCGTGTTCCACGTATGTTAAGCAGAGCTACTCATATTATTGATATAAAAACCAATTCGTTTGAGGAGTTGGCAGAGGCAACTCAGGTTGGTGCCGGCGAGTTTTATCAGGTTATGTCTGAATCGTTTCAGAGTAATTATCCTGTTACAACAGGATTAATGCCCTGGACGTACAACCGTCCCTGGCCTGCCGTAGCTGCAATAAATTTTATCGACGCTTTCGGACAACCTTCAGCTCCCTATTATTTTTTGAAACAAACCTACGAAAAAAACAGGGTTATGCTGGATTTGCCACGTTTGCTTTGGAAGCCAGGAGAAAACATCTCATTGAAAGTAAATGTATTAAATCTTGGCGAATCGGAAGAATATGCTCCAACCATCAGCCTTAAAATACTTGATTATACTTTTAAACCAATATTTGAAGCCGGGAAAAGAATAAATATCGAAGCCGGAAATTTAATTACAAAGCTGAATTTAGGTGAGTTTCAAATTCCGGTTGACTATAAAAACAATTACTTTTTTATAGTAGTAGAATCGAAAAATGATAAAGGAGAACGTATTTCTCAGGCGGTGTATTGGCCAAGAACAATTCCACAAATGCAGGACGATAAGTTTTATAAAAAATACGTTTCGGAACCTGTGCCATGGCCGGCTTTAGACAAAGAACCGCGACTGAAATACACTGTTGCCAAAAACAACACAACGCTAAAAGTTGAGCAACTAACCGTAGAACAGTTTGATGGCGTTAACGGAAAGTTGCTTTATAAAATTAAAAATACCGGAATAAACCCTGCATTTTTGAACACCTTCGAGATAGAAAAAACAAAACGCATTTTTTATGCTTCCGACAATTTCTTTTGGTTAAATGCAGGAGAAAGCAAAGAAGTTAGCGTGACGTTTAAATTGCGTGAAGTGCTGAAAAACAACCAAATGGAAGTATCATTCAGAGCCTGGAATGCCAAGCCTACAATAGTTAAACTTAAATTGAGTACCAAATAAAAAATAAAAATGAGAAAAATTACAATTTTATTACTTGGGTGTTTTATTGCACTTACTTCTATAGCACAAACCATCTATTATGTAAAAACAGATGGTAGCGATGCAAGCAACGGAACTTCGTGGTCATCAGCATTTGCTACAATAAACAAAGCTATAAGCACTGCGGTAAAAAACGACGAAATTAGAATAAAAGAAGGAACTTACACTTCGACAAGTAGTTACATTATTGATAAAACTTTAACAGTTAAAGGAGGGTATGGAGAAGACGAAAATCAGAATTATAAAAACAAAACGATATTAGACGGAAATAACACATTCAAAATTATTCAGGTAAAAGCCCCTGTTACCGGCGGTCCTGCTGTTGTAAATTTGGATGGACTGGTTTTTAAGAATGCTTCAAACGCAGGAAATAGTTATGGTGGTGCTGTTGAATATAATAAAGCCACAGGTACGGTTAGCAACTGTACATTCACCAATAACGCAGCAACTTCTTTTGGTGGTGGAGCATTGGCATTTGTTAATTCAACAACTCTGAATACAGTTGCAAATTGCAGATTCGATGGAAATAACGGCAAGTCGGGAGGTGCTATTTACAGTGGAACTCAAACAATGGTTGATGTAATTAATTGTACCATTACCAAAAACACTTGTGCTACCGGTATTGGTGGTGGAATTTGCAGCAACGGAGTTTTAAATCTGAAAAATTCTGTCATCTGGGAAAACAAAAAAGGCACTGATTTGGACCAAATAAAAGGAAACGGAAAGTTTACCTTAGAACACAATATCATTCAGGATGGCGTTTGGCTCGATTATGTTCAGCCCAATCTTCAGTCGAACATGGTTTTGCAACAAAACAGCCCTTTTACCATTAGTGGCAAAAGTACACCAAACGGACAGATAAAAGTGCAATGTAGTTGGGAAGCCGATACCGAGGTGCATACTACAACTGTTTCGGCTAGCGGAGTGTGGTCAATCACCGTTCAAACTCCTGCCGGAAGTTTCGACAGCCGTATTATTAGCGTTGAAGGCAAACAGAAAAATGTGTTTACAAATATTTTGGTTGGTGAAGTTTGGCTTTGCTCCGGACAGTCAAATATGCTGTTTCGTGTGAAAGACGTGGATAATGCAGCAACTGAACTTCAATCGGCTGATAATTATCCTAATATCAGATTGCTAAACATGAATCAAGTGCAATCTGAGACTCCAACTGATTTCTTTTCGTCCAAATGGGCTGTTTGTTCCCAAAGTACAATCCCTAATTTTAGTGCTGTGGGCTATTTCTTTGGTCGAAAATTATTTCAGGATCTGAATGTGCCAATTGGGTTGATTAATGCAAGTTGGGGAGATACAACCGCCGAAGTTTGGGCTCCCAGAGATTTGGTTCTTGCAAGTACCGATTCAGAAGTGATAACTGGAGTAACACTAAATGACAATACGCCACGCGTAACCCCAACAACTGCTTATAAAATCGGAAGCGCTTATAATGCAATGATATATCCTTTACGCAATGTTCCGGTTGCGGGTGCAATTTGGTATCAGGGAGAATCAAATCAAGGCTCTCCATACTACTACCCGGCATTACTCAATATTTTGGTGCAGGGATACCGTCAGCTTTGGAATACTACCGATAGCAAATTTCCATTTTATTTGGCACAAATATGTCCATTTAACAGATTGCATAATTTCCCTACATTCTACTCAAACCCCACCATGCGTTATATGCAGGTTAAAGCAAGTGAGTTGATTCCGAACAGTGGTATTGAAAGTAACGATGATGTTGCTAATCTGACAAATATACATCCTACCAACAAACAAGATGTTGGCTTACGTTTAGCCTGGCTCGCATTAAATAAAAACTACGGAAAATCAGAATATAACAACAAAATAACAAGCTTGTATCAGAGCCATCAAATTGACGGAAATCAGGTAACTATAACATTTAAGAATGTGGGAACAGGATTAAAAACAAAAGACCAATTAGCTCCTGCTATGTTTGAAATTGCCGGCGCAGATAAAGTATTTTACCCTGCCACTGCAACAATTTCAGGAACTGATAAAGTAATTCTCAGCAGTTCAAGTGTTGCAAATCCTGTTGCCGCTCGTTTGGGATGGAGTTATACAAAAACCACTAATTTAGTAAATAGCGAGAATCTTCCTGTAAGCGTTTTTAAAACTTATAGTTGGCTCGATGCCGTCGAAGAACAATAATATTTACAACAATTCAATTACTTAAGAATAACTTTTTTAATCGCATAAAAATGAAGCATTTAAATATATACATTAGCATTTTTGTATTATTTCTGGCATTGGGTATAATGGCTCAAACACCAAATATTGTTTTGCAAAGAGAATCCGGCGGTTCATTAACCCTTGCTATTGGATTGGCAACTGCCGGAAATATACAGGTTGACTGGGGCGATGGTAATTTAGTTACAGGCGCTGCAGGTAGTACAAATTCAACTCAAAATATCACAGGAACTGTGGTTGGAAGCAAAACGGTTAAACTATATGGCCCAATTACTGCTTTGCAGGTAACAAATTCAAGTTCAACAACTCTGATAACTGCAGTTGACGTATCGAATGCGCCCAATCTGATGAAGATTACACTTCCGAGAAATAAACTCACAGCGTTGGACTTGTCTTACAATCCGGCAGTTTATTATGTTTCGGTGTACAATAATTCGTTCGATGCTTGTGCCTTAAATGATTTATTTACAACCCTTCCGACTGGAACAACCGGAAGCAGTATAACCACTTATAACAATCCGGGAACATCAACGAGTAAAACTTCGATTGCTGCCGGCAAAGGCTGGACTGTACAATCGGGATCTGTTGGCGATGGCTCAGGTTGCGTGATTGATACTACTGTTGTAATTAATTTGGTCAACGATGAAACTATCGATGCTAAAAGTGAAAATCCCGAATTTATTGATCCTGCAAATGGCGACTACCGTTTAAAAGCTAACAGCCCTGCCATTAATGCCGGAAATAACCTTCTGCTGCCCACATCTATTGTTTCCGATTTAAATAACAATGTGCGTATTAACGACACAACCGTCGATTTGGGTTGTTATGAATTTTATTCAAACACCGGCATTATCAACACCGGCGATGACAAAAATAAATTTAAAGTGTATCCAAATCCCGCACACGATTACCTTCGTATAATACTCGCATCACAGGCAACAAAAATTGAGATGAGCGATATTGCCGGAAAGTTAGTTGCTCAATATCCGATTAACAGATCAGAGCGGGAAATATCGATGACTGTGAGTCATTTGTCGAAAGGAATTTATTTTTTAAACATCAATAATTCCGTATCAAAAATAATAATTCGATGAGCCTGTTTTTTATAAAATTACATTAATTGTTACCTGAATGAGAAGGTTATTATATTTTTTACTTTTGAGTATGCCGCTAAACATCGCTGCGCAAACCACTTATTATGTTAAAATAGGTGGTAGCGATTTGAGTGATGGAAAATCGTGGTCAACGGCCTTCGAAACTATTTCAAAAGCAATTAATACTGCTTCGCCAAACGATGAAATCAAAGTTGGTCAGGGAACATTTAATGTGAACGTCACCTGTGTTGTTGACAAAACGCTTACTATTAAAGGAAGTTACCGAACCGGCGATGTTCAGGATTATTCTTTAAAAACCGTATTAGACGGGATGAATTCTGTTCAGATTTTTTTATTGAAATCATCGGTCACTAATCAGTTTATTCCCAGTGTAGTAGTTGATGGCTTTGTGTTTAAAAATGGAAAATCAACTGGATATGGAGGCGCTATTGCATTCGATGGAATAACAGGACAAATGAGCAACTGCGAATTTCTTAATAATACATCACCTGCTTATGGTGGCGGAGGAATTTCATTTCGAAATACAACTACCGCCAACTCAATAGTTAATTGCATTTTCGCTGGAAACTCAGCACAGAATGGTGGTGCAATTTATAGCAATGAGGGCACGACGGTTAATCTTGTCAACTGTACAATTACGCAAAACTCATGTTTGTCTGGCGAAGGTGGAGGCATAAATTCGAATGGCACATTAAGCATAAAAAACTCCATTGTATGGAATAATAAAAATGGGTTGAAAACAAATCAAATTCATGCCGTTGGCACACTCAATCTGGATCATAACATCATTCAGGATGATTCCGGCGAAGAAGACGTTTTGTCGGTAGGTTTTGTGGGAGTTGGAGCTCAAGTGGGTGGTTATGACAATATTCAACAAATTACGGGTAGCGCCACATTCAGCAATCAGGATTGGGAACAAATGTTCAGCCGACTTAGGTTTATGCGCCCCGGTTTGGTTCGAATAATGGGGTCACAATCAAACTATTATTCCAATGGTGTTTATAATCCCGAGAAAAGTAAGGAGGTTTTGCTTAAGATACTTGATTTCTGTCAGACAAATAACATAAGCGTAATTTGGGGCGAATGGGGACATGTTGGAGGGAACTCAATTGATTTGGACTGGTTGAATCGTTCGGTTAATTTTCTATCATATCTGATTAACACGAAAGCGTTTACCTGCGTTAAATACTTCAATATGGTAAATGAACCAAATGGCGATTGGTCAAGTGTTGGAGGTAATTTTACGTTGTGGAAAACTCTTATTCAAAAAACCCGCGAATTGATGGTGCAAAATGGAATACATACAAAAGTTCAGTTAATGGCTCCTGATGCAGCGTTGTCCAGTGGTGCTTTTACCGGAATTAGTCCCGTTTCTCATCCGTTTGTAACAAACACGGTAAACGCACTTGATTCGGTCATCGGCACTTATGGTTATCATTTCTATCCGGCAAATGATCAGGTTGAAAACAACAAATATCTGACATCTGCTCAGGCATATAAGAATTTATTTCCTTTGAATAAGGATGTCATTATTGGAGAGTTAGGTTTCAAATATTTGACGACTTCTCCCAAAGGAATTCTTAACGAATCCTTGAAAAATTCCGATCCATACGCCGATGTAAGCGCATGCGAAATGGTTTACGAATCGGTTTACGGAATTGATATTTCCGCCGGAATAATTCAGGCGCTTCAATGTGGTTACAAGGCTGCTTTGGTGTGGCGTTTAGACGATGCCATGTATATTAATTCCAGTCTCAAAACAAATCGTTGGGGATTTTGGAACAGCCTTGGCTCTGAAGTATATGGCAATGCCAATGATGAAAAATTAAGACCCTGGTTTTTCCCTGTATCGCTGCTTTCGAGATATTTCCCTGCAGGATGTACTGTGTTGAATGTTACAATTCCTCTTAAATCGGGCTTATACGCCATTGCTTCGAAAAAGGACAGCAAATATTCAATTGCATTGGTAAATACAAGTTCCGAAGCATATACTTTCGATTTGAAAATGAACGGCGGAAAACAATTGGACAACATGAAGTTTTTCGAATATATTGCTCTGGATCGACGAAATTATACAGGAGAAACAGATGAAAACGGTTTCCCGAAATCAACTAAAAGTTTGAATATGGATTTGAGTAAAAATAAGGCTTATTCATTGAAAATGGAAGCAAGTTCATTTGTGCTATTAACAAATATGGAATAAATTATTATTAAAACAGTGAAAGAATATACATTAATACTTTTGTTTTGCTTAAATGCAATTGGTTTTTGGGCGCAAAACCCCAATTCGGTTCAGCTTGCAAACTCTGCAGAAGAATATCAGCATTTTATACTTTACGGGCAAAGTCTTTCTACAGGAAACCAATCTTATCCGTCTCTTTCGGTA
Organism: uncultured Paludibacter sp.; assembly: GCA_937897985.1. Classification (GTDB taxonomy): domain Bacteria; phylum Bacteroidota; class Bacteroidia; order Bacteroidales; family Paludibacteraceae; genus Paludibacter. The sequence continues at coordinate 21,344 of CALCBD010000061.1, read as the reverse complement.
ACAAATGTTAGCGGAAATTATATGGTCGGCGATCAGGTTTGGATTAATTATGGCAACACAAACATGACGACATTTAACCCATTGATTGCAACGCTTGCTAAAAGTGATGTGAGCAAACCACTTACGAGGGCGGAATGTGGTATGGCTGAATGTCCACTTGTGTCAGCCGTAAATCATATTCAAACAAAAATGACAGTGCCGGCAAAAATACTTGCAACATCAGCCGGGACGGGAGGAAAATCAATTGAGCAACTTTCAAAAGAATCGAAACAGTCGATAAATTACTATCTTGATTATACAAAAGCAATTACAAAAACGGCTGAAATAGCTAAAAATAATGGATATAAAGTTTCCTGCCCTACGATTATTTGGATGCAGGGAGAATATAATTATACAGCAGATAATACCCGGGGTTTAATCTCGGGGCAACCAAACTGTACCGATAAAGCAACGTATAAAAACCTGCTTATCCAGTTGAAAAACAATATGCAAACTGATGTAGTGAAAGCATATTCACAAACCTCTAAACCTATGTTCATTACTTATCAGGTAGGTGCGCAATACACAAAAGGTAAAACACTCGAAATTGGAATGGCGCAACTTGAAACGGCGAATGAATACGATGATGTTTTTTGTGCAGGACCGGTTTACCAAATGTCCGACAGAGGTGGACACCTCGATGCTAATGGATACAGATGGTATGGCGAAATGATTGCCAAAGCGTATTTAAGAACGATTAACTCGGGCAAAAAATTTCAGCCTTTACAGCCAAAAGAAATTGCTCGAACAACAAATCCGAAAGAGATTAAAATTAAATTCTTGGTTCCGAAATTACCTTTGGTCTTGGATGCTCTGACTGTAAAAAAGGTGACCGACTATGGTTTTACGGTGTACAAAGATGATGTTAGACAGTCAATTAGCTCTGTTACAGTTGATAATGATTGTGTAAGACTTGTATGCAGCGCCGATCTAACAGGCATAGTTGAAGTTGTTTATGCCGGATTAAATACAGCATCAAGCTACGACAACGGACATGGAAATTTACGTGATAGCGACGATTATCCGGCAATTTACAATTATATCGATCTTGATAAAAAAAATACTGATAACTCGTATGTTTATCCCCGTGCAACAACCGAAACTACACTTCATGCCATTTACGAACCCAAAGATGCACAGGGAGTTATTTATGATAAACCATATCCATTATATAATTTCAGTGTGGCATTCTACTACAAACTTGATGCAGGACAGCAAGTATTTACAGTGCCAAACGTGGAAAACGCTACCGGTTTAAACAGCAATATTCAGGCAAGTGAATCTATTCAGTTGTATCAATCAGGAAAGAATATTGTGTTAGAAACTCAAAATCAGGGAGATATTAATTTAAAGGTTTACGATGTTTCGGGTAAATTGCTTGACTCTTTCAAAGGACAAAATTTCGAGAACTCATTTCGCAACGAATACACCCTCTCGCAATCAAACGGCATTTACATTGTAAAAGCCAATGTAGCCAATAAGTTTAATACGATAAAAGTTGTTTTGTAAAAAAGTACAGAGATTTTTAAAACAGATGCTAATTATATATTAATTAAATAGTTATGAATCAAAAAAACAGTATCAATTTCTTATTCATTTTCATCTCTTTTCTTTGCATTGGAACAACAAATGCTCAGCAAAACTTGAAGTTGCAAAAAGACAATATAAAAGAAATTGTTAAAGCACTGACTTTGGAGGAAAAAGCAAATCTCGTGTTAGGTGTTGGCGACGAAGGTGTGTGGAAACATTATAAAACAACAGGAGTAATAGTTTTGAAAGGTCAGGCATGTGCTACTTATGCAGTACCACGTTTGGGAATTCCAAACACGGTATTGACCGATGGCCCAGCCGGGATTAAGATTGACACCATACAAAATAATGTTGACCATCCCACTTATGCAACTGCATTTCCAAGTGCAACGACCTTGGCATCGTCGTGGAATAAAGAGTTGGTTCAGAAAGTTGGAGCAGCTATTGGCAACGAAACCCTCGAATATGGTAGCGATATGCTACTTGGACCGGGAATGAATATTCAGCGTAACCCCTTGGCTGGTCGTAACTTTGAGTATTACTCCGAAGATCCGTTTGTTTCGGGCGAGATGGCAGCTGCCATGGTGAATGGAATTCAATCGAAAAACGTTGGTGCTTGTATCAAGCATTTTGCAGCCAATAATATTGAAACAAACCGCCGAACAATCAATGAGTTAATAAGTCAGCGTGCATTGCGCGAAATTTATTTACGCGGGTTTCAGATTGCTGTACAAAAATCGAATCCGTGGATGATAATGACTTCGTACAATAAAATCAACGGTTATTTTACGGCTGAAGACAAGGCATTATTGCAAAATATATTGCGCGACGAATGGAAATATAAAGGAGTGGTTGTAACCGACTGGGTAAGTGGGCAGGATTTTGTGGCACAAATGCGCGCCGGAAACGAATTGTTGATGCCGGGTAACTATCAGGCTAAAATTTTTATAAGTGCTGTGAAAAGAGGACTTTTGGACGAAGCAGTGTTGGATAAAAACGTAGAAAAAATACTTGAATATATTGTAAAAACACCGGCTTACAACAACTACCAAAAAAGCAATAAACCAAACTCTACTGCGAATGCTTTGCAATCGCAAGCAGCTGCCGAAGAAGGTATAGTGCTGTTAAAAAACGAAGGAATTACATTGCCATTTAAAAAGGTAAAAACCTTTTCGCTTTTCGGAAAAACTTCGTACAGTTACATTATTGGTGGTACAGGTAGTGGACGCGTTAACAACAAACAAGCGCTTTCAATCAACGAAAGTCTTGAGAAATCGAAATATCAAATTGTTAAACCACTCGAAAGTTTTTACAAAAATTACAATGACTCACTTCGAAGAGTAACAGTACCGACCATGAAAGTTCGGTATAAAAACATTGTCGATTTTGCTCCAGAGCCTCAAATTTCAATAGAAATGATTCAAAATGCAGCCAAAAAATCAGATGTAGCCATACTTACATTTGGACGAAATGCAGGTGAACTTTGGGACAGGGATGTAGATGGATATTTTAATTTATCAGCTACGGAAAAAGAATTGTTACTGAATGTTTGCGATATATTTCATGCAGCCAGAAAAAAGGTAATCGTGGTGTTAAACATTGGCGGTCCTATCGAAGTGGCAAGCTGGCGCGAAAAACCCGATGCAATTGTTTTGTCGTGGCAAGCTGGCCAGGAAGGCAGTCAGGCTTTGGTAAATATTTTGAGTGGAAAAGTAAATCCATCAGGCAAATTAGCCGTAAGTTTTCCGGTTAAATATTCCGATGTTCCATCTTCCAAATCTTTCCCCGGAGTTCCTAAAGAAAACCCGGTAAATGCTTTTTACGAAGAAGGAATTTATGTTGGTTACCGTTTTTACGAAACATTTAAAATAAAACCAGCTTACGAGTTTGGCTACGGACTTTCTTATACAAACTTCGAGTACTCACAATTAACATTGAGCAGCAAAGAATTTGCCGATAAAATTGAAGTTTCGGTAACAATTAAAAATACAGGGAAAGTAGCTGGAAAAGAAGCTGTTCAACTTTATCTCTCGGCTCCGGTAAGCTTAGTTGAGAAGCCTGCAATAGAATTGAAAGATTTTGGCAAAACAAAACTTCTGAAACCGGGTGAAAGTGAAGTTCTGAAATTCACGCTGGATGCAAATAGTTTAGCTTCGTTTTGGACAAGCAAAAGTCAGTGGATTGCCGAAAAAGGAAATTATCAGGTTTTAATTGGAGCTTCATCAAAAGATATAAAACTGAAAGATATATTTACGCTAAATAATAACATTATTACTGAAGAAGTTCATGATGTAATGTATCCAAATGTTATGCTTTACGAGTTAAATCAGAAAGAAGTTCACAAATCAATTAAAACAAATGATTTGATATTAGAGGATGATGATAATTAAATTATTAAATACTAATGAATTAAATTCAATTATTAATCTTATAAAAAATTACACATTATGAAAAAAGTTACTTTTTTATTAATTTCGGTAAGTCTTCTGATTTCAGCAAACTTACTTGCCGACGAGCCCAATGTTATCATGCAACGTGAATCGGGAGGTGAATTAACTCTCGCAATTGGTTTGGCAACCGCCGGAAATATTCAGGTTGACTGGGGTGATGGAGTTTTGGTAAGCGGTGCAGCAGGTACAACAAACGCCACTGCAAATATTACCGGAACAGTTACAGGCACAAACACCATCAAACTTTATGGTGCAATTACAACTTTGCAAGTTACAAACAGTAGCTCAACTACCCTTATTACTTCGGTGGATGTTAGCAATGCACCTGCATTAGTAAAGTTTATTTTTCCAAGAAATAAACTGACTGCTGTTGATTTATCACACAATCCGTTGGTGAGAACTATCTCTATATACAATAATTTGCTGGATGCATGTGCTATGGATGCATTTTTTAATTCGTTACAAACAATTACAAATGCAGGTTCGATTACTATGTATAATAATCCGTGTGGAATCACCAGTACAATATCAATAGCAACAAGTAAAGGTTGGACAATTACAAGTGGAACTTCTGGAAATGGAACAGGATGTGTAGCTGCTATTAACCGGGTAAAAGAAAATCAGGGCATAAATGTTGGTTATTCCGATCACAATTTACTTATTACCAGTACAAATATTTCAGGAGAATTTGAATTGTATCTAATGACTTTGAATGGATTGAAAATAGCTCAAAAAACAATTGAAGTAAACAGCGATGGAAAAAATGCAGTACAACTTGGAAATCTATCGGCAGGTATGTATTTCGTTAATTTAAAAGCTAAAAACAAAAATTTGGTAAGCAAGTTTATTGTTCAATAATTTACAGCTTGTGAGCGATAATTGTAGAAAATACCAATGAAAATATATAAATCGAAGTTGCCCGATAAATCAGTATTAAATGACACGAAAAAGACTTTCAACTATATTGATAGTTTTGATGGTTTGTATATTGACAAAGAGGTAAGTGTCACTTCTACTGATGTCGGAAAAGCCTTTTTTACTTCCGGTCCCAAGTGGGTCGAAAAACTATTCTCGCTTCGCAACCGGATAGTGTCCCTTTTTGGATTAAAAGTAGCAGGAAGTGTAGCTGAAATGAAAAAGCAGTTAGAAACGTTCAGCTGTGAACCCGGAGAGCAATCAGGTTTATTTAAAGTGTATGTAAAATCAGACTATGAAGTTGTTTTGGGAGAAGATGATAAGCATTTAAACTTTAGAGTGTCCTTGTTTTCCGATAAACAACTGACAGAAAACTCTTTCAGGAGATTGACGATAACTACAACTGTTGAATTTAATAATTGGTTTGGACGATTGTATTTTTTACCGGTAAGACTATTCCATAAACGTATTGTTCCTACAATGCTAAAAGGGATTATTATAGAACTTCAAAATAACAAAAATATTTAAAGCTGATAAATGACCTTGTTTCGGTCGCAAATGACTTATTATAAACTAAAAAACACATGACAAAAAAGAACTTTTTTTCAGAATGGGGACTTTTGATAATCTTATGGTTTGCTTTCTTTTTGAATCAGGCAGACCGACAGATATTCAACGTAACCTTGCCGCTTATTCGTGGTGATATTAAGCTTTCTGATGCAGAATTCGGCTTAATTGCATCAAGTTTAATCTGGACTTATGGTCTTTTGGTACCTGTTGCCGGTTTTTTAGGTGATATTTTTACACGACGTAACATTTTGGGCTTTTGTATTTGTTTTTGGAGTATTGCCACTTTTTTTACAGGCTTTGCTTCGGGATTAATTCCGTTTATTGCTCTTTTGGGCATTGCTACCGGTGGCGGAGAAGCTTTTTATGCCCCATCGGCTAATGCCATGTTGAGCGAACATTATAAAAAGAATCGCGCATTTGCATTGTCTGTTCACCAAACTGCGGTGTATGCAGGAATAATTCTGAGTGGAGTTTTAGCCGGATATATAGGCGAACGTTATGGATGGCGACGATCATTCAACGTTTTTGGAGCTGCGGGAATATTGTTGTCTGTTATATTTCTGTGGCGTGTAAAAGCTACCGAAGTAAAAACAAAAGTCAGCAGATCAGATATTTTTAATTCACTGAAATCGGCTATTGGCGTTTTTCGCAAGCCAACGGTTATTTTACTAACTCTGGCATTTGCATGTATGGTGTTTGTAAATGTGGGTTACCTGACCTGGATGCCACTTTATTTAGTCGAAAAATATGGAATGACAATAACTTACGCAGGATTCTCTTCGCTGATTTATCATCACGCAGGAGCGTTTTTGGGAGTTATGTTTGGTGCTCGTTTGGCCGACAAGCAAGCGTTGAAAAATCCTAAGCGCAGGTTGATCATACAATCCATTGCCTTACTGTTGGGTGCGCCTTTTATTTTCATCATGGGATTTACCAATAGTCAGGTGGTTACTTATGTTGCATTGGCTTTATTTGGCTTTATGCGTGGAGTTTATGATTCAAATATTTTCGCATCGCTTTACGAAGTGGTAAAACCAACAATTCGGTCATCGGCAACAGGTTTTATGCTCATGTTTGCATTTCTGATGGGGGCTTTTGCTCCGCTTATACTCGGAGTTTTGAAGCCAACATTGGGATTAGCCGCCAGTTTCTCGAGTCTTTCTGTTTTCTATGCGCTCGGTGCCGTACTTATTTTCATAGCTGTTAAGTTTTGGTTTAAAAAAGATTATTGTGAAGAAAATTAATTCAAGAAAATATACCGTAACAATCATTACCGGATTGAATTTTCCGGAAGGACCGGTTTTTGATTTCGAAGGCAATCTTTGGTTTGTCGAAATTAAAGGTGGCAATCTTTCCCGATGGGATGGTAATTCAATACAGCGATTTCATGTGATGGGTACTCCCAATGGAGCTACAATTGATCGGAATGGGAATATTTGGTTTTGCGACAGCCTGCGTGGTGAAATTAGGGTTTTTAACCCAAAATCAGGTGATTTTGAGACCATTTGTAACACGACAACTGATGGTGATCGATTAAAACGTCCGAACGATTTGATATTTGATGCAGTTGGAAATTTACTCTTTTCCGATCATGCCGATGGTCGCGAAAAACCGGAATCAAGTATCTGCGTTTTGCCAAACGGAGCTAAAAAAGCAAAAGTAATTTCCAGCAATAAGTTATTCACAAATGGTTTAGCCCTTTGTAACGCTGGCAAAAAACTGATTTTTGCCGAAACATACAATCAACAATTATGGATTGCTGACTGGGATGCAGAGAAACTCGAACTCAATAACGAACGACCTTTTGCAAAGGCAGGGGATGGCCCCTGGGGACCTGATGGAATTGCTTTTGATGAAAAGGAGAATCTGTATGTGACCATCTTTAACGAAAATAAAATACAAATCTATAGCAGAAACGGCGATGTGCTGGAAACTATTAATACGCTTGGTAGTCGACCAACCAGTTGTGCTTTCGACCCAACAGGCAAATCAGGACTTGTAGTTACCGAAGCCGAACGAGGTGAAATTATTGCCTTTCCAAATCTTGGAAAAGGATTACCAATTTATTACAAATAGGAATATGAAAATGATGAATTTATTCAATTTAAAAGGCAAAACTGCATTAGTAACCGGAGGCAGTCAGGGTATTGGTAAAGCCATATCGTTGATACTTGCCGGGAATGGAGCAGATGTGGTAATTGTGTATCGCTGTGGTACGGAGTTAGCCTTGCAGACAGCCGATGAAATAAAGAAATTAGGCGTAAAATGTGAACTGTATCAATGCGATTTAGCTGAGTTGTCTTCCGCAAAAATGATAGAGTCATTTCTGTGCAAAAAAAATATCGAAATTGACATTTTGGTGCTTAACGCTTCGGTTCAGGTTCGCAAACCATGGAACGTAGTTACACCGGATGAATACGAATTGCAAATGAACACCAATTTTCGCTCGTCGCTCTTTTTAATTCAGGAATTATATCCTGCCATGCAACAAAAAAAGTGGGGTCGGATTGTAACAGTTGGAAGTGTGCAACAGGCTCGTCCACATCAACAAATGATTGTTTATGCTGCATCAAAAATGGCTCAGGTTAGTATGGTAAAAAGCCTTGCACCTCAGTTTGGTATTGATGGCGTAACAATTAACAACATTGCTCCAGGCGCAATATATACCGGTCGCAATGAGGAAGTGCTTAAAGATGATAATTATAAAAAAGCAGTGGAAGCAAAAATTCCTCTTGGCTTTATTGGTGAACCATCGGATTGTGCAGCCACAACATTGTTGCTTTGTTCTGATGCCGGAAAATACATTACAGGGCAGGACATTTTTGTAGATGGAGGTATGGGATTAAATTTTTAGGTATAAAAAATATAAATCAATTAAAAACATAATTTATTATGAGTGTAGATCAGTACAAAAAAGAGGTTGGGATGATGAATCTTGAAGCTCTTATCGAATCAAGAGAAGGTATTTCGAAAGCGACCTTCCCTATTCCGGACAAAGAATTACTTTATCGTTATGAACAGCTTTATACAGGTGCGGTTAATGATGTGCTTCGCGAATTTTGTTTAATTGAGCAGGCGTTACCGGGAAGAATTTTACCATTGCGAGAATATCGCACTGTTGCAGGATTTGCTTTTACTGTAAAAAGTGCTCCGAATGTACAAATAACCGGCGAAATGGAATTCAGGACCCAGATGCTCGACGAAATGAAAGAAGATGACTTTATTATCTGGGATACAAGTCGCGATCAGAAAGCTACTTTGTGGGGTGGTGTAATGACCGCAACTGCTAAAGGCAAAAAACTAAAAGCAGCTTGTATCGATGGTGGAATCCGTGATACACACCAAATTTTAGAAGCCGATTTCCCTGTTTTTTACGAATATCGGATTTCTAATGGAAGTTTAGCACGTTGTTTAATTACACATTACCAAATACCTGTCAAAATTGGCGAAGTAACCATAAAACCCGGAGATGTTGTATTGGGTGATGTTGATGGTGTATTGGTTGTTCCTCGTGATATTGCATACGATGTGCTTATTCGTGCTGAAGAAATCAAAGAAAATGAAAAAATAATTTTCGGTTGGGTTCACGAAGGGCAAACCATCCAGGAAATTAAAGAAAAGGGTGGGTATTTTTGAATCAAATAAATAATTAAGAGGCTGTCTTTAAAGAAAATCTTTTCAGGCAGTCTTATTTCAAAATTTAATTGCATGAAACTTTCTTTTCTCTTTTTTTCGGATAAACCTGATGCAAAGTGGGAATTAACCCGCCAAATGGGAGTGAAATACGCTATTGCAAAGTTAGCTCCTGAGTTAACCGGAAAACTTCCCCCGTGGGATTTTGAATCGCTAAAATCATCGAAAGATACATTTGCAAAGAACGGGTTCGATCTTATCGGACTCGAAGGTGACCAAATGGACATGATGCGTATCAAGCTGGGACTTCCGGGACGCGATGAAGATATTGAAAAATATAAGCTGATGCTTGAAAATATGGGCAAGCTTGGTATCAACTTGTTGTGTTATAACTTTATGGCAACGGGTTGGTTTCGTACATCAAAAGATTTACCTGAGCGAGGTGGCGCTTTAGTTACAGGATTTAAAACGGACGACGGAGATTTATTACCTCTTACACCTTATGGTGAAATATCAGCTGACACAATTTGGGCAAATTACGAATATTTCATCAATCAGGTAATGCCAATCGCCGAGAAAGCTGGCGTAAAAATGGCATTGCACCCCGATGACCCACCTGTTGAAAAATTACAAGGAATAAGCAGGGTATTAATTAATGCCGAAGCAATTCGCAAAGCATTATCTTTTTCGGATAGTTCATCGCATGGATTAACCTTCTGTCAGGGAACTTATGTTACGATGGGTGAGAATATTCCGGCTTTAATCGAAGAGTTTGGAAGTAAGAACAAAATATTTTTTGTACATCTTCGTGATGTTCAGGGAACGCCTGATAATTTCAGAGAAACGTTTCATGATAATGGTCCGACTAATATGCCCAAAACACTGGAACTGTATAAAAAAGTTGGATTTACCGGACCTTTGCGTTCCGACCATGTGCCGACTATGGCAGGCGAAGACAATACCCATGCAGGATATGCCATGAGTGGAAATTTGTTTGGAATTGGTTACATACGCGGAATGATGGATGCGTTGGAAATTCCTTATATTTAGGTGTTTCAAAATAAAATGTCAACAACTAAAATTATGATGAAACTGAGTTTGCATTGTGGTACTAACGAAATACACTTTGACCTTCCGATGGATTGTTTGGTGTATAAATCGAATTACGAAAATGCAACAGATTCGCCATCAGAAATGCTGTTTGAATCAATAAATTCGCCGGTTGGAAGCGACCCCTTAAATAAGCTTTTACCTGGCCGAAAAGAGGGAAATGTGGTAATTGTGGTTTCTGACATAACCAGACCAATACCTTATACCGGTTTTCTGCCTCAATTGGTCGGTGTAATTGAACAACAAGGTGTAGCACGAAACGAGATAACGATTTTAGTTGCCACAGGAATGCACCGTGCATCGACCCACGAGGAACACCTGAAAATGTTTGGAAATCATATTGTTGAAAACTATCGAATTATAGATCATAATTGCGAAAACGATTCCGAACTTCAACTTTTGGATGGAACAAGTTGGTCGGGCTCAAAAGTGAGGTTAAATAAACATTATGTACAAGCCGGATTTCGCATAATCACGGGCTTAGTTGAGCCACATTTTATGGCCGGATTCTCAGGAGGTCGAAAAGCAATATGTCCCGGAATTGTTGCACTTGAAACACTGAAAAAATTCCATGGATATACATTTTTGAATCATCCGAATGCAGCCAGTACCATTATGAAAGATAATCCATGTAACGATGAGAATAGTTCAATTGCACGGATGTGTCCACCTGATTTTTCGATAAACGTAGTCTTAGACAATAAAAAAAAAGTAAACACAATCATTTCTGGTGAATTATTTTTATCACATCAAAAAGCTGTTGAATATGTAAAAAAGGCATGTTGTCCTAAGGTTGACACCGAAGCCGACTTAGTGATAACTTCGAGTGGTGGTTATCCATTGGATGCTACCTTTTACCAGTGTGTAAAAGGAATTGTAAATTGCTTGCCGACAGTGAAAAATGAAGGTGAAATAATTGCAATAGGAGGTTGCATTGAAGGAATTGGAAGTCCTGAATTTACCGATTTGATAAAAGGTTATTCAGGAAATTACGCACAATTTCTTGAAGATATCAGGTACGAAAAAATTTATGTAAAAGATCAATGGCAATTTCAAATGCTTAACCGCGCGTTGGAAAAAGCAGGAATGCATAATTTGCATTTTTTTACGCCCAATATTCCGACTGACGAACTTTCTTTGCTTCCATTCAATCCGCATTCTGTTTCTGAAGTAGAACTAACTAAAACTATTCAGGAAAAAATAAACGAGGCTATCGTATTGAAAAAGAAAATAGCTTTTTTCCCCGAAGGGCCATATTGCTCTCCAACTGTTAATCGTTAATGCCTGAAAAACCAGAAGAATTTAGTATCTCAAACTTTTAAATTTTCCCATTGTGAAAGTAGGTTTATTCGTCCCTTGTTATGTCGATCAGTTTTATCCTCAAGTTGCGGTTGCAACACTTCAATTACTTGAAAAACTTGGTTGTGAAGTTGGTTTTCCTCTAAATCAAACCTGTTGTGGTCAGCCTATGGCCAATGCTGGTTGCGAAAAGGAAAGTAAGGCAGCAGCCAAATTATTTGTTGAAAATTTCAAGGACTTCGATTACATAGTTGGTGCAGCTCCAAGTTGCGTTGGTTTTGTAAAAGAACATTACGACATTTTAGAACAAAACCCAGATGTTTCGCATGTGCGAACAAAAATATACGACATTACAGAGTTTTTACTCGACATACTGAAAATAACCAAAATTGACGCACGCTTTCCGTACAAAGTAGGCTTTCATCAGAGCTGCCACGCATTACGCGGAATGCGCATGGCGCAATCTTCCGAAATTAACGGTGCTTCCTTTTCAATGCAAAAGCAACTGCTCAGTATGGTCGATGGGTTGGAATTTATCGAACTCGACCGAACAGACGAGTGTTGCGGATTTGGCGGAACATTTTGTGTAACTGAGGCGGCTGTTTCTGCTAAAATGGGAAGCGACCGGGTTGCCGATCACGAAAGAAATGGAGCACAGGTAATTACAGGAGGTGATGTTTCGTGCCTTATGCAACTCGAAGGAGTCATCCGCAGACAAAATAAAAATATTAAAGTGGTTCATTTGGTAGAAATATTAAATGGCGTTTCTTTTGAAAAATAAAAAATGACTCATTCAGAAAAAGCAACCCGGTATATCAAAGATGAAGCCCGCGTGGATTGGCACGACAAGGCGCTTTGGTTTGTGCGACAAAAACGGGATATTCAAACAAAAAAAGTTCCCGAATGGGAAACTTTGCGTGAACTCGCTTCGCAAATTAAAGCCAACGTGCTCTCCGAATTAGATACCTATCTTACTCAATTCGAAGAAAATGCTATTAAAAATGGAGTCACTGTTCACTGGGCAAAAGATGCTCAGGAGCACAACGACATTATTCTCCGTATTCTGAATGGAAAAAATGCAAAAAAGCTGGTAAAAAGCAAATCGATGCTTACCGAGGAATGCCATTTGAATTCATTTTTAGAAAAAAATGGAATTGAAGTGGTTGATACCGATTTGGGCGAACGCATTGTTCAACTCAGACATGAAACCCCAAGCCATATCGTATTGCCGGCTATACATTTAAAAAAAGAAGATGTTGGCGAAACTTTTCATACCCATCTCGGATCTGAAAAAGGAGCAAAAGATCCACAATATTTAACCGGAGTAGCTCGTGAGCATTTGCGGGAAAAGTTTTTGAGCGCCGATGCTGCGTTGACAGGAGTAAACTTTGCAATTGCCGAAACAGGTGGAATTACCGTTTGTACCAACGAAGGAAATGCCGATTTAGGCGCACATTTAGCGCCTGTACATATTGCCAGCATGGGAATTGAAAAAATCATTCCCCGGCAGAGCGATTTAGGTGTTTTTTTACGCATGTTGGCTCGTAATGCCACAGGTCAAGCAATAACAACTTATTCTTCGCACTTTTTAAAACCTAATAATGGTCAGGAAATGCATTTTGTTATTGTCGACAACGGACGAACTGAACAGTTAGGAAGAGTGGATTTCCGGAAATCGCTTTACTGTATTCGGTGCGGTGCATGTTTAAATACTTGTCCCGTTTATCGCCGGAGTGGCGGACACAGTTATAGCTTCACAATTCCCGGCCCAATTGGTTCAATTTTGTCTCCGGGAGTTGATCTGAAAAAATATGCGTCCATGGCTTTTGCCTCCACGCTTTGTGGTTCATGCTCCGATGTTTGTCCGGTAAAAATTGATATTCATCATCAATTGTACAAATGGAGACAAATCATTGTTAACGAAAGTAATTCGTCGTTTTCAAAAAAACAGATAATGAAAGCTATGGGATTCCTGTTCTCTCACCCCGGATTATATCGCTTTGCCGGAAAAACAGGACGAAAGCTTGTTTCTTCTCTGCCAGGGTTTGTGCTTTATAACGGCTTAAATACCTGGGGGAATGGTCGTGAGCTACCTCAACCACCTGCACAAAGTTTCAGAGAATGGTATTTAGAAAATAAACATAAAACAGGGAATAAATTATGAGTAGCCGAGCACTTATTTTGGAAAGAATAAAACATAGGAAACCGACAATATGCTCGCTTCCCACTATTCCTTTGTTCGAAAGAACTGACATAGACTTAAATACTCATTTCAAAGAAATGCTTCAGTTTGCTGGTGGACAAACAGTTGATTTTCCTGTGAGTGATGGAATGTCTGATTTAATAAATGGCATTTTTCCCGAAGCAAATAAAATCTTATCGAATATTGAAAGTGTAAAATCAAAGAATGTAGATTTTAAATCCATTTCGGATGCTCATCAGTTGTACGATATTGATTTGGTAGTTTTAAAGGGAGAGTTTGGCGTAGCCGAAAATGCTGCAATTTGGATTTCCGGTGATACTTTATTTAGTCGGGTTCTGCCATTTATTACTCAGCATTTAGTGATTGTATTAGACAAAAAACAACTTGTTTGGAATATGCACCAGGCATATCAAAATCTAAATATCTTTCCGGAAAATGGATTTGGTGTTTTCATCTCCGGACCATCCAAGACTGCTGATATTGAACAGAGTTTGGTAATAGGAGCACATGGTTCTAAATCACTAACTGTTGTGCTGATATAATGATTTCAATTATACGCAGGTCATTAAATAAGTCCGGAAATATGTTATACAACATTTTATTGTCATTTTAACATCTAACATTTTGAAGAATAAAAACTTCTCCATATTTTTGCAATGTAGAATACAATTCAACAATAATGAAATGACTAAAATTTAATCATTTGCAAAAATTACTAACTGATAAATTTAAAAATCATGAATTCAAACCGATTTAATTTCTTGTCCCTTTTAATTGCACTGATATTTGGAACGAATGATATGTTTGCTGATGTGACAAAAACAGTGGGTTCAAATGGCGCAGATTTTACCAACCTGCAACTTGCATTCGATGAGATAAATAACAATATTGGAGGCGTTTATACAGGTGTTGTTCAATTGCAAATTATTGATAATACCACTGAAACAGCCACAGCTGTTTTAAATACCAGCGCCAACTGGACTGCTATAAAAATCTACCCAACAGTTTCAGGAAAATCAATTGAAGGCGATTTGAATACCCCACTCATTACATTCAATGGAGCCAATAACGTAACTATTGATGGTCGCTTACACAACCTAAACGGAGTAGTTTCCGGAAGCACAAATGACCTGACAATAAGTAATGCAAATACTGGTACGGCTGCTTCTACACTTTTTCTCACAGCCAATGCTTCGAACAATACAGTTACATACACCACTATTAAGGGTGCAAGTACAGGATCGAACGGAACAATTATGCTCACATCTCCGGGTGAACCTGACGGTATGGCAAACAATACTTTTAGTTACAATTTAATAACAGGTATCAGTGCATCTTTGCGTCCTCTTTATTCTGTTCTGGCTAAAGGTACAGCTGAATTTCTAAACAAAGGGAACAAAATTGAAAATAACGAATTCAAGGATTTTCTTAATTTGGGAGCAGGCTCCAACGCAATTTACATCGATGCTTATAATGATAGCTGGACTATTTCAGGAAATAGTTTTTACGAAAGTTCTGAAACATTTATACCGACCGGAACAGGTGCTTACACTATTGTGCAAATTGCAGGTGGCCCATCACATACAGTAACCGAGAATAAGATCGGTGGTTCGGCAGTAAATTGCGTTGGAGTTTGGACTAAAAACTCAACA
Source organism: uncultured Paludibacter sp. (assembly GCA_937897985.1). Lineage (GTDB taxonomy): Bacteria > Bacteroidota > Bacteroidia > Bacteroidales > Paludibacteraceae > Paludibacter. The sequence goes on along the minus strand of CALCBD010000061.1, from coordinate 5,943 downwards.
ACAAATAATAACTTTACAGGAATTAGTGTTGTTGCTGCTTCTCCTACAAGTGTCATAACCAACAATGTCATTAAAAATATTGTCTGGACAAGTGGAACTGCTGCTGTTTCGTGGAAAGCAATCGATGTGCCATCGGGAGCAGGAGATATTACCATAACCGGAAATACGGTTGGAGCTGCTATAGGAAGAGAATCGATTGTTGTTACAAACACTATTTCAAGCAGTGTTTATCTTATTCATATTCAAAATGCAGGAAATGCGATTTGCGAAAATAATACAATCGGAGCAATAAAAACAGATAATGTAACTGCAAATAACACCAGTTTATATGCTATTGCAAAAGCTACTAATGTAACCGGAAATGTTTCAATAAGTTCTAACATTATCAATAATCTTACAGCAAATTCAGCATCAACAGGTACTGCACAAGGTTTAGCAGGTATTTTCAATAATGGAGGTACCGGAAATATTACAATTGATGCAAATACAATTACAAATCTGGTAAACAATACCACAAATGCGACTACTGGAACAGCAAGCTCAACAGCCGGTATACGCACAACTAAAGGAATAAATGTAATAACTAACAATAGTATACACGACTTAACCAATGCCAGTGCCAATTCTGCCGGAACACATCAAGCTTCGGTAGTTGGTATAGCAATTACAGGTAGTGCAATAGATATTTGTACCGTTAATAAAAATACAATTTACAATTTATCGAACACACGTAGCGATTTTACAGGATATGTATTAGGAATGCATTTTGTGGGTAAAGCGGGTAGTGTTGTCAGTGGTAATTTCATCCACAGTTTGTCTACACACGCTTCTGCTACATCTGCGAAACTTGGCGGCATACGTGTTTATGAAGCAATTTGTGCAGCTACATTCTCGAATAATATCATCAGCTTAGGAAGCAATACCGCCAGTTCAATTATTGGTATTGCCGAAGCTACAGCTCTGGCTGCCAACTATAATACAAATTACTATCACAACACCATTAATATTTTTGGAACTCCTACAGTGGGGACTTCAATATGCTATTACAGCGCTTCAACAGCCAATTTGCGCACATTCAAAAATAATATTTTTGTTAACGAGCGCTCTGGTGGTGGGACGCATTACAGTTTTCAAACAAGTGCTACAGGGCTAACCAGCGATTACAATTTATATTATGTTTCTGGAACTGGTTCGTCTTTAGCCAATATCGGTGGTGCGAGAGCTGATTTAACTGCTCTTCAAACAGCATCGGGTGGTGATTCGCACAGCGTAAATGTCAATCCTGAATTTGAAGAGCCACAAGGCGTTTATGCTTTTGGCTACAAAACAAACTCCACTGTAAGTCTTGTTGGCGTTACCGGAACAGGAGTAACAAAAGATTTTGCCGATGTAACACGCAGTGAATCGTCTCCAAGAATGGGTGCTTACGAAACAGCTGTAACTACATTTTCAAGCGACTTAAAAAAATCGAATTATAAAATTCAGCCAACAGCTACCGGCATTTTAATTTCTGTAAAAGAAAATACAACTATTGAATTGTACAATATCAACGGTTGCCTAATTAAAAAATCTAATGTTGCAACTGCATTTAGATGTGATTTAAACAAAGGAATATACATCATTAAAATAAACAATGAAGTAATCAAGTTTTTTAAATAACACACTACACCAATGTTATTTAGCTAATTCAATATAACAACTGTCAATTTTACAATGAAAAAAGACAGTTGATAGGCTTTTTTCTCACCTAACATTTAAAATTATACAATTATAACAAAAAGTCAATAGCATGAAAACAACCAGACAACTCTACTTCGCTTTATTTATTTGCCTTGGAGTTTTTGCAAATCCAATTTTTGCAGATATAACCAAAACAGTTGGCGCAAATGGTGCAGATTTTGCAACACTGCAACTTGCTTTCGATGATATTAATAACAACATAGGAGGCGTTTACACAGGTGTTGTTCAATTACAAATTATTGATAACACCACCGAAGCATCTACAGCCGTTTTAAATGCCAGCGCCAACTGGACTTCGGTAAAAATTTATCCCACAGTTACTGGTAAATCTATAGAAGGTAATTTAAACACTCCACTTATTTCGTTCAATGGAGCAAATAATGTGACTATCGATGGTAGATTATATAATTCAAGTGGCACGCTTACCGGAAGTACAAAAGACCTAACAATTAGCAATGCTAACACTGGGACAGGTGCTTCTACCATCTACCTTACAGCCAATGCTTCGAACAATACTGTTACTTACACCACCATTAAAGGAGCAGGTACAGGGTCAAACGGAACTGTTATGCTTTCTGTTCCAAGTGCTGTGGATGGCATGGCAAATAATACATTTAGCTATAATTTAATAACAGGAATTAGTGCATTGGTTCGCCCGGTTTACTCTGTTTATGCAAGAGGTGCAGGAAGTTTTTTAAACAAAGGGAATAAGATTCAGAACAACGAATTTAAAGATTTCTTCAATCTTGCGACGGCCTCCAATGCTATTGATGTCGATGGATTAAGCGATACCTGGACAATAGCAGGAAATAGTTTTTACGAAACTTCAGCAACATTTGCTCCGACAACTAATATCGCATATTCTGTTATTAAATTTGCAGGAGGAAGGACACATACTATAAGTGGCAATTACATTGGTGGCTCAGAAGCATTCGCAAATGGAAAATGGACTAAAAATTCGACTAATAACAATAACTTCACAGGTATTTTATTTGCAGCAGGAACTGGTTTTACAAGTGCTATAACAAACAACACCATCAAAAATTTAATTTGGACAAGTGGTACAGCTACTGTAACTTGGAAAGCAATTGATATTTCGGGTGGCGGAGGTCAAATCATTTTAACTAATAATACCATTGGGTCAGCTACCGGAACTGAGTCGATTGTAGTCACAAATGCAACCACAGGAAGCAGTGTGTATGGAATTCATATTCAAAATACAGGAAATACATCTTGTTCCAATAATACAATTGGAGCAATGAAAACAGATAATGCCGCGACTAACAGTACTAACTTGTATGGAATAATGAAATCTAATACAGCCGGGACTGTCAGCATAAACAATAATACTGTTAACAACCTTACAGCTAATTCAACAGCGACTACATCAGGCAATACTCAAAGTTTGACTGCAATTATGAATAACGGTGGAACAGGAAACATAACGATAAGTGGCAATAACATTTCAAATTTAATAAATAATACTACTAATGCAGCAACAGGCACGGCTGGGTCTACTTGTGGTGTCCGAGTTTCTGCAGGTGTTAATACAATAACCAATAATATTATACATGATTTGACCAATGCTAATGCAAACAACGTTGGAACACATCAAGCCTCTGTAATAGGTGTTGCCGTAACAGGAAGTGGAATTGGGGTTGTAAACCTTACAGGAAATACAATTTACAATTTATCAAATTCCCGTTCCGATTTTACAGGTTACATATTGGGGATTCATTTTGTGGGGGCAACAGGCAGTGTTGTAAATGGAAACTTTATTCATAGTTTATCTACTAATGCTTTGGCTACTTCAGCAAAACTAGGAGGTATACGTATTTACGAAGGAGTTTGCGCAGCAACTTTCACAAATAATATTATCAATATTGGTAGTAACTCAGCGAGTTCAGTTATTGGTATTGCTGAGGCTGGAACAAATGGAACCGGATTGGCTGCCGGCAATAACACTAATTATTTCCATAATACAATTTATATTTACGGAACTACAACTGCCGGAAGTTCGGGAGGATATTACAGTGCTTCAACACTCAATCAGCGGGTATTTAAGAATAATATGTTTATAAATGAACGCTCCGGAGGTGGAACACATTACAGTTTTCAAACAAGTGCTTCAGGTTTAACAAGTGATTATAATAAATATTTTGTTTCGGGGACTGGTTCAGTTTTAGCAAAAATTTCTACTGATAAAGCTGATTTAACTGCACTACAAGGAGCAACTGGTGGCGATCAAAATAGTATTGTACCCCTAAGTTCTCCTTTTAATTCACCTGGTACATCTGCCGAATCGTTTTTACCAAATGCTGAATCATTGGGCGTTCAATTAAACAATGCCACGCCGGCAGTAACAACCGATTTTATGGGTTATACACGTCCTGATGCTCCTCAGTTTGGTGCACTGGAAGTTCCTGTAACATGGAATGGAACGATATGGAATGGAAGTAATTCTGCTGCAAAAACAGCTATAATCGACGGGAATTATACAGGTACGGGTTTCACCTGTTTAGATTTAGTTGTTAATGCAGGTAAACAGACAAACATTACTTCGGGAACACTGGCTGTAGGAGGAAATATGACTTTAAAAAGTGATGCTACAAACGGAACAGCCACTTTTATTGATAATGGTGGTACTTTAAGCGTAGGTGCAAACAAAACATTTGTTGAACAATTTCTCACATCGGGTCGTAACTGGTATATTTCAAGTCCGGTAAGTGCAGCCACAAGCAATGTATTTGCTGCTTCAGCTACCAATCCTATGTATTATTATGTAGAAACTACACCCAACAACTGGTCGCAAATAATAAATACAAGCACAAATTTAGATGCTAAAAAAGGATATATTGCTAATATTAATTCTGATAGGGTGGTTACATTTAACGGCGGAAATTTAAACACGGGAAGTCAAACTATTTCAGATTTAACAAGCGGAGGAGAAAGTTTTACAGGCTTTAATCTGGTTGGAAATCCGTATCCATCGTATTTAAACTGGTCAACAACTACCAAAACCAATGTATCAACTTCAATATGGTATAGAAGTAAAAGCACTGGTACTTATTTGTTCCAAACTTACAATGTTGCCGGGGAGGGTATTGGTACAAACGGCGGTACAAATCTGATTCCGCCTATGCAGGCATTTTGGGTAAAGGTTACCAGCGGAACTGGTTCAATCGGTTTAACGAACGACGACCGTACACACCTCGACCAAAGTGTGTCGACAAACCGCTTGAAAACTCCGGTTCTCGACAGTCGAATCATCGTTCGGTTGCAGGTTTCAAATTCAATCAACACCGATGAAACAGTTATTTATACCGACAACGAAGCTTCAAATAGTCTTGACAATTTCGATTCGAATAAAATGTTTAACAACAACACATCTGTTCCTGAAATTTATACAAGTTTAGGTACTGAGAAATTAGCTATTAACGGGTATAATTATCTGACAGATAATCAGGTCATTCCATTGGGCTTCAAAACGAATAAAATCGATACTTTTTCAATTAAGGCTACTGAATTGAAAAATATGCCTGCTAATGCAAAACTTATATTGGTAGATATGTTACAGAATAATACCGAATTCGATTTGACAACAGGCGAGGCATACAGCTTTGTGTCAGATGAAGTGAATTCAAATACCCGTTTTAGTGTAATATACAAAGTTTCGGATACAACCAACGAATTAAATAAATCACAATCAATCAATTCACAGGTTTTTGTGTCAAAAAATTCAAACAATCAAATAGTAGTTAATAGCACAGAAATAAATAGCAAGGAAGGATTAATAACTGTTTACAATGCTCTTGGACAAAACGTATTTAGTACCCAAACAACAGGAACTAATACAGTCATTAATAAATACCTTAATCCGGGGGCATATATAGTAACTGTTGTTGTTTCAGGAAATCGCACAACAAAAAGAATTATTCTTAACAATTAAAAATCTGATTATGAAAACAAGTATTAAATTCAAAAACAAACAATTATATTCAGTACCTAAAATTGAACAGATTGAACTCGATAAAAGAATTTCACTGGCGTTAGAATCAACTCCACCTGAAGGCCCGAATGAGTTAACATGGATAAAATCCGGGTATTTCAATCATGTTTCACTTAATGATAATATATTGTAACTTTTTAATGAGTAAAAAGATTGTAACATTAGGAGAAATTATGCTCCGTTTGTCGACTCCC
>CALCBD010000060.1 GCA_937897985.1 uncultured Paludibacter sp. | reverse complement strand
TAAACTCTGTGACCTTTGTGCCTTTGCGGTAAAATATTAATAACCACGGAGGCACGGAGAACAAAAAGAAAATACTTCAATATTTAAACTCTGTGACCTTTGTGCCTTTGCGGTAAAATATTAATAACCACTGAGGAACGGAGAACAAAAAGAAGCAATTAATAATTCATAATTAATACAAACACCGGCAGAGTTGAACCTTCGCAAAACCACACCCCCGGGTAGTAGGGGTGGCAGTTGAGTATTAAACCACAAACACATATCCTTTTAATAAACGTGACATTTATCAATTATTAATTTTTAATTATTAATTATAAAATAAATTCCCTCCCTTCGCAAAATTAAGTGTCAATTTGAAATAATAAGTTTATTAATTTTTAATGAAAGAAAGTAATAAGTCTTTATTTTAGATTGATTAATTTTTGTACTCACCAAATGTCAAATATTAACAAATCAATTCATTCTGAAAGTGTCTTCGGTTGTTGATAAATTTCATGAGCATGTAACTTTATTTAACCGAAAATCTTTTATATTTGCATTCGTAATTGGGAAAATATGCTTTTTGGCTGATTTTTTCAGGTTTCTTAAGTATTAAATATCTTCACTAAAACAATTTATTTAAAAACAGAACTATTTATGATGAAACGAATGATTTATTTAACCGTAGCGATCATTTTTATGATTTCTACTTCTGTGAATGCTCAGGTTACCACTTCGGGTATGAGTGGAAAAGTAACATCGGGTAACGAACCGGTTATTGGTGCAACGGTTGTTGCTGTTCATACTCCGTCGGGAACAACTTATGGTACCACAACCAACTCGGAGGGTCGCTACAGCTTAAACGGAATGCGCGTAGGCGGACCTTATACTGTTGTAATTACTTACATTGGATATGGTAAAAGTACGATTAACAACATTACATTAAGTTTGGGTGAAAACTATCCACTGAATGTAATCCTGTCTGAAGAGGTATCAACTTTAAATGAAGTGCTGGTTACTGCAACCCGTACTAAATTTACAAATGAGAAAACCGGTGCGGCAACAAACATTACAAGTAATCAGATTACAAGTTTACCCACAGTAAGTCGCAGCATTACCGACATTACCCGCCTTTCACCTTATGGAGGCAACGGAATGAGCTTTGGAGGTACAGATGGTCGTACAGCTAACTTTACTGTGGATGGAGCCAATTTTAACAACAACTTCGGTTTGAGTTCTGCTCTTCCGGGTGGAGGCAATCCGATTTCTATTGAAGCTATCGAAGAATTACAGGTCGTAATCACCCCGTACGATGTACGTCAAACCAACTTTATAGGTGGTGGTGTAAATGCAATTACAAAATCAGGAACTAACACATTTAAAGGTAGCGCCTTTATTTTTCACAGAAACGAAAATTTACGCGGCGATGCTGTTAATGGAAAACAAATTACAGGTGCGCGAGACATTGACCGCAATACCACTTATGGTTTTACATTGGGTGGTCCGATTATCAAAAACAAATTATTCTTCTTTGTTAATGGCGAAATGTCAAAAACACCAACAGTAGTAAATCGCTGGAAAGCTTCGACCAATGGTGTTGCTGATGCAAATAATTATATTTCACGCACGACATTAACTGATATGCAGACAGTTTCGGAATTTGTAAAAACCAAATACGGATACGAGACCGGATCTTATACAGATTTCCCTGCAGATGAAGGAAACAATAAAATTCTTGCCCGTTTGGACTGGAATATAACAAACAATCATCGTTTGGCATTACGTTATAATTATACCAAAAACCGTTACTGGTCATCTCCTAATGCAAGTTCTATGGACGGAGGAACCCGTATGTCCGAAGCGAGAATGTCGCAAGCATCCATGTCTTTTGCAAATTCAATGTATTCAATGGATAATATTGTTCATTCATTCTCAGTTGACTTAAACAGCCGTTTGACCGACAAAATATCAAACCAGTTTTTGGCAACATTCTCAAAACTTGACGACGTTCGCGGATCGAATTCAACGGAGTTTCCGTTTATCGATATTCTGAAAGACGGACAAGCTTATATGTCGTTAGGATATGAACTTTTCACCTGGAACAATGGCGTTCATAACAATGCTTTGAATATCAAAGATGAAGTAACATATTATTTAGGAAACCATAAAATTGTAGGAGGTGTAGCCTATGAATACAAAATGGCAGATAATGCATATATGCGTAATGGAACAGGATATTATCGTTACTCAAGTCTCGACGACTTCTTAAACAGTGCAGCACCCGAAATTGTAAACTTAACTTATGGTTATGACGGCGAAGCCAATCCTGCAGCACGCGTAAGAACTAACAAAATCGGTGCTTATGCACAAGATGACTGGAATGTTACCGATAACTTAAAACTTACTTACGGACTGAGAATTGATGGACTTTTCTTTAATAATAATGACCTGATAACAAACAATGCAATCCTCGCACTCGATTATTCCGGTCGCAATATTGATACAGGAAAATGGCCTGCAACAAATATCATATTTTCTCCCCGCATAGGTTTTGTTTGGGATACATTTGGTGATAAAAGCCTGAAAGTTCGCGGAGGTACCGGTCTTTTCTCGGGTAACTTACCACTTGTTTTCTTCACCAATATGCCTACAAATGGTGGAATGGTACAATATCAGGCACAGATTAACGGCAGCACCAAGGTTTTTAATAGTTACACCGGAACATTCATTGAAAAAAACGGAAGCAAATACATTGATATGTCACAATTTGCAGGTGGTCTTGTAAAAGATGCAAACGGAAATGTCAATATTGCTGCCCTGTATAATAAGCTGACTTCTATGGGATATCCTTCAACAATTTCTCCTGCTGATGGTACAGTTCCTTCTGCAATTGCAGCTGTTGATCCGAATTTCAAAATGCCGGAGGTATGGAAATCATCCATCGCTGTTGACTACTCATTCAAAACATCATTCCCATTGTCTGTAACTGCTGAAGGTATTTTCAATAAAACAATCAACGGTGTTTCTATTTCTGACTGGAGTATTCCAACGGTAGGAGGTTTTGCCCGTTTCAACGGAGTTGACAATCGTCCTATTTATCCGGCAGTTTATCGTACAGGCACAAAAGCATTTGTTCTGGAAAACACTTCACGTGGTTATGGATGGTCAGCAAACATTACCTTAAATGCTCAACCTGCAAAATGGCTGAACTTAATGGCTGCCTATACACACACAGTTGCTAAAGATGTTACCGGAATGCCGGGATCAAATGCAGAATCAGCATTCACATACGTTCCTACAGTTGAAGGTCCTAACTATATCAAATTGCATAATTCTCAATACGTTACACCTGATCGTCTTGTGGCATCTGTTACTGCTAACGATAAAAGCGGTAATCACTACAGCCTTATCTATGAAGGCTGGAAAGGTGGATCAAACTACTCATTCATGACTGTTAACGATATTAACGGCGATGGTTATAACTACGATGCTATTTATGTTCCAACTGATAATGATGTGGCAAACAATCAATTCCGCTTTGTTTCGGAAAGTGATAAAACCCGTTTTATGGATTTTGTACATGCTAACAGTTATTTGAAAAACCAACAAGGTAAATATGCAGAAGCTTACAGCGTTTATTCTCCGTGGGTAAATCGTGTTGACTTTAGTTATAAACATGATTTTGTAGTGAAAACCAAGAGCACTAAAAATACACTGCAACTTAGCTTTGATGTCAAAAACGTTATGAACCTGTTCAATTCCTCATGGGGTGTTGCTAAATATTTAAATCCGGAAATAGGTACCGAAGCACGTATTTTAAAATACGAAGGTGTTGATGCTGAAGGAGTGGCTACATTCTCTACACCTGCTTCAATCAATGGTAATACCCAAACATTTACACCAAGTTACACATTAGGTCAAACATGGTATGCATTAATCGGTGTTAAGTATATTTTCAATTAATCAAAAAGAATAAATAATATGAAATTAAAAAAAATAATTCCATTCTTCATCGCAGCTCTTGCCTTGATGACAAGCTGTACTGATGAACCTACAATGACATTACTCGATGAAATTCAAGTAACATCGTCTTATGTATCAATCCCTGTAGGAGGTGGTTCAACCTCTATCACAGTTCTAGCGAAAGACAGTAGTTGGACTTTGACAAAAACTGCTACCTGGCTGACAGTTTCTTCAACAACCGGAAATGCCGGTGAATCAACACTTACCTTTAGTGCTGCTGCCACTTTAGATGGTCGCAATACAGAAGTTCTGATTAAATGTGCCGGCAAAACGCAGAGAATCAATGTCATTCAGGGCTTATCCAAAATTGCAACTGCCACATGTGCCGAAGTTATTGCAGGTATAGACAATAAAAACTATCAGGTAACCGGAGTTTGTACATCGATTGCTAATACTGTTTATGGCAACTGGTATTTAAAGGATGCTACCGGCACCGTTTATATTTATGGTACACTTGACTCAAAGGGAGCAACGCAAAAATTCTCAACTTTAGGAATTGAAGTAGGTGATGAGATTACTGTTCAGGGACCGAAACTCACCTACGGTACAACAGTAGAATTGGTAAATGTATCTGTAATTAAGATCAACAAATCGCTTGTAAAAGTTGACTCTGTAAAAAATGCAGCAATTCCTCTCGAAGGTGGAGAATTTACAGCATACCTTACCTGCAAAGGCCAGGGTGTATCAGTAAATATTCCGGATGATGCTAAATCATGGCTGTCCATTTCATCAATTCAATCAACAGGAACTAAAACTGTTATGAAATTCAAAGCAGCTGCAAATACTGGCGGGGATCGTGGAACTACTCTTGTTTTCAGTACTACTGATGGTACCAAAAACTATAGCTCGCAAACATCAATAACCCAAAAAGGTTCAATTTTAAAAGCAACAGTGGCTGAGTTCAATGCTGCTGCAGTTGGTACAACACTCTATCGTTTGACAGGTGTAATTACCAAAATTGATGATGCTACTGCCGGGAAAATATATATTAAAGATTTCTCAGGTGAAGTATATGTTTATAAAATTACAGATTTTGGTACTAAAGGTCTGAAAGTAAGTGACATTATCACTATTGTTGGTACACGTGCCGCATATAATGGAACTCCACAGGTAGCAGGCTCTGTTCTGGAAAGCTCTATTTCTGTAACTACAGCTACCATTGCAGATGTACTAACTAAACCCGACAATGCTAACGCTTATTATAAAGTGACAGGTGTGATAAAATCGATAGCAAATGCCTCGTTTGGCAATCTTACTATACAGGATGGAAACAGCGAAATATATGTGTATGGCTGTTATCCCGGCTATGGTGCTACCGGCGATTTCAGAAAAGATGTGATAGCTACAAAGGGACTTAAAGTTGGTGATACTCTTACTGTGATTGCTCCGAAAAGTTCCTACAATGGTGTAGCTCAACTTCTGAACAGTTTTTATTTTAGCCACGTTAGTGCTCAATAAGACTCCCGTAATCGTTGATTTGTCAAAAAGCCATAACAGGCTTTAAAAGACAAAATAATTAATTTAATCATCATCTGTGAAGGAAAGCCCTTCGCAGATGATGATTTTTTTATTGGTTTGTTAATACCGGGCTTACTGAAAAACAAATAAATAATGCGAATCTGGGGTTGAAATTGTTTTAAAAATCCAACTCACTGACCTTTGTGCCTCTTGATTTGTGCAAAGCCTCACCCTTTAGGGGGTGGCTTTGATAATTAATAATTAATAATTCAGA
>CALCBD010000059.1 GCA_937897985.1 uncultured Paludibacter sp. | reverse complement strand
CGGCGGTAAATATAAAAACAATATTTTAAAAAACAAAAAAAATATAATTTTTTTTTCAAATAATTTATTTTACAAAAAAACTTATTTAAAAAGGGGTTATGAATTGAAAAATTATTTGAATCACAATTTTTTTAGTCATGCTTCATTTGTAAGTTTCTGACCGGTCATCTTGGTTTATTCAGATAACAATTCTGGTTGAATATGTTTAATATCAGCTTTCAATATCCCTTGTTTCAGCAGAAACATTTTTATCTGACAGATTTGTGTTATCTGAATTTTCATCTGTGTCATTTGACTCTACCTGAGCCATTTCTACTGCAGTATCAGTTAAATTTTCAGTCGTGGTTGCTTCTTTTTCTGTGTTCAAAGCAATTTTTTTTGAAGTAAAAAAGAACCCTACTGCTTTGCTGCTCAGCCAGGTAATAGCTCCGAAATAAACCAGTACCAGGAAAATCCATTCGAGATAAAAAACTCCGGTATTTCTTGGAATAAACAATCCGTTCTTAAAAATACCTTCGAGTGGTAGGTAAATGTACAGAATATCAACAAAATACTGACCCATATTGCTCAGATATTCAAGCCCCCAATCGTCGAGTGTGGTTTCGAAGTGTATCATGTGGTTTGTACTCAGGTTGATTACAAATATTACATGGAAGGCTAACACCTGAAATAATGTGAAAATGTATAAAGTGATTTTGCGGTTTTTCAGAAAAACATAAGCAAGAATGAAAATGATTATAAAAACCGCCGATTGAATCAACAGGGGTTTAACAAACTCGTTGGTAATACTTTGTAGATAATTAAAACCCGCTTTGTCCAATAATTTACTTATCCACAATCCCAGCAAATTAAAACTGAAATTAATAAATAACCAGACAAATATGTTTTGAACTAAATAACTGATATCGGTTTTTGTTATTTTCATTATTCAAATATTTTAATTTTATGACTTACAATCAATTTGTTAGATGAAATTTGATGTGTTATCAAATACGGCTGCAAATTTACTAAAACTATCCATATTTGTAGTTCAAACCTATAATAAATTGCTTAACATTTCACTTTCGACATGAATTTTTCGATATTGACTATAAACCGTTCATGACTTCCTTCACCAATTTTGTCACCCTTGCTGTCGAAAGCTTCGAGCTGAAACAGAAATTTTCGTCCATCGTTTTCAATCATGGTGGCTGTACAGCTGACATTTTCTCCTATGGCACTTGCTTTCAGGTGTTTGACGCAGATTGAGGTTCCCACACTTGAACTTCCTTCAGGTACATCTATCAATTTCATTGCCGTATTTTCCATCAATGCAATAAGGGCAGGAGTCGAAAAAACCGGTAATAATCCTGAACCAAATTGTTCGGCAGTCTGATTTTTATCTACGGTTATTGTTTGAGTGAGTTGTTTCATTTCTTTTTTAATTTTAATTTTTCAGTTTTCAACCATTTCATATAATTATTGAGTTCGTATTTTACTTCCGGGGCAAGTATCAACAATCCTATTATATTCGGAACCGCCATCGAAAGTACAAGCATGTCTGAAAAATCGACCAATGCGTTCAGACTCAATACAGAACCAAGGGCTGTGATAATCAGAAATATAACCTGATAGGTACGGGTAGCATAAATTCTGTTTCCGAGGTACTTTTCGGTAAAATCACCAACGAGGAAATCAAAACTTTTGACGCCGTAATATGACCATGAGATGATGGTGGTATAAGCAAAAAGAATGATGGTGGGCAACAACAGATACGGAAACCATGACGAAACTGTTGAAAAAGCCGACGATGTGAGCCCGGTACCTGCCAGATGATCCGGATTGTTGTACAAACCGGTTACAATAATGACTAATGCAGTCATCGTACAAATTACAACAGTGTCGATAAATGGTTCGAGCAGCGATACCAGACCTTCGGTTACAGGCTGCTGGGTTTTCACCGTAGAGTGAGCAATGGCAGCTGAACCAATACCGGCTTCGTTCGAAAAAGCTGCTCTGCGAAACCCGATAATCATCACACCCAGAAATCCGCCTTTAGCTGCGTCGGCATTGAAAGCGCCATTGAAAATTAATGCAAAAGCATCACCTATATGGTTGTAATTGAAACCAATAACGATTAAACAGGATGCAATGTATAAAAATGCCATGATGGGAAACAGTTTGTCATTTACTCTGGCAATTCCTTTGATACCTCCAATGATTACGATACCAACCAAAAAAGCGACCAAAATACCAAGCCAGATTTGTGTCCCTGCCAGTTGCGGAAATGTTACAATAGTTTGTGCAATTAACTGATTGGACTGAAACATATTACCTATACCAAAAGCCCCGATGCTTGCAAAAATTGCAAAAAGTACAGCCAGCAGTTTCCCTGTTTTTTTCCAGCCTTTTTTTGCTAAACCATCTCTCAGATAATACATCGGACCTCCCGAAACTGTGTCGTCGGGATTTAATTTCCTGTATTTCACACCGAGTGTACATTCGGTGAATTTAGTGGTCATTCCCAGTAAACCTGCAATAATTAACCAAAATGTGGCACCCGGTCCGCCCATGCTGATGGCTACGGCAACCCCGGCAATATTGCCAAGTCCGACTGTCGATGCACATGCTGTAGCAATAGCCTGAAAATGTGATATTTCGCCATCGTGACCATCTTTGTCATAAATTCCTCTGACTAAATCGATGGCATGTTTAAAGCCTCTGAGATTAATAAATCTGAAGTATATAGTGAAAAATAAAGCACCGAAAATTAACCAGATAATGATGATGGGAATTTTTATCTGAAAATCAAACCCAATGGCCCGAAAAGGATCCCAAAATAATATTTTGTCAAGATAATAAACGATAGGTTCAAAGAATTTATTTACTTTTTCGGGAAATGTCTGAATGTAATTTTGTGCTGATAATGCGTAGGAAATTGATAAAAGCACACAAGTGGAAAGAATTTTCTTCATTTATGTCGTTTTTTTGCAAACTTACATAAAATTTTGAAATTATAAGCAGGACAAACAAAAATCAATACCGGATTTCTGAATGTTCTGAAAATTTTTATGAAAGGAAAAAGCTTGTTCTCAATGTGATAAAGTGGTGAAAATATAAAACCACAGAGTAACGGAGAATACAAAGAAAAGAATTAATGAATATTCGAATCAGTGAATGAAATTGTTATGGGTTCAATATATTTTAATAAGATTTCAGGGCTACGCCCCTGAATTAATGTATTAAGCAGCGTAGCTGTGACATCTTAGTAACTTTAAATAACCAGATAAATCTGAGGGGCGTAGCCCTGAGATCTTAACATCGGGTTAAAGATTCAAATCATCTGAAACAGCCAACTGAATTAAGTAATTCAACTCCTGATTCGCATAAGTAATTAACAATTAATATTAGCACCGGAAATACTGAAACCGGGAAAAACCACACCCCTTTGGGAGTTAGGGTGTCGATGAATATTCAAAACCACAGAGGCACGTAGAACACTAATAAAATTTTTGTGAACTACATGCCTCCGAGCTTAAAATCTATGATGATTATTTAAAATCAACCACAGCGCGAGTAACCGCAATTTTTACAGGTAAGGCAACCTTCCTGATAAACCAGTGATTTCTGACCGCAGCTCGGACAAGCCTGTTCGGATATCTGCGTTCCGTCGGGGATGTATTTTTTCAGCGCACGTTCGACACCAACTTTCCATGTATTGATGGATTCGCTGTCGAGTTGTAGTCCGGAAACTAACTTAATCACCTGATCGATTGGCATTCCGTAACGTAATACTCCCGAAATTAACTTTGCATAGTTCCAGAATTCCTTGTCAAATTTGTGTGATAATCCTTCAACTGTAGTCTTAAATCCGCGTTTATTAGTGAACTGAAAGTCATATCGCTTGTTGCCGCTTTCGTCGACAACCTTGATGATTTTACCCTCAGTTACAGTTTTCGGAAGTAATATGCCTTCTTCGTCATCGGCCAAACCTGTGAAGATTTCATAAGGACGTCCATCCTTCAAACCAACAAAAGCAATCCATTTATCTTTGGCATTCTGGAAACGAACCACATCACATCTCAGTTCTTTCGGGCGTTTAAAACTTTCCTCATCGTAAGGGAAGCAAACTGTTTTTTCTTCTTTTTTATCTTCTTTTTTCTCGGATGATGCAATTAAAACTCCGGCACGCGAACCATCGCGATAGACTGTTGCACCTTTGCAACCGCATCTCCAGGCTTCTTCATACAGTTTGCCTACCAGTTCTTCCGAAACATCATTCGGGAGATTGATAGTTACGCTTATTGAGTGATCCACCCATTTTTGGATGCGTCCCTGCATCTGTACTTTCTTTAACCAGTCTACATCATTTGCAGTTGCTTTGTAATAAGGAGATTTGGCGACCAGCTCTTCAATTTCCTCTTTTGTATAATGCTTTGTGGTTGAAAAACCGTTGGCTTCCATCCAGGTTACAAATTTATGATGAAAAACAACATATTCTTCCCACGAATCTCCGTTTTCGTCTACAAAATCGATGGTTACTCCCTTGTCATTCGGATTCACCTTGCGGCGACGCGTATAAACAGGCATAAATACCGGTTCGATACCCGAAGTAGTTTGGGTCATAATACTTGTAGTTCCGGTAGGAGCAATGGTCAGACAGGCAATATTTCGGCGTCCGTATTTCACCATATCAGCGTAAAGTTCGGGATCGGCTTCGCGCAAACGCTGAATATAAGGATTGTTCTCTTCTCTTTTCGGATCGTAAACGCTGAAAGCTCCGCGTTCCTGAGCCATTTTAACCGACGAACGATATGCAGCCAGAGCAACCGTTTTGTGAACTTCTTCAGAGAAATCGGTGGCTTCATCCGTTCCGTAGCGATAACCCAGGGCAGCAAGCATGTCGCCTTCACCGGTAGTTCCCACACCTGTACGACGCCCCTGTGAAGTTTTTTCCCTTATTTTTTCCCATAACTGAAACTCGGTAAGTTTGATATCGTCATCTTCGGGATCAGATTCAACTTTAGCCATAATTTTTTCAATCTTTTCCATTTCAAGATCGATAATGTCATCCATTATGCGTTGAGCAAGTCCGACATGTTTACGGAAAAGTTCGAAATCAAATTTTGCTTCGGGAGTAAACGGATTTTGAACGTATGAATACAGATTGATTGCTAACAAACGGCAACTGTCATAAGGACATAACGGAATTTCGCCGCAGGGATTGGTCGAAACTGTTTTATAGCCAAGGTCGGCATAACAATCCGGAACTGATTCGCGGATAATGGTATCCCAGAAAAGAACGCCGGGCTCGGCTGATTGCCATGCATTATGAACAATTTTTTTCCAGATGGCATTCGCATTCACTTCCTTCTTATACCAGGGCTGATCCGATTGGATGGGATATTGTTGTGTATAAACAGAGTTTGACAACGCTGCTTCCATGAAATCGTCGTGAATTTTTACAGAAACATTGGCACCTGTAATTTTTCCGGATTCCATTTTGGCGTCAATAAATGATTCAGAATCAGGATGTTTAATTGACACGCTTAACATCAGGGCGCCACGTCGGCCATCCTGTGCTACTTCGCGGGTCGAATTTGAATATCGTTCCATAAAGGGCACAATGCCTGTAGAAGTAAGTGCTGAGTTTTTTACAGGCGAACCTTTGGGTCGAATGTGCGAAAGATCATGACCCACTCCTCCGCGTCTTTTCATCAACTGAACCTGTTCTTCGTCAATTTTAATGATGGCACCATACGAATCAGAATCAGCATCGAACCCAATCACAAAACAATTTGACAAAGAGGCTACCTGAAATTCATTACCGATTCCGGTCATTGGACTTCCCTGTGGTACAATGTATTTGAAATTTCTGAAAAGTTCAAAAAGTTCATCTTCGCTGATTGGATTCCTGTATTTTTTCTCAACTCTGGCAATTTCGCTTGCCAACCGGCGATGCATATCATCGGGTGTCAGTTCATAAACATTTCCAAATGAATCTTTCAGTGCGTATTTTGTTGACCATACTTTGGTAGCAAGGTCATCACCTTTGAAAAATTCAAATGATGCATTTTTAATTTCTTCGGGAGTGTAAGTTTTTCTTTCCACGGTTGTTGTTTTAAAGTAATAATAATAAATGTTTTAAACTTTGAAAAAAATTGAACGAAATGAGCTACAATGTTAGTTATATTTTCTAATATAAACAACAAGAAATTATATCAGATGTTGAAATAAAAATAAAATATTTCCGAAAATTTATTTTATGAAACTGTTTATCAATTATATATAAAAATAAAAAATCAGAAAAATATTCAAAAAAATATTTTTCATCAAAAAACGGTAAAATATTTTATAAATTTGGAAATCTTTAGTGGAAGACTAATTGTTAAGCAATTGCATTGAAAAATTTAGTTTTGTTGCATTATTTTACCATCTTTGACAATAAAAATTTTTGCAGATTGATGCAATTGGAAAAGTAACTCATCAAGATGTTCGCGATTGGTGTCAGTAATAAAAATTTGTCCGAACGTATCATCGGATACTAATCGAATAATTTCTTTAACACGTTTTGAGTCTAATTTATCAAAAATATCATCGAGTAGTAATATAGGTGGAAAATTATGTGCACGTTTAAGGAAATCAAATTGTGCAAGTTTAAGTGAAATCAGATAAGTTTTGTTTTGTCCCTGTGAGCCGACTCTTTTAATCGGATAATCGTCGAGCAACATTTCGAGTTCATCTTTATGGATGCCCTGAGTAGAATATCCGAGCAATTTATCCCGTTCGCGTGTCGACGACATGGCCGAACGGATATCTTTATTTTCGTGTTGCGACCTGTAAGTGAGGCTTACCTGCTCGTTACCCCCCGAAATTGTCCGGTAAATTTGCCTGAAAAGAGGTATAAATTCTTCGATAAAGATTTTTCGTTGTTCGAAAATATAAGTACCATAATTATACATCTGTTCTTCCCATATTTCGAAAAGCGTTTCGTCGGTGTTTAATTCCGATTTTAATAATGCATTCCTTTGTTTAAGGGCATTGTTGTATTGCAAAAGTGTTTGCAGATACAATTTATTGTTTTGTGAAATCACTCCATCAACAAATTTCCGGCGCTCATCGCTTCCTTCCGAAATCAGCACTGAATCGTCGGGGGAAACCAATACCAACGGGAGCAAACCAATATGGTCCGAAAGTTTTTCATACTCTTTTTTATTGCGTTTAAACTGCTTTTTTTGTTTGCGTTTCATACCACAATAAATGTCTTCTTCATTGTCGTCCACTATGTAATTTCCCCGAAGCATAAAAAATTCACTTTCGTGCAGGATGTTCTGCGAATCAATTGGATTCGAATGACTTTTACAAAACGACAGGTAATAAACAGCGTCTAAAAGGTTTGTTTTTCCCATTCCGTTATCACCGATAAAGCAGTTGATTTTTGGCGAAAAAGATAATTCTGCTTCGTTTATGTTCTTGTAATTGAGTATACTGAGCGAATTCAGACGCATGAAAAAGTGGATGTTGATTTAAGTCACAAACTTACAAAAAAAATGCGATTTATCCGAATCGAACAATTTATATTTCCGAAGTGAATCTGAATTCAAAACCGGTTTGACTTCGGATGGAAGTATCCTCAAAATTTATTTCTGTATTAAAAGCCTGACCAAAACCAATTAAATTTCACAACGATACCGGGTGTAACTTCCTGAAATTTGTTTAGCATTTTTTGATCCTGCTGAAAATGATTTACTTTTTGTAAACCTGTTTCAGTACCAAACAAAGTAAACTCCTTAACTTCCATTGCTTCCCGCTTCCCGCTTCCAAATTTCAATAACTTCAATAACTTCAATAACTTCAATAACTTCCATTACTTCCCGTTTCCCACTTCCCGCTCCCGAATTTCAATAACTTCTATAACTTCTATAACTTCCATTACTTCCCGCTCCCCGCTTCCAAATTTCAATAACTTCTATAACTTCTATAACTTCCATTGCTTCCCGCTTCCCGCTCCCGAATATCAATAACTTCTATAACTTCCATTACTTCCCGCTTCCCGCTCCATGCTCCCAAATTTCAATAACTTCAATAACTTCCATTGCTTCCCGCTTCCCGCTCCCAAATATCAATAACTTCAATAACTTCCATTGCTTCCCGCTTCCCGCTCCCGAATTTCAATAACTTCCAATACTTCCCGCTCCCCGCTTCCTGATCTCTTTAACTTCATATAGCTTAAATGATTGAAATAAGCCTGTAACAGACAACTGAATAAAGTTATTCGACTCCACATTGACATTATGTATTTTTAGCTTTTAATTTTAAACCTTATCTTATTTTTATCTTAATTTTGCAGTCCGATTGTAATTTCAAAAACAAATTCATTATGCAAAATTTACTTCCAACCGTCAAAATCAGTCGTATTATCTATATTATACTGGCATTTTTATGCCTTTTTTCGTTTATAAAACCGCCAGTTGCCTTGTTCAGCGGACTGGTATTTGCTTTGATTTTTGGTTCCCCGTTCCCTGTTTTCAACAAAAAAATATCCAAATACCTGTTGCAGGCTTCAGTAGTAGGGCTTGGTTTCGGGATGAATTTTCAGGAATCATTAAATGCAGGGCTTGACGGAATTATCTTCACAATTTTTTCAGTTGTCAGTGTAATGGTTTTCGGTATTTTACTTGGTAAATGGCTGAAGGTCGGAAAAGTACAATCCTATCTGATTGCCTCGGGTACTGCCATTTGCGGAGGAAGTGCCATCGCAGCAGTTGGTCCTGTGGCTAAAGCCAGCGATCATGAAATGTCAATTTCACTGGCTACAATTTTTGTATTAAATGCCATAGCCCTTTTTATTTTTCCTGTAATGGGACATTGGCTCAATATGTCGCAACATCAATTCGGTTTATGGTCGGCAATTGCCATTCACGACACGAGCTCAGTAGTTGGTGCAGCAGCTACCTATGGAGAAGAAGCACTCAAAGTGGCAACGACTGTAAAGCTCACACGTGCTTTATGGATTATTCCTCTCACTGTTTACACAGCTTTCCACTTTAAATCGAAAGATGAAAAAATTACAATACCATGGTTTATCCTGTTTTTCATCATTGCCATGCTTGTAAATACCTATCTGCCTGTTTCAAAAATTGTGATGCACGATATTGTAGCTGTTTCAAAACAGGCACTTACACTTACTTTATTCTTTATTGGTGCCGGTTTATCGCGAAATGCACTGAAAACAGTAGGAGCAAGGCCGTTGATAACCGGAATAATATTGTGGTTCTTTATTGCCGCTATCAGTCTTTGCTTTATTTTCTTTTTTAGTTAATAAGCATTATTCCGGCCAGATTATAGTTCCCGGTTCTTAAAATTTCCTGAGTTATGAAGTTCAAATCACTTATTGTAATTATCTGGATTATTGTACTGAGTGCCTGTCAGACAAATGATAATAAAACAGTGAAACCATCTCTGATTAAGAGGGAAATAAAGCCTGTCATCGACTGTAACTATACATTTGACGAAGCCATTGCCGGAACAAAAGCACCACTTTCAGTGATTAATCAGTTAGAATTGATAAACGTAACCTACCTTTCGATGGATGGCAAAATTCATCAGGGTCAGATACTGACCAATAAAGCAATTGCTGGTAATCTGAAAGAAATTTTTCAATACATGATGAAACAAAAATTCCCTGTCAATCAGGTAATTCCGATTGTGAAATTCAACTGGGACGATGAAGCTTCGAT
The DNA here is from genome assembly GCA_937897985.1 of uncultured Paludibacter sp. Classification (GTDB taxonomy): domain Bacteria; phylum Bacteroidota; class Bacteroidia; order Bacteroidales; family Paludibacteraceae; genus Paludibacter. The sequence continues at coordinate 50,737 of CALCBD010000059.1, read as the reverse complement.
GCGGGCAGATAATACATATAGCTTTTGTTACCGCGATGTAAGCTATTCGAAACATAGTACAGGAATGGCAATTGACATTAATCCTTTCCAGAATCCGGTAAGATGGAATAAAGAATATTCATACAGAAAAAATAAACCCGAAGGTGCAGGATATCGGCCCGAAGCAGCCGGCACTTTTTATCCCGGACATCCCGTCGTAACTAAATTCAAATCATTAGGTTTTTTCTGGGGACGTAATTTCAGCAGAAACGACGATGATCATCATTTTGAAAAATGATAAATATCACATCAATAAAATCGAAACATTAATTGCATACTGATTTTATTATTTGTAATTTTGCGACGATTTTTCACTTATCATATATTTTTTACAACAAATTAAAACATAATATCAGAATGGCAAAATTAACAAAAGAGGATGCACTTCTCTATCATTCGCAGGGTAAACCAGGCAAAATTGAAGTAGTGCCCACCAAACCTTACAGTTCGCAACGCGATTTATCACTTGCCTATTCACCCGGTGTGGCTGAACCTTGTCTGGAAATCGAAAAAGATCCGAATGCTGCTTACGAATATACTTCGAAAGGAAATCTTGTGGCAGTGATTTCAAACGGAACAGCAGTGCTGGGCCTTGGCGATATTGGTGCAATGGCGGGTAAACCTGTTATGGAGGGGAAAGGCCTGCTTTTTAAGATTTTTGCCGGTATCGATGTATTTGATATTGAAGTGAATGAAAAAGATCCTGAAAAGTTTATTCAGGTGGTGAAAGCTATAGCTCCGACATTCGGAGGTATCAACCTCGAAGATATAAAAGCTCCCGAGTGTTTCGAAATTGAAGAAAGACTGAGAGCTGAACTCGATATTCCGCTGATGCACGACGATCAGCATGGTACAGCTATTATTTCGTCGGCAGGATTACTCAATGCTCTCGAAATAGTAGGAAAAAAGATAGAAGAAGTTAAAATTGTGGTCAATGGTGCCGGTGCAGCTGCCAATTCCTGTACACAGCTTTACATGCTATTGGGTGCAAGAGCAGAAAATATTGTGATGGTTGATTCGAAGGGTGTTATCAACAAAAAACGAACTGATTTGAATGCCCGTAAAAAGCCCTTTGCTACCGACAGAGATATCACTACATTAGCCGAAGCTGTGAAAGATTCGGATGTTTTCCTGGGTTTGTCGATTGCAGGAGTTCTGACAAAGGAAATGGTACAGACCATGAACGAAAATCCGATTGTTTTTGCATTAGCTAATCCCAATCCCGAAATATCATACGACGATGCAGTAGCAGCCCGCCAGGATATAATTTTTGCTACCGGACGTTCCGATCATCCCAACCAGATAAATAACGTGTTGGGCTTTCCCTACATCTTCAGGGGTGCTTTGGATGTAAGATCGAAATGTATCAACGAGGAAATGAAAGTGGCTGCCGTACGTGCTATAGCCGAACTGGCCAAACAACCTGTTCCGGATGTTGTAAATGCAGCCTATAACCTGAAACGACTGAGTTTCGGACGGGATTATCTGATTCCCAAACCACTCGATCCGCGTTTATTAACTATCGTTTCGCCAGCAGTGGCTAAAGCTGCAATGGAGTCGGGGGTGGCCCGCAAAGAAATTACCGACTGGAAAGCCTACAACGATAAGCTTGGTGAAATAATGGGTCACGATAATAAAATGTTAAGGCATTTTTATGATACTGCAAAATCAAATCCGAAAAGGGTTGTATTTTCGGAATCCAATCATATCAACATGATTAAAGCCGCCGAAGCTGCTTTGGCTGAAGGAATTTGTTTCCCTGTATTACTTGGGAATGAAGAAAAAATCGGCAATATTGCAGCCGAAAATCAGATCGACCTGACAGGCATTGAGATTATCAATCTTCGTCACGACAGGGAAGAAGAGCGTCGCATCAGATTTGCCTCGATTCTGGCCGATAAAAGAAGCCGCGAAGGTATGACTTTCGACGAAGCCTACGAAAAAATGTACGAACGCAACTATTTCGGAATGATGATGGTCGAAGTAGGCGATGCCGATGCTTTAATTACCGGCGTTTATACCAAATATTCCGATACAGTTCAGGCAGCAAAAGAAGTGATTGGCATCCGCGATGGACTGAAACATATCGGAGCCATGCATATTATGAACACCAAAAAAGGTACCTTCTTTTTGTCAGATACCTTGTTTAACCGTCATCCTTCCACCGAAACACTTATCGATGTTGCAAAACTTACCTATAACACGGTTAAGTTTTTCAATCATGAACCCGTCATGGCCATGCTATCGTATTCCAACTTCGGTTCCGACAAACAGGGAAGCCCGGCAAGCGTACACGAAGTTGTTTCGTCATTGCACCGCAATTATCCCGAAATGATCGTTGATGGTGAAATGCAGGTGACTTTTGCGCTGAATAAAGATTTGCGTGATAAAAAATATCCGTTTTCGAAACTCGCAGGCAAAAATGTAAATACTTTAATTTTTCCCAATCTCAGTTCCGCCAATACAGCCTACAAAATGATGCTCGAAATGGGACTTGCCGAATCGATTGGCCCGATTCAAATGGGACTGAATAAACCGATTCATATTCTTGATGTTGAAAGTACAGTGCGTGACATCGTTAATATGACGGCTGTGGCAGTGCTCGATGCGATGGTACAGGAACAAATTGACTGGAATAACAGGGCTCAGGAGATATAGCTGAGAATATGCAACTTACTAATGTGACTGACTCAGCCAACCAAATCACTAACAAAGCCACCCCCTAAGAGAGTGAGGCTTTGCTTATGCTAACTGATCAAGCCACCCACTAAGAGAGTGAGGCTTTGTTTATAACTAATCAAGCCACCCCCTAAGGGGTGAGGCTTTGTTTATGCTAAATTATACAGCCACGCCCCGAGAGGGTGAGGCTTTGTTTATGCTAACTGATCAAGCCACCCCCTAAGGGGTGAGGCTTTGTTTATGCTAAATTATACAGCCACCCCCCGAGAGGGTGAGGCTTTGCTTATGCTAACTAATCAAGCCACCCACAAAGAGAGTGAGGCTTTGTTTATGCTAACTGATCAAGCCACCCCCTAAGAGGGTGAGGCTTTGCTTATGCTAAATTATACAGCCACCCCCCGAGAGGGTGAGGCTTTGCTTATTCAAACTGACCCGAATCAGCGGGATTTTGAACAATTATTTAACGATTACAGCTTCAAGGTTTTTATTTCTGATTTGTATGTAAATTTTCGAACCGGCTTTGCTGTAAGCTGTTGGGACATAGCCCATACCTATTCCTGTTTTAGTATCGGGCATCATTGCACCCGAAGTTACATTTCCGATTTTGTTGCCATTTTCATCCACAATATCATATCCGTGACGCGGAATACCTCTTTCGGTAAGTTCAAAACGAACTAATTTACGGGTAACGCCTGCGACTTTTTGTTTTTCAAGCAGTTCGCGATCAATAAAGTTTTTACCAACAGAAAATTTGGTTATCCAGCCCAAACCTGCTTCGATTGGCGAAGTACTGTCATCAATATCGTTGCCATACAGACAATATCCTTTTTCGAGGCGCAATGAATCGCGGGCACCAAGTCCGATGGGCTTAATTCCGAATTCGGCACCTGTACTGAAGAGTGCATTCCAGATTTTTTCGGCATGTTCGGGATAAAAATACAACTCAAAGCCTCCTGCTCCGGTATATCCGGTATTCGATAGAATTACGTTGCCGACCCCTGCGAAGTCGCCTGTTGCAAAACTATAATATGGTATCTGCGATAAATCGACAGTGGTCAGTTTTTGCAACAATTCTGTAGCTTTTGGACCCTGAACAGCTAATTGTGCCATCCAGTCCGAAGCATTTTCAAGTTCGGCGCCTTCGGTATTATTGGCAACGCACCAGTTCCAGTCCTTTTCAATATTGGAGGCGTTTACCACCAGTAAATATTTCTCAGGTTCAAAGTAATAAACCAGCAAATCATCCACAATTCCGCCCTTACCATTGGGGAAACATGAATATTGCGCCTTTCCGATGGTCAGAGCCGAAACATCATTCGAAGTTACTTTTTGTAAGAAAGTGAGAGCATTAGGGCCTTTGACCCAGAATTCGCCCATGTGTGAAACATCAAAAACACCGACAGCATTGCGAACGGTCAAATGTTCGTCGTTGATACCACTATATTCGATAGGCATGTTGTAACCGGCAAATTCGTGCATTTTAGCACCGAGTGAGATGTGAATGTCAGTAAATGGAGTTGTTTTCATAAATGAATTACAGTCTCTTGGTTAAAGAGCTGATTTTTTTAGTTTTATATTAATTTGTGTGACTTTTTACGTGAGTCACAAAGGTAAAAAAACTTATTTGTTTATGAAAAACAATTGAATAAAAATACCTTTTGCCGGTTGTTGTTATAAGCTTAATGAAATGATTTGTTTCTGTTTTTATAAATTGAATGATTTCCCGCTTTTTATTGTCTCTATGAGTTGACCTGTAAAACGTGCTGCAGGTCCGCCGTCGATAATGTTATGGTCAAATGACAACCCGGTAAATGTTAGCTTTTAAGGACTGACAACGACTTATGTCCAAAGATAATTTTCGTTATAATCAATTCCATAGTTTTGTAAAAAACGGACAAGTTCATCTTTGGCGGATTCCGTTTTATGATGTTCTTTTTGATTCAGGATATAACGTTTAACCACATTTACTTTACTTTGACTTACCGAAAATCCTCCATATCCTCCCTGCCATGCAAAATCTTTATAGCATAATCCTTTCGTTTTGATCCATCTGCTGCTGTTGCGTTTTACTTCTTCGACCAATCCGGCCAGGGTTTGATTTTTTGATTGAATACAGAGTATGTGAATATGATTTTCAACCCCATTTATTACAATCGGAACACATTTGATTTGTTTGAGTATAGCGCCCATATAAGCGTATAGTTCGGTTTCGACATCGGATTTTATTAAATCCTGATTGTATTTGGTGTGAAACACGATGTGTACGTAAAGTTTTGATAATGATTGTGACATAGTTTGTTATTTTTTATACTGCCCCTGCGGGGCGCCCGGGGCGATGCCATTGATATCCCGGGGCGATGCCATTGATATCCCAAGGCGATGCCATTGATATCCCAAGGCGTTGCCATTGATATCCCAAGGCGTTGCCATTGATATCCCAAGGCGTTGCCATTGGGTTGATGATATGCTGCACCTGCGGGGCGCTTTGCAGCCGGGCGCGATGTCATCAGGGACATGTAACGTTGCTTCATCTTAGCTGTTATCTTCTTGATATCCCAAGGTGTTGCCATTGATATCCCAAGGCGATGCCATTGATATCCCAAGGCGTTGCCATTGATATCCCAAGGCGATGCCATTGGGTTGATGATATGCTGCCCCTGCGGGGCGATTTTTAGCCTGATGCTGATGATATGCTGCCCCTGCGGGGCGATCTATAGCCTGATGCGATGTAGCCCGATGCTGATGATATGCTACCCCTGCGGGGCGCCGGGTAACACGCGGTGGCTGATAACCCTGAGCATGCTTGCAGATTTGATGGCTGAAAGCCTTATTTATAATTAACCCTGAGACAGCGTCCGGGGATTTTCGATGCCGAATGGCTCTCATCGCCCTGTAAGGGCAGCATAACACGCCTGTTATGCGGTGCTTTTTCTATCTGTGCCGGTAGCGGTTTGATGTTTCGGTGTCACTGTTTCATCTTTCAGGATGTCTGTTTTAAGTTTCAGGATGCCTGTTTCATCTTTCAGGATGCCTGTTTTAAGTTTCAGGATGCCTGTTTCATCTTTCAGGATGTCTGTTTTATGTTTCAGGATGCCTGTTTCATCTTTCAGGATGCCTGTTTTAAGTTTCAGGATGACAGTTTTATCTTTCAGGATGTCTGTTTTATGTTTCAGGATGATTGTTTTATCTTTCAGGATGTCTGTTTTATGTTTCAGGATGACAGTTTTATGTTTCGGGACGACTGTTTTATACTTCGGGGAGCTTATTTCATCATTGCGAATCGCTGTTGCACATTGAGTGGTGATTGTTTTTCTTTCGGGGGTGGCTCTTTGATTTCATAGCCCGACAATTTGCAAACTGCGGTTGCCGGCGCACGTGCCGCAGTTTGCATTTTGTGTTTGGTCCTAAATGGTTGAAAATTTCAGTTTCGAAATTTGTTTGTATTGCGGACTTTTGGCACCGAAAACGGACCTGATATACACTCTGAAGTCGAATGCCGTATCCACCAATCCGGTCAGTGGTTTATACATTAATTCGTTACGTGTAATGCGTGTGTTGTTCAAATGTATAGCTGCCGTAACCGCATCGTTGTTTTTTGCTTTTAGACCGGCGAGAAGTGATTTTAAAGTTGTTATTCTTAAATCTTCTTCGTTGGGTTGATAAAAGGGCACGGTTTCGAGCAGGGTAATCAGCCTGCTGAAGTTTTCAATGCGGTTGTCGTAACTTAATTGCGCAACAGAGATTTGATTGACTTCTTTGCCTTCGACTTGCAGTGTTTTCATTTCTTCGTCGGTAATTTTAGCTTTAGCTCTTCTGCCCTGCAGTTTGCGAACAATGGTTTGTGCGCTTTCGTCGACCTGAACGGTGGTGCCGGAGGCTTTCAGGGCGTTGTTGACGCGGGTAATTAGTTTGCTTAATGGCTCAAAAGCGACTTCGCGTGCAGCTACTGCGTTGGAGTACGACGATTGTGCCAGGTTTACTGCATTTAATGCTTCTTTTGAAGCAGAAAGAAGGGACTGTAATGCGGGGATTTTGAGGCTGTCGTTGGACGGGTTGTAGCTTGCGCCGGAAGCTGTTGCGAAAATAATTAAAGCCTCAAAGTTGGCCACGTTTCCGGCGTGACCGGTTTCAGAAATACTTGCCATAATCAGTTAGTTGTTAGATTAATAAATAGAAAATAATTTGCGACAAATATAATTATTCTCTTTGAATCAACAAATTTTTTACGAAATAATTTAACGCCTTTTTTCGGTCATTTAATCTCTGCGCAGATAGCCGGGCTACGCCCCTAAAATTATTGCTTTTTAACGGCTTGGATGCGAAATCTCAATGTCGTTGGATATGCGGATAATGCTGCAGGGGCAAAGCCGGGCTTTCTTTATACCGGGTAAATGATTGAAATCAGCCCGGCTTACAGACGACTGATAAAGAATTATTTTAGATTTTACAATCTGATTTTACAGCCTAATTGATAATAAGCAGAGTAAATGTTTGAATTTTCCATTTCCATTAAACCATCGTTGCTCATTATTTCCCAATTAAAACTATATATTTTGTTTAAACTGAAACCATATCGCAGACAAACACCGAATCGTTTGTTCAGCTTGTATTGTAACCCGAATATTCCTGAATAATACCTGAAATGGTATTTACTGTCAGGTACAATATTGTCAGCAATTGTATTCGGGCCGGTTCCGAAGGTTGCATATAAGGGGAATTCACCTGCGAGGAAATGCTTTGTTGTAGCATCATCGGTTTGTACAGATTTCATCGAAAGTGTGTAATCCATATCGACGCCTGCCGATATACAAAAGTTATCATTTAAATGGAAATCAATTAATACCGGTATTTGCAAACAATTAATAGTAGCCTTTACCTGATTGGTTACCGGCTGATATTTACTGTTCAGGTGATCGAAAAGTTGTACTCCACCATAGCGGATAATGCCCGGTTCGATACTAAATCCTATGAAAGAACCGGTTTTGTACGATACGAACCCGTTAAAATTGTAGCTTAACACAGGCGAGAACATAGCGGATTTATTTCCATCCGGAACCGGATACAGATACAAATTTGTAATGTCGCTCCCGAGGTATACTCCATAACTGAAATTCTGACTATGCACAGAAGCAATTATTGAAATAAAAAGTAAAAACAGTTTGCATTTTAATTTGTAATTTTTCATGGTAATCAATTTTAAAATATTTTCAAATAATAATTTTACGATTCAGGGGTAGAAATTGGATTCCTTATTTTTTTTATTTAAAATGTCAGGGCTACGCCCTTCAATTCGGGTTTTGGTTTGTTTTCTACAAAGATAACAGGGCTACGCCCCTTTATTATTGCTTTTTAACGGCATGGAGGCGATAATAAGGTTCAACCGACGCTTCCGTGCTGCGTTGCAGATCCCGACGCAAACGGGAGTCGTGCCGACCGCAGGAAGATTAAGTATTATGGGGTCGCAATTTTTTTGTTTAATAAATCTTTTTTCAATACAATTTTTAATTCATTCAAAAACACACTGTCATGTTTTATAAAATCTTTAATTTTTACGATTAACACGCTGTCATTATATACAGAGTTTTGTATATTATTAGTCTTATTATTTCTTTTAATGCTCTGATTTTCTGTGCTTATGCTAACAGCTTGACTAGAGTAGAATAATGCAATTATAGATATTGTTATTGGAATTATTTTTAACAGAAAAACAATTAAGTATTTTAAGTAAATGTATGATTTAAAACCAATTATATTCGAAAAATTTCCTATGTCTGATAATTGTATATTATAATTTCTTTCGTCAATACTAAAAACTAATTTCTCTTTAATAAGTATTTTAATTGTTTCTTCAAGTTTATTAAACCCAATTTCATTCACGAGTTTTTTATAATAAAAAGTTTCTTCATTATTAATGTCAGAGTTTTTTATTCCAGTTAGTACTTTGTCACAATTAATTATCTGTTCTTTTGTCCACATAAAATAATTTAAAAATAAAATCATGTTTAAAAATTTAATTCGATAATTTGATAAATGGTGCTTTCATCCGATTATATGGGAATTATGCTTACTTAAAATTACTATTGTTGTTGGTTGTGTCGCACTTGTAATTGTTGTTGTCAATCATATTTTGTATTTTTTTGGGAGGAAGCACTTGATCCTTTGGTTTATCAATTAAAGTCGGAACAACAATTGATATAATGATTGATAAAATTGAGATTCCAATTGCCCAACGAGAAGTTTTAATTGTTGCTATTTTTACACTTCTATCAAGTGCTTTGTCTTCTTCAATTTCTTTGATATATTTTCTAGTTCCGATTAAATTGGCTTTAAATCCTTCAGGAGTTAAATATTTTAATTCAGAATGAACGGAGCTCCTTTCTATTAATTTATAAGTAACTAAAATATTAATAATTTCCGGCAATGTTATATTGATAGATTTTTCTTTTATGAAGTCATAAATTTCTTTATCTTTTCTAACTCCATTTTTTTCGATAAAAAAAGTTAATAATTTATCTGAAATTTCAATTAGCGAATCTGACATATTTTTTTGTAGCTTTTTATAATGTTTTTAAATAATAATTTTTCGATTCAGGGGTGGAATTTGGTTTCCATATTTTTTTTATTTAAAATGTCAGGGCTACGCCCTTCAATTCGGGTTTTGGTTTGTTTTCTACAAAGATAGCAGGGCTACGCCCCTTTATTATTGCTTTTTAACGGCATGGATGCGATAATAAGGTTCAACCGACGCTTCCTTGCTGCGTAGCAGATCCCGACGCAAACGGGAGTCGTGCCGAACGCAGGGAACTTAAGTATTATGGGGGTCTTGCATTTTTTTGTTGTTTTAAATGTCATAACTTGTTACATGGTTTTATTCAATTTTTAAAATTGCACTATTAATACAAGCCCAAATTCCTCCTTGTTTGTCAATATATAAATAATTGAATTTACTTTTAAAATCACCATCCTGAATGTATTTAATGTCTTTATCAAAAAGATCATATTCAATTATTTTTTTTTCTGTAATTTTGAATATGTTGTTAATAGTACGTGCCCATAATGAATTGTCAATGCCATTGATTAACTGGAGTATTATATTATTTATCATTATTCGAGAGAGTTGGTTCATAAATACGATAGAATCATTTTTCTCCAGTTGAAATTTTCTACTCAGTAATGTTCTCACATATTGTGAGTTATTTATACCTGAATCACATTCCCATATTATGTCATTATAAATACAACACCCTTTTCCCGACGAGTTGATCAGTTTTTCATTTGTCGTTAGAATATCAATTTTATAAAAATCGATAGGAGACTCATAAAAAGTCATTGTTGAGTAATGTGTTTCAGTTGGTTCATTTTGAGTATTATTTGATTTGTTATTTCTCTGATATTTTTTTTCTTCCCATGAATCCGTAACTGAATTAATTTCTTTTGCATATCGCATATATTCATTCCTGTTTTTGTATTTAATTGTATCTACTTTTCTAATTTCACTTTCTTTATCAAAGTGTTTTTCCCACTTGTTCAGACTGTCATCATAACTGATAATACAATTTTCAGTTGCAAACCATTTTTTGTTATTTTTGTCTACAGCAATATCGTTTATTTCATTACTGGTTAACCCTGAGTTATCTGTATTATATACAACTATTTTGTTGTTTGATAAACACGCTAAACCTGCTGTTTTTATATCCGGATGTTCAATTGGAGATTTAAATGAGAACCAAATTTTTCCATTTTTGTCAATTTGTATACATGACACGTGATTACTTTTTATTGGAGAATTTTCTTTATTGTAAGACGTAAAAATACTGTCCAATTTTATTAGTCCATTATTACCGGTACCAATCCAAGTGTTTCCAAGGTTATCTTCATTTATAAAAAGTATTTGATCGGCAGGTAATTTACTGTTCAGATAACTTAGATTTTTAGTATTGCTCAGATTTAATGTTACTTTTATCCAGTTAAACGGATTAAATTTCAAATTCAGATCAGTTTCACATTGCCTGTTTTCAATATTATAATATTTGAATTCAGAAAAATAGCTCATATTAAAATAAGGATTCATATAAATTCTTTCTCCAAAACTGTTGTATGGGCTAAACTCAGAGTTAATATATACTTCAGAACGTATCTTTTTGCCAGCTTTATTCAGATATATCCATTCTCCATTTCGTTTTCCATTTTTAAATTTTGCAATCATTTTTGTAGGTTCACCATTAACATATATTACTGTTTCCCAAATTCCTGTACCATTCTCCAATGTTACCTTATTTAATGAATCTCTGCATTCAATCGCTTGAAAACCTTTTTCATTGAAAGAAAAAATTTCTTTTAATTGACCATTTGGATAGTAATAATACCAATTACCAAAGAGTTGATTATCTTTATAGTTGCCCTTTTTCTTTACATTTCCGTTTGAAAAGTATTCAATAAATTCTCCATTCTTCAAGTTGTTTGAATACTCACCACTCTCAATTATTTTATTTTCTTTTACCGTATAGTCGTTATATTTACCTTCATAAAAATCGCCCGTATTATTTAATAGGGAGAACCTGTAGTAAGTTGCTGTCCTTGGAGATGTAATCTCCCAATTTTGATTGTAAAAAAATGTTACTCCTACTTGTCCACTTAATTTGACGCAAATAATCAGGAGACAATAAATAATGTTTCTCTTTAAATTCAATTTCATAATGTAATATTTAGTATGTTTTTAATAGTTTAGAACATGTCTTTCCTTTTTTCTTGAATTCTGACTAACGACCACGTAAGTCTTTTATTTACAATAGTATCTTTTTTAGTCGTTAGCATTTGATACTTAATAATTTTTTTTTATATCCCGGATTGCACATAACAGTCGGCGGTATAGCCAGTAAGGGGTGTGGGCGAATCACCTGTCAAGGTACAAGAAAAGTTGAAGCGGGCTAAAACTTTTCGAAAACCACTGAACCCCTTATTGGCTATACCGCGTGTTGGGCGCTGGTGATTTTTTAATTCAATGGTATTCCAAACTATGTATACTTTGTAAACATTGTTTTCCTGGTCAGCTTACCTGCTTTTAGATATTTATCCACAAATACCTTTTGGTCATTTAAATTAATCGTTGCATCGTTTAAAGTTTTATTAAGCTGCGTTATTGATGTTGCCAAATTAGAATCAGGATTTTTTATAGTATTCAGTTGTAATCTTGCCTGATTCAACAAATAATCAACGGTGTCAACCATTTGCTTAATTTCAGCATCAGGTCTTTTAGGCGTAAATTGCTTATTCCTATACTCAATAAATACATTCAGTAAGTTAATCCCGTTGTTAATTGAGTTTATGGTTGAATTATAGCTATCGACAACTTTTTTATTATTGTAATATTCAATCTCACGCTTATTATGCTGTAATCTATCAAAAACAAGTGAATTTTTAACACCATTTTTCTCAATCCTGTTGCTTGCTGAAATTAATTGCTCTATCTCAGATTGCTTTTCAAAGTACTGCAATGTATCCACAAAGTTGAAGAAATTCTTTTTATTGTTTACTTGTGTTTTTCCTTCGTAGAATTCCTGATTGGTTACAGGATAATTCAAGAATTGCCATAGAGGGTCAAATGGCATGTGAGATTTAACTATTTGTTCCGGCTTTGTCTTATAGTAATAGTTATTAATTTGCTTAACAAACTTACCATTTTGAATATATCCAGAACCCCACGTTGGGTCGAAAAGAAACCAAACGGAATCTATCATGCCAGCACACCAGGCATGTGGAATATAATCGACAAAACCATTTTGCTTTGTATATCCAAATACTACATAAGTTTTTACTCCAACTTTATTCGCAATATCATTGAAAAGCTGAGCATAACTCATGCAGATTCCTTTTCGGGTTTTTAATACCTTATCAACAATCTCATTTGTATTTTGATAAAAGTTAATTGCGAACATATTATCAATATCGTACTGAATATTCTTAGCTATCCAAATAAAAACAGCTCGTGATTGGTCAACAGGTTTTGAAAAATTCAATTTGACATAACCTGCTATTCCCTGAGTAGTTTTAGTCAATGAATCAGGAATCTGAACCATTACCTTGTCAATCGCTGAATACTCATTAATCTTTTGTGCATTGAGACTTAAACTTAATCCCAATACAGTAAACATTATTAATCCTAATCTCATAAATTTTTTTTTATAATCTATATTGTTTGCGGTTTTCTTCAATTGCGCCTAATGAGAGTCTGCACAAAAACTGCTTTTTCTCTCAATTTTCATCTATTTTTATCGTTTCAGGCTTTAATATCTTCCGTTTACCGGAGGTTATTCGAAGCCGTTCGTATTTTTGTTTTATTTTCGGGAGTGCTTAAATCACACTAAAATAAGCTCTTCTGAACCAAAGCAAAGCCATTATCTCTTCGATTAGCTTTTTGAGGGCATTTATCCCTTCTGTAATGGTAAACACCCGTCAAAGTTTACACCAAGCCTTCCTGTAATAATCTGAATCTGAGACGCTGCAAGCGGGAATACGGTTTTGCACACGCTTCCCTGTTGGGTCGTTCCGACCACAGGAAGCATAAGTATTAGGGGTCGTGCATTTTTCTTGTTAATTCAAAAAGATTCTTTCGTCGTTAAGCAAAGCATATCTATATGCTGGTGCAGGAGTGTTATAGTCACTCGGTCTGTCATTATTTACTGGTCTGCCTAATTCTAAGTCATTCAAAATGTTAATTCTGCTAATATTATATAATGTAGGATTTGCTCCAATTCTATAGGGGTGCACAGTGTTTTCGTCAATACGTACTATATAGAATTTTAAACCTCTAATTGTAGTAAAAATATATTCAGGTTCATTTAGATTTAAACTACAATGTCCTAAAATTCTGTTCCAAACATTCTCTATGTCGTTCATAATATTATTGTATTTAGTTATTTAGATTTGTGATTTCTTCTTGTGTTAACGCCCTATTCCAAATACCAATATCGTCAATTTTACCATCAGTAAAATCCCAATATCCGTTTGCCTGATTTGACTCACCGATTGATATTCCAGAGTTACCTGAGACATTTAAAATTATATTTGTGTTTTTAGACGCAACTATATTTCCATTCAAAAATAAGTTCAATACAGTACCATTATATGTGAAAATTATATTGCTCCATGAATTTAATGGTATTGGAGAGTTATAAACTACAGTCTGAGTATTTCCAGAAACGTTCATAATAAAAGCATTTATTGACGTTGTATTAAAATTAACACCCCAAACTTCTCCTTTAGGATTTGAATAACCGTATTGAAATCTTTTGATTATGGCACTACTAGACCCACTATTTCCTGTCCAATAATAGGACCTTGGGTAAATCCAAGTAGAAACGCTTATATTTGAAATATTTAATTTAGAGTAATAAGGTATATAAATTTCATCATTTTTGTTGCCAAAAGTTGCACCTACGAAATCAAAATTATAAGCCGAATTTACTGAATTTTTACGATCGTTTGTAAGAGTAGCTCCAGTAACATTGCCGTTCATGCCATTTCCACTCTCATCATTAGCATTTCCATTAAATGGATACCAGGCTACTAAACCGTTAGTTGGGAAATTTGAAGTTTTCACGGTCACAACATTGCCGTAAGCTATTCCAATTTTATTGGTTGCATAAGCCCGAATATAATAGGTTACATTTGCTGTAAGACCTGAAAGAGTACTTGTGAAGTTTCCAGTACCATTGCCATCATTTGTTTTTGATTCGTAAATTGTTGGGTTAGAAGTTGTAGACCAACATACGCCTCGATTCGTTACTGGCGTACCACCATCACTTGATACGTTTCCTCCTGAACTTGCAGTCGTAGCAGACGTTGCCACTGCGCTAATTGTCGTAAGTGTTGGAATTGTTAGTGTTTTAATTGTGTCTTGATTTCCATAACCTGTACCAGCATTATTTGTTGCATATGCTCTAATATAATAAGTTGTACCTGCTGTCAATCCAGTAATTGAACTTTTAAAAATACCATTACCATTTCCATTTGTTGTTTTATTGTCAAGTATTGTTGGTAATGGATTTGTACTCCAACACACACCACGTCCAGTTACAACAGTTCCACCGTTAAATGAGACATTTCCACCTGAGGTTGCGCTAATATCGGAGATTTCTGTTGACTTTGTTGTTGTTACAACTGGGAAAACTGTCTTAAAGGTTCTGAATGTAACTTGTAAACCATATGCGGTTCCATCGCTGTTAGTTGCATAAGCACGAACATAATAGACAGTATCTGGTAATAAATTAGTCAACTGACTTTTATATTTACCTGTTCCGGCAGCGTCTTTTGAAATAGTGTCTTTAGTAGTTGGATTAGGTTTTAAACTCCAACAAACTCCTCTTGCTGTAACTTCCAATCCATTGTCAGAAGTAATGTAACCACCACAAACAGCTGTGTTTTGTGTTACTGCTGAAATTGTGTCTGTTGATAATGTTGGTAGAAGTTTTGATTCAACTTCAGTTTTACAACTTGTAAAATTTATCATTAAAATTCCAAGAACTCCAAATGGATAAAACCACATTTTACTGATTTTTTTCATATTCGGTCATTTTTAGTGTTTATAATTTACTTTATATTAGCTGATTTTTGAATAGATAGAATTCCAAAATCATTATTTTGTTTCTCAAATTGTATAGGATAAATTAAATTCCAACCTTTTAATAAATCATACTTTTTAATTCTATTCTCCATTTCTTGTTTTTCTTTAATAGTTGGTTTTGGTGTAATTAATGCACAGCAAACCAAATTAGAATTAGCTACGATTTCGTTTCTATTTCTCAGATTATCAAGTTTTTCACAGTCTCCAATAATTCCAACTTTTTTTCCTGCTTCTGAATCACTCGTATAAAATGATAATGATCTTCCTTGTCCCCTTTTTTGGGAAATAGAAAAATGTTTTAATTCTAGATAAGTAATTTCATTGTTTAAGTCTGAAAAAACAATATCAATATGAGTTCTATGGGGATTATCAAGTATAATTGTTTTCTGAAATTCAAAGTTTTTAATTTTCTTTTCATTAAATAACCCCTTGAGATAAACCCCGATATGTATTGCGAAGAAATTCTCAACTCTAATATCATTCTCAATCATAATAATTAAAGCTTCTTTCGGCAACTTTTGAGTCAGGTATTCATAAATGCCTGCTATGATTTCGTCTTTAGTCATTTTTGTTCGTTAAATTAAAATTTTGAACTGTCTTTATTTTTTTAGAATGGGGCATAACATCTGTGTATGTGCCATAACTTGGTACATATATTTACCTTATGAAAAGTAATTTTTTATAGTTTTGATGTTATGGCGCATATCCGGAATGTTAATAGTTCGTTTGCTTAATATGTTTAATTTATTTAATGGGGTTTTTAATCTGATCAAATCCATAGAAATTGTAAGTTTCATAAATCCTGCAAATACAGCTATCCGCATATTATTCACCTTATTTTACTTTTAACGGCCACTCCTTTGTTTTAAATTCCTTATAATAAAGCCGTAAAGTTATTAAAGTTTTTTTATTTAACAAGGTTTTTTATTGTTTTTTTCGGTGAGTATCTGTAATTGCTCTTTCGGTGCGGGGTGGGTAATAATGACCTGATTACAAATGTGGTGAGTGAAATGCAGTGTTGGCGGGCGGTGGCGGAGGGATAAAAAAAACAACAAAACCTCCGGTGTCCGGGAATTTTGTTGTTTTTTAAAAATTTAAAGGGTTTGCTTATCGCATTTGTGTGTGTCGCTGCTTATTTGTTGGCAAGTATTTCCACAATTTTCACTATTACCATCATTGCTTTTTCCATGGATGGCACGGGTACGTATTCGAACCGTCCGTGGAAATTGTGTCCGCCCGCAAAGATATTGGGGCAGGGGAGACCTTCGTAGGATAAACGGGCTCCGTCGGTGCCTCCGCGAATTGGTTTTACGTTGGGTTTTACGCCTACCGCTTCCATGGCTTCGAAGGCCAGATCGACGATGTGCATCACCGGCTCCACTTTTTCGCGCATATTGTAGTACTGGTCGTGAATTTCGGGGGTGGCAGTTCCCTGTCCGAATTCTGCATTGATTTTATTCGCCAGGTGCTGAATTTCCTTTTTGCGTCTTTCGAAACGATCGCGGTCGTGGTCGCGGATGATGTAGCTCAGTGTTGATTTTTCAACTGTCCCCTCCATTCCCACCAGGTGGTAAAAACCTTCGTAACCTTCGGTATGTTCGGGAGTTTCGTGACGAGGAAGCATGGATGCAAACTGCTGTGCCACGCGCATTGAGTTGAGCATTTTGTGTTTGGCATATCCGGGATGCACATTTAAGCCCTGAAAGGTAATGCGGGCACCGGCAGCGTTAAAGTTTTCGAATTCCAGTTCGCCTATTTCGCCTCCGTCCATGGTGTAAGCCCATTCGGCTCCGAATTTCTTCACATCGAAATGGTCGGCTCCCTGTCCGATTTCTTCGTCGGGAGTAAATCCTACACGGATTTTGCCATGTTTGATTTCGGGATGAGCCATCAGGTATTCCATGGCGGTAACAATCTCGGCCAGACCGGCTTTGTCGTCGGCTCCGAGCAGGGTGGTACCGTCGGTTACGATGATGTCCTGACCGGTGTATTTGATGATTTCGGGATATTTGTTGGTTTCCAGCACTATTAATTTCTCAGGATTCAGCAGGATATCACCGCCATCGTACTTCTCCACGATACGTGGCTTCACGTTTTTGCCCGACATATCGGGACTGGTGTCCATGTGCGAAATAAAACCGATGGTCGGAATGTCTTTGTCGGTATTGGCCGGAAGTGTGGCCATTACATAACCGTTTTTGTCGAGATCGACTTCCTGCAGACCAATGGATTTTAATTCTTCGACCAGGTATTGGGCAAAAATCATTTGTCCCGGAGTGCTGGGCGTCATTTTGGTATTTTCGTCGGAAGTAGTTGTGAAACTCACGTATTTCAGAAAGCGTTCAGTTATAGTCATAATTTTTAATTTTAGTAGCACAAAGTTACATTAATTTCTGTATAAATTTTCAGATGACCTCCCTTTTTTTGTAAAAATTAATGTTGAACCTGTCTGCAATTCAATGTTTTCTATACATAAGGATTTGAAAACCGGTATATTTTCCGGTCGACTTCGAAAGAAAACATACTTTCGTACTGTTCTGTTTTTATAGCATTTTTTGGTTTTTTGTGAATTGAGTTTCAGAACATGACCACTTTTTTTGTACTTTTGCAACTTAATGTGAAATATGATTGAATAATCAATCAACTGTATTTCAATGTTTTTTAATATACATCATTCATTTATCAGTCAATTGAGCCGTTCATCAGGACAAACATAAGTATTTATGAAAAAGATTTTTTTATTCGCAGCTATATTTTCCATTTTTCAGATCAGTGTGTACGGAGCCGACAACAGCAGGCAACGAACCTTCAGAATCAGTAAAAATCTGTCGATATTCAATTCGGTATTCCGCGAACTGGACGCCAACTATGTGGACACACTGAATTACGATAAAATGGTGAAAACGGCCATAGATCAGATGCTGGGCAAAATAGACCCTTATACGGTGTATATGCCCGAGGAGGAAACCGACGACCTTACGTTTATGACTACAGGCGAGTATGCCGGAATAGGTGCAATGATAATGAAAAAGGGAAATGACATTTGCGTGTCGGAACCCTACGAAGGATTAGCCGCTCAGCTCAACGACGTAAGAGCAGGCGATATAGTGCTGGAAGTGGACGGAAAAGCGGTGACCGGTATGTCGGTCAGCGATGTGAGTGCCATGCTGAAAGGAATCCCGAATACGAAAATTCAGCTGAAATTAAAACGTTACGGCGAGAAAAAGCCGATAATTAAGGAATTTCTGCGACAGAAAATACAAATCAATCCGGTGACCTACTACGGAAAAGTGGCCGAAAAAACCGGTTACGTAATGTTGGGTGAGTTTACCGATAAATCGGCCCTCGAAATGAAATCGGCTATCAACGACATGGTAAAACAATATCATATTGAATCGCTGATTATTGATTTGCGGGGCAATGGCGGAGGTTTGATTGACGAAGCCGTAAAAATTCTGGGTTATTTTGTTCCGAAAGGAACCGAAGTTTTAACCACCAAAGGGAAGAACAAACAAACCGAACGCATTTATAAGACACCGGCCGAACCTTTGTTTCCGGAAATGCGCCTGGCAATTCTTACCAACAGAGCTTCGGCATCGGCTTCGGAAATTGTGGCAGGAGCCATTCAGGACCTCGACCGCGGTATTATCGTGGGTGAACGTACTTTCGGTAAAGGACTGGTTCAGAATGTGCGTCCGGTAGGGTTTGGCGGTCACGTGAAGATTACCACAGCAAAATACTATATTCCCAGCGGACGTTGTATTCAGGCCATCGATTACAGTCACCGTAACGAAGATGGCAGCGTTGGCAGGGTACCCGACAGTCTGACTTCGGAATTTAATACCCGTAACGGACGCAAAGTGCGCGATGGCGGCGGTATTGTTCCCGATATTCAGATTACCGACGACCGCAAACTGAACATCGCCTATTATATTTTCGTTCAACAACTCTATTTTGATTTTGCCACTCAGTATGTTGCTACACATCCCACCATCAGTAAACCCGAGGAATTTGTGCTGAGTGATGATGATTTTAAAGCCTTTACAGATTTTTTGAAAGAAAAGAAATTCAGCTATACCTCCGAGACACAGAAATATTACAATCAGCTGACAGAAGTAGCAGCCATGGAAGGACTTGATAAAACGGCGAAAGACGAATTTGAAGCATTAAAGCAGAAACTGATTCCGGATGTGGACAAAAACCTGCAGGAAAACAAAGAGGATATCACTGACCTGTTGAGTCATGAAATCATAAAACGATATTATTTTCAGAAAGGAGAAATCAGGTATTCGCTCCGCAATGATGATGATTTAAAGAAAGCCATTGCCCATCTGAATGATACCGAAGGATTTCAAAAATTGCTTACAAATAAGAAGTAAACCATTCATTTTGGTTTTAAATTATTGAGTTTCGGGTAATAAATTCTAAATTATTTTACCCGAAGCTCTTTTGTTTTATTGTATTTTTTATAAATTTGCAAAATATTTTTGAAAGTTAATTTTTTCCGGCACAAATTATTTATTTATTGAATGTTAATACCATGAAAAAGAACGTAGTAGGACAAAAAATCAATACCCTTTTGTCGACCAGAAACCTTACAGTACAGGAGTTGTCAGAGCGTACAGGTTTATCGGTAACTCAAATAGAACTGATTATCAACAATGAAAAAGTACCTTCGCTTGCAGCATTAATTAAAATAGCCAGGGGACTGGGAGTGCGTGTGGGTACTTTTCTCGACGACTCGGAAATGCTGGGTCCGGTTGTTCATCGCCTGAACGAACAAAGCGAAGCTGCTTCCTTCTCAAGCCAGCTTTCGACGGCCAATTCGCACCTCGATTTTTATGCACTTGCCGGCAATAAAGCCGGTCGCCACATGGAACCTTTCGTTATCGACATCAAACCTTCGCCAACCAACGAACCTATCCTGTCGAGCCACGAAGGGGAGGAATTTATTTTCGTATTGAAAGGTGTGGTTAAAATTATCTACGGAAAAGATCAGTATTTGCTCAGCGCCGGCGATAGTATTTATTACGATTCCATTGTCGATCACCTTGTTACTACGCCCGACGATCAGCCGGCTCAGATTGTGGCTGTGGTTTATACACCGGTCTGATTAATTAAGAATTAAGAATTAATAATTAAGAAGAAAGGGGTTTGAGGTTGTATTTGGTTCCTGTTTTTTTGAATAAGATACCGGGTATAAGTTTGAAAAATGCCTGAAAGTGTCAGACGGGAGTGTAATTCGAACCCTGATTGACAGAATTAAAATTAAAAATAAAAATTGTTCCGTTTAGTAATCGGGATAGTAACTGATAATATATATGCAATTATACGACAGAACTTTAGGTGACTGGCTTGAATACTGGGCTATGGAAACACCCGACAGTGAATTTATGGTTTATTCGGACCGCGATTTACGGTTTAGCTGGAAAGAATTCAATCAGAGAGTCGATAATATGGCCAAAGGTTTGCTGGCAATCGGTGTTACAAAAGGTTCGAATGTGGGAATCTGGGCTCAGAATGTTCCCGACTGGCTGACTTTCCTGTATGCCTGTGGCAAAATCGGAGCAGTTGCCGTAACCGTCAATACAAGCTACAAAGCCCACGAACTTGCCTTCGTACTCGAAAACTCGGATATGCAAACACTTTGCATCACCGATGGTGTTTCGGGCAGCGATTATATCGAAATTATTTATCAACTGATACCGGAGTTAAAAACGTCGCAACGTGGTAAGCTCGATTCGGCCAGATTCCCGCAATTGAAAAATCTGATTTATATCGGACAGGAAAAACACAGGGGAATGTATAATTCTTCCGAAATTTTACTGCTCGGAAACAGTAAAAATGATGATGAGCTGAAACAGGTGCAGCAAACGGTGAATTGCCACGACGTTGTGAATATTCAGTACACTTCGGGTACCACCGGATTTCCGAAAGGAGTGATGCTCTCGCACCACAACATTGCCAACAACGGATATTTAACGGGTGAGCACATGAAATTCACCCGAAACGATAAACTCTGCATTTGTGTGCCGCTTTTTCATTGTTTCGGTGTGGTACTGGCAGTAATGAACTGCCTTACTCACGGAAGCACCCAGGTTATCGTCGAAAAATTTGATCCGTTGATAACGCTTGCTTCTGTCCACAAAGAAAGATGTACAGCGCTCTACGGTGTTCCCACTATGTTTATTGCCGAGCTAAATCATCCGATGTTCAATCTGTTTGATATGAGTTCGTTGCGTACGGGAATTATGGCCGGTGCATTGTGTCCGATAGAACTGATGCGTCAGGTAAACGAAAAAATGTTCATGGACATAACCAGTGTTTACGGACTTACCGAAACTTCACCCGGAATGACGCAAACCCGTATTGATGATGCGTTTGAAATTCGCTGCACAACGGTAGGAAGTGATTATGAATTTACTGAAGTAGCTGTAATCGACCCGGTTACCGGCGAAAAATGTGAAGATGGAGTACAGGGAGAAATGTGTTGCCGTGGGTATAATGTGATGAAAGGTTATTATAAAAATCCGGAGGCCACCTCTCAGGTGATAGATAAAAACGGTTTTCTTCATTCGGGCGATCTGGGTGTAAAAGATCCGGATGGAAACTACAGAATCACCGGACGCATCAAGGACATGATTATCAGAGGAGGAGAAAATATCTCGCCACGCGAAATAGAGGAATTTCTCTATCACATGCCCGGAGTGAAAGATGCACAGGTGGTGGCAGTGGCATCGCCCCGCTATGGCGAAGATGTGGGAGTATTTATCATTCCTCACAACGATGCTGAACTGAGTCCCGAAGATGTACGCGATTTCTGTAAAGACAAGATTGCACGTTACAAGATTCCGCGTTATATTTTTTTCCTGAACGAATATCCGCTCACCGGAAGCGGGAAAATACAGAAATTCAAATTACGCGAGATGGCACTTGAAATGTGTAAAGAGCAAAATATCGAAATAATTTAACAAAAAAACATCTTCAGGATGTTAAACACTGAATTAATAAAGGATTCGAACCATACTGATTTCAGATATATATGCCAAAAAAGAAACTGCTGAAATACACGATAAAATACCTTCAACACCTGCTTTGTGCTGTCAACACAAAAGGACACGGTGTGCATTCGCCTTCTGTTTTTCAGTTTCTTTACAGTGTTTTGTACAATAAAAATGAATACTATATTTTTCAGGAAATTGATAAATTACGCAATGAATTACTGAAAGATAAAAGAAAAGTTTTCATAAAAGATTTCGGGACAGGAAAAGACAGGTTCAGCACAGTTGGCGGTATCGTGCGTACTTCGGTTCAGAGTCCGAAATACAGCAAACTGTTATTCAGGATAATATCACATACCGGTGCCCGGAAGATACTGGAACTCGGTACTTCGGCCGGTCTGACCACCGCTTATCTTGCATCGGTTTCATCCACTTCGGAGTGCATCACGCTCGAAGGAAGTAGTGAAGTCTTAAAAATTGCCGGAGAAAATTTCAAAAAACTGAATATCAAAAATATAATTACGATTGAAGGAGATATTAACGACACATTGCCCGAAGCATTAGCGAAATTAAGTGCAATTGACTTTATATTTGTCGACGCCAATCACAGCTCGGGGGCAGTATTAAGTTATCTGGATCAATGTCTGCCTTATTTGTCGGCGAATGCAGTCATCGTTTTTGACGATATTCACTGGTCGGACGACATGGAGCAGGCCTGGAAAGTCATAAAAGACCATCCGAAAGTCACATCGACCATCGATTTGTTTCAAATGGGAATTGTGTTTTTTAATCCTGTGCTGAACAAAAAGCATTACAAAGTTTGTTATTAGTAATGCCAAACATAAAAAATTAACAATATAAAGTCTGTCAACAGCTTTGTAATATCACCAAAAACAAATGAAAATATATACAAAAACGGGAGATGAAGGTTTAACCGGACTGATAGGAGGAACCCGTGTCCCTAAAAACGATTTACGCATCGAAGCCTACGGAACGGTGGACGAACTCAACTCATTTATCGGTTTGCTGGCATCATATCCGCAGTTGGACGATGAGCTGTCATTTCTGGAAAAAATTCAGCACAGATTGTTCGCCGTTGGGTCGCATCTGGCCACCGACAGGGAACAAACGAACATGGATGAAGCGTCCATCATATCAGACGAAGATATAGCCGAACTTGAAGGTTCCATCGACCGCATAACCGAAAAACTACCGCCGCTGAAGGCATTTATATTACCCGGCGGCTCCCGCGAAGGTTCGGTTTGCCACGTTTGCCGCACAGTTTCACGCAGAGCCGAACGCAGAATAACGGAAGTAAGTCAGATTTATAACATTGATAAACAAATTATTATTTACATCAACCGTTTATCCGACTATTTCTTTGTTTTATCGCGCTTTATCACTCTGAAAAAGGGCAATAAAGAAATTTTATGGAAAAAATAGTATTAATAAAAAAATTACTTACTTTTGTAGAAAATTTGACCTGTTTTACTAACCAGAATTATATTAAAAAATAGAATTAAGTATGTATTGGACATTGGAATTAGCTTCGAAAATTGAAGATGCCCCCTGGCCCGCAACAAAGGATGAATTGATAGATTATGCCATTCGTTCAGGAGCTCCGTTAGAAGTAATTGAAAACCTGCAGGAAATAGAGGATGAGGGTGAGATATATGAAACTATAGAAGATATCTGGCCTGATTATCCGAGTAAAGAAGATTTTTTCTTCAACGAAGAAGAATATTAAACTGCAATTGAATTCACCTGCCTTATTCAGTATCAAGTGATTAAATCGGGGTTTGATAATAGTGCATCATTAAAAATTGAACTTATAAACAATTTTTTTTGAATTTATCAGTTTCATAATATGAACACAAAAAATCAAAGCCAACGATTTTGACGCCTTGTGAATAAAATCGTTTCATAGCATCTCATGAAAAAATATTATATATTTATTTTATTTTTATTCATTTTTACAGGATCGGTATATTCACAATTCGATGCGCAGATAAGTCAGTATATGCTACATAATTCATCATTTAATCCTGCAGCGGTAGGTGAAAGTGAAATGATAGATGTGATCGGACAACAAAGAATTAACTGGTTGAATTTTCCCGGAGGCGGAGGTTCGACCACCCTTTTCAGTATCAGTTCGCCCTTAAAATTTGGCAATTCTGTTCAGGGTATCGGACTTAGTTTCCTGAAGGACAAATTCGGCGGATTTTCCAATCAATCTTTTCATTTGCAGTATTCTTATAAGAAAAATATAGGTAAAGGACGCCTGAGTCTGGGAACCGATATCGGATTTGTAAATGTTTCTTTCAGTGGCGACAGTGTTGCCCGTCATAATATTAATATCGGTGAGTATCACAAATTAACTGCCGATCCGGCGATACCCATCACCAATGTGAGCGGAACAAGTTTTGACATGAGCGTTGGTGCGTGGTTTTCGATGAAAAACTGGTACAGCGGTGTGTCATTTCAACATCTGAACCAACCGGTTGTCGACTGGTCGAATACCGCACAATTCAGTATTTCAAATGCTTTGTTTGCAACCGGTGGATTTGATTATAAGCTGCAAAATGAAAAGTATGTTTTAAAGCCATCGATGCTGTTGAAAACCGATTTTTCAAGCTGGCAGCTCGATTTATCGTCACGGCTCGAATACAATAACAAATACTGGGGAGGACTGACTTACAGATTTGAGGATGCTGTGGTTTTGATGGCCGGAATTAATATCGCCGGTGGTGTGACTTTAGGCTATTCGTTCGATATATCGACCAATAAGTTGATTACAACGAATTACGGGTCACATGAATTTGTGCTGATTTACAGTTTTGAATACGTTTTCAATAAAAATTCGAAAAAATTTAAAAGCGTTCGTTTCCTCTGATTTTCATTAACAATTTAGTAAATAATTTTATCTCAAAATAATTATTATCACAATGACAAAAAAAAATCTGACTATTATTGCACTTGTCTTATTGATAATTGTGGCTGCCAGACCTGTGGGAGAATTGACAGGTATTACCAAAAAAACTGTACTTACCACCCGCTTTAAAGAAGATAATCCCTACGGAATGGTTTTCATCAAACGTGGTGCATTTATCATGGGTGCCAACGATGAATCCGCTTTCGGTCAGGTTGCCGATAAACCGGTTAATGTGACTGTTGAAGCATTCTGGATGGATGCCAACGAAATTACCAACGACCAGTATAAACAATTCGTGGTATGGGTAAGAGATTCGATTGCTATGCGAATGCTTATACAATCGAACGCAACCGGATATCAGAAATTAACAACCTACAGAAGCAAGGAAAACCCACTCGAAAACTTAAGTCCCGAAGAACTTTCAAAAGTACCTTTGAACTGGAGAGCACAAATACCCTGGTCATCAAAAGACGATTCGGTTAAAACAATTTTAGGAAGATTATACTATAACAATCAGAGCTCATTAGGCAGATCGCGTCAGATTAATCCCGGAAAACTTACCTACAAGTACGAATGGATGAATTATGACCAGGCTGCACTGCCACAAAATAAATACAATGTAAATACAGGAGCATATCCGGCCAATGCAAAGGTACGTGTAGATACATCTTATGTCAACGAAGCAGGAGTAATTGTTAATAAAACCATCGAACGAAAATTAAGAAACAGCAATGATCTGATTTCGATGCGTATAGTGAATGTTTATCCGGATACCATGATGTGGTTGCGCGATTTTCAGTTTGCATACAATGAACCGAAAATGAAAATGTACTTTTCACATCCGGGATTTGCAAAATATCCGGTGGTAGGTGTAACCTGGGAACAGGCTCAGGCCTTCTGCCAGTGGAGAACTCAGCTTTATAATTCGACACATAAGGTAAGCGCTCAGGAATACCGACTCCCAACCGAAGCCGAATGGGAATACGCTGCACGCGGAGGAAAACAATTAAGTCTTTATCCATGGGGTGGAAATTACATCCGTGGCAACGATGGTTGTTTCCTTGCCAATTTTAAACCCATGCGTGGTGCATATACCGAGGATACCGGTTCAACAACGATGAAAGTGGGAACATTTAAACCCAACGATTATGGCTTGTACGATATGGCAGGTAATGTAGCCGAATGGACATCGTCAGCTTATGTAAATTCTTCAAATACGCTGGTTTCGGATATGAACCCGACTTATCAGTACAATGCAAAAAGTGATGATCCGGATATTCTGAAACGTAAAGTTGTAAAAGGAGGTTCATGGAAAGATATCGCTTATTATTTGCAATGCGGCGTACGTACTTATGAATATCAGTATGAAAGTCGCCCTTATATCGGATTCCGTTGTGTTCGTTCATTCAACGGAGAATAAAAAATTATTTCAAAATTAACTTAGTACAGTAAAAATATGTCAACTAATCAGACAAAATTTGATATCTGGTGGAATTCACCCAAAATGAAACGCATAGTAGGTGCAGCTTACAGCCTTGGTGCTTCGGTAGTTATTTTGGGTGCAATGTTCAAAATTCTCCATTTGAATGGCGCAAATTATATGCTTGGATTCGGAATGATAGTTGAAGCCATCATATTTGCACTCGGGGTATTCGATAAACCAACCAAGGAATTTGATTGGAACAAGGTTTTTGATTTTGAAAATGAAACACTCAATAGTTTAACAAAACTTCAACAAACAGACGTTCAAAAATCGTCGTTGAAAGTAAATTATTCAGAATCGATCAGTGACGATGACGTAAAAAAACTCGCCGATGGCATACGAAATTTATCGACTACAGCCGAACAACTCAATTCATTGTCGTCAGTTGTAAAATCGACCGAAAAGCTGAGTTCAAACCTTGAAGATGCATCGAATGCAGCTTCGAAATATGTTCATACACAGGAACAGCTCAACCATGCAGCCGGTAACCTTCACAGCTCGTATCAATCCATTAATACAGGATTGGAAATGGTGGATAAAAACACAAAATCGTATGCTCTGAAATTGGACGAAATTAACAAGAGTCTGGCTTCGATTAATGCAGTTTACGAAATACAACTCAAAAATATTCAGGCACAATCCGAAGGAATTGCCAAACATAACGAAGCAATTAAAGTGGTGGGAACTGATTTGAATGCAATCAATTCGAGCATGGAAAAGGTAAAAATATTATCGCAAAATGCTGCAGAACAGACTGAAATTTTTAAATCGGGAACGGAAAAACTATCCAAACAGGTTGCCGAACTGAATCAGGTATATGGTAATATGTTAAACGCATTAAGTTGATTTAAGTGATTATATCCCTTTGAAAGCAAACTATTAAAGAATAATCACAATGAGTGGAGCAAAAAATTGTCCCGAAACGCCAAGACAAAAGATGATTGGCATGATGTATCTGGTGCTGACAGCAATGCTGGCACTGAATGTATCAAGCGAAATACTGAACGGATTTACGATGGTTGACAACAGTTTACATTCTACCATTGAATCGTCGGATATGCGTAACAATTATCTTTATGAGGATTTTGAATATCAGTACAAACAAAACCCCGAAAAAGTAGGCGGTTGGCTGAAAAAAGCAAAGCAAATCAGAAAGCAATCGGATGATATTTTTCAGTACATCGAAAAATTCAAAGCAGACATTGTAAAAATTGCAGATAAAGACAAGGCCGATCCGAAATCGAGAGAAATTATCTCACGCGATAATCTTGATGCAGCCGGCCAGTATGCGCTCGTTGGTGGCAACGGTAAGATTTTAAAAGCGAAACTGAAAAGCTATTGCGATACATTAGTTAGTTTTTCGGACAAAAATATCACGAAACAGAAAATGTACAAAAATCTGTTTTCGACCAATGCAATGAAAAGCAAACAATCGGGCGAGATTGTACCATGGGAAAATGCAATGTTTGAGATGATGCCTGTTTCGGCGGTAGTTACATTGTTAACAAAGTATCAAAGCGACGTAAGAGCTTCGGAATCAGAGATTATTCAATACCTGAAAGGGCAGACCGATGCTTCCGATTTCAGGGTTAATAAAATCGAAGCATTAGTTGTACCCAATTCGAAATTCGTGTTCAGAGGTGAAAAATACAGTGCCCGTATTGTACTTTCGGCCGTTGATTCAACCAAAATTCCTGAATATTATGTAGGCGGACGACAACTTGGTAAAAACGGTATGTATGAATTTATTGCCGGTGGAAAACTCGGACCTTCCAAATATTCGGGCGAAATCAGAATTCCGGGTAAAGATGGTAATATCATGGCTTATCGTTTTGAATCGGACTATATGGTTGGCGAACCATCGGCAACTATTTCGAATGAGGATTTGAACGTGGTTTACAGAGGAATAGAAAACAAATTCAGCGTTTCGGTGCCCGGAGTTGCCCCCGAAAATGTAAGAATCAGTGTTGAAGGCGGAACTTCCGAAAACCGTGGTAAAGGTAAATATATTATCAATCCAACCCGCGAAGGTGAATTAAAAGTATCCGTATTCGGAAAAATTGATAAAAAGGAAATGAGCATGGGTAGCAGCATTTTCAGAATTAAACGACTACCCAAACCTTCAGTCTTCCTGCTCGATTCGAAAGGCAATGAAAATGAAGGCGCTATGACAATGGATGAATTGAGAGGAGCCAATCTGATTGCAAGTTATGGTCAGGATGCGCTTGTACAGGCAAAATTCTCTATTATTTCGTTCACTATGATAGTTGAAGGACTGGCACCACTTTCGGTATCAGGTTCAAAACTGGATATCAATTTTCTGAACAGATTAACGAAAGGCAGAAATCTTATTTTAAGTAATATAAAAGCAGTAGGTCCCGACAGAAATGTACAATCGCTGGGAGCTATCGTTGTAAAGCTAATTTAAACAACCAATCAATAAAGTAAAAATAAATATATGAAAGCAGGTTTTAAAACTTATCTGTCTATTGGTATCATGCTTTGTATGCTGCCGGTAAGCCATATAACTTTAGCACAGGAAAAGTCATTACCTTTTTTTGATTTGAAGGGAAATATTGCCATTCAAACCATGCAAATGGATGCAATGGCCGATACAGTATCAAAAATTAATCACCGTGCCGACGACATTGTATGGTCACGTACCGTTTACCGTATTATCGATTTAAGGGATAAACCCAATAATCGTTTGTATTTCCCTGTAAAACCAAACGAAAGATACAAAAGTCTGTTCAGGATTATACTTGACGCTACTGTGGAAGGCAAGGTAAAAGCGTATGACAAAATAGACTTTGATATTCAACCGAATTATGAAACTCCGATTCCGGCTGATAGTGTGAAAAACAGATATGCTACCTGCGACTGGAATCCGTCCAATAATACCCCGAGAATCAGCAGTATCATCGAAAAAGATATGCTGACCAATCAGAATAAGGTAAGTTCTTATAATTATGAGGACTATGCGTCAAAACAAATGAAGTTTATTATTCAGGAAGTGATTTTCTTTAATAAACATTATTCGAAGATGTTCTCAAAAATAATTGGTATTGCACCTATCTATGTATATAACGAAACCAATGTTACCAATGCAAATATGACCGGACTGAAACGTACAGGCGAATCGGCCTGGAACTTTTTACAAAGTTCGGTGACCTGCTGGTACCTTTTTGATGAATTACGTCCATACCTTTCGAAACAATACATGATCCCGAACGGAAATGACAGTCAGCGACTTACATTTGACGAGTTCTTTGCACAAAAGCTTTATTCGAGCTATATTCTGGGCGATAGCAATATGTTCAACCGAATGTTGCTTCAGGCTTACAATCAACCCGAACAAATACTTAAAGAGCAAAAACGTATTGAAACCGAATTGTTGAATATTGAACAGGATATCTGGGAATACTGACAATTAAATAACATAATTCAACTGACAGGATAAAATCAATAAAACAATTTTGATTTTATCCTGTTTTAGTTGACAGATACCTGAATTCAATCTTTTCACTGAAATATACAGACAATTGCAAAGATTCTCTTTTACTTTTCAGTGCAGATGGATATCATCTGAAAAACAAATCCGAAATAAAAAATACTTTACAGAATGAGAAAAATCATTTTAGCAGATAATCAGGATATCAGTAAGTCGGGATGGCGATATTTGCTGGCTCAATCTACTGATCAGTACAGTATTGCTGAAGTAAATCAGAAAAAACAGTTGATTGAAGAATTAATGAAGGATTCAAATTCATTGGTTATACTTGATTATACGCTTTTTGACTTTGAAAGTGCAGAAGAGTTAATCAACATTGGCACACGTTTTAGTCAGACCTTATGGTTGTTATTTTCGGACTCTCTGAGTAATCAGTTGCTGAGGTCAGTTCTTTATAATACAATCAGTTTCGGTGTAATAATGAAGGACGGTTCGATTGATGAGTTAAAATCTGCCCTGAATGAATCGTTGAAGGGAAACAGATATATTAGCAGTCATGTCAGTAATATACTGCTCGACAATTCGAGAAAAACCGATGCTGCACT
Organism: uncultured Paludibacter sp.; assembly: GCA_937897985.1. Taxonomy (GTDB): domain Bacteria; phylum Bacteroidota; class Bacteroidia; order Bacteroidales; family Paludibacteraceae; genus Paludibacter. The sequence goes on along the minus strand of CALCBD010000059.1, from coordinate 19,925 downwards.
TCCTAAAAACCTGCTAACCACTACTGAACAGGAGATTCTGAAGGAGATGGCTATGGGGAAAACATCGAAGGAAATTGCCAATAACAGATTTGTAAGTGTACATACCATCATGACACATCGTAAGAATATTTTCCGTAAGATTGAAGTCAATACCATTTACGAAGCCACAAAATATGCAATGAGGGCCGGAATTGTGGATACTCCCGAATATTATATTTAACGGAAATTTGATGGTTAATTGATTTTACCTGCAAATGTTCAGGCTCTTATTTCAACTGTGGTTGCAGATGTTCAGCAAGAAGTTTCATAAAACAAAGTCGTCCCGATAGCTATCAGGACGACTTTGCGTTTAAAGTAAACTTTATAAATTCACAGTAATTTAACAAAAAATGAATAGATACTGAAAGTCATATTCAACGAGCTTCCATAACTTCCATAACTTCTATAACTTCCATAACTTCTATAACTTCTATAACTTCATTAACTTCTATAACTTCTATAACTTCTATAGCTTCTATAACTTCCTAATTTCAGCAACTTCAATTACTCCCATCACTTCCATTAACTCCGTTAAATTCCCCGACATCAAAACAACTCAATTTTTTTACTATAAAATGTCAATAACCTCAGGGCATTTTATTCCCAGTCAGAAGTAGGACGGCAGGTACAAACCAGATTCCTGTCGCCGAAAGCATTATCCACGCGGGCTACATTCATCCAGAATTTGTTTTCAGCTACCCATTCGGTTGGATATGCAGCTTTCATTCGGCTGTAAGGATGGTTCCACTCATCCGAAACAATTGAATATTCAGGATGTGGTGAATTGATTAAAACATTATCATTCTGATCTGCAGTTCCGTTTTCAATTTCCTTTATCTCATTATAAATCTGCAACATGGCATCGGTAAATCTGTCAAGCTCAGCCAGCGACTCACTTTCAGTTGGTTCAATCATAAGGGTGCCGTGAACAGGGAATGAAAGGGTAGGAGCGTGAAAACCATAATCCATTAACCGTTTGGCTATATCAGTCTCGGTAACACCTGAAACCGGTTTGAAGTTCCTGGCTTCGAGTATGAGTTCGTGACCAACACGACCGTTTTCGCCGGTATAAAGAATTCCATAGGATTTTCCGAGCTGAACAGCGAGGTAATTGGCATTGAGAATGGCATATTTAGTAGCAGCAGTAAGTCCTTCTTCGCCCATCATCAGTATATAACCGTAAGTAATAGGCAAAACTCCGGCGCTTCCGTAAGGAGCTGAAGCAACTTTATTAACACCTTTAAGTTTTGCAGGTAAAAACGGTTGCAGATGTTTAGCCACACAAATAGGTCCTACGCCCGGACCACCACCTCCGTGAGGAATAGCAAAGGTTTTATGAAGATTCAAATGGCATACGTCAGCTCCGATGATTCCGGGATTTGTGAGCCCTACCTGAGCATTCATATTGGCACCATCCATATAAACCATCCCTCCGTTTTCATGTATGGTTTCGCACATGAGTTGAATGCTTGCCTCGAAAATACCATGAGTTGACGGATAAGTAATCATACAACCCAATAGATTATTTCTGTTGGCTTCAGCTTTTTCTTTCCAGTCGTAAATATCTGTATTTCCGTTTTCATCACATTTCACTACCACAATTTCGAGTCCGGCCTGATGCGCCGAGGCAGGATTAGTTCCATGTGCCGATGCAGGAATTAAAACAGTATTACGCTGATGTTCCCCTTTCGATTCAAAATAAGCTTTAATTGTCATTAAACCGGCAAATTCACCGGCTGCACCCGAGTTGGGTTGTAAACTACAGGCATCCAGTCCGGTGATGACTGCCAGATAGTTTTCCAATTCGCTGATGATTTGTTGGTAACCTTCAGTCTGATCGATGGGTGCAAGCGGATGTACCGCATTTAACTCAGGACGGCTCAGAGCCAATAATTCGGATGCTGCATTCAGTTTCATTGTGCACGACCCAAGTGAAATCATCGAATGAGTCAGCGAAATATCACGCCTTTCGAGTTTTTTAATGTATCGCATTAAATCAGTCTCACTATGGAATTTTCCGAAAACGTCAGCAGTCAGAAATTCTGATTTTCTATCGAACATTTCATCAAAAGATTGCAGATTTTCCAGTTCATCCTCAGTGGCAAATACAGGATTATTGCCTGCAGCAGCAGCAAATATACCAATCAGAGTATTAACATCATCAATATCGGTTGTTTCATCAATGCTGAGGCCGATTTCACCCGTTTCGAAATAATGAAAATTAACTTCATTGTCGAGAGCAATTTTTTTGAATTTTTTTATGTCACAATCTTCAGGGAGTGTTATTTTTAAAGTATCAAAGAAGTTTTCATTTTCCTGTCCGAAACCATAAACGGCTAAAATTTCGTTGATAAACGTGGTGATAGCATGAATTCGTTGTGCAATCGAACGAATTCCAACGGCGCCGTGATATACTGTGTACATTCCTGCCATTGTGGCTAATAGTGCCTGTGCAGTACATATATTTGATGTCGCTTTTTCGCGTTTAATGTGTTGTTCTCTGGTTTGTAAAGCCATTCTGTAAGCAAATCTGCCGTTGGCATCCTTGCTTATTCCGATGATTCTGCCCGGCATATCACGTTTAAATTCCTCGCGTGTAGCAAAATAAGCCGCCGATGGTCCTCCAAAGAACATTGGAATTCCCCAGCGCTGAGTTGAACCGAAAGCAATATCGGCACCCCATTCGCCGGGAGGAGTAAGCAGGGCTAAACTTAAAATATCGGCAGCAACAGCCACTTTACAATTAGCTGAATGAGCAGCGTTGACAAAACCTGCATAGTCTTCGATATTTCCTTCAGCATCAGGATATTGAACAATGGCCCCGAAATGTTCAGAGTCAAATTTAAAAACCGAAAAATCGCCAGTTACTACCTTAATACCCTGTGCTTTGGCTCTGGTTTGAATAACAGCCAAAGTTGATGGGAAAATATTCTTATCGACAAATAAACAATCGGCATTATTTTTAACCTGATCGCGGCTACGCAGATTATACATCATTGTAGCAGCTTCGGCGGCGGCAGTTGCTTCGTCCAAAAGTGAAGCATTGGCAAGTGGTAAACCTGTAAAATCAGATACTGCAGTCTGAAAATTAAGTAAAGCTTCTAATCTTCCCTGTGAAATTTCGGCCTGATAGGGTGTGTAAGAAGTGTACCATGAAGGATTCTCAAATATATTGCGCTGAATGACAGCAGGAGTAACCGTATCATACCAACCCTGCCCGATATACGAAGTGAAAACCCTGTTTTTCAATGAAACTTCCGTAATGTGCCGCAGATATTGGTATTCAGTCATTGGCTCCGGTAACACAATCGGTTCTTTTAATCTAATGTTTTGCGGAATGGTCTGATCAATCAATTCGTCAATTGACATAACACCGATAACTTCAAGCATTTTGGCTTCATCTTTTTCAGAAACTCCTATGTGTCTGCGTTTTAATGTATCTTTCATTTTTTGTAGTATAGTTTTTTTTTCAGCTATCAAAAGTACACTTTATTTTGGGAAAACAGGGGTTAAATTGCCATAAAAATTTCAATAATTTAGCTATAGAAAACTGTGATTACAGGCTGCCGAATTTTGACAAAGAATGATGATAATCGGTAATTTTTTTATTCATTTTACTTATATTTTATTGAATCTGCCTGAATTATTAAGGGTGTTGATAAACCTAAATCAGATAAAATTGTTTTGACAGTAAATAAAGATTGAAATTTATGCTTAGAGACATCCGGAAACAATATGAATTTGCTGCATTGAACGAAAATGATGTTCAATCAAATCCTCATTTACAATTTAAATTATGGTTGAATGAAGCCATTGAAAATGGTGAACCTGAGCCTACAGCAATGGTTTTATCCACAGTCGATAGTAATTTACAACCTCATTCACGGGTTGTATTATTGAAGGAACTAACGGACGAAGGGTTGGTGTTTTACACTAATTATCTGGGAAATAAGGCTATTCAGATAGAACAGAATTCTAAGGTAGCACTTCTGTTTTTATGGAAAAGTCTTGAGCGACAGGTCAGGATCAACGGAAAAGCAGAAAAAATCCCTGAAGAAGCTTCTGTTACCTATTTTAAATCACGTCCTGCTGATAGTCAGCTGGGTGCATGGGCTTCGCCTCAAAGTCAGGTAATTCCGAACCACGAAATACTTGAACAAAGATTTGAAAATTATAAAAATCAGTTTGGCGATGATGTTCCAAAACCTCCGCACTGGGGCGGTTTTCTGATTCGGCCGGAGTCATTTGAATTCTGGCAGGGAAGACCGAACCGTCTGCACGATCGCTTGTTTTATTCGCAGAATGATCGTGCTGAATGGAGGATGGTTCGTCTCGCTCCGTGATAACTGTTTGATTATCTGCAATCGGATATTGTCATTTACTGATTTTATATTTGTTTTAAGGTGAAAAAGATTGAATCTCGGGCTGCACAAAATGTACTCGTTTCATATCTGACAACTTTGGAGTATCTTTGCAAAAAATATAAGCCCCAAATTAAATGTTATTTTCAGATTTAAATATCAGTACCCCACTGCTTAATGCACTGAACGATTTAAACATAAATGTACCAACCACTATCCAGGAAAAAGCATTTCCGGTCATTATGTCGGGTAGTGATGTGGTTGGAATCGCTCAGACCGGTACAGGTAAAACTATTTCCTACCTGCTTCCGTGTTTAAAACAATGGAAATTTTCGAAAGACAAAAGTCCCTCTATTCTCGTTGTCGTTCCTACCCGTGAACTTGTATTACAGGTAGTTGATGACGTCGAGAAATTAACAAAATACATGAATGTACGGGTGGCTGGTGTGTTTGGCGGTGTAAATATGATACAGCAAACTCCGCTCATCAACTCCGGACTGGATGTACTGGTAGCTACGCCGGGACGGTTACTCGATTTTACATTAAACGGTACCCTGAAACTAAAATCAGTAAAGCGATTTATTATCGATGAGGTGGACGAAATGTTAAACCTTGGCTTCAGACCTCAGCTTGTACGTATCATTGATTTATTGCCTGCAAAACGCCAGAATTTAATGTTCTCGGCAACTATAACAGGTGAACTTAGCGACTTTATCGCCGACTTTTTTATCAATCCCACTGAAATTGAGGCAGCACGCACCGGTACTCCTCTCGAAAAAATTAAACAGGCTGCTATTAAAGTTCCGAACTTTAATACCAAAATCAATTTGTTGACTTACCTGTTGAAAAATAACGCCAACTTTGCAAAAGTGCTCGTTTTTGTGTCGACTAAAAAACTTGCAGATGATGTGTTTGAACGCATCGAACCTATTTTCACTGAAAATATCGGCATCATTCATTCTAACAAATCGCAGAATTTCCGTTTCGAAACTTTCCGTTCGTTTAACGAAAATAAATTACGTGTCCTGATTGCTACAGATCTTGTGGCGCGCGGACTCGACTTTGATGACATTACTCATGTCGTCAATTTTGATATGCCCGAAATCCCCGAAAACTACATTCATCGCATCGGACGAACCGGAAGAGCCGATAAAAACGGAGTTGCCCTGGCTTTTGTAACCAAACAGGATGCCGATTCGGTAAAGAGGATCGAAGAGTTGATGGGAGTGAAAATTCCTAAAATGAAAATGCCTGAAGATGTGGAAATTTCCAAAGAACTGACGGAAGACGAACTACCAAAAATCGTGATGAAAAATAACCTTGTAAGTCTACCTAAAGCAGAGGAAAAAGGGGCTGCTTTCCATGAGAAAAAAGGAAAAAATAAAAAAGTCAACATGAAAGTGAGAAGAGCTGAAGCTATGAGAAATAAATACGGCAAACCTAAAACAAGAGGACAGAAAAAAAAGTAAACAACTGAATTAATCTGTTAATCGGAAGTATTTTTTAATAACCGTATTATTTCTGTTTTGTAAAGTTTTATCAAATATAAATTAATATATTAAGTGATACTTAATTTTATTTGATAAAATGTTTATCTTTGCAGCAAAGAAATTTTTTATGAACCGGATAGGAGAAAGAATTAAAAATAAAAGAGAACAACTCGGACTTCAATTAAATGAGCTTGCAAAGAGGGTGGGAGTGAGCCCGAGTGCACTTTCACAAATTGAAAAATCAAAGTCTTTTCCAACTATTTTAACTTTAAAATCAATTGCCGAACAGCTCGAAACCACTGTTGGTGAACTAATCGGTGAAAATGAATCGCTACAAAATCACCCTGTTTTCAGACACGATGAGTCAATATTAACCGGAAGTAATTTATCCGGCACCGAGGTTTATTCATTGTCGCAAAACGATTTATCAAAACAAATGGAAACTTATTTAATGCGTTTCACAAAAGATTCTGATAGCATCGGATTATTCAAACAACTTACCGGCCAGGTCTTCGGTTACCTTCTGAATGGTGAACTGCAATTTGAAATTGACAATAAAAGCTATGTTATTCAACCCGGCGATAGTATATATTTCAATGCCAAACGAAATTTCAGACTTCAAAATATCGCCAATAGCTCAAGTGAGCTCCTTATTACTTCTGTCATAGTTAGATAATAATATTCTTTAAAAATTAATTAATACTTCATATATTAAGTAATAATTTATTATCTTTGTACCAAAATTACATCTATTGCAATTTATATTCAGTTGCTTTTAGCGTATTGAATTGATATTCAGATGTGTGTAAACAGTTAAAAAAGATTGTTGTTTAATTATTTAATATTTTTGAATTATGAGTACATTTATTTCAAGGCTCGAAAGTTCGGGAATTTCACTTCCCGGGGAACTTAAAAATTTGCTGAACGAATGTAAGAGCTATAAAGTATACGATACTGTAGAGCAACTGGCAGCAGCGGCAGTAGGCGGTGAAGGAAATGATTCTTTCGAAGTAAAGTATGATATACCCGGCAAAGGTGAAATTACCGAACTGATTATACATAAAGTAAACAATGGAATTTCAGCAAATTATACCGATCCGTACATGCGCCGGCGCGATCCGGATACCATGGTAATTGCCGATAATGAACCTACAGACAAGGAAACTTTCAAATCAAGGTTCGGATATGATTTTGTAAATTTAAAAGCTGAGACTTTCGATTGGCTGAAAAATCAGGATCTGGCTGTATTCCTTTATTTTGCCGGTCGTGAAGGAATAGGAGTGGGCGGAATAGCAGTTGCACCTGCAAACGCCGGATTTTTTGCCATGGGACTTGCGATGTTACAGATTATGATTCCCACTACTGATATTCCGGCAGGTTTTTCCATTGAATCCATCATCTATGTGGCACCTACTTTCCGGCATACTCATTTCGACGGAAAACAGATTGTAGTTCATAACAGAACAAAGCAACTGCACGAAATATTTTCTTACAATCTTTATCCCGGACCAAGTGCCAAAAAGGGGCTGTACGGTGCGCTGCTCAATAAAGGAGAGAAAGAAGGCTGGATTACAGCTCATTGCTCAACCGTCCAGACAATCAGTCCGTATGACAATACAACCACATTTATGCACGAAGGTGCAAGTGGTGGTGGTAAGAGTGAAATGTTGCAACACATTTTAAGAGAACCGAACGGACAGGTGAAGATAGGGCAGAATACAGTTTCGGGCGAAGTACGTCTCATAACTTTGCCACTGTTTTCGTCGTTTCGTCCGGTAACAGATGATATGGCCATCTGTCATCCTTCGCTCCAGAACAATAATGGTAAACTTCGTGTGCTCGATGCGGAAAACTCCTGGTTTGTACGTGTTGACAGTGTAACCGAATACGGTGATGATCCGGCATTGGAAAAAATTACATTAAAGCCTTCGAAACCGCTTTTATTCCTCAATTTAAAATCGAACCCGAATTCAACAGTTTTAATCTGGGATCATATTGAGGACGAACCCGGAAAACCATGTCCGAATCCACGGGTAATTTTACCACGTGATATCGTTCCCAATGTTATTGGTCATTCAGTGTCGGTCGACGTCAGAAGTTTCGGTGTACGAACTCCGCCAAGTTCGGCCGAAAATCCGAATTACGGAATCATCGGAATGTTTCATTTACTGCCACCGGCTTTAGCGTGGCTTTGGCGGCTTGTATCGCCACGCGGGCATGCCAATCCGAGCATTGTGGGCGGAAGTGGTATGGGTTCAGAAGGTGTGGGTTCGTACTGGCCTTTTGCTACAGGTAAAATGGTACATCACGCCAATATGTTGCTCGAACAAATCATTAATACACCCGAAACCCGGTATACACTGGTTCCCAATCAGTACATTGGTGTATGGAAAGTAGGATTCAAACCTCAGTTATTAATGCGTGAGTATCTTACCCGCAGAGGTAATGCAAAATTGCGTCAGGATCAGTACCAGGCTGCCCGCTGTCCGCTATTGGGTTACGAACTAAACTACCTTACCATTGAAGGTTCGAAAATACCTTCACGTTTCCTGCAGGTATATAAACAGGATGAGGTAGGTAAGCCGGGATATGATGCAGGTGCTGAATTACTAACTGACTTTTTCAAATCCGAACTTAAAAAATACCTGACTGTCGATTTACATCCTAAAGGTAAACAAATAATCGAAGCCTGTCTGAATGGCGCATCGGTAGCAGAATATGAAAGTCTTTTGAGCTACGAACAGTAGCAGTGTCATTTGAGTAAACAAAATTGCAACTCAGATACATTGTTTCGAAAAACAAGAAAAAATTACTACTTTTGCACTCTCCGAAAACTGAAGAGGGTGTTCCGTAAATGCCTTTGAACAGAAATTAAATGCCGGTTTGTAAGTAAAGAAAAATTACCGGCAAACTGAAAGTTAATTTTCTCAAACCGGTTTCAGGGAACACTCTCTTCAATTGTATTTTATAAAAATGAAAATAATTTCCCGTCAGGATTTAGCTGAGGCTGCCGAATGTCTGCGTAAAGGCGGATTGGTTGCATTTCCCACCGAAACAGTTTACGGATTAGGTGCAAATGCATTGGATTCGATGGCAATAGCCAGAATATTCGAAGCCAAACAACGCCCTACCTTCGATCCGCTCATTGTACATATTTCAGACATTGAACAATTGAATTTATTATACGAAAAACCTGTGGATCCTTTAGTTTTCAGATTAGCCGAAAAATTTATGCCCGGTCCGCTGACAATTGTTTACAAAAAATCGTCAATCGTTCCCGATTTAATTAGTTTAGGACTCGATACGGTTGCAGTCCGAATGCCTGCACATCAGGTTGCACATCAGTTAATTGAGATGGCAGGAGTTCCGGTAGCAGCACCAAGTGCCAACCGTTTCGGTCAGTTAAGTCCTACCAGCTACAAACACGTAGCTAAACAAAAAATGAAGATTGATTATCTGATTGCCGCTGATGACACTGAAAATTTAGTGGGAATCGAATCGACTGTAGTTCTTGTTGAGAGGAATAGCTGTACCATTCTGCGTCCCGGAATAATTACTTTGGATGATATTTCGAAAGCATTGCCCGATACTGAAGTAAAGATGGCTGTAAAAAACGATAAAATCAATTCGCCCGGCTTGCTGAACAGTCATTATTCGCCTCTGAAACCTTTGTATTTTCTGGATGCGGAAGCTAATGAACTGCCTCCTTTTTCAGGTTTAATATTGCATCATCAGGCTCACAATCAACTCAATGCACATAAAGTTTTTCATACTTCCGACGATGGAAATATGCTGGAGATTGCTACAAATCTGTTCAACGGACTGCACTTAATGGAAGATGACGATCAAATCAGGCAGATTTTTATTGAACCGGTTGCCGAAAACGGAATAGGAATTTCGATTATGGACAGGTTGAAAAAAGCAACTTATCAGTACCGGAATCACTGATAACCGATGAATTTAAGCTCTGATAAAAACAAATTTGCTGTCGTTCGACTGTTGTGGTGAAAACCAATAACCTTCTGAACTAAATCCTTTTAATTCTTCAGCATCCTCAATCCTGTTTTTAATTACATAACGCGCCATTAAACCGCGGGCTTTCTTGGTGTAAATGATAATCTGTTGAAATTTATCATTTTTGTATTCATAAAATTCCACATCAATCACTTTTGTCGGAATCCGTTTCAAATCGAGAGTCTTGAAATACTCAGATGAAGCGAGATTTAAAATTATTTTATTGTTATCAGACGTTTTGATTGTATTGATGACCGATGAAGTTACATTTTTTCTCCAGAAAGCATACAAATTATTTCCTTTCGGATTTTTAAGTGCGGAGCTCACTTCGAGCCGGTAGGGCTGTATCAGATCAAGTGGTCGCAAAATACCGTACAAACCCGACAGAATACGAAGGTGCGATTGTGCATATTCAAAATCGGATCCGGTGAATGATTTGGCATCAAGGCCTCTGAAAACTTCACCGTCAAAAGTGAGTACTGCCTGTTTAGCATTTTCAGTAGTAAAAGGCAAATGCCAGTTAAAATACCGGTCGATATTGAGTTGTGTAAGATGGCTGTTGATGTTAAGTAATCCGGCAAGTTCGCCGACAGAAAGTTTTTTTATTAAACGGATCAGTTGCCGGGCTTCATTTAAAAATTCGGGTTGCGAGTAAAATTCAGTTACAGCCAATGGCTTGAAGTTTTGAATTTTGGCCGGCGATAGTAGAATTAACATATTTCGATGTATTAATAAATGAAGTAATTTCCTGGCATACTATTCATTGTTCCGGACTATCCGGCGTTGAAAAACCAGTAACGATTATATAGCTTTTGATGATATGTCATTGATTTTAAAACTACTAAGGCTCAAAGTTGCAAAAGTACTTTTCATCGTATTTTTGTGACTTTGTGCCTTAGTATGCAAAATTATATTTTCAATAAGATATAATTTTTTAAACCTGTTTTTGAAATATCGATGGTATCGACAAATGTAATAAAACTATTTTCTTTCAGCAAGTTTTTGTTTAACTAATCCGGGTAAATCCTTTGGTAATCGGGCTACCGGAACTCCAATAGCTTCGAAGGCAGCAATTTTCTCTTCTGCAGTGCCACTACCGCTCGAGATGATAGCGCCGGCATGTCCCATACGTTTTCCGGGAGGAGCAGTCTGACCGGCAATAAATGCCACAACAGGTTTTGTGATGTGCTCTTTTATATACTGAGCAGCACGTTCTTCGGCATCACCACCAATTTCACCAATCAAAACGATTGCTTCTGTTTCAGGGTCATCTTCAAACATTTGCAACAGCTCCTGATAATAAAGTCCTGCAACAGGATCACCGCCTATTCCAACACAGGTACTTTGTCCCAAACCATTGTCGGTAAGCAGACTAACCATTAAATAGGTCAGCGTACCACTTCTGCTCATCAGGCCCACATTCCCTTTTTTGAATATATTGGCAGGCAGAATTCCAATCAGTGATTCTCCCGGTGTAATGAGACCCGGACAATTGGCACCTATAAGTTTTACATTTTTCTTTTTCAGATAATTGGTGGCTTTCACCATATCGAGTGTAGGTACACCTTCGGAGATACAAATAACAAGCTGAACGCCGCCATCCGCAGCTTCAAGAATTGCATCGCCAGCAAGCGGTGCGGGTACAAAGATTATTGAGGTGTCAGCTCCTGTTGCTTTAACAGCTTCTTCCACAGTGTTGTAAACCGGAATGTCGTGAACTGTCTGACCACCTTTGCCGGGTGATACGCCAGCAACGATATTTGTTCCGTAGTCTTTCATTTTTCCGGTGTGAAAACTGCCATCTCTACCTGTAATGCCCTGTACAATTAATTTTGTACTTTTATTGATTAATATGCTCATGGATTTTTAGATTTTAATAGATTGAATAAAACATTTTTGAAAGCTGAATACCCTGTTAACTGATTAATCTGATGGCTTCCTGTGCAGCCTCACTCAGTGAACGTACAGTGGGCAGATTTTTTTCTTTAATGATTTTCAAACCTTCCTCAGCATTGGTGCCTGATAAACGAATCACAATCGGAATATCAAGTTTCATCTGGTCTAATGCAATTACAATACCCTTTGCCACATCGTCGCAACGGGTAATGCCTCCGAAAATGTTTATCATGATAACCTTTACATTCTTATCAGACATAAGCAGGGTCATGGCATCTATCACTTTTTGCGGACTCGAACTACCGCCGATATCGAGGAAGTTAGCCGGACTTCCGCCAAAATGTTTGATAATATCCATGGTGGCCATTGCAAGCCCGGCTCCGTTGACCATACATCCGATATTTCCATCGAGACGAATATATGTCAAACCGCTTTCTTTGGCTGCAATTTCCTTTTTCTCGTCTTCCGAAGGTTCATTAAGTACTTCAATATCAGGCTGACGATATAATGCATTGTCATCGAAATTCATTTTTCCATCGAGTGCAAGCAACCGGCCATCATCGGTAATTACCAAAGGATTGATTTCGACCAGCGAAGCATCGGTATCGATAAAAATCTGATATAATTTTTTAAACAAACTCACTGCCTGCTTTACCAAATTCATGTCGGTAAATAATTTGAAAGCAATTTTCCGGGCAAGAAAATCAGTCATTCCCAAATCAGGATCAATTACGAATTTGTGAATGGCATCGGGGTTTTCTTTGGCAACTTCTTCAATTTCAACTCCGCCCTCGGCACTCGCCATGAAGAGAACTGATTTTGTATTCCGGTCGATGGTCATACCGACATAAAATTCAGCATTAAATTTTACACCTTCGGCTACCAGGACTTTCTCAACTGTATAACCTTTAATATCCATCCCAATGATTTTTTCGGCAGCTTTAGCCGCTTCTTCCATGTTTACTGCCAGTTTAACGCCGCCGGCTTTTCCTCTGCCACCTGCGTGAACCTGCGCTTTGACCACTACCGGCATTCCAAATTTTTCAGCCGCTGCTACAACTTCGTCTTTTGTGTAGCATACTTTTTCGTTCGTTACCGGTATTTGATAACGCGAAAAAATCTCCTTTGCTTGGTATTCGTGAATTTTCATCTAAAATGTTTTTATTGGATAACTCACTAAACTGATTTGTTAATAAAGTTATTCCTGTTTATTTGGTTAATGTTATTTTTTTCAGTAAAAATATAATATTATTTTGTTAAACACAAATACGATAAAGTTGTTTTACCATATTAGTGTAAATAATGTTAATTTAATGGATAATTGTTGTTGATAATTTGTATTTATTTATTAAACAACCCGACTATTCAGAATGGAATATATAGCTGTTTAGTGCCGAAAATCAATGATAATTTATTTAACGGTACTATCAAATCAATATAGATAACAAAATTAAATTGTAATTGTTTCAATAAAAAAACATTGTTATAAAAATATTAATTGATAAAGCTGGCTGAATTCAAAATTTCAATAATTAATGCGTATCAGGGGTTGAAATTGATTTTGGTCTATGATTTTCTTTTGACAGGGTAAAAGAAAATTAAACCGAAAACAATCAGCAGAATGAAATAAATCAACCATTAATTCGAATTGTTAATAAAGAATCTGCAGATTAGAAAAAAAAAATCAGCTGTTTAGAACTGAAGGAGTGAGAATGATGAAAAATAAAAAAAGCTGTAACTAAAGTAAAATCTGCACCAATAATGCAAAAAACTTTGGTTACAACCTTAAATATTTTAATTGAAATAAAAAGAATAACTGACTAATGAGCCATTTCAGCCAGTTTATCAAATTCTTCGAGCGATGCACTCAATTTTCCGTTAATCACCACCACGGTTTCAACTTTAGCTTTCAGACATAATTTATTGTCGGCTTTACGTTGAATAATCTGATAGAAAACATATTTGATACCTTCTTTTTTTACATAAAGTTTGGAAATAAACGAGTCGCCCGAGCGGAGTGAATTTTTGAAAGCCATTTCGATTCTTGCCACCACTGCATCAATTCCCCTCTGATGTAACTGATCAAAGCTGATATTGTTTTCGAGAAGAAATTCGTGGCGTGTGTGTTCAAGATAATTCTGATAGACTGAGTTATTTACAATTCCCTGCAAATCACACTCATAATCACGTACTTTAAATTCTAATTCGTAAATATACATTTCAGGTTTGCTTTTTAAGAGTTTATTTTTTTCTGATAATGGTGAGTCCATCCCGCAATGGCAGCATAACTTTTTCAATTCTGTTATCAGCTGCAATGTGGTCGTTAAATTTCATAATTTCAATGGTTTGCCTGTCGTTAGGGGCAATGTTTTGTACTACTTTACCATCCCAGAGTGTGTTATCGGCAAGGATAAAACCACCTGATATCAATTTGGGCAGAACAGCTTCAAAATAGGCTGAATATTCTCTTTTGTCGGCATCGATAAATACCAGATCAAATATTTCGTTCAGGGTTGGAATGATTTCGAGAGCATCGCCTATGTGTAACTTAATGTTGTGGCCATGGTCTGATAAAGCCAGATTTGAAAGGATGAACTCTTCGAGTTCATCATCGCATTCGATGGTGTGCAAAACACCATCTTTCTGTAGTCCTTCGGCCAGGCAAAGTGCCGAATAGCCTGTAAAAGTTCCCAGTTCAAGAATCTTCACGGGACGTATCATTTTACTGAGCATCGACAAAACGCGTCCCTGAAGGTGACCCGATAACATTCGCGGGTTGATAAGTTTCAGATGCGTGGCACGGTTAATCTTTTCAAGATAATCAGGTTCGTTATCCGTATGTAGCTCTATATATTCGTCAATATTCATTTTAATTGATTATTTACATATTCACCTCCGAAAACGTAAAGTGTAAGTATGCAGCAGTGTTAACAATATTTCAAAACAGAAAACTGTTCCGGATTGAAGATTTCGTTGGCAATCCTTTGTAGCTGATCGGCCGTAATAGCCTCAATTTGCTTTTTAACCACATCAGGTTCATCCACTTTTCCAAATCGCATAAAACTTTTACCAATGCTAATGGCCAGATTTTCCTTGTTTTCGGCAGCAATTGCCATTTGACCTGTTATCTGCAGTTTGTATTTCTTCAATGCATTTTCAGAAATTTTTTGTTCTCTAAGCTTTTGCAATTCATTGTAAACCAATTGTTCACATTTCTCAGCATTTTCAATATCGCAACCGAAATAAACAGTCCACATACCGGTATCGGTAAATGGCTGGTAACCCGATTCTACATTATATACAAGACCATGCTTTTCGCGCAACGAAAGATTTAACAGACTATTCATACCCGGTCCACCCAGAACATTGTTTAATAAATACATCCCCATTCTGTCGGGGTGATACATGTTGTAAGCACAATTGCCCAGCATAAAGTGGAACTGATGTGTATTTTTTTCGACCAGTTTTTGTACCGGAGTGTATACTGCCGGAGGAATACGTTGTGGTTTGGGCTGAAAAACTACTGATGTATTAAAATACTTTTCGGCACTTTTTATTACCTGCCTGAAATTCAGATTGCCTGTCGAGAAAAACACCATTTCGTCAGGTCTGTAATGTCTGGCACTGAAATTAATGGCATCAGCTGTTGTGAACTTTTCCAGAAGTTCAGGTTGCCCGAGTATATTATGACCTATGGGATGATGCTTGAAAATCAGATCTTCAAAATCATCATAAATTAATTCGGAAGGACTGTCGTTATATGACTGAATTTCATCCACGATGATAACTACCTCTTTGTCAATTTCTTTTTGCGGAAAAGCAGAATGAAGAACGATATCGGTAATCAGTTCCATGGCTCTGTCGAAATACTCATTCAAAACGGCTGCAAAAACCACTGTTTCTTCTTTGGAAGTAAATGCGTTCAGTTCGCCACCAACATTTTCGAGCCGGTTGATGATATGCCCCGAACGACGCTTTGCAGTTCCTTTAAATAACATGTGCTCAATGAAATGGGCCATTCCGTGTTCACTCTCATTCTCGTCACGCGAGCCGGTATTAATGACTATGCCACAATAACTCACATCGTTATTATCCGCTTTATGAATGAGTCTCACTCCGTTGGTGAGAGTATATGTCTCGTAATTCATTTATTGTTTTTCAGTCACAGTTCTTTTGTAAAAACTGTGGTGTTCGGTTTTATTTCTTTTTTTTTGAAATAAACATCCTTTTTTTACTGCGTACCATACAAACCGGATTGTTCTGATCAATCCGGTTTAATTTTGAAAAAAGGACATTCTGAATTTTATTTTTGTTTTCTGATAATTTCAAGTGCCTTCAGTACAGTTTTATCATCTTTGTAGAACAAAGGATAGAAACCTTCATCGCCAAGAATATTACGGGTAATGTATGACTTCAGCTGATTATCAATGAATCTCTTTGAAATATTGATTTGTTTGGCATCCGGTAAAACACCTTTTGTAGCTGCAAAGCTTTCAAACTGATTTAAAAGCTGCTGACTTTCAAGATATTTATCCATTTGTTTCCAATCTTTGATATTACTTAAAGATTTCCTGTTCCTGTCGGCATACTGAAATGCAAACTGATACAAATACCCGTAATTGACCACTTTGTTCAGATAGGGAGTATATTCACTTGTATCGCGGGGAACGAAATAATCGGGCATAATGCCACCACCTCCATATACCGTACGCCCTTTGATGGTTTTATATTTCAGCGAATCGGCCACATGAATGCTGTCTTTGCTGTCAAATTCACCATGTAAATAACGGTTCATAATATCTTTTTCGTAATCTTCGGACTTACCTTTGATGTAGGGTTTCTGAATGCTTCGACCCGAAGGTGTGTAATACCGCGCAACAGTGAGTCGCACAGCCGAACCATCGGACAAATTCATTTGCTGCTGCACAAGTCCTTTGCCGAACGATCGCCGGCCTACGATGATTCCTCTGTCGTTGTCCTGTATGGCACCCGAAAAAATTTCGCTTGCCGAAGCCGAAAATTCGTCGATCAACACTACCAGAGGCAAGCCGATACAGCTACCTTTACCATCCGATTTGGCTTCGAAACGTGGATATGATTTTCCCTGCGAATAAACAATCATTTGATTGGCCGGCAAAAATTCGTTGACCATATTGATGGCTTGTTCCATGAATCCACCACTATTTTCGCGCAAATCGATGATGTATTTTCTTGCACCTTTTGAACGTAAACCGGCAATAGCATTTAAAAATTCGGAATAGGTAGTGGCAGCGAATTTACTTACTTTGATGAATCCCACACCTGGTTCGATCATATAAGCTACATCCACCGAATTGACCGGAATTTGTCCGCGTGTCACAGTGTATTTCAACATCTCCCTGGTTCCGTGACGTTTAACACCGAGTTTGACTTTAGTGTTTTCGGGACCTCTGAGTTTTCTGAGAACTTTTTCGTTAGTCACTTTTTTGCCTGTAAACGAAGTATCATTGACCTGTACGATTCTGTCACCTGCCAGTAATCCGACTTTTTCGGATGGACCACCACTGATGACCGACACAATCATAATGGTGTCGTTCTGGATATTAAACTGTACACCAATACCACTGAAACTTCCTTCAAGTTCACTGTTGACATTTTCGATATCTGCTGCAGGTATATAAACCGAATGTGGATCAAGTTTTGCGACCAGATCGGTCATCATTTCTTCTGACAATTCATTAATATCTACTGAATCAACATATTGATTGTCGATCAACGAAAGGAGTTCATTGATTTTATTATTGTGCGAAGTCCCGAATAAATTTCCAATCATTCTTCCTGACCGCAAACCTGCTCTGTTGGCAATGATATTTCCAAGCAGCAATCCTGCTACAATTGATAGAAAAACAATAAGTACTAAAAATAAATTTCTCTTATTCATGTGTTCAATTTTATTTTTTAATATTTCATTACTGATTTTGATGTTGAAATTTACAGATTTTATTCTTTATCCAGAAAATCAACTTCAATTCCAGCCCGCTCGAGCAATTCCACACCATCCATTATACGGTATTTTTCACCATATATCACCCTTTTTATACCGGACTGAATAATCAGTTTGGCACATTCAATACAGGGTGAAGCCGTTACATAGAGAGTAGCACCATCACTACTGTTGTGCGAACGGGCAATTTTACTGATTGCGTTTGCTTCGGCATGTAAAACATAAGGTTTCGATACATTGTTTTCGTCTTCACATTTATTTTCAAAACCCGAGGGTGTCCCGTTATATCCGTCCGAGATGATCATTTTATTTTTCACAAGTAAAGCACCTACCTTTCGGCGTTCACAATACGAATTCTCAGCCCAAATACGGGCCATACGCATATATCTGTAATCTAACTGTTTCTGTTTTTCGTCCATAAAATTATAATAATTGAATTATCAATTCATTCAATAACATCATCTGAAATAAATCATAATCGAAACACAAACACTTATAATCCAATTTATTATGAATTATAAATTATGAAATTTTAATTATGAATTGTCACAAGCTCTTTGGCAAAATCAATCAGGTTGACTCCCGAAAAGTTACCGGAAGTCATAAATAGCAGAGCTGTATTTTCATAATTGATTTTTCTTAATTCGGCCTGTAAAAGAGCTGAATCAGTAAAAACCTCAACATTACTACCTCCAAATTCCTTTTTTACCTGTTCGGGACTCAGGTCTTTCAGCCTTTTGTGTTGAATTACTTCGGGATTATAATAAACGAAAGCCACATCCGCCTGATCCATGCAGGCATAGTATTGAGGTAAAAAATCTTCGGTCAGACTGCTGAAGGTATGCAATTCCATACAAGCTATCAAACGGCGGTCGGGAAATTGTGATTTTACAGCATTCACAGTAGCTTTTAATTTTGAAGGTGAATGTGCAAAATCCTTGAATGCAATAGCTTTATTTGTTTCAACAATTTTCTGTAAGCGATTCGATGCTCCGGGAAAATCACCGATGACTGAATAAAACTGGTCGTCGGTGACTCCTATCTGACGGCAGGCGAGGCGTGCAGCTTCAATGTTCTGAAGATTGTGTTCGCCAAATACCTTCAATGCTACTTCTCCCTTTTTGGTTTTCAGGTAGCTTACTCCATCACGTACTTCATATTTGGGGGTGTTATAAGCAAACGGAACAATATCGCGCCTCAAATGTGCCACAATCTGATTCAGATGTTCATCTCCATCAAAATAAATCAATCGTCCCTGAACTTCCATCAATTCGGTGAATTTTTTGAATTGTTCGACATATAGGGGAAAAGTCGGAAATACATTGATATGATCCCATGCAATTCCTGTCAGCACAGCAATGTGCGGTTTATACAAATGAAATTTGGGTCGTCGGTCGATGGGCGAAGTGAGGTATTCATCTCCTTCGAATACGGCTATTCTTGCCTCGTACGAGAGTTTTACCATATTGTCGAATCCTTCAATCTGAGCTCCCACCATATAATCGGCATCGATTTTTAATTGTTTCAATACAAAAAGTATTATAGCAGTGGTTGTTGTTTTTCCGTGACTTCCACCTACAACAATTCGTGTTTTGCTACGTGTTTGCTGGTACAGATATTCGGGAAACGAGAAAATCTTTAATCCAAGTTCCTTGGCACGTTTTAATTCCGGATTGTCTTCGGTGGCATGCATCCCGATGATTACAGCCGACAATCCCTTGTGTATTCTTTCGGGAAACCAACCCATTTGGTCGGGCAACAAACCGCTGTTTTTCAGACGACTGTAGGATGGTTCAAATATCTCGTCATCCGAGCCGGTAACAAGAAAGTTATTTTTTTTACTGATGGCTATAGCCAGATTATGCATGGCAGCTCCCCCAATGGCAATAAAATGTACTCGTTGCATGGTTGTCGGTGTAATGATTTTTACTTATTTTTGTACGTTACTTATTTTGAGCTACAAAAGTAATAAAAAGTTCGTGATGCACAGCAGTTAATGATTCGTATAATGAACAGCATTTTTGTTAATTTGGCTAAAACTGAAGTTTGTAAGTATTTTTATCGTTTTTTCACTGACCAGGCCACCCCCTAAAGGGTGAGGCTTGGCTTATATTCAGAATTACCGGTGATTTTATTAATTAT
>CALCBD010000058.1 GCA_937897985.1 uncultured Paludibacter sp. | reverse complement strand
ACTTTGTCTCAAACTTATTAGTTAAAACAGTCCAAAGAATAGGGGGTCAAACCACGAGACTAACTTTGTCTCAAACTTATTAGTTAAAACAGTCCAAAGAATAGGGGGTCAAACCATTATAACAGACAAGTTCTGGCTATTGAGGTAGATACAACTTTGCATGCTCAACGTGTGATTCGAGTACTTGAAAGATTCAAAAAAGTCGTAGAGCTTCCCCAGATGATCAGGTCGGATAACGGTTCTGAGTTCATAAGCAGAAAGCTTGATTTATGGTGCCACGAGAACAAAATTCTAATGGAAATTATTCAGCCTGGTGAACCAACTCTAAATTCCTATATCGATAGGTTCAATGGTTCACTCAGAAGAGAACTATTAAATGCTTATACTTTTAAAACTTTTGATGAGGTGAAAGTAAAAACGTATTATTGGATGATGGATTACAACCATAACTGACCACATAAATCGTTAAATTACAAAGTGCTTGTTGAAGTTTAAAAAATCATGCAAAATAGATTGAAACTCTAATTTATAGGGGTCTGGAAGTAGGGGAAGCCTACATTACAAGCTAAAACAAAGATGCATTAATTTTGATTGTACAAATTGACTTATAGTTTAAATGAATGAGTTCAATAAGTTTTTATACCACAAACTCATTCAACTCATCTTTCAACAATCTCCACGTTGGGATATGTGCATCTAAAATGGCTGTAAATTTTGAATTGTGTAACCTCTCTACCAAATGAGTCATTTCGTGTGCAACTATATACTCAATACAATGAGTTGGTTTCTTTATTAATTCTAAATTAAAAATAATACGTTGAGTTTTATGATTACAACTTCCCCAAAGTGTTTTCATCTGTTTCACTTCCCAATGACTGGCTTTTACCTGAAGAATTTCTTCCCATTTAGCAATAAGGGGCGGGAGCGTAGCTTTCAATTCTGCCCGATACCATTCCCGCATTATTTCTGCCCGTTTTTCTGTTGTTGCAGCTTCCCGCACATACAGGTTGATATATTGAGTGCCGGCTAAATTCACTGATGGTGGCGCTTGCTGATAAACCACATTCAATCGATAGCGGATTCCTTTATAATAATGATTTTCTCCCGAAACATATTCCCGATCAGTTTGACGTGTCTGATTTCGAATCATCTCTATACGTTTATTTATCCATTCCAGTTTGGTGATGACATACAGGCGTATCGAATCAAGCTGCATACTCATAGGTGCGGAAATATGCACCCGGGCTTCGGGTGGGTAAACTGTCAGGTGGATGTTTTTAATCTCTTTCCACTCCACCTCAACAGCTATTTTATTTACGGTAATGATTTCCATTAATACTCCTTGTGAGCAATAATAATACTCATGATTTCTCTTAGCGTTTCATCGTCCTTATCAGGTATAGCATTTTTTACTGCTTTACGTACCTGTTTCATTTTTGCAGGAACATCGTTATTCCTCCAACCATGTTTTGCATAGGTCACAACTGCATCATGAACTTTTAAAGCGGTATTTTCATCCTGATTCAGGTTGTCATAAAGAGCCTGCTTACCTGAAGTATTGATTGCTGCCGGATACCTGGTTTTGACTTTTCCCCTGACTTCTTTGATTTTTTCAATCATTCGGTCAATCATTTCTTTGTAAGAAATTTTTTCTGCCTTTTGATCTAAAATCAACTGATTAAGCAATTCAGATATTTTATCAAAATAAGCCGGATTATTCGGACGTTCGTTGATAATCATTTTACGCATGTTAGCCACCAATGTTTCGGCTACCGAACGTTGATTGTTTTTTATTTGAACAGGTAACTTATCTATCGCATCTTCACCTTCCAAATCAATCAATTCCAAAAACGAAATATCTTCCAGCTTGAATATTTCCTCACTATCCTCAGCACGCACATAGTAATCAATCAACTGACGCATGGCGGGATCGTAGAATTTCAAATCCAGTGCATCACCACTTTTCAGTTTAATTTCGTCTTTCAGATCGTTGTAGAAGTCAACCAGTTTCTTTATTTCAGCAGCTTCAGTTGAGCTATACCCAGCTTTAGCCATATCGTTGGCTATATCAATATACCTGCGAACCAGTGTTGAAACCAGTTTATACAGTTTTTCCCGTTTTTCTGCATTGGCTTCTGTTTCTGCACTTTGGCTTTCGGGTGCTGTTGCCTCACTATACACAAAATAAACAAAGAAGCCCTCCCGTGTTTGTGGGTCCACTACTTCACAGAGCGTAACAACAGCCTGTAAAGCATCTTCCAAACCCTTGCGCCCTTCGGTCAAACGGTTATTCAACAAATTACTTACATCTTCCTTATCGTAACCTTCAAATGCTTCCGAGGTATAATCCTCTATGGCATTTCGGATGTTACCAAACAAATCCTGATAGTCGATAATATAACCAAAATCTTTTTCTTCCGAATCTACTCTGTTTACTCGACAAATGGCCTGAAACAGATTATGATCCCGCATCTTTTTGTCGATATACAAATAAGTAGCTGCAGGAGCGTCAAATCCGGTAAGTAGCTTATCTACCACTATCAACAACTTCATGGAAGCCGGGTGTTCGATAAATTCATTTTTGGCCCATTTTTCAAACTGTTCGGGCGTTTTCTCGCCCATCATCCGTTTGGTAATTTCATATTTTACCTTTTCTTCCGTATCACCTGCGCCGGTGGCTTCATCCTTTATATCCGATGCATTTGCCTCGTAACTGGTTACTACGGCGCAATGTCCCTTCAAATCAGTATCCTGAAACAATTCCCAAAAGCGACAAGCCTGATAAATACTATCCGCCACCAACATGGCATTCCCATAACCGCACTGTAACGGTCGTTTGGTATCCATATCCGTACAAATATCAGCCACAATACGTTGCATACGCTCTTTGCTACTAAAGAGTTTTTCCATACGCGCCCAACGGTCTTTCAGTAAAGATTTGGCAACATTGGACAAACCGCTGGTTCGGTTTTCGAACCACTCGTCTATTTTATTTTTATTTCCCAGGTATTGTGGTACATCGCGGGCTTCGTAGCGTAAGTCTAACACCACCCGGTCATCTACAGCCTCGTCGAATTTATAGGTATGTATATACGTTCCAAAAGTTTCCAGCGAATTCTTTTTATCGGTTTTCAAAAGCGGCGTACCTGTAAAACCAATCAACATCACATCCTCACCCATAATGGCTTTCATGGCTTCATGCAACATTCCACCTTGTGTACGGTGACACTCATCAATAAATACAAAGATATTTCCTTTGGGTTTAAAGTTCTGAGGTAGTTTATCCTGCACTTCTTTAAGGTATAGTTCCAACGATTTATTGGCTTTTTTACTACCTACTTCGGGTAAGTCGCTATCTGTTTTGTTGCCGAATTTATGGATAAGTGTGCATATTAACCACGGATTGGCATCGTTTAGCATAGAGATAAGCGATGCACCCGATTTGGCTCTTGCTATTTTTTCATCTACACCTTTAAAGCCTGTTTCAATCTGTTCGTCCAGTTCTTCGCGGTCGGTAATCACCACCACACGGGCATCGTCTATGTTTTCACGAATCCATTTAGCCAACCATATCATGGTAAGACTTTTCCCTGAACCTTGTGAGTGCCAGATTATACCACTGTCTTTGGTTCTCACGCGGGGGCGTGCGGCCTGAATGGCAAAATACTGATTGGGGCGGGCGGCTTTTTTGATTCCTCCATCAAAAATCAAAAAGTCGTGAATGTATTCCAACAAACGACCTTTATCGAAGAATTGCAGAATGCTTCTGTCGAGTTCATTTGCAACAACCGGATTCGGCTCCTTCCAGCGCAACCAGAATTTTTCAGGGGTATTTATTACGCCATAATGCAGTCCTTCGGTATCGTTACCGGCAAAAACCAATTGAACGGTAGTAAAGAATTGAGGGATAAATTCATCCGACTGATTGTCCAGATTCTGACGAATGCCATGATGGACTGAAACGGTACTGCGCTTTAACTCAATCACAACCAAAGCAATACCATTTACAAAAATCACCAAATCAGGGCGTTTGGTGTTGCGTCCTTTTACGGTTACTTCTTCGGCAATATAAAAGTCATTGGCTTGCGGGTTTTTCCAGTCTATCAGGTGAGCATATTTTTTGGTGGTGTTGCTGCTTTTTGCAGTACTATAACCGGCACTGCCCGACACATTTACACCATACCGCAGCAATCCATACACTTCTTTATTGGCATGATACAAACCAGTGGCAATATTACCCGCAGCGCGTTTTAGTTGTGTAATGGCGCTGCTTATTTCGGCCGGAGAATAGCGTTGAGTTCCTTTCAGGTATTTTTGCAACCTTTCTTCGTCAATATTACTATTGTCGTAATCAGTCCGATCACCCATAAAATGATATTTCAGCTCCTTTTCAAATAGTTTGATAATTCGCTTCTGGGTAATAATTTCTCTTGAGCCAATTTGTTCCATAAATTTAGTCTGATTTTTTAAAGTATCCCCCATTTTTTGCTGCCCCTTTGAATTCAACTGTCCCTTCATCTATGAGTTTTTTTAGGTAACGTTGAATTGTGCGCAAGCTTTTATTTAAAGTACTGGCCAATGCTGGCGCATTCATTCCTGGAAGGGCTTGAATGGTCTGATAAAGTTCTTTTTCAAGTGTATTTACACCGCCATTATTCCCTGTGAAATCGCTATTTGTACCGCCAATGCTCCTATTTACACCGCCATCGTTTAATAAGCGAAGTAAATCCATTTGCGTTGAAATTACTCTATCGGCAATAAATTCTTTGAACTGGTGATCATTGGTGTGAGCCAATTCTAAACAGGAAATATACTCATGGCGCAATATAGCAGGTATCAATGCTATACTATATTCATTGCGTAATAATGCCAGATTCATCAATAGTCTGGAAAGTCGACCGTTTCCATCAATAAATGGATGAATAAACACAAATTTCTTATGAGTCAGCGCCGCAAATTCTACCGGATGCAATCTGGATTCCTGTTTGTTGTACCAGTTTACAAACTTTTTCATTTCAGCACCGATCTTTAGTGGAGGTGTAACGGAATATTGGCTGCCACTGATAAATACGGCGACATTCCTGTATTTCCCGGCATGTTCGGGGTCAATTTGCTGATAAAAAAGACGGTGCAGTTCCAGAATATCTTGCTCCTCCAGAGTTTTATGCGTAGCCAACTGAAACAAATAATCATAGGCTCGGGCATGACCTACTGCTTCATATACGTCCCGCAAGGGCTTTCCCTCAATGGTCAAACCATCTTCAATCACCACCTTAGTCTCCGATTCAGTCAGGCTATTCCCTTCCAGGGCATTACTGCTATAAGTCAGTCCTATCCGGTAATAATCGCGCAACGACTTCAATGTTTCAGGTGCTAACGGACGCATAGCCTGGAGTTTGATGTTGTTTATTTCTGCAATTTTATATTTTGTATCCATATTACAATGGTTTGAATGTCAGTATTCCAATCCTATCATCCTGAAAAAAAGGCTTACTTTCGCATTTTTTCCTACGGGATTAAACAGGAGTATGTTTTTTGTTTGCATGGATTTTCACTTGTCGTTATCAGTAATAAAAATGTTCTATTTTTTTTAAAAACTCATCAGACTTGTTTTTGACCTCTAAATAATGCTCATATGATCCATTAAACATTCCTTGACTGATTGGCATCCATAAGTTTTTTGATTTTTCCGCTTCTTTGAGAAAATCATTTAAATAATAACTCTCTCTATTCCGTTTCCTCCAGATATATCTACCTATTGGCACATTATCTCTTTCAGTTTTTTCTCCAACTATATCATTGTAACACAATGATGTAATATATTCAAAAACATCAAATAAATCCTCAATATCATCTTCCGAAGGTATTAGTTTTTTAAATTTCTCTCGTAATACGCTCAGCAATTTTTCATTCATAGGCGTATAAAATCTATTGCCAAGAATTTGACGAAAGGTATCTTTATCGTATTTATTGACATTAATTTTTTCTAATACATACGATTTGTTTGAATAACTGCTTACGTGTTTTTCTACTTTAATATGAAAAACTTGATACAGTAGATCAAACTTGCTACTTTTTACGGCTGAAATGCCTAATGCATAAACTATAAGCAAGATTGGATAATTCTGTAAGTCTCTAGTTAATTCGTATGTTGAACCATTGTAATCAATTGGTTCGGACAACCGTTTTATAAGTTCAATAAATATATTGTAATGCTCTGGTTTGCTCCAATATACGCCATTAATTACCATCGGAAGTAATATCTCCAAAATTGATTCATACTGTTGCAATCGAGGAAGAATATGTGTACTATCTGGATATAAACTGAAATCATTAATTTTTTGTAATTGATTATAAACCCTTTCCATTTCATCATGAAATAAATCATGTAAAAGAATTTTGCTTTCTTCTTTTACAATATAGCGTTTCAATCTTTCTACAGCAATGTCGGAATTAAGTGGATGATTGTTTTGTTTTTTTTTCAGCGCGTCAATTCTTTCAGAAATTTCTGTAAAAAATGAATCTGCATCTGTTATTTCAACAGTTTGACCTTTTCTTAGGGTTGCTAATTCTTCTAATTCCTGCTCACATTTTCCAACACAAGTCCAGTAATTACTAAAACGGAAATTTTCAGATTGGCGAATAATGTTTACTAACCCTGTATCCCATTTCCCTGACCAACCGCAAGTAATCAATCCATATTCATTGATTATTCTCAGAATATAGTCTTTCAGTTTTTGAGGATAGTCCGATAATTCATGCTTCGTATTTAAAAATCTGGAATCTAAATAGTCACCATTTATTTTTATAAGTGTAAAATCGCTGTGAACTAATGGCATTGCTCCATCGACATCATCAGCATGTCTGATAACCTGAGGTTCAACTCCAATTTCACGCAACGCATTTTCAAGAAGTCTATCGAAATTTGTAGTTATAACTACTTTTATATATCCTTCTTTTATAAGTTGTGCAATAGCTTTATGGGCTTTTGTTGGCTCTTTTAAATGATTTTCCCTCTCGTCTTCGGTAGGTTCAAAATAAGGTTTTAATAGATTAACTCTTTCTGAAGATTTAAGAACCAACTTCGATAAGATATTTGAATAATCAGGTTCTTCACCATATTGTTCAATATACCAATTTAGCTCATTTCCCTGGCAATCGGCACCTGTTTGTGAAGCTAACTTTCTTATCAAATCTAACACAATTTCCCAACCCGTTGGAATGCCGGAATTTCTGGAAATACCTGATCCCAATAACAATGCATAAACTCCTTTATTAGAGCTTATTGTAAATGATATGCTGGTAAGAAGGTTATTCATATAATAATAATTAAAACAATAAATTATCTCTTTTCAATGGGCAAACCTCCCTATCTTTTACGGTATCATTACTTTCTACATGCCCGGTGAGCAATGGAGATTTCGGGTCGTGTTTCAATCTGTTTTTTGCAACAACATCGTTGTTGAAGCTGGCATAACAATACAAACAATTGTGCCCACAAGTATTGTATTCTCCTATGTCAATGCTTTGTACACAACCACATTCTTTACGTTGGTTTTTATCTTTTGATATTTTGATATCACATCCCAAGAGTTCTTCTACAATTTTATCATCGATACATTTGCCATGTCCAATACCATGACTCTCCAAATCTATTTTCTCCGAACAGGTTTGTACACACATACCATACTTTTCTGCTATGAGTAGTAGTTTATCAGATAGTTCAAAAATTTCATTTTCTGTAAGTTCACGGGCTGTAGTTCCACGTAAGTTTCTTTCCGTCTTTTGATAATAGTCAACAAAACTGATGGTGCATCTGCGTGTATATCCTTCTAATCTTTTGGCAAGCTCCTCAAAGTATTTTACATGATAGGCAATATCAATTTTATCAGTAAATAATATAGGGTCGTAGCGCCATATTACACGGTTTGAGCCTATCTTTTTTGAAAGTTCTTTAAAAGTCTCCACCACATTATCCTTTTTGGGTACTTTTACTTCCAGTTCCTGATTGTATGGGTTAATGGTGAATTGGAAATAATAATGATACTCCTTGATTTCATTTAGTCTGGACAACATTGCTTTGGGATTCTTTGTCCAAAACACGATACAATCAACCACCTGCGGATTGATAGGCACTTTGCTTATCTGATGTATGTTCATCGGGTTACGAACATACACAAAACCTTCTTTTATCCGATTGAAAAACCACTCGGCATAAAAAGCAGGTATATCTGTTCTTCGACTTACACTGAGTATCATTCCCTCGATTGTTTAAGGATAAATAATTGAAAACTACCACAACACTTAAAAGGGTCAAATAAATGAGCTTCATTAATGATTTCCGAAGTTAATAGCTTCGAAGGATGCCTACTTCCATAAATGATTCCAGAACCACTTTGTGGCACAAAATAATATCTTGATTTATGATATTGAACCAGCTGATTGTCAGTCAAAGAATCATGAATAAAGTTCATGTAATTTAGTGCTCTCCAAGTATTTCGATTTAAAATGTTTCGTTCGTAATAACTAATATCATTAATGATAATACATGAATTATTCATCCTTTGAAATAAATCAAGAAGCTGTGTAATAAAATTCTCAACTCCTTCTCTATTGAATTTTACTATATCTGATAAGACATAATTCAAAATTAAAACATTGGGCATTCTATCTGGTTGTTGATCATAATATGAGAAAACATCTTCATTTAAGAACTGAATTGTATCATCAAATATCTCAATAATTTGGTTTTGAATTTGATTCCATTGTTGATTGAAATCAAAACCAATATATTCTAAAGTTGGCGTAAGATGGTTCTTAGCTATAAATTGTTTTATACCAAATAGTTCAGAACATGGGCCGCAACCGATTGAGGCAATTCTAAAGTTTTGAACTCTTTTAAGTGATTCAAATTGGTCAAATAATCTTTCAATTTCCGATGAATATCTATATAAATGCTTTATTACATAATTGTATACGATATTATCACAATTGTATTTCCTGTCTGTAGTATTAATAGCATGTATATGTTTAATACATAGGTAACAATCTTCCATTCCGATACATTTACAATCATTTCTACATGTTCCACAACGACCATCTTTATTATAATTGTCCAGACAGTATTGAACCAGTTGATTTATAGGCATATAATTAGATTTTTATTTTTTCTCAAACCAACCTCACCTTTCCCGTCAGCAGCACCTGCATCATCCCTGCTTTAAGTTCTTTGTATTTATCCCGCTCTTTTTCAAGCTGCGCTATTTCATTATCCATATCGGTGAGGATTTGGGCAATAGCGATTTGCTCGGTTATTGTATTGGGCATACATAGACTAAGATTCCTAATAACAGTCTGACTTATATTGGGTTGGCCTGCACCACTTCCTAAAGAAATCAATTCATTTCTAATAAACCTCAGTTTGTAAAAAAGAAACTTATTATCAACAAGTTGATTATCACACAAAAAAGCACAACACGCTTGGTTTGTTGAAGCAGGTATATTTATTATTCCTAATTTCCCAATTGTAGCACCATACATTGCCATAAGAACTGTATTTGCTGGAAATAACTTAGCAGATGAACAATTTAAAGCCTCTTCAGAAATATATTCCTTAGTACAGCTTATATATCCATCGTTTAATTCACCTGTTGTTACCCAAGGAATGTTTCCCGTATAGAAATTACTGTTTGATCTTGAAGGTGTTCCACCAGAAGAAGTATCTGAAAACTCATCAACTCTCTTCTCCACCCATTCCCCGCTAAACCCTGGCAATCGTTTCTTTCCGGTAAGCAGTTGTTGCATAGCGCCCTGCTTGATTTGTTGCTTTTTGGCTATTTTCTTATCCAATGCGGCTATCAATGCATCGGTATCGCTCAGGGCAGTGGCTATGGCGGTTTGTTCTTGAATTGTAGGTGGTAATCCTATTTGAAAATTTCTTATTCTATTTAACGCAAGTTTTGGCTGTGCTCCAATAGTTTGTTCTGATAGGATTACATTTTGAATCAATGGAGATAACAAATAATACATCAAATAATCTCTATTGCAATTTATTCGGGTTAATCTATTTGCATTTTCAGTAAGATTAGCTCCATCAAGTTCTTTAGGAATTTTACCCACTAAACCTAACGTGCCTGCAACTGAAATGAATATATCATCTACAAATATACGATAGTTTGATATTGGAGGATATGCTTCATTAGGGACATATTTTATATCTGAGGTATCAATACCGCCAACCATCATATCAATTACTCTAATATATGGGTGCTCAGATTTTGTGTCACTCACATAATATCCCATAGGCAATCGTTTTCCACTTTTTACTTCTGCAATACCATCGCAAATAGTTTTCACTTCCCAATCCTCCGGAATCACTCCAATATCCGTTTGCTTATATCCTTGTTTGATATTACTCATAACTTAATTAGTTTTTGTGAGAGTTCAGGAAGCAGATTGTCCATTTGGCTAAAAGCAAAGCATTTCTTGCCAAGGTCTTTGAGCGAAGCCCCAAAATGATATAAGCGAGAATTGTCAATTATAATAAATCTGTCGTGGCTTCCTCTGTTTTCTATCAATTCAATGTAGGGATATTGTTGGTTGTGTTTTTCCAAATCTTTTCTTAAAGTTGCACTAATACGTGTCAATACTTTGCATTCCACATCTTCATTGCGTTTACTAAGCAGTAGTAAGGTGGTTTCATCAACATAATTATCCACCACGATAATTGACGTTTTCGAAGTCTTTATCAGGTCGCTTACAAACACATGTGCATCAAATAGTTGGCCTTCGAAAAAGATTCCCTGTTTGGGGCTGATTTCTTTATCCAGCAGTCTGAAAACCTGTTCAATTTTTTGGTCGGTGTTCAATTGTTTTAGTTCCAATCCCTCCATGCGTTGCAATAAACCATGTATTTGCCCTAAGGATTTTCGCATCACAACAAAGGCTTTCATTATTTGAATGCTGACATTCACGGCTATTTCGGTATGCAGCACAGCCGATAGCATAGCAATTCCCTGTTCCGTAAATGCATTGGGGTAATACCGTCTTCCTCCATGTCCCTCGCTTGAGGTGCCAGATTGGAACTTCAAGTTTTGCCATTCCTCCTCAGTTAACTGAAACATAAATTCAGTTGGAAAACGGCTTGCGTTGCGCTTAACAGCTCTGTTAATGAATTTTGTTTCAGTGTTGTATAATTCTGCCAGGTCGCTATCAAGCATTACCTGTACGCCTCGCACCAGGTATATTTTATTTTCGATATTGCTTTTTGCTAGTTCCATACAAATCCCATTTTCTGAAGGTGACTTTTTACTTTCTCTTCCAAGTCCACGATCTCGGCATCGATTGCAGATAGGGTTTGGGCATAACGTTCGGCAAGTTCGCTTACGCGGGAGGTCAGGTTTAGGCTGATTTGTTGCATTTCACTCTCCAATAGGGCAGCCAGTGTAGCCATCCATTTGTTCTCTACCACCAATTGTTTGGTTTCTGCTTCGGTTAAGTTGTCGTATTTCTTTACCAGCATCTCCAATAATTCGTATTTCAGGGCTTTTTGCACCCGTTTGCCATCGGCTATATCCTCTTTTATCGCCAGGTATTTTTCCAACACCTTTATTTCGGCTTTAGCATCTGGTTTGCTTTTCAGGTCGCGGATGCGTTTTTTTACATTGCCGTCGTTAATGGTATCGTTCGCAAAGTTGCTACTGTCTAAGAAATTTTCGGCTTCTTCTTCCAATAATTCATTGAGTGCCGTTTCGCCTTCGGCTATTTTTTCCTCGGCTGCCAATATCAGTGCTTTCATCTCCCCAAAGCAGGCATCTATCACTACCGACACGGGCAGGAGATCGCACACCACATCTTCGGGCGTGGATGCTTTTTTCTCTTTTACCTTTTTCAGATTGCCTTCTTTGTCTTTTTTGGCTGCGGGTTGTGGAGTGTAAAGCTCAGCTTTCCATCCATCAGCTGCTATCAGGTAGGCATCGTCCTGCATGGTGTCGTTCCAGTAGGTGAGCAATTGCTCATACACATCGTAGGCTTCCACCAAAAAGGTATTACTGGCAAATTTTTCCAGCAACAAATCGCCCAGTTCCTGTATCAGGTTCTTGGGTTTGGTATCGGCATTTATTCCGTGCAGCAGATCCGCTACTTCTGCTTTCCATTCGTTGAAATGGGCTTTGTAACGTTCGTCCTGTGCTATGAAATTGGGGTGCTGCTGTATGGTTTCCCGTATCTGTTCCTTTGGACATTGCAATTTCATATAGCCATCACGCTGCGTGTCGGGTGTAAACAGTGCATCCTTCAAACCCGGGCAGGCTTCCCAGTAATGTTGCAGCAAATCAATATCGTGTGTGGGCAATCCTCCCCGGAGGTGTGCTTCTATGTCCTGTGCAATTTCGGTATCTTCCGACTCAATATAGCGGGGCAAATTCAGGTTGTTTTCGTTGCGTACAATTTCTTCTTTATCCACAAAGCGGGCATAATGGGCTACGGGCTTTTGCGCTTCCCAGGTATCTACTATTTTGCGTACATCCTGCTCCCGCAATCGGTTTTTCGGCCCATCCTTTGCAAATCCTGCTTTGGCATCAATCATAAAAATGCCTTTGCGCGTGGCAGCATCTTTTTTATCCAGCACAATAATACAGGCCGGAATACCCGTGCCGTAGAACAGGTTGGCAGGCAAACCAATAATGCCTTTAATCACTCCTTTGTCCACAATATTTTTACGGATAGTGGCTTCGGCATTTCCACGGAACAATACACCGTGAGGCAAAATACAGGCGCCTTGTCCCGTGCGGTTCATGGTGCGGATAATATGGAGCAGAAAAGCATAGTCACCGTTCTTTTCGGGTGGTACACCTATGGTTGAGTTCCAGCGTCCATAAATATCTTCTTCCAGCGCACTCTTCAGCCACGATTTGGTAGAAAAGGGCGGATTGGCCACAACGAAATCGTAAGTTACCAACGCATTAACATGCTCTTTCGATTTATGTTGCGGGTTATTAATGGTATCGCCTTGTTTAATATCTGCCGTATTTTCGCCGTGCAGAATCATGTTCATCTTTGCCAAACCCACCGTGGCACTGTCTTTCTCCTGTCCGTACAGGGTGGCCCCATTGCGCGTTTCGGCCAATGCCCGCAGCAATAACGAACCCGAACCACAGGCGGGATCGTAAATGGTGGTCGAAACGCCTTGTGCATTTTGCAGCCCAATCACCTTTGCCATAATACGGCTTACTTCGGCAGGCGTATAAAACTGACCTTTGCTTTTACCGCTTTCGCTGGCAAAGTGTTTCATCAGGTATTCGTATGCGTCGCCCATCAGGTCATCATCGCTTGCTCGATTTTTCCCAAAGTCCAAACCGGATGATTGGAAAATCCCAATCAGGTTACTTACCGTATCCACCAAATCCTTGCCTTTACCCAGCTTCTGTTCATCGCAAAAATCAGCCACATTAATCACCCCACCCAAATCATTGGCCTCTGCCAGTGCCGACATCTTTTTATTGATTTCTTCCCCTATATTCGATTTGCCTTTCAGTGCAATAAAATCGTCGAATGTACACCCTTCGGGTATCTCAATCAACGAATCAGGGTCGTTTTTATATTTATCGCTTACATACTTTACGAATAATACCACCAATACATAATCCTTGTATTGGCTGGCGTCCATTCCTCCGCGCAATTCATCACAGCTTTTCCATAGAGTGCTGTATAACTCCGATTTTTTAATGGCCATTATTTTAAAATTAAAAAATAATCAGAGATTTAAAATCTCACTTTTATATTCCACAAAACTACAAAAAAATAGTTATATTTATGCTTATTTGTTAATTTATTGTCGAATTTGTATTTCATCTTTTTTTGAATTTCTTCTCATTTTTTTCTACTTTTTTCTATTTTAGATATTATTCAATAACCCTATTTAATCAGATTTTGTAATAAATTGATATTAAGATATTTAATAAATTTACATGTAAGAGATTTTTATTATAAGATCAAATATAAGAGATTCTTCCCCTTTAAAGCGGATTTTTCAAATCCGCTTCCTCTTCGGGAAGTATAAGACAAGTTGACAAGGTAACTCTGACATAAAAAAAATGGCTCTATTTATAAGAGCCATTTTTTTTGTTAGATATTTGATTATCAGTAAAGCGAATTGAAGTAAGTGCTGATATTCAGTTACTTATCTTTGTGGATATCCACATCATTCAATTGTGGTTTTGAATATACTGAATAACAGGTTGTTATAATCATTTTCTTGTTCTGAAATGACTTTCTTAAACTTACTTTTGTGTTTATCAAAATCACGTATAAATTCGCGAACGTTCCTGTATTGGTTTTGAGTAACAATGTGCTTTTTATATTCCTCCTGACTTGTCCTTTTTAGTGCGGTGAAAATAATCTATTGCAAATTTCTTTCATACTGGGTGTTGGCTCGGCTTTCACCGTAACTATTTTCTGTGTGATTTGATTCAATATTTCTCCATCAACTACTTTCTTAGATTCGTCAATGAATTTTCTTATTGATATTCCAGTTTTCAACTCAATATGTTTCGATACCACCAGTGCTATAAAACATATTAGTATATGTAGCTTTATAGGTTGTTCTTTAAAATGGAAGATAGGTCTTGTTTGTAGGTCATTTTTTGAGATTCTGAATGCTTGCTCTATTCTGTAAAGCTCGTGATATCGTTCTATAATTGTTTTGTTGTCAGCAACAGAAACATCCAGATTGGTGTAATATCCTTTGATTCCGAGAAGTTTCCTGGTTTTCTCAATAAGCGCTTGATTTAGTTCTATTTTCTGGTTTTTGGTTTGGGTAAATTTTAATCTTTTACTTTTTGAAGGATTGGCAATTGTCTGTTGGGCTCTTTCAATTTGTTGCTCCATTTCGTATTTATCCTTGCGATACCTTACTGAAGAGTAGCTGCAAATCAGATAGCCGTTATCCGTTTTTATGCGTATACTCTTCCCATCTTCCCTGCTAATCTGCTTGTCGATTGTTTCAAGTAAAGTTGAGGAAGTATTCCCAAGCCTTGCTCCAACAATGTAGTTGATATTGTTTTGAGTTAATTGCTTTACGTTTTCAGAGCTAATCATGGCCGCATCAGCCACCACTGTAAATTCTTTTACCGCATTTCGTTTGATAAAATCTTTAATGACAGGAATAATCGTGTGCCCTTCAAACGTATTGCCTGAAAACACCTCATATGCAATAGGAAAACCTTCCTTGCTGACCATTAGGGCGATTAGTATTTGTGGTTGTTGGGATTTGTTGTCTTTCGAGAAACCGTTCTTGCGAAGGTCATCTTCTTCAAATGTTTCAAAATAAAGGGTTGTAACATCGTAAAACAGTATGTCGAAATTGAACGAATAATGAGTTTTAGCAAAATTGACGACCTTTTCCTCCACCGTTTTCTTTAAACTAATGCAATCAGGAGCTATCTTGTAGTAGGTTTTACGATTGTGGCAGACACTGAAAAATTGTTCTAATAATTCAAGAGAGCGGAGCTTTGAGGCAGGTTCGAATATCCTTATTATTGCCAAATCATTTAACAAAACAGGTAAATCATCCAGCTTCATCATCTTAAAAACAGCACGTATCTGATTGTAGAAATAATGATACTTAACCCCAATAAAAGTACTGTGATTCAGATGTAATAACTTGTTAGGATTTTCATCAGGAAAAACGGATAGCTGGAGAGTATAATTTTTTATCCATTCTTCTGCCATAATAATCAATTCGCTTAGTTCTTCCTCACTATGAGCAGAACCGATATGCTGTAACACAATTCTCTTGTTGTTCTGAAATCGCACAACCTGTACGGCCTTGGCATTTGAGGCAGTTGTGATAACTCTGAT
This sequence comes from uncultured Paludibacter sp., assembly GCA_937897985.1. Classification (GTDB taxonomy): domain Bacteria; phylum Bacteroidota; class Bacteroidia; order Bacteroidales; family Paludibacteraceae; genus Paludibacter. The sequence continues at coordinate 114,687 of CALCBD010000058.1, read as the reverse complement.
TTTCATAAAAAAACACTTTAGTGCGGTAAAAATAGCTCTTTTTTTGAAGCAAACGTTGATTATCTGTAACTTACGACCGCACTAATTTTGAAAGGGACAAGTCAGGTGGCCACATTCACTTATGTTTCTATGCATAAGTTACATAACTAATACAATCAAATTGATTATAAATATAAATGCAGTGCTATTTTATCGACTAAAAGGAGAGTTTAAAAACCCCTTATGGGAAAGTAAAGTTGGTTAAACGGACAGTTGTAATTATCCGGGAAAATTAAGAAAAAGAAATATCACAATTCCGGCAAAAACTCATGTTTATTGCCGGAATTGTGATAGATGTCTTGTATTGAAAAAAATCTGAATGCTTAAACAGGTTTGTTTATGCTGCTGAAATTTATTTAACGATGGTTATTGTAACAGCATTTTTAGGAAAGTAATTAACATCAACAGTGAATCTGGAAGTAAAATAATACCCGTTAGTAGTAGTCTTCTACAAAAAAATTCCTGCAACTATTTCGTTGCAGGAATCCATGAATCAGTTCTTTTGAAGACTTGCTCCGGTGTTATTTTCGAAGCTTCTGCTTTGTTAAGGATGCCGGCCCATTTCACGCGTTGTCCGGTTGAGGCGCCATCGCCGGTGTTATTGTATTCGGCATAACGGGCTGTTTTTTCATTTTCAGGGTTTTTCCAGTTGTCCCAACCGGATGGTTGTATACCTTTGGGCAGCTTGCAATTCATAAAAACCGTCATCGAATATGCCCGCCATGGCCTGCCCAGATACATGGCTGTCACGCTGTCGGCAAGGGTTATATTGCAGTGATTAAATATGAATCCGTATTCGATGTACTGCGGTGTATTGGCTGCAGTTATGTACGAATTGCGTTTACAATGTATGGTGCATCCTTCGAACCATGCTGTGGACGGACCGAATATAAAATCGGTTGTTCCTTCAATATAGCAATTTTCAAATAACTGTCGTGAATTTTCGCGTCCGGCGTAGATGGTGTCCTGGTTGCCGAGGAAACGGCAGTTGCGGAAGGTTATACGGTCGCCTTCGACATGTAGTGCCACTGCCTGACCCAATTGTGCCGCTGAATTTTCGACGGTTATATTTTCCATTAGTATGTCATTACCACAAATCTTCAGGGTCGAAGTCCTGAAAGTTCCCATTTTATTAATATTTGCGTGATCGTCGTAATTTATTATTGTTTGGTCGCGGTCTTCGCCAACAATGTGCAGGTTGCAAATGTGGGTCGGAATCAGTAGTTTTTCTTTATAGAATCCTTTTTTGATGAAGATGGTCACTGTTCCGGCCGGATTAAATGCACGTACCGAATCGATGGCTTGCTGTATGGTACGGAAGTGACCCGTTCCGGCTCTGTCGACAACAATGGTATTGGGTATATTTTGTGATGCCAGGTTCAGTGTGGCGACTGTGAGCATTATAAATATTAAAATCTTTTTCATAACTGACTGTCAGTAATTGATTTAACTAAACTGTTTAAATAAATTTCGAGATAAGTATAACCGCTGTTATCAACTTCGTTGGCTGTTTTGCCCGGATAGTTTTTTTCTAACCAACTATCGGGAATCCCGTCGTTGTTGGTGTCGGGAGGAGCGGGGACTGAATTGTATACAGGCCATCCGCCCACATCTTTCTGGGTGTCGATCAGACCCGGACGACCACTCAATGAACCTTTGAAGGTTGCCGTTCCGGTTTTCACTTCACGAATGATACGGGCATCCACCACATCCCGTTTCAACGAAGCACCTGCAGCCAGCAACACTTTCTGATATGCAACCATAGCATCCTGAGTTTTGACGGGTGTGGTTTCAAAAGGTTGATTAACAAAGCAATCAGTTTTGTTTACGCCTTTCGAAAAAGAAACACCCTTTCTGTTGTCGGCAGTCACGTCCGGAAAACCAGCAACATAGTTACCGGCAATGAAATATTTTCCGTATCCGGGCGGACAGATTTCAGGTTGAATATCCATATCGATGTTTGTTATTCTGCTTCTGATCGCAGGTTTGGTAGCGGGGCCGCTTTTGAAATAATTTCCAACAATATTAAACCAGCCGCTTTCGCCGCCATAAGAGCTGTGATCACCCCAGTTATAAATGACATTATTTCTGAAATCGACTTTTTCTTCATCCATCGCATTGTTGTACTTCAGTCCCGAACGGCGAAGTCCGTTGAACCTGGGATTCCGGCTGTTGTGATGAGCAATGAGGTTGTGATGGAAACTTGCATTTTTACCTCCCCAGATTCCTCCGTAGCCGTGTGCACCTTTCGGATGTTCCGAATTATTGAGCGATTCGGCGATTATACACCATTGCATGCTGAAATCTTCGTTGGAGTAAAAAGAAGCACATTCATCAATCGACCAGCTTGAGGAACAATGGTCAATTATAATATTCCGGTGGTTGCGACCACCAAAGGCATCCGGATCATGATCTTTGATCAAATCGCCGAGGCGGAAACGTAAAAAGCGAACAATCACATTATCGGCAGCGAAAAACACATCATTGTCTTTGAGGCAAATGCCATCGCCGGGAGCAGTCTGTCCGGCAATGGTCAGGTTGCCGTATTTGATGGTCAGCGGACTTTTAAGCGAAATTAAACCTGAAACTTTAAACAAAACAGTGCGTGGTTCCTTCTGACTCACAGCCCAGCGAAAAGTTCCCTCGGAACCATCGTCGGCGAGCGAGGTGACGTACAGTACTTTGGCACCGCGTCCTCCTGTGGCATACATTCCACCACCTTCGGCTGTTGGGAAAGCGGGTGTCTGAGCATTTAATCCGTTTGAACAGGCAAATGCTGCAATTAAAAGGGTGAAGAAATAAAATAGTTTATTCATGTGTTGATAATTGTTTTTTTATATCGTATGGAATCGGCATTTCAGTCCCGAAAGCCTTCAGTATATTTTTATCAGGTGAACGGCTGATGTTATTATTTGCGGTTTATAACCACTTTGTATTTTGAAAAATGAAACACTTCGTCTTACTTAAAATGCAAATTTAATTGTTTTTAATTCGTTTTGCCCGTTAATTACCGAAATTATATAAATACCCGGTTTCAATCCGGAAGCATCAATTTCATAATTCAAAGCATTGGCATTGTAAAAACCGATGGACTTTCCTGTTATATCTCTGACATACAGTTTTTTGATGATTTGATCCGAATGAATGTGGATGGCTGCTGAATTATTGTTGAAAGTAGCATAAATTTCCGAACGAACTGCTGAAACAGGAAGTTGGACACCTGCCACAACTGCACCTTCATTCTGTCGGTCGGTAATGTTTTTGACAAGGCTATTGATATAAACCTCAAGAAACGTATAACCATCGGGGTTCAGGTCGTTTGCTGATTTCCCCGGGTAGAAGTTTTCGAGCCAGCCATCAGGAATACCATCACTGTTGGAGTCGGGAGGTGCAACTGTGGAATTATATTCAGGCCATCCGCCCACATCATTCTGAGTGTCAATTATTCCGGGGCGTAAAGTCACTGAGCCGGTATATGTTGCAGTTCCGTTCAGGGTTTCATTCACAATACGGCTGTCAATCGCATCGCGGGCAAGTGAAGCACCGGCGTTTTCGAGTACTTTTTCGAAAGCAGTTTCGGCAGAGTGTTGAGCAACAGGTATGCACTGAAAAGGAACATCGGCTTTGCACAGCGTTGTATTCACACCTGCGGCGTAAGTCACACCTGACCAGTTGCTCTGAGTATTGGTGGTACTTCCGTATACAAAGTTATCCTGAATGTAGTAAGTGCCAGACTGCTGACCGTAAGCAGTTGAAGGATCGATGTCCACCTGGGTAACTTTATATTTAATTGAAGTTTTGGTAGCCGGTCCGTATTTGATATAATTGGCCACAATATTGTATTTTCCGGCTGCTTCGCCACCATAAGAACCATTATCGCCGAAATCATAAATCACGTTGTTGCGAAAGTCGAGTCGTTCCTCGTCCAATGGATTGGTATAACTCAGGCCTGATCGCTTCCAACCGTTGAACCGTGGATTCCGGCTGTTGTGATGAGCAATCAGATTGTGATGAAAACTTGCATTTTTACCACCCCAGATTCCACCGTACCCGTGAGCACCTTTTACGTGTCCGGCATTATTGAGCGACTCGGCAATGATACACCACTGCATACTGAAGTTTTCGTTGCTGTAAAACGAAGCACATTCATCGATGCTCCAGCTCATGGAACAATGGTCGAGTATAATATTCTTCTGATACCGTCCCCAGATGGCATCGCTCTCATTACCAATTATTTCGTTGCCAAGCCTGAATCGCATGTACCGGATGATTACGTTGTCGGCTCCGATATAAAATTCGTAATTTTTCAGACATATACCGTCGCCGGGAGCTGTCTGGCCGGCAATTGTAATATTGCCGTTTGAGATTTTCAAAGCACTCTTCAGCGTTATTAATCCCGAAACCCTGAACATGACTATACGTGCACCGGTTTGACTTACAGCCCAGCGAAGCGTTCCCACTGATCCGTCATCGGCAAGTGAAGTAACATATAATACTTTACCTCCGCGACCACCTGTGCAGAATTTACCACCACCATCGGCACCCGGAAAAGCGGGAGTTTGTGCAGTTAATGGTTGAAAAATACATAAATGAAAAACGGGAAATAATAAATATAACAGGTAAAAATGAGATTTTTTGTCAAACATAGATTTTTATTAATTTTTGATTTCAGTCCGGAATTATCTTTTGTACGCTAAGTAGCTAACAAGCAAAGATTAAACATGTTTTTATTTTCACATTACTTATTCAGCAGTACACTCACCATCAGAAATGGTGCAACAGTTTTCGGGTCATTGTCGCGGATGGGTTCTGAAAGATAATACTGATAACTTCCATCCCTGTAGCGGGGTGAACCGCCCAATCCGGCAACTGCGCAACAGTCGGTCACTGAAATGGTCCCGTCGGGGTTTTCCTTTACAAATCGTTTCACAAATTGTGAGTAGAGTTGTTTTCCTGTTTTCAGATATTGTTTTGGCAAAAATCCCCTTTGTGAGCCTTTTACAATTGAATAAACAAACATTGCCGAGCCTGATGATTCTACATAGTTTCCTTTCTTTCCGGGCTGATCGGTTACCTGATACCACATCCCCGACACCGGGTCCCGGAATTTGAGCAGTGACTCACACAACCCGTTAAAAATCTCAATAATTGCTTTGCGTCGAGGGTGGTCGACCGGTAAAAACTCCAGCACATCAACCATTGCCATCATGTACCAGCCTATGCTTCGGCTCCAGAAATTGGGCGATGTTCCGGTTAACGGATTTGCCCAGGCCTGCTGCCTGCTTTCATCCCAGCCATGATAGTACAAACCAGTGACCGGATCAAAACTATGAGCTGCAATGGTTAGAATCTGGTGAGAAACTTCATCGAAAAGCTCAGGTTCGTTGAACCGGAGGGCATATTCGGCCAGAAAAGGACTTGCCATGTAAATTCCATCCAACCACATTTGATGTGGATAAACCTTTTTATGCCAGAATCCGCCTGATTTTGTTTTGGGATGCGTTTTCATCTGTGTACGCAAATTATCCAGAGCTATCCGGAATTTTTGTTCTTTGGTCTGTTCGTACAGCAGGAATAGTAATTTTCCGGAGTTTACCTTATCGATATTGTATTCTTCCGGTTTATAGCCTCTGATTGTCCCGTCAGGAGCAATCATCGTATCGGTGTAATTGATGATGTATTTCAGGTATTTCACATTGCGGGTTTTTTTCCATACTTTGTAAAAAGCCTGTAGTTCAAGCCCGTTGCAGTAATCCCATTTCGGTGCTTTGGCAAAGTCGATTTGCCAGCTCTCAGGATTACGCTTCATTTCCGAATCGGCCATACGTACAAAATATTTAGGTGTGGCAATGGCAGTAATGCACCCGATTGAAAAAATGAGGACTATTAATGTTTTGATTTTCATGGCAGGACTAATGTCGGAAATTTGATGAATAGTTGATGAAAGACAATTTTAACGAATTTAGTGGATTAAAAAAGGTTGAATCATTTCACTGATCGAAATAAATTTGAAACAAATGTCATCAAATGACTGATTTGAAACAATATACCTTTTTTAATCCACTAACCGAAACTGATAAAAATTACAAAGCAGGGAAATCTATAATTAAATTATGTTGTTGATATAAAACTGATTAAAAAAATTAAAGACCAACAATTTTATTTTTAGAGATATTGGATGGCAGATTTATATTGGAAGATCTGCCTTCAACTTTGACAACATCCGTCTGATTATCAGGGAAAATGAAATCTTTTAAATCGAAGTTTTTCACGTTCTGCAATGTCAGTGCCGGACCCTGTTCTGCTTTAATTGATAAATTTTTAAATTTGATACCATCCGATTCACTTAACACAGCACCTGATCTGGAACTGATAGAAGCGTTTTCGAGATTGATATTTGTGATGTTCATTTCGGGCAGACCATTGAAAAACAAGGCTCTGTTAGCATTGCGTGAAACGATGTTTTTAACGTAAATATTTCTGAAAACAGGTGTTTCATCATTGACCGGAGGAATAGTGGTTTCAGTAGGGTTGGTATCGCCATCTTCCTGAGCTTCGGACGCCGATTTTCCGCCATAATACAGGTCGAACAGGAATGAATCGGTAACGATATTAAACATATAAATGTCACTGATGTAGATATTTTCGACCACCCCTCCGCGTCCGCGGTTGCTTTTAAAGCGTAGTCCGACATCGGTACCCAGGAACTGGCAGTTTTTCACCGAAATGTTCCTGACTCCACCTGACATTTCGCTTCCTACCACAAATCCACCGTGACCCTGAAAGACTTTGCAATTGTCGACAATGACATTTTCGGTGGGTTTGGCGCGCAAACGTCCTTCGGCATCTTTACCTGATTTGATACAAATAGCGTCGTCGCCCACATCGAAAGTACTGTTGACAATCATCACATTTTTACATGATTCCACATCTATACCATCACCATTTTGAGCATAACCCGGATTACGGGCAAAAATGTTATCCACAATCAGATTTTCGCACATCAGAGGATGAATATTCCAGCTTGGTGAATTTTCGAACAGTACGCCCTGAAGGAATACATTTTTACATTCTATCAGGCTTATCATCACCGGACGCAGAAAATCCTTGATTTCTAACCATTTTTCATCGGATAAATTACCACGTGGCACATTCATATCGCTCATCGACTGTCCTTTCAGCGATTTAGCCGAAGGGAACCAGTAGTCATTATCTTTGACCACTCCGCCCGATTTAACCGTTTTTTTCCATTGTACCTCAGTTACTTTCGATCTTTTGAGGGGTCGCCATGCTTCACCGGAGCCGTTGATTGTACCTTCGCCGGTAATGGCGATATTCACCTGATTACGGGCTGAGATAGGCGACTGGCAGCGTTTGGTATCCAAACCTTCGAAGATGGTATTAACAAGTGGATATAAATTAAAATCAGTTGAGAACAGAATTAATGCTCCCTTTTCAAGATGAAGATTTATATTTGATTTTAAAACTATCGGTCCGGTAAACCAAACACCTGCCGGCACCAAAAGTTTTCCGCCACCTTTGGCCGAGAGTTTTTCGATTGCCAGTTCAAAAGCCCTTGTATTCAGTGTAATACCATCACCAAGACCGCCTGTTTCGGTGATGTTAACAGTATTATTTTTGAAACGGGGCGCTTCCATCTTCTGCATACCGAATGGAAGATTTTTAAAATAGACCGCATAATTGTTTTTTGCATGCAACGGTACTATGACCGTTGCAATGCAAAATATGATACCAATTATTTTTAAGTTTCTAAACAACATAATCTTAATTTGTTAAAAAAAATTAATACCAGCGTAAATCACCTGCAACACCTTTACCTGCAAATGAAGTCATTTTTAGTTTAAAATCCCCGTTTACCGGATCATTCCAGAGAGCGGTGGATGCTCCTGAAATTGCTGTCATCATTGATTTTATTGAATACGAAGTTACAACTGTAACAGGGTCATCGATATAATCTGTTGTGAAATAGCTACCGGTAACTGAGATTGTGGCTGTACCTTTTCTCACTCCGTTTGCACCGAGTGCTCCACCTGTACTACCGAAAATACAATTTCTGAAATTAATGCCATTAGTGACCGTTGTTCCGTTGGCATCAATAAGGTAACGGGCCGAACCTGCATCCTGCATACCCTGATTGATGGTACAGTTTGTAATGTTAATGTTGCCCATGGTTGCCACTACAGGAGCGGTAACTGTACGCAATATCAATGAACCTTTGAAATTATAAAATGTACAATTGTTCATGTAAATATTATTGATAAAATCGGCAGAATTGCTGTTCACTATTGCATAAGTACTCGAAAATCCGACATCGTTGATGACACAACCGTTGAAACTCAGAGTATCAATAACCTGATTTTTAGAAGCTTGTAGCCGCATTGGTGTGTTTCCGAAATTATGCAGGTTACAATTGCTGAAACTCAATGATTTTACAGTTGTCATCAAATTATTGTTAAATAAATATCCGATTTTGGTGGATGTTGTATTGTTATCGCAATATCCGCTGAAGTCGATGTTTTCAAATTTCACAAAATCGAGTGTGGATGCATCCGCAAACCCGAGCATGTTTGATGTGCTTGTGGGTGTACCTGCTGTCATACAAAGTACAGGACGATTAGTGGGTGAAACTCCCCGTACCTTCACATTTTTGGAGAAACGGTAAACGGCACTTCCCATTTTATATACACCATCTTTGGCTAAAAGGATAACCTGACCGTCACTTGCGCTGTTCAAAGCAGTTGGCAGGTCATCGGTCGATCCAAGTAATATATCGCCTTCAACCAATCCATATGTTTTCCCTCTCAGAATTTTGTTGTTATAAATTTTGATGTACCAGTTTGAATTTGTTAATGAACCTACTGTTTTTTGACCTGCTGCTACTTCACCTGCAGAAATAAGTACAGAATCTTTTAAAGTACCGTCTTCCGAACTAAGTATCAGGTGTGTAACATTGGCACCCGGCGACCATTTTATGGTAAGGGTTTTAAAATCAGTCATGTAGGCACTGTAAAGTTTACCTGTATTAATGCTTGTTCCAAAACCCTGAAATATATTTTCAGCAGGAGTTTTGAAAGAAAGTGTGCTGAATTTCGATTGTTTGGTTGAGTCATTAGCATTGGCATACAATCTTGCAAAAAACTTTGTTTCTCCGGCAAGTTCCTTTGTAAATGACAGCCCTGTAATCGTAGTATCGAGTACAAGTGTATTAAAATTCAGGCTGTCGGTACTCAACTGTAAGGTGTATGAAACAGCACTGTCAACTGCAGCCCAACTAATTGTGGCAACTGTTTTATTCAGCTCGGCGTTAAAATTTACCGGACGAAACAAGCGTGGCATTACCAGTTCATTGTCGTCAGTGCACGATGAAAATAATGCAACGAAGCCGATAAGTGAAATAAAAGCCAACCTGTATATATTCTTTATATTTTTCATTTTCAATATTATTAATCGTTTGAATTGCATTTTTTTATTGACCATATCCGTAATCATTTACTAACATTCCGTTACTGGTTGTCATAATCTGACTCATAATGGGTAATAATTGGCGCTTATCAGGATTGCCTAAATAAAGGTTATTTATAAAACCATCACTAAGGGCTAATTCAGCTCCCGAAGTTCCCTGTGTCCAGGATTTTTTTACCCAGCCACCTGTAGGGTCAGTCACAGTTTTGTCGTCGGTTTCACCACGGTTCAGACCGTAAATGACCAATACTCGTTCGCCCGGTGTAATTGCATTGTTAACCACCCATTTATAATAAATTGTTACAGGTACTGTGGCATAGTCGCCGGTTCCGTCGCGCAATGCAGTGAGATTTGCTTTGGCTTTGTCAATTCCCGATTTCAATTCACCCCATCGTTCCAAATCGTATTTTCGGATATTTTCGCCACAGAATTCAAGTGCACGTTCTTTCTTGATATTGTTCAGAGTCAGAGGCAAATCATAAGGTGATGCTGAATTTACGGGTTGTCCGAATGCACGGCGACGAACCATATTCAGTTTTTCGGCACCATCGGTTGCTCCGAGGAATAAATCGGCTTCGGCGTACATTAACAAAACATCGGCATAACGCAATACAATTGGCGAAACACCATCGTCGGTTCCCGAAATAGGAGTTTTCATCCATTCGGCGCGCCATTTTCCCAGATTAAAACCGATGATTCCCGAGGATAATGATTGTTCCATTTTACTATCGACAGTGCTTTTTACTACTTTGTACGGAACTACCGTTATATCACGTCTTGAATCATTTGGATTATAATCGTAAAAGAAACTCGGAATGATTTTAAACTGACCACCGATGGTTACCTTGTTATTGATACCATCAGCATCACGTGGTAAACCAAGGTTATAAACCATACGACCACGGATTCCCATGAAATATGGTAATTGCCAGATTGTTTCACGGTTCTGAGTGTCGTTGTCCTGACATTGATCGTAGAAGATATCCTTAAAATTAGCAGCTAATGAATAATGTCCATCTGCAATAATGTCTCTGCAGGCATTACGGGCAATTGTGTATAATTCAGTTCTGCGGGCATCTGAAGCAGTAATTTTAATTTCGGAGTCGTTTGTTCCGGATATCGGACGCATCGAATAGCCTGCTGCCGACAAACAAACACGTGCCAACAAGCCCCGTGCAGCATCTTTCGACACCCGTTTGGTGGTGCTGGTATATTTATTTGCACCCGGAGCATATAAAATACCGGAAGCCTCCTGCAAATCTTTGATAATCTGATTATAAATAGTATCTCTGTTTGATTTGGCAACATAAATTGTAGCCTCTTTTACAGGTTCAAAGCGGGCAGGAACATCACCCCACCATTTAATTAGATCATAATAGAAAAAAGCTCTCATGGTAAGGGCTTCACCCAGTAATTGTCCCATATCATTGCCTTCGGCAGGATTGCCGTATTTACGTATGCCGGCAATGGCCAGGTTGGCGCGTTCGATGCCCTGATAAATTCGGCTCCATGGATTAGCAGCATCGGCATTGTTATAGCCATCGCCTACCGTTGGATTCGGATTGTACAATGCAAAATAATCGTCAGATTTAATGGAACTTAAAACAGCACCCGATGACCATCCCGAACGATATTCAATGTCTGTGTTGATACCCATTTGTAACCAAAGCCGGTTACGGTAAGAGTTGTTTTGACCGATAATATCGTATATGGCAGCAATGCCCTGATTAGCTGAGTCCGGATTAGTAAATACAACATCATCACTCAACAGGGAGTTACTCGAAACCTGAAGGAAATCCGAGCACGAAGTCGAAAATGTGATGATAAGCGCACTAATTGCAAGTAATAATATATTTTGTTTTTTCATTGTGTTTTAAAATTTAGAATGTTATGTTTACTCCAACATTGTATGAACGACTCTTGGGATAAGCTGAATAATCAACTCCGGGAGTTGCCGGTGTAGCACGACGTGAATCAACTTCAGGATCGTAACCCGAATATTTTGTGAATATTGCAAGGTTGTATCCCGAGGCATAAACTCTCAATTTTTGTACATAGAATTTTTTTGTCATTTTGCCGGGCAAAGTATAACCCAAAGTAAGGTTGTTTAACCGTAAAAATGAACCATCTTCAATTGCCCACGAAGTAGTGGCATAACGTCCGGTAGGGGCAGCCCATATATCTGCACTGGCATTCATTGTGGTAAGTGTAGCAGCATCGGTAATTCTGTTTCCGGTATTCCAATCAATCTGTGTATATGAATTTAGCGTACTTGCCAGCGTATTACGGTATTTGTAATAGGCAGCAGTTAATTCAATTTTTGTGGCATTATAAATCTGATTGCCATATACCCAGTTGAAGTTAACAGTAGCATCAAATCCTTTGTACGATGCGTTCAATCCGAAGGCACCAAAGTGTTTTGGATTTGTATTGCCAATCAACACTTTGTCATCAATTGTAATTTTACCATCTCCGTTATTGTCTTTCAGTTTCATTGCACCCGGGCCCCAGCTTAATCCGTCAATTCCACTGTTGTCGACAAATGCATTGCCATTGGCATCAGTATAAACTCCAGTCACAGCATCCTTGTTAATGTATTTTGCATTGTTCATCACCCAGCTGGTTCCGTTCCATTTAAAGTCGTCGGCACTGTACATGCCGTCACTTTGAAAACCGTAAATCAAACCAACGGGCTGACCTACTGACACTGTGTAACTGTTGGACGCTTCGGAATAACTTGTCCATGCTTCGTTGAAGGGTGGAATAGTAGATTTTCCAAGTTCGAGTACTTTGTTTTGATTGGCACTGATGTTAAATGAAAATGCCAGATTAAAATCTTTTGTTTTAATTAAATCGGCATTCAGTGTAAGTTCAATACCCTTGTTCGAAGTAGAAGCAACGTTTTGCCATTGATTTGTATAACCTACACCGCTTATGTTCACTAACATCAAAGCGTCATAAGTGTTATTTTCGTACAATTCCACCGAACCGCTCAAACGGCTTTTGAAGAAACCGAAATCAAGTCCAACGTTTTTTGTAACTGTGGTTTCCCATTTCAAATCAGGATTAGCCAGTGTCTGTCCTGCCGAATAAATACTCGGGAATACATCCGGTTCCAGATAGTTGGAGGGAGCTGAAGTGTATGAACGAATGAAAGCTCCGTCGTCGATATTATCGTTTCCTGAAGCTCCGAAACCGCCTCTCAATTTCAGGTTCGACAACCAGCTTTTTGTTCCTTCCATAAAACGTTCTTCCGAAATTCGCCAACCTACTGAACCTGAAGGGAAAAATCCCCACTGATTACCTGCTGCAAATTTGCTGGAGGCATCGGTACGTAAAATCAATGCTATCAGGTATTTGTCGTTAATGTCATAATTCAATCGACCAAAATAAGATAACAATCTGTAATCGGGTGCTGTAAATGGTCTGGTTGGACGAACGGTACCATCTGACGGATTGCCCCATGCGTCGGCCGACATATAAGTGCGTGTAAATGCTTCGATATCCTGAGTATATGAACTGTTGGTTCTTATCAGCATTTCTTCTCCCAAAATGGCATTAATATTATGCCCTTTGAAAATATTATCTTTCTTGTAGTTCAATACATTGGTGTTTTGAAGGGTCGATTTGTTGATGTCACCAAGAAAAATTGCGGGTGCTGTAGCATTGTCGCGTTTGTAAGCTCCACCTTCGCGAACATAATATGAACTAAGTCCGAAAAATCGTTTGTCTGTTTTGTCAGATTTTGTATAACCGAATGTACTGTTCAGCGACAGATTTTTATTAAACGTGAAAGTAGCTCCGCCATTGATGCTGAACTCATGGTTGTTCTGATAACGGTTGTTGTCTTCTGTTGACTGAATAGGCGAATATAAACTCGCCGATGCTTCCGCATCATCATCCTGCGATACAAGATTTTTCAATGGAATAGGAGTATAAACAACTGCGCTTTTTACACGTGAATCCGAAGTTGATTTTTCAAGTCCGGTCTGGTCATTTGCACCGGAGCCATTAATGGTAGTCGCAGCGTAACGTGTCGCCAAATCAAGTTTTAACCATTTTATCGGAGTGTATTTCAGTTTTACACTTACATTGTCACGTTTGTAATTAGACATGTACATGATGGCTTTATCATACACATGACTGTAATTGGCATTGTAATTAAATTTTTTATCACCTCCGCTTAGCGAAACAGAATGATTCTGAGTCAGACCGGCATTACCAAAAGTTTCGTTTTGCCAGTTGGTTGCATTTGCAAAATTATACAAATCAATATCCCCGTAATTACCAAAATATGTTTCATATTCACTGGCAACCTTGGTTCCACCTCCCCAAACAGCTCTTTCATATTGCTTGCGGGCAAATTGAAACGGAGTTAAAACCGGCAAAGTTTTGGAAACTTCTTTCATACCTACATAACCATTGTAGGACAGTGATAATTTTCCCTGTTTAGCCGATTTGGTTGTTATAAGTACTACTCCGTTGGCTCCGCGCGAACCATAAATAGCAGTCGAAGATGCATCTTTTAATACTGATATTTCTTCAATTTCCGAAGGTGCAATGTCTTTTATATCATCTTTGGCAAAACCATCAACAATATAAAGCGGGGTATTGCTCTGAGTGATTGAACCACCTCCACGTACCCTGATTTTGATTTCAGCATCAGGCGAACCTTCAGTGGTCGTTACCTGAACACCGGTTAATTTTCCGGTCAAAGCTTCGGCAACCGACGAAACGGGTATGTCTTTCAATACTTTTTCGCTTACCGATGATACAGAACCAGTCAAATCGCGCTTTTTTTGTGTCCCGTAACCAATTACCACTACTTCTTCAAGGGATTTTAAGTCATCTTTGAGTACGATTTTTAAATTTGTACCAACAATAGGAACTTCCTGAGTTTCCATACCCACATAGGAAATAACAAGGGTTTTTGCATTGGTCGGAACATTTATTGTAAACTCACCATTCACATTGGTGACAGTACCGATAGTTGTGCCTTTAACAACTACCGATGCAGAGATAATTGTTTCGCCCGAAGGATCTCTTACTATTCCCGAAACGGATTTTGTTTGAGCTGACAATGTAGTTGTCAGTCCAATCAGCAGGGAGATGAAAAAGATGACTTTCCAATTTCGATTTCTGAAAGCGTGTTTTTTAGTCATTTTCATGAATTTTTAAAATAGTACTTGTTTTTATGTTTTTAATAGTACAAAAGTAAGAATGTTATTTTGTCTTTATGTGTATTTTTCAACGAAAAAGTTGGAGAATTTGACAAAATACTGCTAAGTTTTATTTACTTATTTCCTGATAATTCTGTAGGTTATTATTTCGTTTTCTGTACTTAAACTCAGAATGTAACATCCTGATGATAAGCTGTTGCAATCAATGTTGCCCGCTGTTTTTTCGGAACGGTATATAAGCTGACCTGCCGGATTAAACAGTGAAACCGATTTGATAAGTTCTGTATTCTTTAATATAATCTGGTTTTCGATATAAGCGGACTGAAGGAATGCTGTATTTCTTGAAGGTTGAATCGCTCCCGAAACAACATCTGCCACGAAGCTAACCGGTTCGCTTAATGCACCGAATTCGGAAACAGCCATAAGTTCGTATGTTCCTGAACTTACTGTAAGTGAATTAGTTGTGGTTTGTGTTACGAAATTTCCATTTTTGAAAATCAGGTAACACAAAGCACCGTCAACCTGAGCCCAGCTCATTGTATTGTTTGTCAGTGAAATACCAGAAACTGTTGCTGTTTGCTGTCCTTTCAGTGTTGCATCCCACGAGTCGGCACCGGCTAAGACATTGGACAGGCTGTAATTTGCAGCCTGAGTCGAAGTCAATACAGCTGTAGGACTGTTGCCGGTGATAAGGTTGTTGTTACTGTCGGTATACGAAAATGCTGTGTTTCTTGCATCAACCACAACCGGATTATTGGCAGCATTTACACTGTTGTATTCTGCAAAAAGTGCAGGGATGGTACTCATACTGATCCAGCCACCGCCCGAAGGAAGGATATTCATTTTTGTATTCAGATAAACTGCCCGTGGTGAATTTTGCCATGGTCGTCCCAGGTTATATATTCCATCCTGCGAACTTGCTCCGTCTATCGTACAATTGTTAAATACATATCCATAAGTGTTTTCAGCGGATGTTGATGGTGCACAAATTACATTGGCAATATTCCTGTCCTGGATATATAGCAAACAATTATCGAAGTAACATACACCATTACCAAAAATAAAGTCGACCGAACCACGAATATCACAATTCAGATAATACTGACGGTCTGCACCTGTGTTTGATGTCAGGTGAGTATCCTGATAACCAATTAGTTTTACGTTTTTGAAAACTGCTTTGTCGGCATATACTTTCAATGCTACTGCCTGACCTGCTCCGACACCGGCTGTATTTTGCATCGTCAGATTTTCGCAATAAAAATTGTCGGCCATAATTTCTACCGTCTGACAGGTGGAAGTTGAATAACCACCCACGCCACTACGTCTGTTGCCGGTAATGATTACGCCGCTTTGGCTCTGACCAATCAGGCTGACATTGTTTTTGGTTTCAGCCAGTGTTGGATATTCGTTGTATGTCCCGTTTTTTACGAAAATCAAAAATTGTGAGGAATTATTGAGAGGAACCGCATCGAATGCCGATTGGATTGTAGTGCCGTTTCCCGTGCCGTCAGCAGCTACCACGAAATTGAACAATCGCGGAGTTACAGCCGGTTTGGCTTTGGTTGTAAACGAAATTGAGATGGCTTCACAGTCGTTGTTAAATGCATCGCGGATTGCACCTGCCGGGATTGAAAGGGTGTAATTTGTTGCATATTTCAGATTGGAATAGGGCAAAGTAACGTTTTTCCCAACAATTCCGGGTGAAAGTGTTTTTCCATCCAAAGTGATACTGCCGGCTCCTGTTTTTACATTTTCACTGAATACCAGTTTGATTGAACCGTTGATAGGAACATCTACCGCATTATCAGCAGGTATCGAAGAAACGACGCTTGGCTTTAAACCATCATCTACCGGTCCGTTGCCGGTATATGAATAAACATCTAAGGTGTATAACCAGAGCTGAGCACTGTTGTACATCAACCTGAGCCGGGTTGGAACGGACGATTGAGCTGCTGCGGTTTTAACCATGTTTTTATCATTGGTACCCAGGATTATAGTTTCAATAGTATTCCATGTTGTGCCATCGGCAGCTAATTTCTGGATGTAATACTCCTGTGGTACAGTGCCACCACCCGATTGAATGTAAAAGCTCAGTTCGCCTACCGAAGGCAATTCAGGTAATAATACATAATTTGTTTTAAAAGAGTAGGTGTAAGGCGATGAACTTCGGGGTCCGGCACTTGCCACACCTCCGAATTCAATCGTGTAACCGTTTACAGTTTGTGTTACAGTTCCTGTTGATGTGGCCGGAACAGAGGTGGCATCCGGAGTGAATGAAAATAATTGTGTTCCTTTTGCATCAGCTTCGGTGTGAAAACTGATACTCGTTCCTGCATAAGGATTTCCTGATAAATCGGTTATGGCTCCTGATGGAATTACCAATGTGTAATCAGTATCGTATGCCAGTCCGCTATAATTAATATACATCAGGTTTGCGTTGGAGGCTGAAACTGCAGGAGTGATGCTTTTGCTGCCTATAGTGACCTGTGTGCTGCCGGCCTGACAACTTTCGCTCATTACCAGTGAAATAAATCCGTTGACTGGTAAAACTGCTCCGTCCGATACCGATTTATTTGATAAAGTCGGAAGGATGGTGTCAGGAGTTTTATAAGTTGCTTTTGTATCGTTGGAAGTGGGTGTGCCTGCCCCGTTTTTAAATGCCCCGGCTGGAATCACAAGTTCATACGAACTGTCGGTATTGAGTCCGGAGTAAGCTATTGTAACAGTAGCATTACTGATCGTAATGTTTTGTTCGGGAACCGCTACTCCGCCAATTGTAATATTGCCGGTGCCACGGGTTACGTTTTCGGAATAAACTACCGAGATACTTCCTGATACCGGAATTGAAGCCCCGTGAGCAGGTGTTACCGAACTTACAGTTGGAGGAATAGCTACACCCGAAACATTTCCCCATATTTTGAAATCCGACAGGAATGCATAATTACCCAACGAAAGATTGGTAAATTTCAGGGCTACATTGGTTTCGTTTAAAGTTAAATTGACAGCCATTCCTGAACTTGGATTGCACACGGTACTGTAAATTGCAACCCAGTCGGCATCAGTGGCATTTTTTTTCCAGACTTTAAAACCACGGTTACTACCGGTTGTACATTCAACAAACCAGATTTTTGTTATCGAAGCCAATGGTGATAGTTCGATGGACATGGTTCCGGTAGTAATTTCAGTATTTTTTGCCATTTTCAGACAGCCTGCTGTACTCAGTGTGTTGGTGGATGCTCCCGAAGCATATCCGTTATTGATAACCGAAATACCCCAAAGTGAATAATTGAGTGTTTCGTTGGTGATCAGAGTTTTGTTTGAAACAACTGTTGTGGCTGCCGAAGCTGATAAATTGGTCCAGCTTTGGAAATTTTCATCGACGAGAAGTTGTTCGGATTGTGCAAATAATCCGTATACTATCGAAAATAAAAAGGTGATTGAAATAATTAACTTTTTCATAACATTCATTGTATTTAAGATGATGTTACAAAAGTAGTCAGGGTCAGGTGCTGATTATGTTCAATATTTGATTTTTTATGTGGACAAAATGACTACCTGAGGCTGCATTTAAAGTCTTCTGCTGTGTTTCATTTTTATTTTTGCATGTTAAATCGTTTGTTCCGGATTTCATGACTTTGATTGAAAAAGCAGTCCGCTAAGGCAGTTAATTGTCGCTGAAAAAGCAATTTAAATTGATCGGATTCAGTTTTCTTTTCGAAGTAATATCAATTCAACTGTATTGAGTCTGTTACCTGAAGCAGGCTTAAATTTAAAAAACACTGCATCGATCGGTGCAAAATGAATTTTTAATTACCGGATAACATCATTCTGCGATTAAGAAAAATCATTTATATTTGCAGCAACTTTAAAATCAAAATTTTATGTCAATCTGGAGGGTTATTCTTTGCATTATTTTTCCACCGTTGGCTATAGTCGATAAGGGCTGTGGCTCGTTTATAATTGTGTTTCTTCTTACACTTTGTGGTTGGGTGCCCGGTGTTATTGCAGCACTGATTATCAATAATAAAAGATAGCAGCACTTTGGCTTTTAATTTTCCGAAAATGTATTTTTGAACGGCGTGATTGTCTGAAGTATTTAAATTTTAAGGATGTAAATCCGTCAGGCCATGTTGAAGTTTCATAAACTCAACCTTATTTTCGGGTGTTGCTATCGGATTCTGACAATCTGAATCCTTTTTATTCTCATGTTTTTTTTGTACTTTTGCAAACTAAAAATTTTTTAAATATGGAACAGAATTCCGAAAGATCATCGGTTATCTATGGTCTGCTTTATTTGGGCGGACTTATTTCATTAAAGTTCTTATTATCAGCTCCTAAAATAGGGTTTCTGAGTGCAGTCTCATTTTTTATCTCCATTCTGATTTTATTTTTGCTTTACAAATTTGCTGTACAAAACCGTGAACAAAACCATGGTGGCATCATCAGCTTTGGGAAAGCGTTCAGCTTTATGTTTAAAATTTACTTTTTCGGTTCTGCTATTTCGGCAGTTATAATGCTGATATATAGTGGTTTTATCAATAAGGATTATTTTGCATCAATGATGAACGATGTATTCAAAGTGTACGAAAATATGGGTATTGAACTCGATGATAAAACTTACGGATTGATTGAAATGTTTTACAAACCAGTACCGATGTTTTTCATGAATATACTTTCGGGTGCTATTTCAGCGGCCTTTTGGGCAGTGATTTTTTCCGGGTTTGTTAAAAAAGAAAAAAGTATTTTTGAATAGCCACTTGTAGGTAAAAATTATAAATGGTTGCAAATCAATTTAATATGGATATTTCAGTAATAATTCCGCTGTATAACGAAGAAGAGTCGCTCGTGAAACTATATGAGTGGATAGAACGGGTGATGACCAAAAATAATTTTTCGTTCGAAGTAATATTCGTAAATGACGGCAGCACCGATAATTCATGGAAGGTTATCGAAGATCTGAAGCAAAATTCGCAGCATGTAAAAGGAATAAAATTCCGCAATAATTACGGGAAATCACCTGCTTTGTATTGCGGATTCAAAGCTGCACAGGGAGATGTGGTTATAACTATGGATGCCGATTTGCAGGACAGTCCTGACGAAATACCTGAATTGTACCGCATGATCATTGACGAAAATTATGATTTGGTTTCGGGTTGGAAGAAAAAAAGATTAGATTCGAAACTCACCAAAAATTTACCATCAAAATTATATAACGCTACAGCTCGTAAAGTTACGGGTCTTAAGCTGCATGATATGAATTGCGGACTTAAAGCCTACAGGGTGGATGTGGTTAAAAACATAGAGGTTTACGGCGAAATGCACCGTTATATTCCTTATCTTGCCAAAAACGCAGGGTTTAAACGCATAGGCGAAAAAGTGGTGGAACATCGCAAACGCGAATTCGGAGAAACAAAATTCGGTATGAATCGCTTTGTGAACGGTTATCTTGATTTAATTACACTTTGGTTTCTTTCGAAATTCGGGAAAAAACCAATGCACTTCTTTGGATTATACGGCAGTCTGATGTTTGTGCTCGGATTTTTTGCTGTACTCGTGGTTGGTGCCAATAAATTGTATGCGCTGCTATCGCACGTTCGGGCACCTTTGGTTACCGAAAGCCCGTATTTCTATCTGGCATTGCTGGCAATGATTCTGGGTACTTTGTTGTTCCTGACCGGTTTTATCGGTGAATTAATTTCGCGAAACTCGCCGGAAAGAAATAATTATCTGATTGAAAAAGAAATTTAATCAAAATTTAAGATCGGAACCGGAGTTTTGTTAAATAAGACTATTGTATTTATGGTTCGGTTCTCTCCGCAGGTTATAAAATTCAGTTATGAAACAATTGTTGTTGGTAGGTTTGGGTGGCTGTATCGGAAGTATCTTGAGGTACCTGCTGGCAGGATTAAATCTTACCTGGCATTTCCTTTCCATTCCGATGGGAACGCTTACCGTGAATGTAGCCGGTAGTTTTATCATCGGGTTTTTGGTCGGGATTTCAGCAAAAACTGATTTGATTTCCAATGATTTACGTTTGTTGTTGATGGTTGGTTTTTGTGGAGGTTTTACTACATTTTCGTCGTTTACCAATGAAAACCTGATGTTAATACAGAATGGCCAGTTGCTTTCGGTGTTGCTGTACACTGCCGGTAGTATTATTTTAGGATTTATAGCTGTTTATTTAGGATATACATTGACTAATTTATTGTAAATCAGCTAAAAGATATTGATGATGGAAAACAGCGTTTTGAAAATTTATATAAGCAGCACCGATAAAATCGGGACTGATTTACTTTATGAACGAATTGTAGAGAAAGCGAAAACGTACGGAATTTCAGGTGCAACGGTCTATCGCGGAATTACAGGTTACGGTCCGAGCAGCAAACACATTCATACATCACGCTTTTGGGAGCTGACCGAAAAATTACCATTGGTAATCGAATTGATTGATGAAACCGAAAAGCTGAATAAATTTTATGATCTGATGGAGGTGGATTTTCAGCAATTACAAAAAGGTTGTCTGATCACAATTGAACCTGTAAGCATAAAATTATATAAAACAGGAAATAAGTAAATATGAATCTGAACAGGTTAATATTCAGTTGTTTATGAAAGAAATTCTTACAATATCAATTCCTGCCCTGCTTGTGCTGTTAACAGTTTATATACTGATTGATAAGTTTTTGCGTGAAGCAGACAATAACAGAAAACAGGAATTGCAAAAAATGAACCTTTCTGTTTTGACTCCCATACGGTTGAGGGCATACGAAAGGTTGGCCCTTGTTCTTGAAAGAACTGTTCCTAATTCGCTGATTGTAAGTATTGTAACTCCTGAAATGAAAAGTGGTGAATTGCAACAGCTGCTGGTGGAAAATATTCGAAAAGAGTTCGCACACAATGTTTCACAACAAATTTATGTGAGTGACGAATTATGGTCGGCAGTAAAACTGGCTCAGGAAACTCTCATCCGGTTAATAAATACATGTGCCGCAAAATCAGAAGCCGATAGTAAAGCTTCGGAACTGGCAGCACTGATTATTCAGGTTTATTCGTCAACCGGTGAAAGCCCTGCTGAAATTGCAATGGGATTGTTGAAAAATGAAGTAAGAGATTTTGCAGGGATAAATTAATATATCAGCCATTTTGAAAAATTTTTCAACTCATTATTAAAATGTAAGTTTTCTGTTGTTAAAATTAGTTTATGAAAATATCGGATAAAATTATCATACTGTTATTCATTGTATTAACTTCATGTACTTCTACCGACAGCTGTAGGGAAAATACAGAAGTGAAAATGCAAATCGGGTTTTATACAAAAACTAAAAATTCCACAACCGGGGTTTATTCAAAATCTTCGCTCAACATCGACAGTATTTGGGCGAATGGTTTGGGTGTTGATTCTTTTTACTATAAAAAAAAGCTGAGTACAAAATCAATCAATCTTCCTCTTAAAAATAAAGCGGAACAAACCGATTATATCATTCGCTTCAACAATACAACCGATACAATATCTGTTTTTTATCAGAATAACGACGGTTACTATCTGTCGCTTGAGTGTGGATGTGTGGTGGCTCATACCATTGATGAAGTAGTGACAACCGGTCACTTTATTGATTCACTGGCAATTATAAATCGGGAAATTAATAATGTAAATGCAGAAAACATTCAGATATATCATTTTTAGTTTACTGTTTGTATTAGGATGCACACAGGTAAACGGGCAGATAAAAGCACTTCAAAAAGATACTGTTAAGGTCAGATTTTTCAACGGAATCAGACTCGATGTTGATCTGGTTCCTTTAGCATCTTCATTTTTATCGACCCACGAAACTTATTCGTACGAAGTTGCCCTACAATCCGATCTGAAACATAAGTATTTCCCTGTTGTGGAAATAGGTTATGGAGGTGCCGACAAAATCAGTTCCTCGAACATTAGCTACAAAACCGATGCTGTTTTTGGAAGGGTGGGCCTTGACTTTAACATAATGAAGGAAAAGAAATCGGTAAAACCTACCAATAATCTTTTTCTCGCCGGAATCAGAGTCGGTTTCTCAAGTTTTAAGTACAATATTACCGATGTTTCGATTGTCAACGATTACTGGGGCGAAAATCAGACACTGAATTACGAAAATATTCCGGCAACCAGGGTCTGGATTGAATTTGTAGCGGGAATGCGCGTGGAAATTTTCAAAAATGTATTTTTAGGCTGGACTGTTAAAAATAAAAGCACAAGCAGTGAAGATGCAGCCGGAAAATTTAAACCCTGGTATATTCCGGGATTTGGTTTAAATACAGGAAATGCGAATTGGGAAGTGAATTATTGCCTTGGTTATAAATTTTAATATGTTGAAATTCAGCTGATAATCCGATTCGAATGCAATTAGCAGACAATAAACAAACACAACAACAACAAAAATAAAAACTTATGAATTCAATTCAAACTTTAAATCGGGCAGCCGACAACATCCGTATTCTGGCTGCGTCGGCAGTTGAGAAAGCAAAATCAGGTCATCCGGGCGGAGCCATGGGTGGAGCTGATTTTATTAATGTGCTGTACTCCGAATTTCTTGAGTACGATCCGCAACATCCTGAATGGACAGGTCGCGATCGTTTTTTCCTCGATCCGGGACACATGTCGCCCATGTTGTATTCAGTGCTTGCCTGTACCGGGAAGTATACTTTAGATGAATTGTCACAATTCCGTCAGTGGGGAAGTCCTACTCCCGGACATCCCGAAGTGGATGTAATGCGTGGTGTTGAAAATACTTCGGGTCCGCTCGGACAGGGTCATACTTATGCTGTTGGAGCCGCCATTGCAGCCAAATTTCTGCAGGCACGTTTTGGAGAAGTAATGAATCAGACCATTTATGCATATATCTCGGATGGTGGTGTTCAGGAGGAAATTTCGCAGGGTGCCGGTCGTCTGGCAGGTCATCTCGGACTGAACAACCTGATTATGTTCTACGACTCAAATGATATTCAGCTTTCTACAGGAACAGATGCTGTAACCAGTGAAAATACAGCTCAAAAATATTTAGCCTGGGGCTGGAAAGTAATTGAAATAAACGGCGGTGATGCTGAACAAATCCGCGCTGCACTGACCGAAGCAAAGGCCGAAAATGAAAAACCGACTCTGATCATTGGTAAAACTGTAATGGGTAAAGGTGCCCGTAAAGCCGACGGCTCAAGTTTCGAAAATCAGTGTGCAACACACGGTATGCCTTTGAGCGAATGTGGTGCTTCTTATCAGGAAAGTATTAAAAATCTTGGTGGTAATCCTGAAAATCCGTTTGTGATTTTTGACGAAACAAAAGCTTTATATGCCAAACGTGCAGAAGAACTGAAAGTAATTGTTGCCGCAAAAATGGCAAAAAAAGATGCATGGGCAAAAGCAAATCCCGAACTGGCAGCCAAACTGGAATTCTTCTTCTCCGGTAAGGTGAATGTAAACTGGGATGCAGTTGTACAGAAACCGGGTCAGGCTACACGTGCCGCTTCGGCTACAGTTTTGTCTGAACTGGCAAAACAGGTCGAAAATATGGTGGTTACAAGTGCCGATTTATCAAACTCAGATAAAACTGATGGATTCCTGAAAAACACAAAAGCATTTGCAAAAGGTGATTTTTCGGGTGCATTCCTGCAGGCCGGTGTTGCCGAACTTACCATGGCGTGTGTTGCAATCGGAATGAGTTTACACGGTGGTGTTATTCCTGCCTGTGCTACTTTCTTTGTATTCTCCGACTATATGAAACCTGCTGTCCGTATGGCTGCTCTTATGGAACAACCGGTGAAATTTATATGGACACATGACGCTTTCCGTGTAGGTGAAGATGGACCAACCCACGAACCTGTAGAACAGGAAGCTCAGATCCGTTTAATGGAGAAACTGAAAAATCACAAGGGTCATAATTCAATGCTGGTACTCCGTCCGGCTGATGTTGAAGAAACAACAGTTGCATGGCGCATGGCCCTCGAAAATACAAAAACTCCGACAGCTTTAATACTTTCACGTCAAAATATTACTGATCTTCCATCTGCCAGCGGACGTAAAGCTGAAGCTCAGCAAGCTGAAAAAGGAGGTTATATTGTAGCATGTGATGGAAATCCCGATGTTATCCTGGTGGCTTCAGGTTCTGAGGTTTCTACTCTGAACGAAGGTGCTGCTTTATT
Organism: uncultured Paludibacter sp.; assembly: GCA_937897985.1. Classification (GTDB taxonomy): domain Bacteria; phylum Bacteroidota; class Bacteroidia; order Bacteroidales; family Paludibacteraceae; genus Paludibacter. The sequence continues at coordinate 89,815 of CALCBD010000058.1, read as the reverse complement.
ACGTGCCGAAGGTATCAGAATTCGTTTGGTTTCTGTTCCTTCCGAAGGCTTGTTCCGCAGTCAGACTGCCGAATATCAGAATAGTGTTTTGCCTGCAGGTGCAAAAATCTTCGGTCTCACAGCCGGTTTGCCTGTCAATCTCGAAGGTTTGGTCGGAGCAAACGGTAAAGTATTCGGATTGGAATCATTCGGTTTTTCGGCACCTTATAAGGTTTTAGACGAAAAGTTAGGCTTCAATGCTAAAAACGTTTACGAACAGGTAAAGAAAATGTTTTAAACCCTTACCCCCGGAAGGGGAATAATTAATTGCCCCCACCAACCTGAAAGCAGAGTTTTTACTTTCCTTTAGGGATTGGGGGCTTTTTATTACAAAATGGATATACTCTCAATTATCATCATCGGAATCGGTTTAGCCATGGATTGTTTTGCTGTGTCAATCGGCAAGGGAATCTGTTTGAAAAAATTTCAATTCGGCAATGTGCTCCGAATGGCTTTTCTGTTCGGTTTTTTTCAGGCGGCTATGCCTTTGATAGGATATTTTGCCGGTTATACCTTTGCGCGTGAGTTCATTACCTATGATCACTGGATTGCATTTGTACTTCTCGAAATTATCGGGATTAAAATGTTTGTCGAAGGTTTGAAACCTATTGATCCTCAGTGCAATATTATTCCTCATCCATTTAATTGGAAAACTCTGCTTGTGCTGGCCGTTGCCACAAGTATTGATGCACTGGCTACAGGTATTGTGTTTGTGCCATTTCCGGATAAAATCTGGTTTGCCATTATCAGTATTGGTACTATCAGCTTTATTCTCACTTTTATCGGAGTCTTTCTGGGCATCAGATTCAGAAAACGAATCAGAGTTAATGTTGAGTTTTTTGGTGGTCTGATACTGATACTTATCGGTATTAAAATTCTGGTCGAACATATATATGCATAATCAGGTTAAGTGCATAATCCCAATTATCAATTCATTCAAATTAAAACATGTCAATTAAAAAATCAGCTGTAATTATAATTTTAGTCTTTTCATTTACAGGTATTTTTGCCACCGAACCTTCAATCACTTACAAGTTCAACGGGTCAATAAAAAATGACTTTTACTACAATTCACGTAAAAATGAACAGGCTCAGGACGGTTTGTTCAATATCCTGCCCAAACCTGTAGCAACGAATCAGACAGGCGAAGATGTCAACGGTGCTTCAGAAATTGAGATGTTGAGTGTCTATACCCGGCTGGGTGTAGATGTTACGGGAAGTGCTATTCTGGGAGCAAAATCGACAGGAAAAATCGAATGTGATTTTGGCGGAGCAGGTACCAGTTACTATCTTATCAGGCTACGTCTTGCTTATATGAAACTTAACTGGCAAAAGTCTGAACTGATTGTCGGGCAGGCATGGCATCCTTTGTTCGGTAGCGTGTTCCCTACTATTCCGTCGGCTAATGCCGGAAGCGCTTTTCAACCTTTCAATCGTAGTCCCCAGATTTCATGGAAACAATTCCTGACGAAAGAAAATGCAGTGATTGCGTCGGCGATTTATCAAATGCAGTATACTTCACAGGGACCAATTGGTGCGAGTCCTTCTTATTTGAAAAACGCTTTGTTACCCAATGTTTATCTGGGTTTCGAAAGAAAAACATCCAACTGGATTTCCGGTTTGGGGTTGGATATCAAGAAATTAAAGATAAATCATGAAAGTCTGGTTTCGGCAAGTACAATGTTATATTCACAATATGTAAACAAAAAATGGCAGTTCAAAGCTAAGGCAATTTATGGCGAAAACCTGACCGACCATTTAATGATAGGTGGTTATGGGGTAAGTGGCACGAATGCTGTAACAAATGAAGCAGTTTATACGAATTTTAATACACTCACTTCGTGGATCAACGTGGTATACGGTACAGGTTTACAATACGGTTTTTATGCTGCGGTTTCACAGAATCTGGGTACTAATCAACAGTTAATGCCTGATTCAAAAGAAAAGTTTACAGCTTACGGCTACGGTTTTTATTCCGACAGTCAGAAAATTATTGACAGAATGTATCGAATAGCACCGCACATTTCATACAAGCTTGCAAATTTCAAAATCGGTGTGGAATATGAACTGACTTCTGCCGGTTACGGATGGCTGAACAAATCAGGTCGTGGCGAAAATATTAATATCGTCAGCAATCACAGGGCAGTGGTAAGCCTGAGTTATGATTTCTGAGCAAAGGAAATCTGCATTTCACACTTTTTGCAGTCAAAACGGAGCTGATAGCTCTGATCGTTGTTTCTCAAAAAGAGAGGTTCTTTAAAATCGGGTTGGTTTCCTTCACGGGGACACCAGCCCATTTCATATTTAATACAGTGTTTCGTAAACATTAGCGGGACATTTTCAGGTACTTTGACCTCAAATCCGAATTCAATTTTTTCAACTCCGCTTTCCCTGTAAAATTTCTCTGCCAACCGATTGGTCACATTTCCCGTATAAGTAAGTTCTTTGGCTGGAAAATCGGTTTTTTCGGGTATTTTGGGTAATTCACGAACATACGAGTTTTCACGAACCACTATCAATTGCTCAATCGCCTGACGCCGCCAATCGCCAAGTGTGGAAGCCGGGAAAAACCACATCGATTGAATATTTATATCAATGTTACGCACTTCAAAAATAGTATTGCCCGATTTTGATAATTGGTTTTTAATGTTATCTGATACATTTTCAGGTTTTTGGGCAGTTTGTTTTTCAAATTCAAAGTGAACGGTGGTTGAAATTCCGTCTTCATCAGTAAGTTGTATTTCGAATCCGTTTTTTGTCTCGTTAAAACAAATATCAACAGCAACCTTTCGTTCTGAGGTTTTTCCTTTTAAAATTTTATCGAAAGCCTGATCCTGATTACGGTAAATAAAAACGCCCGTTTCGAGTCGTGGCATATTTGCCGGAAAAATTTGCTTTCCTTCCACTTTATTTACCCGAAAACCTGTAAGTTCACCCTGACTGTTGATAAAACAAAGTCCATCACCGTTGTTCAGTTGTTCGTAATTTTTCATTTCAAAAAAGTTACGTCCTGTATAAGTTACTTTGCCTATGGGTTCACCCATCGATTTTGGTGTATCGGGCTGAAAAATTCCCCTGTGTCTGCCGTGTAAAAAGTAATCGGTAGAGCCACGACGAAAGCTTTTCTCAGGGTTCGGTTCGAAAAAGAAGCGGGTTTTACCAGCCGAGCTTCTTTGCAGACCGGCATCCGATTCGATAATGGCGTCTAATTTTTTACGGTAAAAGGCAGTTATGTTTTTCACATATTCCACATCTTTTAAACGGCCCTCAATTTTAAAAGAATGAATTCCGGCATCAATCATTTCTCTGAGCGAATCGGACTGATCGAGGTCTTTTAATGAAAGCAAATGTTTGTTTTTTAAAATAACCTTTCCATCTGAATCAATCAGCTGATAAGGTAACCGGCAGTATTGTGCGCATTGACCACGGTTGGCACTTCTTCCGCACATAGCTTCGCTGATGTAACACTGTCCGCTGTAACTTACACAGAGGGCACCGTGTACAAATGCTTCAAGTTCAGCTTCGGTTTGTGAACTGATGGTTCTGATTTGATCGAGATTCAGTTCGCGTGCCAGTACTACCCGCGAAAATCCGGATTTTTCGAGAAATTTTATTTTTTCCGGGCTGCGGTTATCGGTTTGTGTGCTGGCATGGAGTGGGATAGGAGGCAGGTTTAGCTTCAGAATTCCCATGTCCTGAACGATTAATGCATCGGCGCCTGTCTGATAAATATCGCGTATTAATTTTTCGGCCTGTTCAAGTTGATCGTCGGTTAGCAATGTATTGAGAGCAACATAAACTTTGACACGAAACTGATGGGCATACTTAACAAGGGCTTCAATATCCTCTAATGAATTTCCGGCAGCAGCTCGTGCCCCAAAATGCGAAGCACCTATATATACGGCATCGGCCCCGTGGTTGACAGCGGCAATACCACATTCAGTATTTTTTGCAGGTGAGAGAAGTTCAATTTTCATTAGATGATAATATTAGTGAGTCAGAGAAAATACTTTGTTCTGTTAATGTATTTTCTCCAGATCGTAAGGCGTTTCCTGATAAACGAAATAGTTCAACCAGTTGGTAAACAGCAGATTGGCATGACTTCGCCAACGGACAAGCGGTTCGTTTTCAGGATTATTATCAGGGTAATAGTTTTGGGGCATATTAATCGGTAAGCCTTTTGCCAAATCGCGTTTGTACTCGGCATCGAGTGTCATGGGCGAATACTCCGAATGTCCGGTAATGAAAAATTCACGACCATTTCTGCCCATTACCATGTAAACACCCGATTCGGGCGATTCGGAAAGCAGGGTCAGGTCGGGGTTTGATAAAATGTCAGCTACGCGGACTTCCGTGTGTCGGCTGTGCGGCACATAAAAAATATCGTCGAAACCTCTGAAAATCGGATTTTGCGGATTGTGATTAAAGTGTTCGAAAACGCCGAACATTTTTTTGTCCAGCGGATATTTGGGTATGCCATAGTGATAATACAATCCCGCCTGTGCAGCCCAGCAAATATGAAAGGTTGAAGTAACATTTGTTCGCGACCAGTCAAAAATCCTTGTTATTTCATTCCAGTAATTTACCTCCTCAAAATCAAGTAATTCGACCGGTGCACCTGTAATTATCATTCCGTCATACTTGCATTTGCTTATTTCTTCAAAAGTTTTGTAGAAAGTAATTAAATGTTCAATCGGGGTGTTTTTTGAGCTATGACTTTCCATGTGCAGAAAGTCAATTTCAATTTGCAAAGGTGAGTTGGACAACAAGCGAATTAAGTCTGTTTCTGTGGTTATTTTGACCGGCATAAGGTTCAGAATGACGATTTTTAATGGTCGTATTTCCTGATTGGATGCCCGTTCAGAGTCCATTACGAATATATTTTCTTCGCGCAATACTTCAACGGCCGGTAATGTTTTTGGAATATTTAATGGCATATTTATTTGATAATTAATTAAATGAAAAAATTAGTGAGAGAAATATCCCGAAATTAATAATATTTACGATATAAATCCCAATAGGCAGTACTTCCGGTAAATTCGGCCAGGAAGTCATTTAGTTTTTCGAGCAATAAAGGTGATTTAGCACTTAGTGCCCAACTGTAATTCTGATTAAAGCCTAAATGTAATGAAATATCGATGTTCGGAAATTGCTTTTTAAATCGCTTCGCTGCTTCTTCGTTGCAGGCGGTATTTTTAATTTTTCCTGTCGAAACCAAACGAACCATGGCTTCCAGACTTAATTTCGGAATTTCGATTATATTTATTTTCTCGGCTATTTCGTCGGATAAATGCTCAATCCTGAATTTATGAACCGAATTTTGAGTTACATAAATCGTGTCATTACCTAATTCACACTGATTTGAAATGATTTTATTCTGAGTTGAGTCGTCAGTTATGTGCTGAATCAGAACCAGACTCGAACTGAAAAACGGATCGCAAAATACTATGCCCTGCTGTAAATTTGACGTGATAGGCATCGCATTGGCTACAATATCGAACTCGCCGCTGAGTAATCCGTCCAGGGCCTTTTTCGGGTCGTTCACCTGCGAAATCTGAAGTTCTACTCCAAGACTGTCGGCAAATGCCTTCACCATTTCGTACTGAAAACCGTAAATACTGTCGTTTTTAAATGCAAAACCGGTACTTCCACTGTCGGTGACCACTGTAAGTCGTCCGCTTTCGAGTATGTATGGAAGGTCAGTTTTTTTAAAGTAAAAATTTTTCAAAACGATAACTACCAGCGCAACTAAAACGATGGCCGACAGTATTGCAGAAATTTTACTTTTGTTTATCATGCTAAATCAATTTACACTTAACACATCAATCATAGAAATTCCATGTGAGCCCCAGTTTTACTATCGCCGGATCTACAGGATAATAAGGCATTGAATAATAAACACCCTTCATAAACATTTGGTTCACATGATAATATTCAATGAAAAAACGTGTTCTTTTCAAATGAAAATTGGCATAAGCATTCATCACCGGATAATTGCCGATGGTCATTTCCTTTTGTGAATAAAATTGTCCGGTGGCAGGCATATATGCCGGAGCGTAATAAGCTGTGTGATACCTTACGTTGGTTCCCAGTTGTACACTGAGTACTTTGAACCACTTGCCGTGATAATACAGGTTGTGGAACAATGTCAGCATAGGTAACGGAATCACCTCCTGATTGGAACTGAGCTGATAAACCACATTGTTTTCAAGAGTAAAACTGCCGACATGAAAATCCTGTTTCAGCTGAGCCGACAGAATTTGTATATTTCCGTCGTGTTGTACCGGCAGTGCAAGTGTATCAAAGTATATCTGATTGGTAATGTTTTCAATGTCAACCGCTAACGAAAATGAACGTGTCGGTATCGCAAGTTTTCCCCCCGCATGTGTTCTGAATGTTTTTGAGAAATTGTTGTCCCATCTGAAATGATTGGATTGGTATTTTTGTAAAAACCACGAAGGTTCGGTGTTTCTGATAAATCCGCTCGCCTGCAGCGAAATTGTATCTTTCAGGATTCTGAAAAATCCGTTTAGTCGTGCTTCGAGATTAAAATCACCTGCCTTATAACCTACAAAATCCAGTTCACCTGAAAAACGATAAGTAAATTTCTGCCCCTTTTCCTTCGATAAAATTGCACCGGCTCTCGTATTAGATTTCACGCTGTTGTACAATAATGTATCTTCGGTAAATGTAAATCGTTCCACTTCATTTTCGACATAAGCTGTCAGCCCAAACCGCATTAGTTTGTTGAACTCCTCGGCCAGACTCACCGAAAGGTTATTGGTCATTTTTTGAAGTGCAGCAGTGTCATTGGTTTGTTTAAGAGGTAAATATGTGTTTTTGTAAAAATCTTTTTCAACCGTTTTTTCATAATATCTTTTGCGCATGTCATCAATTCTGATGGTATGTGCAAACCGGGTTACAGGCACGAATTCTGTTTTTACCGAATCATTTTTAGCTTTTATTTCGCGCTGAAATCCCAGACTGTATTGCTGATTGAAAAAGAACTGTGAATGTTTATAGGTCGATTGAGCTTCGGCTCCTATTTTTACCGGAAAATCCTTGGCTTCGGAAAGCGCAGGTGGATTTGTAAGATAAAGTGACCCGGTAATTCCACCGTTTTCCTGATTGGTCAGATTGTTGGTCGAAAGTAATCCTGTAGCTGAATAACGTTCGCCCGAGTATGTTCCGAATAAGCTTCCGGTGAATCTTTTAACCGCCTGTTGTTTATATTCACCACGGGCATAAATATAATCGAGAGTGGTTCCGAAATTGAGCTTTTTGTTGGCATTGGCAGTAAATAAAAACCCGATTTGATCTTCTTTTCGATACAATGTTCCGCCTGAAAGATAGTTTAATGAGCTGAAAGGAGTTTTGGTATTGTAAAACGTGGCAGTTTCGATCTGATAAATATAGGGATAATAAGCATTAAAAAACAGAAAATCATTGTTTTCAGGCCGGTCGAAATAGATTTTCGATTGAATAGGTGAACCTAAATTACCATTGTATGAATTGGCAATACTAAACCTGTCAACCGCATTTTTGTCCTGAAAATTGAGATGCGCTGTATCGACCGGAATAGAGTCGACCGTGGCAAAACGGTCTTTTAACTTCCAGGTTTTTACATAACGGTAATTATCAGGCACCTCGGACCGGATGAATACATTGATAAAAAACAATGAAAATATCAGGAGAAATAAGTTCTTCACAAGTTTTAAATGATTAAATGACAAGTCAATAGATTACAGAATGAGTGAACTTTTTGTTTGTTTAACAGGATGCAAAGATACAAAATTATAATATGACAAAGAAAATCAATATGTTATAAAATACAAAACGCTCAACGATTATCAGGTATTAATCAAATTACCGGTACAAAAAAACCTTCAGTAAAGCCTGGACCTGTACTGAAGGTAATTTGCAAATTGAGCTAAATATATCAGCTCCGCAATTATTTAAAACGGAGATTGTTCTTTTCCCGGTATCAACAGGTTTAACTCAGGTAGTTGGCAACAACTCTTTTTATCCCGTCTTCGAGTGTTATCTGAGGTTTCCAACCCATACCATGTAGCTTCGATGAATCCATTAATTTTCTTGGTGTTCCGTCAGGTTTCGTGCTGTCCCAAATCACATTTCCCTTATAACCAACCGTTACCTTAACGATTTCGGATAAACCGCGAATAGTGAGGTCCTCGCCAAACCCTGCATTAACATGTGAGGGAATACTGTCCGGTGCATCGTAATTCAGCAATAAGAATACGCTTGCATCTGCCATATCATCTACATGTAAAAACTCACGCAGAGGTGAACCGGTTCCCCACAGAGTGATGGAAACGCCCGTACCGGAATTGCTTATTCCGTATTTTTCGAGTACTTTAATGATGGTCTCTTTTTCGTATGATCCGTTTACACCTTCGACGGGTAATTTATTGAGATCATTTCTGATTGCCGTCCAGTCATTTTCCATCAGATATTTGCCCAATACCATTTTTCTTATCAGAGCAGGCAGTACATGTGACTTTTCAAGATCATAATTATCATTTCTTCCGTAAAGATTGGTGGGCATTATCGAAATAAAATTACAACCATACTGGGCATGATATGCTTCACACATTTTAATGCCGGCAATTTTTGCGATGGCGTATGGTTCGTTGGTTGGTTCGAGTATGCCGGTCAACAGCGCTTCTTCCTTTATGGGCTGCTCTGCTAAACGCGGATAAATACAGGATGAACCTAAAAACAATAGTTTTTTAACGCCATGTAAATAACTCTGGTGAATGACATGGTTCTGTATCATCAGATTTTCGTAGATAAACTGTGCTCTGTAGGTGTTATTGGCAACAATTCCTCCGACTTTGGCTGCAGCAAGCACCACGTATTCGGGTTTTTCAGCCTCAAAAAATCCTGCTACCTGTTTTTCGTTGAGCAGGTTCAGCTCTTCGAGCGAACGATGAACAATATTGTGGAAACCTTTCGATTCAAGATTTCTTTTTATTGCCGATCCAACCATTCCATTATGACCGGCAATATATATTCTTGCATTTTTTTCCATTATTCAATGATTTGATTCATAATGATTTGATTATGAAACACGATTTACTCGAAATAATTCAGAATTCTGAATCCACCATCTTTGAGGTAAGTTTCCTTTTTCATTACCTTAATGTCCGAACGCATCATATCTTCAATCAGTGATTTCAGATTATATTCCGGAGTCCAGTTGAGTTTCGTTCGCGATTTGGTGGCATCACCAATCAGTAATTCAACCTCTGTGGGCCTGAAATAAGCAGCATCGACTTCGACCACCGGAGTTTTTACCAATTTGATATTTGCGTTAAATTCACTTCCAACTCTTTCGTTGAAGACATTATCGTCAACAGCAGTGATATAGCCTTTTTCATCCACACCTTCGCCTTTGAAACTGATTTCAATTCCAATTTCGGCAAAAGCCAGTCTGACGAATTCTCTCACACGTGTTGTAATTCCGGTAGCAATTACGTAATCGTCGGGCTGATCCTGTTGCAGAATAAGGTACATTGCTCTTACATAATCCTTTGCATGTCCCCAGTCGCGTTGTGAAGACAGATTTCCGAGGAACATTTTTTCCTGCATCCCCATGGCGATACGTGCTGCTGCACGGGTGATTTTACGGGTAACAAAGGTTTCGCCTCTCAGCGGCGATTCATGGTTGAACAGGATACCGTTACTCGCATGCATATGATAAGCTTCGCGGTAATTGACTGTGATCCAGTAGGCATACATTTTAGCCACGGCATAAGGTGAACGGGGATAAAAAGGAGTGGTTTCTTTTTGTGGTACTTCCTGTACCAAACCGTATAGTTCGGAAGTAGAAGCCTGATAAATGCGGGTTTTATCTACAAGTCCGAGCAGACGGACTGCTTCCAGTATTCTTAAGGTTCCAATACCGTCGGCATTTGCAGTGTATTCAGGTGTGTCGAAACTCACTTTTACATGGCTCATAGCCGCTAAGTTATATATTTCATCGGGTTGGGTTTCCTGTATTATTCTTGTCAGATTCATCGAATCGGTCATATCGCCGTAATGCAATATCAAATTACGGTCATCAACGTGTGGATCCTGATAAAGGTGATCTATTCTTTCGGTATTGAAAAGAGAAGAACGGCGTTTAAGTCCGTGAACTATATATCCTTTTTTTAACAATAATTCGGCTAAATACGCACCATCCTGACCGGTTATGCCGGTAATCAAAGCAACTTTTTTCATTTTTTCATTTAATTCGTTATAATTCTAAATCATCCTGATAGTACTGGAAATACTTGTCCGACGATTCACCTTTCTTTTTCTTCTTCTTCGAACCTGAAGTATATCCGTAACTATATCCGTAACCATAGGTATATTTTCTGGAATAATATTTTGAATAATTGTTTTCTTCGGTCGAAACATCATTCATAATCGTAAATACATTTTTAATATTATCCGCTTTCAGTTGTGCACTGAGTTTTTTAAAGAACGATTTGTTGGTTTTCTGACTTCTTACGATAAACAGATTGACATCAGATATCTGTGCAATAGAATAAGCATCAGCCACAACACCAATCGGACTTGTATCGACAATGATAAAATCATACCTGTTTCTGAGTTCAGCAAACATATCAATCATCTTATCTGATCTGATAAGTTCGCCCGCATTGGGAGGAACCGTACCTGCAGGTAAAATATCATAATCAATGCCCGGTAAATGAAGGATGACATCATCGAGGCTTGTCTGCCCGATCAGATAATTTGTAACTCCTTCTGTCTGGGTTATATTGAATCTGTTATTCACACTTGGTTTTCGGATGTCCATATCAACCAGAATAGTTCTGTTGCTCGACATGGCATAAATACCGGCCAGATTGATTCCGAAATAGGTTTTTCCGTCGCCCGATTCACCTGATGTAATCATGATCAGGATATTTTTCTTGCGCTGTACAATAAATTCTATACGTGTCCGGATAACCCTGAACATTTCTGTAAATGCCGAACGTGGATTTTTTGATACAAGCAAAGGATCGAAAGTTTGCGTATGCCGGATCATTCCTATGGTCTGGAATGTGGAATTTTTTTCGACATCTTTGTTGGTTCTGATCGTGTTGTTCAACAATTCTTTCAGAATAACAATGGCTGCCGGAATCAACAAACCAAAGAGTAAAAACATTAAAGTGGTTTTTGATTTTTTCCCGCCATTGGTCATCGACATGATACGTGCCCTGTCAAGTATATTATTGTCGGGCGTATTGGACGATTTCAGGATTTCGGCTTCAGCTCTTTTTTGCAGGAAGAAAGTATAATAATTATCATCCATTTTATACTTTCTTTCGATCGAAACCATTTCGATTTCCTTTTTGGGCAGCTGATTTATTTCATTCTGAACCTTTGCATTTCGGCTGTAGTAGTCGGTCTTTTCAATTTCCAGACTTGCGCGCATGGTTTTGGTAACTTCATGTATGGCTGCTTTAATGTTCTCTATATCACGGGTGTATTTTGCATAATAAAAGTTTTTTTCGCTCAGCTCGCTTCTCTTTAAATTCAAATCGTTGATTTGCTGAACTAACGACATTAGCATTGGCTCGTTCAGGCCGAGGCTGGTAGGAGCTACAATTGAACCTTCAGCAAGATTGGTCTTGAGGTAATTGGTCAGGTAATCGAGGTAGGTTTCTTTTAGTTTCAGCGATGACAAACCGGCATCAAACTCGGTTGCTTTTGTTAATAACTCACCTGTCCGGCTCGAAACATCAACCATTTGATTGCGTTGTTTAAAGCTTGTAAGTTCATCCTGCGAAACACTCAACGATTTTTGGATATTTTCGAGCTGAGTGTCAATAAACTTGATGGTTTTATTTGCAGCGTCATTCTTTCGTTCAAGGTTTTCGGCCAGGAATGTTTCGCAAAGTTTGTTGATAAAATCCACATCTCTTTCGGGGTTTTCGCTTACCATCGATATTTTGAGTACCGACGAACCTTCAACGACATACTGAAAATTAAGGCGTGATGAAAAATCATTTACCAATGATTCTTTGTCCCTGAATTGGAAATATAATCCGTTGTTGGTATAGTAACTATTTGTACTGTAAACAGTAATGTAGAAAAGTTTGGTCATTATCCTTTCGCCCATTCTGCCTGTAGCCCTGAATTCCTTAAACTGTTTGTTGTTGTCAATGGTGATTTCATAAGTTCCGTTGGCATTCAGGTTGATTTTAAACAAAAGGTTATAAGCGATTGGGGCTATGTAATCAAACTGAATCTCAATGGGCGAAGTGTTGTATAAATTTCTGGTTTTAAAACGGCCTTTCGAGATATATTCAACTTCGAGTTGTGGTAAACTGTCGACCACTTTTGATATCAAATCATAGGAACCAAGCATAATGACCTGATTGTCGACATTTTTATATCCTGCCTGCACACCGAAACCCTGCATCAGAGCCTGTGTACTGCTTGATGTCCTGTATTCCTCAATAATCAGTGTGCCTGATGTTTCGTAAGTAGGCAGCCATGTCCTGTTTTGAAGATAGGCGAGCCCTAACGATATAATAATTCCAATTACAAATAAGTACCAATAATGAAGGAAATTATGGACCCATTCCATGAGGTCGAAATTTGAATCTTCCTCATCGGTAAATGGTTTGTCAATTTTATTTTGTTCCATATAGAATGGTTTTTGTAATTATATGTATTTTGAAATGTTTCTGATCTGAAAATGATTATTTACCATAATATAACACTGTCATTAACAATGATAAAGATGTGGTAATTAACCCCATAAAACTACTCCATGTATTTTCAATTTTATAAAAACCCGACGAATCTCTTTTGACATAAATGATGTCGTTAGGATAAATGTAATAGTATTTTGAATTGATTATGCTGGCCGGACGAATGTCAAATTCAAGAATTTCAGTGCCTTTGTTGTTCTCACGCAAAATCCTTACATGCTTAAAATCGGCCGAATGTTCCAGTTCGCCCGACATCGATAAGGCCTGATAGATAGTAAACCTGTCGCGCGGGATATTGTAAACTCCGGTCCCGGCTTCTCCTATAATCGTAAAAGTCTTGTTGGCAATGGACAGTTTGATAGCCGCATCGGGTATCAGTTCCCTGAATCTCTTTTCGATAACTTTTGATGCTTCGTTTGTTGTAAGTCCTTCTACATGAATGTTTTTGATAAATGGAAGGTCGATTGTCCCATCGGGATATACCCTGTATGAAATTAAATTTTGCAACGTTCCTGTATTATCGGAGGAGATTAATCTTGAAATCGTTTCGTCCGAAGTCATCAAACGATAAATAATTTCATCATTCACACGTATCCTGTACTCCTCAAATTCCGATTTGCTGTATTTTGGAAGTGATGAATTATGTTCCTGCAAAAGTCCGATACTACGGTAATTATAACAGGAAGTCATAATCAGAGTAACTATAATCAATGTGAATATGTTAATTTTTTTACTCATAAAATCCGATAAAAAGTCAATTTTCCGGGCAATTGTTTTAAATTAAATTTTCAGGGAGTTTTCGATGTTGAACCCGAACCGCTGGCAAGGTCATAAATCAAAACTCCGAACGATATTGTTGAAATAAAAGTAGATACAAACGACGGGAAATTTGTGATGCTGAAAAATTTCTCATTCATAGTTTGAATGTAGATGACATCATTCGGTTCGATATAAAAATATTGTGAATGGATAATATCGGCGCTTCGTATGTCAAAAACGTTTATTTTTGTTCCGTTTTCAGTTTCCCTGAGTACTCTCACCCGTTTTCTGTCGCCATAAATTCCGATATCGCCGGCCATTGCCAGGGCTTTGAAGATATTGATTTTTTCCTGGGGCATTGAAATAAATACCGATTTTTCACTTCCTATCACACTGAAATACCTGTTGGTGATGTGCATCTCCACAGAGCTGTATTTAAAAATGGGTTGCAGTGCTTTTTCGAGTACCGCGGTGGCTTCTCTCAGTGTTTTTCCTGCTACATTTACATCACCTATCATCGGGAAAGTGATGCTTCCGTTTTGTTCAATCTGATAAGTGTACAAATCCGTACCGGGCCCCGAATTTGAATTTAACATCATCGATTGCGAATTGTTCGTCACACCATTGAAAAGTATATTCGTTTTCTCGTCGGTCGAATAAACTTTGACAAACAGGCGATCACCCACACGCAACCTGTAATCCTCGAAAACAATACTGTCTTTGTAGGCCGGAATGTTGAATCCGTGTGGTTGCATATAGTTTACTTTTTCGGAAGTAATGCACGAAGAGAGCAACCAGCAGATGGTTAAATAAATGAAGTATTGATGAGCACGGTTCAACATTAAATATTTTTTTTGAAAATATATTCCTACTGCAAAGATATTGATTTTTGATTAATTTCGATGATTTGGTTGAAAACATTTTGTAATAAATTGCAATTTTTACTCATTCGTAATCGAAACAATCTTTGTTTTAAAACAATAACAATTTTAAAAATGTTTAAAACCGCCAAAATTCATGTGTTTCATTATTCTGTTTTCCGGTTTTAGTTCCTTCTGATTCCAAATCCCATCCTGTTTTTATAATGACAGATGAATCCAACATTAAAAAAAACTGCTAAATTTGCACAAAATATCAATATGCGATTGTGTAAGTCAGTTTTTTATCAACATATATATCAAAAAACAGATTTCGTACGTTAAAACTGATGACATCCGGCTTTGGTTTTTATGCAGGGAACAACTTATGGTTTTTCTGATTCTGTTAACAGCCTTCAGTGTGTCACATTTATTTTTTTCTTCCGATGAAGATTTCAATTTATTAAATGTCTGTTATACTTAAGTTTATGATCATGCTACAAAAATGGATATTGCTTTTTGCCTTTTTTCTGACCTTGCAGCTTAGTGCTCAGATCAGGCCACAATCTGATCCGAATTCTGTTTTGCAGGGAATTAAATTTTCAAATGTAAGTTTTGGTGTTAAGATTTCTCCGGTTATTTCATGGCTTTCTGTACAAAATAATGATTTACAGACCGATGGCGCAACTTTGAAGTATGGGTTGGGGTTGGTTGCCTTGTATGAGGTGAACCCGTTGTTGTCGGTGGTAACCGGAATTAATTACAATACGATGGGAGGTTATGTTTTTGACAGTTTATCATTAAATACCACAACCAACAAGGACAACTACCGGATTAACTATTCAATGATTGAAGTTCCGCTGGGCATTAAGGTTAGAACTCAGGCCATCAACCGGATCAGTTATTATTTGCAGGGAGGAATTTCTACAGGTTTTGTAATCACTGCAAATGAGAAACATGTTTCTACCTTGCCATCTACTGTTCTGCCTCCGGTTGATATTATTAATATTACATCGGCGAGTGTGGCAGGTTGTTTTTTCGGAATTGGAACGGCTTATAAAATTGTCGGAAATATTGAATTATTTGGCGAATTGAACTACAAAACCTCTTTGACAAATATAGCTAATGCCGACGAATATGCCAATGACCGTACACGTAACTATACTTCACCCGTCCGAATTTTTCCTGCCGGTATGGAGTTCTCTGTCGGGTTGATGTTTTGATTCGTTTTTTAATTTTAATTTTAACAAAGCTTCCGAATGACAAATAAAATCTTTTTCCCGGTTATCATTGTATTGGTTGTGCTCATGAGTTCATGCAGCAGGAGGGCTCGTGACGAAAAAGCAGCCGATCAACAGCTGTTGCAAATACAGCAAATGATTGAAGAAAATAACTATCAGGCTGCACTTGGCAGTATCGACAGTTTGCACCGCATTTACCCTCGTCTGGTTAGTAAACGCAGAATAGCTGCAGCTTACAGGGATACCATTATCAGGCGTCAGAGTTCTGCATTGCTGGCTGTTTCGGACAGTTTGCTGCCTTTGAAGATCCGACAGGTCGATTCTCTGCAAAAGAATTTCAGATACGAGAAAGATGACAAATATCAGGAATTTGGAAATTTTGTGTATAAAACCCAAATTACCGAACAGAATATCAACAGAAATTATCTGAAATGCTACGTGGATGATAATGCGGATATTTATCTGATCAGCAATGTTTCAGGTACAAAGCTGAATCACACGGGAGTTAAAGTGTCAACTGGTGATATATTCGCACAAACTGATACAACTCAAAGTTCAAACGGTGTTTTTCACAACTTCAGCGATGGTGGCGGATATTGGGAAAGTCTCACGTTTAAAAATGAAAACGATGGTGGTATTGTTGAGTTCATCTCTCAGCATCAATCCGAAAAAATCAAAGTAAACTTATTTTGCAAAAAAAACGTTTCATATATTCTGAACGATCAGGATAAGAAAGCAATTGCTGCTACTTACGAACTCCGGTTGCTGAAACGCGACCTGAAAAAGTTGCAGAATGATATGAAGGCTGCAACAATCAGGGTCGGACAGATAAATCTAAGGTACAAACATTAAATAAAAAAAGTAACCAACAATTATTCGACAAAAAAATGAAAAAAACAATTCAGATTTTATTTCTGGCTTTATTGGTAAGTGCGGGAGCGTTTGCACAAAAGGATGTAACCATTGATGAATTAAATGCGGCTACATTCAAACAAAAAGTATGGAATTATTCCAAAAACACTAAATTTACCAGGGTTGGTGAATTGCCTGTTATTCTTGATTTTTATGCTACATGGTGTCGTCCCTGCAAAATGCTGGCACCTCACCTGCAAACCATCCAGAACAAATACAAGGGCAAACTTATTGTTTACAGAATTGACGTGGATAAAGAACCTGAACTTGCAAAACTTTTTAAAGTGGAAGCAATGCCTACCATTATTTTTATCAACAGTAAAACAGCTTATACTTCCGAACTTGGTTACAGGGATTACGATGAGTTTGAAGCGCTTGTCAAAAAGAATTTTCTCTTCAAATAAAATTCAGCGTTTAAAATCAGAGCCTGATTCCAGAAATGATTCGATTAATTTCGAAACCGCATAATTGTGTATTTCGTCGAACGGTATTCTGATCAGATTCGATAATTGCCGGTTTGATTCATTAATCTTAACGTGAATGAAACCGGCATTTATTATCCTGTGTGTGAGGATGTGCTTTACAGGAGCCGATATCTTAATGATGTTTACATTCCGGATACCCTCAAATAAAATTTTAAACTGCACATTGGAAGTTAATTTTTCAGGACTGAGAAGCAATTCATCTGTTTCAATCAGGGGAAATTCATAGAGGTTTTTCCAGATATCATCAGCAGTTCTTTTTTGCATGAAAGTGTTGCCGTTAAATTCGATGAACAGGTAGTTAAAATATCTGTTCTTTACTTTTACCTTTTTTTCTTTGACCGGAAGCAGTGTTACAAGATTCATTTCAAAAGCTTTGCAGTCGGTTTTTAACGGGCAGTTAATACAATCGGGCGAGACCGGAACGCATTGTAAAGCCCCGAATTCCATTATTGCCTGATTATGTAAGCCGGGATTCTGACGGTCCAGCACCTGATTTACCAGATCAGCAAACAATTTAACACCGGCAGTTGAATCAATAGCTGTGTCGATACCAAAAAACCGGGATAACACGCGGTATACATTCCCATCCACCACGGCATAAGGCTGATGGTAGGCAAATGAACATATTGCGGAGGCAGTGTATGTACCGATGCCCTTCAGTTTTAATACATCATCATAACTGGTTGGGAATTTTCCATTATATTGTTGAACTATCTGATTTGCTGACTTATACAGATTTCTTGCCCTCGAATAATAACCGAGTCCCTGCCAGTATTTAAGTACCTCATCTTCATCAGCAGTTGCCAGATCGACTACCGTCGGAAAGCGACCGATGAAGCGGAGATAATAGTCCAAACCCTGATTTACACGGGTTTGTTGTAAAATAATTTCCGAAATCCAGATTTTATAGGCGTCATTTGTTTCGCGCCAGGGCAAATCGCGTTTGTTGGTCTGATACCATTTTATGAGAGTTTTCGAGAGTTGCTGAAATTGCATTTGTTTTTAAAAAATTGATGTATAACGTTGATATACTGATTAATATATTGAATCACGGACACGATTTTGTATTAATTTGCAATTTATATAAAAACCCGATTGATTTATATTAAAAAAAATTGCATCTTTGCATGCAAAGGTAAATTCATTCCGATTCACTACAAATAAATAAGGATACATTTTATGAAAAAGATTTTATTTTATTTATTATCAGCAACTTTCATTTTAAGTTGTGCACCAAAATCATACAAAGTTGAGGGAGAAGTTCAGATAAGAGAACTCAGCGGAAAAACAATTTTAATCAAAGAAAGAATCAACAGAGTGTGGTCGTCGCTCGACAGTGTGAAAATTGAGAACGGAAGTTTTCATTTTCAGGGCAGATGTGATACGGCCAAAATTGCATTTTTGTGTTTTGAGCTTCCATCGGGCGAAAAGGTACGTCGTCCCTTTGTGCTGGAAAATGGTAAAATTGAAGTTTTAATTGATACCCTGAACAATATCCGCTTTCAGGGAACGGAACAAAATGAGATTTTGCAAAAATATTTCAGCGAAAAGAAAAGTTTTTATATAAGTGCCGAGAATACTTATAAAGCACTTTCCGACAGTTCGTTAGGTACACAGCAAAGAGCCGCCATGGAAAAAGAAGTGAAGAGTCTTGAAAAAAAAGAAGTTGAAATCGATAAGAAATATGCAACCGAATACATTAATACAGTTGCCGGAAATTACATTTTTGAAACCTCGTTTTATAATATGACGATAGGCGAAAAAGAAAAAATAATTGCTTTAATGAACGATCAGACCAAAAAGCGTACGAGGATCACTGAAATAATTCAGGGAATCGAAACCGAGAAAAAAACGGCAAAAGGACAAACATTTACCGAAATTAAACTTCCTTCGATCAATGGCGACAGTATTGCTTTATCTTCGCTTATAGGCAAAACCGACTATGTGTTGATAGATTTCTGGGCATCGTGGTGTGGCCCTTGTATGCAGTCGTTACCCGATTTGAAAATCTTCTACGACAAGTATAAAAACGGCAAAATTGAGATTTTGGGCGTGTCGCTCGACGATGACGAAGCTGCCTGGAAAGGCACAGTGGAAAAACAGAAACTTATATGGAAGCATGTGTCTGATTTACAGGGTTGGAAAAGCGAAGGCGCTAAGAAATATGCGATAAGTTCAATTCCTGCAACCGTTTTAATTAACAAACAGGGAATTATTGAAGGTCGCAACCTTAGTTTAACTGAAATTGAAAATTTAATTCGAAAATCGGGGAAATAAAAACCTATAAAAATGCTTTTTTTGAAAAAAAAACGATGCAATTGTTTTTTAATCAGAATAAAAGCAATATATTTGCAGTCCGTTTGAATAAAAAAACAAAACAATCATAATTAATTATTAACTCATTAAAAATTACCCAAAATGACAAAAGCAGATATCGTAAATGAGATTGCTAAAAATACAGGCATAGACAAAGCAACTGTATTGACAACCGTTGAAGCTTTCATGGAAACAGTAAAAGATTCATTGGCAAAAAATGACAATGTATATTTGAGAGGATTTGGTAGCTTTATCGTTAAAGAACGTGCTGAAAAAACAGCCCGTAACATTTCAAAAAACACTACAATTATTATTCCTGCTCACAACATTCCTTCTTTTAAACCTGCAAAAACATTTGTGAGCGTAGTAAAATAATTTTTTTTCAAAACAAATAAATAAACAAAGATGCCAAGCGGTAAAAAAAGAAAACGACACAAAATGTCGACGCACAAGCGTAAAAAAAGACTTAGAAAAAACAGACACAAAAAGAAATAGTCTTTATGGTCTTTAATTTTTTTTAAAGTCCAAGAAAACAAACTTATAAGCTGTATCTTGGCTTTAAGTTTGTTTTTTCTTTATATTTAAATCAATAAAAAAAGAAAAAGGTGAATAGCGAATTAGTAGTGGATGTACAACCATCCGAAATATCTATTGCGCTGCTCGAAGATAAACACCTTGTAGAATTACACCAGGAAAGTCGTGAAGAACAATTTGCCGTGGGTAATATCTATATGGGAAGGGTTAAAAAAATAATGCCCGGTTTAAATGCAGCATTTGTAGATGTGGGTTACGATAAAGACGCTTTTCTACATTATCTTGATTTAGGTTCAAATTTCAATACTCTTTATCAATTTACAACGCAGATACTCAGCGACCGAAAAAAAGTACCTGCTATTCAGAAATTTAAAATACAGTCGGAAATTGAAAAAAACGGCTCAATCAACGAAATCCTCAAAACAGGACAGGAATTATTGGTTCAGGTTACCAAAGAACCAATATCCACCAAAGGACCACGATTGACCACTGAAATTTCGATAGCCGGACGGTTTTTGGTTCTGATTCCTTTCGCCGACAAAGTGTCGGTGTCACAAAAAATTAAAACCGAAGAGGAACGCGTACGACTAAAACAACTGATACAAAGCATTAAACCGAAGGGTTTCGGAGTTATCGTTCGTACAGTAGCCGAAGAAAAGAAAGTTGCCGAACTCGACAACGAACTGAAAATTCTGGTAAAACGCTGGGAAGAAGCGATAGTCAAAGTTCAACAGTCGAAAGGTGTTTCGCTTATTTTAGAAGAATTAGGTCGCACGGTAGGAATAATTAGAGATTTATTCAATACCAATTTTAAGCATATTTATGTCAATGATGCAGCTGTATTCACCGAAGTACGCGATTATGTAGAACTGATAGCTCCGGAACGAAAAGATATTGTGAGGCTTTATAAAGAAGAAGCTCCTATATATGACAGTTTCGGAATAAGCAAACAGATCAAATCAGCATTCGGCAAAACGGTTTCATTCAAAAGTGGTGCATATCTGATCATTGAACACACAGAAGCACTGCACGTAATTGATGTGAACAGTGGTAATCGCTCTAAAGCAGGAAACGGACAGGAAGCTAATGCGCTGGATGTAAATCTGGCTGCTGCCGACGAAATTGCCCGTCAACTCAGGTTACGCGATATGGGTGGTATTATTGTCGTAGATTTTATCGATATGCATGAAGCCGAAAATCGACAAAAACTCTATGAGAGGATGCGTGATATGATGTCAAACGACAGAGCCAAGCATAATATTTTGCCTCTCAGCAAGTTCGGACTTATGCAAATGACAAGGCAACGTGTTCGCCCTGTGACACACATTAATATTGAAGAAACCTGTCCCACCTGCTTTGGAACCGGACATACCAAACCTTCAATACTGTTTACCGATCAGCTCGAAAATAAAATCGATTTTCTGGTTAAAAGGCTGAACGTTCGTAATTTTACTTTACATCTTCACCCTTATGTCGATGCCTATATCTCTAAAGGCTTAGTGTCGGTGAAGTCGAGATGGAAACTTAAATTCGGTATGGGTTGCAAAGTAATTGCTTCTCAGAAACTCGGATTTTTGCAATACAAATTTTATGATAAAAAGGGAAATGAAATTAACCTGCAGGAAGAAATAGAAAAGATTTCGTAACAGGTAAATTATTCAATAAAAAGGCTGCTCAATAATTGGGCAGCCTTTTATGTTCCTCAGGGGGAATAAAATTTTTTTATTTGATGGGTACCGTTAAAACCGGCTTCGGCTAAACCTGTTGTATAATCTTACCGTCTTTCATCTCTATCACCCTGTCCGATAGTAAAGCCAGTTCTTTATCGTGAGTCACTATGACCAGAGTCAGCCCGAATTTGTCCCGCAAATCAAACAAAAGTCTGTGTAACTCATCCCGGTTTTTCGAATCAAGGCTACCCGAAGGTTCGTCTGCTAAAATAAGTGAGGGCTGATTTATCAGGGCTCTTGCAACGGCAATCCTTTGCTTTTCACCTCCCGAAAGTTCCGATGGTTTATGTCCCAACCGATTGTTGAGTCCGAGATATTCAATCAGTTCCTTCGATTTCTTGTTTGCGGCTTTTGCATCGACTCCCGCAATCAGCGCAGGAATCATAACATTTTCGAGTGCCGTAAATTCAGGCAGCAGTTGATGAAACTGAAAGATAAATCCAATGTGTTTGTTCCTGAAAGCTGCCAGCTCCTTTTCGCTCAGTTGACTAAAGTTGATACCATCTACTTCTATTTCTCCTTTATCCGGGCGATCCAGAGTGCCGAGAATTTGAAGCAGGGTGGTTTTTCCTGCGCCACTGGGACCGACAATTGAAACAATTTCGCCTTTTTTAATCTCAATATCAACACCTTTCAGTACTTCGAGTGTGTCAAAACTTTTATGTATATTTTTTGCTTTTATCATTTTTTGTCCGAAAAATAGTTTGAACCTGACTTTTTGTGGATTTCAAACACTGTTAAACCTTTTTTCCTGTCCGCAAAGTTATCTGTTTATGTTGACATTCAAATATTTTATTTGTAAAAAAAAAGTACCTTTGTGTTGTTTTATTTCATTTTCACTTTTATATGGATGCAGAAGAAGTTTTCGGAAAAATTGAATTTATTAAAAGCAACAGGGCACGGGTTATCAGAGTACGAATAAAAGCTGATGGACTGATTGTCACTTTACCGCTGAACTCAACTTCCGGACAGGCTTTGCAGTTTATCGAATCAAAACAAAAAAGCATACTTTCAAAACAACAAAAACTCATTCAGAATGAAAGTAAGAATCCCTTATTACTTAACGAGAATTCAGTTCTACAGACACTTACTTTCAGAGTGGTTTTAAAAAGATGTAATCGTAATGATTTGTTTTTCAGTATGAAAGATGAAGTCTTGTCGATTGAATTTCCCGAAAAAACCGATTGTAATTCCAAACAAACCCAGCATTATTTCTGGAACGGTATCAATTACTTTTTGCGGAAAGAAGCAAAACGGTTATTGTACAACCGAACCAAACAATTGGCTGCAAAACATGGTTTTACATTTACTGATGTGAAAATTCAGTCAAGTAAAAGCCGATGGGGAAGTTGCTCGCGACGTAAAAATATTAATCTCTCATTCTATCTGATGCTCTTACCGGCACATTTAATTGATTATGTAATACTTCATGAACTCTGCCATACTAAGGAAATGAATCACGGTGTTAAATTCTGGCAATGGATGGACCATGTTACTGACAATAAAAGTAAAATGCTTAGATCGGAATTGAAAAGTTACAATATGCCCTGAATCACCATTTTTATAATCATTATTTCTCATTTTTAAAAATTACTATCAATCAATGAACTGGAATCAGCTACTTTCGACAAAACGCTTTGGTATGGAAGATTACCACGAAAACAGAAAAGACGACCGCAGTGAATTTCAACGCGATTACGATCGATTGATTTTTTCGGCTCCGTTTCGCCGTTTACAGAATAAAACCCAGGTTTTCCCATTGCCCGGAAGTGTTTTTGTCCACAACAGATTGACTCATAGTCTCGAAGTGGCCTGTGTTGGCCGATCGTTGGGAGTAAATGTTTCACATCAACTTAAATCACGTGGCTCGGAGACTCCATTTACCGGCGAAATCGGTGCCATTGTTTCGGCTGCCTGCCTTGCACACGATATGGGCAATCCTCCATTCGGTCATTCGGGCGAAAAGGCAATTTCAACTTATTTTTCAGAAGGTAACGGTATTTCGCTTAAAAATCATTTGTCTGAAAATGAGTGGAAAGATATCACCTGTTTCGAAGGCAATGCCAATGCATTCAGGTTGTTAACACATCAGTTTAACGGCAGAAGAACAGGTGGTTTTGTTCTGACTTACAGTACATTGGCTGCTATTGTGAAGTATCCGTATTCGTCTGTTTTTGCCGACGAAAAGAAACAAAAATTCGGATTTTTCGAAGCTGAAAAACCTGATTTCGAAAAAATTGCTTCAGCATTAGGAATGGAAAAATCGCCCCTGAATCAAAACCGTTATATGCGTCATCCATTGGTTTATCTGGTAGAAGCAGCCGACGATATTTGTTATCAGATCATGGACATTGAAGATGCTCACAAGCTCAAAATCCTTTCGACCGAAGAAACCAAGTCGCTTTTGTTGAATTTTTTCGACGAAGAAAAGAAAAGCCGACGGCTCGATACTCTTAAAATGGTAAGTGATGTGAATGAGCAAATTGCCTATTTAAGGTCGTCGGTCATTGGTTTACTTATCGATCAGTGTTCCGATGCATTCATTGAAAATGAGAAATCAATCCTTTCAGGTACGTTTAATTCTGTGTTGATAAAACAATTGCCCGAAAGTTCGGTGTCAGCTTATCGCAGGTGCTCCGAAGTTGCTGTCAGAAAAATCTATTGTTCGCCTGAAGTTCTGGACGTTGAATTATCGGGATATAAAATTATACTAACTTTGCTTGACCACCTGACAACTGCAGTATTAAGTCCGCAAAAATCTTATTCGGAGCAACTTCTGAAGCGAATACCCGAACAGTATGAAACAAACAGTGCTTCTACTTATGGCAAAATCATGTCGGTACTCGATTATATTTCGGGTATGACTGATGTTTATGCTCTGGATTTGTATCGTAAAATTACAGGAATCAGTATTCCGGGAATATAAGTTTTCCCGGTTAATTTCTAATTTGGGAATGTCTGAACATTGATAAGCCAAATTGCACAGGCATGGCAAATACTTCCTCCCAGCACAAATAAGTGCCAGATTGCATGCATGAATTCAATTTTCTTTAACAGGTAAACAACGGCACCCACAGTGTAAAAAAGTCCACCACCTACCAACCACCAGAATACATTCATCGAACCGCTCACGGATAAAACGTCAATCAGCGGTTTGAACGCAAATACAACCACCCATCCCATAGCCACATAACAGGCAGTTTCGAGCTTTGATGCGTTTTTAAGATGCATAAAACTCATCAAAACCCCTGCGATGGCAGCTATCCATATTATAGCGAATAGTGTCCAGCCCCAGGCTCCCTGATTTCTTAAAACCACC
Source organism: uncultured Paludibacter sp. (assembly GCA_937897985.1). Classification (GTDB taxonomy): domain Bacteria; phylum Bacteroidota; class Bacteroidia; order Bacteroidales; family Paludibacteraceae; genus Paludibacter. Next base: position 64,889 of record CALCBD010000058.1, on the reverse strand, counting down.
AATGTGAAAGGGGTGTAAGTTCCGGCAATATGCACATAAATGGCGGCGTGATCGAATTTTCGGCGTTTGTTTTTTCGTGATTCGTTTTTGTCGATGTGGTACAAAGTGGACGTAACGTAAGATGCAGTCATAAAAATAACATAGGTCAGATAACTGAAAATCAGCCATAAATTGCCGGTCGGAATGGCTTTGGACATTAAAAACCATGTTGCCGCAATACCGAAAAAAATTCCGATAGCGTGTGTCAGCGTGTTGGCAGTTTCTTCGCGTTCAGTATATCTGCTCATGTTAATTATTTTATGTTTTTTGTATGGTTATTAGTCGGTATGTTCAGCCCAAAGTCCTGATAACTCTGTCGATGACAGCGCTTTCGAAACCTCTGCTCTGAGCGAAGGTGAAAAGCTTACCCTGTTTTTCGTACTCGTATTCCCAACTTATGGTTTTTAGTTTTGTTTTCAGAATCACAGCAAGCATTTCTTCGTATTCGCCTTCATCAATCGTTTTTAAGGCATTGTTAATCAATTCGTTTGATATGCCTTTCTGTTTCAGGGCATAGGAAATTTTGATTTTTCCCCATTTATTGAAATGAAATTTATCTTTTGTGAATGCAACACAATAACGTTTTTCGTTGATAAAGTCGTCGTCCACCAATTTCTCAATAATTTTATCTCTGTCTTTGTCCGGAACTTCCCACGAAGTAAGTTTTTCATTGACATCGGCTATACAATGTTCAGAGATAGAACAATAGGAGGCTGCTTTGTGCAGGAGTTCTTCAAATGAATATTCCTTTTTCATTGCTAAACAATATTTATTAATTATAATTATCAGTAAATCAAAATTATAGAAAGCGAAAGAATTACTTTGTAAAATCTGCTATCAACTAAATGTAACCTTGTTCATTATTCAACTTACAAATGTACTTAATTTTCCAATAGATTGATTAACCGACACTAACTTTATTCTGTTGTTAAATAAATAATTCGAACAAATGCAGAACATCGATAAAAAGGTAACAAAATTTGGTAATGTAAATAAAATATGTAACTTTGCGCAGTTAATGTTTATATCCGAATGACAAAGAAAGAAAAGATTGAAAATACAGCCCGTGAATTATTCTGGAAGCACGGTTTTAAAAAAGTGAGTGTGGACGAAATTTGCAAAAAATCGCAGGTAAGCCGGAAAACCTTTTATACATATTATGCGAATAAAAGTGCTTTGGTAATAGCCATTATGGAGCAAAAGTCAAATGTCATTTTTGAAATGTATGAACAGATAAATTCCAGAGATATCACATTTGCGGAAAAGCTGAGGGAACTTCTTGAACTGAAATTTGCCTTCAACAAGGACTATTCGATAGAGTTTATATCCGATTTTTTTCATCCCGACTCGCAGGAAATACTTGGTTATTTCAGCGACCTGACTTCCAAATCAATACAACTTACCCGTGAATTTTATAAGCAGGCACAGGCTAAAGGTGAAATGAACCCCGAATTGAATATAGATTTTGTAATGTGGATGCTGCAAAAACAACTCGAACTGATATCGTCGGACGAAGCTCTTGCTTTGTTTCCTGATACCGATATCATGACCCGACAGCTTTCGTATCTGATTATTTTCGGCATTATGCCGGTTGATGGCATTCATCTGAAATCAAAAAATAATCCGGTATGAAAAATATTGTGTTGATTATCATCTGTTTATTAGGAAATTCATTGTCTTCTGCTTTGTCAGCTCAAAGCGATTCAGCAAAGGTACATCTCAACGGGCAGTTAGTGGGATGGACTACCTTGCAGGCTGAAAGTCCGTTGATATTACAGCCCGGTGGTCGCTTTGTGCCTGCGCTGACCGGGAAATTTGATACGGATAAAATTTCGTCGTTCGATTTTGAAGTTTCATTTAATATTAATGGCAACACTACTTATAAGGATTTCAGGAAAGAAAGTGCTTCGGCAACTTTGAAGCCTTACCGGGTTTGGATGCGCTATGCGACTGATAAGTTTGAATTACGGGGAGGATTACAGAAAATTAATTTTGGTCAGGCAAAGCTTTTCCGACCATTGATGTGGTTCGATGGCATGGATGTGCGTGATCCTTTACAACTCACCGATGGAGTTTACGGTTTGTTGGGTAAATATTTTTTTGAAAACAATGCAAGTGTGTGGGCATGGGGGCTGATTGGAAATAAAAATACCAAAGGCTGGGAACTGAACCCAACCGAACAGTGGAAACCTGAATTGGGAGGCCGTCTGGAAATGCCGGTTATTACGGGAGAAATGGCACTGAGTACCAATTTCAGACAGGTACATACCCCGATTCTTTATTCGAGCCGGTTGAATGATTATTTATTGCTTCACGAGTCGCGCATCGGACTCGATGGCAAATGGGATTTGGGTTTTGGACTGTGGTTCGAAAGTTCGACAACCATCACACAGAAAAATACTGCTCTGACACCTCATTTTCAGGACATGTGGAACGCAGGAATCGATTATACCTTTCCACTCGGAAACGGATTGGGTGCAACCATCGAATACCTGAGATATCATGCCGGTGAACAGTTTTTTGTAAACGGAACTTCACTGAATTTAATCGGTACAATGTTCACTTATCCGGTATCAATCATTGATAACCTGTCGGCAATGTTGTTTTTTGTGCCCGTACAAAATGTTCTGTTCAATTATTTCAGCTGGAGCCGAACGTATGATAAATGGAGTTTTTATGCCATAGCTTACCTGAATCCCCCGAATTCGCAGCTGTTAACTTTTCAGTCAACAGCTAACAATTTATTCTCAGGAAAAGGGATACAATTAATGGCAGCTTTTAATTTTTAGAAAATAATTTATAGCCAGAATAAGAATGAAAACAATTGTAGAAGTAAAGAATTTAGTTAAAAAATTTCCGGTAGGTGCCGGCTTTTTTACGGCACTCAACGGAATTAATCTGCAATTTACCGAAGGTGAATTTGCGGGTTTGGTAGGACCAAGCGGTTCGGGAAAAACAACCTTACTTAATATCATTGGCTCGCTGGATGCACCCACCGAAGGAGAGGTGATTGTACTGAGCCAATCGGTGGGACAACTTACACCTCGACAGGCTGCTCAACTTCGTAAAAAGGAATTGGGATTTATATTTCAGAATTACAACCTGTTACCTGTTTATACAGTATTCGAAAATGTTGAGTTTCCGCTTTTGCTGCTCAATATGAATGCTGATGAACGTAAAAAGCGTGTAGTCGAAACACTGGAATGGGTAGGCCTGACAGAAAAAATAAATTCACGACCATCCCAATTGTCGGGAGGTGAATGTCAGCGTGTTGCGATTGCAAGAGCCATGGTGAAACGACCGGCGATGGTGCTTGCCGATGAACCGACTGCAAACCTCGATTCGGCAAATTCACATCATATCATCAAAACCATGCTCAGACTGAACGAAGAATTAAATACAAGTTTCATTTTTGCCACACACGACGAAAAAGTAATCGGTTATCTGAAACGAATCATTCGTTTGTCCGATGGGAAAGTAATGGATGATAAACTGGTCACTGATAATGGTTTAAATAAGTGAGTAAATTCCGGAATAATTTATTAAATCCATCGAAATGTCAAATAGTAAAAATACCAAAGTCTCAAAAATACCGGGACATCATTTAGCCTTCGGAAGTAAATTTCTTTTTACTTCAGCCTTCAGAAGTCTGATTGGAAACGGACTCAAGACCTGGCTGAATGTGTTTGTTTTGTCCATCTCGTTTGTACTGATTATTTTACTTCAGGGTTTGTTGAAGGGCTGGAGCAATCAGGCAGTGGACGACACCGTTAAGTGGCAAATAGCTGATGGTCAGTACTGGCAGGCAAATTATGATCCGTATGACCCTTTTACTTTCGATTCGAGTGCTGTGAAGATACCCGAAGTACTGCAAAAAGCTGTTAACAACAATTTACTTGAGCCGGTTCTGATTACACAGGCAAGTATTTACCCGCAGGGCAGAATTCAGGGCGTTATACTACGTGGAATCCGACCCGATCAGCAACTTCTGAAAATTCCTTCCACAACACTGAAACAGGAAGGTGTCGAAATTCCGGTTATTATCGGAGCGTTCATGGCAAAACAAACCAAATTGCATCTGAATGATGTGGTAACCCTGAGGTGGCGCGATAAATACGGAACTTTCGAAGCCGCCGATATCAGAATTGCAGGAGTGTTTAAAACTTCAGTTCCTGAAATCGACAATGGAAGTATCTGGATGTCGCTCGATAAGTTGCAGGAAATGACGCTGCGTGATAACTGTGCCAATATTATTATAAAATCGCCCAGGGTAGCGGCCGAAAAAGTAAAAGGCTGGAATTTCAATGATGTAAATAAGCTGACCGAATCAACCCGTCTTCTGGTAAAGACAAAATCGAAAGGCACCAATATGCTGTATTTCATTTTTTTACTTCTCGCAATGTTAGCTATTTTCGACACTCAGGTGTTGTCAATTTTCAAACGTCAGCGTGAGATTGGAACATTGGTAGCTTTGGGAATGACCCGCCAACAGGTCATCTGGCGATTTACACTCGAAGGTACTTTTATTGCATTGTTGTCTTTTGCGGTTGGCATTGTTTGGGGTACACCGGTCATTCTTCACATGATTTTTAAGGGAATTTCGTTTAATATGGATGCCGGTGAGCTTGGAATTGCCATGGCTGATACAATGTATGTTTCTGTTACACCCGGACTTGTTTTCGGAACAATGTTGTTTATTCTGGTACTTACAGCTCTGGTTAGTTATATTCCTGCCCGTAAGATTGCAAAAATGAATCCAACCGAAGCAATCAGAGGCAAAGCTCTGTAACACTCAATGAAAAGATGAATCATTTATTAAAATAATGAGATTATGATAAAGTTTTTATTTAAAGGACTGTTGCGTGATAAAAGCAGGAGCCTGTTACCCGTTATCGTGGTTTCGGTGGGGGTAATGATAACTGTTTTTCTTCAATCCTACATGAATGGTATTTTCTCGGATAGTATTGAATCGACAGCGAAATTTACTTCAGGTCATGTAAAAGTGATGACCTCTGCTTACAAAAACAGTCAATCGCAAATGCCCAACGATTATGCAATAATGAATATTGACGGTGTGTTGAAAAAGTTAAGATCCGAATATCCTGATATGACCTGGACTGACAGGATACAGTTTGGCGGACTGCTGGATGCTCCCGACACACTGGGGAATACCCGTTCGCAGGGAAATGTAATGGGGATGGGTTTGCATTTAATTGGCAGCAATGATGAAATCGACCGCATGGATTTGAAGTCGAAATTACTGAGCGGAAGATTTCCGCTTCGCAAAGCCGAAATTCTTGTTACCGACGAATTGTGTAAAAAAATGAATCTTCACATCAACGATAAAGTAACTTTAATGTCGGTAACCATGTATGGCGACATGGCCATGTACAATTTCAAAATTTGCGGAATTATTCATTTTGGAACCGAAGCCCTGGATAAAGGTCTGATTATGGCCGATATTGAGGATGTCAGAAATGCATTGGATATGAATAATGCTGCGGGTGAGGTGCTGGGTTTCTTTAATGATTCTCCTTATGTAAATAAAAAAGCTGTAGCTCTGGCCCGCGAATTTAATGAAAAAAACACAAAACCAGCAGACAAATTTTCACTGGCAATGTCGGCAATGAGCGGGATAGGAGGGATGGATTTCATGATAGCATACTCCGAAAATGCACAATTCATCATAATTTTTATTTTTGTACTCGCTATGTCGATAGTACTTTGGAATACAGGATTAGTGGGAGGCCTGCGGCGATATGGTGAATTTGGTTTACGTCTGGCTATCGGCGAAAACAAACATGAAATTTACCGTTCGCTCATCAGCGAAGCGCTGTTGGTGGGTGTGGCAGGCTCTGTTATCGGGATTATTATTGGTTTGATATTCAGTTTTTTGATGCAAAAATACGGTATCGATACCAGTGGAATGATGAAAAATTCGAACATGATGATGCCAACAGTTTTTCGTTCGCAAATCAATGCAACTACCTATTTCATAGGATTTATTCCGGGCGTTTTGTCAACTGTTATCGGAGCTTCGCTTGCCGGAATCGGGATTTATAAACGTCAGACAGCCAATTTATTCAAAGAGCTGGAAAATTAATACTAACTTTCGATGACATCAGTTTCGGATTGAAACGAATCGGAATCGAATGTTTTCGTGAAAAATGATGAAAACAAATTGTAAATTAAATTGTAGTGCATTTAGAAGATATTTTCATTTTTAATTTAGTAAATCAGGGTTTGGGGCGGAAGCTCCCGGATAACCAAAAAAAATTCTAAATGCACCATGGGTTAAATTAATAAATTAATTATCAATATATTAATCAATTATGAAAATTATAAAAATAAGTTCGGTTTTGCTATTCAACTGCATATTGATGATGGCACAAAATTATCCGGATGGTAAATCGGTTTTGGATAAAGTTGATGACAACATGTCGTCGAAAACGCGCATTATTACCTCCAGAATGGAAATTGAAAGTACACGCGGTTCGAGAACGATGGAAGCGAAAACCTGGGGCGAAGGCAATAAAAAAGCTTTTACCGAATATCTTGCGCCGGCACGTGAAAAGGGCACCAAAATGCTGAAACTGGAGCATCAGTTGTGGATTTATTCGCCCTCGACCGACAGGGTCATTCAGATTTCGGGACACATGCTGCGGCAGTCGGTCATGGGAAGCGATATGTCGTACGAAGACATGATGGACGATTCGCCTCTACTTGAACGATACAGCGCGAAAGTCACCGGAGAGGAATTAATTGATGGACGCAAATGCTGGGTGGTCACACTGACGGCTATTCAGCCCGAAGTTAATTATTATACACAGAAAATGTGGATTGATCAGGAACGGTATGTACCTCTCAGATCTGATTCGTTTTCGAAAAGCGCCAAACTCCTTAAGAGAATCAGTTTTGGAAATGTAACTAAAATTCAGGGACGATGGTTTCCTAAGTATATGGTTTACAAAGATATGCTGAAAGAAGGCGCCGGAACAAAACTGACAATTGAAGACATACAGCTCGATGTTAATATACCTGGAAGTATATTTAATAAAGGAAATCTGAAATAAAACTGAATGTAATCAGTTGTGAGTTTTTATAATTAAAGAATCGCATCAATAAGTTTCCTGTTAATTTTTCGTTAACATTGTTGAGAAAATTTGATTCATCCGGTTATGTTTCCGATTTCTTTTGTACTTTAGTACCGTTTTTTATTTCAGAAAACGGTAAACATCAGGCTATAAGTACAATGATATACAAATATTCCATCATATAAATTTTAAAAATTATAATTATGAAAAAAGTAAATTTCCTATTTCCCATTTACATCTTAATTGTCTTGTTTTCATTCAGTTCATGCAAAGACGACGAAAATTCCACTAAAACTATCAATGTAGTTTCTCAATTCGTATATGATGGTTTATCAACCTATTACCTTTGGGCGGATGAAATGATTTCGTATAAACCTGCGATTTCCGATTCTGTTCCGGGTACCTATTTTGACAAATTACTCAATGCAACCGACAAATCACATGGTTGGTCATTCATTACCGACGATGTGGACGGATTAATGGCCGAATTTTCGGGAACTCCCAAAGAATTTGGTTTTTCATTGATTTTTGCTTATGCCAATGATGCTAAAACGGAGTATTACGCCGTGGTAAAATATGTATTTCCCGGTTCACCTGCTTCGGCTGCCGGTATCGGAAGGAATACAATTATTTCGAAAGTAAACGGAAATGCTATAACCGAAAATAATTATATGGCTTTGTACGGAACCGATCCGGTGACTCTGACAACGCTGAAATTCTCAGGTTCAACGCTTATTACTGATAAAACGGTAACTCTTACTCCTCAGACCATCACCACTAATCCGGTATTGTACACCAATATCTATGAAACCGGAGGAAAGAAAATCGCCTATTTGTTCTATACGGGTTTTATCAATAATTTTAACAATAGCTTGTACGAAACTTTTAATAATTTCAAACAGGCCGGTGTAACCGATTTGGTACTCGATTTACGTTATAATCACGGAGGTGCACTCACTGCTGCCACTTACCTTGCTTCGCTGATTGCCCCGCGTTCGGCTGTGGTTAGTAATTCCACATTTGTAAAATTGTCGTACAATGTTAATCTGAATGCCTTTTTCGATCAGAACAAATACAGCAGGTCTGACAGTCTCGGACTTTACAGCCCGCTCGAATCCAATCCGTTGAATGCCAATCTGAATCTGAGCAAAGTTTATATCATTGCTACCGACGATTCTTATTCGGCGGCCGAACTTACCACTTTCTGTCTGAAACAATTCATGACAGTGGTACACATCGGAAGTAATACAGGTGGAAAATATACGGCCTCGTGGACGCTTCATGCCTATGATGAAAACCTTGGTGTACCAATTTATGATGTAAATAAACTGAGTTCGAATGACAAAACAAAATTGAAAAACTGGGCAATGCAGCCAATCGTAGCTAAATATGCTAATAAAAATGACCAGGATTTCTCAAATCCGGGCTATCTGGTACCAGATTATCCTTTGCAGGAAGGATTTGGCTACTTAAGTGCATGGACACCGATAGGCGATACCAACGATGTTTTACTCGGTGAGGCATTGTATCTTATCACCGGAGATATTAAGTACAAACCGGTTCAGAAATCGGCAATGAAAATTTTACCAGCAGCTTCGGTTATAACCGCAAAATTTAAAAATCCCCGTGAACCTCAAAGCGAGTCGGTTATTTTAGATAAAAAGTTTACCCCGGCAGGTTTATTTAAAAATCCCTGAGACGGGAATTAAAGCATCTTTTCTTACCGGTCCGGTGGCATTCGATGTTCCGGGCCGGTTGAAAAAAATGAAAGAAGTGCGAAAAAAAGTGTATTTTTGTGGAAACGAAAAATTGATATGACTAATAAAGGAAAACCATTTATAAAATGGGTTGGAGGTAAAACTCAACTAATTGATTCAATTGAAAATACATTGCCTGAAGACTTTGAAAAGAAAGAAAACTTAACTTACATTGAACCGTTTGTTGCATTGTAATTTATGAAACTAAATTTCAATACGAATTTGGCACAAGGATACTCAAGTAATGCTCAAATAGCAAGAGTTTTAACTGAAAACTGGGTTAAAGAAAACTCATTTTGTCCTTGCTGTGGAAATGTTTATCTTAATGAATTCGAAAACAACAGACCGGTAGCTGATTTTTATTGTGAAAATTGTAAAGAAGAATTTGAACTAAAAAGTAAAAACGGATTATTTTCAAATATTATTACAGATGGTGCATATTCTACAATGATAGAGAGGATAAACTCAAACCAAAATCCAAATTTCTTTTTTCTTACCTATTCAAGAGAATTATCTGTAAATAATTTTCTGTTAATTCCGAATCATTTTTTCACACCGAATATAATTCAAAAGCGAAAACCACTATCCGAAAATGCAAGAAGAGCAGGTTGGATTGGATGTAATGTTGACATTTCGAATGTACCTGAAAGTGGGAAGATTTTCATTATCAAAAATCAAAATGAAGTTGACAAACAAAAAATATTAACGAATTATAATCGAACTAAATCCATTAAAACATCTGATATTGAGAGCCGGGGCTGGATAATGGATGTGTTAAATTGTGTCGATAGAATTAATACTGTTGATTTTACGTTAAATCAGGTTTATGTATTCGAAAAAGAATTGCAGATTAAACACCCGGATAATAAGTTTGTAAAAGATAAAATTCGACAACAACTTCAATATTTAAGAGACAAAGGATTTATTGAATTTACGGCACGTGGAAATTACAGAAAAATATAATTTCTCAAAATTTAAACTTTGATCCAAAATGTTATAATATGATCTTTTTCAAATAGTTACAGTAATTATTTTGTTGTTTTGCAACAAATTGACTGTAGCCTTTGATTTTAAAAAATCCATATTACTTTAAATCCTCCGACAGCGCCTTTACACTTTTGCAGGGAGATTGTGTTGAGCTTTTAAATCAATTCGATTTTAAGTTCGACATGATTTTTGCCGATCCGCCTTATTTTCTCTCCAACGACGGAATTTCGGTGCAAAGTGGAAAAATGGTAAGTGTAAATAAAGGTGACTGGGACAAATCGCAGGGATTTGAAAAGGACAATGAATTTAATTATAACTGGCTGAAAGCATGTCAGAATCACTTAACCGATAACGGAACTATCTGGGTCAGCGGAACTTTTCATAATATTTTTTCTGTGGCTCAAATGCTTACAGAATTAGGTTTTAAAATTTTAAACTGCATTACCTGGGCAAAAACAAATCCTCCGCCCAATCTTTCATGCCGATACTTCACTCATTCCACAGAGTTTATTATTTGGGCCCGAAAATCAAAGAAATCCTCACATTATTACAACTATGAATTAATGAAGGAAATAAATGGCGGAACTCAGATGAAAGACGTTTGGAACCTGCCGGCCATTGCTCCCTGGGAAAAATCGTGCGGGAAACACCCTACTCAAAAACCATTAGCATTACTAACACGTATTATTCTGGCATCAACACAGAAAAACGCGTGGATTTTAGACCCATTTACAGGTAGTAGTACTACTGGTATAGCGGCAAATCTTATGAACAGGAGATTTCTGGGCATTGACAGAGAAGCAGAATTTCTGACGATTTCTAAAAACAGAAAATCGGAAATTGAAAATCCTCAAATTTTCGGGACTTACAAAAAGAAACTCGGCGGATTTACCGATAAAAATCAACTCGAAATGTTTTTGGTCAACGAACCAACCACTACTTATGATAGAGAACTAATTATTTGAAAATCAATTGCATGTTCACGTTGTTTATCGCAGCTTAGATGCACTTACTGCCGTGGTTAAGTTGATATTAATCATACGTGGCAAATAACAACAAATAACGCGAAGCAAATAACAATTATAAAACGCGAAGCAAATAACTATTATAAAAACGCGCAGCAAATAACAAAAAAATGACGCGAAGCAAATAACAATTATAAAAACGCGAAGCAAATAACCAAAAAAAATATCCAAAGCAATTTCTATATCACTAACTTAAAGCAGCGGTTGTCAATTTGCATGAAATATACTCCTTTGTGAAATAAACTACCGGGAAATTCAATTCTGCTTACTGCGCTTCCGGTCCGCGATGAGATAAATTTCCCCAGACTGTCGAAGATGCATATATTTCTGAAAGTGCCTGAAATAGAGCTTACTTCGATATTTTCTCCTTTTTTGAGCAACACAATTTCATCTTTTTTTTTATCACAGTAGTCGGGGTGCTTGTTTGAACGGATTTTTCGTATTCCAAGCTTGCCATTATAAATGGTCCGAGTACTTTGCCTTCGGTGTCATTGTTGATTCCAACATCGCTGCCGCAAAGGTAATAATTGGCGTCTCCTTTTCGGGTGTTGCTTAGTCCGGCCGATTCGCAGCTTTGAATCAGTTTTATTTTTCCGTTCGGTTCTTCGACTACAAAGTTTTCGATCAGTCCTTTGTATGCCTTTACGGCTACCGGCAGGTAGGTGGATTTGTCCAGGATGCCCAGTCGTATTCCTTTGAAATACGAATAAGTAAACATGGCTGAAGCCGACGATTCTAAATAATTGTACAGGTTACACGGACTTCCTTTTTTGGTATTATCGTATTGAAGCAGCTGATACCAGCAGCCCGAAGTGGCATCCTGCCGGTCTTTTAAACCATCAGCCACCTGATTGCTGTAATTCACCAGACGGCTCCGGGCAGGATGATCAGCCGGCATGTATTCCAGCACATCAATCAGTGCGGCGAAAAACCAACCCATGCCACGTGCCCAGAATTCCTGTGAACGTCCGGTAGCAGGGTCGGCCCAATATGATGAAGCAGCGTTGCCGGGCTCGGCTGACCATGCATGATAATTCAGTTTTTTCTGTGTATCGCGGGTATATTTGAAAATTGTATCGAATTGTAATGCAATGTCATTCCATGAAGCGGTATTGTCGGCTGCTCCCTGTTCGTTACCAAAATTTCCCTGCCATTCGGCATACATGGCAGGTCCCATGTACAAACCGTCGAGCCACATTTGGTTAGTATACTGGTATTTATGCCAGAATCCGCCTTTGCCGGGCAAATTTCCGCCAATGCGTGCATGTTCATTCTTTAATTTATTTCTGCAAATGGTTGCATTGGCTTTATAGGTTTCAGCTTTCTGAGCCTGGCCTTTTTGAAGTGCAATACGATACAATTCGAAAAAGATTTTTCCGGCATTCAGATCGTCGATATTGCTTGTGCCAAGAGTCATTGTCGTGTTGTCGGCAAAGTCCTGTATTCCTGTGAAATAACAGGCGCATCGCGGATCGGTGCTGTATTGTTCGTACGCTTTAAGAATTGATTTGGCAACCAGCCCGTCGACATAGTCCCAGATGGCAGTACGGCTTGTAGTTGCGGTTTTGAAACCGAGTGTTGTGCTTTTATTTCTGAAATCGCCCATTCGCGAATCGATGATCCATTTTGAATACAACGAATCGGTACGAAATGTCGCCGCAGTAGTGTATCCCGTAATTAATAAAAATATGAATGCGGGTATAATAAATTTTTTATCTTTCATTTTTCAAATTTCTGTTTGCTATTTTCTATATCATTTTCTTAGCCATCGGCCTGAGCGTGGTTAAATCGGCTATTTTTACAGGTTTACCTGAGTCGCAACTATTGCGGGCTGCAATTCCTGTTAAGATGGCAAAAGCACCATCACGGATGTTAGCCGACTGTCTGAAAGGGTCCTCTTTTACTTTTCGCCAAATTTTATCATGCATCAATTTATCCCCGCCACCGTGACCTTCTGATTGCGGAACGCGAATATACGATCTTTTTCCGAAATTACGGGTAATCATTATTTCATCATATCCGCCATCGTAAACCGGATTACTTTCCTGTATCCATGCATCAATCCTGCCTTTTGTGCCATTGAAAGCAATGCGGTATCCTTCATAGGGTGAGTAAGTTACGACAGAATAAGCAACCTGAACTCCATTTGCATATTTTATTGACGCACACATTTTGTCGAAAATATTAATGTCTTCCCTGAAAACACAACCATCGCGTAAATATCCGTCATACTGTTCGTTGTCGGTATACAGCATTTTGTAATATTCATTTTTATTTACATCCCAATAGAAGTCGCAACTATCCTTATGACTGCACGATCGGCAATTTGTACCACGTTGTTTACCATTTTTACCATAAAAATCAAGAGAACCAAAAGCAAAAACTTCTTCAGGCTCTGAATTGAGCCACCAACCTAACAGGTCGAAGTGATGAGAAGCTTTATGAACCCACAATGAGCCGCTGTTTTCACGTCGCCGGTGCCAGCGCCGGAAATAATCAGCTCCATGGCTTGTGTCTAAATACCAGTGAAAATCAACTGATGTAATTTCGCCGATTTCACCTGAATCGATGAGTTCCCAAATTTTGGCACGGTGTGGTGAATAACGGTAATTGAATGTTACAATCACCTGTTTTCCTGTACGTTGTTGAGCATCCAGGATTGCCTGACATTTTACTTCATCGGTGGTCATGGGTTTTTCGGTGAGTATATTGCAACCATAATTCAATCCTTTGATAATGAATTCGTCGTGTGTTGAATCCATGGTGGTAACTATCAGAATATCGGGCTTGCATTCCTTCATCATTGTATCGAAATCGGCGAAAGTTTTACAGTTTGCGCCAATGTATTTTTTTGCAGCTTCTAACCGGCCTGCGTTTTTGTCGCACATTCCTACGAATTCCACCAGATCACCATATCCGCTCAGGACTGTTTTTCCCCACATCCCGGTTCCTCTTGATCCTGTTCCCACGATTGCAATCCGGGTTTTACCGGTAACAATCTGTTTTGTTGCAGCCATTTTTTCTGCTTCAGCAATTCCCGGAATCGATGTTAATAATGCACCAACGGCTCCTGTAGCAGTAGTGGCAATGAAATTGCGCCTGTTCATTTTTGTTTCCATAATATTATTAGATAAATAGATTGATTTTCAATTAGATAAACTTTTATTAATAATGATTTTTTCGACTGCAAACGGATTGAAGTCTTTATTAATTGCTACTAAATAATAAATACCATTCTGATAATCAGAAATATTAATTTGATTAAGTAATGTATTCGCTGTCTGATGAAAATTCATTTGTTTTCCGGTTTCATCATATATAACTAAGTTGTGAATTTCTGAATTTGTACAAACGACAGAAAATTTACCGCTTGAAGGATTGGGGAAAATTTTCAGTAATGGTGTGGTTTTATTCCCTGCCGTAAAATTACTAATGTTATTCAATTCGTAAGCGCCACAATCAATGATACCTGTTTTGCGGTTTTTGCCATCCATATCAACTTCGTCGGGAGCAGGAGTAAATCCGGGATTACCGGCATTAATGGCAGGTGAATTATTTTGCGTATGGAAATCGGGTGAACTAATATCAGCATTTAAAAAGGCAGGATTGGCAAAAAGCGAGTTTTTGTTCATTCCGCTGCCCGATACAAAAGCTGAGTATGAGTTGTATGATTTATTGTTCCAGTCGGCACTCAGATTTTCAGCTCCGGATGAGCAATATATAAGGTTATAGTTAAAAGAGAGCGAAGGTTGAGAAAGTTCGGCATAAACAAGATTGTTTTCGCTGGTAGTAAAAAAAATATTGTTTTCAATGATACAATTTTCGCTGTACGAAAGATAAACTTCCCCGTTTCCGGTTTTTTGATAATCGTTTGAAAAACAGGTATTATTTCTGAAAGTTGAATTAGTAACTTTTCCTGATTTTGGATAATTCCATCCACCAAGAGCTAATGCACAAACCTCATTATCGTAGAAGATGTTATTCCTGACAGTGATCAGATCAGTCACTTTTCCTGTATTTTCGCACCCGATTTCAATTCCATATCCATTGTGATAGGAAGTGTTATTTTCGATGATAATATTCCTGCCTCCATCAACATACAAACCACCTGACGTAGCGTAAGCGGATATACAATGATGTACCAGATTATTCCTTACAATACCGTTTCTGGCCTGATCCACAGAGGTATTTGAACAGGTACCTTCGAAACCTATCATGTCGATGCCGATATTTGTGAGATTATAAACAGTATTTCCTGATATTTCAAATCCTGAAACATTGCCATTGACAGCGATACCTTCGCTGTATCCGAGACGGCAATTGTAAAGCTGATTGTTAATTATTTTGAGGTTTGTAACCGGACTGACGGCGTTGGTTCCGTACACAATTATTCCCTGTGCATTTGTACTTTCCTTAACAGCAGCATTAGGATTGGAGGAGAAATGGATATCATGGATTTTACACTCACTTATTGTAATGTCGCGGCAACTACCACTGATCAAAATTCCCTGTGCATCAGTCATAATGTTATTTTTTAACTCAATTCCCTGAATATAAATGGCTGATACATCGGTGACATTAATGACAGGTACCTGAGAAGTAATACCCGAAGCATCTATTACCGGATTGCATCCTGAGTAATTTCTTAAAGTGATTCCTGAAACGGGAAATTTTATTTTTTCGTTAAATGATCCATTCATCAAATTGAGTGTATCACCGGTTTTAAGCTTGTTCAAACCTGATTGAATTGTGAGCCAGGGTGCTTCTTTATTTCCCGGGTTTGAATTGTTGCCCGAAGGTGATACATAGTAATTTGTTTGTCCACCGGCATAAAATGAACAAAGGAAAAGCCCTGAGAGTATTACAGCAGGATATTTTTTATGTAGATGAAAACAAAGTTTATATTTCATAAATATTTAGTATACAATAATTTTTGAATTTATATTTTTAAATTTAATAATATAAATTCCTTTCTTAAGTGCAAATGTATTGCATTTTTGCCTGATGAGTTGTCCGTTTACAGAATAAACATCAATATTCCCGGATGAATTCAAAATACCATTGTTGATTTTAACAGAAAGTTCATTTCCGAATTCAATCTTTTGAATTGCGCTGCTTAAGCCATAAATTACGATTTTAGTTACGGACATTCCACTCGAACCGGAAGTTTTAATAGTAATGTCGTCACTCGAATTGGTTTTAGGAATAAACGAGGTGGTAGCTTCGATATTAGCAGTGGTCAGATATGCTGTTTTGTCGTTATTGCTTCCACCATCCGAAATGATAATCGGACGTGAAGTGCTTGAATTATTGAAACTTACATCTATTCCGGTGCATCCGCTCACTTTAATTGTCAGATAAGCTGAAGTGCTTCCCCATTTGTAACCTGTGCCCGACGACCAGCTGACGCTGCCGTTCTTCGTAATCCATGCAGGTTCCTGTGGCATGGTTTTACATTCAAGAATTGTTGTGAATTTTGTCAGACGGGTGGACGTGTAATCAGTTTCTGTTGGTGGATCCGGTACGGTATCTCCTTCATTTTTTACTACAATTGTTCCGTTGGCTTTGGCATTCGAAAGGGCATCGGTAGTTTCGACAGTGAAATTGTATGTGCCTGTCGAAAAAGGTGTTCCTGAAATATAGATGGAGTCGTGTTTGAGAACTGCATTTGCGCCTGTCGGTAAACCTGTAACCGAAAACTGAGTAGCACCAGCCATTATGTAACCAAATGATTCGATCGGTTGTCCGATAAGTACAGTTTGATTGCTCTTTCCGAATAAAGTCAGGGTTGAAGGGGTAACCGGGTCAATATTATCTGATGTCGTAAAACGCCATAGTGGACCCTGAATTTCACCTTCGGTTGTAACGGTATTGACCCGCCAGTAATAGGTTTTATTGACTTCAAGCGGAGGTGTATTCATCGAGTTTGCATTGGTTTCGCCCAATAATTCAGGTTGTTCTCCGGTACCGAACCATACTTTGTGTGACAACGCATTTCGGGCCGGAATCCATTTCAAAGTGTTTGCACCGACTGTTACCGAATAGCGACCATTGTAAGGTTGCGGCAATGCAGCAAAGGGCAGGACAGAAGGCATTGTATTTTCGGGATCCCATTTACCATCGAAAGTCCAGGCAGCATCAATAAGCTTTCGCTGAGCAGATGTCATGGAATTGGCAAACCACGTAAGTCCGGCCTGACCGGTAACTCCGTAAAAATATGCTGTAGCACCCGAACCAAGTGAAGTAATACTATCGGACAAAGCCAAATCGAGATAATAGAATTTGGCGTAATTCTGGGAGTTTTGTAACTTCACATTTTTATTGTACTCGCTGTGAACCGATCCTCCCTGAATAACCAATTTCTGATCTTCGCCACTCACACCTTCGTGCCAGATCGGACTGCTGCTCTTAGTTTCGGTAAACCGGCTGTTGATGGCATAGCAATATCCGCGCGGACAAAAAGCATCAATACTACCCCTGAAATTGCAACCGGAAACATAATACATACCGCCTGCTTTTCCCCAGGGAGCAAAAGTGTCTTTCCACAAGCATAAAACATCCAGGTTGATAAACCACAATCGGGTTGTTCCGGTCTCACTCCGGATAACCTCGGTATAATCCTCCGAACCTTCGAAAGTATTACGAACATACATATTGGCAATTACAATATCGTGTAAGTTCCCGGCGATGTTGATTACGCCGGTTCCTGTGTTGGTTCCGTTGGCAGCATACCATTCGGCTCTCGGAAGACTCAGTTCAATGTGAGTTCCGCTGCGCGATTCGCCGGTTAATGCAACGTAACTGCTCTTTATCATGACATGTTCATTGTACAAACCATTTTTCACTACAATGGTTTTCCATTCAGAATTAGCAGGGGGGATACTGTTCAGGGCTTCCTGAATTGTCGTGAAATTTCCTGTGCCATCTTTTGCAACAATTATTTCATTTGACGCAAAAATGCTTGTAAATGAGTAAATTGCGAAAATGATAGAAATTAACTTTTTCATGTATTTATATTTTGTATTTATCAGATATTCAATAATTTAATTTGAACGCAAAGACGCAAAGCCGCTAAGTCGCAATGTTTTATAAACATCTCCTTGTGTGTCCTGAATTTTTATTTCGGCCATGAGTGTTTTATCTGTATATATTTTTATTTATCTGATATTCAATAATTTATTTTGAACGCAAAGACACAAAGCCGCTGAGTCGCAATGTTTTATAAACATCTCCTTGTGTGTGCTGAATTTTTATTTCGGCCATGAGTGTTTTATCTGTATATATTTTTATTTATCTGATATTCAATAATTTATTTTGAACGCAAAGACACAAAGCCGCTGAGTCGCAATGTTTTATAAACATCTCCTTGTGTGTCCTGAATTTTTATTTCGGCCATGAGTGTTTTATCTGTATATATTTTTATTTATCTGATATTCAATAATTTATTTTGAACGCAAAGACACAAAGCCGCTAAGTCGCAATGTTTTATAAATATCTCCTTGTGTGTCCTGAATTTTTATTTCGGCCATGAGTGTTTTATCTGTATATATTTTTATTTATCTGATATTCAATAATTTATTTTGAACGCAAAGACACAAAGCCGCTAAGTCGCAATGTTTTATAAACATCTCCTTGTGTGTGCTGAATTTTTATTTCGGCCATGAGTGTTTCATGTGTTTTTATTTGATTTTTTAGTTGTAACATGTAACTCACAAAACAATATTTAATCATTCCCCTGTGGGCAAAACAGAATCAATTTTATCATGTTCGTTTCATGATATAAAATTTCTGTTTAAAGTTTTATTAATTTCATTGTCAGACAATATCTGCCGTTTCTGAAAATAGCCAGATATGCACCATTTTTCAACGAATAGTCAAAAATAAAACTGCGTTTTTCACCTATGATCAGATTCTTAATCTGTTCGGTATAAATCATATTTCCCGATAAATCAGTGATTTGAAAAGCAGCATCACCATTTTCTATTGCTACAACTTCGATGGTTGTATGCTGAACGAACGGATTAGGATAGATACTGAGAAATTTTGAATCAGAAAGCAGATTTTTGCAAGCTGTTGCAGGTATATATTCGAAAGCACCCAGATCGACGGCAGTTCCGTAAAATCCGGTAAGTTGAATATCGGTTCTTTTCAGTGTTACCGGATTGATACCACGCACTGTATTAGTTCCTTTATCGATAAATACCGAATTTGGTTTGAGGCGTCCGAAGCCGTTTTTTGGCAAACTACCATCAGCTTCGCGTGGTGCAAGAAAGTCTGATTTTGAGGTACTTAAAAATTCGTTGTAAATTGTTTTTTGATCGAAAGTTCCGCCTGAAGTGGTTTTGTAAGGGACTAAGGTTGTACCGTTGATCTGATTCCACGAATTGTTCAATTCGGTTGTGCCGGCTGCCAAATCAAACATTTGACCTTCGCCGCCAACTTTGGCATCGAAACTGATGTTGTTTCTCAGGTCGCTCGGATAAGCTCTTACGCGAAAATTTTTATTGCCCTGCCAGGCCACGCAGTTGTAGATAAAAAGGCTGTCGGCATTGTTGTTTTCGCTGAAACAGGCTCCTGTCTCGTAACCATCAAATGCTATGCAGTTACTTACAACGTGTTTTGCAGCCCAGTCATCGCCACCTAATTTGAATCCGTTTCCATCGCCGGCCCACGAAGTAGGGAAGTTGTTTTTCTGCCCGTATTCCCAGTCAGTGTCGTTTTTTGTTGCCAGAGCGGGGTTTCCGTTACCGGTTGACCAGCACGAATCAACATAAATTGTATAATGAGTCATGTAAAAATCCCACCCATCGTCGGCATTATCCCATGAGCGGCAACCGATATAGCGGTTGTTGGCACCGGGCGAAAGTTTACAGGCAAAACCATCCGCATTTTCATAACCGGTACCCCAATCGAGGTTATGATGCGAGTCACAGTTTTTAATTAAATTCCAGCAAACTGCATCAGCCGCATCGGGCGAATCTTTGGCAAGTCCGGTTTGGATTCCGGAGTCACCATTGTGATGTAAAACCAATAGCTCACAGGTATTATGACTTCCTTCAATTTTAATTCCGTTGTCCGGAGCCTGGCAGATTTCCAATCCCATGAGATAATAGTAATTACCGGTAATTTTAAAACCTCTGGCTTCGCCTCTGGCAGTTGCATCCACACCGGTATATGACGAAAAGATGTCATAAAAATTAAGAACAGGCTTTTCACCGGGAAAATTGAAAATACAAAACCGTTCCTGTTCTGAACCTTTCAGGGTAAGAAAAATGGTTGAATTGTATCTGTAGGTACCACCGCGCAGGTACAGGGTGTCGCCCGGTTCCATCAATGTGATGGCTTTGGTAATGTTAAAAAATGGTGAAGATAAAGTTCCCTGATTTGAATCGTTACCACCTTTTGCTGTCGGAGCACAATAATAAGTGCTATGAATAGCCGATTTGAAATTTGCAGTTACAATTTTTTCGGCATTTATCACTAAAGAAGTTTTTAAGTCGGTTGATGTAATGTCGCCTGTCCATCCAATAAAATCTGCATTTACCGAAGGATCCGGTATTGCCTGAAGCTGAACTGAGGTTCCTTCGGGATAAAACGGAGCATCAGGTGTTTTTATTACCGTACCTCTGCCCTGAATTTTCACGGTCAGACCAAACTCCTTAACGCCTTCAGTGCCACCTACGATGGTGATTTTATCTAAATTCGGACCACCGTTTGAAGTGAGTGAAGTCATCAAAATCCGGTTTGTTCCTTTACGTAAATTCAGGATGACAGGAGTTTCGAGCCAGGTCGTAAAAGCTCCCGAAGAACCAAATGCCTGACTTGCCACCTGTAATTCTCCGTTTACCGTAAAACTCATGGCACGGTCGTCAGTTTTACCGTTAGCCCATCTTACATTCACAGTTGCTGAGGGCATGGCGTCAGCCAAACTGAATTCCAGCAGAAGTGTGCTTCCCGCAGCATTTGTCAAATCCACAAAACTACTTCCGGTATATCCGGTATGTTGCGTATCGGTTTTACCTGTAAATATTCCGCTTTCTGCCTGAACAACAACATCGGCATGACAATAAATGAATGAAAAAAGCAATGTCAGAACTGCTATATATCTGAATTTCATAATTCTTCTGATAATTTTTTATCGTTTAAATTTTAGTGTTTGTTGCTGAAATTCCGTACGGAGTTTAATAATATAGCAACCAGCCGGCAAATTACCAAGATAGGCAATGTGAAAATTGTTGCCTTCAGGATAAACCTGATTAGCAATACATTTTAATACACATTTACCCGATATATTAAAAATATCCATATTGACTGTTGATTTGTGTGCCAGGCAGAATGTAATCCGGGAAATGTCGGAATTCAGGATCTCTGCGATCTCTAATTTACCAGCACTGTAAAGTTCAGGCTGAGAAATTCCCGTTATCCCGCCATATTCAAAAGCTCCCAAATCAGGAGCCTGTCCGGAATACATTATCGGGTAAGTTTTGTCCCGGAAAGAATAATTTACCACCTGACCTTTGTCAATGCAATCGGACGTCGGTTTTAACCTGCAAAATCCGTTATCCGGAATTGTTCCGTCTGCATTTCTCACGACAGCTGCCAGTTGGTTAGCGGTATTATTATCACTTAAATCGACAACGAAATCGGCATAGCTACCAATACCACCATTTTGTTTGTCGCTTGTGTTGCTTCCAAACTGCCAGCTATTGTTCTGAGTGATATTCTGCGTTTGATCGCTGATCATTTTATCGGTGGCTTTAAATGCTATGCAATTTTTAATGGTATGTCCTGTGCTTCCGCTTGCCATCGAAAATCCCTTGATATTATCGAATGCAGTGCAATTCAACATCACCTGCGGATCCTGATTATCATTCTGATCGAAGCATTTCCCACCACCGCTGACATAATGCATGTCGAATGCCACACAGCCAACTGCTATATTTGTTCCCCTTGAATATGTACTGTTTCCACCCATCTTGAAACCGTTTCCGTTTCCGTACTGATTTCCTCTGAGTGTTGTTTTGTCGCCGTTGTGCCAGGTCATACAGTTGAGCATTAATACGCCGAAAGTATTGGAATACATGTCCCAGCCATCGTCGGAGTTGTTCCATGCCCTGCAACCTTCGAAAATATTTCCGGGTCCGCAAAAAAGTTTACATGCAAATCCATCGGCATTTCCACCGCTTTTGTGTGAATCACAATTATTATATGAATCACAGTTAAGTATGTAATTATAAGCACAACTGCCATCGTTAGCTCCTGAATCCTTAGCCAGCCCTATTTGAATTCCACTATCATAACAGGCATCAAAATCACAAAATTCAATAATGTTCCGGTTGCTCTCAATTTTGATTCCGTTATCACCGGCTTCCTGTATTTTCAATCCCTTTATGTGCCAGTAGTTTGCACCCGCTTCGATGAAAAATGCCCTGTTTGCATCGCCCGGTCCCTGCAATTTGTAATTCAATACCGGTCGTTCGCCTGCGTTTGAATAACTGGTACCGAAAATACAAATACGTTTTTCGGCAGTTCCTGATTTGGTTAATCGGATGGTACTGTTGTAATTATATGTGCCGGGAAGTACGAAAATTGTATCACCCGGATTCAGATTAGCTGTCAACGCTGAAATATTGAATTTTGGTGAAACAAAAGTACCTGCATTAGCATCATTTCCGGTTGGCGAAACATAGTAGCCGACAGCATTTGCATTCAGTATCGTAGTGCAAATTAACCCGAAAACAGTTCTTATTCTTAAACTTTTAAACATAAATTGCTAAATATGAATAAAATACAGAAATAGTGTCTTATTTCTGAATTTTCAGATTGATGCTTCCCTCATTGGTTTTGAGGGTGATAATGTAAATTCCGCTTTTCAGGTTGTTCAGATTGAATGTAATTTTGTTGGAAACATTGCTCTCAATCCATCCCCGAAACGGGATGTCTATTATTCGTCCATCCATACCTGAAATTCTGATTTCGGCTGGTGTGGTTTCTTTTGAATTGAATGTCAGTACATTGCCGTAGAAACTGAGTTCTGTATTTTTACCGTTTACAACCTGACTCAGATTCGGACAATTTTTGATGTAGGTTTTTGCTGAAATGGCATGAATATTTAAACTACCGGTTGCGCCATTTGTAATTTTAATCCAAACGGGTTGTTCTGATTGAACATAATCTGTCAGATTAATTTCAGAAATGCCTTTATTTCCTGAGTAGACATATTTTTGGATAAACTCACCACCGGATGAATTTGCCACAGAGACATTAAAATCATTGTCGCCGGTGCGTGATGTGACCAGCTTCAGTTCTCCGCAACTGGTTAGCTGAATGATCGCCGAACCTCCGCTGAAATCTCCTTTCGTTGCCGATTTCCCCAAATCCAGACATCCTGTGAGTGCTCCGGCGGAACCGGTGGTTCCATCAGTTCCGGCACCGGTTTTAGTTACATTTAATGTTGATGTTACACCCGACGAAGAAACTGATGGCAACAGAGTTATCATAGAGGGAATGTATTTTGCCGCAGTGGATTCGTTGTTGAACCAAAACCAGTTATTAACATCAACATCGCCGGGCATAAAACTGTTTTTTATCCAAACACAGCCATTGTTGTCAGGAACAGAATCATTTCCGTTGTCGTCGGGCACGACCGGTTCACAACTGAAATTTTCTGCGCTTTTAAATGGTTTGGCTGCACCTGCATAAGTCTCTGCTATACAGGGCACATACATTACGCTGTCAGGAGTATAATTGTATGGGAACAAACCTGACATATCAATGGCTTTGAGTTGCGGGGTACCGCAATTTTCAAAATAACAACCTTTCTGCACCAGATATCCGTCCGGCGAAAAACCCGGAACCCCCACCTGAAGCGGTACCGGACAGTTTTTAAAATAACAGTTTTCGACCAGTACTCTGGCGTCGGTTGCTGAAGCGACACTATAAGTCGGATTGGCAACATAATAATTGTTGTAACAATGGACAGTTGCAAACCTGACACGTGGATTGCGCTGTATGGTGCCATCGAACCAGTTGTGATGAAGCGTTACTTTCATAACCACATCACCGGTTTCACTGTCGCTGTGACCAATGAGAATATTTTTATCGTGATTGAAAAATTTATTATACGAAATGGTAATAAATTCGCTTCCCCTTGTCACATCAAGCATACCGTCGTGCGAGCCGGCATTGGTATCGGCACCATCGCTGAAAGTACAGTGATCTATCCAGAAATTCTTACATTTATTGTTGATTTTCAATAAATCGTCGGGCGCATCACCGAAAGTGATGTTCTGAACGATTACATTTGTTTTGGTGTTCCAGCCGAATCCTCCACCCGTTATTTGTGCATCGGTACCAAGACCCACTATGGTTTTATTGCCACGTGCGGATAATTCACCTGAAACCTGAATGGTTCCCTTTACTAATATGATAACGGCAGTATTAACGCCATCAACCGCATTTTTCAATTCTTCGGCATTGGTAACCGTAACTATCGGACCACCTTCACCGCCTGTTACACCTCCGTTCAACGAGGCGAAGCCTTCGGGTAAACCGATGACATTGGTTAGTGGTTGAGCATGTAAAAATGCTGAGATTATGATGAACGATAAGATCAGTGATTTTTTCATGGATAATTTAAATTAAATATTTCTTCTGCAAATTTTTTGAATATGGACTTTTCCGTTTTGGAAAACTGACTTTCGAATCATTAAACCTTCAGAATTTCCGCTAATTTCCTGTCCGCAGTAATTGAAAAATTTTTCATAAAGCAGTGGTGACTCATTTTCTGTTTCGGAAATACCGTTAATTGTATAAATACTTGCTGTTATCACTAAATTCTTTATGTTTACATCTCTGCTACTGTTGTTATTGAACCGAATGTAAATGGAAGGTCCCCATGGAGCTGTATCGGCACTTAAATCGATCAGTTTTCCGGTTACCCAGCTTGTACTGCCATTTTTGGCCTGAGCTCCAACCTGTTCCCATGTGGCATTATCTTTTGAAAATTCGATGATTACAGCTCCGTTCGACGAACCTACTGCCTGCATATCGAATACTGCGTTCACGGCCGATGCTAAACAAAACGGACCCCAAACTGCTGATTTTGAACCTGCAGCAACCGTAAACTGATTGGCAACATTAACGATAACCTGTGTCACTCCGGTCGGACGGTTGCCCGGAGTCGAAGTGGTATCCTGAGGTTGGGTTTCATCAGGGGTAGGGTAGGTCCAGTTACCCTGATCAAATTCTTTGGCACCCAGGTCCGGTTTTACTCCCGAATAGGGAATGGCGTAATAAGGTTTCAGTCTGATATAGGTCTGAACAGTTCCCTTATCTATCGCCGGATTTGTGTTTTTTAATTTAAAAAGAGCTTTAAATGCAGTGTTTGTAAGTCTGTAATCGTCATCTCTTTCGGCATAAGCATCAGCAATATTCAAACTTTCGAACATGTCGTCGGTGAAAGTCATTCCAAGATTCCAGCTATTCGTGGTTTCGGTGCTGCCGGCAGCAATATTTTGTCCGGTTCCGGCATAGGATAAGTTATTAATCATTACATGTTTGCCTTGTGAAGGTACTTCCTGAAAAGCAAAATTTCCCATGCCATTGTTATTATAACCGGTACAATTGATACAGGTAACACCCCATGCATTATGGTTCTGGTCAAAACCCTTTCCGGTATTATTGAAGGCAAAACTGTGTAATACAACATTTGGAGCATTGCCATCAATACCACCTCCACCGCCAAGTTTAAAACCATTGCCATCGCCCTGATAACTTGTTATATAATCGGTCCAGTAATTGACTCCATTTCCCCACGACCAGCAACTATCTACCAGAATCGGTTGATTTCCACCATACACATCCCAGCCGTCATCGCCGTTTTCCCATGCCCGGCAACCGATAAATACTGTACCTGTACCCTCTTTTGCTGCAAATCCGTCTCCGTTTTCACCGTTAGCGGACGTATCACAGTTTCTGAATGAATCGCAATTGATGACCCTGGCATTTACAGCACCGGCAGCCATCGAGATTCCATCAAAGCCGCATTCCTGGATGGTCATGCCTTCGACGGTAATATTTTCGCCTGCAATGATAATTCCGTTATATCCCGCTTTATAAATTTTAATCCCCTTTACATGCCAGTATGGTTGTCGCAAATCCATGCCGCGGTAAGTGGAGGACTCACTTCCGTAATGTCGCATTGAAGAACAGTCGAAAACCGGTTTTTCGCCCCGGACTGCAAACACTCTGACAGGTGATGCTTTTGTTGCCGGATTCGAAGCTTTTACAGTTGAATTGACAATGTATGTTCCGCCTTTTACCCACAAAGTATCACCGGCTGTTAGCTTTGTAAAAGCAGTGACAGGCGACTGCCATGCTGTAGCCAATGTCAGACCATTGGCAGTATCATTACCGCCGGGCGAAAGCCATAACTGGCGGGCAGAAACTGAAATAACGAAAAATGTAATAATTATAAGGAGTATGGATTTTTTCATAATGTTCACTTTAATAAATTATCGGGTCATAATAAAATCATATAATATACACATAAACAATGATTTATAGCATTAATTAATTTTTACAGGAATATTTACTTTTAAAAAATTAAACGCAAAGACGTGAAGTTAATAATTTTAATAATATACTAATAATCAAAATAATACCTCAAATGGAACATCCCGATTTAACGTGGAGAACGCAGAGAAAATAACCTGAAGGTTTTCTTTGATACCGATAGCTATCGGGATAGCGACTTTGTCTTTGCGTTCAAAATGACATTTTTATAACGAAACATTGTAAATAAAACTTCCCCTAACCCCATCGGTTTAGGGAAAGTTCTTTTTTTGAAAATCATCGGGTAACGATGATTCTGTTAACTTTGGTCTGATTACCAATGGATAACTGACATAAATAAATGCCGTTTTTCAGCGAACTCACTGCTACAGGAATAAAATACTCGACACCTGCATCTATCTGCGACGAGTAAACATCTGCAACCATCTGTCCACTTAAATTTAAAATCTTTAATCCGGCAAATCCTGTAAAATCGCTGCTGAATTTAATGATTGCTTCATCTTTACACGGATTCGGAAGTATTGATAACGCGAATTCAGCATTTTGATTCATCAATACCTGTATGCCTGTATTCATCTGACCTTCCTGTAGTTCGTAAGGACCCAAATCGCGGGCTGCACCATATACGGGTTGTGCAAGGAATGGAAATTCGTTTGAGTAAAGTACATTGTAGAGTAATCCCTTGTCGACCAATACGCTACCGGATTTCAACCGGGCAAATTTAGGAGGCATACTGCCGTCGGCTCCCCTGGGTGCTTTGGCATCCGTTTCGCTCAGGCTGACGTAATCGGATGCTCCGAATCCACGTATCACGTTTGTCCAGGCTTTGTCCGATGCAGATAACATAGCATTGTTGCTGTTGGTATTTCCGGTTGCAATTTCAATATTCCCGAAACATACATTATTGTAAAATTCCAGACCTGATCCGGCTGTTTCGAACATAAAGTCATAACCGCAGCCAAAAGCTAAGCAGTTGACTAACTTTTCACCATCACCGTGACTGTTTTGGTCAAATCCTTTTACCGAACCCGTTTTGTTACAATTGAATGCCACACAGTTATATACTTCATGTTTGCCTTTCGAAGAACCGCCTGTACCGTTTCCGCCTAATTTAATGCCGTTCCCGTTTCCCTGGAATGAGCCGGAAGCCTGAACCCATGTGAAATTTTCGGCTCGTCCCGAACCCCATGCCCAGCATTCGATAATATATACGGGATAGTCGGTCTCAAATAAATCCCAGCCATCATCAGCATTGTCCCACGAACGACAGCGAATAAAACGATTTCCTTTTCCATTGTGCATTTTACAGGCAAAACCATCGGCGTCGCTGCCGTAATTATCGGCATCACAATTCAGATACGAATCGCAATCAATAATATCATTGTAGGCACAATGCGTTCCATCATTCGACGAACCGAATCCTGAATCGGAAAATACATGTCCGAAACCTAACTGAATACCTGTATCATCATTGTAGCTGAATGTACAACGTTCAATTATATTGTGATTTCCTTCCAATTTGATGGCATTGTCACCTGCCTGAGTGATATGGATTCCGAAAATACGCCAATAATCACCATTTAGCTGTACCCCGCGAACGCTTACTTTTTTAGGTTGATCTTTGAAATTAAAAATCGGAGCTTCGCCGGGATAATTTTTTATAGTGATACGTTTTGCTGCTGTTCCTGATGAAGTTAAGCGGACAGTAGTCTTGGTACCATCTTTCATCATTGTGGGGTAATAAGTTCCACCCCTGCAAATAATTGTGTCACCCGGAACAACTGCATCAACAGCTTTTTGTAAATTGTACCAGGGTGAATCAAATGTTCCATCGCCCGAATCGTTGCCTGTAGGGGCGATATAAAAGGTTTTTGCATCAGTGTCCGAACCGTTACCTGTCAGTTGAATCTCCGAAATAGCTCCTCCACCTGTCAACGATGCAGTGAGGCTATAGTTCTGTAAAAGTGTTGGTAAAAACTGAACATAAACTGTTGTAGCCTGCAGTGTATTACCGGAATAGGGAAGTTGGATGGAAGTGGAATAACCATCAGCCGGTGAAGTTGACATCAGAAAATCCGAACTGCCTGTAACAGTGATATTTCCCGTTGCAGTATTTAAATATTTTGCCGAAACGGTAAAGCTGCGTTTGCTGAAAGTTCCTGTTTTCACCGCACCGAAGTTTATTACATCAGGATTTACGGTAATACTCGCTATTTCAGAAGTTTTTTGCTCTAAACGACCAATTGAAGAGGTAAGATAATTGATGGCATCGTTGGCTCCTGTATATTCAAAAACGGCAAAGTGATAGGTTTCTCCGGCTTCGAGACCGTTTACTGTAACATTATCCACATCTCCCGATGATACACCATAAACGTTGGTGTCCAGTGTTTTGGGTAAATTAAGGTAGGGAGTTGCATCGACTGGTAACCAGGTTACAGCCGTACCTTTGGAGTAAACAAGCAGACGTCCCTGACCATTTCCTTTTACAAAATTTATTTTCATCGAATTTCCGGTTATTTCCGATGCAGTAATCGAGGCCTGTGTTGTAGGTTCATCACCCATATTGGAACAAACAATATTCACATCATCAATATAGATGGTTGCCGAACCACACACAAATTTTATCAACACATTTTTTGTTCCTGCTTCGCCAACCGACATATTTGCCTGAGCATAAGTTGATGATGAACTTACGGTTGCAGTTCCTATTGAAGTCCAGCTCGAGCCGCTATTTGTTGATTTGTAAACAGTTATAACTTTTCCGCTACCACTGCCACGATGTGTGAAAGATAATGAAACCGGTTTGTTGATGGCGGGAGTTATTGCATATCCGTTGGTATTCATTGCCAATCGTGTACTACCGTTGTCGGTTTTTCCGAAAGTTCCGTTGATTTTCCAAACGCCTGAACTTAATGTAACATTTGTTTCGGATGATGGTGCAGAAGCGGGTAGTCCGGTTTCGAAGTTTTCAGTTATTGTAGTCTGTGCAAATACAAAACCTGAAAATATTAAACCTGTTATAAATGGTAAAATTCTTTTCATAAGAATATTTTTAAGGTAATATATAGTAAAACCTGACAGGACTTATGATGCCTGTCAGGTTTGTTTCTGAGGTGTTATTTTCTTATAAATTTTTGTGAAGCAACCTTGCCGGTTTTATCGGTAATCCGCACAATGTAAATTCCTTTGTTTAAGCTGTTTGTTTCAACAACCTGCGATAATGTTGACTCAGCAACCACATTTCCTGAAAGATTAAATACTTTCAATTCGGCTATATCACCATATACAATCAGTGCAGTTTCTGTCTGATACATCTGGAAATCGGTTTCCGGAGTCCTGATATCTTTAACGGCGGATGAAACATCGTAGGTTTTTACATAAAAATCATAAATACGGATTCCACCCGATGTTGATGTATTTATAAATTTCATTTTAACCGGTTTTTTTGTGGCTTCCAATCCAATTGCCAGCATCATATCCCAGTTTAGCATGGTTTGTTTTGCCAGAGAAGCTGAAGTCCAGGTTTTGGTCACACCTCCTACAGTATATTCGAGATTAAGGGTACGTGTGCCGGTGAAATGTATATTGGCTTTCATTTCGACAAGGCTTGGTAAAGTCCAGGTTACACTACCTCCGCTGCGTTCTACGTTGATTGCACCGGTGGTACAACCCGAAGGTGCCGAACCTGTAGATTCCACATAAGCCGGATTCCAAACGGTAGGATAAGCGGTGTCGGTGCCCGATGCGTAAGATACTACTCCCTGTAAATCCAGAGGAATTGCACTGTAAGCATCCTGAATGTGATACCAGTCACCTGTCAGAATCTTTGTGGGTAAAACACGTGTGATATTACAGTTGATGGACACATCAGAGCCTTCCATACCACCGACAGTATTTACTGAGAATGTTCCATCTTCAGTAGGTATTCCGGTGATTGTAAGTGTTTTTTGAGTCATGTTTTTTTCAGCTGAAATTCCGGCAGGTAAAGTTGTATAAGTTACGTCCGAAGCTCCTCCTCCCCATGTGAATACAGTTTTCAGCATTTCGTTTCCGAAAAATACTTCCTGTACGGCTTTACCTTCTGTCAGTTCCAGCGTGGCGGCAGCAACTGTCGAAATTTTGATTGTTCCGTTAAGTGTAATCGAATTTGTACCACCTGTATTCACAATGGAATAAGTGCCTTCGGCTGTTGGAACTCCTGTGATTGTCACTGTTTTTGCAGCGGCGTCTTTGGTTGCGGTAAGTCCTGCAGGTAAGTTGCTGACTGTTACATCAGTTGCAGCACCTCCCCATTTATATACAATTTTTGTAATGGCTGTACCTGTGAACACAAACTGGTCAGCTTTTCCTTCAATCAGCGATAAAGTGGCGGTGGTTGCCAATCCTGTTTCGAATGCTCCCATATCAGCTTTACCATCATTATAAAGTATGGAAACCGGTGAAAGCGTTAATCCTCCGGGACTATGAGCAGCAGGAGTGAAGTTTTCAATATTTTCACCTGCATTAATGAACTTGCTGCCACTAACCAACTTGCAAAAATCATTGTCAGGCAAACTCCCGTCGGCCTGGCGATCGGCTAAAAATAATGTGGATGATAAGCTCTTAAATTGAGCGGAATGGTCTTGTGCTTTTACAGCTACACCATTTACTTTATTTCCGTCTTTGTACGGATCACAACCATCAAATGTTGTCCAGCTGTTGAATGCGGTATTGGGGACCTGCGCACCTTCTTTGTCAACCGACAGAAATTCATGATTCAGTGTGGTTGGTTTAAATCCGATATTGTTGCGCATGTACATGGTTCCATACATGAAAATGGTTGGAAACCTGAAATTGTATTCATTGCCAAATGACACATTATTAAACAGATACATTGCTTCGTAGGCATTGTTTTGATCAAAGCCTTTGTGAAGACAATCAAAAGCCACACAATTACGAACCACATGAGCACCAACCGACTGGGCAAATGCAGCTCCGCCCGAAGTGCCACCACCGCCGAGTTTAAAACCGTTTCCATTTCCAATACCCGTACCGGCTGAAGTTTTGCCGGCATTCCATGCCCAGCAGTTTTCGATTAGTATGGGGTGATAAACCATGTATAAATCCCAGTCGTCATCCGAATTATTCCACGAACGGCATCCGTGAAATTCCGTTCCGGGACCCGGAAAAAGTTTACAGGCAAAACCGTCGGCATCGCCACCATCATCGGAGCCGCTGAATGATTTACTGTCATAATTGTACCACGAATCGCAGTTAATAACAATATTATGTTTACAATAATTGTATCCGGGATTAAACTGAGGTTCTCCGCTGATTGGAAACGACTGTGTTTCTTCTATCGAGAGATCCTTGTACATTCCCAACTGAAGGCCGGTATCATTATTCCCGTAAAACTTACAATTTTCAACTATACAATAGCTTCCTTCGAGTTTCATACCATTGTCCTTGGCATTGCACAGTTCAAGGTTCTTAAAGTGCCAGTAGTCACCAAAATGGTTCACATAAATACAACGTGCCTGCTTAAACTCGTTGACTGAAGTTACAACTTCATTTGAGCCATCGATAATTACCCTCTCTCCCGGATAACCAAACATGCATATTCGTGCATCAGCTGTACCTGCTTTTTCAATTTTCACCCTTTTAGTCAACATGTAAGTGCCACCACGGAGATAGATGATATCACCGGGAACCGATACATCAACTGCTTTTTGTATATTCAGATAAGGAGAAGTTTCAGTTCCGGGATTTGAATCGCTACCCGTGGTCGAAACATAAATAGTACGTGCACCGGCAAAGTTAAAAATGCACAGCAATACAAAAGAAAGAAAGTAAAATCTTTTCATAAGTGATTAAATTTAAAATTAGAATAACTAAAACGATGCTAAAGTAGTAGATATTAAATATTATCATGTGGAAAATTTATCGCATTTTGTGGATAAAAAGACATTTAAGAGGTGGATAAATTGATAGGCAGAATTCACCAAGGACGTTAAAATTTCCACATGACCCTGTAAATTACCGGTGCATTTTGATATTTAATCAGTGTATTTAGCCTTTAGGACTTTTTGCAATGATGAATATTACCATGGTTATTTGCTTTGTAAAGTTGTTGTCAGTTTCATTTTTCAAAAATTTCAGGAATCCAATGTTGAGTCTGCACCGAAAAGTCAGATAATATTTTTCTGAACGTTTGGAGCTTTGAAACTAAGGTATAAAAATCAATAACAAGTAAACGTTTGCAGAATATCGCAGCTAAACTGCATCGAACTTTAATTCGCGGGCGAAGCTCAGGCATGATTATCAGAAATGCATAAACCAAAAACAATTTCGACCCCTGATTTGAATAAATCATTAAACAATCAATTTCGTTAAATTTAAATATTAAAAGAATTATTTTTAAGTAGCTGTAATATAATTGATTGAAGAATAAATCCCATAGTATTCGTTAATTTATTTTAAAATGGAATGTGAAATGCTGTTGTAAAACATACAAAACGAAAAAAATTTTTAATATAGAATTCATACATTGCCGTTCGATTTAAAAATTCAGTTTTAATTTATTTTTTTAGTATTAATCATTTCAATTTTAATACAATATGAAAGTATATCAATCAAATGAAATTAAGAACATCTCAATTTTGGGAAGTTCCGGCTCCGGGAAAACCACTCTTGTTGAAGCGATGCTTTACGAGAGTGGTGTTATAAAACGCAGGGGAAGCGTTTCAGCACAAAACACTGTTTCTGATTATTTCCCCGTAGAAAAGGAATATGGTTATTCAGTATTTTCAACAATTATTCAGACTGAATGGCTCGACAAAAAGCTCAATTTTATCGACTGTCCGGGTTCCGATGATTTTATCGGCGGAGTAGTTACCTCACTCAATGTTACCGATACTGCACTCCTTTTAGTAAATACCCAATACGGTGTAGAAGTCGGAACCAACAATCACTTCCGTTATACCGAGAGGTTCAATAAACCGGTCATTTTTATCACCAATCAGCTTGATCATGAAAAAGCCGATTTCGACAGGACATTAGAGCAATTGAAAGAAAATTTTGGTACTAAAATAGTACAGATTCAATATCCGGTAAATGTGGGTCCTCAGTTCAATGCGGTAATTGATGTTCTTAAAATGAAAATGTACAGGTGGAAGCCCGAAGGTGGTGTCCCGGATGTATTGGAAATTCCTGATAATGAAATTAATAAAGCACAGGATTTACATAATATGCTTGTGGAAGCAGCTGCCGAACACGATGAAGAACTGATGGAAAAATTTTTCGATCAGGGCTCATTAACCGAGGAAGAAATGCGGATTGGTATCCGGAAAGGTATGTTACACCGCGATATGTTCCCTGTATTTTGTGTTAGTGCAGGTAAAGACATGTGCGTTCGTCGATTGATGGAATTCGTTGGTAATGTGGCACCGAGTGTAAATGTTACCGAAAAACCCAGGACTGTTTCCGGCCAGGAAGTTGCTCCCGACCCGAAAGGACCTTCAAGCATTTATGTTTTCAAAACAAGTGTGGAACCACACATTGGTGAGGTATCGTATTTCAAGGTGATGAGCGGAAAAGTAAAAGAAGGTGATGACCTGATCAATGTTGACAGAGGTTCAAAGGAACGTCTCAGTCAGATATTTTATGTGGCAGGTCAGATCAGAAATAAGGTAGATGAACTCGTTGCAGGTGATATAGGTGCTACTGTAAAACTTAAGGATACCCGTACAGGTAACACATTAAATGAAAAAGGATGCGATTTTGATTTCAAGGAAATTAAATATCCCGATCCCAAATATCGTCGTGCTATCAAAGCTGTTACAGAGGCAGATGAAGAAAAACTGAGTGAAGTTCTTACCCGTATGCACGAAGAAGATCCAACCTGGATCATTGAACAATCAAAAGAGCTGAAACAAACCATTCTTTATGGACAGGGTGAATTTCACTTACGTACTTTAAAATGGAGAGTTGAACATAACGACAAAATTCCGATTGAATTCAAAGAACCCCGGATTCCTTATCGTGAAACAATAACCAAAAATGCCCGTGCCGATTATCGTCACAAAAAACAATCGGGAGGATCGGGTCAGTTTGGTGAAGTACACATGATTATTGAGCCTTATTACGATGGCATGCCTGCTCCGGATACTTTCAGGTTTGGCGGTCAGGAATATAAAATCAGTAACCGCGATACGCAGGTGATTGATCTGGAATGGGGAGGTAAACTGGTGTTGATTAACAGTATCGTTGGTGGTGCTATCGATTTGAGATTTTTACCTGCTATTATGAAAGGGATTATGGACAGAATGGAGCAGGGACCGCTTACAGGTTCGTATGCAAGGGATGTTCGTGTTATCGTGTACGACGGTAAAATGCACCCGGTTGATTCTAACGAAATTTCATTCCGTCTGGCAGGTAGGAATGCATTTGCTCAGGCATTCAAAGAAGCAGGTCCAAAGTTGCTCGAACCTATTTATGATGTGGTTGTAATGGCTCCGTCTGATCGGCTCGGTGATGTGATGAGCGATTTACAGGGACGACGTGCTATCATTATGGGAATGGAAAGTGAAAAGGGTTTTGAAAAACTTTCTGCAAAAATACCGTTAAAAGAGCTTGGTAGTTATTCCACCACTTTAAGTTCGCTGACCGGTGGTCGTGCCTCTTTCAGCATGAAGTTTGCAAGTTATGAACTGGTTCCTGTGGATATTCAGGATAAACTTCTGAAAGAATACGAAGCAACCAAAAAAGAAGAAGAATAGAAATTTCAAAGCTTTCAAAATTAAAAGCAGCTGTATGGCATTTAAGCCGACAGCTGCTTTTTTATTTCTTCAATGTTGTTCAGAAAAATCCTGAATCACCGAAACGAATCAATTTTTTAAGATTGAACCCGGTAAAATATATTGAAAACGTTTAATTGTACTGAATCTTATTCTTGTTGGCGTAATATCCGTAACCCGAAATGTCGTCAACACCATTGAGAATTAATCCGATATTATTCAGTTTGCTGTTATCGTGTATGTCATTAATCATATCTGTAACATCTTTCGGTGTATAATTCTGACGGGTTACATAAATTGACAAATCAACAATACGGTTAATCAGATAAGTGTCTGATACCACAGCAACCGGAGCAGAGTCAATAATAATATAATCGTATTCCTTTTTTAATTCGGTAATCAGATCCTCAAGCCTGCTGCTCATTATCAGTTCGGCAGGATTTGGTGGTATCGGACCTGCCGGTATTACATGAAGTGATGAATGTATTCCGGACGGGATAGTTATGTCACTCAGTTTGTAGTTTGGATCGGACAGGTAAAGACTAACTCCTGTGGTTTTGGCCAGATGCATATAATCGCCCAACATTGGTTTACGGATGTCCAGACCAATTAGTATTACTTTTTTGTTTAATAATGCAAATGACATGGCCAGATTGATAGCAGTAAAGGATTTCCCTTCTCCGCCAATGCTCGAGGTAATCAGAATGACAGGCGATTTTGTTCCACCAATCATAAATTGCAGATTTGTTCTGATCATACGGAACATTTCAACAATAGGAGTAATTCTGCCTTCGCGTACCACAACTCTGTCGGCATCCTTGTTAATACCGATTGAACCAAGATAAGGTACTTTTACAAGTTTCAGTAATTCTTTCTTATTGGTAATTTTATTGTTCATCATATCCATTACATAGATGATGCCAATCGGAATGAATAATGCCAACAGTAAAATCACTGCAAAAAGAATCAACATTTTAGGCGATGCCTGATTCACTGATGAATAGGCAGCATCAATTGTTTTGGCATTCGGTATGGCGCTTGCCAGCGTCATTGCATTTTCTTCGCGCTTTTGCAACAGGAAGAGATACAGGTTTTGTTTGATTTCCTGCTGACGTTTAATGGCAATGTATTTTCTTTCCTGCGTCGGTACCTGATTAATCTTGGAGTTGAATTGAGATTCTTTTCCCAGCAAATCTTTTTTAGCAATGTTCAATCCATCTTTAACACTCGATACACTTGCAATAATCGTTGTACGTATGGCTTTTATTTGCTGCTCTATTTGTGTCAAAACCGGATTCTGATCATTGGTGGTACGCAATAATTTCATGCGTTCCAGTAAGGCAGCATTGTAATTGCTGATATAATCCAGTAAAGATTTGTCCTGAATTCCGAGATTTGCGGGAATTAAACTGTACTGATTTTTAATATTTTTGATGTGTGATTCAATATAGCCTACCAAATTGAGTTGTGTTTCAATTTCCGCGAGTTTTTTATTGTATTCGCTCGAACTCTGCAGAAACAATGTGGCTTCCGAACTGATATTAGTTAAGTGATTGTCTTTCTTGTAATTTTCTACGTTTTCTTCAACACTCTGCAATTCTTCCTCAATCAGTCTGAGTCTTTCTTCCACAAATTTTTTGGTGTTACTTGCCAACATGTTTTTGTCAATCACAGCATCTAAATTGTAAAGTTCTACCAGTTTATCCAGCATCGCTTTAGCTTTGTTTACATTCGATTCAACAGTTGCAATATTGATGGCATTCGACTTCTTGTTTACCGAAGCGATTTTTATTCTTTTACAATAATCTTCTGTTATGCTTTGAATAGGGTAAGTCTTTACTCTGTAAATAGTGTTTTTTTCAAAAGTCTGAGCATTGGTTTTGAATCGTATCACACCGGCAATGGTGTTGAATGGCTGTTGAATGTCCTTTATAATATAGGACGATCTTAAATCTCCATATTTAATTTTAACTTTATATCCCGACGAAAATGGAGTTAATTTCATTTCTATGGGGTTTTTCAGCGTGTCGTTAAAATTCTGGGAAACCATCAGTTGAAGAGGAATTTCAGGATAGGTGTCGATATACTTTAATCCTGATTTTTTGTAATATTCTGTTTCCACACCCAGGCTTTGAATAACGTTTTTCATAATCGTTTTCGATTTCAGCACCTGTATTTCATCTTCTACTTCTTTCGAAGTTCCACCCATTCCCATACTTTCAAGAATGGCCATTTCCGAAAATCCCATATTGCTTTTATCCTGGCGGAGCAAAATCGTGGTTTGAACCTGAAATGTCGGAACTGTCATTTTCAGATAAAGAAAGCCTGCCAAAAAACAAAAGAAAAATGAAATAACAAACCAATACCATTTACGAAGATATTTGATGATGATTTCACGCAGATTTAATGGGTCATTGTATGATCCGTTTTTCGAGATTGTCTTATTGTTTTCCATTTCTTTGGTTTTGAAAATAAATCATTAATTTCAATTTTCTGATATAAATTGAATTACTTGTAAAGATATAAAACAGTAGTGGTTATCGCCGAAATAGTTGATAAGGTTGAAAGATACAGAGGTATATTTTGTGAAGCAGTTGTTTTGACGTTGCTCGGCTCAACATACACTACATCATTTTGTTGAAGATAAAAATAGGGTGATTTAAAAATATCAGAACTATTCAGATTTAAACGTTCGAATTCAAGTTTTCCGTTATTTTCTCTGGTAATCAGCACGTTTTTCCTTATTCCGTAGATTGTCAGGTCGCCTGCCATTCCCAAAGCATCAAGTATACTTACTTTCTCATTGTAAATACCATATTGTCCCGGGCGGGCCACCTCACCCAACACAGTAATATGATAATTCATAAAGTTAATATTGACAATCGGATCTTTTAAAAAAGGTGTAAGTTTGTTGTTAATCAGTTCTATAGCTTCCGATTTTGTGAGACCACTAAGTTTAAGTGAACCCAATACAGGGAAATTGATCTTACCGTTCACGTCTACAATGTAATACTGCATGGTAGGTGAGGAATAAATTTTATCACTTCCGGGTGTTGCGTACATGACGAGTGGTAAATTGAAAGGGGCAACTGCATTGGGGTCCAGAGCTGAAACTGTAATAAGCAGAGCGTCGCCGTTACAAATTTTAGTTTCCTGTTTTGAATGATAAAACTGGTTGATTATTGCAGCTGAGTCAGGTTTTATTCCTTTGAAATACGCAATTTCCTTTTGTGAAATGCAACCTGATAGAAAAATGACGGAAATCGTAAAGATTAAGAGTAAAGACTTT
The DNA here is from genome assembly GCA_937897985.1 of uncultured Paludibacter sp. GTDB lineage: Bacteria > Bacteroidota > Bacteroidia > Bacteroidales > Paludibacteraceae > Paludibacter. The sequence goes on along the minus strand of CALCBD010000058.1, from coordinate 26,348 downwards.
TTCATCAATATTATTTTATGTTTTTGCAAATCCTTTGCTTTTGATACATTCTCATTAAAGAGGCGCAAAATTAGTCAAATCAATTGCAATAAACAAATCAAATTCAAGAAAAAATGATGCTAAACTGTTTGTTAATTCAGCCGGGCAGCTTTAATTCCGGTGTTTTCAATTCGTTTATTGTTAAAGTGACCATAACTACACACTCCTTTTATACAACGAATCAAAAAATGTTTTATTATCTTTATCGGGCAAAAAATTAAAAAAATATAATGCATCAAATTTTTTGCCTTCAACTTCGTTAAACATTAGTTATATAAATTGTAAATATGGAAATAAAAACCTACATCAACAGTAATAAATCCCGGTTTCTTGAAGAACTTTTTGGTTTGATAAGAATTCCGGGTGTTAGTTCACATTCGCACCGACAAAATGAAATTATTCAATGTGCCGAATATTGGAAAATGCTTCTTTTACAAGCCGGAGCTGATAGTGCCGGACTTATGACCACAAAAGGTAATCCTGTGGTATTTGCTCAAAAAATCCTGAATCCTCAGCTTCCAACCATTCTGGTATACGGACATTACGATGTGATGCCTGCCGAACCACTTGAGCTGTGGCAGTCTCCGCCATTCGAGCCGGAAATAAGAGACAACAGAATCTATGCTCGTGGTGCTGACGATGATAAAGGACAATCTTTTATGCATGCCAAAGCTTTTGAATACATGGTTCAATCCGGTCAACTGAATTGTAACGTAAAATTCTTAATCGAAGGAGAAGAAGAAATCGGCTCTCCCAGCCTCGAAGAATTTTGTCTTCAGAATAAAGCATTGTTAAAATGTGATACGATTCTGGTGTCGGATACAAGTATGCTTGGCGTCGACAAACCCAGTATCACAACCGGCCTGCGCGGACTTGCCTACTGGCAGATTGAAGTAAGTTCGGCAAACCGCGATTTACACTCGGGAATATTTGGCGGTGCTGTAGCCAACCCAATCACCGAATTGACTAAAATTCTGGCTCAGCTCACTGATCATGAAGGCAGAATCACAATTCCTCACTTTTATGATGATGTTCGGGAAATTACAGCTGAAGAGCGAGAGTTGATAGCGCAAATTCCTTTTGATGAAAATGAATATAAATCGAACCTGAATATCAAAAAGCTTTTTGGTGAAACAGGTTACAGTACCATTGAAAGAACCGGAATCAGACCATCATTGGATATATGCGGCATTTGGGGTGGCTATACAGGCGAAGGCTCCAAAACGGTTTTGCCTTCCAGGGCTTATGCAAAATTGTCGGCGCGGCTTGTCCCCGATCAAAAATACGATGTAATCGCCGGGCTTGTAAGTAATTATATACAAAGGATAGCACCGGACCATGTGAATGTTGAAGTTGTTAAATTGCATGGTGCCGAAAGTTATGTTTGTCCTATTGACTCCGCAGCCTATAAAGCAGCCGAAAAAGCCTACAGCAAAACTTTCGGAATCAGACCACTGCCTGTACGCAGAGGCGGTAGCATAGGTGTTGTCCCTGTTTTCGAAAAAGTGCTTGATGTTAAGCCGGTTTTGATGGGTTTTGGACTTGAGTCGGATGCTATACATTCACCCAATGAAAATTTTCCGGTGGATTTGTTCTTAAAAGGTATCGAGACAATAATTGAGTTTTATAAAGAATATACACTGTTGAAAAATGAAGAATCGTCCCGTTTTGAATAGCAGTCAAAATCATAAATGTTTATCTGATAATTATAATTAATTAAAATTCAAATAAATATATTTTTTCAATGTGGTTGATGTAAATTTTTTATTAAATTTTTGTAAAAATATTTTGTCAATTCAACAGAATGCACTAAGTTTATAGCACTTAATAAAACACATAATTTTTCACAATTCTAATACATAAAGCCATGACGAAAACGATAACATTTAACGAATTACGAAAAGTAAAAGATGCTCTCCCAAGCGGAAGTATGACCAAGATAGCCGAAGAACTTGGTCTGGAAAAAGAAACGGTGCGTAATTACTTCGGTGGACATAATTATAAAGATGGCAAAAGCTGCGGGGTGCATATTGAACCGGGTCCTGATGGCGGATTGGTAATGCTTGATGATACACAGATTCTCGATATTGCTCTCAGAATTTTAGATGAACAAAAATCGTAATTCGTAATAAGTACTCAAAAAAATAAAAGCAGTGAAGTATTGATATTTGCACTGCTTTTTTTATGAATAGAAATTTAACAAATAAAATACATTTTATGGAAAAAGCAAATGATTGTCTTTATTGTCAGCGCAACGAATTACAAAAAGAACTGATGATACATTTTTATGATTTAAGTGTTTCGTCAGTGTTTTTATTCAGGGAACAAAGCCATAAGGGGCGATGTGTGGTGGCTTATAAAGATCATGTAAATGAACTGTTTGAGCTTTCAGACGAACTAAGAAATGCATTTATGTCAGACGTATGCAAAGTTGCAAAAGCCATAAGCGATGCCTTCTCGCCTGCAAAAATCAATTATGGTGCCTATTCTGACAAACTGGCACATCTGCATTTTCATATTGTTCCCAAATATGTCGACGGATTGGGTTACGGGGGTGTTTTCGAAATGAATCCAAAGGCAGTTTACCTGACCGACGAAGAATACAATGAAATTACAGCCGGAATAATAAATGCTCTTAATGCCTGAGTATTTAAAAAATATTAGAATACAATTTAACAGCTTTTTAATGTTTTTCTGAATTTATAATTACCATCATTTTTCCGATTAAACAATCAAATTTTGAATGGATCTACCGCATCAATTCGCAGATAGGACCAAAGCACTGCTAAAAGAAGAATATCCGGCTTTCGTGAATGCACTTTCGCAACCAGTTCCGACAAGTGTCAGGGTCAATAACAAAATGATTTATGAACCTTCGCAGGAACGTGTACCATGGTGTAACACCGGATATTATCTCGTCGATCGACCATTGTTTACTGCCGATCCTTTGTTTCATGCCGGTGTATATTATGTTCAGGAAGCAAGTTCAATGTTTTTAGCTCAGGCTGTGACTCAGTATTTTCCCGATGCGAAGTCGGTACTTGATCTTTGTGCTGCTCCCGGAGGGAAATCAACGCTTTTGTCACAGTTTCTGGGCGATGATTGTTTGTTGGTGAGTAATGAAATTATCCGATCGAGAGCCTATGTCCTTGCCGAGAACTTAGTTAAATGGGGAAGTCCGAATACAATTGTGACGAACAATCATCCGCGTGATTTTGAATGTTTGCCTGATTATTTTGATGCAATTGTAGTAGATGCACCTTGTTCAGGCGAAGGTTTATTCCGTAAAGATCCTGATGCAGTTTCGGAATGGTCGGAGGCAAATGTAAAAATGTGTGCCGAACGTCAGAAAGAAATAATCGCCGATGTGTGGGATAGTCTGAAACCCGGAGGAATTCTGGTATATAGTACCTGCACCTACAACAGGGAAGAAAACGAAAATAATGTGGATTGGATTTGCAATGAGTTCGATGCTGATTTACAGAGGATTAATTTGTCCGAAAACAAAGATATCGTGGAATCCGATTTCGGTTACAGATTTTTTCCTCATCGTACGCGTGGCGAAGGGTTTTTTATGTCGGTAGTCCGTAAAAAGGAAAGTTTTAATCATTCAAAGGAGTTCAAAACAGACAAAAAGGGCATAAAATTTGTTAACTCTTCCGGGCTTTTATTTAAGCTCATCAACAGTACTGAACGTACCCTTATTAATGATGATAATTATATAAGAGCTTATTCATCAGCAAGATTAAATGAATTTTTGTACATCAACAAAAATCTGAAATGTATTGAGAGTGGTGTTCTGGTTGCCGAAGTTAAAGGTTCAGACGTGATACCTGCGGCACAATTAGCTCTTTCGAAAGAAATGGATCGTGAGAATATTCAAACAGCGGAAGTGGATTTAAATACTGCTATCGCTTTTTTGAAAAAAGAATCAATTTATTTACCGGATTGTTCCTCAGGATATGTACTTATTCTGTATAAAAATCAGGCATTGGGCTGGGTTAAGAATCTGGGTAACAGGACCAATAATTTATATCCCAATAACTGGAGAATAAGAATGAACCTGTAATAAAAATTTCTTTGTATAATGTTGAAAATCTACTTTTTAGGAACAGGAACTTCTACCGGAATACCCCAAATTGGTTGTGAATGTGAAGTCTGTACTTCGAATGATAAAAAAAACAAACGATTAAGATCTTCAGTATTAGTAAAATATGCTGACATTAATATCTTAATAGATTGTGGCCCTGACATTCGTCAACAATTATTGACAACAGGAGTACAACAATTGGATGCTGTACTGATTACACATGAACATTATGACCATGTTGGCGGATTGGACGATTTAAGGCCTTTGGGCGAAAATCATGTGTTTGCTGAAAAACGTGTACTTGAAAATATTAAACAAATAATGCCTTACGCTTTTTCGGACAAGCCTTATCCCGGAGTCCCTAAAATTAATCTGCATTGTGTGAGTGAAAAGAAGGAGTTTAAAATCGGGGATTTAACAATTCAACCGGTCAGATTATTCCATGCAAAACTTCCGGTGCTTGGTTACCGGTTTGGTAAAGCTGCCTATATTACTGATTTGAAAACCATTAGTGAAGAGTCAATCGAATCACTCAGGGATCTGGATGTGTTGGTGTTGAATGCCCTGAGAATAAATCAACATATTTCTCATATTTCGCTTGATGAAGCAATCATTCTTGCCCGCAAAATTGGCGCAAAGAAGACCTATTTCACACATTTTAGTCATGACCTGGGAAAACACGAAGTAATTGAAAAACTTTTACCTGAAAATATGTATTTGTCTTATGATAATCTTGAAATTACAGTATAAAAACCGTATTCAACCAATTATAAAAGCCTGAAATGAAAACACTGAATTTATTAAAAATGCTCCCGTTTGTAAGCATAGTGTTTCTGAGCTCCTGCACTACAATGCTTTATACAAACCTCGATGTACTTCGACCGGCAAAATTAACTTTCGATGCGTCTACCAACGATTTATTGTTGGTCAATAATACTGTAAAACAACCCGATGATTACGGTCATAAAACTGAATTTTATAACGAAAGAGCTAAAAATGTAATTCAACAGGCCGATAGTTTGCCAATTTATTGCTTAAGTGCTACATACGAAGACATTGCAAATTCCGAATTTTTCAACGATGTAAAGATTCAGACAAATTCTGTAAACAAATCAGGTGATTTCTTTACAATACAAGCACTTTCGCCCGATACAGTGAAAGCTCTGTGTAAAAGATACAATTGCAATGTTATTCTTTCTTTGGATCGTTTAAAAGTGAATGATAAAATTGCAGAACTTTTCAATGAAATTGATTATTCCTATTATACAGCGTTAATAGCCCGTTACGAAAGCCAATGGAGTATACATTATCCGGGGAAAGAAAAATACGGTTCAATAGTTTTCAGGGATACAGTATTCTGGGATGCAGAGTCCTATCAACGTAAAAAAGCGCTTTCAGCACTGCCGGTACGTTCTGATGCATTAATTGACGGTGCATTGTATGTAGGTCAAAATTCAACCAAACGATTTATTCCACGTTGGGAAAAATCTCCCAGATATTTGTTCAATACCAATAATAAATACATGAAACAGGGTTTGGATTCGTTTTATGTGAAAAACTGGAAAGCAGCAATTGAGATTTGGGACAAAGCTATCGGAAAAAGCAGTAACAGTATGAAAGCAAAATTAGCTAATAATATTGCTGTAGCTTATGAAATATCAGGGGATATCACCAAAGCTAATGAATATGCGATTAAATCATTTGAATATTTTCAATCCGAACCTTTGAGCAATAGCAAACATTTTTCGACTGTTTTAAATTACACCAACGAATTGAATAAGAGGATAAAAGAAATTGAATTATTGAACCAACAGTTGGGAAATTAAGACTTTTTGGTCGACCCCTGATATATTAAGTCACTTAAATCTTTATACACTTTCGCTAATTCAGGCCTGTCCTGCAACATTTTAATATGTTCGCTGATAATATTGATGTCGTAGCGTACAGCGGGTCCGGTTTGGGCCTGCCCGGGTAACAAATGCATAACCTTACCTGCAGTTTCAGTAATCAAAGGTTTTAAAATATCAAATGGCAATCCGGTATCTTCAATGAGTTCATTGGCTATTCTGTACATTAAATTTGTAAAATTGCACGCAAAAACCGCCGAAAGGTGTACTTTTTTTCTTTGATCGGAATCCAGAATATAACAATGATCCGAGAGCTGATTGGCAATGTTGATCAGGTAGCGGGTGGTCGATAAGTTATTCCCCTCAACGAAGAGGGGAATTTCTCTGAAGTTTAGTTCTTTGGTTTTCGAAAAAGTCTGAAGCGGATAAATTACACCGTATTTCTTTGCTTTGTTTCTGAATACATTGACCGAAACACTTCCGGCAGTATGTATATGGACAGCATCAGGTTGATTAATATTCGAAATCATCGATTCTAATGCGCTGTCTTTCAGTGCATAAATATATATGTCGGCTCCTTTGTAAATATCTTCGTACCTACAGGTAAAACCGACTTTCAACTGATCGGAAAGTTGCTTTGCTGTACCGGCTGACCGGCTGTAAACCTGAACAATGGTAAAACCTTTATGTTGCAGAACCTTTGAAAGATGAGTTGCCACATTACCTGCTCCAAGCATTACAATTTTCATATCCGGATTCTAATTTTTCTTTTTCATATTTCCGAATATCACTATGACTCCGGCAAATATCAGCAAAAATGGCCAGATGATGTCCGAGATATGCTGAGTCCAGCGAATAATATCGGATAATCTGAAAAGTAATCCAATTACAATCAGAACAATACCAATGTTCCTGTTATTGTGAGCAAGTAAGAAAATAAAACCTAAAACCAGCAAATAATTTTTAACGTCGAAGATATTATCTGCCATCGACGGTGGGAAAACATTCAGATGTCTGAACAGAAAGATAAATCCGAAAACAAGCAGCGAGATTCCCCATGCTAAACGATTGTCTTTTTGCATAGTACTAAATTTAAATATTTAACTTATAATTAAAAAAAACTCTATTTTGTAAGGTCGTTATTTATCAGGTAAGTGATTACATTATTTGGTCTGAGTATTTCAATAAGTCTGTAAAAAGGCAACACAACTTCGGTTTGACCCATGTAATATGGTGCAATCTCGTAAGGATTATAAACGTAATTTATGCTCTCGTCAGTAATATAGAAATTGCCGTTGGGTTTAATTGCATCTGTCCAGTAATCAGTGTTTTCGAGGTTCAGAATAGGTTTTTTACTTTTGTCCTCAAGGCTTTGTTCCACTATCCTGATTTTGATTAATTCGGAAAGTTTGGGAATGTAGTTATCAACAAACAAATCCGATTCTGTTATTTTCTGACCATTTAATATGTTAAAATTCAAATAGTTGGAAGTATTTAAACCATGTGCTCCTCCCATAAAGACATAACGGTTAATTCCGTATGAATAAATTCTGCCATCGTTGATAAGCGAAAAACCTTCCAGAGTATGTTCGTTATTGAACGTATATAAACTTGAACTGTCCAGCTGTTCGAGCAAAGGTGTGTTGTTGAGTTTATATTCTGTAATCAAATCATTACCGAATTTTTTAACAACAGAATCGTATGGAATTTTGATGTAATTCGGACCAAAAAGCTCGGTTATAATTTTTGTTCTGATTGAGTCGAGTATTGATTCATCATCCAGACACACCGGCATTTCCACACTAATATCCACATTGATTGAACCTTTTGCAGTGTCGGCGGCTAAATAACTTTTCTGACTGAAGTCTTTCTCAATTGTTTTTACTGTTTTTTGCTTGCATGCAGTAAAAATAAATAAAGAACAAATAATCAGATATATCAATTTATTTTTCATATTCTATTAAGTTTGAAACTTATTAATTGCAAAATTAGAATTTTTTTTGAGGAGATTCAATTTCAGGCAGTTAATTAACTAAATTTAGTCTATTTCGGGCGGAAATTTAAATTTCAATCTATTTACTTTGATGTTTGATTCAGAATTCCGATGCACTTTACTAAACTTTCTTCCCAATGTGGAATTGTCAATCCATAAACAAGCTTGATTTTAGCTTTGTTCAGTACACTGTAATTTGGTCTTGGAGTGCGAGTCGGATAATCTTTTGATTCAATGGGTTGAACATCACATTGAATGTTGGCTAACCGGTGAATGGACTTCGTAAAATCGTACCAACTGCAAACGCCTTCATTCGAAAAATGATATATGCCTTCAACAAAATCTTTATGAGAAATAACTTTTAAAATTACATTTGCCAGTTCGGCTGCATAAGTTGGTGTCCCGATCTGGTCGAAAATAACTGTTAATTTTTCTCTTTCCCTACCAAGTTTAAGCATTGTTTTAACAAAATTATTTCCGAATGATGAATAAAGCCAGGATGTACGAATGATAATTGCTTGCCGACTAATAATTTGTTGTAAAATGTTTTCACCTTCTAATTTTGATTTTCCGTAGATGGTTGCCGGACAAACGGCGTCATTTTCGGTGTAAGGCATGTGATTAGTACCGTCAAAAACATAATCAGTCGAAATATGTACGACTTTCAAACCATTTTCACCGGCAACTTCGGCAATGTTTCGAACTGCATCACGGTTGATTTTGTAGCAGAGTTCAGCATCATCTTCGGCCTTGTCGACAGCGGTATATGCTGCACAATTAACAATAAAATCCACCCTGTTTTCTGCTACAAAATACTGAAGTGCAGTTTTGTTGCAGATATCAAGTTCTTCTACATCTGTAAAAATAAATTTAAATTCAGGATAATTTTTTGCAGCGATTTGCATTTCGTTGCCTAACTGACCTTTACTACCTGTGATTAATAATGTTTTCATTTTTGAGGTTTAAAAATTTTTATCAGCATTAGCAAAATCGGGGTGTTTTGTATCTTTTTCAGAGATGATAGCCTTGTCAGCAGGTATTTTCCAGTCGATATTTAAAAAAGGGTCATTGAATATGATACCCCGTTCGAGGCTTTTGTTATAAAAATCGTCGCATTTATATGAAAATACCGCGGTTTCGCTCAAAACCGAAAATCCGTGAGCAAAACCCTGAGGGATCAAAAACTGAAGATGGTTTTGTTCTGTAAGTTCAACGCCAAACCATTTTCCGAAGGTAGGAGAGGAGCTTCGCAAATCAACAGCAACATCCCATACGGCTCCCTGAATAACTGAAACTAATTTTGATTGTGAATTGGGATTAAGTTGATAATGAAGGCCTCTGATTACACCATAGCATGATTTTGACTGATTATCCTGACAAAAATGATTGTTAATTCCGGCTTCGGCGAATTTAATTTCGTTGTATGATTCAAAAAAGAAACCGCGCGAATCGGCAAAAATATCAGGTTGAATGATAACTAAATCACTGATAGGAGTTTTTATTATTTCCATTGAACTAAAAAAGGATAGTAGAAATTTGTTGTTTTAAAAGTGTACAGAGTTAATGTAACTCTGTCAAAGAGCTTCATTAGCAATTTTAATCAGATATTCACCGTAATGGTTTTTCTTTAAAGGTTCAGCTAATTTAAGAAGCTGTTCACGATTGATGCCTCCGTTGCGGAAAGCAATCTCTTCGAGACATGCAACTTTCAAACCTTGTCTGTTTTCGATAGTAGCAATAAAGTTTGAAGCTTCGAGCAAACTGTCGTGCGTTCCGGTATCGAGCCATGCCATGCCACGTCCCATCATTTTCAGACTCAGTCTGCCTTCTTCGAGATAAAGTTTATTTAAATCCGTTATTTCCAGCTCTCCGCGTTTCGAAGGTTTCAGATTCTTTGATTTTTTAACCACATCGTTGCTGTAAAAATAAAGTCCGGTAACAGCATAATTTGATTTTGGTTGTGTCGGTTTTTCCTCCAGACTTAATACTTTCCCGTTTTTATCAAATTCGGCAACTCCATATCGTTCAGGGTCATTAACGTAATAACCGAAAACAATAGCACCATCTTTTAATTCGGCAGCTTCACGAAGTGTGCGGGTAAAATCGAAGCCGTAAAAGATATTGTCGCCCAAAACCATACATACATTGTCATCACCTATAAACTGTTCGCCGATAATAAAAGCCTGAGCCAGTCCATCGGGTGAAGGTTGAACGGCATATTCAATTTTTATTCCGAGCCCATCGCCGTTACCCAACAGGTTTTCGTATAAATGAATGTCCTGTGGCGTTGAAATAACAAGTATTTCCCTGATGCCTGCCAGCATTAAAACCGATAAAGGATAATAAATCATGGGCTTATCGTAAACAGGGATTATTTGTTTTGAAATGCTTTTCGTGATTGGATATAAGCGTGTTCCGGATCCTCCGGCGAGAACGATACCTTTCATATGGACTGATTTTTAATGAGTAAACTGAATTGTTTGAATAAAGTTCAAAGTTACATTTTTTTTCCGGAAAAACAAACCTGAATAAAAGGCAATGTTTCAAATCTCTAAATCAAGTTTTCCATCTTTGTATAACTGATAATTCCGGGCAAGAAGAACAAGAAATTTGCTGATTTCTGTCTGAGTTTCCAGCGTTTGGGGGCTTATTTGTGCTTTTTTCATACGTAGCACTAAAATTCCATACATGAAATTGAAGCACAATTCAATATCGCTTAAATTTGAATTTACTTTTGTTCGCAACTGATTGATAAACGGGAGTATATGAAAAAATTTAGCATTATATGCCGGAACCTGACCCGATTTCATAATCAGGGTATGAAAGTCGTCCAGTTCAATTATGATGTTTTTATTGAGTTGCAGGTGACCGTTTTCATGTAAATTTTCTATTCGCATCATTTCGATTAAACTTTCATACCATTCGTACAAAGTTTTTCGATCAGCTTCATCTTTTAAAGGATATTTCGAAATGATTTGCTCGTTTATTATGTCGATGTCAAGTTGATAAGCACGTAACAAATCTTCGGTTTGCCACATGTAGAGGAGGTATTCACAGATATTTTCTTTCTTTAATTTTCGGGCAATAAACATAAAATTTTGCTCTTCTAATGAATGATTTTGATATTTTAATTTGATTATTTTCGAATCCGAAAGTGGTTGCTTAAATGTTTTAAAATCGATAGGGGAAGATTAATCGAAATCCCAATCACCATCGTCGTCGGAATAAACCGGTTCAACAAATTCATCCAGATCACGCCGTTCTTTTTTCGTTGGTCTGCCCGTACCTCTGTCACGTCCGTTTTGTGCCGCCAGTTTTCCGAGTTCAATTAATTCCAGCTGATCGGGAGTAGTTACATTCTCAACGAATTCGTTCACGAGTTTGGCATTCATTCTGTTTTCGGTGAGTGCCAATACTTTAAAGGAAAATAAAACAGGGTTTCGCCTGATACAAATTACATCTCCGACTTTCACATTTCGCGAAGGTTTTACGACTGTATTTTGAATGAGGATCTTTCCTTTTTTGCAGGCTTCAGATGCGATACTTCTGGTTTTAAACAATCTAACCGCCCACATCCACTTGTCAATCCGTACTTCAGTTTTCATTTACCGGTTTTCTGTTTCTGATCGATGTTTAAAATTTTAAATTACAACTGATTAAATAAAATCTTTGTAGTCGGGTAGGGCATTTTCAAAGATTTTGATAGTTTCGTGAAGCGATGTAAAACTTTCACCTCCTGCTGCATTCAGGTGGCCACCTCCGTTAAACAGGTCCGCTGCAACTTTATTGGCGGGAAAGGTTCCCTGTGAGCGAAGAGATATTTTAATTTTGTCGCTTTCTTCACGCATAAAAACCGAAAAGTTAATTCCATTGATTGAAAGTGGCAAATTTACCAAACCTTCAGCGTCACCGATTTCGTAATTGAATTCCTGTAGCTCTTTAAGTGACAGGGTAATCAATGCTGTATGAAATTCAGGAAAAACTATCATTTTTTTATACAACGCATAACCCATAAGTTTCATTCTGTCAGCAGAATAATTGTTGAAAACTTTCCTGTAAATATCATCCTTATCAACACCGATTTTAATCAGTTCGTTAATAATGGTGTAAATCTCCGGTTTATTCGAATTGTAGGTAAATGCTCCGGTATCTGTCATCATTCCCGTATAAATACATTCAGCACAGGCCAGATTAATTTTTGCAAAATCGCCTAACCGACATATTAGTCTGAAAATCAGTTCGCTTGTCGACGAAATTTCGGGGTATGAAATGGCTACCTGTGCAAAATCACCCGGATGCAAATGATGATCGACAAGTATTTTGGGAGCCGGAGCATTCATTATAGCTGTCTCCATATTACCTAACCGGTTAGGGACATTAAAATCAAGTGTAAAAATCAATTCTGCCTTCGAAATCAGTTCGTCACATTTTTCTTTGTAATCTTCGTAGACCAACACACATTCGGAACCCGGCAGCCACGACAGAAAATTGGGAAAAGCTGTGGGAATAATCACGACAGGTTCCTTTTCAATGGTCATTAAATAATGCCATAAAGCCAGTGAGGATCCCATTGCATCACCATCAGGACCGACATGAACGACAATAACAATTTTATCAGACTTGTCAATTAATTTTTGTGACTTGTAAATTAATTCTTCAGCTATAACTTTTGAAATCATTCCATCTGTTTTAAAATTTTCAAATGCAAAAGTAATAAAAATTGTCGTTGTATTTGCTATCGTATTGTTGTTGAATTAATCTTTCATTTCCAAAATAAACGCACCGCTTTCGGCAACCGAATAAAAAGCTATATTTTTTTGCCTGCACACATTTCTGATATTGTTGGTATACCATTCAGAAATACTTTTATCAACAATAATTTCGGACGGATTTACACATTCAAGAATACTCTTAATAGCCGGTTTAATTCTGTTTCCGATGATCAGATAGTCGACCGAAATCCTTTTGTTTGTAATTTTACCCTTCAACAGATGATTGGTAAGTATCATAAATCGTTTGTTGTGAAAAACAGCAAATCCATCTCTGTAAAAGCGACCTTCCGTTATTTTTTCGGGATAACTCAGTTTGTTCCGGACGATATAATTATCAATTACCTTGTGTAAACTAACACTGTCGGTAGTAAATACATAATTTTTTTTGTTGTTCTGAAAATTTACATGAGTGTTTCTGTTGTCCGAAAATACAATTACTCTGTTGGTATTCATTGTTTTATATTCGCGATAGACATTTATACAACAAAATGCGAATATCAAAAATAAACCTGTTATCAACGGTATGTAACGTTTGTTATGCAGATAGAATGAAAACATAATGATTGTTGAAAAGATAATAGCCAGTTGCAGACCATCAATCGAGGTTTTAGTCAGCGATAGCGGAATTTGGTGTATTGAACCGATTGAAAAATTCAATATAAGCAACATCTTGTTGAGAATGAAGGCAATAAATGTTGAAAAATAAGGAATAGGTGAACAAATATACAAAGCTACTGCAGTGTATATAATAAATGTTGCAAACGGAATAGCTATAAAGTTGGTAATCAGGAAGTAATTCGGGAATTGATGAAAATAGTAAATAGAAAGTGCCGCAGTACCAACCTGGGCTGCTAGCGAAACTGCAGTTAAATCCCATGCCCAACGTAATATCTTATTTTTAAAAACAAACCATTTGGCAATTTTGGGCTGATAATAAACGATTGCAATGACTGCACCGAAACTTAATTCAAATCCGACATCGTACAGAAAATCGGGATTTATAATCAGCATTATAAATGCAGCCATCGAAATTGTGTTGAAAATCTGTGGTTTGCGTTCGAGACCTGAGCCGAGTGCGACTAAAGAAAACATCAGTGTGGAACGTATAACCGAGGGAGGTAAACCTGTAATCAGAGCGTACAACCACAATAGTATTACTATGATTATCGATTTTAAAAGTTTATATCTTTGTTTCCGATCGAAAAATTGAATCAGAAAGTTTAAAACCAGATAAATAACCCCGACATGTAAGCCACTTACAGCAAGTATATGCATTCCGCCGCTGGTTGTATAGTTTTGCCGTAGTTCCGGATGAAGCGCATCCTTGCTACCAAGGGTGAGTGCAGCCAAAACTGCAAACTCATCACCTTTGATCCCGAAACGACGATAAACATTGAGCAGCGTATGTTGTAAATTTTCGGCTGTACGAAAAATGGAGAAACTATTATCTGTACCGGTTTTTTTCCAACTGTCTTTTGAAATAAAAGCAGTTGCACTTATTCCCTGACGACTCAGGTAGGTAGCGTAGTCAAATCCAAAGGGATTCACCATGCCATCTGGTTTATTAAACACCGATTGAATCAAAAGCTGATCGCCCGATCGTAACATAACTGACAAACTGTCTTTTGAGATATAGACCAAAGCTTTTCCTTTCGCTGTAAGTTGTTTTGAATCAGAGCCGAAATACGATTTGATTTTTATCTTACATAGTACTGAACTTTCCTTAATTATCGGTGATTCAATAATTTCAACTTCGAAAATTCCTTTTTGGTTCATTGGTACAAATTGTGAATTTCTATCTTTTTCAGCCAATATAAAAATGGCAAGCTGAAAAATAAGAATGTAAATTCCTGCTCCGAAAAACCAACGGAATTTGTATTGTAATGAAGTGTTTTTTACGAGAAATGAAGCGAAAATAAGAAGAAAAGAGAGCGTTAAAATAATGATGGAAAAACAGACATCAATTTTAATCACCCGAAATGCAACAATTCCGGCTATTAGAGGGAGTAACAAACGAAAAAACGGATTACGTTGTAAAAAATTCATCTAAACAGTTCAAATTAAAAGGTTAAACAACAGGTCAGAAAAAACAAAATCAGATTTTATACAGGTTTAAGTTAAACAAAGCCAAAGGTAAATATGCAAAAAACACATAAGATAAAATAAATATATCAGATTTATTATCAGGCATTTTTTAATAGTTCAATCATCTTCTTTGGATCTTCAGCATTGAAAACGGTACTTCCGGCAACCAATACATTTACGCCATGTGCAAATAATTTTGATGCATTTTCAGCAGTAACTCCACCATCCACCTCGATCAGGCAGCCCGGATTTATCCTGTCGATCATGGCTTTTAATTCGTCAATCCGATCATAGCTTTCCTCAATAAACTTCTGACCGCCATAACCTGCAAAAACGCTCATTAACAGTACCATGTCGACTTTTGAAATGTATGGTTCGAGTGAGCTGACCGGCACATCAGGATTGATTGTTATTCCGGCTTTTATACCTTCGGCGCGGATTAAACTGATTACTTTGTCAGGGTTTTCAGTAGCTTCAAAATGAAATGTAAGCATACCGGCACCAGCTTTGGCAAATCGTTGAACATACTTTTCGGGCTGAACTATCATGATATGTACATCGAGCATTTTGTGACAATGTCTTTTTACGGCGTCAATTACAGGGAATCCAAATGAGATATTCGGGACAAATACACCATCCATAACGTCAAAATGCAGCCATTCAGCTTCACTTTGGTTAATCATTTCACACATGGATTGAAGATTGCCGAAATCGGCCGAAAGCATTGATGGCGATATTATTCTTGTCATATTCAAATTAATTGAATTACAAAAATAACAAAAAAACTGAAATTACTTCAGGAAAGGAAAGTGAGAATTAAAAAACTTTAGAATCAAGATTCATCTCAATTTATATTCATTATGTTCTCAGGGCAAAAAAAAACTTCCGTTTTTGCGGAAGTTCTTTTTGCATTGAAATTAGTTTAAAAACATTTCGATGTGCTGATTTTCATTTACCGGCTCAACTCTGTAAACTGCAGCAAACTGTAGTATGTTTTGCAGAATTTTCTCAGAGATTTGAATTTCTTCCAATTCAACAGGTTTTTGTTGTAAATAGTCGGTATCAGTTTTTTTTAGTAAAGTAGTAATTTTTTGCATAGGCTGTTTAATTTCCGTTTCAAATATTTTGATATAAATTAAAACGCAGCCAATTACAAAAAAGTATATTTGAGCAAAAAAAATTATTTTAATTCAAGATAAACATCTTTTTCAATTGCAATACGTCGCATGTTCAGCAGGGCATAACGCATTCTACCCAGAGCAGTGTTGATGCTGACATCTGTTTTTTCGGCAATTTCCTTGAAACTTAAATCTTCAAAAAAACGCATGCGCACTACTGATTGCTGTGATTTTGGCAGATAATCAATCAGTCGAACCACATCGCTCAGAATTTGTTCGTTCGTAAGGATATCCTCAAAGCTTTTTTCGGATAATTTCACATTGTTGATGATGTCATAGTCCACACTATCGGCCGAAAAAGTATTTTCATTCTTTTCGCGGCGAAAATAATCGATAATCAGATTGTGTGCTATACGGTTCACCCACCCCAGAAATTTACCTGAGGCAACATAACGACCCTGTTGTATGGTAGCTATGGCTTTAATAAAAGTGTCCTGAAATATGTCTTCGGTAAGTTCTTTATTACGCACTATCAGGTAGATATACGAATAAACTTTTGACTTGTACCTTGTTAATAAAATTTCGAATGCACCATTATTGCCCTTTTCATACAATTCCACCAATTCGTCATCGGTTAACTGACTTAAGATTTTCATTACTTCTAAATTTAGGGATTTAAGAGTAATTTACAGGCAATAGGCAATAAAAATTAGAGGTTAATAATTAGTTGAGTTCGCAAATATAAGCATTGTTGTTGTTAAAAACAAATAATTCCGCCAAAAAGTTATTGGAATCCTGTTTTTTAAGAATTTATCCGATTTTTCAGGGACAGTTTTGTTTGTCATTATGAAGGAGTTAAATAAAAAATAATATCAGTTCAGAAAATTGAATGTTAATGAAAACCCTTTGTTGATTATGAAGTTGACTTTTCGAAAAGTAAAACATAATCAACAAAGGGAAAATTAATTACCGAAAACTGTTTTGTTGGAATTATTAAAGTATTGAACCTCCGATCATAAATACTGCAGCAAGAGAAACGATGGCATAAAGTTCAGGGAAAGCGGCTAAAATCAGTGTTTTACCAAATACATCGTAACCTGAACCTATTCCGGCAATTCCATTAGCACAAACCTGGCCCTGACGAATGGCCGAAAAGAAACCGGTAAGAGCCAAAGCCAAACCACCGCCAAAAACTGCTGCAGCAGCAGCCCAGGTCATTTGTGGACTTAAATGGCTTTTAAGTAGGAAATATCCGAGAAATCCATATAATCCCTGAGTACCGGGAAGTGCGCTTAATACCATATAGTTACCAAAAGCATCAGGATTCTTTTTTAAAGCGCCAATTGTGGCATTTCCGGTTATAGTCACTCCATAAGCACTACCAACTCCTGCCATTCCTACCATAAGTCCGATACCGATATAAGCTAAAATAATTGGTTCCATAATTTTTTTTGTTTTTAAAGTTATTTTTTTTTGAATTTTATTTTATTATTAATTTGTTGTTTTGTAAATATTTAAAATAATCCTTTTTCTTCTTTGTAGCTTGCAAAAGGTTTATATTTTTTCCCTCCGCCTTCAAATCCTGCATTTTTGTAAAATTCAACGAATGTCAGACGCATAGGGTGTACAAACGAACTCAGACTTGACATAAAAATGTTTAGTCCATGTCCTATCAGCATGATTAAAATCATGAAAACAGGACTTATTACCGGGATATTTCCGCTTAAGTTGATTGCTAAATCGTTGAATACAAAACCCATAACTGATCCTGAAATTCCTAAAGCAAACAACCGCACATAAGAAAGAATATCTCCCATTAACCCAAGTACCATGTTATATGCATCCCATAATCCGGCACCTATATTTAAAAGCGGGTTTCGTTTGATATCATTTAACAATAAAACCATGACCCCACCTGTTCCGCTAAATCCATAATACAGGTACTTTGCAAGTCCGGCATCTACGATATTAAGTGAATTTAAACCAAAAGTCAGTCCGTTTCCGAGAATCAGAATCAACCAACCCCATGTGGAAACAGAAGCAGAAAATCCATAACGGCGTGCCAGATTAAAAGCCTTTAAAATCATACCGAACATGATTTGTACGGCTCCAATGATTAACGATGTGTTAAATAATTTATCAGCATTTAACATGTATTTTTTAATATCCTGAAGCCAGGTTATGTTTGAATCAATCAAGCTGTATCCGAAGATATTGCCGGTTACAGCACCCATAATTACCGTCGATCCACCAAGCCAGATAAGTAATGTGAAAACAGGTTTCAATGCTTCAGCAACTTTCGGTCGCAGCAGTATTGCCGCAATCACAAAGATGAGTCCATAGCCCACATCACCCAGACATAAACCAAAGAAAAGCATATAAAACGGTGCGAAGAAAGGAGTTAAGTCCAACTCATGATAGTTGGGTAAATCGTACAATTCACCAATCATTTCATAAAGTTTGGCAAACCTGTTATTTTTCAGTTTGATAGGTACTTTATCTTCTTCGGTTGGTTCAGCTGTTTCATAATATACGCCGGTAGAATCAAGATATTTGTTCAACACTTCTTCGGATTCTTCAGGACACCAGCCTTCGAGTAACATTACCCTGTTGTCAGCTTCAGTGCGGGTGTTCAGTAAAACCTTAGCCAGGTCGATATTTCCCATGATCTCACTCCGGGCAGCTTTCAGAGATTCGAAATCTTCAATGGCCATCTTATTCAACAGATTTTGCTGAATTTCAATCTTTTCCCTGATTTCGAAAATTTCTGTTGAAAGTTGTTCGGCAGTTTTGTTCGAAAGTTTTATGTTATCTGCTTCAATATCAACAATCTGATCTGGTTTTGTGATTGTAATAAAATACCTGACTGTAGCAATTGTATCAATTTCGAAGGCATTATATAAAACTTCCCATTCCTGGTCGAATTTACGAATGTTACAACTAAAAAATTGAATGTTATAACCTGCATCTTTGATTTGTTTTAATCTCTCATGGCTGAAATTACCCCAAACTTCCATTCTATCCCGCTCTTTTTCGGAAAAAATTAGTTTTTGTTCTAAAGATTCCTTATTTGCCTGTATAATTTCAACTCCGGAAAGTAATTCCAAAGCACTTTTAGTGTTGTTTGCAGGGTATGCAGGGCTGTTTTTCTGACGGCATTTTTCAAGCCGGGCTATGGCATTTTTTGCGCGTGAAGCTAATTGCATCTTTTCACGCAAAACATCATTTTCAGCAATTCCTTCAGCTTTTTCAATTATATGCAATACACCTGTTTCTCTGAGCTTATCAAGAAAATCGTCATATTGTTTATGATAAACCAGAAAGGTATATCGCTTCATTTTTAGTATCATAATTCGGTCTCCTTCATTATTTGCTGACGCGATTTAACGATTTTCTGTGAAGATTTTGAAAGATTTTCTTCATCTTCCATGAACCTTTTAATCTTACGAATTGCATCTTCGTAGCCCGGTATCTGAACTTTCTCAAATAAATTAACTTTTTGAGTAGTTTTTTTTCGAGCAAATTCCAGTAAAAATAATTTTTGACTACAGAATTCGCGTTCAATACCGGTCTGTGCCAGTTCCTTTAATTGTGTCAACCCATCGGCAAACCATTTTGGTGAATTGAAAAGGCTGAAGGATTTCGTGGTATATAAAACTTCTTCCAAAACAGGGATGCGAACTCCGGCCACTTTTTTAATAGTCATTTTCACATCGTCAACATGCAATAAACTGAGGTCGAATTCTCCCCATAAAGCTAACATTTTATCGTAAGCCATAATTCGTTGTTCAATTTCAGTTTCTAATTTCAGAATCTCATCTTTTGCGCGTTTCACCTCTAACCTTAATGCGCTTTCTTTATTTTTTATGGTAGGCAACGCGCGAACACGCATCCTGAGATTCTTCTCAAGCATTTGTAATGCGGTTTTGTTATATTGAAATTGTATTGCCATTTTTATATTCTTGTCCCGGTAACAGTTTGAATTGTTGTTTTTTAATATATAATAAAGCGGTTTATATTTTTTATTCGCTTTGTTTAAATTCTTTAATAATCAGTAATATCGCTATTCAAAAATTACATTTATTTCTAAAAAACCGGATTTTATTTTCCACTTTATAATTTTTTACAACATCAATCATTTACTTAACTCCTGAGGAGGTCATATATCTGACCACATATTTTATTTCCAGTATTTCTGAACCAATTCCTGCTTAATATTAACTTCGGCAGGTTTAAAGTGTTCTCCGAGCATTTCCCACGCCACATCCAACATGGCAGTAGTGTCAATATTTACGTCTATTGCCAATAATTTTTCAGAATAATCTTTGGCAAAAGCAAGTGTGCGTTCATCATAGTCCGTGAGATCGAAACCATTCTCCAGTTTAGTCTTTGCGTTGGCAGCATCAGCGAATAAGCGGACTGCCGCATTCATTACCTGAGGATGATCTTCGCGCGTTTTTTTGCCAATTACCAACTGTTTCAAACGTGAAAGTGAACGGAAAGGATCGACAATTACTTTACCAACATCTGAGTCGCGCCGCAAGAATAGCTGACCTTCAGTGATGTAGCCTGTGTTGTCAGGGATGGCATGAGTAATATCTCCACCTGATAATGTTGTTACCGCTATGATAGTTATTGAGCCGCCTGCCGGGAACTGAACAGCTTTTTCGTAGATTTTGGCCAAATCGGAATATAGCGAACCGGGCATCGAATCTTTAGAAGGTATCTGATCCATTCTGTTCGATACAATTGCTAAAGCATCGGCATAAGAAGTCATATCGGTAAGTAAAACCAATACTTTTTCGTTTTTATCCACGGCAAAATATTCAGCTGCGGTCAATGCCATATCGGGAATTAACAGACGTTCAACCGGTGGATTCTCTGTAGTATTTACAAAACTAACAATTCGATCAAGTACACCGGCGTTGTTAAATACATTTTTAAAATACAGATAATCATCGTTAGTTAAACCCATACCACCAAGAATAATCTTATCGGTCTTTGCACGAAGTGCAACATTTGCCATTACCTGATTAAAAGGTTGGTCGGGGTCAGCGAAAAACGGAATTTTCTGACCGGAAACCAGGGTGTTATTCAGGTCAATACCGGCAATTCCTGTAGCAATCAGTTCGGAAGGTTGCTCACGACGAACAGGATTTACTGATGGTCCGCCAATTTCACGTTCTTCTCCTTCCACTTCAGGACCTCCATCGATAGGAATACCAAATGAATTGAAAAACCGGCCGGCTAACTGATCACTAACTTTGAGCGAAGGTGCTTTTCCAAGAAAAATTACTTCGGCGTTAGTGGGTATTCCTTCGGTTCCTTCAAAAACCTGAAGTGTTACTTCTTCGCCCATAATTTTTACTACCTGCGCCAGTTTTCCGTTTACTGTGGCCAGTTCTTCGTTTCCAACTCCAACTGCATGCAGCATACAGGTGGCTTTCGTAATTTGAACTATTTTAGTGTAAATTTTTTGAAATGCTTTTGTTGCCATTTTTTTATATTTATCAGTCAGCCGCTTCGCGTCAGACTGGGTGTTTTTCTTTTGATTCAAGTCAGCCGCTTCGCGTCAGACCTGGTGCTTTTTTTTTGATTCAAGTCAGCCGCTTTGCGTCAGACCTGGTGTTTTTCTTTTGATTCAGGTCAGCCGCTTCGCGTCAGACCTGGTGTTTTTTTTTTTGATTCAAGTCAGCCGCTTTGCGTCAGACCTGGTGTTTTTCTTTTGATTCAGGTCAGCCGCTTCGCGTCAGACCTGGTGTTTTTTTTTTTGATTCAAGTCAGCCGCTTTGCGTCAGACCTGGGAGTTTTTATTTTGATTCAAGTCTGACACGTAGCGGCTGACTTGGGAGTTTCTTTGTATTTTAGACTGACGCGTCGTAGCGGCTGACTAAAATTCATTACTTCAATCCAAATTCATCTATCCTTTCCCGATTTACTAATTTTCCATCCCTTAACCCATATACATCCCTGAAAGATGAAAATTCCCATTCTTCGGGATTTTTTACTAAACCTGCTCTGACCGGATTGTAATGAATGTAGTCAAAACAAAGTTTTGGATATTCTTTTTCAACCGGATGTAAATTTAATAATGTACCTTTTGATGTATTTATAAAAGACGGTGAAATCCCGTTATATTCAGTTACACATTCTGATTTTGTGTTATTCCTGAATAAAGATCCACTTCTTTTTAGCTGTTTATTTATCGTTTGACTATATGAACTTAACATCATTCCTATCGAATAATTCAATGTGTGATCTTTCGAACAATGTAAATAAAGATTTCCTGACTTTGAAAGAGTCAGCCGCTTCGCGTCAGACTCTATCAGCCGCTTCGCGTCAGACTCTATCAGCCGCTTCGCGTCAGACTCTGTCAGCAGGTGCTATTTTTTTATGAGTCAGCCGCTGCGTGTCAGACTCTTTCAACAGCTACGCGTCAGACTCTTTCAGACTCTTTTTCTTTCTGCAAGAATTATATTTAATTCATTCCTGAATTTTTCAAATAAATCGGAATGAAATTCAGAATAATTCATTTGTTTGCAAATATTTATAATGCGTTTGAAATAATCCATTACTTCAACAAAACTATTAAAATCAAAATTTGTATGGCAAATTTCCATTACCAAATTAAGCATAAATTCCTGACGTTCTATCGGTGTGACGGAATCAATCTTATCGAATGCATCCTGCTGCAAAATAACAAAATCAATTACTTCTGATTTCCAGAATGTTATATGATAATCGACCGGAACACCATCATCTCCAAGAATATTAATTTGTTCCTGAACTTCTTTCCCTCTTTGTAAAATAGTTTTCATTTCATTTACCATACTTGTCCATTCAGGAGAGATTCGTTTTGCTATGTATTCCTCGAACTCGGGATATTCAATATATTTCGAATAACTGTCGATTGGGTTTACTGCAGGGTAACGTTTGCGGTCGGCACGTGCCTGCTCAAGTGCAAAGAAACAGCGTGCTGCTTTTTTTGTTCCTTCTGTTACAGGTTCTTTCAGGTTTCCTCCGGCTGGAGAAACAGTTCCGATAAATGTGATTGAACCTGTCTGTCCGTTTTTGAGATATACGTATCCTGCACGGCTATAAAATGTTGCAATAATTGCGGATAAATCCATCGGGAAAGCATCCTGACCCGGCAATTCTTCCATTCGGTTACTCATTTCGCGGAGTGCCTGTGCCCAGCGTGAAGTTGAATCAGCCATCATCAAAACACGTAAACCCATTGCACGGTAATACTCCGAAATAGTCATGGCTGTATAAACTGATGCTTCACGTGATGCTACAGGCATGTTTGAAGTGTTGGCAATGATAATGGTTCGTTCCATTAATTTTCGACCGGTATGCGGATCTTCCAATTCAGGAAATTCAACAAATATCTCCACTACCTCATTGGCGCGTTCACCACAGGCGGCAATAATAACGATATCAGCCTCTGCCTGTTTTGATATGGCGTGTTGCATTACCGTTTTACCAGTACCGAACGGGCCGGGAATAAATCCGGTTCCACCTTCAACAATTGGATTGGCTGTGTCAATAATTCGAACGCCCGTTTCGAGTAATTTAAACGGACGAGGTTTTTCTGTGTGTATATTTATTGCTTTTTTAACAGGCCATTTTTGCACCATGTTTATTATGAATTCGTTTCCTTCGGCATCGATAATAACAGCAATGTTATCAAGAATTTTGTACTCTCCTTTATCAACAATTGACTTGACTGTATAAATACCTTCCATTTTGAAAGGCACCATTATTTTATGTGGTTGGAAATTTTCGTCTACTTCGCCCAACCATGAACCGGCTTCAACTCTATCGCCTACACCGGCAATTGGTTTAAAACTCCAGTATTTTTCGGTGTCGAGGGGATAATTGTATTCTCCACGCTGAAGAAAAACTCCTGTAAGTTTATCGAGGTCGTTTTGTAAACCATCGTAGTTTCGGGATAGAAGTCCGGGTCCGAGTGTCACTTCGAGCAGATGATCCATAAATTCAACATCATTGCCTACCTTCAAACCACGGGTGCTTTCAAAAACCTGCAGATACACATTTTTTCCGATAACTTTCAATACCTCAGCCATTAGTTTTTGAGTACCCAGTGTAATATAAGCTATTTCGTTTTGTGATACGGGACCATCAACTTCAACCGTTACCAAGTTCGAAATTATTCCTTTTACTTTTCCTTTTGTTGACATAATAATTTAATTTGCCAATTTGCCATTTGGATAATATGCAAAAAACATATTAAATATGGCGGTATTTTGTTTTTATTTTTTTATATTTCTATTTTCAGGATTCTGCTTCTAAATTTCAAATTTCACTCCTTTTTTCATTCCGTTTAAAAGTTCGCGGAAGATTTGAGTGCCTTTTTCGACCGTAAGCGGTTTCCAGCGTTCAAGCATTTCAATTTTAAGTACATAGGCCAGAATTTTTTCAATAGAAAAATAACTAAAAAAAGTATTTTCTTCGAGCCATACCCATTTTAATGCATCAATCTTTTTTTCACGTTCAAGTAAGTCATTTTCTTCAGCAATGCGAACAACAATTTCCAGTTGTGCGAATAATCCGGTCAATCCGAAATCTCTGGCATTACTTGTTTTTAAAGCCTGAGCAATTTCATTGTTTCCTATCACTAATTTTCGTTGATCCAGGCCATGTTTACGGCATGCAATAGCTGTGAGTATATTGTTGATATTCAGATTAAATTCAAACCACGAACTTAAAAATTTGTTCTCATTTTTCATTGCAAATTCAAAGTACAATGAAGTCAAATAATCGAAATCAGAGACTCCTTCAGCATTCGTTTTTTCCTGACCAAAAGTGTGGTAAAACTCCCTGATATATGGTTGCAGGCGTTTGTCTTCGGGGTTTTCAACTTCCTGCATTAAAGTTATGAGTTGTTCCCAGTCAGATGCATTTAAGTTACCTGATTTATTTAATTCGGCATCCCTGTTGCCAAGAAATAGCAGAAAATTCAGGTTGTCGTATCTGGCAAAGATAAGCTCAAGTAACTTGTTATCAGTTACAGAAAGTTGCTCTTTCAGTTCATTTTTAAACTCTAAAAGCGAACTGATGTTTTTAAAATCTTCGGCATGTATATCGGGTAGCCCCGCAATCAGACAGTAGTAATTCATTGATTGATAAGTGTTTCACATTTTGAGTTAGCTTGAAATTAAAACAACATTTCAATCAATTTAGGACGCAAAAACTCTTTGAAATATGCAATAAATTCGTCGTCGCCAAAAGTAATTTTATACCCTTCTTTATCGGGTATAATAGTAAAGCCGGCTTTTACACCGTTAGCCTCAGTGATTTTCACATTTTTGTTCAAAAGTTCTTTAGCATTGGCAATAAAATAGTCAGTCAGAGCTTTGGCATCGTTTGCTTCAATGGTTATGGACTGATTTTTACTCCAGTCATTGACCAGATTAAGTATTGTTTTTTGCATAAACAACTTATCACTTGTGGCAGCTTTTACCGATTCAGTCACAATCCGACCACAGATTAAATCGGTTATTTCTGATTTTAAAGCATTGACAGACTGTTGTGCAAAGAGTTTTAACTCAGACTGTGTGTTTTTGGCAAGTTCAGCGGCTTTTGCTTTCGCATCTGCAAGTATCTTTTCGGCCTCATTTTGCGCTTTTGACAAAATGTCTTCGGCCTGAGCTTTAGCCTGTTCTACAATCACTTTTGCCTCTTCATTTCCCTTTTCAACTCCTTCTAAATAGATTTTGTCCGTGAGTTCCTGCAATTTTGTATTCATTAGAAATTTGATTTTGCTATATTTCAATTGATGCGCAAATTTAGCATTTAATCTTTCACAAAAAACTATTTAGTTATTATTTTAAAAAAAATTATAAATTGATATTAATATAGCTGAGTTTGTGATGATTTTTAAATTTTTAATGTCAGTTATTTTTAATACATTTGCTAAAAAAATAAGCAAATAAATCAACATTATGAAAATTGGAATTATCTCGGATACTCATGGTTTACTGGACGAACGGGTGTTTGAACACTTCAGGAATTGTGATGAAATCTGGCATTGCGGAGACTGGGGCTCGTTGGATGTGGTTCATCAACTTGAGTCGTTTAAGCCGCTGCGGGGTGTTTGGGGAAATATAGATGGCTACGAAATCCGCTCAAAATTCCCACAACACAATCGTTTTATGTGTGGTGAGGTAAAAGTTTGGTTGACTCATATCGGTGGTTATCCGGGCAATTATGATGCTTTGGTGCGTCCTGCAATTTTTCAGCAACCACCTCAACTCTTTGTTTGCGGACATTCACATATTTTAAAGGTAAAATATGATAAATCGCTCGATTTGTTGCACATAAACCCGGGGGCAGCAGGGAAACAGGGATTTCATAAAGTTCAAACCCTTGTCAGAGTTG
>CALCBD010000057.1 GCA_937897985.1 uncultured Paludibacter sp. | reverse complement strand
AAATTATGTCAGAAGTTGCAGCTAAAGTAAAAGCTATTATCGTAGACAAATTAGGAGTTGAAGAAGCAGATGTTGTACCAACAGCAAGTTTCACAAACGACCTTGGTGCTGATTCATTGGATACAGTAGAATTAATTATGGAATTCGAAAAAGAATTTGGTATTTCTATTCCTGACGAACAAGCAGAAAAAATTGCTACAGTTGGCGATGCTATCGCTCACATCGAAGCTATTCAAAAATAATTTATTTCCACGATAATTAGTTATTATGGAACTAAAAAGAGTTGTAGTAACTGGTTTAGGCGCAGTAACTCCACTTGGTAATACTATTCCGGAATTTTGGAATAGTATTATTAATGGTGTAAGCGGAGCCAAACCAATTACACATTTTGATGCTTCTCCTTTCAAAACACAATTTGCATGTGAGGTAAAAGGTTTTGATGCAAGTCAGTATTTCGAGCGAAAAGAAGTTCGGAAAATTGACATTTATGCTCAGTATGCTATGGCAGCTGCTCAGGAAGCAATCAAAAACAGTGGCATTGACCTGGATTTGATTGACAAGGACGAAGTTGGTGTCATCTTTGCCGCAGGCATTGGTGGGATTCAGACTTTCGAACAGGAAGTAGCCTATTATTATACCCACCTGGAACAGGGACCAAAATTTAACCCATTTTTTATTCCGAAAATGATTTCGGACATGGCAGCGGGTCAAATTTCGATACAATATGGTTTCCGCGGGCCTAATTTTTCAACTACTTCAGCCTGTGCTTCATCAACCAATGCAATGATTGATGCATTTAATTACATCAGACTCGGTAAAGCTAACATGATAGTCACCGGAGGTGCCGAAGCGGCTATTTCACCTGCAGGTGTTGCCGGTTTCAATGCACTTACTGCACTGTCGACCCGCAATGAAACACCCGAAGCAGCTTCAAGGCCTTTCAGTAAAAGCCGCGATGGATTTGTAATGGGTGAAGGTGCCGGTTGCTTAATCCTCGAGGAACTGGATCATGCCCTGGCACGCGGAGCAAATATTCTTTGCGAAGTCGTAGGTGGAGGTATGTCGGCTGATGCTTATCACCTTACAGCTACACATCCCGAAGGTCTCGGTGCTATTCTGGTAATGAAAAGAGCATTGAAAGACGCCGGTTTAAGTCCTGAAGAAGTTGACTATATTAATGTGCACGGAACATCCACACCGGTAGGTGATATTTCTGAAGCAAAAGCGATTAAAGAAGTATTTGGTGATCATGCATATCAACTTAATATCAGTTCTACCAAATCAATGACAGGTCATTTATTGGGTGCTGCCGGAGCAGTGGAGGCAATAGTCTCTGTACTTTCGGTAGTCAACGATATAGTTCCACCCACAATCAACTTTACAGAAGGAGATGAAGACCCTGAAATTGATTATAATCTGAATTTCACATTCAATAAAGCTCAAAAACGTACAGTAAATGTGGCTTTATCAAATACTTTTGGTTTTGGTGGCCATAATTCAAGTATAATTGTGAAAAAATTCAACTTATAAGTTGTGATTAAAAGGCTATTACGTAATTTAAGGCTCTTTTCAAAATCAGGAAAAGAGCCTTATTTACATTTTTTTAAAGTACTTGGTTTCTATCCTGACAAAATCGAGTATTACCAACTTGCTGTGCGACACCGCTCTGTAGCAGTTCCCACAGCCGATGGTCATTTGTTGAGTAATGAACGACTCGAATTTTTGGGCGATGCAGTTCTGAATTCTGTTATTACCGACATCCTTTACCGCCGATACGAAAACGAAAGAGAAGGTTTTCTCACCAATACCCGTTCGAAAATTGTAAAACGTGAGACGTTGAATCAGTTAGCACGCGAAATCGGACTCGATAAACTCATGCTTACTTCGAAATATGCCAATATACATACCAACAACAATATTTACGGAAATGCATTAGAAGCCCTGATGGGTGCAATTTATCTGGATTATGGCTACAAAAAATGCAAACTCTTTGTTGAACAAAGATTAATTAAAAAATTTATCAACTTAGATAAAATAGCTGAAGACGAAGTAAATTTCAAATCGAAAATTATTGAATGGAGTCAGAAAAACAAAATTGATGTCGATTTTGTACTCGTCGAACAACAATTAGACAAAGATAATAAACATACCTTCGTTACAGGGCTTACTATAGCCGGAAAAACAATTTGCCGGGCCACCGGAGCCAGCAAAAAAGAATCACACCAGAACGCTTCGTTCAAGGCACTTCAAATCATACACTCCAATCCATTATTTCTCGAAGAACTTTTCAGTGCTGACACAAAATTTTCATTCGACGAAAATCAAACTTCACTCCTGCCTGAAACGGCTGAAAATCAATTTGCAGACAATTGAACTGCTCAAATCTTTTCATTTTGTGTAATTTTTTAATTTAATTGTTTATCTTTGTATTCAACAGTTAATCAGGAATTCAATTAAAACACACACATCATGGAAAATCCTCATTTTTCTCAAATGGTAACTGCACAAGCAAAAAAGTATGGTGAAAAAATAGCGCTTTACGACAGAAAAAGCAGTAAAGACAGCTGGTCGGGTATTAGCTGGAATGATTTTGAAAATCAAATTTTTATCGTTGCAAAAGCTTTGTATGAACTCGGTGTAACTGAACATCAAAGAGTCGGTCAGTTTTCGCAAAACATGGCTGAGAATCTGATCGTCGATTTTGCTCTCTTTACAAACCGGGCTGTAATGGTACCATTTTATGCAACTTCTTCAGTTTCGCAGGTTGAATTTATCGTAAATGATGCAAATATTGAAATAATGTTTGTGGGCGAGCAGCAACAATATAATGTTGCGGTTGAAGTAATGAAGAACACATCGGTGCTTAAGAAAATTATTGTATTCGATGATAATGTGATACTTACCGAAAAAGATAAATCGATGTATTTCAGTCAATTGGTTGCAATTGGAAATAAATCATCCAAACACTTCGAAGTTATTACACGCCAGGATGAAGCCAATGAAAATGACCTTGCCTGTATACTTTACACTTCAGGTACAACAGGCAACCCAAAAGGTGTAATGATGCCACATTCTTGTTTTATCGAAGCTATGCGAATACATAATATCAGGCTAACATCGGTTTCCGATGAGGACATATCGGTTGCATTTCTGCCATTGTCGCATGTATTTGAAAGAACCTGGTGTTATTTCTGTATCAACAAGGGAATTACCATTTATATCAATGCAAAACCCCTTGAAATTCAGCAAACCATTAAAGAAATCCATCCAACACTTATGTGTGCAGTTCCGCGTTTCTGGGAAAAGGTGTATGCCGGCGTTATGGAAAACATAGTGATGATGCCTCCGCATAAACAGGGTTTAGTGACTTGGGCCATTGCTGTAGGGAAACAATTCAACCTTGATTATTTACGTCCCGGCAAAACACCTGACCTGTGGATGAAATTAAAATACAAAATAGCAGACAAATTAATTTTCTCAAAAGTAAAAAATACACTCGGAATCGAAAATGCAAATATTTTGCCTGTGGCAGGAGCAAAATTATCCGACGAAATTACAATTTTTATGAGAAGTATTGGCGTTCCGATTGTATATGGATACGGACTCACCGAAAGCACTGCAACAGTATGCTGTTTTGATTATACAAATTATGAAATAGGCACTGTTGGATCAATTATGCCCGATCTGGAAGTGAAAATCGGACCTGATAATGAAATTCTACTTAAAGGAAAGACTATTTTCCCCGGATACTTTAACAATCCAAAAGCTACTGGTGAGGCATTTACCGAAGATGGATGGTTCAAAACAGGTGATGCAGGTATAATTAAAGACAACAAAATAATTCTGACCGAAAGAATCAAGGACCTGTTTAAAACTTCTAACGGTAAATATATTGCACCTCAGGCTATTGAAACGCTTATGTCGCTCGATAAATATATTGATCAGATAGCTGTAATCGGCGACGAACGGAATTTTGTAACAGCTATAATTGCTCCGTCAATTCATGCCCTCGAAGAATATGCAGCAAAAAATAAAATCAGATACGAATCAATAGATGAATTAATTGCCCTTCCGGAAATTTATCAACTGATTGAAGGAAGAATTAAGGATCTTCAAAAGGGATTGGCAGGTTACGAACAAATTAAGAAATTCAGTCTTATCAAAAAAGGTTTCAGTATCGAAACCGGCGAACTGACAAACACCCTGAAAACACGAAGAGCTGTAATTATGCAAAAATACAAACTGTTAATCGATGCCATGTACAATGACTAATACAAAATAATTTTATATATTTTTCCCATAATTTGTGTTTTACAACATATTTTTGTACTTTTGTGCCGAAATTTTCTAGTTCAACTTATTTCAAAAGCAAAATTATTATGTTAAGCGAAAAGATTGGTAATAATGCAGGACTTGTATGGTCGGCATTAGAAAACGGAGAACTTAGTGTAAAAGTCCTGAAAAAAGCAACAAAACTTACAGAAAAAGATTTGAATCTTGCATTGGGCTGGTTGGCACGCGAAGGAAAAGTTGTATTTAACGAGCTTGATGGAGAGTTATTCATATCACTTGTTTAATTACGGAGAGATATTAAAAGCGGGTAAACTTTAATTTACCCGCTTTTTTTTTTTAAAACAGCGAAAAAACATTGATTTTTCAGGTATAAAATTTCGTTATTCCAAAAATTGGGTTTATCTTTGCACCCGCTTTGAGACAGTAAATAACTGTCATTTGAAATTGAGATTTCATTTATTAGCACAAAAAAATTACTGCGAAAATAGCTCAGTTGGTAGAGCACGACCTTGCCAAGGTCGGGGTCGCGGGTTCGAGTCCCGTTTTTCGCTCAAAAAACGGGTCACCGCTGCGCTGAGACCCGTTCAAAAAGTTAAATTGAGCAAAGAAGTAAACGGGACGAAGAAGTTTATCCCGATTACTATCGGGAAGTCCCGTTATTCGCTCAAAACTGGTAGTATCCTGCCCGGATGGTGGAATGGTAGACACGAAGGACTTAAAATCCTTTGGCTTCACGGCTGTGCGGGTTCAAGTCCCGCTTCGGGTACCACCAAAGAAAAGCCCAGATTGATATTTATTCAATCGGGGCTTTTTGTGTATAAAGCACAAGTCAACGCTTTACTGAGACTTGAAAAGTACAAGTCATTTAGCACAAGTCACCGCTTTGCTGAGACTTGAAAAGTACAAGTCATTTAGCACAAGTCACCGCTTCGCTGAGACTTGAAAAATACAAGTCA
>CALCBD010000056.1 GCA_937897985.1 uncultured Paludibacter sp. | reverse complement strand
AGAGCAGTTAATGGAAGTAATACCCGCCGACATACCAGCAATGCACATTGAAGCACGTTTGGGAAGTCGTTGGATACCGCAGGAAGTGTACAGCGAATTTGCTCAACACCTGTTTAACACACCATCGGCCAAAATAATTTATCAGAAAAGTATCGACGCATACAGCAACAACGGACGCATTGAAACCGTAGAAGCACAAAGCAAGTGGGGAACAGCCCGCAGAAACGGTTCAGATATATTGTTGGACGCATTGCATATTAATCCACCAAAGATATTCGACACAATCAAAGAATTTGAACAGGAAAAACGCGTACTAAACACCGACGAAACCAAAAAAGCCGTAGACAAATACGAAGAAATACGCACAGAGTTTGAAAATTGGGTGTACAAATCAGAAGAACGTCGTACATTACTGGCCCGTATATACAACGAAAAATACAATACAACAGTAAAACGGACCTACAATGGCGATCATTTAAACATAGCCGGAATAAATGGCGTAACATTACGCCGACATCAGAAAGATGCTATCTGGATGTTATTACAAAATAACGGCGGTATTATCGACCATTTGGTAGGCGCCGGAAAAACATTTGTAATGGTAGCCGGAACCATGGAAATGAAGCGCACAGGCATAGCCAAAAAGCCTATGATAATAGCGTTAAAATCCACCATACCACAAATAGTAGAAAGTTACCGCAAAGCCTACCCAATGGCCAAGGTATTAGCACCGTTGGAAAAAGACTTCACCAAAGACAATCGCCGGAAGTTATTCTCCCAAATCGCCAACAACGAATGGGACGTAATAATCATGAGCCATGAAAATTACGGAAAGATACCACACGAAGCCGACATACAACGCGATTTTTTGCGTGCCGAAATGCAGGAAATAGAGGACGAACGCGCCGAGCTTGAACAACAAGGCGAAAAACAAGCCCTTAAAGGGTTAGAAATACGCCTTAAAAACCTCGAAGCCCGTTTAGAAAAAATATCCGACATTGACAAAGACAACACGCTTACATTTGAACAAATGGGAATAGACCACATAATGGTGGACGAAAGCCAGCAATTCAAAAACCTAAGTTATGTAACCAAGCAACGAGGAGTAGCCGGATTAAGCAAAGCCGAAGGAAGCAAGCGAGCATTCAACCTGTTTATAGGCATACGCTATTTACAGCAGAAATACGGAGCCGACAAAGGAACTACATTCCTGAGCGGAACACCTATCAGCAATTCAATGGTAGAAATGTACTTATTACTTAAGTACCTTCGCCCCGGAAAGATGGCAGAGTTAGGATTTAATTCTTTCGACGCATGGGCCACTACCTTTGCCAGTCCGAATTCAGACATTGAATTTACAGTAACAGGCGATTTTAAATCGAAAACCCGTTTCCGTGAATTTATCAATGTACCCGAACTATCAATGCTGTATACCGAGATAGCCGACATACGAACCGATGCCAATACACCATTGGACAAACCAAAGATGAAAGGCGGCGGTTATAGTGTAGTAGAAATAAAAATGAGCGACGACCAGATAGAATACGGCCAACGCCTGATGGAGTTTGCACGTACAAAAGACGGCAGCCATATAGGAATGACCCTGAATAAAAATCAGGAAACAGCCGCCATGTTACTTGCAACCAATTTGAGTAGTAAAATGGCCATTGATATGCGGTTGATTGATTCGTCGTACGATTACGATCCAAACGGAAAGATAGCAAAGTTAGTAGACAATGTAGAACGCATATACAACGAAACAGCCGAACACAAAGGCACACAGTTGATATTTTCCGATTTAGGAACGCCCAAGAACAAAACCAACAAAACCGCAGGATTGCGCGATTACATGGAAGATGAAATGGGTGTAAACCTCGACACGCTCAACGAAATTTTCGGAAACCCCGACGAAGCCGGTTATAAATACCCAAGTATAGGAGCAATCCGCGAAAAATTATCGGGCATACTCGAACTAACAGATGCAGAAATTGACAATATTATAAGCGAGAGCGAACAATCCGAAGGCGCATTTAATGTATATGCCGAAGTACGCAAACGGTTAGTAGAAAAAGGCATACCCGAAGAACAAGTAGTGTTTATACACGACTATAACAGTCAGCGCGCCAAAGAAAAACTATTCAAACAAATACAAAACGGCGAAATACGCATAGTATTAGGGTCCACCCAGAAATTAGGCACAGGCGTAAACGTACAGGATAGAGTTGTAGCGGTTCATCACCTCGATGTACCGTGGACACCCGCCAGCATGGAACAGCGCAACGGCCGCGCCATTCGTCAGGGCAATTGGGTTGCAAAAAACCATTACGGAAACGAACTACCAATATACGCCTATGCTACCGAACGCACATTGGACGCATACAAGTATCAGTTATTACAAACAAAACAACGTTTTCTCGATCAGGTAAAATCGGGCGACGTAGAAGAACGTACAGTACGCGAAAGCGACGGCGATAGTGAAAGCGGCGTAGGCTATGCAGAATTGGTAGCCATGCTATCAGGCAATACCGACATATTGCTCAAAGCAAAATTAGAGCAACAAGTACAAAAGCTCACTAAGAGCAAACGCAACTACCTATCAGAAGTGTACGAAGCACAGGACAAAAAGCAGAAACTTGAAGAACGCATTCCGGTAATTGAAAGCAACATTGCCAAAACCACAGAAAATATAGAAACCATTACCAACGCCGTAAAATACGATGCCGAAGGTAAAATGGAAGTATCCGATATAAACGGTGAAAAACTTGTAGTAAAGAACGACAAAGGAAAAGTAGTACCAACAGAGCGCATCGACTATGGAAAACGCGCGGTAGAAATATCCAAAGCAAAATTAGACGCTGCAAGTTTCGGAAACATTGTAAAACTATTCAGTCAGAACGGATTTGACTTTTACGGTAGTAAACGAAATGAATTTGTAACAAATAATGGTAAAACAGTTCCGACAGAAAAACGCTATATAACACTTCGCGCCAACAACGGAGTAGAATATAACGTAAGCTACAGCGAAACCCCCGGCGTATTGCTCAACAATATACAAAAAGCAATACAGGGCATACCCGCTATATTAACCACACAACAGTCGATACTCGACAAAGCCAACAAAGATATTGTAGCATACAACGAAATAATATCCAAAGGTACAGAATGGGAAAAAGAGCCGGAACTCACCAAAGCACTTAACGAGCTGAAGGAAGTAACCAAACGATTGGACGAGATAAGCACAAAAGAACAGCCAAAACCAAATATTGAAGACGAAACTACACAATTCCAAAAGATATCCCCCATAGGATTTTACAGTACCGTAGAAAAAGCCCTTGAAGCCATTAACCAGGAACGCGGCACACGCGACCAATTCAGGGCCATGCTATTGAAAAACGGAGCCAAGCAAGCCGAAATGGATTGGATGGGATTTGACGAACTACCCGAAAAACTCACTAAAGCAGATATTCAGAATTGGATTGACGAAAATAGGATTGAAGTTCAGGAATTGGTAAAAGGTAAAACTGAATGGATAGAAACAAAAAAAGGAAATTGGGAACGAAAAACAGACCGAGAAACCCCGACAGGGCATAAAACCAAATCAGGAAAAGTTGTAATAAAAGAAATAGATGGAAAGTTTTATGCAACTCCGTCAATAACAAAATTTACTCAGGTATTCAACACTCTTGATGAAGCAAAAAATCACTACGACAATATAGATGGTTTATCCGGAGACACCAAATTCTCCCAATACGTTCTCCCCGGTGGTGAAAACTACAAGGAGTTGTTGATGACGATGCCAAGCAAATATACTTTTGAACAATGGTATAATGATAATAAATCAAAATATGGTGAAACCAGAAATTACAATGAACTTCCAAAAGAATTCAAAGATGTTTATTTATCTGAATATAGAAACAGAGCAACAAACACACCATCTGGTACAGCACATACAATAAGCAATAATGAATTCAAATCTTCCCACTTCGACGAACCAAACATACTTGCACACGTACGATTCAACGAGCGCACTGTAAACGGTGAGAAAGTGCTGTTTATCGAGGAGTTCCAGAGCGACTGGGCTCAGAAAGGGAAGAAAGAAGGGTTTGCAAAAAATATGTTTGTTGTAACTGATTTTTATGGAAATAAAGTTATGAAGCCAAAATTACTTGGAGAAGGATATGCTTCATACGAAACAAAGCCCGAAGCCGAAAAACACATGGAATTAATGGGAAATCCTATCGGCTGGGAAATTAAAGAACTTCCTTCAAATAATATTCCCGACATGCCATTCAAGAAAACCGACCAATGGGTAAACCTTGCAGCACGGGGCATGATGCGTTATGCAGCGGAAAACGGTTTTGACCGAATTGCATGGACTACCGGAGAGCAGCAGGCTGACAGGTATGATTTGAGTAAAAAAATTGAAAAGGTTGAATATTGGAAAGTTGAAAGAGAAGATTTAAATGAACCAAGATACGGCATTTATGTTTATGGAAAACAAGGTAATAGACTTTATTCAACAAATAAAAGCCTTGCAACACCATCGGAGCTTGAAGTTATAGTCGGTAAAGAACTTACACAAAAGATAATAGATAATGCTACAACAGAATTAAATGAATTTAGCGGTCTTGACCTCAAAGTAGGCGGAGAAGGCATGAAAGCGTTTTACGATGCTATTGTTCCAAGTGCTATGAGTAAGTTAGGAAAACCTTTTGGAGCGAAGATTGAAACGATTGACTTAAGCGATGGACACGGTTTCCGTATGTGGGAAAAGAGCACAGGTAAATACTTAGGCGAATTTAAAGGAAGTTATATCAATGTATCAGAAAACGGAAATAGAGAACGCGTAATACCAGCCGACTACAAAACGCCCGAACAGGTAGCGTCCGAAATGGGATTAAACCTATCTGATGTTACAGTTAAGTACGACGAACAACGAGAAGCAGGTTTATTGATGCAACAATCCATTCCAGTAACCGACAGCATGAAGGAAAGCGCAATGGCAGGATTACCACTGTATCACACCGGCACCACCATGCAGCCAGCTACAACCACCGAAGTAGCTGACACAGTAGAGCAACTCCTCAAAACAAGACTTGCCAAAGAAGTACGCATGGTAACGCCGGAAGAAATAGCCGGGATATTGGAAGGCAATGAGCAGTTGCACGCAAATTTTGTGGTAGCAAAAATTCGTAACCAGCAAGCCGAGTCAGATAGACAATACGAAAAAGCCGATGAATTATGGAAAGCTCTTAACGATGCTGGATTTACGGACATGACTATTTCCAGATCCATTACAAATTTCGGTGTTTCAACATACGTGCAGGGGCAATACGGGTTAAAATACCGCATTAGCGACCACAGTGTAACTAATACAAACAGAGTGTTAGATGAAATTCATTTTGGATTTAATACTCCCATACAACCACTTGTAGAACTTGCCAAGCTAAAGAAAGAACGAATAGAAGCACGTCAGGCTTTTGTAGAAGAACAACTAAAAAAGGAGAAAGAACGAGCCGATGCAGCAATGGAAAAATGGCAAAGGATTAAACATAATTTTGAAGGTTTTGTGTTTAAGAAAAATAACCGCACATATCAGGACTTTGCAACATTTAGTGCTGCCGGATCAGCGACGCGATTAAACGTATATCAAAAAGCAATAGGACAAGGATACGGACAAAAGGCATTTTCTTATGAGTGGACAGAGCCTACAGAGTACGAAAAATTTGGAAACGCTACAAACTACGGAAGTTCAGTACCAAGCATAGAATATATTGAGGCATGGGATGAAGGAACAGGTGAGGTTGAAACTACACGTTTTATGCGCACTCCATCCGGAACAATTTACGGATTTGTAAAAGGCGGCGTGGTGTACTTGAATAGCAGCACACCCAACCTGAACACCCCGATACACGAATTTGGGCATTTGTGGATAGATGCTATTGAAGGCAGCGACCTGTACAACCGTGGTGCGGAGCTTGTAAAAGACACCCCATACTGGGAGCGCGTAAACAGCGACCCAAATTACAAAGACCTGAGCGAAGCAGCCCGCACCAAAGAAGCCATGGCCATGGCCATAGGCGATAAAGGCGAAACCGTAAAACGCAACATTGGATTATTTGCCCGCATTAAAGTATGGATAGCCGACGTGTGGACACGCATAGGCGCAAAATTTGGCATTCAGAACCTCACAACTGAACAAATACAAAACCTGACGTTTAACGATTTTGTAGATGTAGCGGTAAGTGAGTTAATGAGTGGCGAAAATTTGGCAGAAAGAAATAAAAACACTAATTTTGAAACCCCAATAAATAACAATGGAAGCAACGAACAAACCCGATTGGATAACAGACGAACAATGGAAAGCGAACCCCAACGTTTACCATTGGGAACGCTCACGAGCAGCATTGCGGTCGGTAAAACAATCGCAGGAACAACCACCACTAACCCGCGAACAAGTAGAACGGCAGATGCAAAATCGCAAAGAGAGCATTGGAATAAATCAAAAGAATTAAAACAACTTGCAGCGCAAGCCAAAGCCGATGGAACGTGGATAGAAGATATTACAACACTCACCGATGGTAAAGAACATTTTGCAAACGGAACAGAAAACAACGTTTACCGATCAAAAGACGGACACAAAGTAATAAAAGTAAATAATCTGTTATTTTTGAACGAAAACGATCTTGAATTTGCATACACACGCGATTTGAATTATTTCTTCGACCGTATTTCCGCACACAACACATTATTCCCCGAAGACGCTTACAATATCGTCGGCTTTACCAAAAACGAAACCGGACAGGTATGTATTGTTATGGAACAACCGTACATATCCAGTAATGTACACCCGACTATTGAAGAAATAGAAACCGATTTATCAAAACGCGGATTTACAAAAACTACTTTAGGCGAAGGCATTAATCAGGGATTGACCGGATATACCAATGGTATTTACGAACTAACCGACGTAAAATCACTCAATGTACTGAAAGACGAGAACGGAAACATGCATTATATCGACTTAGATATAAGTAAAACCATTCAACGGAGCACACCCGAAAAACCAACATTCAAAGGCAATTTAGGCGAATATGCATTTCAGGTAGTGCAACACAACGAAGAATACGCCGAGCGCGCCGAGCGCACAAGCAAAATGCAGCGTTTACAACAAATAATGATTGAGAAACGAGCATTAGTTACACGACACAAAAACGGAGAAGTAAGCAATCAGGAATATGCTAAACAAATGCTTGCATTACACGAAGAAAAACAGCGAGTAATGAAAGGATTACCGGAACTAACACCCGAAGACGACGGACCGGACGACAATGATCCAAAACCAACACGCACACCCGGACAATCAATAACCGAGTATGCCACAGCCACAGCCGATTGGAATTACCGGAAGACATTAGCCAAAGCATTAGCCAAAGTAAGCAACGATATAACTGGTGGACTTCCACCTGTTGACGACGACACCGACATCGACGGCGATATGTTGCGGTTAGAGTTGGATCAACGCTTAGGCGGTTGGTTTGGTCGGTTGGCAGAAGGTTGGCAGGATAATATTCGCAGTGTTCGCATATTTCTCGATATGTTGCGTGAAAAAGGAACTCGTGTAAGCGATTACAACGATTTCTATATGCAGTATACCGCTTTGCAAGGTAAAAACGACGCACATCTGAAAGACTTTGGCAAACGATTTATGGAAGCCATTAATACCAATGTACTCAACATACAGAAATACACCAATTACGAATATAGGGATTTGGAAAACTATGTATTCCTCAAACACGGCATAGAACGTAATGAGTACATGCGCGCACAGGCAGCAGCCGAAGCCGTAAACAAAAAACTACCACCGCTAACCAAAGAACAAATCGACGGCGACATCGACGGCAGTTTGCAGGACGAATACAAATTAGCTTACGACGGATTGTTGGAAAACGAATTAAAATCACTCGAAGGAAAAGATTATAGCGGACTATTTGCAGTAGCGGCGGAAATATGGGCCAAGCAAAACGGCGAATCGTTCAACCCCAAGAAAAAAGGCGACGTAGCCCGAATTCAGAAGATGGACGAATTCAAAGCAGATCGCGACGCGGTAATTACCAATTATATTGCACAATTCGAAAAAACCATAGCCGAAACCATTATACCCGGACACGCCAAAGGCGAACAACTAACTATTGACGGATTTTGGGCCGCTATAAACGCAGCCACACACTATTCATTAGACAGGTTAGTAACCAGCGGTATAGAAAGCAAATCCGAAGTTGACGACCTGAAAGCCCGTTATAAATACTATGTACCAATGCGCGGCCACGAAGTAGAAGCCGAAAAGATATGGCAATACGAAGCCCCCGACAATAAGAACGTAGTAAGCAAAGCCATCATGCAAGCCAGCGGACGCGGCAGCCGGGCCGAACACCCATTTGCGTACATTATACAAATGGCACAAACCAGCATAAACAAAGCCAATCGCAACCAATTGAACCAAACCATACTCCGGTTAGCACGTATGGACAAAAGCGGTTTAATGAGCGTAAGCGAAGCATGGTATGTACTCACCGGTACCGACCCAGACACAGGCAAAGAAATATGGACCGAAACCGAACCCGATTTCAGCGAAGATCACGAAATACGCGCCGGAGAGATACGCGCGTGGAATGAGAAGATGAAAAAGCTCGAAGAAGAAGGCAAAGCACGCCGATTTAAAAAAGGGTTACGCATAGGCGGCCTATTTATTAAGCCAAAGCAAAAACGCCAACACGCCATCACTATTTTTGAAGACGGCGTAGCCTATCAGGTATATATCAATGGAAATCCGCGCGTATCGCAAGCCATCAACGAACTTAACAGCAGAACGCTTGATAATTTTACAATTGTAAAAGGAATTAGATCGTTAACCCGTTTTATAAGTTCAATGATTACCAGCCGCAGTCCACAATTTATGTTAACCAACGGAGCACGGGATTTAGCTTTTGCAAGTACCATACTACCAAGCAAAGAAGGCGCACGCTATACAGGACAGTTTTTGAAGAACTACCCCGTAGCAATGGCTATATTAGCCAACGACGCCACGTTTGATTTTGGGGACGCCAAAGCCAAGTATAAAAAATACCTGAAGGAATTCGAAATGAACGGAGGCGAAACAGGCTACAGTCACTTATTGGAATTGCAGGACATACAAAAAGAACTGTACAAAAAGCAGAAAGGTAAAAACTACCTCAATCCTGTAACCGATATGGAAACCATCATATCAGTAATTGACGCCGGAAATAAAGTGATAGAAAACAGCACCAGACTTGCAGTGTATATTTCCAGCCGTGAAAACGGACGCAGCATAGAACGCAGCGTAAGTGACAGCAAAGAAGTAACACTCAACTTTAACCGTCGCGGAAGTGGAATAATGGGAGCTGCAGAAGTACAAAGTTTATTTATGTTTGTAAATGCCGGAGTACAAGCCTTAGCAAACTTTGGTCATGTGTACAAAATGCATCCGGCCAAAATGAGTGCAACAATAGGAGCATACGCAGCCGTAGGATTTATAATGCCAATGATAATAAGTATGATTGGCGGAGACGACGATGAAAAAGAATATATGAATATGAGTGACTGGGACCGACAAACCAACCTGTGTTTACCCACAGGAGGCGGATTTGCCAAAATACCACTACCACAAGAAATGCGCATATTCTTTAAGTTAGGCGACGAAGTATACAAACTATACACAGGCCGTACAGAATATAGCGAAACAGCTATGGCTACGTTAAAGTCAGCAGCTGATATGATACCAATTTCACCATTAGGAACCATAGCCGCAGGAGAAGTAAACGACTTTGGTGATTTTATTAGGGTTATATCACCAGACGCTATACGTGGAGTTGCGGAACTTGCAACCAACACCAACTTTATGGGTGGCCAGATATACGACAAATACAAAGCAGACAAAGAAGATATTCCTGGTTATCAGAAAGCACGAATAAACCGCGTAGGCGAAACACGCGCCCCAGAAAGTATAGTAGGCTTCACCCATTGGTTAGACAACCTTACAGGCGGCGACAACGTAAAAAAAGGAGCAGTAAGTTTGAACCCAGATGTAGTAAACCATTTAGCAAAAAGCTATTTAGGAGGAATGTACAGCCTGATAGCTGAAGGAGAAAAAAGTTTCACCAAACGCTTTTACACCAGCAATGCCGACATTGAGGAAAAGAACACCACTGTAAAAGACTACTACAAGCGAACCGGTGAAGCCGATGAAATAATCCGACAAGAAAAGGGATATTACGAGCAATGGCAAAGCGGAACAATATCCGAGACCGACTACAATGCTGCGGTGGACCAGAAAGAAGTAGATAAGGCATACGACATACACGCCTATGCCAAAACAGTAACCCGCTTAGAGCGCATATTAAAAACAGGAGAACTGACACCAGACGAAGAACTATGGTACAAAAACCAAAGCGACAGTTTGAAAAAAGAGGTTATCCGGATAAAATTAAAATAGTTGTGTTGTTTGAAAAGAAAACAGCCTGCCGCGGTACAAATTACCGGACAGGCTGTTTTTGATTTTCAGAAATAAATATTTTATATTTGCATAAAAAATTATATGTTTATGAAAAAAATAATGTTAGTATTGTTATGTATAGCAATGTTTTATTCATGCGAAAGTAGACAAGAAAAACTACAAAGAATTAAAAATTACAAGTATGTTTATTTTGATAGCAATAATGTGATGCATTTAGATCCTGATTGTAAAATACTTAATTCGGATAAAAAGAACATTAAAAACAGGGTATTGAAAACTGAAATATATAAATATATGGATTTAGGAAATAGTGTAGATATGTGTGGTATATGCATAGATTATAAAATGCACGAAGATTTTATAAAACAAAAAGAAAAATATATGTCAGTACAAAGATATTATTAAATAATTCAAAGCCCTGCAATTATGCAAGGCTTTGAATAAAATAATTTAAAGCAAAAGAATTTATCTGTTATTATTCGCCCGTCGATTTTCGATAATAGCTTTAGCCACCGAGCGCGTAGCGTTTGAAGTAGAAAGTTCACATTGTGCGCTTCCGCGTCGGTTATTATTTTCAATATCTTCCATAGCCAACGCTTCCGAAAGAGAAATTGCAGCCAGCTCAGTAATAGAAAGATTATCGCGAATATTATCTTTAGGTTGTAAACCTTTCTTTTCGCGCACTACTGCAGTAGTTCCACCAAATAAACCATTGTATACTGCGTTAGTACAATTACGGAAACCATCTTTGTTTACGCCATGTTGTGCCAAGCACTGCGTAAAAAAATTGCGTTTCACTTTACTTTCCATGCGGGTAGAAATCCATTTATGATCCTTTCCGTGTCGTTGGTACGATTTAATAGCACGATCCACAATTAAATCCGGGTTCTTTTCTTCTTCCACACGTTCGAAGAAAATTTCATTTACAAGAACTGCAAGTTCCGGATCAAGATATTGAGAATATTCAAGAGCGATTTGTTTATGTGCCCAAGTACCACCACCCTTTCCTCGCTTGATTTTTATAACGTCGGAAATTCCGACCTTTAATAAACTGCTGACAGTTTTTATAAAACGATTTACAGGTTCACTTTCTAACCACCTTTTTATTTCTTTATTTGGAGGACTTCCTACTTGTTTCCATAAATCGGTTAAACTAATCATGCCATTGTCGGCATGAATGTTTTGAATAATTTTAGCTTTGTCCTGATCGAAAAGCGACAGCGACGTTTCGGTTTTTGACTTTTTCATGGTAAGTTAATATTTTTGTGAGTATTAAAACAAGCGGATGACATACAATGGTAGCGGTTTTTGATGTAAGCCACATAAAGAGAGTTGATACAGGCAAAGGCCATCACTATATCGTCGTAAGCAGCTTTGGTAGTAATGTCGGAGAATGATCCGACGCACTTACTCTGAAAATAGACATAACCCATTTTATCAACCGTATTTACAATATCGAGTAGCGAATAATGAAGGCTCATAATAATTTCGTGCAACGAAGCAGCGTCTTTGGTATCGGTATCGAGTACATTAAGCCAGTCGGAATTATCGGTATTACTACTTACGTGCTGAAACAGTTCGTTGTAAGCGGGCATAAGCTTTTCGAGCTGTACAAGCACACGCATAGTTTTGAGGTACGAAATAAGCGTAGAAGTATCTTCGCCTTTTTTCGATTGTTCCTGAATAGCATCAAGCATTTCCATAAGTGCTACAGAGCACATACGCGGAAAATCAAAAAACCATCCGGCAGCATAATAAAGTTGATGGGGAGTTAATCCGAAAAGAATTTCAACACTTTCGCAGTTAAGCGTGGAAATATGCATACTATTATTCTGCATATTTACATTTTCATTGTTCGTTGGCATTATGAATGAAAATATAAATTAGTAAAAAGAAGAAGGCTACCCTTCCCCATCCGCGCCAACGAACAAATTATAACACAAGTGTCATAACCCACAGGGGAAAGATAGCCCATTATCTTTGCAGAAAACACGCAACCAGTAGCCACAAAAATGGCTATGACATACTTGTATTTTATAAGATATCCGTTGGCGTTGGATTCTGCAAACATACGCATAATATTTTGAACTGCAATAGCCATTAAAAAAAAATAACATAGATTAACTATTTGATAAAAAGCGTATTAGTACTGTAAAACGGACACACAGCGCTGTAAAACGGACAGTAATTAATATAAAATCAACTTATAAGTTAATTATGGTACACATGTGTACCATCAATAGAACAGTCATTTCCAATAGCAGTTTCAAAACCAATAATATATCTTGACCATTTTTTAAACGCGCGACGT
The DNA here is from genome assembly GCA_937897985.1 of uncultured Paludibacter sp. Lineage (GTDB taxonomy): Bacteria > Bacteroidota > Bacteroidia > Bacteroidales > Paludibacteraceae > Paludibacter. The sequence goes on along the minus strand of CALCBD010000056.1, from coordinate 1,374 downwards.
TGCTCCTTCCGGGCATACTTACACAGCCGCCGATACGATTTAGTATTACTACCTGAGTAACTTACAGTTTGGAACATAGAACACGACACCACACCCGGATTGGACGACATAACAGGTGGCCACATTTGAATGTTGCGCGAAACGCCTTTTTTGACTTCCTTTTTTAGTTTGCGCGGGAGTTTAAGAGTTTTTGGAATTTTCATATGGAATATTTTTATTAGTTAAAACAACGAATTTACACTGAATACGATTTATTGTGATATTTTTAAATTGTTCTGAACTAATCACAGAATAAGAAATCAAATCATTTTTAACTAAGTAATCAGCAATAGAAGTTGATAACTCTTTTTTAATAACAATTTCATCATTTCCAAACTCATTAAATTCGACCTCAACTAAATGAATATACTTTTTTACTTCATCATATGGAAATTGTACAATACATGGATAATTTATTAAAGGTAAATCAATTTCTTTTTTGTTGCGGTTAAAAAGTTGTGAAACGAACTTGAATAACCATTTTTGTTTTTTCATACTTTCTGTTTTTTAAAATTAAACACTTGTGGTTTTATATCCATTCGTCGCATAACGGAGCAAACAATATCCATTTCGTATCGGCTACAAGACAGTTGCGGGTTAGGTTGTACAATCACTTCGATAGAACCATCCGCATGATAATAGAGCAATCCCCACGATTGAGGAAGTTCATCAGGCTTAATAATGCCAGCCGGGCACAAATAGCTACGCAGCATACCAACATCAAGTTCACGGTTAATGCGGTGTGGCTTAAGTTTATCCGCCAAAAAATCAGCGCGGGACAATTTCACTTCAATTTGTTGCGTCAGATTACAGCCACCAAAGCCAAACACATCCGGAACACATGGAATAGCGCATACCAGTTCCACTGTAACATACTTCGGTTTACACCATCGCGCCAGTCCATTTTTGCGCATCCATTTAGCAGCCACAAAACACAATTCAGTATGTGTCATCTTAATTGGAATTATGAATTATTATTACTTCCACCGTTTCAGGTATAATTTCAATTTCTTCGAACACTGTTTCGCGGCTATATGGAATAAATTCCTCACGCAGAATAAAGTGTTTATTCATAACCGGTTTATATGCATAATAGCCTGTAACTACTTCGTTAGAGTTTTTACTCAATGCGCGAATTTGAGGGATAAGGGTATTCATAATTGCAAAAATTATAATTGATAAGTTGTATATTAAATAAAATTCACTGCCCTTCACTGCCTTGTTTCACTGCCCTAATTTATGTGAACTAAATATATTAAAATGAGAGTATATTTTTCTTTTTAAATAAAATTCACTGCCCTTCACTGCCTTGTTTCACTGCCCTAATTTATGTGA
>CALCBD010000055.1 GCA_937897985.1 uncultured Paludibacter sp. | reverse complement strand
TTAATGTCCTAAATTGATTCTACAAATTAGTCCAGTTAATTAGGGGGCTAAGACAGTAGGGATCGATTTGTCCGGTTTTATCGGTCGCGAAGTATCCGTGGAATTTGCAACCTACGACTGCGCCCAGTGGGGGCACTTCGGTTATGCGTATTTCACTGCCAAATGTATTTCCAATTACCTGCAAATGAGCAATTGCACTGGCGGAACTTATACCTTGGAAGCTCCCGCCGATTTTGCTTCGTACCGGTGGGACAACGGCGACCAAACGCAAACTTCCGTCCGCACTACGGTCGGCGGCAACAATACGGATGTGTCGTGTTTGGTAACTTCAGCTACAGGTTGCCAGTTTACACTCTATGGCAGAATCACCAATACCACCCCTGCACAAACCCATATCAGCGATACCATATGCGAGGGAGAATCTTATAATTTACATGATTTTAACCTTCCACCACAAACCGAAACGGGTGAAAAGCTATATTACACCACTTATCTGAATCCCACGAATTGTAATGATGATAATACGGTTGAACTTTCTTTGCTCGTTGTGCCGCGTTATGTCAAAATAGAGGCGGAAATTTGTCAGGGAAGTGATTATATAGGGGAAGGCTTTAATATTGTTCAGCCTTCGCCCGGCATACGTTATGATACGATAGCCACCGGGAATTTCTCGGGTTGCAAAACGTATAAATGCCTTAAACTTAAAGTAAATCTTGCGTTAAACCTGCCAAATGCTATCAATGGCGATCCTACGCCCTGTACCGGCGAATTATCTACGTACTCGTTTGCAGGTTCGGAGACAATGACAAGCTACGAATGGCAATTGCCATCAAACGCTGTGGTGTCAGGCAGATCTTCTTCGTCCATTACTGTTTATTTTACCGACGACATGCCCGGGAATATCGTTTTAAAAGGAAAAAACGGTTGTGGTACAGGCTCAACATCTTTAGCTGTATCGCCCAAACGGGCCTACGATCTGTATTTTTCCGAAAATATTTGTGTAGGAGAATACTACAACAACCACAACATTAATCTGGGGAGACAGGACAGTACAGGCTATTTCGTTTATTCGAGACAACTACACAGTAGCGCCGGCTGCGACAGTACGGTTACACTTGCGCTTAGCGTGTCGCCAATACCTGAATTTGAAATTGTTGCTTCCGACACCATCGTTTGCAATGCTGGCGATAGCGTGTCGCTTTTGGCAAATACTTCAGGTAAAAATGTTGTACTCACAAAACCAATGAATGCGGCTTCCATTTTTATTCTTGATTGTGGGTTGAAATATCTTTGGAATACCGGCGATACTACGGCTACTATTACAGTGAATCCGCTTAAGACCACAACTTATACCTGTACCGTAACATCGTCAAGCGGTTGCTCAGTGCGACAAAGCAAGCAAATTGTAGTAAAAACAGCTTCATCGCAGGTAATCAATGCCGTCATCTGCGCAGGCGAAACTTACACCGCTTATGGTTTTAATGCAAAAAACACGGGTACATACAGCAATACTTTTACACAAAACGGATGCAATGTGCCGGTTAAGCTCAACCTTACGGTAAATAAAAGGTATGAACAGACTTTTTACGGTACGATATGTGAAGGCAGTACTTACAATGAGCATGGGTTTCATCTTACCCCCTACCAAACAGGTATAATTACCGAAACACTCAACTTGCAAAGCGTTACCGGTTGCGACAGCATTGTACATTTGCAACTTACGGTAAATCCTGTTCAAACAGTTTCGGTTTACGATACCATTTGCCAAAACATGCCTTATACGCAAAATGGTTTTAACCTGCCAGTGCAAAAAATTCCCGGAAAGTTTATTTATAAGCATTCTGTAAGTACACCTCAAAACTGCATAAACACTACTGTTTTGTATCTTACAGTGAATCCGCTTGTCGAAAATATAATTAGCGACGAAGCTATATTAGGAAGTAGGTATCGTAGTTATAACTTTAATGAAATTTTGAATAAAAGTGGATTGCAGACCTATACACAAACTTTGCGATCGGTGAAAACCGGTTGTGACAGTACGGTGATTTTAAATCTCAAAGTAATAAAAACATCTTCGACAACAGCTTTGTCTGACACAATTTGTTCCGGCGAAAGTTATAGTTTCGGAGGAAAAAGTTATACTGTTGCCGGTGAATATGCTGATACCTTGGTAAGTGTTTTGGGTAATGACAGTATCGTAACACTGAGCTTAGCAGTCAATCCGATTTACATCGACACCATTACACATTCAATTTGTGCTGGTCAAAGCTATCAGTTTAACGGTAATAATTACAGGGAATCAGGTTTTTATACTGCCAATTTAAAAACTGATTTAGGTTGCGATAGCATTGTGACATTGAGTCTCAATGTAAAACCGTTAAACACGAAAACAATCAATGCTGAAATATATGCCAATAAAACATATAATTTCTACGGAACTATTCTAAATATAGCTAATACATACATTGATACAATTCCGGGCGTTGAATGTGATACGATAGTAACCCTGCATTTAGTGGTGAAGCCACTGAATACTAAAAATATCACAGCCTCAATTTGTTTCGGTGAAAGTTATAGTTTCGGAGGAAAAAACTGTACATTCACTGGAGAATATATTGAGAACCTAATCGATGCTTCGGGCAACGATAGTATCGTAACATTAAATCTAACTGTCTATCCAACTTATAATGATACAGTAACTTACTCAATATGTACAGGAGAAAAGTATAATTTTAATGGTAATGAATATGCAGTTGCCGGTTATTATACCGCTCATTTGAAAACTGTACTTGGTTGCGACAGTATTGTTTCCTTGTTATTGAAAGTAAATCCATTTTATAATTTAAATAAAACACTGATTTTAGAATCAAATCAACTTCCTTATACAATTGGTGATACAATATTTCAACCAGAGACAAAAAGCGGACAGTTTAACATTTACAGAAAAACTATAAATGGATGCGATAGTACAGTACATTTAATATTAAGGATCATTGATAAATTCATTGCCGAACCTGAAGCTCTTCCTTTGATATGTGCGGATGACAGCTACTTCACAATTAATTATAAAGTTTCATTGGGTAATGTGGACTCATTGATATTGACATTCGGCGAAAAAGCAATAAAATCAGGATTTGGGAATATCAGAAATTTGGTTATGGGTCATACCAATATCGATGTTAGTTTACCTGACTCTGTGATTCCCGATATTTATACTGCAACCCTTGAATTTAAAAATCTCTCAGGTTATTCACTTTCATATCCACTTATATTTACTATAAATTACCCTGCATCCATCATATTGCAAAAGTGGAATGATTTACTGGCTTTGCTCAACAGCACATACAATGGAAATTTTGAGTTCTCGGCTTATCAATGGTATAAAAATGGTGAAATAATTCCTAACGCAACCAAATCATATCTATATATTGCTAATGGTGAACTGGATATGAATGATGGTTACTCGGTAAAACTAACAAGAGCGAATGACGGAGTAGAGTTATTTACTTGTACTTTGACCCCAAAATTACATTCAACTTTGAGTATCTATCCAACAATACTTTTACCCAGCGAAATAATAAATATCAATACCGAAACAAGAGGGTCAATTAAGGTTTATTGCTTATCAGGGGTAAAAATATTTGAAAAAAATATTCAGTCTGGTATTAATTATATATTAGCACCTGATTTATCAGGCTCTTATGTCCTTTGGATTACAACAGACAATGGGATTAAAAGACAACTTATAACAGTAAAATAACAAGCTTATAAAATGAAGTATTATAATAACATCGTTATTGCTTCGATAATAATATGCCTTTCCCCTTATCTTCAAAGCCAGACTAAAAGTAATAAGTTTGTTGTATGGACAGTAGGTGGTTTATCTCGGATTATGAATACTGCTTCTAATATTAACGTTGTAAATAATTCAGGGACTTCCTTTGGTGCTGGTTATGAGTTACATTATAATCATTTTATCTTTCAGACAGGTGTTGAAGTATTGTCTAATAAATCGAAAATGACAATATCAGACACAATTTTTTCAACACGTATGACCGATACGGAAGGAGATAGTTATGACGGTTTGTTTTCGTTTAAAGATATATGTGATAAACAAAGAATGATTAATCTTGGAATACCCCTTTTATTTGGTTATAGTTCAAAGGTTTCAGGGTTTTATTTTTTGACAGGAGGTAAAGTTCAGCTGAATCTATACGGGAGAAGCAGTACTCATAGTCTGGTTACAACACAGGCTATTTATGACAAAATTATTGGAGAAGATGGTTGCGGACTAATTTCTAATATGCCCAATCATGGATTAAGTACCGAAAACAGAATAGTAAAAAATTCATTCAAACTCAACACTGCTTATGCCGGAACTTTTGAAGTTGGTTATTCCTTGCAAAAAATTGCCAGAAAAGATGTAGCAAATCATTTACGAATTGCTCTTTTATATGATTTTGGAATTTTTACAATTAATGCTAATCAAAAGACAAATCAATTAGTGGTAAATACGGAACTCACAGGCGAATTCAAGCCAACAATTGGTAGCTTGATTTTTAATAATATTTCAACAAACAGAATTGCAACTTTGTACTTTGGAATTAAATTATATTATATTTTCAATTTAGTACCGGAAAATGATTGTAAATGTGAATCTTTCAGGAATGCTCACTAAAGTTTCACATTTATGAAATAAAAATATTATAATGCAGTATTAATTTGTAAATGTAAAAAAACACGTTTATATCTCATTATTTTATAGATAAGACTGAGTATTAATAAATATTCATAATCATTGAACTGCATTAAATTAAAAACAATAATGGTACTATAAGGGAACAAAATATATTTTCTTTATCATAGCCAATGTAAAAAATAATTTACCGGCTTAAAGGTAAAAGTGGGTCAATGTAGAAAGTAGGTGGAGAAACACAATTATGCAAAAAGTTTAGCCAACCTGAATTTAAAGAATGGAATATTTCTAACACCTCTAAATTGCGATCTAAAAGCTTTTATTTTAGCATTAAAAGATTCAGCTGAAGCGTTCGAACTTCTATTATCAAAGTAATTGATAATATCTCTGTAATTGTTTTGCATAGTTTGGATTACAGTTTTAAAGAACTTGCAATTAAGTTTATACACTTTATTATACCAATGAGCAAACTTGGTAATAGCAACTTCTTTTTTATTTTAAGATTATAGATTTGAGTAAGTTCTAATGAAAGGTAAATGGAAGAAAATACCTTCCACCTATTCTATCCAATGGAGATACATTAAAGCAGTTGCTGGCACGGAGCAGATATCTGCTCTTTAAGAAACCAACTGACTGGACAGCTTCTCAAAAAGTAAGAGCTGAGATCCTTTTTGAACTGTATCCTGATTTAAAGAAAGCATACCACTTCTCCCTGCAATTGGGAGCTATCTATCACCAAACAAAAGACAAAGCAGTAGCATTTACTAAACTTGCAAAATGGTATGACAGAGTTGATAATTCAGGTATCCTTGCATTTGGAACAATAAGCAGAACCATTCAATCGCATTACCTGACCATTCTAAATTTTTTTGATCACAGGAGTACGAATGCCTCAGCTGAATCTTTTAATGCGAAAATTAAAGCCTTTAGGGCTTCTTTCAGAGGAGTAAGGGATGTGAAGTTTTTCCTTTACAGACTTACTAAAATTTATGCCTAATAATAAAAAAAACACAACTTTTCCGATTGAGCCCAAATTACGGGACAACTACGGGACAAATTGTAAAAACAAAAACGCCAACAATCTATATATCTGATTATTAGCGTTTTATGCAGTGGTACCACCAGGAATCGAACCGGGGACACAAGGATTTTCAGTCCTTTGCTCTACCAACTGAGCTATGGTACCATTTTTTCGTCTTAGCGGGTGCAAATATACGGCTTTTTTTTGATTTACAAAACCTCATTTTAAAAAAATCGGAAAATTTCGGAATTTATACCAATAACACGTTTCCAGCCGACATTTTAACTTATTGTATGTCTTATTTTTAATCATTTTTTGCATCAAATTTTTCTTAAAATTTTCTTTTGCATTTTTTTATTTTCAGCGTCCCTGATAAATTCTGCTTTTGTTTTGCTTCAACCGTTTTTCAGCGTTTCATTCTTCATTCATAACTCGGCATTTCAGGTCAGAAATAAAAAAAAACACGTGTATACTTCTGATTACCTGCCAGATACAATTTAATTTAATATTTAGCATTGAATTAACATTCAATTTTTTATATCTTTGCAGCCGCTAGCAGGTCTATTTTTTTTCAATTTGAAATTTAAACCGGATTGAACATAATTCACCTGTAAACGTTCAAATAAATACTTATCAAACAATTTCGGGGTGCCTTAATATTTCGGGCTGAGATCATACCCTTTGAACCTGCGCGGGTAATTCCGTGAAGGGAAAAAGCAACTGTCTTCCGTATTTTTTGGCTCTCAAAACAAAATTATTAACTTATTAATCAATTTGTTATGAGACATTTTTTAACTACAGCTTTTTTGCTGATGCTGGTCGTTCAGACCTTCGCGCAACACACCATCAAAGGAAAGGTAACGGATGAAAACGGTAATGCGCTGGAAGGTGCTACTGTGACTATTCAAAACTCAACGTTGGGAAAAATTTCAGATAAGAGCGGATTTTTCCTTTTCGATGGTCTTACAAAAAATCATTATCTGCTCAAAACTTCGTACATTGGTTACGAAACAACTGTATTACAGGCAAATGCGGATAGTGAAATCACCATTATCCTGAAATCGAAATCTGTTTCAATCAATGAAATCACTGTCACCTCGCTGCGTGCCAACGAGAAATCGCCTGTTGCATACACCAACATTGACAAGGGAAGCATATCGAAATCAAACCTGGGACAGGACATCCCGTATTTACTGCTGTCGACTCCTTCGCTGGTCATAACTTCGGATGCGGGAACAGGCATTGGTTATACCGGTTTCAGAATCAGGGGAACCGATGCATCGCGTATCAATGTTACCATCAACGGAGTGCCCTATAACGACGCGGATGAACAGGGTGCATACTGGGTTGATGTTCCTGACTTAGCTTCGTCAATCGAGAATATTCAGATTCAACGCGGGGTTGGTACAACGACCAATGGTGCCGCTGCCTTCGGTGCCAATATCAACATTCAAACCAACAACTTTGAATCGAAGCAAAGTGGCGAATTATCGGTATCTTATGGTTCATTCAACACACAAAAAGCTACTTTGAAATACAGCTCGGGATTGCTCAAAAACCATCTGGCAGTGGATGCACGTTTATCTTCCATCACTTCCGACGGATATATCGATCGTGCAACCACCAATATGAAATCATTCCTTTTGCAGGCCGGTTATTACGGCGAAAAGAGTACCCTGAAGTTTATTACTTTTGGCGGGCTCGAGAAAACCTATCATGCCTGGAACGGGGTTCCGAAAGATTCACTTGCAACGAACCGTACTTACAATTCGTGCGGTTACATGGGTACCGATGCCAATGGAAAACCGCTTTTTTACGAAGATCAAACAGATAATTATTTACAAACCAATTACCAGCTGGTCGGAATTCATACTTTCAATCCGTCGATGAATATCAATGCTACTCTGCATTATACACGTGGCGATGGTTATTATGAAGAATACAAACAGGATCAGTCATTTATCAAATACGGAATTCCGGATTATACTTCTTCGGGAACAATTATCGAATCGTCAGACCTGGTAAGACAGAAAAAGATGGGGAATGATTTTGCCGGAATGGTTTTTTCCCTGAATTATACGAAGAACAAACTCTCGGCACAAGCCGGTGGTGCCATCAACAGGTATTGGGGTAGTCATTTCGGCGATGTAACGCAGATAAAAGACTATCCATCAGCTGATTTTCCGAAAGAATACTACCGGAACAAAGTAAGTAAATGGGACGGAAACATTTATATCAAAGCCAATTACGAGCTTGTGGAAAACCTGTTTCTGAATGCCGAACTACAGTACCGAAATGTGGATTACTCAATAACCGGTAAAAATGACAAATGGGATTTTAATAACGGAACCATGCAAAACCTGAACATAAAGGCTCTGTTTAATTTCTTTAATCCTAAAGCAGGCTTTTTGTACCGAATCAATGAACAAAATGAATGTTTTGCATCATACGCCGTGGCAAACCGTGAACCAACCCGAACCAACTTCACAGATGCTTCGGCCGACAGCAAACTTCCCACTTACGAAATATTGTACGACAGTGAATTTGGTTATAAGTTTCACAACAATGTACTTTCGGTGGGTGTGAATGCATTTTACATGAACTACCACAATCAACTGGTACTCACCGGAAAATTAAATGAAATAGGCGAACCGTTATCGGAGAATGTGTTATCAAGTTACAGGGCGGGGATTGAATTAACCGGAAGTGCCCGACTCACAGGTAATTTCCGTTGGGATGGATCAGTGACATTGAGTAAAAACAGGATCAATAATTTTGATGAATATGTTGATGTTTACGATCAAAACTGGGAATGGACAGGGCAGCAAAAGAATCATATCGGCAATACGGATATTGCTTATTCACCTTCTGTCACATGGAACAATGCCTTCACTATCAATTTTGGAAAATTCGAAGCAAAATGGACGGAACAATACGTTGGCAAACAGTACATTGACAATACCGGTTCCATCGACAGGTCATTAGATGCCTATTTTGTATCCAATCTGCGTTTGTCTTATTCATTTCAACTAAAAAAGCTGAAAGCACTGAATTTATATCTAATGATCAACAACATCAACGATGCCCGATATATCTCCAACGGCTGGTCATATTCGTATTATCTGACGGACGGGAATAACACCAAACAACGTTACAACGATCTTGGATTTTATCCACAGGCAGGCATCAATCTGCTGGGAGGTTTCACACTGAAATTCTAAAATTATTGCAAGTCTGAATTAAAGAAAGGAAGAGCGCAAATTCCATAAAAAAAAAACACAAATTTTCACAAATTGTAAACATTTGAATAATAACACAATACAAAATTCAGATAGTTCAATTTGTGAAAATTTGCATAATTCGTATTCATAAAAACTCTTTCAAAACTTCACCGGCACCCATCAACCTGCCCAGCCTTCACGGTCGAGATTCCGGTAATTAATGGCTTCGGCAATATGGTTTGAGAGTATATTCTCTGCATCGTCCAGGTCGGCAATTGTGCGGGCAACTTTGATAATTCTGTCGTATGCACGTGCCGACAGGTTCAATCTTTGCATGGCATTTTTGAGCAAATCAGAGCCGGCTTTATCAATTTGCGCAAATTCCCTCATTTGTTTCGACGACATTTGAGCATTGCAGTAAACACCATCGATATCGCGGAAACGGGCTTCCTGCAACTGTCTTGCCCTGATGACACGTTCGCGGACTGCTTCGCTGCTTTCCGACTCCTTTAATTCAGATAATTTCTCGAACGGTACAGGGATAATTTCGATGTGAATATCAATCCTGTCGAGCAGCGGGCCTGAAATACGGCTGAGATATCTCTGCACTACTCCGGGACCACATACACATTCTCTGTCGGGGTGATTGTAATAGCCACAGGGACATGGATTCATTGAAGCCACCAGCATAAAACTTGCCGGGTATTCAACTGCAAACTTCGCCCTTGAAATACAGATTTTACGGTCTTCGAGCGGTTGGCGCATGACTTCCAGAACGGTACGTTTAAATTCAGGTAATTCATCCAGAAAAAGTACTCCGTTGTGGGCAAGCGATATTTCACCCGGTTGAGGGAAAGTACCACCTCCTACCAAAGCTACATCCGAGATGGTATGATGCGGACTTCGAAACGGACGTTGAGAAATAAGCGAAGTGTTGCTGTCAATATTTCCTGCTACCGAATGAATTTTTGTAGTTTCGAGAGCCTCATGAAGCGTTAAAGGTGGCAAAATGGTGGGAATTCGTTTGGCCAGCATCGACTTTCCGGCACCCGGAGGTCCGACCATTATGATATTATGTCCGCCTGCTGCAGCTACTTCCAAAGCGCGCTTCACACTCTCCTGCCCTTTCACATCAGCAAAATCAATTTCCGACAGGTTTAAGTGAGTGAAAAACTCTTCGCGCGTATTGACAATGGTTGGTTCGAGTGTTGAATTTCCGTTGAAAAAATTAATTACCTCTTTGATGTTTTCCACACCATACACATCCAGTTTATTGACCACGGCGGCTTCGCGTGCATTCTCCCTTGGCAGTATAAATCCCCTGAAACCTTCTTCGCGTGCCTTGATTGCAATAGGCAACACACCTTTGATTGGTTTCAGACTACCGTCGAGCGATAATTCGCCCATGATTACGTAATTCTCAAGTTCACCGGACTTTATCTTTTCGTCACCGGCCAGCATACCAATGGCAAGTGCCAGATCGTAGGCAGAACCTTCTTTGCGAATATCGGCCGGAGCCATATTGATGACAATTTGTTTCTTCGGAATTTTATAGCCGTTATAATCGAGTGCGGATGCAATGCGTTCATGACTTTCCTTTACAGCATTATCGGGAAGTCCCACCAGAAAGAAGCGGATACCCATACTTACATTGACCTCGATGGTGACAATCGTGGCGTTTATACCCTGAACTGCAGAGCCAAATGTTTTTACCAACATAGTTTATCAGGTTTTAAAATGTGAATTTAACAAACAATTATAAGATCAAAATTTATACATAATCATTGCTTAATGCAACAGATAAGTAAAAACAAAAAAACTACCAACTAAATAACAATCAACTATTTAGTTGCTTTATCAATTGAAGACATAACCCAACTGCAGCGATAATGGAATTTTCACTGCTTCATTGTCGGTAAACACATTGCCATTCGAATAATGTCCGATTTTCAGCTCCATGTTCAGATTACGCTTTTCACCAAAGAAAATTCCTGTTCCCATATTATCCATAAAAGTAAAATTTGCACCCATTCTATGGCCATCGAGCAGTGTTTTCGAAATAAAGCTCGGTGCTGCTACTGTATAATAAAAATAGGCATCAAAAGTCCTGACATGGATATAATTCAGACGAAAAACAGGGAATACCGAAAATGTAAAAAAGGGCTGACGTTCGAAGTTGTTACTGCTTTCGCCTTTGGTTTGCCAAACTGAAGCATTTATCCCCCAATCGAGTGCAAAAACTTTAGGACCATGAAAGATATTTCGTTGATAATTAATCGATAATCCCTGACGAACTTCTGCATTTCCACCCCAAAAGATGGGAACAGGATCGCGTGAAACCAGGTTATTAATTCCATAACCCAGCGCATTGGTTGTAAATCCGATCTGAAGCCATTGTTTCGGATGAATCAATCCGGAAGTTTTCCCTTTATTTAGCTGACTTTCTGAAAAAGGTTTGAAATGGTAAGAAAAACCTGTACCTACAAACGAAGTATATGGCTGATTGTGCTTTTCGCTGGCCGGAGAATAATTGGAACAAAGCTGCAATGCCCAGCGATCGTTGAAATGATACTTAAATCCTGCACCGAAAAGAAATGTTGAATAGCTTGCATCCTTAACAACCGGATTTCCATACCGGTCTTCAAAACCATGACGTGTTATGATACCAAGTCCGGCTTCACCATATACCGAAAAATGATTTCCTATGGGTAATTGTGGTTTTAAAGTAAGTCCACCCACATTCATCCAAACCGAATGATCGTCGTACTCCGTAGTATTTGCCTGATAATTAAGATATTTGTAATTGTAGCGAACCCACAAAACCGGTCGCATGTAGGTAACCTGAGCTGAAAGATATTTATTAAAGTCATAACCGGCAAGCACAAGCCGCACTGCAGTATGAGGAACAACCACAGCCGAATTTAACGAATAACCCGCTTCGAGCTGAGCTTGTCCGAATGGATAATTAATCGAACCGATATTCACTTCAAAATAGCTGTTCTGCATGAGTTGAGGTATTTGAGCCCGCTCGTCCTGAGCACTTAAACTTATCAACGGAAATAATAAAATAATAAAAAATAACTTTTTCAATCTGGTCATATATTCAAAAATGGTTACTTACTTATTGCAAAAATAGTTAAATTCATTCATAGTTTCAACAGATGGTGAAAAATTATGTTTTGGAAAAAGTCATCCCCCCGGCTGTAGTGATGAACAACTGAACTGATGGAGAATCAAAATGGGATATAAAATATCCGTTGAATTTTTTCCGGTAGCAACGGAAACTACCCGATTGGTCAGTGAGACTCAAAATTGCTTCAACATTATACTTACTCCAACTATTCAATCATACGCTTTACCAACTATGTGTGACAAAAAAAACAAAATCAGGCTACTAACTTAATTTCATGATTTATCTAAATTTCATATACTTTCAAATCTTCTCCGGCAAAGGTATTTTCAAAAACAGCTTTCGCTTCGTTGAGCAGTTCGGTTTTATTGGGATAACGTGCCGAATAATGTCCGATAATCAGTTTGCTGACATTTGCTTTTTTGGCAATGGTAGCCGCCTGTTCGGCAGTGGAGTGAAGTGTTGACTTAGCTCTTACAATTTCGTCATTCATAAATGTTGCTTCGTGATACAGGCAATCAACCCCTTCAATGAAAGGAATTATTTTTTCGGAATAAGCCGTATCCGAACAATAAGCAAAACGTTTGGGAGGCAAAGCAGGCATGGTAAGCAACTCATTCAGAATAATTTCACCATCTCCGGTTACAAAATTCTCACCTTGTTTAATTTTGGGGATTTGCGAAACGGGGATATTGTAAAAATCAATCATCTCACGGATAATATGCCGGTCGCCTTCCTTTTCCTCAAACAAAAATCCACAGCTTGGTACCCTGTGTTTAAGTGGAATTGTAAATACCTTAACGGCTCTGTCCTCATAAATCAGTTCATGCTGTCCGGGATGAAAAGAATGAAAAATAACCCTGAATGGTAATTCCTCGCAAAAATAATTTAACTGTGCACCCATAATCATCTCCAGATCAGCCATTGCATGGATGTGAAGATCGGCTGTACGGTTCAGCATTCCAAAACTTGAAATCATACCTATCAGTCCGAAAACATGATCGCCGTGTAAATGGGAAATAAAAACATGCCCCAAACGATTGGTTTTCAAATTCATCTGACGCATTCGAATTTGCGTTCCTTCACCGCAATCAATCATAAATTGCCTGTCTCTTATCCCGAGTATCTGAGATGTCGGGAAATTGCTTTTCGTTGGCAATGCCGACCCGCAACCTAATATGGTAAGTGTAGTTTTCAGACCGATTGTTTAGTTTGTAATTGTTTTACAGGATTGTTATTGATTTGAATTTGAAAATTCACTTTGAAGAATGCCATAAACTGCCAGATCGATAAATCCGTGCGTAAGCAATTCACCTTCCCTTTCGACACCTTCGAATTTAAATCCGAGCCTTTCGGCAACGGCTCTGCTTTTTTTATTTCCTACTCCTGCTTTAAGCTGAATTCTGTTCATTTTCAACACATTGAAACAATAGTCCATAAGTTTGAAACAGCATTTCGTCATGATGCCCCTGTGTTGAAACTGACTTGTCAACCAATATCCTATTTCAGTTTTCCTGTTCAACAAATCTGTATCTTTCAACCCTATTAAGCCGGCAAATTCGTCATCGACATAGATGGCAAAAGTAAGATCTTTCCGATCGGAATTCAGGTAGCTTTCAACAAAACCGAGCGTAAAACCGACTTCCTTCGTTTTATCCACAAAGGGCAACCACTCGCTCAGATAAGCTCTTCCGTTATCGATGGCAGTAAAAACGGGCAACACATCGCTTAACTCCAGTTCCTTCAGAGTGACATGTGTATCGATAGTTAAAGATAAAACAGATGACGACATGTTTTGAATAAATATAAACTTCTAAATACGGGTTTTTTCCTTCAGTTTAAAGTCGCGACCCAGGTATTTTTCACGAACTAAAGGATTATCGGCCAGTTCCTGTGAAGTCCCCCTGAACAAAATTTTTCCTTCGAAAAGCATATAAGCTCTGTCGGTAATGGTCAGCGTTTCGTCCACGTTGTGATCGGTTATGAGAATCCCGATATTTTTATCCTTCAATTTCCAGACAATGTCCTGAATATCCTGAACTGCAATCGGGTCAACTCCGGCAAATGGCTCATCGAGCATGATAAAACGTGGTTCAATGGCTAAGCATCTGGCAATTTCCGTACGTCTGCGTTCACCTCCCGACAATCTGTCACCAATATTGTGACGTACCGATTGAAGATTAAATTCTTCGATTAATGTTTCTAATTTCTCTTTTTGATATTCGCGACTGAAATCAGTCATTTCAAGAACAGATTTAATATTATCCTCCACCGACATTTTACGGAAAACAGAGGCTTCCTGAGCCAGATACCCGATACCTTTCTGAGCCCTTTTGTAAACTGGATAATTGGTAATGTCCACATCGTTCAGAAAAATTTTTCCTGAATTCGGAGTTACCAATCCGGTAGTCATGTAAAATGTGGTCGTTTTGCCTGCACCATTCGGACCCAGCAAACCTACAATTTCGCCCTGTTTTACATCAATGGACACGTCGCTTACAACTGTTCGCTTACCGTATTTTTTATATAAATGCTCCGTGCGGAGCACCATTTCATCGTTTTTCATATCTGTAATTTTGAACCGCAAAAATACAGATTAAATTATGATAATCAAAACTGTTGTACGATGAAAAATAATATGCCGGTGATGGCTGCACTCCAAATGGATTTATACCCGATTTATGGTATAAAAAATACTTAATCAATGGTATGGCAGCACAGATAGCCCCGATGTATCTTTGCATTGTCGGCAGGATTAATAAATAACAGCCTGTTGATGATAAAAATAAATTAGATTTTTTTGATAATTAGAAACAACAATAATATGAAAACCAATAATTTATGCCCCATCTCAGATAGCAGGATTGATGAACATGCAGCACGGCTGAATGCCCTGCTGACGGTTATTACATTGCTTGCATTTTTATATACCAACAATGTTTTCACAATATTACTATTACTAATTGATTTCACCCTCAGGGGTACCGAAAATTCAAGGTACAGCATTTTTGCAATTGTTTCAAAACAACTTATTAAGACTTTCGGAATTCAGAAAAAGCCTGTCAATTCAGGACCAAAAATTTTTGCTGCACGTATCGGTATTTTATTCAGCTTACTGATTATTATTTCAGCTGCATTCGGGTATAACACAGTAGCACAGGTAGTTTCAATTATTTTCGGTGTATGTGCATTTCTCGAAGCTGCATTCGGATTTTGTGTTGCCTGCAGGATTTATCCATTTGTTTACCGCCTGTCCTATCATTCCGACTTCAATAAACTGAAGATTTAAATAAGAAGCTTCAGCTGATGACAAAAATTCATATACAAATGATAGTCAGGAAAACAGAATAAGAAGGTATAAAAAAGTGTGAAGAGCTTGTATCAGGAATAAGAAAAAGGTAAATTTAGTTACGCTGACATTGGTACGCAAAAAATCGCAAATTTCCGGAAATAATAATTATTTGTTTATCAATAAATTATTAAAATTCAGACTCGAAAAATTTGTGTTGATTTGCGAAATTTGCATTCAAAATAATCTTTTGATACAGCTCCTTCACTGTTGTTTGAAAATGGAGCTGATGTATTATTCCAGGTTAAATATCAGACCTCTGATTACGTATTTCTTTTTAATATCCCTTACCAATTGATGTTGTCCCTGCCGGATGGCGTCAAAATACGGTTGAATCAACGACGTCACTTCCGATTGCGGATAAGTGCCGAATAAATAATTGTAAGCTTCGGTAAAATAGGGTGAAAGCGCTGATTTACCGGCATCCGAATAAAACTTTGTCGTACCGTAACCACTGAACAGGTAAGTGAGGTAAGCTTTTTTGTAAGCAAGGCAGTTGCTGATAAATACAAAATCCGGATTTGCTTTCATAAAGTTTTCGTACCACAAGGTTCTGTCGACAAGTTGTTGTGGCGAGATAGTTATTGCTCCATTTTGCGAAAATCCTTCCCTGTTTTCGGTATCAATTTCGTTCAGATAAAGTTTCAACGTATCCGAGAGCATATAACCAATCTGCTGAACAACATAGGGTCGATATTGCTGGATATAAAACATTTCATCAACTCCAATTATTCTGAAACCGTTCTGAAGCAATTGTTGCTGGAAATTTTTAATTTTTACCGACACTTTGGAACCTTTCAAAAGCGGTGAATAATCGGTTGTATCTTCCTGCAACCTGTGGTTTAATTGAAGCTCAAGCGTATCCAGAAATTGCTGAAATACCACAAAAGCAGTATCACATAATCCTGTCCGTTCGTTTGCAAAAACGGTTTTATACTCTTCAACCGCCTTACTCACCGAATTAACATCCGAACTATCGAGTTGATTCACAAAAGTACGATATGTAATTAACTTTGGATTTTCCTCCACACTCAGGATGGTGTCGTTGAAATGGTTAATTGAATCATTTGAGTTTTTATTCTCAGGGGCAGGTTTGCTGCAACCCGAAAATATTGCAAGCATTGCTGCAGGTAACAAAAGCAATAAACCTGATTTTTTTTGCCTATTGATTCCCGGTTTGGTAAATGGTTTCATTGATTTAACAGGATGTTTTTAAAATCATTACATGCCCGGAGTTTGCATATTGTTCCAGTTTTAAACTATAAATCCGATCTCCGTTATTCATTCCGCTGTTTATTCCGAAAAATGGTAAACCTGATATATATATGTATTGTCAATTACAAATACTTATTTTTCAGTAGTTTATCAACATTTTCAAAATATTTTTTTGCGTTTACAAATTTCAAAAAACTATTCGGAATGGACAAGTTTTTTAAACAGCTGATTTGATTTTTTATTCCGGTATGACTTTATTTAACGTTTCACCCCATAAAAAATCTTCAATACTGATTTTTCATGGGGTGACTTCTGATTAAAAACTGCAATTTAAACTATTCAGGAATCTCGGTTATACTTCCGTAACGGTGATATTCAAAAGCAATACTTTGTTCTTTTACATAATGCAGCAATTCGAGCCGGCCTTCAGCAAGTGGTTCCTGAGTAGCAATATACATACCCAGTGATGCAGCTTTTTTGTACAATTCCAACGGCAAGTGGTCGGAACAGGTTCTGATACGTTCGAATTTATTCATACTTTCGGTCAATTCCTGAACCGATTGTATCAGTATTTGATCCGGTTTTAAAATTGTCTTTAAAGTTTCAAGTTTAGCATCATTACTTTCAATGCTGACATAAAGCGGAGTTTTAGCAATCATGCAGGCCGTTATCACCATCAATACATCTGAAAGTTTATCGCTGGTTTGTACGCGGAAGAGTATATTTTTCAACGGCAGATATCTGAAAACATTCTGTTCGCCCATCAGTTGATGAATATCCCGTTCGACTGAAAATTCATTTTTATAGTTCTCCAGATAACTGATTACGGCATTTTCGTACAACAGTTTATCATCATTACGCAACAAGGCAGCGTATGTTTTATAAACCGACAAATCCTGAGTATTAACATTTTGAAAATCAGCTTTCTGAGCATTTGTGATATTCACAAAACAGGTTACATAATTTGGGCCGCCTGCTTTTATACCACCTCCGAAAGCCGACCGTTTCATACCTCCGAATGGCTGTCGACTTACGATGGCTCCTGTTATTCCTCTGTTGATGTACAGATTTCCGGCTTCAACACTGTTGCGCCATACTTTTTGTTCCCTTTCGTCCAGACTCTGCAAACCGGCAGTCAATCCATATTCCGAACTATTGGCAAGTTCAATGGCATGTTCGAAATTTTCAGCACAAACCACCGAAAGCATCGGGCCGAAGAGTTCAGTGGTAAAAGAATAGCTTCCCGGTTTAACTCCCCATTTCACACAGGGTTTCAGCATAAATTGTTTTTCATCTGCAAATCCGGGTTTAACAAGCCACCACTCACCATCGTCGGTATGATGAACTGCATTCAGCAGTTTATCATTTTCATTTGTAATCATGGGACCCACATAATTGGCACCATTCCATACGCTTCCCGTATGTAAACTCGTTACGGCATCGGTTAGTTTCGTTTTAAATTCGGGATCGTTGTATACTTCCTTTTCAAGAATAAGCAAGCTGCAGGCCGAACATTTCTGACCGGCATTACTGAAGGCTGATGTGATAATGTTCTGAATTGCATGATCCCTGTCGGCAGCAGCAGTTACTATGATGGCATTTTTTCCACCGGTTTCAGCCGAAAGCGGACAGGTCGGATTGTTTTCCAGCAAACGGAAAGCGGTATCAGTCCCTCCGGTAAGAATGGTATGTCGAATTGAAGGATGAGAAGTCAGGTAGTTCAACGGTTCGCGGCCATCGGTACAAACAACCTGCAACGCCTCTTTCGGAACTCCTGCTTCCCAGAAACATTTTGCAAATTCACGGGCAACAGGCAATGCTACAGTCGCTGGTTTCAAAATCACGGTATTACCACCCGACAAAGCAGCAGCAACTCCACCCACAGGTATTGCCAACGGGAAATTCCAGGGCGGAATAACCAGTACAATGCCTTTTGGTGAAATGTTTACTTTTTTACTTTGGCTGAATCCGGTCATTGTAATCGGGTAATAACGGCAAAAGTCAATTGCTTCCGACACTTCTACATCGCCTTCCGTAAAGGTCTTACCGGTAATAGCCGACATGCAGCCAATTAAATGTCCGCGTTGCGACGCCAGAAGATGTGCCGTTTTAAAAAGAATCTTTTTACGTTCATCCACCGATGTTTTACGCCATTCAGGTACATCTTTTTCGGCTGTATCTATGATTTCCTTTACATGTTCCATTCCCGACAGGCATGTTTTGCACACACAAATATCAGAATTCTGGCTGCGATCGTAATAGGCATACCGTTTTTCGGTAAGTATTTCTTTATCACCTATTTGAACAGGAATGATATATGGCTGAACGTCGGCAGATTTCATCCATGATTTACGAATATTATCAGCCCACATACGATTAGGTCGCAGATCGAAATTAGTATCAGGTTCATTCTGAAAATCAGTCAAATTCAAACCTGACCCCACAGGCACTTCATTTCTGTTTTGTTTACGACGGGCTGAAATATCCAGCTTGTCTTTGAGTAAAAATGCCTCCTCAAACTGTTTTTGCAGAAAATTCCACTGGTCACTTTCAAATTTCAGATTAAAAGAATAACTGAGAAAATTATCGACTCCTGTATTTTCGTCCAACCGGCGTACCAGATACGAAATAGCATTTAAAAAATGTTCATCTTTCACAACTGGTGTGTACAAAATAATTTGTTTGCCTAATTGCCTCATCACACGTGGCAAATGGTTGGCCATCCCTTCGAGCATTTCGAAAGTAACAAACTCTTCGGTTTTGTTTTTCTGAGCCAGCAAATAAGCATAACCAATGCTGAAAAAATTATGCGAAGCTACACCTACATGAAGCGCTTTTGCATTTTCGGGCAGCAACGCACGATCGAGAATTTTCATATAATTGGCATCAACTTCCACTTTTGAACCGAAAACCGGATTTTCCCATCCTTTTAGCGACGACACAATGGACTCCATTTGCAGATTAGCACCCTTTACAAGTCTCATTTTCAGAGCTGCACCACCCTGAGCGACCCTGTTGGTTGCAAATTCAATCAATTCAGTCTGAAAACTCCATGCATCAGGCAAATAAGCCTGAATAACAATTCCTGCAGAGTAATCCCTGAATTCAGGATAACTCAATACCGTTTTAAAAACATCCAAAGTCAGTTCGGTATCTTTGTATTCTTCCATGTCTAAGTTTACAAATTTGGATGACTTCTCCCCTTTCTCGTCGACATAGGGATAATCGATAGCCTGCTGATAAATACGGGCAAGACGTTCACACAAATCAATTTTATTCTGCGCATAATTCAACGCATTGATCTGAGCATAAATACCCGAAATTTTGATGGAAATATAATTAATTCGGGGATCTTTAAGTGCTTCCAGATAATGAAGATACCTGTGATTGGCTTCGGCATCTCCGAGCACCACTTCACCCAATAGATTCACATTCTGACCGATTTTCTGTTCGCGCCTTGCATTGAGATGCTGATTTAAAAGGGATGGTTTTTCGTTGATAATCACTTTTGATGTGTCCGAACGAAGACGTTTCTTAAACACAGGTACTGCTATAAAATCAAACCAATAACCAAACGTGGTGAAAAGTTTAAGCAGGTAGGCATCGGAAGAACTGAAAAACTGCGGCACACCGTATTTTTCAATCAGCAATTTCATTCGCAAAGCAAGCTTTTTATTATCACGTATTTGCGATGATTCGTCCAATAACTTGGACAAAAGAACTTTATCGGTTGGATTTTGAATCAGGACTGCATATTTCTTTTGTTCTTTCAGTTCATCAGGTGTGATTTCTTTTTCTGATTTTTCGAGAAATTGTCTGCCCCAGTCAATTACTTCCTTTGTGCTTATCTTTTCCATAAGTGTGAATATTTTTTTTTCAAAATGATAGATTTGTAGTTTAAATTGCCCGAAAGATAGTTGAAAAGTTTGAAAAAAGTACAGAAATAGAATAATTATTACTGTGTTAAAATCAACTTTTTCTGTTTGAAATTTATTCTCTGAAAATAATAATTGATTGAAATTTTAACCTTAAAAATGCTTACAAATTTTACGATTTCGAACAAAATCATTCATTCTTTTATGTTGAATATTCAGGTTGAATTTTCCAGAAAACAAAAGCATGCCGGATTACATTCTCTGATTTAAGCCCTGATTTACTGAATTATCAGAAAATAAGACTTTTACAGGCAGGTTTGTCAACAACAAATTTATTAAAGTTATGAACAGACCTAAACTTATACTTCTGATTCTATGTACTTTAAACTGTTGATAACTTTGTTGAAAACTGGTTTACAATAATCACTCAAAAAATTTGGAAACGCTATACCCGATGTTTTATATTTGTAACATGAGTTTTGGCTCAGGACATTCATTCCAATGTTGATACGATCTTTGAAATACTGATACATCAAAAAAAGTCAATAGTTAAATAACATTCGCCGGGTTCAGAGGTGAAGATGAATTTTAAGTGAAGAACGCACTGACTGTTATATCAAGGTTATCTCCGTAATTGTATGCGCAGGTGTGCAATGAGATGTATAGCAAAGAAAATGGTTTTACGGTCTCTTACTGAAACGAAACTCCCAATGAATCGACTCATCAGATATAATTATGGTACGTTTGAAAGAACGTAACCTGCCCCCGAAAAGGCAGGCAAGCCGGGTAGCCCGAACAGAGAACAAAAAAGGATATTTAATTATCTGAAATAAGTTCCGGTGGCAAAAGACCAGCACATTCATGTGTTAATCGAATTGGCACCTGAGATTCGTGGCGATGCAGTACAAAAAAATTAAAAGTCATGGCCGGAAGTTATTTAATTTATAAATGAGTTTTAACGAACGAATTTTATTTTTTGGTAAAAAAACGCCGAATGAGTAAAAATGTCGAGAGTAAAAAAACTGTTGGGTTAAAACATAATCCACGTGATTCGGTTTAACCACCGGATGTGCCGGCAATGCCGGTATTTTCGGAGTGTACGACGTTAAAATCAGTGAGCAATGACGTACTAAGCAACTTTCAAAAGTACTTATATGTAGCAAACTCACAGAGATGTTGCCTGAAAAGTAACGAAAGGTTGCAAAACCGACAGTTACAAAGCCCTCAAAAGCAACGGTGCAACAGATAATCAGATAAGAATCTGAACTATTTAAACGACCAAAAATCGGGAAAATAAAAAAGGGTTGCTGTGAAAACAGCTAAATTTCTGAAAATCAAAAAAAATGAAATATACAAAGAATACATCCGCAGCAATGTAACACCTGAAAAGGTGAAACAACTGATACAGAATTTATATATCTATTGACAATTGATTTGAAAAAACCGGACAGGGTATGACAATGAATTTCGAAAGAAAAAGTTGAAATACAAGCTGTTGCAAATCAGAAAAGTAAACGGATGAGCAATTATCCGAAACTTCAACCTGAATGGAAGATAAAAAGCAGGAATGCATAAGGACTGCAAAAAATCGACCTGAAAAGCAAGAGTAAAAAACCGGTCAGAAAATATGAATGCCAAAGCAGGGGAAAATGGTGAATGAAACGAAACCGCTCAAACGGAACGCAACATGAATCGGAAACCAGGGCAAAAGCATTGAAGGTCAGGATAAAACCGACCGGAAACATATACAAATCGAACTCATGATGGCCATCAGTATTCAAAAGCATCAGCAAAGTAATAATGTTCAAAGAGGGTGCCCCGAAAAGGCACCCTCTTACATTTATATCCACTTTCAACCTGAACATAAACATCATGATTCGGGAATTGGGAATTTATACCACTAACTAAAATACAATATCCTCCCGCTACTCATAAAGTAAGAGGAGGATATCTCACACGTAAAATGCAATCCGGTTTTGAATCAGATTACAATATCTTAGAATTTCAAATCATAATTCGGTTCTTCAACTATTTCGGGCACCAACTGATTGTAAATCACTGTACCATCTTCGTCGACCACCACAACCGAACGGGCCATTAAACCTGCCAGCGGACCATCTGTCATCAACACACCATAATCAGTAGCAAAGTTATTGTAACGGAAATCCGAAGCTGTCACCACATTTTCGAGGCCTTCGGCTCCACAAAAACGACTTGCAGCAAAAGGTAAATCTTTAGACACGCAAAGCACTACAGTATTCACATTTTGCGAAGCCCATTTGTTAAAATTACGTACCGATGCTGCACATACGCCTGTATCAATACTTGGGAAAATATTTAAAACCACACGTTTGCCTTTATAGTCAGCAAGCGATATTTCGTTTAAACCTGCACCAACCAGTTTAAAATCAGGTGCTTTTGTACCTACTGCGGGTAGGTTGCCGTTTGTTTTTACTTCAGATCCTTTGAATGTAACTGTTGCCATTTTATTAATTTTATTTTTAAATATGTTACAAGATTATTTTGCTTTAATAACGCATTAGCTGGTTTTTTGTTTATTTTTGTAGAACATTTTTTTTGGAAAACTGTGAGACATTATTATAATTTTTACCTGATTTTACTTTTCCTTTTTTTGATTTCATGTAATGATCCGCACGAATATCTTGTCGATGATGAATTTACTCAATATGTAGCTCAGTTTGAGTTACAAGCGGAATTACATGGCAAAACAATTGATACTGAAACTACAGGATTAATAGTTGAATTTGCTGATTTAAAGGACAATCAGGCAGGCTTGTGTCATTATGAAAAACCGGTACGTATACAAATCGACAGGTCGTACTGGCAAGCCGTAAGCAAAAGTCAAAATGCAGAATTGATGAAGGAAGAATTATTGTTTCATGAACTTGGCCACGGAATACTCGGCAGATCGCATACCAACAGTACTCTCGAAAATGGTGACTGGAAATCGGTGATGTGTGGTGGCGACAAAGTGTCAGACCGTTCGTGGAATATCAACTACAGAGGTATAAGACGGAAATATTACATTGATGAATTGTTCAACGAAAATATAGCTGAGCCGGATTTTGCCCGTTTGCAGTTGAAAACAGATACAAGTGGCTTCTATTCAAATGTTTTTCTGAATTTTAACACAAACAAACCTTCAGATACCGGCTGGGAAGAAACAAACAATAACAGCTACAATATTAATTTCGTCAATCAGCAACTTCAGTTCACATCCAAAATCAGCTCGTCCGCAATTTTATTAATAAAGACAGCAGTAAATATCCTGTCTGATTTTATTCTCGATTGTGATATTCAATGTCAGTCGGCTGATAATAAAAATCAGTACGGTATAACATTCGGTAATAATAACAATAACGAAGAAAATCTGGAGTATTTTTGCATCAATAATGTACAAAAAATGTACATGGGTAACCGGAAATGTTATAGTTACTTTACCGAAATCACAAAAAAAGAAATCCTTCCGAACAAATTCAATCACCTGAAAATCATTAAAACAGAAAACATGTTATATTACTTTATCAACGATATTTACGTTTATTGCTCGGAACCGGATCCTGGCATTCAGGGAAATCAGTTCGGGTTCTTTGTTCCGGGAAAAGCAATTGTACGGATTGATAATTTCAGAATTGCAACAAGAAACATAGCGGGAATGAATGTTAAAAGCGCCGGTATACAAAAATCTGATTTTACATTTTCGCCGGTAAACGAAATAAAATGTGACTTAATGAAATAAGTTTTAAATTACTTAAACACGAAATAGCAATTAAAAAATGGGAAAATTTATAATTTATCAGGTTTTACCACGACTTTTCGGTAATTATAATACAACACGAAAAACAAATGGTACAATTGAAGAAAACGGATGCGGGAAATTTAACGATTTCACCAAACTTGCGCTAAGCGAAATCAAGTCGCTGGGAATCACACATATATGGTACACCGGTATCATAGAGCATGCAACACAAACTGATTATACTAAGCATGGCATCAGAAAAGATGCTGATGTTTTGGTAAAAGGAAAAGCCGGATCACCCTATGCAATTAAGGATTACTATGATGTAGACCCTGATTTGGCAGTGAATGTAGCTGAACGTATGAAAGAATTTCAGGATTTGGTGGATAGAACACATGAATCGGGACTGAAAGTTATCATCGACTTTGTTCCCAATCATGTGGCACGTCAGTACCATTCGGACGCAAAGCCTGAAGGCGTCAAAGACCTCGGTGAAACAGATCATCCTGAATGGAAATTTTCACCGTTTAATAATTTTTATTATCTCCCGGGCGAAGCTTTTTCACCGCAGTTCGATATAGCTGATTATAACGAAAATCCTGCTAAAGCTACAGGTAATGATCAGTTTAGTGCATCACCTTCAGTAAATGACTGGTATGAAACCATCAAACTGAATTATGGAATCAACTATTTCGAAGGAAAACAGCGACAGTTTAGTCCTACGCCGGATACATGGCTGAAAATGAGAGATATTCTTTTATTCTGGACATCAAAAGGGATTGATGGTTTTCGCTGCGATATGGCCGAAATGGTGCCTGTTGAATTTTGGGGATGGGTTATTCCTCAAATAAAATCGCATAATCCTTCGGTGATTTTCATAGCTGAGGTTTACAATCCGGCAGAGTACAGAAATTACATTGCAAACGGAAAATTTGATTACCTGTACGATAAAGTCGGACTTTATGACAAACTACGTGATGTGACAAGCCGAAATCATCCGGTAAGAAATATATCATATTGCTGGCAAACTTTAAGCGGGATAGAAGATAAGATGCTTAATTTTCTTGAAAATCATGATGAACAACGCATCGCATCGGGTTTTTTCTCCGGCAACGGGATGTCGGCACAGCCTGCAATGATTGTTTCGGCAACACTGACCAAAGCACCGGTAATGATATATTTCGGACAGGAACTCGGTGAACTCGGAATGGACTTTGAAGGTTTCAGCGGATTCGATGGTCGTACCAGTATTTTTGATTACTGGGGTTTAAAATCGGTACAGGCTTGGGCAAATGAAGGGAAGTTTGATGGTAAAAATCTGAATGCCGAGCAAAAAGAGCTTCGCAATTTTTATCAGCGACTTTTAAATATCACTCTGACTGAGAAAGCAATTACAGACGGATTGATGTACGATCTGGAATATGCAAATCTCGACAATCCGAAATTTAACTCACACGAACAGTTTGCCTATTTTCGGAAATTTCAGGACGATTTACTCCTGATTGTTCTCAATTTTCATGACACACACATTGATACCGAAGTCAGAATTCCTTTAGAAGCTTTTCAATATCTTGATATTATTCCCGGACAGAATTATTCATGCGTGAATCTGTTGGATGAAAGTATTTTTTATACTTCAGTGAGTCTATCACCCGAAAACAATTTCTGTATTCAAATGCCTCCATGGAAAGGTTTTATTTTTAAATGCAGTAAGATTAATGTATGACAACTGACTTGCTACAGAGGCTTTAACGAAATTGATTTTTTGAAAATCAGGTTTAAAGCCCTGTAAAGAATCAATTCATAATGATAATTAAAAAAGCGGGAGAATCAGAATAAATACCCTGATGAAGATGAACTGATTTTATTTACTGAACCGTTGTAACAGGTTATAGGACTGATAAATACCCAATTCGCCGGCTTTACTTAAATCGCTCAGTCCTTTGTTGTTTTCACCAATATAAAGGTAAGTAAGTGCTCGATTGAAATATGCTTCAGCAAAATCAGCATCACAGTCGATAGCTTTGTTATAATTGTAAAGTGCAGATTTAAAATCCTTTTGCGAACATAGAATATTGGCTTTGTTATAATAAGCAAATGCAAAACCGGGCTGCAGATCTATCACTTTGTCGAAGTCGCGCATAATCATTTCCACATTAAATTTGGTCTGCTTTTCGATGGAAAGTCCGGTATTTTTATCAGCTGATTTTTCTGTGTTATCATTTTCCACTAAAGAATTTTTTTGAAAGTCGACTAATTTATACCTGATATTTGCCCTGCAAAAGTAAGCAATAGTGAAACCGGGTCGTAAGGAAAGTGCTCTGTTTAAATCTTCTATCGAACTATTAAAATCGAGTACGAGAGAAAATTCAATGGCACGGTAAAAATACAAATCGGCATTTTGATCGTCCTGAGCAATTCTGCTCGAAATATCGTTTATTGTTTCGAAATGCGAGTTGATTAATTCCGAAGTCAAAGGAATTTCGTTGTTCGTAATTTTGAGCGCACTGCTTAAAATATGTTTTTGATTATAATCTTCGATAAAAGGCTGATACAGATTAGTCCGTCTGATTTCATCTGATTTGGCATAATATGACAGAACAAAATTTTTCTGATTAACGAGATCTGTATAAATATCCTGAACATTTCCCCTTCTGGCATCTTTGTATTTCGATTCGGTTTGTTCATCATCAATGTTTTGGGTAATGAACCGGTTAAACATTTCTGTTTTTTTAGCGGTTGAGGTTTTTGCCGTAGTTTGGTCGATTTTGTTATCAGTTAACAATTCATTTTTCGAATTCTTTTTTAACTGATCCTTGTTCTTTTCAATATTGTAGGCCATTTGCCGGTATTTGAATGCATTTTTCTTATCACCCAAACCATCTTCAGCTTCAGCCAACCCCCAAAAAGCAGGAATAAAATAGGGATACCTGGCAATAATTTTATTATAATCGTCTTTTGCAGCCTTGTATTGTGCAAGTGTATTTTCGAGCATAGCTTTACGATAGAGTGCATCAAAATTGGCTGTATCGAGTTTCAATACCATCTCAAGATCGGACAGGGCATTGTTGTTATCACCCAGATTTGCCCTCAACAAACCTCTGTTATAGTACGCAAGACTACTTTTTTTATCAATTTTAATGGCATTATCATAATCGGACAAAGCCTGACGAAAATTTTTTCTTCTTACATTCAGAATTCCTCTGTTAATGTAATCGCCCGAATAATTTGAATTGTTTTTAATTGCCTGCGAGTAATCGCTGTAAGCCTGTTCAATCTCATTTTTCTGCATCCTGAGCAGGGCTCTGGCGCTCCAGCCAAGACAATTGGTACTATCCGATTTAATAAACTCATTGAATGAATTTTCGGCAGCTAAGGTATCCTTCATTGCCATTTGAATAAATCCTTTTTCATAGAGCATATTTTCCGGACGCGGACTTTTTTTCATATAGGTATCAAGATCAGCCATCGCTTCGCCGTACCTTTCCAGACGTATAAAAGCATCCATTCTGTTGAGCAATAAGTTTAAACTATTCGGACTAAACTCATAAGCTTTGGTAAAATCATTTACAGCATCAGGAAGTTTTTTAATCCTCCGGCGGGCAAAACCACGAATATAATAGGCTTGCGGAAGAAATGGATTACGTTCGATGGCTTCGGTGGCATCAAGTTCTGCCCCCTGGTCGTCACCAAGCTGAATTTTAGCCATTGCCCTGTACATATAAGGTTCGGCAAGATAGGGCTTAATTTTTATCACCTGATTAAAATACTGAATAGAAAGCACATAATCCTCAAAATACAAAGCATTTCGACCAATGGTCAAAATGCGATCTGTATTCCATTGCGAATATCCCGACAACGATATACAACTTAGTAATATGATGAAAACCGACTTTTTCAATATTTATAATTATTATCAGTATGATTTCAGTGACAAATCAATGACTTGTCGCTCAAAAACCGTAAAATACATGTAATCAACTGCCTGTTTAAGCAGGGTACAAATTTGCTAATAATTCCCTTAAAAGAACTCATTATGAATGATTCTTTAGGTTTATTTGAGAATTGTCATTATTTTTTGCGAAAAAACCATGTATTTATTCAAAAACATTCTCTTCACAATTGCCTATTGAATTAAAAGTACCCGGCACATCGAAATCTTCTGTAGGCGAATATCCGAGACTCGGATCTGCAAGTACTTTTTTCATGTACAAAGCCCAGATTGGAAGTGCCATACTTGCTCCCTGTCCCTCACCTATGTTATCAAAATGAATCGAACGGTCTTCACCTCCTACCCATACCCCCGAAACAAGCGAAGGCGTGTAACCCATAAACCAACCATCCGAGTTATTCTGAGTCGTTCCGGTTTTACCTCCCATGGGCATCATCAATCCGTAGTTTCGCCTTATCCTGCCCCCGGTTCCGCCATCAACTACCGAGCGCATCATATAAATCATTTTATAGGCTGTTGATTCACTGAATATTTCGTGCATTTTGGTATTAAACGTGGCAATTACATTTCCGTTAGCATCTTCAATTCTTGACACATAAACCGGTTCAACCCGAATACCTTTATTTGGAAATGCTGTGTAAGCATCTACCATTTCGGCCACCGAAATTTCGCAGGGCCCCAGGGCGAGCGAAACCACCGGATCGAGTTGTCCGCGAATCCCGAACGAACGCATCAGTTTAACCATTGCCTCAGGTGTAAAAAGACTCATCAAATATGCTGAAATCCAGTTATTTGAATTAGCAAGCCCCCAGCGAAGAGTAACTGACTCACCCAAACGGGCTTTTGAAGCATTGCGTGGTGTCCATGGTTTACCATTTCCATCTATGATTGTAATCGGACGGTTGATTGTTCTGTCGCAGGGAGACATCCCTTCTTCCATTGCCAGAGTGTAGAGATAAGGTTTTACTGTGGAACCTACCTGTCGACGTCCCAAATTAACCATATCGTACTGGAACTGAGTAAAATCCGGTCCTCCCACATAGGCTTTCACATATCCGCTCCGGGCATCCATCGACATAAATCCGCATCTCAGAAAATACTTGTGATATTTAATCGAATCAAGAGGCGACATCACTGTATCAATCATTCCATTATACGAAAAAACCTGCATTTCTAAAGGCTCCCTGAATAAAACATCGATTTGTTCTTTAGTAAAACCTGCTGCTTTGAGTTTGATATAACGTTCAGTCTGCTTTATCGATCTGTCCATAATAGCATCTATATCTTCCTGTTTCATTCTTTTTGAAAACGGAGCATACGAACGACCTTTCTTTTCGTTGAAAAAAGTTTTCTGAAGTGCCTGTATATGTTCTCTGACAGCCTCTTCGGCGTAAGCCTGCATACGCGAATCGATGGTGGTATATATTTTCAAACCATCAACATACAGATTGTAGGGTGAACCATCGGGTTTAGTGTGTTTATTACAAAATCCGTAGAGCGGATTATTTTCCCATTGCCAAAGATCGTCTTTGTACTTCTGTGTCTGCCATGACGCATAATCACTCTTATTTGGTTCTTTTGCCATAAGAATGATTCTGAGATATTCCCTGAAATAGGGAGCCAGTCCCAATTTGTGATCAGCCTTTTTATAATTAAGCGTAAGTGGTAAATTTTTCAGCGAATCATATTGTTCAGATGTGATGAAATCAGCTTTTCTCATCTGATTTAGTACCACATTTCTACGACCTTTTGTTCTTTCGTTGTATCTTACAGGATTATAAAGCGATGAATTTTTTAACATCCCGACCAATGTGGCAGCTTCTTCAATTTTTAATTTTGAAGGACTTTTCCCAAAATAAATCTGAGCTGCTGATTTAATTCCGACCGCATTATTCAAAAAATCAAACTGATTAAGATAAAGTGTAAGTATTTCCT
Organism: uncultured Paludibacter sp.; assembly: GCA_937897985.1. Classification (GTDB taxonomy): domain Bacteria; phylum Bacteroidota; class Bacteroidia; order Bacteroidales; family Paludibacteraceae; genus Paludibacter. The sequence continues at coordinate 5,923 of CALCBD010000055.1, read as the reverse complement.
CTTTTGAATACATTTTTTCAAGTTTTACAGAAATAATCCACTCAATCGGCTTTTGAAAAGCCCTTTCAATGATATTTCCCGCTTCGGGCGAATACAATTGTTTGGCAAGTTGTTGTGTTAAAGTACTTCCTCCACCTGAACTTTTAATATGAAAAATACCTCTGAAAACAGCAGCTCTCGACAATGCAATGCCATCAATTCCCGAATGTTTGTAAAATCGCACATCTTCAGTTGCCACCAGTGCATTGATTACATTTTGAGATATTTGATTGAAATCAGTTTTAATTCTGTTGTTCTTACTTCTTGAGTACTGTCCTAATATCTGTAAATCAGAAGAATATATCTCTGAAGCGTATTTATTAATTGGATTTTGCAATTCATCGACAGGGGGTAAATATCCAATCCATCCGATAGCAATTGAGACAAATATCAGTACGATTGAAAATATACCAACAACAAATAGCCCCCAGAACCAACGGGAGAATTTTTTACGAAGATCATTATTTTGATTCGATTTTGCCATAATTAACTTACTTAATTGAAATACAAAAGTACAATTTTTTTTTGAGTAGTTTCTGTTGTTATCTAAATTTCAGTTCCGGAGTTTTGTATCAGAGCAAATTAAAATTAAACCAACATTAAATCACTGATTATCAGATTTGATATATGAATTCCGGCGGTCGTTAGCCTGATATGATTATTTACGAATGATAATTTTTGCTTGCTGATGTATTTTGAAGAAATTTCCAGACAATAATTTAAATGCTTCAATCCGAATTTTCTTTCGAGGTACGACAAATCAATTCCAGCCGATGTTCTTAACGTTACCATGACATAATCATTGTATCTGTCGGTTTCGCTGAGAATTTCTTTTTCAAAAAAAATGTTGTCGCTGTTGATTGCCGTAATATATTTTGTATTGGAAGCAACATTCCATTGCCTCGAAACTCCATCGAAAGAATGAGCCGAAGGACCGAGCCCGATATATGGATTTAATTTCCAGTATGCACTATTATGTTTTGAATAATATCCCGGTAAAGCAAAATTTGAAATTTCATACGCTTCAAATCCGTTAATATCCATTTTCTTAAGCAATTCGCTGTACATTTCAATCATTAAATCATCATCCGTTTCACTAACAATTCCTTTTTCGCGCTGCATCCAAAGCTTTGTTCCCTTTTCGTATGTCAGTCCGTAAACAGAAATATGCTGAACATTAAGGTTAAATACAGCATCCAGTTCAGCCTGCCAGTTGCAAAGTGTTTGACCCGGTAAACCATAAATAAGGTCGACACTTATATTATTAAAACCATAATTCTGACAAAATTCCACTGCATTGATGGCTTGTTGAGCAGTATGTCGTCTGTTTAGCGATTTGAGAAAATCATCATTAAATGATTGAATTCCAATACTTATTCTATTAAATGGTAAATCCTTCATTTGTTTAAGAAATTCCGGCGTTAAATCATCCGGATTGGCTTCGAAAGTAATTTCAGCATTTTGAATGACATGATATAACTCAAAAATGGCTTTAAAAATTAAATTGAACTGATGAATGCTCAATAAACTGGGAGTTCCTCCCCCAAAGTAAATAGTTTCAATACTTTCATCCCGAAGATAATATTTTCTGACATGCATTTCTCTGATGATTGCATCCACAATTCCACCGATTTTTTGAGGTGCAACCTGAGTATAAAAATCACAATAAGTACATCTCTGTTTACAAAAGGGAATATGAATATATATGCCTGCCATTATATAATAATTTGTAAATCAATTATTTGATTTCGCTCATCAAGAAAAAAGTCATTAATTTGACAAAAATACAACAAAATGTTTGTATTTACAGAAAAAGGGAGTATCTTTGCACTCGCTTTTGAGAAATCATTAGTATGCGAATTTACTCAGTGCGGTTGGCGCATCCCGATTAAGGATCGGGAGGGTCGCAAGTCTGAATCCCGCGCATAAAAAAACATTATTTCGGGGTGTAGCGCAGTCCGGTTAGCGCATCCCGATTAAGGATCGGGAGGGTCGCAAGTCCGAATCCCGCGCTTAAAAAAACATTATTTCGGGGTGTAGCGCAGTCCGGTTAGCGCACCTGCTTTGGGAGCAGGGGGTCGTGGGTTCGAATCCCGCTACCCCGACAAAGAACGAAAGTTCTATTTATATAAGTGATTTTGAGTTGATTACATGGAAAGTAAAAACAACTTAAAATCACTTTTTTTATGTCCGACAAAAATCTATTTTCAAAACATTTTCAAAACAATGTGCAACAACCTGTCAAAATGCGACAAAATGCGACATTTTTTTTGAATAATTTTCAAAATCCTTATCCTGATATTAGTATTATGAAAGTCGCTGTAGTACTCGAAGCACGACGTCCAAAGAATAATGGAAAATGTGCAATCAAAATAAGATTTAATTTTCAAAATCAAGCTTACTATATAACTACTGGTATAGAAGTTCCAAAAGAGAATTTTATTCAAGGAAAGGTTTTAGGAATACCACATGCTGTTATGATGAACCAGCTTATAGCCACAACTTATTAAAACAGGTCGCTTCCTCCATAACTACTTTTTCTTCTCCACGCAAGTTGAACTGGCTTTCCTTATCGGGAATCGAAGATCAGCGAAGCTAATACGGTTCAACCAACGCTTCCCTGCTGCGTCGCAGATCCCGTCCCAAACGGGAGTCGTTCCGACCACAGGAAGCCTAAGTATTAGGGGCTGGAGTTTGGGGCAATTAGTTGGTTTTCAATTCATAATTTGTACTTCGTCCGCCTTGTTCAGATTTCGCCAGAATTCCTTTTTCAATTAAATCCTGAATGTCACGCAATGCTGTGTCTTGCGAACATTTTCCGATTTTTGCCCATTTTGTCGTGTTCAAGACCCCTTCAAAGTCGTCCATTAGCATATTCAGTATTTTTCGCTGTCTTTCATTTATTGACACTTTAGAGTTCTGAAGCCAAAATTCGTGTTTATAAATAACTTTCTCAAGTAATTTTTCTGAGCTTTCAATTGAGTGTAATAAACAATTCAAAAACCATTCAAGCCAGTTAGTTATATCCAAACTTCCTTTTTGTGTTTTCTCCAAAATGTCATAATATGAATTTCGTTCTTTTCGTATTTGCGTAGACATGCTGTAAAACCGATACGATTGTTCGTCTGAACGTGCTAATAATAGTTCACTTAATGCCCTTGAAATCCGGCCGTTCCCGTCTTCAAATGGGTGAAGCGTTACAAACCACAAGTGTGCAATTGCAGCTTTTAAAACAGGGTCAACATTCTGTTCCAGGTTAAACCAATCGAAAAAAATTCGCATTTCATTTTCTATTTGATTTGCTGGTGGAGCCTGATAATGAACTTTTTCTTTTCCTAAAGCTCCTGAAACAACCTGCATTGGTCCGGTCGAATCGTCCCGCCAATTTCCTGTGATTATTTTGTACATTCCGCTTTGTCCTGCGGGAAATAGAGAAGCATGCCAGCTAAAAAGTCGTTCTTTAGTTAGTTCTTTGTCATATTTCTTTGTTGCATCAAGCATTAAATCAACTATTCCGTCCACATTTCGTTCAGAATAAACAAGTCCAGAAATGTCTAACCCTAAACGTCTTGCAATTGACGACCTTACTTGTTCTCTGTCAAGAAATTCACCCTCAATTTCTGTTGATTTTAGAATTTCAATTGTCAATATCTCAAGATTTGCTTCATTTTGAAGTTCAAAACCCAAAGCACCCATTTTTCCAATGAGTTTTCCTTGTCGATTTCTCACATAAGCAAGTAATGGTAATAGTTTCTCACTATTCCACTCAAATATTGGCCAGTTTTGATTGTTGTATAAATACATATTTTTCTTTTCTCCGCTAAATTTGCGGTAAAAATACAACTTATTCACCGCACGACAATATATATTCCGCATAAAATGCGGTAAAAGTGCTATTTATTCTCCGCATTTTTTATTTTTTGCCCTTGCCCCTAACGAGAGTCTGCGCAAAAACTTCATTATTTCTCGTTTGGGTTTTTATTTTATCGTTTCAGGCTTCAAATAAGCCCTTTTCTGCCAAAGCAAAGCCAAAATCTGTTCGATTAGCTTTTTGAAGGCATTTATCCCTCCGGTTATTTGTATAAACCGGCTAAGATTGTAGCTTATAAATACCAATCCGACTTCTCCCAATACATTTTTCTGTCCACGTGTCAATACAAAATCAAATCCCCGCTGTCGTTTGAGCGTCCCCCGGGGATGCCCGGCTAATTGTTGTCGTTGCTTATAATACGCCGGGTTCCCTTTTACCCGTTTATTATTCTGTTCCACTTCGGCAGCAAACTCACTCCGGTCTATATTTCTACCATTGGTTTTGCTTTTGGTGCATTGGGGTTGCAATCCACAAGTTTTGCATTTTTTCGTATTATAGCGTTGAAACTTATAAGCCGATTTATAGCCTTTGCTGCTATGCGTTAGCCAGGTGCCGTTGGTTGTCAGCATTTCTCCCGCCGGACAGGTCTAGTTTACCCTCAAAGCCGGTTAATTCCTTGCTTTTTTACAACAAAAGTACTGAAACTAACCTCGCCTTTCATAATTCTAATTATTGTGCAAACCTAAGAGCGTATGTTAAGTGTTTGTTGCTTTCATTCGTCAAGTTTATTGTTAATAAGTTCTTTCAATTCCTTCTTGCTTGGTAGAACAGTCAGGTACTTACTTGCAAAAATCTGTTCGTTGTTTTCCGGGAGTGTGATTTCAACAAGGGTGTCGTTTTTCTTCTTGCAAAGAATAATGCCAATCGTTTTATTCTCATTGTCGAGCTTCACAAACCTGTCGTAATAGTGGACATACATTTGCATTTGTCCGAGGTCTTGGTGGGTAATTTCCCCGATTTTAAGGTCAATCAGTACAAAGCTTTGTAGTAGGCGGTTATAAAAAACCAGGTCTACGCGAAAATGCTTGTCGTCAAATGTAAATCTTACTTGCCGACCCACAAAAGTGTAGCCTTTGCCTAATTCAAGCAGGAAATGCTCCAACTTGTCGATTAGTTTTTGTTCGAGTTCGGTCTCGGAGTATTTCGTTTCTTCGGGCAATCCCAGGAATTCCAGAACGTAAGGATCTTTGAGGGAATCTTGTGCTTTCTCAATTGCCTGTCCCTTTTCGGATAGCTTCCTGACCTCATTCATGTCCCTGCTCAAAGCTAGTCTTTCGTAAAGTGCACTGTCAAATTGTCGTTGCAATTCCCGTAAACTCCAACTATTTTCAGCAGTTTCAATTTCATAAAACCTGCGTTCCTCCACGTTGTCAATTCTCATTAGCATAAGGTAATGCGACCAACTCAATCTGAATTCGTCAGACGCTGTCTGACCTTTTGAATAAGTCAGGTAAAATGTCCTCATTTGCTTCAGGTTGGTGGTCGAAAATCCTTTTCCGAACTCAGTTGTCAGTTTTTGCGATAATTCACGGATTAGGTTTTGCCCGTATTCGGCTTTTGATTTCCCGTTTTGTTCTTCTTCCACAATCAGCCTGCCAATCTCGAAGTAAGTGTCCACAATGGTTTAGTTCACCGACTGGACAACAGTTTTTCTTGCCGACTTAAGTAAGTCTAGAATCCTTGTATAAAAACTATCTCCGTTTACGCTTAATTTGCTCATATTATTGATATTAAATTTCTTTTCAACAAAGATAATTCAATTTTCACAAAGTTTGTTTTCTTTTTTTGCAATAACCCCTAACGAGAGTCTGCGCAAAAACTTCTTTATTTTTCGTTTGGGTTTATATTTTATCGTTTCAGGCTTCTAATAAGCCCTTTTTTGCCAAAACTAAGCCATTATCTCTTCGATTAGCTTTTTGAAGGCATTTATCCCTCCGGTTATTTGTATTAACCGGCTCAGATTGTAGCTTATAAATACCAATCCGACTTCTCCCAATACATTTTTCTGTCCAC
>CALCBD010000054.1 GCA_937897985.1 uncultured Paludibacter sp. | reverse complement strand
TGTGCCTCCGCGGTTTTAGTTCTTCACCACAAAGGCACAAAGGGCACAGAGTTTTAAATATGACTAACCCTGCCCCCAAGGGGTGAGGCTTTGCTTATGTTCAGAGTTTCCTGCGTTTATATTAATTGTTAATTATTAATTTTTAATTATTTTATCAGGCTGTGTCCTGTCATTTCTGCAGGTTTTTCAATTCCCATAATGGTACAGATAGAAGGAGCCACATCGGCAAGTATCCCGTTTTCCACTTTCGCATTTTTATTTTCTGTTACATAAATAAATGGCACAGGGTTCAGCGAGTGTGCAGTATTGGGAGAACCGTCCTCATTTTCAGCATTATCAGCATTTCCGTGGTCGGCAATGATAATGACTTCATAATCATTCTTTTTCGCGGTTTCCACGACCTGATTCACGCATTTATCGATGGTTTCCACTGCTTTTACAATGGCCTCGCGCACACCTGTATGACCAACCATATCACCATTAGCGAAGTTCAACGTAATAAAATCGAATTTCTGAGTGTTCAGAGCGGCTACTAATTTATCGGCCACTTCAGGAGCGCTCATCTCAGGTTGCAGGTCGTAGGTAGCCACTTTGGGTGAAGGAACGAGTATGCGTTCTTCGCCGGGGAATTCGCTTTCGCGACCACCGGAGAAAAAGAAGGTTACGTGTGCGAATTTTTCTGTTTCGGCAATACGTAATTGTTTTTTTCCGAGCGTTGAAACATATTCACCTAAAGTGTTCTGAACGTTATCTTTATCGAAAAGAACATGTAAACCTTTGTAAGATGAATCGTAAGGAGTCATACAATAATACTCCAGTGGAATGGTCATCATACCTTCTTCCGGCATGTCTTTTTGAGTCAACACCACAGTCAGTTCTTTAGCCCGATCGTTACGATAATTGAAGAAAATCACCACGTCACCTGCTTCAATTTTTGCCAGCGGATTTCCGGCGGCATCAACTGATACAATTGGAAGTATGAATTCGTCAGTTACTCCTGCGTCGTACGATGCCTGCATTGCAGCCACCACGTCAGTTGTTGTTTCACCAACACCATTCACCATCAAATCGTAGGCTTTTTTTATCCGGTCCCATCGTTTGTCACGATCCATTGCGTAATAACGGCCAATGATGGAAGCAATTCTGGTGGTTGTTCCTTTGCTGTAAGTATCGAGTTGTTCGATGAATCCCTTTCCGCTTTTCGGGTCGGTATCGCGACCGTCCATAAAGCAATGAACATACGCTTCGGCATTGTATTCTCCGGCAATGTCAATTAGTTTTAACAAATGGTCGAGCGAACTGTGAACGCCGCCATCCGAAACCAAACCAAGGAAATGGATTTTCTTTTTGTTGTCACGGGCATAAGAAAATGCGCTAACCACTTCGGGGTTTTGCATGATGCTGTTATCGCGGCAGGCGATGTTGATTTTTACCAAATCCTGATAAACCACCCGTCCGGCACCGATGTTCAGGTGACCAACTTCCGAGTTACCCATCTGACCTTCAGGCAGTCCCACATCTTCACCCGAAGCCAGTAGCTGAGAATGAGGATAATTTGCCAGTAAATAATCCCAGTAAGGTGTGGGTGTATTATAGATGATATCGGCTTTTGAATGATTTCCGATTCCCCAGCCATCGAGAATCATTAGTAATGCTTTTTTGCTCATATTTATTTGATTTATATTATTTTATGTCTTAATTAATCCCTTTAGGAATTCAGGTGCAAAATTACTCAAAAATTTAAGATTTATATCCTGTTTCGCTCAATAAATCAATAGAATTAGTCTATACAAACAATGGTTTTCTGATTCAAAATCTTATCTTTGCACAATGTAAAAAATGAATACTTAAATAATGTTCGAAGTAATTGTTTTTATGTTTGCCGGAATATCAGCCGGTTTCCTCCTGCAGAAAGTAAAAATCGGCTTTCTGAACGGATTAATTCTAACGCTTATCTGGTGCTTATTGTTTTTGCTTGGCTACGAGGTGGGCATAAATAAACAGGTAGTTCAGCACTTTCACAAACTCGGGTTCGAAGCTTTCCTGATTGCTTTTTTTGCAACGTTGGGAAGCATTTTGGCAGCACGAATTCTGATGCCACCGGCCCGGTCGGAGGTCAATGGAACGAAGGATAGAAATTTAAAATTCAAAATAAACTTTGCCGATTTGAAAAACCTGAAAGGCAGTCTGATAATACTGGCCTTTTTTGCGGCAGGCTTGCTGCTTGGTATTTTTGGGATGATTGCCATAGGTATAATTCCTTCGGCACTAAGCTTTTGGGTGCTCTGCGGACTTATGTTTTCCGTGGGATTCAGTCTGGGCCATCAGCCTGATACGGTAAAAAAATTTCGGAATATTCACTCAAAAGCACTGCTGCTTCCGTTTACCACTATTGCCGGAACATTGCTGGGTGTACTGTTGATTGGACTGTTTTTGCAATATTCTTATGCCGATATGCTGGCAGTAGGATCGGGTTTCGGGTATTACTCGCTTTCGGGCATTCTGATTACACAGTACAAAGGAGCCGAACTCGGGACAATTGCATTATTGGCAAATATCTTCAGAGAAATTTTAACCCTTATTTTTGCTCCGCAGATGGTCAGGTTTTTTGGAAAACTGTCGCCCATTGCAGCCGGTGGCGCAACAACTATGGATACCACTTTCCCCATTATTATCCAAACATCAGGAAAAGAGTATTCTGTTATCGCTATTTACAGCGGATTTGTACTGGATTTTTCTGTGCCTTTTTTAGTAACTTTGTGGTGCGGTATTTAAATAACGCCAAATTCATTGCAATTCATTTTAAACAATTATGCTTATTAAAAAATCATTACTGATATTGTTTTTGAGCTTTCAGCAATTATTTACTGTTGGCCAAATTTGTAAAACCGGAAATGAATGGAATTACCTGAAAATAATGATTCCAACCTGTTCTTACGATGTGAATTGCAGTGGAACTTACTACGAAGTCGATCGTTATAAAATTGGTGGTGATACTGTGTTGAATGCCAAAACGTATAAAACATTACTTTTATCGGTTGAGAACCTTAGCGGAAAGAGCGATTTTTATCCTGTTCAATTTTTAAGAGAAGATATAAATACCAAAAAAGTATATCTTCTGTACAATTATTACGATCAGTTTTACGAAATTCTGTTGTACGATTTTACTTTGCAGAAAGATTCATCATTCAAATTGGTACGCCCATACAGCTACTTTGAAAACCATGTAAAATATACATTCATGGATACATATTATCAAACTAAAGTATTAGAAACAGACTCGATGATGTGCAGCAATGGAAGTAAAAGACTGCGAATTAAGTTTAATGATGTAACATCCTTATTCTTCACGGACAAATATATCACAGAGAATTTTAGCTGGATTGAGGGAATAGGGTCACTTCAGGATCTGACTGAATATCGCTATTCTTCGTCACAAATTTTATTATGCTTCAAGCAGGATAGCACATTGACATACCTGAATAGCGCAGGATTGGATTGTGAATACAAGATAATTGATAAAATTTCAAATCCGGTCATCGATAAATTCATCGTTACAGTTAGTCTTTCAGAAAAAGGCACTATTTTTATAAACAGTATCAATAAAGATGTATTGATTGATGAATTAATTATTAACAACCTTCAGGGTACGGTTGTTATTAACAAGCAACCACTCACTTCTTCGTATGTTGTAAATAATCTGATGCCCGGAATGTATATAATGCGTATAAATAAAATGATTCAGAAATTAGTGGTTCAATAATTTAATATTTTAAACATCGACAACTCACTCATTACAGAAAAATTTCCGTAATTTTGCAGCTCTTAAAATTGTACATTGTAAATTTATAAATTGTAAATACTATCATGGCAAAAGAATTTAAATATCAGGATCCGTTCCCTATGGGAAAAGACAAAACAGAGTATTATCTGTTGACCAAAGAACATGTTTCGGTGGCAAATTTTGAAGGACAGGAAATCCTTAAAGTAGAACCGGAAGGATTAACCAAACTGGCACGCGCTGCCATGTGCGATTGTTCGTTTTTGCTCCGTCCTGAACATCAAAAACAGGTAGCAAAAATACTTGCTGACCCTGAAGCAAGCGATAACGATAAATATGTGGCTGTAACCATGCTTCGTAATGCGGAAATTTCGGCTAAAGGAGTTCTTCCTTTCTGTCAGGATACAGGAACTGCTACTGTATACGCCAAAAAAGGCAATAATGTGTGGACTAACGGTACCGACGAGGAAGCACTGTCGAAAGGTATTTATGAAACGTACACTGAAGAGAATCTTCGTTACTCGCAAAACGCTGCATTGAATATGTACGACGAAGTGAATACCGGAACTAACCTACCGGCTCAAATCGATCTGGTAGCATATCACGGAAACGAATATAAATTTTTATTTATTGCCAAAGGTGGTGGTTCGGCCAACAAGTCGTATTTATTTCAGGAAACAAAAGCCTTACTGAACCCGGCTTCGCTCGAAAAATTCCTGACCGAAAAAATGAAGACCCTCGGTACAGCTGCCTGTCCGCCTTATCACATTGCTTTTGTGATAGGAGGAACTTCGGCTGATGCCTGCATGAAAACTGTTAAGTTAGCTTCCACTAAATATTACGACGAATTGCCTACCGAAGGCAATGAACTTGGGCAGGCTTTCCGCGATGTGGAAATGGAACAAAAAATACTGAAAGCTGCACAGCAATCGGGAATTGGTGCTCAGTTTGGTGGTAAATATTTTGCGCATGACATTCGTATCATCCGTCTGTCGCGCCACGGAGCATCCTGTTTTGTGGGAATGGCAGTATCCTGTTCGGCCGACCGCAACATTAAAGGTAAAATCAACAAAGATGGTATCTGGGTAGAGAAAATGGAAGACAATCCGGGACAATATATTCCGGAGGAATACCGTCAGGCAGGCGAGGGCAATGCAGTGAAAATTGATCTGAATCAGCCCATGAAAGATATTCTGGCTACACTGACAAAATATCCTGTTTCAACACGTTTGTCGTTGAGCGGAACTATTGTGGTGGGTCGTGATATTGCTCACGCCAAACTCAAAGAATTGCTCGATGCGGGAAAACCACTGCCACAATACATAAAAGATCATCCGATTTATTATGCCGGGCCGGCCAAAACGCCCAAAGGTATGCCTTCAGGGTCGTTTGGACCAACCACAGCAGGACGTATGGATTCGTACGTGGATTTGTTTCAGCAAAACGGTGGAAGTATGATTATGATAGCCAAAGGAAACCGTACGCAGCAGGTTACAGATGCCTGCATGAAATACGGTGGTTTTTACCTTGGTTCTATTGGCGGTCCTGCTGCAATTCTGGCACAAAACAGCATCAAAAAAGTGGAATGTCTTGAATATCCCGAGTTGGGAATGGAAGCCATCTGGAAAATTGAAGTGGAAGATTTTCCGGCATTTATTCTGGTCGACGACAAAGGAAACGATTTCTTTAAGCTGATAAAGCCCATCATGGTTTGTTAGCAGATGGTCTGCTGAAAAAAATCAATCCTTAAAATAAAAACTTTGCGTACTTAGCGACTTTGCGGTGAATAAATGTAAAACCGCAAAGGCGCAAAGAGCGCAAAGATAAAAAAGAAACTTTCCGGCTTTATGACTTAGCGGCGTAGTGTTCAAAAAAAAAATTCAGATTATAATATTAGCTAATTGCTTCAGATACTTCAATCATTAATTATGAAGCATTAATCTTAGTTCGTTAAATATCTGTATTACACATTAAATCTGAAGTGCATAATATCGCCATCCTGCACGACATATTCCTTACCTTCCACACTCATTTTTCCGGCTTCCTTGCAGGCAGCTTCAGAACCAAGAGTAATGTAATCGTTGTATTTAATTACTTCTGCACGGATAAATCCTTTTTCGAAATCGGTATGAATAACTCCTGCGCATTGCGGAGCTTTCCAGTTACGTTCGAAAGTCCATGCGCGAACTTCCTGTACACCGGCAGTGAAATAAGTCTGCAAATCGAGCAGATGATAAGCTGCACGTATCAACCTGGCGACGCCCGATTCTTTTAAACCGGCTTCTTCGAGGAACATCTGACGCTCTTCATAAGTTTCAAGTTCAGCAATATCAGCTTCGGTAGCTGCAGCTACAACAAGTATTTCGGCTCCTTCATCCTTTACCGACCCGCGTACTGCCTCAACATAGGCATTCCCGCTTACTGCCGACGCTTCGTCGACATTGCAAACGTACATAACCGGCTTATCGGTGAGTAGATACAAATCTTTTACTAACTTTTTATCCAGAGGATCAAGTTTTACTGTTCGCGCCGATTTGCCCTGCAGCAATGCATCTCTGTACTGTGTATAAATATCAAAGAGAGTTCGTGCCTGCTTATCGCCGGCAGCTGCCTGTTTTTGCACCTTATTGATCCGGCTTTCTATGGTTTCGAGGTCTTTCAGCTGAAGTTCAATATCGATAATTTCCTTATCGCGAACCGGGTTAACACTTCCATCAACATGCACCACATTTTCGTTGTCAAAACAGCGCAATACATGTAAAATTGCATCTGTTTCGCGGATATTGGCAAGGAATTTATTTCCAAGTCCCTCCCCTTTACTGGCTCCCTTCACCAGACCGGCAATATCGACAATTTCAACGGTTGTCGGAACAATTCGCTGAGGATGAACAAGTTCGGCTAATTTATTGAGCCGTTCATCGGGTACGGTAATCACACCCACATTTGGTTCGATAGTACAAAAGGGGAAATTTGCTGCCTGTGCTTTTGCATTTGATAAACAGTTGAAAAGAGTGGATTTACCAACATTGGGCAAACCCACAATTCCGCATTGAAGAGCCATTCTTTTTATTTATTGAAAGTTTGTATTTAAGTAAAGTTCTGTCAGATAATCACTTCCGGTTGATTTGATTATAAAAAAACCGGAGTGCAAAGGTAGTCAAAAATAACCGATATTCCATCGGTCATCTTCAATGCTTTGATTTTAAAAATATTGGCATAAAAACCGAATATCCGAAATATTATTTAATAGTCACCATTGTGGCGCCAAAGCCATACTCGCGAAACGATGCATCCTGGAAATAGTAAGATTTGTATCGCGTTTTCAATAATTTTTCTATTTCACTGCGAAGCACACCTTCACCCTTGCCATGTATAAATACAATTTTCTGGCCTTTCCGGTGCTTGTTTTCATCTAAAACCGAATGGAATTTTTCAAGCTGAAGCTGAAGCATGTCGGCGTTACTCATTCCCGAAGTTGTATCCACCAGCTCATTGATATGCAAATCAATTTCAATTACCTCTGGTTTTTGCTCCCGTTTAACAAGTCGGGGGCGGGTTCGATCCTCCTTCTGAAACATAGCCTTTTTAATTTCATCGGGCGAAATGGTTTCGAGTATCTGATTCTCCTTTTCCGAAATTATGTCTATCATCATAGCCGGTTCGTCGAAATAATCGTTTTCGGTGAAACTATGTAATTTGTAGAATTTTACAGCATTGATTTTTATATTTGTATCTACAGCCGGCTGAAAAGTGTAAATCTTATCTTTTTTAAACGGAATCAACTGTACTCTGATCTGTTCCCAATCATTAAGTTCTTCTTTGCTTACTGTTTTTAATTCTTCCTGCACATTGGGTTCAATGGTACCGTTAGCCACAGATTTCCATTGACCATTGCTGCAATTGGCAATATTGTAGTGCATATAATAATTGCTGTCGTTCACAATATAGCAGTCATAATCAGTTGTTTGAAGTAATTTTATGTCGATCGGGAAAAATGCAAGTAACACTTTCGGAGTTTCACCTTCAGGTGTTTCAACTACCGGAAGCGGTTGATCGGTTACCGTATTTTTAATTTCCTTGTCGGGCAATTGCTGAGGTTCGGGGGTATTTACTTTTGAGCTGAAATCTTTTTTTATAAAATTTGTTTCCCTGTTCACTTCGCCCACCATTACACATTCACGTTCCGGCACCGGGATTTCGAATCCATCTTCGTCCTCAACATAAACCATTTTCTTAACTTCATCGATGCGGATGACTTTACCTCCGCCCACTGCGTTCAGGAAACGCACTGTATCACCTTTTTTTATCATAATTATTCAAACTTAAAATGTAATCTGTTTGTAACCGGCACATTAAAGAATTGGCTTTTTGCCACATTTTATGTACTTTTGCACAAAAATACAACAAATTTTCGGTACCTCACGTGGACACATTAAAAGACAATTCGAACATATATATTGAAGATTACAATTATCAGCTACCCGATCATCGTATTGCCAGATATCCGTTGAAACAAAGGGATGCTTCAAAACTCCTGATTTACAGGAATGGCGACATCAGCGAAAGCATTTTTTCACAAATTCCGGATTATCTGCCCGAAAATTCATTGTTAATATACAATAATACCCGCGTTATTCAGGCCCGGTTGTTATTCAGTAAAGATACCGGAGCACGCATCGAAGTTTTTTGTCTTGAACCCCTTGCACCGGCCGATTATGCACTTTCGCTCGGGTCGAACAGGGAATGTGTATGGAAATGTATGGTGGGAAATCTGAAAAAATGGAAAGACATCCCGTTAACCAAAAAAGTCACTTTTGATGGACAGGATTGTACGCTTACGGCTACAATGCTTGCTTCTGAAGGGAATACCCATACTATCAGATTCAGCTGGGACAATGCTGATATCCATTTTGCCGGAATTCTCGAAAACACCGGCGAATTGCCCATTCCGCCTTACCTTCACCGAAAGACAGAAGAAAGCGATCTGGAGACTTATCAAACTATCTATTCAAAAATTAAAGGTTCGGTGGCTGCTCCAACCGCCGGTTTGCATTTCACCGATGAGGTGCTGAGCAACCTAAAACATAAAAAAATCAATATTGCCGAATTGACCCTGCATGTAGGGGCAGGTACATTTCAACCTGTTAAGACTGCAAGCATAGCCGATCATCAAATGCATACCGAACTTATCTCGGTTCCGCGAACCACGATTGAACTTATTCAGCGGAATTTGGGAAAAATTGTTGCAGTTGGCACCACATCGGTACGAACACTCGAAAGTTTATATTACGCAGGACTAATAATTTCAGATTTAAACCCTGCAGAATCAAAGCCAATTCACATTTCTCAATGGTTCCCCTATACACATGAACCTGACATTTCAGTTCATGAAGCAATACAAAATATCCTGGATTATCTTGATGGTCACCAACTCAGCCATCTGGTTGCCACCACTCAGATCATGATACGGCCGGGTTATGAATTTCAAATAGTAAACGCAATGATTACCAATTTCCATCAACCCAAAAGCACACTCTTACTGCTCGTTTCGGCATTTGTCAACGGGAACTGGAAATCAATTTACGATTACGCACTCAACAATAATTTCAGATTTCTGAGTTACGGAGACAGCTCATTGTTAATGAAATAATTTGTTGTCCTTCACTTGTGCATACCCTCTGTTTTTCGTACTTTTGCACTGTTTTTCATAAATAACACAGATTAAAGTTACCACTGCATGGAAAAAATTATTATCCTCGATTTCGGATCACAAACCACCCAGCTTATCGGACGCCGCTTGCGCGACCTGAACGAATACTGCGAAATTTTACCTTACAATAAATTTCCTGATGAAACAGACGAAATCAAAGGAGTAATTCTTTCCGGTAGTCCGTTTTCGGTGTACGACCCTACAGCTTTCTGGACAGATTTAAGTAAAATACGCAAGCATTTTCCTGTACTCGGTATATGTTACGGAGCGCAGTTCATGGCATATACTTCCGGTGGAAAAGTGGAAGCTGCCGGTTCGCGGGAGTATGGTCGTGCGAATTTGTCCTACATTGATGCCAACGATCCGCTCTTCAGGGACATTCATCCCGGCTCACAAATATGGATGTCGCATGGCGATTCAATTACCAATATTCCCGAAGGATTTACCAAAATTGCCAGTACCGGCGATCTCGATCTGGCTGCATATAAAATAGAGGGTGAAAAAACCTGGGGAGTACAGTTTCATCCCGAAGTCTTCCATACACTCGACGGCATCTTATTACTCGAAAATTTTCTGAAAATCTGTGAATGTAAGCGCGACTGGTCACCGGCGTCCTTCGTAGAATCGACAGTAAAACAACTCAGGGAGCAGCTGGGAAATGATAAAGTAGTGCTTGGTCTTTCGGGTGGTGTGGATTCCTCTGTTGCAGCAGTATTGCTCAATAAAGCCATTGGTGAAAATCTGACCTGTATATTTGTTGACCACGGATTGTTAAGAAAAAACGAATTCGAAACGGTAATGAAGGATTACGAGCATTTGGGTTTAAATGTGCTCGGCATCAACGCTAAAGAGCATTTTTACCGCATGCTTAAAGGTGTCGCTGACCCTGAAAAAAAACGCAAAATAATTGGTGCCGGTTTCATTGATGTATTCGATTCTGAAGCCAAAAAAATTGAGAATGTAAAATGGTTAGCTCAGGGAACAATCTACCCCGACATCATTGAATCACTTTCCATCAGTGGTACAACTATCAAATCACATCACAATGTAGGGGGACTTCCCGAAAAAATGAACCTGAAACTTTGCGAACCATTAAGACTTCTTTTCAAGGACGAAGTGCGAAAAGTGGGAACTGAACTCGGCATGATGCATCATCTGATCAAACGGCAACCTTTTCCCGGACCGGGACTTGCTGTCAGGATTCTGGGTGAAATTACTCCCGAAAAAGTGGAAACCCTTCAGGAAGCCGACGATATTTTCATCAACGGACTTCGCGAGTGGAATCTGTATGATAAGGTATGGCAGGCCGGAGTCATTCTGCTGCCTGTTCAATCTGTGGGTGTAATGGGCGACGAACGCACTTACGAAAATGCAGTTGCGTTACGTGCAGTGACTTCGACCGACGCAATGACGGCCGACTGGGCACAACTCCCGTACGACTTTTTGGCAAAAATGTCGAACGAAATTATTAATAAAGTAAAAGGAGTGAACAGAGTGGTATACGACATCAGTTCGAAGCCACCTGCAACCATAGAATGGGAGTAAAATGAAAGATTCTGAATTTTTTAGCTGAAAATTCAGTATTAATGAAAAATATATTATTTTTGTTTTATCAAATGTAAAAGGGTAACAAACGTTTCCCTTAAATCCTTTAGATATTTTAGTTATTTGATTGATAGCCATTCACATATATACACTGAGGAGTTCGACGAGGACAGACCTGAAGTAATTGAAAGAGCAAAATTGAGCGGGGTTTCGAAGATGATACTTCCGAATATTGATGCCGCATCGCTTCAGCGAATGCTGAAAACGGAAGCCTGTTATCCCGGTTACTGCTATGCTGCAATTGGTCTTCATCCTACAAGCGTTAATGAAAATTACAATCAGGAACTGGAGCTGATTAAAAAGGAGCTTGAACGCAGGAGTTATGTGGCAATAGGCGAAATAGGAATAGATTTATACTGGGATAAAAAATTTCTGAATGAACAGATAACCGTTTTTCGCAAACAGCTTGAATGGGCTTTAGAATATAATTTACCAGTCATTATCCATGTTCGAGATTCGTTTGACGAAACGATGAAAGTAATGAATGAGTTTGCCGGTAAAGGATTAACCGGCGTTTTTCACAGTTTCACGGGAAGTATCAGCGACGCCGTACAGATCATTGATTTTGGAGGATTTTATATGGGAATCAACGGTATTCTAACATTTAAAAACTCAGGATTGCCGGCAGTGGTGGAACAAATCGGAATTGAACACCTGCTGCTCGAGACCGATGCACCTTACCTTACACCTGCACCTTACAGGGGAAAACGCAATGAAAGTGCATATCTTGCGTTTATTTGTAAAAAAATGGCCTCAATTTTCGGTATAAGCGAAAAAGAAACCGAAGAAATAACAACCCGAAACGTAAATAGTCTGTTTAAAAAAATTGTTTGAGCATAAAAAAGTGTGTTTTTTTTGTCAAAAAATATATATGTTGCTCACAATTTTGAATAAATATATTGTATTTCATAATTTTTTCTTAACTTCGCCCCGATTTGGAGAGGTGCTCGAGTGGTTGAAGAGGTACGCCTGGAAAGCGTATATACGGTGTGGAATCGTATCGAGAGTTCGAATCTCTTCCTCTCCGCAAATAATTAAAAATCAGAGAATTAAAAAACAAACAAAAATAAAACAAAAATTAGAAATCTTTAAAAAAAAGTAAAATGAAAAAGGTATTTGCAATCTTATCAATCGTAGCAATTTTCAATTTTGGAAGCACATTGAATGTAGTAGCGCAAGATTCTACTGCAACGAAGCAAGTTACAGCAACTGATACAGCTGTAGCCAAGACAGATTCAACTCAGGTTACCGATCAGGCAGCCGCTCCCGCAGCCGAAGGCGGAATGCACAAAGCTTTGAAACAAAAATTCATCGAAGGTGGTGCAGGCTGGATGGCTCCAATCGCTTTCTGTCTTATCGTAGGTTTGGCACTTTGTATCGAACGTATCCTTTATTTAAGTCTTTCGTCAACTAACACCAAAAAGTTATTGAACAGCATTGAAGAAGCCTGGGCAAAAGGTGGTGTAAATTCAGCTCTTGATGTATGCCGTAACACCCGCGGACCGGTAGCTTCTATTTTCTATCAGGGACTTTCACGTTACGACGAAGGTATTGACGTGGTTGAAAAAACAGTAGCTTCTTACGGAGGCGTTCAGCTGGGTTTACTCGAAAAGAACTTAACATGGGTATCTTTGTTCATTACACTTTCTCCAAGTTTAGGATTCTTGGGAACAGTAGTAGGTATGATCCAGGCATTCGATAAAATCCAGCAGGTAGGTGATATTTCTGCTACGGTTGTTGCCGGTGGTATGAAAGTAGCTCTTTTAACAACAGTATTCGGACTTATCGTTGCAATGATTCTTCAGGTATTCTTCAATTACATCCTTACTTTAATTGAAGCTATGACTAATGACATGGAAGATTCTTCTATTTCATTGCTTGATATCATTGTTAAACACGAAAAAAAATAATCTTCTAAAAATTTTGATATGTCAAATTTAGTTGGAAATATCTCCAGAATTACAATATTAGCTTTAGGGATAATATCTGTGCTTTTAGTGGCATTGATTTATTTCGGAGGCAATGCAGAATCGCTGACTGTCGGACAGGACACACTGACTGTCCCTAAGTTTACCGATACATTATTATATTGGTGTTATTTTTTAGTTATCCTCACGATTGGATTGACCCTCTTTTTATCTCTTGTAGGTTTCATTAAGAAATTAATTGCAAATCCGGCCGGAGGTGTAAAATCATTGGTTACCATTGCTATCTTCGTAGTAGTATTTGTTGTAGCATGGTTCATGGGTAGCCCCGACAAAATTTCAATTATTGGTTACGAAGGAACTGATAACTTCGGATTTTGGGCACAATTCACCGATATGATTATTTATGCAATTTACGCTTTATTTATTGGTCTTGTAGGAACAATAATCGGAGCCGGTATTTATACAAAACTCAAATAATAACAGAGTTAAACTTTAATATATCATGGGAAAGAAAAGAAAAACCAGTGAGATTAACTCAAGTTCGATGGCCGATATTGCGTTCTTGCTCTTGATTTTCTTCCTTGTAACAACATCAATGAGTACCAGTACCGGGTTGGCAAGAAGGCTTCCGCCTCCTCTGCCCCCCGACATGAAGGTACCACCGACTGACGTTAACAAAAGAAATATCTTTGTTGTTAAGGTAAACAGTCAGAATCAGTTGATGGTTCAGGGAGAGTTAATGGAAGTACGTGATTTGCGTCAGAAGGCAAAGGAATTCATTAAAAATGAAAATAATGATCCTAATTTGCCGGTTAAGTCTGAAGTAAATATCCCGTTAATCGGTCTAATGTCAATTACAAAAGACCACGTAATTTCACTTCAGAACGACGTCGATACACAATATCAGGCTTATATCAATGTACAGAATGAACTGGTTGCTGCTTATAATGAATTACGTAATGAGCTAGCGAGAGAAAAATTCGGTATGGCTTACGAGGATTTGGATGAGGATCAGCAAAAAGCCGTTCAGGCAGTTTATCCACAGAAAATTTCTGAAGCTGAACCTAAAAATTATGGAGGTGTAAAAAAATAATGGCACAAATCAGAAAAGACAAAGAAAGGGAAACGCCTGCGTTAGCAACCTCTTCGTTGCCCGATATTATCTTCATGTTTTTGTTCTTCTTTATGTCAGTTACCACAATGAAGGAAGTTACCTTCAAAGTACGGGTTTCACCACCTATGGCAACAGAAGTACAGAAGCTTGAAAACAAGTCGCTCACACGCTATGTTTATGTTGGTAAACCAATGGCCCAGTATACGAAAGCTTTCGGTTCCGAAACACGCATTCAGCTTGGCGACGCTTTTGCTGATGTGAATGAACTTCAGGAATTTATTGTAAGTGAACGTAGTGCTATGAACGAAAACGATCAGAACTTAATGACCGTTTCCATCAAGGCAGATAAAGACACAAAAATGGGTATCATCAACGATATTAAACAATCATTGCGTAAGGCTTATGCGTTGAAAATCGTATATTCAGCCAATAAACGCATGACCCCGTAAGAAACAAATTCAACTTAAATGAAAAAACCGCAGATCAAAAATCTGCGGTTTTTTTGTGCTCTGTATTATAATGACTGATTCTTTTTATGCCTGAATGGATACAAAAAGTAATGGGTAACTTCACAGCCACCCATTACACATTTTAACCTAAACCTTAACTATGAAAAATTTATCTGTTTGTTTACTCTGCAAAGATTCAACTTTTTTTTTAATCCACCAAACAAATTTGCACTTTTTTTTGAAGAAAATTGAAAATATTTTTTCAGAGGTTGATTTACAGCAGAATAGAATTGATATATGTAGCAGAAATTGCTAAAAAAGTGTTGAATTCAAACTATGAAGGCTGTTTTTACAACAAAATTTACAAACAGGAACAATTATATTTGGCGGAAAAAGGCTGTATGTTCATGTAGTATAGGAAACAACCGGACATTTTCAGGCCATTTTGTAAACAATTTCTTTGACCCATTGAGCCCAATCGGCCTGAGTCTTCGATTTGTCAAAAGTCTGCCAGGGAATCGGTTTGGCAATTTTCAGTGTGAAGTGCCTTCCTCTTTGCCTGAACATTTCATCGGGCAGATACATCATCTCTATATTGAATTTTATGCCCAGCAACTTACGTAACCGTGCAAGGTTATAAAAAAAGTTTGAGTTCCGCCCCTCAAAGTAGACTGGTACCACATCCCTTTGGTATTGTACAGCTTTGGTGATAAAATTTTTCTTCCATTCGGGATCAACAATTTTGCCGTTTATTTTGCGTGAACACATGCCGGCAGGAAATGTCACCAAATGATTGTCCGATTCGTACAACTGCTTCATTAACTCCGCATGGTCCTTGCCCTGATTTCCGAATTTATTGACCGGTACAAACATTTCTTTCATTGGATGTAAAAACATAAGTAAATCGTTCGAAAAGAAACGAACTTTACCCTCATACTCCCTCCCTATCAGATAACCTTCGGCTACACCGTCGAGCCCTCCCAGTGGATGGTTGCTCGCAAAAATATACTTTCCTCCTTTTGGTGGTAAATTTTCTTTCCCGACAATGTCCACCGACATGCCAAGATACCTGAATGCCGCTTCTATAAATTCGAGATTTTTTAAATCGGGATTCTCCTTAAAGAACTGATTAAATTCTTTTTCGTGAACTATCCGCCGCAGATAATTTATTAAAAACCGCGGCACTTTTGTTTTGGGGGCTCTGCTCTTCAGCACATGAGCCACATCAATATTTATCACCTTGTCTTTTTTCATGCTTCAACTTCATAATTTTACTGAATCAGGGCAAAAATACACAAAATAAGAGAATACACATAATCAGAATTCAACAAAGGGCGATTTATGTTAATTCACACAATGCAGGTGTTAAATAAATTTTTCTCGTAAACTGAAATTTTTCCCCCACTTTGATGTTGGTTTCTGAACTTCAGTTTGTGAATTTTTATATGTATCTCAATATATGCACATTATGGTAAATGTGTTAATGTATTGGTTTGTTTTTACTGTTGATAAACTCTTGATAAAAGCCATAATTTGTGTTCATAATCTGTTTATAAATTTATTGTGGGGAAATGTGGGGAATATCGAAAACTTTTTTATACTTTTACACTTACAAAATCTCAATTGATTCAAATGTCGACATTTATAGGAAAATATGAAGCAAAAGCCGATGTAAAGGGAAGAGTATTTATTCCCTCTACCTATCGAAAGTTGCTGCCTGACGGTGAAAGAGACAGGATTGTCATGCAAAGGGATACGGAAAATGACTGTTTGATACTTTATCCGGAACACATCTGGAATGCGAGGGTAACAAAACTCAATGACAGCCTTGACGAATGGAATCCGGAAGATCAGATGTTGTTAATGCAATTTACTTCGGAAGCCGAATGGCTTGATATTGATTCGCAGGGCAGAATATTAATTGCAAAAAAACATCTTCAATCCATTTCTGTCGACAATTCGGAAATTTTATTTGTCGGCATGATGAATCGTTTTGCCATCTGGAGCAAAAGCAAATTCGAACAAAACAAGTATTCTCAGAGCGAATTTGCAGATAAAATGAAACAAAAAATGCAAAAATAAATGACCCGCAAAAAGGGCTTATACAGAAGTGAAAAAACAAAATACTGTCAGGACAACCGAAGCTGAACAACCGAATCAAATGCAGAATGCACCTGTTTATCATACACCTGCATTGCTCAGCGAAACAATCGAAGGTTTAAAAATCAAACCGGACGGCATTTATGTTGATGTTACTTTTGGCGGAGGTGGCCATTCGGGCGAAATTCTGAAAAGACTGAACGAAAAGGGAAGATTGCTCGGATTCGATCAGGACCCGGATGCACAAAAAAATGCAATAGCCGACAAGCGGTTTACCTTTGTGAGAAGCAATTTCAAATACCTGAAGAACTTTCTCCGATACCATAACATCGAAAAAGTAGATGGCATTCTTGCCGATTTGGGAGTTTCATCTCATCATTTCGACGAAGCTGAGCGCGGATTTTCATTTCGCTTTGATGGCGAACTTGATATGCGAATGAACACAAGCTCCGGGCTAAACGCTGCATATATCATCAATAATTATCCGGAAAAGGAGCTCGCTGATATGTTTTATCTCTACGGCGAATTAAACAATTCGAGGAAAATTGCCCGAACTATTATTCAGGAAAGATCAAAAGCCGGTATAGATACAATCTTCAGGTTTGTTGAAATACTTAAACCGTATTTCGGGCGGGAAAAAGAGAAAAAAGATATGGCCAGAGTTTTTCAGGCATTGCGCATAGAGGTGAACAACGAGATGGAAGTTCTTGAAGCCTTGCTGAAGCAGAGCGTCGAAGTTTTAAATCCGGGTGGAAGAATTGCCGTACTTACTTACCATTCGCTCGAAGACAGGCTTGTGAAGAATTTTTTCAGGAGTGGTAATTTCGGGGGCAATTTAAACAAAGATTTCTATGGTAATATTATTTCGCCGTTAAAAACAATCAACAACAAGGTAATTGTTGCCGGAGCTGACGAAATTGAACGAAACCCGAGAGCAAGAAGTGCCAAACTGAGAATTGCAGAATTAAGCATTTGATGAAATACAAATAAATACCGGCAACGACAAATTAAAACACCGCATAATTTGCAGACAACTAATTATACTTTAGACAATTAAATAAAAAACTTTCCGGAAAATTTTAAAATGGGCTGGTTAAATAAAATAGCAACTTCGATCAGAGGAAATGAAGATTTCTCCGACATAAAATCGAGCACGCTGATCGATGTTATCAACGGAAATATTCTATCGAAGAAATTTTTTCAGAAACAGTACGGTTTACTTATAATGATTGCGATTCTGGCGTTTATGTATGTCGATAACCGATATTATTGCGAAACACAGCTGGCAAAGACCATTGAACTTAAAAAGAAAATTGAAGATGTAAAATACGAATCGCTTACAATTTCTTCTCAATTGATGAGGATCAGCCGTCAGTCGAACATTATCAGGATGCTTCAGGAGAAAGGAATTCAGCTCGAAGAATCAAATACACCTCCGGTAACTATTGAAGAGAAAACCGGAGAAGAAACTGAAAAGTGAATTTGTAAAAAAGAACGAATACATTATGGCCGATAAACGAAAAAGTATAGTGCTGCGATTTGGAATAGTATATTTTATTATACTCTTCCTTTTTTCGCTGGTGGTATACCGGATTGTAGTTTTACAATTCGTCGAAAAGGACAAATGGCTTGAAGTAGCGGCAAAAAATAAGAAAACCGATATTCGGGTAAAACCAAACCGGGGCAATATTTTTGCCTGCGATGGACGTTTAATGGCGAGCACCATTCCAACTTACAACATTTACATGGATACCCGCGTTCCGGCGCTGCACGAGGATGATGGTAAATTGTTTGACGAAAATATCGATTCATTGGCACTTTGCCTGTCGGCCTATTTTGGCGATCAGACAAAGGACCAGTACAAACTGCAGCTGAGAAAAGCGTACCGTGAAGGACGGAGTGAGGCACCTGTTTATCCCAAACGAATCAGTTATGCCCAGTTAAAGGATGTAATGAAAATGCCTCTGTTCCGTTTGGGTAAATACAAAAGCGGATTGATTCACAAAGTGTATTACAAAAGGGAAAAGCCGTTCGGATCGCTGGCATCAAGGACCATAGGCGATATTTATGCAGATGAAACTCTGGGTGGTAAAAACGGACTCGAAAAATATTTCAATAAGGAACTTATCGGTATTCCGGGCGTTTCGATGATTCAGAAAGTGGCGAACAGGATGGTGGAAACTGTTCAGATAGAGCCGGTTGACGGAATGGATGTGTTAACCACTATCGATATAGATTTACAGGATCTGGCCGAAAAAGCACTTGTCGACAGTTTGAAATCCTTCGATGCCGAAACGGGATATGCTGTTATCATGGAAGTAAAAACAGGTGAAGTAAAGGCAATTGTAAATATGCAGAAAAACGCCGATGGAACCTACTCTGAAAACAAAAACGGTGTAGTGTCCGATCAGGTAGAGCCGGGATCAACGTTCAAAACTTTTTCGCTGATTGCTCTACTGGATGAAGGAAAAGCAAATATTAACGATATTATCCATACAGGAAACGGAATATACAATTTCTACGGCTCGAATATGGTGGACCACAATGCCAATAAAGGTGGTTTTCACGACATTACACTTGCCGAGGCAATTCATGCTTCGTCGAATGTGGGAATTTCGATTGCGGTAGTGAAAGCCTACGGCGAACACCCTTCGGAATACGTCGACAAACTCTATGAAATGGGACTTAATGAGAAAATGAATATTGAAATTCCGGGGAATGCCGGGCCTAAAATCAGGCATCCGAAAGATAAATCAAGATACTGGTCCAAAACGACATTGCCCTGGATGTCCATAGGCTATGAAACTGAGATTCCACCCATTTACACTCTTGCTTATTACAATGCAATAGCTAACAACGGAAAATTAATCCGTCCGTTCTTTGTAAAGGCGTTACTGAAAAATGGTCAGGTAGTAAAATCATTCGGTACCGAAACAATAAGGGAAAGCATTTGTAAACCAACCACACTGGCTTTAGTAAAGGAAACCCTTCTCGGCGTACTTGAAGGTGAAAAAGGAACTGCCAAGAATGTCAGATCAAAATATGTACGTATAGCAGGAAAAACCGGTACCGCACAGATTTCAAAAGGGGTGCTCGGATACAAAGCCGGTGGTAAAAGTCATCAGGTATCATTCTGTGGATATTTCCCTGCCGATGATCCGCAGTACACCTGTATTGTAGTCATTCGTGAACCGCATAACGGTTATCCTTCTGGAGGCAGAATGGCCGGCTCGGTTTTTAAAAGTATTGCTGAGCAAACCATGGCGCTCAAATCGAGCCTTAAACCGGAAAGTATTTTGAAAGACAGCACTTTATCGATGATTTATTGCCCACCGGGGAAACCTGGAAATTTTAAATCGCTCGAAACAGTATTATCGCATCTGAATTTAAGTTTTACCGGAAATGGCACTGATTGGGTAAGTACGACATCGAACGAAAAATCAATTGAAGTAAAAGCCCTGACTGTAGAACGACAAAAGATTCCCGAATTGACCGGTATGGGGGCAAAAGATGCATTTTATCTTCTGAATCAATATGGTTTGAACGTTCAGTTAATTGGTAAAGGAAAAGTCGTTTCACAGAGCCTGCCTTCGGGTACCTTTGTACAAAAGGGACAAACCATAACGATAAGGCTCGAATAAATATATTAACATAAAAAATTGACAACAATGATATTAAGTGATTTACTTCAGAATATTACACCAAAAAATGTCATCGGATCCATTGAGATTCCGGTATCAGATATCAGGTTCGACTCACGCAAAATAGCTGATGGAGCCGTATTTGTAGCTACACGAGGAACTGCAAGCGATGGTCATGATTTCATAGGAATGGCCATCGAAAAAGGTGCAAAAGCCATCGTATGCGAGCTTATGCCTGCCGAAACGGTTGATGGTATTTGTTACATTCAGGTAGATAACAGTTCGGAAGCACTTGGCCAGATGGCTTCGGCATGGTACGATTTTCCTTCATCGAAACTTATTCTTGTCGGTGTCACCGGTACGAACGGAAAAACAACAATTGCCACGCTGCTTTATCATTTATTCAGGGCACTCGGACATAAGACAGGTTTGTTATCGACTGTTTGTAATTACATTGATGACAAAGCAATCGAAGCAACACATACGACTCCCGATTCGCTTTCGCTGAATGAACTTCTGGCTCAAATGGTGGATGCCGGATGCGAATATGCGTTTATGGAGGTCAGTTCGCACTCGGTGGATCAAAGGCGTATTGCCGGACTTGAATTCGATGGCGGCATTTTCACCAACATCACGCGCGACCATATTGATTATCACCTTACTTTCGAAAATTACCTGAAAGCTAAAAAACGCTTTTTCGACGATCTGAACTCCGAAGCCTTCGCACTCACAAATGCCGATGATAAAAACGGACTTGTGATGCTTCAAAATACAAAAGCAGCAAAGTACACTTATTCGCTGAGAGCTATGGCCGATTTTAAAACCAAAATACTGGAACATGGCTTTGATGGAATGTTGCTTGATATGAATGACACGGAAGTAAATGTCTCGTTCATAGGTAAATTTAATGCCAGTAATCTCTCGGCTGTTTTCGGAGCTGCTGTTTTGTTACATCAGGATAAACTGGAGGTTCTTCGTATTATCAGTTCTCTCCATTCTGTATCCGGTCGTTTCGAAACTCTTCGTTCACCTTCGGGCTACACGGCTATCGTCGACTATGCACACACTCCCGATGCACTGAACAATGTGATAAGCACCATTAATCAGATTCTTCAGGGTAACGGCAGATTAATTACCGTCGTTGGTTGTGGCGGAAACCGCGATAAGGGTAAAAGACCTTTGATGGCACGCGAAGCAGTGGATGGTAGCTGGAAAGCTGTTTTAACATCTGACAATCCGAGGTTTGAAGATCCTCAGGATATTTTGAATGATATGACTGCCGGACTTGATATTATGCAAAAAAAACAAAGCCTTGTTATAATTGACCGACGCGAAGCAATCAAAACAGCCTGTGCCATGGCCGAAGCCGGCGATGTGGTTTTAGTTGCCGGAAAAGGACATGAAGATTATCAGATTATTCAGGGTGTAAAACATCATTTTGACGACAGAGAAGAAGTAAAAGCCTGTTTTTAAACATATTACGACGAAACTTATTTTTTTGGGTTTCATGTCGGAGGGGGGATGATCAACTATTAATTTCGAAAATCAATTTTTTAAAAAAGTAAAAATAATATGCTTTACCACTTATTTACCTATCTGGATAAAATGTTCAATCTGCCGGGAGCCGGAATGTTCTACTTTATTTCGTTTCGAACCGGATTGGCTTTTATTTTTGCGTTGACTCTGTCCACCATGTTTGGTCGGCGAATTATCGATTATCTGCAGAAAAAGCAAATCGGTGAAACCATACGGGAACTCGGACTTGAAGGTCAAATGAGCAAAAAAGGTACGCCTACCATGGGAGGAGTTATTATCATTATTGCTATACTTATCCCTACTTTACTTCTGGCAGCACTCAACAATATTTATATCATCCTGATGCTCATCACCACAGTCTGGCTCGGTTTTATCGGATTTCTGGATGATTATATCAAAGTTTTTCTAAAAAACAAAGAAGGGCTGAAAGGCAGGTTTAAAATTGTGGGGCAGGTAGGTCTGGGATTGATTGTGGGTCTTACAATGTACCTGAGTCCGAATATTGTCATTCGTGAAAACATCGAAATCAAAGGCGAAACAAAGCGTGTGGAAGATGTAATGTACTCAAAACACGATGTAAAATCGACTAAAACAACTATTCCGTTTTTTAAAAACAATAATCTTGATTATGCAGATGCTTTCAAATGGGCAGGTGAAAAAGCTCAGGATTATGGCTGGATACTTTTCGTGTTGGTTGTTATTTTTATTGTTACTGCAGTTTCGAACGGTGCAAACATGACCGATGGCCTCGATGGACTTGCAACCGGTAGTTCGGCCATTATGGGGGTCACACTCGGGATACTTGCCTACGTGTCGGGAAATGTGAATTACGCAGGTTATCTCAATATCATGTATCTTCCCGGCACGGGTGAGTTGCTGATTTATGCAGGGGCTTTCATTGGTGCGACCATCGGATTTCTGTGGTACAACTCATTTCCGGCGCAGGTTTTTATGGGCGACACCGGTAGTCTGACCATCGGCGGTATAATTGCAGTATTTGCAATAGCCATTCACAAGGAATTGCTTATCCCGATACTTTGCGGAGTATTTCTGGTCGAAAACATATCGGTAATGGCTCAGGTGGGTTATTTTAAATACACCAAAAAGAGATATGGTGAAGGAAAACGAATATTTAAGATGGCACCTTTGCATCATCACTTTCAGAAACAGGGAAATTCAGGAATTCAGGCCATGATTCAACGACCTTTGCAGGCAATGCCCGAATCAAAAATTGTCATCAGATTCTGGATTGTAGGGATTATTCTGGCTGCAATTACAATTATAACATTGAAAATAAGATAGAAAATTAAAATTTGCTTCAATGAAAAGGATAGTGGTTTTAGGTGGAGGCGAAAGCGGTGCGGGTGCTGCAATTTTAGCAAAAAAATCAGGATTTGATGTTTTTCTTTCCGATTTGTCCGAAATAAAAGAGCAGTACAAATCGATACTCAATGAGTATGAAATAGAATGGGAGGAAAAAAAACATACAGAAGAAAAAATTCTGAATGCTGACGAAGTAATCAAGAGTCCCGGCATACCTGATAAAGCTCCGTTAATAAAAAAACTTGTCAGCCTGGGTATACCGGTAATTTCCGAGATTGAATTTGCAGGTCGCTACACAAAAGCCAAAATGATTTGTATATCAGGCAGTAACGGTAAAACCACAACAACGATGCTGGTATATCATATTCTGAAAAAAGCGGGACTTAATGTCGGATTGGCCGGAAATGTGGGGAAAAGCCTGGCATTGCAGGTAGCTACCGAAAATCACGATTATTATGTTGTGGAACTGAGCAGTTTTCAGCTGGATGGTATGACTGAATTCAAAGCTGATATAGCCGTATTACTCAACATTACACCCGATCATCTGGATAGGTACGATTATAATTTTCAGAATTATGTGGATTCAAAATTCAGAATTACACAAAATCAGACTGAAAATGATGCTTTTATTTTTTGGGAAAACGATCCGGTGATAAGGGCTGAATTATCGAAACGCAAAATTCAGTCATCGCTTTATCCTTTTTCTATCGAACGAAATGAGAAAACAAAAGCATTTGTCGAGAACGACCAACTTATTATTAAAACGCTACAAACAATTTTCAATATGCCAACGACTAATTTAGCACTTCAGGGCTTACACAACACCTACAACTCGATGGCCGCAGGTTTGGCTGCATCAATTATTAATGTAAAAAAAGAAACCATCAGGCAGTCGCTCGAGGATTTTCAGGGCGTTGAGCACCGGTTGGAATATGTGGCAACAGTCCGGAATGTAAGGTTTATCAACGACTCGAAAGCCACCAATGTAAATTCGTGCTGGTATGCATTGCAAAGTATGCGAACTCCGACTGTACTTATACTCGGTGGCACCGACAAGGGCAACGATTATAGTGAAATTGAGGAACTTGTTAAGGAAAAAGTAAGTGCACTGGTGTTCCTCGGAGTCGACAATTCGGCTTTACATACGTTTTTTGATGGAAAGCTAAAGCGGATTGTGGATGTGACATCGATGGAAGATGCTGTAAAACAGGCATTTGAATTGGCAGAAGATGGTAATACTGTATTGTTATCGCCTTGTTGTGCCAGTTTTGATTTATTTAAAAATTACGAAGACAGGGGCAGACAATTCAAAAACTGTGTGAGAAATCTGTAATTCCGGAATCAGGAATTATGATATTAATCGACGAATAAATTGTAAACCAAAAAATGGACTCACTTATCAGGAAATACCTTCGTGGCGATACTACACTCTGGATAGTATTTATTATGCTTTGTGTAGTTTCGATCATCGAAATGTACAGCGCATCAAGTACGCTGGCCTATAAAGCAGCCAACCATACGATTCCGGTATTGCGTCATGCCAGTTTTCTTGCAGGCGGAGCACTGATAGCGATTCTGGTACATCTGATACCTTATCGTTACATCAGGCTTTTTTCATACATTGTACTTGCATTTTCATTTTTGATGCTCATAGTGGTATTATTCAGGGGTCATAGTGAAAATGATGCCTCCCGCTGGCTGGTTATCGGTGGATTTCAGTTTCAGCCTTCGGAGTTTGCCAAATTATCGGTCATTATCGTTGCAGCCGATTTTATTTCGCGAATCAGGGACTCAAAGACCGACGAAAAAAAGTACTTCTGGAGCACCCTTATTATGCTGGCTATTATTTGTCCGCTCATATTAGTGGAGAATTTTTCGACAGCGGTAATACTTTTCGGGGTTGTATTTTTAATGATGTTCATTGGTCGTGTTTCAATAAAACGACTTCTCATCCTGATGGGTGCCCTCGTTTTGGCAGTGGTACTTGGTTTTGGTGCCATAAAGGCTATTCCTCAGGATAAAATGCCCAAAGCTTTTGACAGGGCTTATACCTGGGTAGCCCGAATCGACAGATTCAGTGAAGCTTCGGATGGGAAAGACGATAAATATATCATTACCGACGAAAACAGACAGGTTCAGCACGGACGCATTGCTATAGCCCGTGGAGGAATTTTCGGGGTTTTCCCCGGAAACAGCGTCGAACGCGACTACCTGCCACAAGCTTATTCCGATTTTATTTTTGCCATTATCATTGAAGAAATGGGACTCGGAGGTGGAATACTTGTGATTTTATTGTACTTGATTCTTCTTTTCCGGGCAGGTAGAATTGCGACTCAGAGTCCTACGGTTTTTCCTGCCGTTCTAGTTATCGGTCTTTCGTTGATGATTGTCATTCAGGCATTTGTAAGCATGTCTGTGGCCACAAGTTTAGGACCGGTAACCGGTCAGCCCTTACCATTGATCAGCAGGGGCGGAACGTCAATATTAATTACCTGCATTTATTTCGGAATAATTTTCGGAATTACACGCCAGTTGAAAGAAGAAGGACAGCCTGTAGATAACACAATGGACGAAAATCCGGAGGATAATATTCCGGTAGTAAACCTGGAAGAACTTTAACAGAAATTTCTCCCGGGTGTGAAAAGGTTTAATTTTATTCATTCAAAAAAAACAAGCCATTATGAAACATAGATTTATAGTCAGCGGAGGAGGAACGGGAGGACATATTTTTCCTGCCATCAGCATTGCCAATGCTCTTAAAAATAAATTCCCCGATGCCGAAATTCTTTTCGTGGGAGCCGAAGGTCGTATGGAGATGGAACGGGTACCGGCAGCCGGCTATCCTATCGAGGGGTTGCCTGTAAGTGGTTTCGACAGAAAAAATCTTTTACGTAACTTCAAAGTGCTTTATAATTTGCTCCGGAGTATCATCAAAGCACGTAAAATTATAAAAAAATTCGGTCCCGAAGTGGCTATTGGTGTAGGTGGTTATGCAAGTGCCCCGACACTCCGCGCTGCATCGGCATTCTCTGTCCCGACGCTGATTCAGGAACAGAATTCCTATGCAGGTGTCACTAATAAATTGCTGTCGAAAAAAGCAGCAAAAATTTGTGTAGCCTACGACAATATGGAACGGTTTTTCCCAGCCGGAAAAATTGTAAAAACAGGTAATCCTGTGCGTCAGGACTTATTAAAAACGCAGGCAAAAGACAAAGAAGCTTACCGCTTTTTTGGTTTTGAACCAACTAAAAAAACCTTGTTGATAATTGGAGGCAGTTTAGGGGCACGTACCATCAACCAAAGTGTAATGGCCAGTATAGAGGAACTTACGAAAGAAAATATTCAGGTCATTTGGCAAACAGGGAAATACTACTACAACGATGCAAGTCAAAAAGCAGAAGCTTACAAAACGGGACAATTGCTCGTTACCGATTTCGTTTCGCGAATGGATTATGCCTACTCCATTGCCGATCTGGTCATTTCCAGAGCCGGAGCAAGCTCAATTTCAGAGCTTTGTCTGCTCGCAAAACCTGTCATTCTGGTACCTTCACCCAATGTTGCCGAAGACCATCAAACACAAAATGCACTGGCACTTGTAAAAAATGAAGCGGCCGTAATGGTGAAAGATGCTGATGCGGTCAATACCCTGATTCCAAAGGCACTCGAACTGATTAAAAATGACAGTATGCTTGAAAAACTAAGTGAGAATATACTAAAAATGGCCGAGAGCGATTCAGCTGAACGCATTGCCAATGAAGTTGTCAAACTTATCAAACAATAAATCAATATATCAGAATAAGCAATTCAGAACTTAACTACTAAATAAAATGTTCGTTCACTTACACTTTTGTTGCTGCAAAATTGTGTAACATATAAAAAACAAAATGAATAAATTTAATAAATACTACTTTTTAGGAATAGGTGGAATCGGAATGAGTGCACTGGCACGATATTTCAACACCAAAGGCTTTGTTGTGGGAGGTTATGACCGTACAATCACCAAATTAACTTCCGATCTGGAAACAGAGGGAATAACTATTTGCTACGACGAAAGCGTAAATTTTATACCGGCTGATTTTGTTGACCCCAAAAGTACACTGATCGTACTTACGCCTGCAATTCCACAGGATCATCCTCAATTGCTGTATTTCAGGGAAAATAATTACAAGATCCTCAAAAGAGCGCAGGTACTGGGTGATATTACCCGCCAGAGTAAAGGGATTTGCATTGCCGGTACGCACGGAAAAACAACCACTTCGACCATTACTGCTCATCTTTTGTACCAGTCGCAGGTGACCTGTAGTGCGTTTCTGGGTGGAATATCGAACAATTACAACACCAATTTATTGTTGTCGAAAGATAGTAATTTAGTTGTTATCGAGGCCGATGAATATGATCGTTCTTTCCATCAGCTGACGCCTTATATGGCTGTAATCACATCTGTCGATGCCGATCATCTCGACATATATGATACTCCGGAAGCATTTCGCGAAAGTTTCGCGCATTTCGCATCTCTTATTAGTCCGGGTGGAGCTCTGATTATGAAAAAAGGCATTGATTTACAGCCTGAACTTCAAAAAGGAGTTAAACTTTACCGTTATTCGATGGACAACGGTGGCGACTTTTATGCTGATAAAATTAAAATCGCAAAAGGTGAGATTCGTTTTGACTTTGTAACCCCGACCGAAAGGATTGCGGATGTCCGCTTGGGAGTACCCGTAAAAATTAACATTGAAAACAGCGTGGCAGCTATGGCATTAGCATGGCTCAACGGAGTGACCGCTGAGGAACTGAGAGTTGGAATTTCTTCTTTCTCGGGCATTTACCGCCGGTTCAATGTGGTTTACAAATCGGAAAAAGTAATTTATATGGATGATTATGCGCATCATCCGAGCGAACTGAATGCAAGCATCACGTCGATTCGTGAATTATATCCCGGAAGAAAAATCACCGGAATTTTTCAGCCCCATTTGTATTCACGAACACGCGATTTTGCAAAGGACTTTGCCGAAGTACTCTCAAGTCTCGATGAACTGATTCTGCTTGACATCTATCCGGCACGCGAATTACCCATTGAAGGCGTCAGTGCTGAGAATATTTTAAGCGATGTTAAACTGAAAAACAAAACATTGTGCTCAAAGGAAAATCTATTACCTTTGCTCAAAGAAAAGGAAATTGACGTTCTGGTAACATTTGGAGCAGGCGATATCGACCGTTTAGTGCCACTTATTAAAAATCAGCTTAAAAACGGTTGATCAGTTAAAGGTCAGTCAATTATAAATATGAAAATCTCAACAGTAGGATATATTTTCGCCATACTTTGTGCCCTGATTGTATTGGGGTATCTGGGATTTGCAGTGTATAGCTTTAATGCAACCGACAATCAAAAAATCTGTAATGATCTGGACATCAGATTTATTAATTCTGAAAACATCAGGTTAATCAACGAAAAAGACATAGCGGTTGCGCTCGAAAGCAGGGGCTTAAATCCGATTGGTCGGAATTTCGGACACATTCGGACAGAAGATATTGAGAATGAATTGCTTAAAAACCCGATGCTTAAAAAAGTGGAATGTTACAAGACTCCCTCGGGTAAAATTTGTATTGAAGTACTACAGCGTACTCCTAAATTTTTAATTGCCGGTTCACAAAATATTTATGTCGATACAGAACGCCGTTTTTTTCCTGTATCGTTGAATTATGCAGCCTATGTTCCGGTTGTATCGGGTCGTGTTACAAAATCGTTTGCAACCGGTAAACTGTTCGACTTTATCAGTTTTCTCGACCGTGATTCGTTCTGGAATTCACAGATAGAACAAATTTATGTACGTGATGATCAAACTCTTGAGCTTGTACCCCGTGTGGGTGAAGCAGTAATCATACTCGGCAGTCCTGAAAATTTCGAACAAAAGCTTAATCGTCTTTATCTGCTTTACAAGCAGGGGTTTAATACCATTGGATGGAACTTATATGATACGATCAATTTAGAGTATGATGATCAAATTGTATGTTCAAAAAAAGGAATGAATAATACTGTACACAACATTGTACCTGTACAGAAAAATGACAGTAACTCAATAAATAAATTATGATGTCAAATAAGTATATTGCAATAGATGTGGGAAGTTCAAAAATTTCCGCTTTGGCAGCCGAAGTTCAGCCCGATAATACATTGAAGATTCTGGCTGATGAGATGAAGGCATCGGATGACGTCAAAAATGGAATTGTCGAACAAGTTTCGGGTGCGGCTTATAAAATCAGTGAACTTTACAAACTGATAAAAAACAGTGCGAAAAGCCAGGATGTCGATCATGTTTCAGTAAGTATAGGTGCCAAAAGCATGAAAAGCCTGAACATGAGTGTAAGCCGCTTTGTAGGTGCATCAAAAACGGTGAGCGAAAACCTGATTTTTGAGATGACTGAAGAATGTACTAAAAAGGTACAACGCGAAAATGTGGCTGTTTACGATGTAATACCTGTATATTACGAATTGGATGGACACCGCACAGATGAACCGGTCAACAAAAAAGCAGTTCAGATCATTGGCAATTATACAGTTATTTATGGAAGTAAAATTATTTCGGAGTCGTTAGAAAGATGTTTTGAACGTACGGGAATTATCACCGAATGTACTCCTGTTGCCATCGAATCCATCTCTGCTGCAGTACTCGATGAGGAAGAACGTGAAAACGGTTGTGCACTGATCAATTTCGGAGCATCCACCACAACACTTGCCATTTATAAAAATGAAGTATTAAAGCAAATGCTTGTTGTGCCTTTGGGAGGAAAAAACATTACGCATGATATTCAGGAACTTGGCATTAGTGAAATGCATGCCGAACGATTGAAATGTCTTAAAGGATGTGCTCTCGAAAAAATGGTGGAAGAACCTATTTATGTGCAGATACCTGCTATCGGAGCTGAAATGCCTCCTGTCAGAATTTCGACACAATTTCTCGCAACCATCATCGAAGCCCGGCTCGAAGAAATTCTGGAACCTGTATTTAAGGCCATACAGAATTTTCCGGAACCCCTTGAAGGTGGAATTATTATAACAGGAGGAGCATCAAAACTAAGTCACCTCACCGAATTTATTTTCGAAAAGTCGGATATGAATGCACGGATAGGTAATCATTCTGACTGGTTAACAGAAAAATCTCCATCAAAATATCACGACACGATTTACAGTCAGCTTGTGGGTACAATTATTTTAAATCATGAATACCGTCAGAGTCATCCTGTCGAAGAAACAAAGAAGAATAAACCGGTAAAACTTCCGGGTAAAAACATCAAGGACAGGATTACCACAGGGTTGATCAATTTTTTCGGAGACGAAAACAGTATGAATTAAAGGACTGAAAACGCACCTGAAACGGAGGTTTTTTCAGGTGTGGAAAATTTCAATTTCAAAAAAAACAGAATAAAAACAATATATGAGCTACTTAGAAGACAGTTTACCTTTGGAACTTCCGTTAGTCGAAACATCGATTATTAAAGTGATAGGTGTGGGCGGCGGAGGAGGCAATGCAGTGAATCACATGTATCGCCAGGGTATTACCGACGTAAAATTTGTGGTGTGTAATACCGACAATCAGGCACTTATTAAATCGCCGGTGCCGACAAAGATTCAGCTGGGTGTTGATACAACAGCCGGGCTGGGGGCAGGTGGTAATCCTGTCATCGCAAGGCAGGCAGCCGAAGAATCCATTGAGAAAATTCAGAATTTATTGAAGGACAATACCAAAATGGTGTTTGTTACTGCCGGTATGGGTGGTGGCACCGGAACCGGGGCTTCGCCGGTAGTGGCCAAAGCAGCACACGATCTGGGAATTCTTACGGTAGGCATTGTGACTATACCCTTCGCTTTCGAAGGAAATTTAAAAATTAAACAGGCTCTCGAGGGTGTTGCAGCGCTGAGCGAACATGTCGATGCTATTTTGGTGATTAACAACGAAAAACTGAAAGAAATTTATCCCGATCTCGAACTTTCCAATGCTTTTGCCAAAGCCGACGATGTGCTTACAAATGCCGCTAAGGGAATTGCCGAAATTATCACAGTTACGGGCTATATCAATACCGACTTTGCCGATGTATACAGCATCATGAAGGATGGAAATGTAGCCATCATGAATACAGGATATGCATCGGGCGAAAACCGTATCAGCAAAGCGATTGAAGATGCTCTGAATTCACCGTTGCTGAATACGAATGACGTCAGGGGTGCCGGTAAAATATTACTGAGCCTGTACTGTTCGACCACCAATCAGATTAAAATGGAAGAAGTACAACAGATTCATGACTTTATGAACAAGGCCGGCGAAAACGTACAGGTCATCTGGGGTGCTACTTTCGACGACAGCCTCGGCGACAGTGTGAAAATCACCATTATTGCTACGGGTTATAAGGTAAGTGATATCCCCGGAATGCCGGCGGGAGCAGTTGCCGAAAAACCAAAACAACAACAGCAACAACAGCAACATACAACACACAATCAGTTGATGGCAGAACATTTAGCTGCGCCCCGATATCAACCGGCTCCAGCAGAAAATAAGGAAAAAGTAACGGTCGAATTGCCGGATGACGAGATTGAAAAGGCTATGAATAAATACTACGGTAAGCAAAAAATTGCTGAACCGGAACCGCAATTGCCGGATGAACCGGATTTGAAAACTTTCACTCTCGATGATCTGGAAGATGAATCGACCCTGAAAAGTGTTGAAAATATCCCTGCATGGAAAAGAAAATTATTGAATAAGTAATTCAGGTAATTGATTTTTTTGATGTAAAAAAACAACTCACTTACCAAAACTAAAAATTTAAAAAACGATGAACGAACTCTTTGATAAAGTCAGTAATGACATTAAAACGGCAATGTTAGCCCGCGAAAAAGTTACTTTAGAAGCTTTGCGCGGAATAAAAAAAGAATTTATAGAAGCCAAAACGGCTAAAGGTGGTGATGGCAATCTGGCCGACGATGTGGCAGTGAAAATCCTGTTGAAAATGCTGAAACAACGTAAGGAGTCAGCTCTGATTTATGCCGAACAAAACCGCCCCGAACTGGCTGAGAATGAA
This sequence comes from uncultured Paludibacter sp., assembly GCA_937897985.1. Classification (GTDB taxonomy): domain Bacteria; phylum Bacteroidota; class Bacteroidia; order Bacteroidales; family Paludibacteraceae; genus Paludibacter. The sequence continues at coordinate 189,118 of CALCBD010000054.1, read as the reverse complement.
CTGGCTGAAGCTGCGGTAATTGAAAAGTACCTTCCTGTTCAGATGACCGACTCTGAATTGGAACTTGCCATTTCGCAGATCATCGCCGAAGTTGGAGCAACTGGCCCGCAGGACATGGGAAAAGTAATGGGTGTAGCCAGCAAAAAGCTTGCAGGTAAGACCGAAGGACGACTAATATCTGAAAAAGTGAAAGCCCTGCTGGCGAAATAGGAAAATATGTTTTTTGAACGCAACGGCGCTATGAAACTAAGCCGCAAAGTTGTATTTTTCTTCGTGACGTAGCGACTTCGCGACGTAGCGTTCAAAAAATGATTTACAAATCGTGAATTACTCTTTGGATGTGTAGAATTTTGAAACAGATTTGCTCCAGTTTTCAACATAATTGAAATTTTCGTGCTTCATTGCTGAAAAAAAGCGGTTCAGTTCCTGAGCAAACTACTGAATGTTGATTTTTTTCTTTGCCTCTTTCTCTGCCTTTAACCGATTAGTGTAAGTTTTGTACATTTGCCGCCAGTTTCGACCGTTTTCGTTGAAATATTTTTCACAATTGTCTTTGTAAATCTCAAATATGGCTGAGATTTCACCTTTCATTGTTTTGAAGTCCACGGCTTGCTCACGGGCCATTCGAAGCTGTTGTATAACGTACTGTTCCTCTTTTTCAGTCATATCGGGCACTATAGCTTTGAAACCTTTCAGAGTGAACTGATATTTACCAATCGTGTATAAATCCAGAATCAAGTCAGTCTGATCTTCGGTCAGGTCCTTACGAAGTCCGTTCATCAGATTTTCATGAACGGATTTTGGTTTGGCCGAACAGGCTATCACATCACGATGTACATCGGTCAGTTTTTCGCCGTTTCGCGGATTTATTCCTGCAGGTACCGACGTATAAGGGTGTTCATTGTGCCAGTCGCGTACTGCTTTCATGTGGGTTTTAATCACATTAAATACCCGGTTTTCCTTTTCTTTATCATTTAATTTCAGCGTGTCGACAAAATTTCGTGCCCGCTTCTCCAAATCAATGTCCGAATGGATTTTTGCGTCAGCCTTTTTGTTAAAGTATTTTTCAACCGTCCCAAAATCACGTATTGCATTGGCAGGCATTTTTTCAGCATTTACGCCAAAGCTGTACATTGCTTCTTTAGGTTCGATGGTTACTTTTGATTCGTCACATTTGGTTTTATCGAGATGAAAGGAGCTAACAAAGAAGTCGTAAACCGCTGCACGTTTATTCACTCCGAAATCGTGCTTTTCGGCCGCCAGATGTACATTGGTTACATTGTTTCCGGCATGATAGAAATTATAAATTCTTTGCAGATACGGAAATTCGAGTTCGGGTACAGAAGCAGTCCAGTCGCCACCATCCGAAATAACACAGACAGGTTTCGGAGCAAATGCAGCCATTAATTCGGCATTGTTGGTGCCATCACAGGCCAGCATACCGGGCATACCGCTTTCGCAGGGGCAACCGCCATCGAAATGCGACGCCAGATTCACCGTGGGACAAGCGGCCGTAAACCGGTCGTCGAGCACAGTAAGCTGAACAACCTGAGTCCCGCCACCCGAGCCACCATTTGCGCCGACACGTTGAGGGTCAATGTCGTTGCGGGTCAGCATATAGTCGAGAATGGTAAGTCCGTTCATCAACTGCACGATTTCGGCAACCGGTGTCCGGTGAGCCGGCATGCCGACCTGTAATTCCGATTCGCCCCATCCAAAGAGGTCGTAACTCACACATACCGCACCCATTCGTGCCAGTGTGGCGAAACGTGTTTGTTCGTCACTATTGTAGCGGCCGTCGGCCCAATGCCCGTTCGGACAGAGAATCAGGGCATGTTTACCTTTGCCTGTTGGTGAATAAACCGAACCGCAAACATATAGTCCGGGCAAGGTTTCGATGGCCATATTCTGAACGGTATATCCATCGAATTTGCGTATTTTACCAAAAATTGGTTTTGTAGCTACGCGTTGCTGAAGGACAGGATCTATTTGCAGTCTTTCGCGGTATTCCTTTTTAAGTGCCGGTCGGCGGATTGCCCATTCGGCGGAGTCTTTGTAAAGCGAATTGAGATATGACAGCTGTTTTTTCCCATCTTCCGGAGTTCTTCGCGGATATTCGTAAGCCTTTATTTTATAGGTTTTTTCATCCTGTCTGGCATATTTAAAATCGAACAGGCTCAACACATTTGTCAGCGATTCTTCGGGCGAATAAGGACGAATACGAAAGTCGGCAAATGGAACAACTTTTCCGGTTGTATCGACATCGTATTTCAGTTTTATATTAAAACGTGTACCTATTTCATTTAACACCTGACCAAGCGGCCTGGCAAATTGTGTTTCGTAAGTTTGTGCAGGTAAAGTTGGGCTGATCATCAACAACAACAATCCCGCGAAACTGCTGAAAAAACTCCTGCTTCTGCATTTATCCGAACTGATTAAAGAAATATTCATACCTTCTGTTGAGATAATATTGATTAAAAAATAAACACTGAAACTCCGAAAATCAACGAATCTGATCGTCGATTCTTTCACCATTTACAAACACACCCGTCATTTTGATATCACGGCAGTTCTGAAAAACACATTTTTCCTTTCCATCAATATTGATATTGGTGAAAGTGATATTGCTGATCGGAGACTCCTCCAATCCTCTTATTTTTACAGGAATAAGTACATCCGAACCTGTTACATTGTTGATGTTGATATTCCGGAAAACGGGTGTACGTTCGCTCAGAGCTTCGGCTGGCATCTTAGAATAGAGCATATCAAGAATAATTGCTTCTTCGCGAATGTTTTTCATCACAATATTACTGACCTGAATATCTTCGACCACTCCTCCCCGACCACGAGTCGATTTAATACGGATTCCCCTGTCGGTTCCGTCGAAAACACAATTGGATATAGTCACCTTTTTCACTCCTGCGCTCATTTCGCTACCGATAACTACTCCGCCATGGCCTGCAAGCATTGTACAGTTGGTAATTGTAATATTTTCATCGGGCCATCCCAGTTTGCGTGCCTGCAAATCACGTCCGCTTTTCAGTGTAATACAATCATCGCCTACCGAGATATGACAATTGGAGATGTGAACATAACGGCACGATTCGGGATTTATCCCATCAGTATTGGGCGAAAGCGGGTTGTTGATAGTGACCTTATCGATGGTGATGTTTTCGCAAAACTCGGGATTGATGGTCCAGAAAGGAGAATTGACAATTGTAATCCCTTCAATTCGAACATTTTTACAACGAAGCGGCTGAATCAGTGGCGGACGAAAAAAGCGGCGCTGAAATGAAGGGATGTAATCTTCGTTTGTTTCGGCATAGAGGGCTTTCACATCATTCGATTGGTCCCACATGGTCTGGTATTTATTTAAATCCCGAACACCATTCTTTTCCAGATCCACATAGATTCTGAAAAATTCATCCCACCATTTTTTACCCTGACCGTCAATTTTTCCTTCACCTTTGATGGTGATGTTTTCGGCGTCGACAGCCGAAATCAGAGGAGAGAAACTCTTCATCATGATTCCTTCGTGCCGCATTTCGACAAAAGGCAGATAATCGTCGAAATTATCAGAAAAAAGTAGTGTTGCACCTGCTTCGAGCTCGATGGTGATATTACTTTTCAGTTTAATCGCACCGGTCAGGTACCGGCCGGCCGGAAAATATAAAGTGCCGCCACCATTTGCATTCAGTTGATCAATGGTTTTGTTGATAATTGCAGTGTTAAGTTTCAAACCATCCGGTTTTGCTCCTGCTTTCCGAATGTCGACCCGCGCTGCATTGACCGAAAACAGGCCTGTCAGAACTAAAATAAAAAATAAACCAAATGTTTTCTTCATTTATATTGTATTGTTATTCAGAGTTGTAATTCTGATTCTGTAAATTAGTAATTTGAGTGCCGGGGGAATTATCGCCCGTTTCATTTTTCCCATCGCAAATTTAAATAAAAAAAAGATGCGATTTTCAATTAACATGTTGTAAATTAATGTTTTTAAGTTGTTTTATAACTTATTTTCTGCATTTTTTCCCTGTATAAAAAAAAGCGAACAGGTAAAAGCAATAGAATTTTTTTATAACTCCAGATTTTCAATTGCAGAGCGGATTCTTTCCCTGTGATCTTCATCGAATTTATTAAAGGGAGCAGCCAGAAAGTCATTACAAATTCCCAGCACCGATAGTCCGGTTTTGACGCCCTTCAGATAACTTGAACCATAGCTTCCAACTGTGTAAATTGTTGAACTGATTTGCATTACCTTAGCCTGTAGTTTCCTGACTTTATCAATATCGGTGGCAACTGCTGCATTATAGAGGTCGACATAGAGTTTCGGAAACATATTTGCGCCGCCGTTTACACCTCCGTGAGCACCCATTAACACCACTTCGGCCATCATTTCTTCGGGTCCGACAAAAATTGAAAAATCCGGTCTGTTTCTCATTTCGTGCATCACCGACTGGAAGTAGGTGCCGTTTGCCGAACTGTCTTTAAAACCAAGAACTTTCGGGTTTTTTGCTATTCTGCGAACTGTAGCCGGAGCAAAAGAGACTTTGGTATGCGACGGCATATTATAAAGATATATCGGAAGTTTCAGCTGAGGAATTAATTGTTCATAAAACTCAGCAAGTTCGTCCTGCCCGGTTGCAAAATAGTACGGAGGAGCCGATACTACCGCGTCAGCTCCGCAATCGGCTGCCAGATCGGCCAGCTTAACGCTGTCCGACAATGATGTGTCGGTGATTCCAACCAAGAGTGGAATACGTTTTTTCAGTATTTCAGAAGTTTGAATAATCATTTCGCAACGAAGACTGAAACTCAGGCTTTGTGCTTCACCTGTGGTACCAAGTATAAAAATTCCATGTACACCACCTGCAATGACATGTTCTATCAGGCGTTCGAGGCCTTTGACATCGAGTGTATTATTGTCTAATAGTGGGGTTACTAATGGTGGAACTATGCCACGTAAGGTTGTTTTCATATTTTTTTGGTTTGTATGTCCGTAATCAGCTGAATTTTGACATGGTTGATAACACTTTTTTTGTTAATTTCATTTGCAGTTTTGTATTCGGAAGCGCAAAATATGTTCTTTATTTTCGATGGAAAATTTCTTTAACACACCTGGTCCGCAACTACTGTTGCCAAGTCCCGTCACTGCACAATCGATATTTAATATTACTTCTTTTCGCGGAACAAGATTACAATCGTGGGTTTCACTGTATAAGTCCATCACTGAATAATGAATTGCTGTTGCAGAAAACAGATTCTCAACAGCTTCTATTCTGATACCATATTTGTTTTTATCGGTTAAAGCAAGCCATCTGATTTCTCCGTGATTACCATTTTCCTGTGGCCGGGCATAGTGTACCATTTGTCCTGTAACCGTACTTTCCCATAGTCCGGTGGTAGCGGCACTTTTACGGTCGGGATAATTTTCGGAAGGACCCAAACCGTACCAGCTATAATTCTCTAAAGCCGGATTCAAAGCCATAGCAATGCCGAAACGTGGCAATTCGGGTAAATTTCCGGAGGGTAAAAACCGGCACATCACATCGATTTGTCCATCAGCATTGGCAGTATACGTCAGTAGGGTAGCAATTTTTCCGGATTTATAAATATTGGTTTGGTACACTTTCATGCATACCATTCCTTGCCCGGTCATTGTGTGCCGTACCGAATCGATGGTCACCCGGGGCGAATCAATCCCCTCAGATTTCCAGTCTTTGGCAAGCCAGTTACCGAAACCTTTGTCGTTATCGGTAGGAGCTCTGAAAAACTGAGCAACCGGTTGTCTTTCAAAATCCTTTGCGTTCTGTACAAGCATTTCACTTTTTCCATACTTCAGCGAAATAAAATGACCGGTATTCAGGCTCCACGATGCCGAAAAATTTTTTCCCTTCACTTTCAGAATACCATTGTTTTCGCTGACAATAAGTTGCCCTTTGTTTGTTATTGAAGTTGCAGGGAGTTTCGCTTTCCTTAATTCAAACTGTTCGTAAGCAACTTCAAATCCGGCTTTTGCCCAACTATTATTTTCTTTCAGAACGAACAAAACATTCAGGTGAATGTCTCCTTCGGGCAGTATTAACTTTGAAACAGGTGAGTCAATGAGAATGCTGTCGCCGGGCTGAACGTCGGGTAAATTAATTTCTCCCCTGCCGGTTTCCTTACCATTGACTAAAAGTTTCCACTGACAGCGGTATTGTGAAAGGGTTGTATGATGATTTTTGTTGATTATCAACAAATTATTGTTTCTCATTTCTATTCCTACAGGCTGATAAACTTTTTTTACTTCAGCGTATTTCGGTCCGGTATTTCGGTCGCCGGTTACAATGCCTTTGATACAGAATGCTTTCAGATTCGGAACATCCCCAAAATCTCCTCCATACGAAATGCGGGTTTTTCCGTCAGGCATTTCTGTGGCAATTCCTCCGTCGGCCCATTCCCAGATAAATCCGCCCAACATACGTTTTTCACTGTATATTTCCTTCCAGTATTCATCCAGATTTCCCAAAGCATTTCCCATGGCATGTGCATATTCACTGGTCAGTACGGGTCGGTTATCATTTGTTCGGCCTGCGATGGTCAACAATCTTTCCCAGCGAGCATTTTCAGGCCGTTCGCTATCGGTTTTGCCTGATAGACCGGGGTTCAGGTACTCCTGTTGCAGGCGTGGATAAAAGCGGCTTATCATATCTACGGTTGCAGGGTCGGGTGCACCGTTGACACCCTGTGCTCCTTCATAATGAATGGGTCTGGTCGGATCAAAATCTTTTAACCAGGCTGAACATGCAGCAAAATTTGGTCCGTAACCAGCTTCATTACCCAGACTCCATATAACGACAGATGGGTGGTTTTTATCCCGTTCGGCCATACGAATCACCCGGTCGAGAAAGGCAGGAGCCCAATCCGGATCCGAAGCTAATTTGCCGCGAAGTCCGTGTTCTTCTATATCGGCTTCGTCCATTACATACAAGCCTAATGAATCACACAACTCATACCACCGGTTCACGTTGGGATAATGGGAAGTACGTACAGCATTGATATTGGCCTGTTTCATCAACATAATATCTTTGAGCATCAGGGACTCAGTCATCACTTTGCCCATTACCTGATCGTGTTCATGTCGGTTTACACCCCTCAGTCGGACGGGTTTGCCGTTAATCAGCATTTGTCCGTTTTTTATTTCAACCGAACGGAATCCGATTTTTCTTCGGATATGTTCCACTACATTTCCTGTACTGTCTTCGAGTGTTACGTTAAGTACATATAAATCAGGTGTTTCGGCAGTCCATTTCAGAGGTTTTTTAACCACAGCTTTTAATCTGCCGGTTTTTCGTGGTCCGCGTTGCGGATTCCATTCGTTCATTAAAGCAGCTTTGTAATCCGGATTCAATATATCAGCTGCATTGGTTCTGACATCAAAAAAACCGTCGATTACAGCCCGAACATAGTAACCCCTGCCCTTTTCCTGATTGTAGACCGACATTACAGGGTCGATTTCTATCGTAAAATCACGATTATCCTTGTCAGGAATGGTTTTGATTACGAGATCGGAAATACGGATATCCGGAGTATGAAAAAGAGTTACATTGCGATGAATTCCGCCCATTCGCCACATGTCCTGGTCCTCGAGGTATGAACCATCGCTGTATTTATACACTTCAACAGCAATAGAGTTTTGTTTTTCGGTCAATAATGATGTCACATCAAATTCACTTTGTTCCATACTTCCCTGGCTGTATCCGGCCATTGTGCCATTAATCCATACATAAAAACCACTCTGAACCCCATCGAACCGCAGAAAAATACGGCCATTCGTTTTCCAGCCGGCCGGTATAGTGAAACTGCGACGGTACTGACCTACGGGATTACGTTCGACAAATGCTGTGTACTTTTCAGGAGGAGTGGAAGTGACCCGCGGAGGATCAATTTTAAAAGAGTAACCTGAGGAGACATAAAGCGGAGTACCAAATCCGTTTACTTCCCAGTTAGCGGGGACAGGAAAGACGGTCCATGCAGCGTCGTCAAAAGCCGGTGTGTAAAACTTATCAATACGTCCTTCGGGTGTGGGAGACCAGTGAAATTTCCAGTTTCCGTTCAGACTGAGCGTACAATCACCCGGAATTCTTTTAAATCCGATAAACGCATCGCGTGCAGGTTCACGGTTAATTTGCAGAATCCGGTGATTTTCCCAGTCCCTGTACTGAGCTTTCAGTGTATGAAAAACATTGAAAAGCAAAAGCAGTGAAATTGAAATAAATAGGTACTTTTTCATCCGTGGATTATATCATACAACAGACGCAGAAGCAGTGCTGATGTACTCAAACGAATTTGCCTGTGGTGGTGATGGTAATGCTTTTCAGGGAGTTTTATCAAATGATTGTTTTGAACGTCAAGTACATAAAATTTAAAACATAAAATTTATGTAATTAAGTGAATTACAACTATATATTATTTGTAAAAGTTTATGATTGTTGTCGAACCTGCGGACATAACTGCCAAATTTGAATTTCCTCTTTCCTTTGATACAAGCTCATCATTTTGATGGCATGATAAATAAGTATGCCCGGTTTCTGAAAAAAAATATTAATTTTGCAATTCAACACAAAAAATGAAATTGATAGCTTCCATATTGTCGGTTTATATATTGGTGCTCACGACACTGCCATGTCATGACGCACCGGTCAGTTCTGTAGCCGGAGCTATACACATTTGCCAGACTACCACAGACCATTCCGGCGAAACACCCGATGTGGATTTATGTTCCCCTTTTTGTGACTGTAATTGTTGTGCTTCAATCACTGCTCAGGAAAAACAATATTTTGATTTTTCATGTCATTCGTTTTTACCCGTACAGTATCCCGTTTTTGTCCCCTCACACGGCACTTCCGATTTTTCGGCCATCTGGCAACCTCCGAAGATAGCTTAAATACTGCGGAAATTAGTTTTCGTTTCTATTAATTGTTTCAAAAGTGTTTTCGAACGCAATAAGGGCAATGATGGTAACCCCGTGCAGACAACAAATTTTTTGATGTTTGTAAACGGTTGTTTTTCAGTATTTATCAATAATACTTTCAACTGTAAACTTCCAATCAAAGTTTTAAAATTTGCTTTCCTGATGCTCTTGAGACATCCCGTTTTACACTATGTATTTACCTAAATTATTCAGATCATGATCGAACGAATCATTCAATTTTCAATAAAAAACAAATTCATTGTCGGTCTTTTTGTATTGGCCCTGATCGGTTGGGGGACATATTCGCTTGTCCGTTTGCCCATCGATGCTATACCCGACATAACAAACAACCAGGTTCAGATTATTTCCATAGCACCTTCACTGGCAGTGCAGGAAGTTGAAAGTTCAATTACTTCACCCCTTGAGGTAGCTGTTGCCAATATCCCTGATATTATCGAACTCCGTTCCATATCCCGTCTCGGATTGTCGGTTATTACGGTGGTTTTCGCCGACAATGTCGATGTCTACTGGGCTCGCCAGCAACTTTCCGAAAGGATAAAGGAAGCTGAAGAAGTTATTCCGGCCGGTCTGGCAAAGATTGAACTGGCGCCTGTATCATCGGGACTGGGTGAAATTTTCCAATACCGTCTGGCTGTCGCCAAAGGGTATGAAAATATCTATACACCTATGGAACTGCGTACTTTACAGGACTGGACCGTAAGACGCGAAATGCTCGGGACTCCCGGGGTGGCCGAAATCAACAGTTATGGCGGATTTTTAAAGCAGTACGAAATTGCATTGAATCCCGAAAGACTAAAAAGCTTCGGATTGACACTTACCGACATTTTCGAAGCCCTCGAAAAAAACAACGAAAATACCGGTAGTGCCTATATAGATAAAAAACCGAACGCTTACTTTATCAGGGGTATCGGATTGATAAAAACACCCGGAGATATTGAGAAAATCCCCATCAAATCAACCTCATCGGGAATACCTGTACTCATACGTGATGTGGCAACTGTTCAATACGGAAGTGCAATTCGTTACGGGGCACTGGTGATTGACTCCACCGAAGCTGTGGGCGGAGTGGTAATGATGCTCAAAGGGGCCAATGCTCACGAAGTGATTTCAGATGTTGAAAACCGTATTGCCACCATACAAAAATCATTGCCCGAAGGTGTAAAGATTGAACCGTTCCTGAACCGTTCGGATCTGGTGGGACGTGCTATAGGGACTGTATCACGAAACTTAACTGAAGGTGCATTAATCGTTATTTTTATTCTGGTATTATTCCTCGGAAATGTAAGGGCCGGGCTGATTGTTGCCTCGGTTATTCCCCTTTCCATGTTATTTGCAGTATCGATGATGCAGTTGTTCGGGGTTTCGGGCAATTTGATGAGCCTCGGAGCTATTGATTTCGGTCTGATTGTGGATGGGGCCGTCATCATTGTGGAGAGTGTTGTTCACAGAATAACTTCGGGAAAACATTATCATTCCGGAATTAAAAAGCTCACACAGCAACAAATGGATGAAACGGTATTCGAATCGGCCAAACGAATGATGAATTCCGCGACCTTCGGTCAAATCATTATTCTGATTGTGTATATTCCGATAATGGCCCTGGTGGGAATCGAAGGTAAAATGTTTCGCCCGATGGCACAGGTGGTTACTTTTGCGCTTACGGGAGCAGCCATTCTTTCACTTACCTACGTACCTGTGGTTTCGAGCTTGTTTCTGAGTAAAAACACCAATCACCGACCCGGATTTTCCGATAAAATGATGTCTTTTTTCCAACGTGGCTTTCAGCCAATGATTGATTACAGCCTGCGACATAAATTGCTTGTTTCGGTTTCGGTGGTATTGGTTTTTGTAGCAAGTCTGTTTGTTTTCAGCCGCTTGGGTGGCGAGTTTATTCCACAGCTCGAAGAAGGTGATCTGGCAGCAGGGGTAATGACACTACAGGGCGGATCGCTTTCGAATACAATTGAGAAAGTGGAACAGGCCAACAAAATTCTGTTGAAAAATTTTCCGGAAATCAAACATGCTGTGTGTAAAATCGGTGCAGGCGAAATACCGACCGACCCTACTCCAATGGAAACAGGCGACTATATAATCACCCTGAAACCCAAAAGCGAATGGACTTCGGCCCGAACAAGAGAGGAATTGATTGAAAAAATGGAAGAAGCCCTGATTCCGCTGGCAGGTGTGAAGTTTGAATTTCAGCAACCTATTCAAATGCGGTTCAATGAATTGATGTCGGGTTCGAAACAGGATGTGGCGGTGAATATTTACGGTGACAATCTTGGTTCATTGGCTGATAAAGCTGCTGAAGTTGAAAAAGTGATTCAGAAAATTCCCGGTGTCGACGACATTAATGTTGAGAAAGTTACCGGATTGGCTCAAATACAGATTGAATACGATCGTAATCGTCTGGCTCAATACGGATTATCCGTCAGCGATGTAAATAAAGTGCTTAATGCTGCTTTTGCCGGAAGTCAGGCAGGAGTGGTATACGATGAGGAAAAACGCTTCGGGTTAGTGGTTCGTTTTGATAAAGATTTCCGCCAAAATCCCGACGATATAAAAAATCTTTCGGTCGCATTACCCTCCGGAGGACTGATTCCGCTGGACCAACTGGCAAGTGTGGAAATAAAATCAGGACCGGCGCAGGTATCGCGTGAAAACACCAAACGAAAAATCTCGGTCGGGTTCAATGTTCGTGGAAGTGACATACAAACTGTGATAAAGGAAGTCAGCAGGCAAATCGACACACAGGTTAAACTTCCCACCGGGTACTACATTAGTTACGGAGGTCAGTTTAAAAATCTTGAAGCGGCTAAAAACCGTTTAGCTGTTGCAGTTCCGGTAGCTTTATTGCTCATTTTTGTATTGCTGTTTTTCACTTTTCATTCAGTAAAACAGACATTAATTATTTATACAGCCGTACCCATGTCGCTTATTGGCGGAATTTTAGCCTTATGGATCAGAGGAATGAACTTCTCTATTTCGGCCGGTGTGGGTTTTATCGCATTATTCGGGATTGCAGTGCTCAATGGAATTGTGCTGATTGCCGAATTTAACCGGCTGGAAAAGGAAGGTATTACCGACATTTATCAAAGGGTAAGGAAGGGGTTGAACTCACGTTTACGTCCGGTCATCATGACCGCTGCTGTAGCCTCACTCGGATTTTTGCCCATGGCATTATCGGGCTCGGCGGGTGCCGAAGTTCAAAAACCTCTGGCGACGGTTGTAATCGGCGGACTCATGACCGCCACTTTACTGACACTTTTTGTTCTGCCTGTGTTTTATATCTTTTTTTCATCGGTATCGTTCGGGTCGTTGTTCAGAACCAAATCAGCTAAAAGGACCGCAATCATTATATTTTTTGTAACCGGAGCATCGGCATTCAATGTGTCGGTTGCTCAGAATCGGAGGGTTATTCAACTTAAAGAGGCTATACAAATGGCACTCGACAGTAATTTAACCGTTCGTTCGGCGGCTTACTCGGTCGGGGCTCAAAAAGCGTTGAAAGGAGCTGCCTCTGACCTGCCGAAAACAAATATTCAAATGGAATACGGTCAGTTAAATTCGTATTCGAAGGACAATAACTTCAGTGTTACACAATCGTTTTCTTTTCCTTCGGTTTATGTTCATCAACAAAAACTGGCAAATGCCAATATAAAAGTCAGTGAATGGCAACTGAAAGCTGCCCGGCTCGAAACAGCCACTCAGGTAAAACAAATCTACAGACAACTGTCCTATCTTTATTCGAAAAAGAGATTGTATATTTCGCTGGATAGCCTTTATACCGGTTTCAGAAAGGGAGCCGAGCTCAGTGCTTTGACAGGTGAATCCAATCGACTGAAAATGATGACCGCCCGTTCGGAAAGCATGGAGATTAAAAATAATTTGCAACAGGTGAGTGCCGATTTGCTGATACTGAATCAGAAATTGAAAACCTTACTGAACATAGAAGAACAAGTTCTGATTGCCGACAGCGTGTTGCAACGGATTGAATTTTTACCAACAAAAGACGATGCTGCATTCAGCGAAAATCCTTCGATGGGGTATATCAATCAGCAAGTGCAGGTGTCTGATATTGAGAAAAAACTGGAAATAAGCAGGTTGTTACCGGAATTTAATTTCGGTTATTTCAATCAGTCCATGATTGGAGTGCAAGAGGTCAACGGTTCGCCACGTGTGTTTTCGTCGGGCGATCGACTGACAGGCATAAGTGCAGGAATTTCGGTTCCACTGTGGATAGCTCCGGGTGCATCGAAGGTAAAAGCAGCACAACTAAAACAAAAAGCCGCCCAAACCGATGCCGAAAATTTTTCCAAATCGCTTGCCGGTAATTATGGTTCCTTAATTCTCGGCTTAAATAAAAACAGAAATACCGTCGATTATTATGAGCAACAGGCAGTTCCCGAAGCTGATTTAATTATTCATCAGGCAACATTAAGTTTTAAAACCGGACAAATTGATTATTCAGAATATTTAATCAGTCTGAACAGAGCCATTGCCATTAAATTAAACTACTTAGACGCTGTGAATAACTACAATCAAACTGTCATTTCTATTGATTATCTGAGTGGTAAAATCTTTTAATTTACAATTTAACAATTTAGAACATGAAAAAAATAAATATCAAATCAATCGTTTTTATTTCCTTACTTGTGGTTGCATTCGCTTCGTGTGGCAAACAAAACAAAACTGAAACAGAAGGAAGCGAAGAAATATTGCCCGAAAATATCGTCGAACTACGCGACGATCAGATTAAACTTGCCGGTATTCAGCTCGACACAATTGGAATCAGGGCACTGACCGGAACTCTCAAAGTAAGCGGAACCATTTCAGCCGCTCCTCAAAATACTGCGATAGTGAGTATGCCCTATGGAGGAATCGTTAAAAACACAACTCTTTTACCCGGTAACCCGGTTGTTAAAGGACAAGCTTTGGCTACGATTGAAAATCCGGAATTTATTGATATACAGCAGAATTACCTCGAAGCAAAAAGTAAACTCGATTATGTGGAAGCTGACTATAACCGGCAAAGTGAACTTTACAGGAATGATGTAACTTCCAAAAAAAACATGGAAATGATAACTTCTGAATACAGAAATCTGAAAGTTCAGTTAGGCGCCCTGGAACAAAAATTATCCATTATTGGCATAAATGCTCATACCCTGAACGAAAAAAACATCAGTAAATCGGTAGTTTTAACTGCACCTATTTCGGGATATGTCAAAACAGTGAATATCAGTATCGGTAAGTCGGTTTTGCCTTCGGATGCGTTGTTCGAAATTGTGAATACCGGTAAGTTATTCCTTCAACTCACTCTTTTTGAGAAAGATGCAAGTAAAGTGCAACAGGGACAGAAAATAAGGTTTTACATCAACGACGAAGCCGAAGAGCACACTGCTCAAATCTATCAGACCGCCAAATCGATTGACGCTGACAAAACCTATAAAGTTTATGCCACCGTTAACAGCACCTGCAAAAATGTATTGCCAGGCATGTACGTAAATGCAGCCATCGAGTCATGCGGCGAAAAAGTTCCGGCCGTTCCCTCCGAATCAATTGTAAATTTCGAAGACAAAGATTACATTTTTGTTTATGAAAAGAACAAGGAAGAGGATGGGAAACCATTCACTGAATACCGTATGATTCAGATAAAAAAGGGAATTACCGATGAAGGTTACACAGGAATTATACTTCCGGATAACTTCGATCTGAAAAAAGCAAAAATTGTGGTAAAAGGTGCATATAACCTGCTTTCGGCGAAAAAAAATGCAGGTGAAATGGCGTGCTGAAATCAATTATTTGGTTTGAAAAACCTTTGGTAGCCGGTTGTGAGACATATTTTTATTAACTTTGCCGTCTGAAAATTATGATGGATGATGGTCAATCGCATTTTTTTAATAGGATATATGGGGTCGGGGAAAACTTCGATGGGGAAGTTGCTGGCCGAAAGTCTGCATTTTACATTTGAAGACATGGATGCCCGTATCGAGAAAAAATACCATCGTACTGTTTCGGAGATTTTCAATCAGATGGGTGAATCGAAATTCAGGGAAATCGAACGCGACTGCCTGCACGAAACTGCCGATTTCGAAAATGTGGTAATTTCGACAGGTGGAGGTACACCCTGTTTTTTTGATAATATGGAGTATATGAATGCAAAAGGCATTACAGTTTATCTCCGGCTTACGGCAGAGCAACTGGCTACCCGGCTCGAAAACTCACGCAAGGGGAAAAGACCGCTTTTAGCTGACAGAAAGGGAGATGAATTACTCCGATTTATCCAACAGGGACTGAACGCCAGAGAGCCGTTTTACAACAAAGCTCAAAGGATTGTATCGGGTACCGACGAAGAAATGGTAAGTAAAATTATTTCGTTTTCAATTTAAAAAAGACAGGTACATTTCTATCGAAAACAAACAGCAATATTAAGTTATCAAACATAAATACAGCTGTTTATGTGTAAAACCTGAACGAGTGAAACTGAAGAATAACCGGAAGAAAAAGTTTTCAAAAAGTAAAATTGCATTAAAAATTTTCGGAGAATAATATTTTTTCGTACTTTTGTACAACCAAAACAGCGGGATGTAGCTCAGCCCGGTTTAGAGTACTGGTCTGGGGGACCAGTGGTCGCAAGTTCGAATCTTGTCATCCCGACTGCTGAAAACAAAAGGCTTACACTGAAAATGTGTAAGCCTTTTTTTGTTGCTGAAATCCACTGCAAGGTTCGTTGTGCTGCAGATGAAACTATGTTTTTTTTAAAACTATCTTTTCGGCAGCTGTTTCGGTCAGATTTTGGAAAAATGATTTTAAGTTCTGATATTCTTCGGGTTTGAAAAACGATTTTTTAAGTGTATAATAAAAATTAACTAAGATTCTGTCGTCGAATTTGATAATATGGTAATTGAATTCAAAGTTGTCAGTGATGTAATTTTTGTCAACCGGTAAAACTGATACAGTGTAACCATCAGGGATATAAACTGAAGCAACATACACATGTTTGCCGGGATATATCAAATCCACGGGACAGCTGCGCCGGGATGATTTAAAGGGATTTTCGGAGGGTATTTCGCGCAGAAAAGGTTCAATATAAATATTTTCGCCTGCTTTTTGAATACGGTTACCTACAGTGTATTTCAGATAATAGGGATTTCCGGAGTTTTCCATGTTTTTGATAACCAATGTACTGTCGAATACTTCATTGTTTTCGTCGGTCAAATGTTTCAGAATTTTTTCTTTATCATTTCCATAGTTTTTTCTCAATTGCAAACCATCGTATTCGTTGGCAGTAACTACTATATCACTTATCAGTTGACTGTTTTCAAATTTTGTAAAAATGGTGGTTTTGGTCTGACTAAGTTTTTGAGGATAAAGATTGCACCAGTTTTCTTTTTCATTGTCGGGTTTTATTACAAGACCTTTTTCATTTATACACTCCACAGGAATTCTGTTGTTTTCAAGTAAAATACTGGTTGCGTCTGTCAGAATTGTTTTTTCCGTTAGTTCGGACAGGATAAGTACACTGTTAAACTCATCATAAAAGGGATATAAAGTGTTTATTTTTCCGTGGTTGCGTGTACTCAGAATAACAGGATATGATGAAATTCCGGCTGCATTCAGCAAGCCAATGCAAAAGAGATTGATTTCTGCAGACGAACCATGTTTGTCTTTCAGAAACCGGCTAATATTCCTGTCTGATTTTAAACGGTATTTTTCGTCCCAGATAAAATTCTTTTTAACGAAGTTGATAATACTGTCAAATCTTTCATTTTCAGGCATTTTAACCAAATTATCTAATTGAAATATTTTCTTTGCCTCTGAACGTGCTTTTAATTCAAATTTGCCAAAACCGGGGTCATCGAGCAAATCCTTTATCAAAAGAGGCCAGGTAGTAATTATATCTTCTGTTGATCCTCCCGGATAAATAATTTTGGAGAGCTGAAAGTCAAGTTTAATGATATAATCTGAAATTGAGGTGATATAACCTTCGTTTTTAAAGGAAGCAAGGTTTTTCATTACGAATGTATAATCCATATCCCTGAAATTTATACGATATGCATATCTTTCAGGTCCGGTTGAAACTCCGGATTTGAATTCATCAAATTTATTTGCTCCCTGTAATGAATACTGGTATTGATAAAAAGGAATCATGTGTATATTATAACTACTATAAAGCACCGGAATTTCCCATTGAAAATCCCAGTCGGGGATATTAAAAAGATAACTTGATTCGATAGTATATGAATATTCAATCACTGAACCTACACATGCTTTAGGAATTGCAAATTTCATAACATCAAGCTTGTCTGATTGTTTTTCGATATGACAATTTGCAGTGTTTAATTCGGTTTTAACGATTTTGTTTTTTTCAATAAAATAGGACATTGCATTGACATCTTTAATTTTCTCCACAACATTTCTCGAATTGTAAATCGGTATTTCAACCTGGGCCCATTTTAAACCGGCTTCTGTCAGAATTTTTATTCTCACTTTCCGCTCAAAAACATAGTTGAACGAAGCATCTCTGTCAATGAATCGGGTTTCACCCTTGTCGAACATTACCACAGCCGGTGCATCCGGTTCCGACTGACATTTATTGTACTGATAATCGACAGAAATATTGTTTTCATTCGCATTCTCTGTTTGCGAATACACGAACTGATGTGCCGAATATAGCAACATCATTAGATAAATCATTTTTTTCATATATGTAAAATATATTTTGATAAATTTCAATCTGTTTTATCTGTTTAAACAACTGAAATTCAGCATGTACCAGGGATTATTTGATTGTGTTGAATACTAACACATTACTTTCGTTTTCTTTAATTTTTTCGATAAAAATATAAAAAGAGGGATATTCTTCCTGAGTGTAAAAGCCAGCCTTCAAAGTCAGACTTTTTGTAATTGTAATACTGTTTTTACTGAATTTTACAATTTTATTATACGAACCAAAGGGAGTTTCAATCTTAATATCAGGAATTGTGTCGAATGTGGAAAGATCAAAATTGATTTCAACAGTCTGTATATCGGAAATACTTACCGGGAAATCAAATTTTACAGGATATTTTCTGAGTGCTGGTTTTCCGAATTGTGGCATTTCGAAAGGAACCGGACGTATCAAAATTTCAGTACCTGCTTTTTGAATATATTTCTTTGATTTTGCTGTAAATTCAAAACTAATTTCTCTGTCGTCCCTATGTTTGGGTGTTATTTTGTAATTTTCAACCTCAGTATTTTGCAGACCAAAATACTGACCCGCAATTATATTTTGTTTGAAATCGGACAGTTTGCTGATTTGAAGTAGCCTTTCGAAGTTTTCACCCCTGTATGTACATTTTGAACTAATCCGGTTTATTCCATCCGAATCATTTTGTATCACAAATTTTCTATCGGTCCGGACTTCCTGAATTCCGAGCGCCGGTGTATGTTTTATTGCTGAATGATTATTTTCGATAAGCAATACAGCTCTGTTTTGAGTAAAAGAACCAAGATAACCAAATGGACCTTTGCTTGTACAATCGAGCCAGAGTGTATCGGCTTTGAGCGGTACGCACAGGATGACATGGTTAAACTGCTGAGAGGGAAAAGTTTCATCAATTGTTTTTGCGGAAGTTCCCGCATTCACTGTTACATATATCGATTTTATTCCCACACTTTGTAATACTGAACTGAAATAATTAGTAAGTCCCTTACAATCACCGTATTTTGTTTCAGAAACGAGTTTTCCGTCTTCAGGAATCATTCCACCTGTTTTAAGTGATATGTTAACATAACGCGTTTGGTCCTGAAGCCGGTGATAGAGTATTTTTATTTTTTCGATTGTATCGGGTACATTTTGTATCAGAGCCTGAATTTCATTTATATCAGATTGATTCAGGGTCATTAATTTTTCGTTGGTGTTGTATTGCCACTGTCCATAGCTTTTCCAGCTTTCGAAAGAACCTGTTGTCTGATATCTGAATTTTTTGGGGACAATACTTACAGTTGGAATTAGCTCATCGTAATCCGGCATTAGTTCTTCAGGTTTCGATAGTGCTTTGAATGTGGTTTTCCATTTATAAACAATTATATTTTCGGACTCATTTACAACGGGGTTTTCAATCCTGAAATTTTTTATTGATATTCCGTAATTTTTCGGAACACTCAGGCTAAGCTCGGCATTTTTGGTGCCGACAAAAGGAGATATAAAAGGTAACCAGTTGTCGATATATAAAAACTGTGAAGATTCTTCTTTGTAAGAATAGTTGAAAATATAGGGGAAACTGAAATGATGAAGAGAAAACTCAAGTACCATGGCATCCATAAAAAACGCATCATCGCTGATTAGTGAACGTTTTTTTATGTCTGAGGGTTTTAATTTACTGACAATTTTACCTGAATTGTCTGTTATTTTTGCATTTATATTACTGATTTTGTGTAGCTTATTGTATGGTAATGTAACTGAAGTGTGTTTTTCACCATTCGCGTTGTTAATCCTGATTTCATACAAATACTCTTTTATCAGTACATTGTTTCTGACAATAATACCGGTGGTGAAATTTAACAATTCAGCATCCTGTCCGAAAACAATACAGAGAGGCAGATAAGAAAAAAGTAAAAACAGAATAAATTTAGTTTTTGGTTTCATAAAAAAAGAGGATTAGAAAATGGTTAAATAACTACGACAAATTTAAATAAATAATTTTAGAAAATTAACACAAAATGGTATTTTTTTTAAATAAACATCTTTGTGCTTTTCCTTAATATTAATCTGACTTAACTCCGTGAGATTTTTACTCCGGGGTTTGAAAAAGTTGTTGTACTTACTCAGGTGTATTGATTACTTTTTATGCCATCTTACGTCTCACATTTGAGTGAAATAAAATTTCAAAATTGACTAAGCCGGAAATAATTGTAATTAAACAAATAAAAAATTTAGTATGATAGAAAATAGCCTGTCATCGGTATTATTTTTAGAAAAGACAGCAGAAGAAATCCGAAAGCGTGTTGTTGAAATTATCTATTCGGCACGTGGCGGACATATCGGTGGTTCGCTTTCGTCGGTCGAAATGACTACAGCGCTTTACTTCCACGTATTAAATATTGATCCGCAAAACCCGCATGACCCGGATCGCGACCGCTATATTCTCAGCAAAGGTCACAGTGTGGAGACACTTTACGCAACTTTGGCTCAAAAAGGCTTTATCGAACAAAGTCTGCTCGATACTTACGGGAAATTTAATTCCCGACTGGCCGGACATCCCACCAAAAAAACTGCCGGCGTTGAACTCAACAGCGGAGCGCTCGGACATGGATTGTCTGTGGGTGTTGGCATGGCAATCGGGGCAAAAATGTCCGGTAAAAGTTTTAAAACCTATGTGCTGATGGGCGATGGCGAACAGGGCGAAGGTTCAATTTACGAAGCTGCCATGTCGGCAAGTCATTATAAACTGGATAACCTGGTGGCAATTATCGACAGAAACACCCTGCAAATCAGCGGTAAAACTGAAAATGTGATGGCACTTGAACCTATGCGTCAGCGCTGGGAAGCTTTCGGGTGGGAAGTATCTGATGTGAATGGAAATGACATGAACGAGATTGTCAGTACGTTTGACACATTTGATTATTCGAACAGAAAACCAAAACTGATTATTTCGCACACCACCAAAGGAAACGGAATTTCGTACATGGAAAATGGTGCGAAATGGCATCACGGTGTTCCCAATGAAGAACAATATCACCAGGCCATTACTGAAATTGAACAGCGTATAAAACAATTTGAAACAGCACTCTGAATCCCCCCACATAAAGGGGAGTTCAATACCTGTTCCCGGAAAATTAAGAAAACTAAAATAATAATAACTAACTAAATATTGCCCCCTGAGGGGTTTGTGGGCTTTTGAATGAATACAATACCCTGCCGTAAAATGTTCACCGATACACTGGTGGAACTGGCAAAAAAAGATAAGGACATAGTAGCTGTAACCTCCGATGCACGGGGTTCGGTGACACTCGACAAATTTGCCGACGAACTGCCCGATCAGTTTGTGGAGCTCGGAATAGCCGAGCAAAATGCCGTCGGAGTGGCTGCCGGTCTGGTTTCGGCCGGAAAGAAGGCATTTGTGTGCGGACCGGCCTGTTTTTATGTGGCACGCAGTCTGGAACAGGTAAAAGTTGATGTGGCATATTCAGCCAATGCGGTCAAAATTCTGGGCGTAAGCGGCGGCGTAAGTTACGGAGCACTCGGCTTTTCGCATCACAGTTTGCACGATATTGCAGTGTTACGCACATTTCCGGGAATGCACATTGTACTTCCGTGTGATATTTACCAAACCAAAAGACTGGTTGAAGAGCTTGTCGGTTATCCTTACCCTGTATATATCCGGGTTGGCAGAAATGCAGTGCCGAACGTGTACGAAAACGAAAATATTGATTTTAAAATAGGGAAAGCAAATCTGTTACTCGACGGCGATGATCTGACGATTGCAGGCACCGGCGAAACTGTTTATCATTGTTTACAGGCAGGAAAAAAACTGCACGAACAAGGCATAAAAGCCCGTGTAATTGATATGCATACACTGAAACCATTCGACACTGAAATTATTGAGAAAGCTGCCCGCGAAACCGGTAAAATAATTACCGTGGAAGAACACAGTATTTTTGGAGGTCTGGGTAGTGCAGTGGCTGAAATCGTCGCTCAAACCGGCAACGCAAAACTCAAAATACTTGGAATCCCTGACGAAACAGCAATTCATGCTACTCCGTCCGAGATTTTTAAGTATTACGGAATTGATACCGAAGGAATTCTGAAAATAGCTGCCCTCTGACCCCCTAAAGGTGGATTGGATTGGGCCTCATGAATTTTAAAAAAAAGATATAAATGAATCAAAATAATTTCAGCAACATTACTAATTCTGAACTTCACCTTCAGGGGAACGGGGGGCAGTTTACCATAGCCATCGACCAAAGTACATCGGCCACCAAAGCAATGCTCTTCGACGAAAACGGACAATTAATCGCCGGAACATCAGAAGATCACCGGCAGTATTATCCACAGCCCGGATTTGTTGAACATGATGGGGTTGAAATTATCGAAAACACATTTAAGGCTGTAAAATCACTTGTCGATAATCACATCTCTGCCCGTGATCAGATTTTGTCGATAGCCATTACCAATCAGCGCGAAACAGTAGTTGTATGGGATAAGCGTACAGGCAAACCGGTTTATAATGCAGTAGTCTGGCAATGTAACCGCGGAACACACATTTGTGAAAATTTGATTGCACAGGGTCATCAACCAATGGTAACCGAAAAAACAGGATTGATAATCAACCCCTACTTTTCGGCAAGCGGTATAAAATGGATCCTCGACAATGTTGAAAATGCACGTCAGGATGCAGAAAATGGTTATTTGCTGATGGGAACTATGGATAGCTGGCTGATATGGAACCTGACCGGAGGTAAAGTGCATGCAACCGATTATACCAACGCTTCACGTACACTTTTATTCAATATACATACTCTTGAATGGGATCAGGAATTGCTTGATTTATTTACAATACCTGCCTCCCTGTTACCTGAAGTGAAACCCTGTGACAGCATATACGGTACAACTTCTTTCGGCGGAATAATTCCCGAAACACCAATAGCAGGTGTCCTGGGCGATTCGCACGGAGCACTGGCCGGACAAATGTGTTTTACTCCCGGCATGGGAAAAGCTACTTACGGAACCGGCTCCTCCATCATGATTAATATCGGGGAAAAGGCATTGCCGGCACCCAAAGGACTGGTTACTTCCGTTGCTTTTTCAACCTGCGGCAAAACTTATTTTGCTTTCGAAGGAAATATACATTGCACAGGAGCTACCATTAAATGGCTGCAGGACGATTTGAAACTGATTCAATCGGCGGCTGAAACGGAAGAACTGGCCACTTCGGTAAACAGTACCGACGGGGTATATTTTGTTCCCGCATTTGCCGGATTGGGTGCTCCCTGGTGGGATAATGATGCCAAAGCCCTGATTTGCGGGATGAACCGGGGAACCGGAAAAGCCCATATTGTTCGTGCCGCCCTCGAATCGATAGCTTATCAGGTGAAAGATCTGATGGATTTGATACAAAATTCAGGGGTGGAATTAAAAGAATTACGCGTGGATGGTGGTCCGGTGAAGAATAATTTTTTGATGCAGTTTCAGGCCGATATGCTCCGGGCAAAAATCAACCGCAGTCCTATTCAGGAAGCTTCGGCTCTTGGCGCTTTCCTGATGAGCGGCTTCGCTCTGAAAAAATGGAAGTCGCTTACTGAAGCTGAAAAATTAAGATCGACCAACGATTATATAACTCCTGTAATGAAGCCTCAGCTGATGGAACAATTACATGCTGAATGGCAAAAAGCGGTTCAACGTACCATGATGAAATAAATGAAAAATCAGGGACACGGAAGGATTGATAAAAGAACAAAGACAAAAGACATAATATAATTCACTAAATATCTAATATAAAAAATATGGCTTACAAACAAAAACTCACCTTTGGACTGATTATCGGTACCAGAGATATTTTCAGTGCTAAACTTGGTTTGGCTGCCCGCGAAATTTTGCTTCCGAAAATTGAAGCATTGGGACACGATTATGTAATTCTTCCGGTAGATGCTACTGTGTCGGGAAGTGTTGACAGTTACGAAGACGGTAAAAAATGCGCTAAGCTTTTCAGCGATAACCGCGATAAAATTGATGGAATTATCATCGTGTTACCCAATTTTAGTAACGAGCTTGGAATTGTAAATGCGATTAAATTATCGGGGCTGAATGTACCCATTCTGGTTCAGGCAATGGACGACGATAATGATAAAGTTGATGTATACAGTCGCCGCGATGCTTTTTGTGGTAAAATTTCGGTTTGCAATAATTTTTATCAGTACGGAATTCCGTTTACCGATACTGTTTATCATACTTATCCGCTCGACAGTGAATTATTCGAACAGGATGTGAAGAAATTTGCTTCGGTTTGCCGAGTGGTGAACGGGTTGCGCAATGCCCGTATCGGTGCTATCGGTGCCCGCCCGGCGGCTTTCCAGACGGTACGTGCCAGCGAAAAAATTCTTCAGGCTACCGGTATCACTGTGGTTACGGTAGACTTATCTGAAATTCTGGGGGCTGCCAATAAAGTAAATCTGCAATCGGCCGATCTGAAATGGAAACTGGCAGAGATTAAAGATTATGGTAAAATTGCCACCACTGTTCACGAAGATAAAATTATTCGTCAGGCAAAATTTGGTGTGGCTGTCGAAAACTGGCTTGCTGCTAACGAAATTGATGCATCCACTATCGAATGCTGGGATTCATTGCAACATAACTATGGCTGTGCTTCGTGCCTGACTATGAGTATGCTGGGCGAAAAACTGATGCCGAGTGCCTGCGAAGTGGACATCGCCGGAGCCGTTTCGATGTACACTTTGATGCTGGCTTCGGGGAATGCACCGGCATTGCTCGACTGGAACAATAATTTCGGCACCGACCGCAACAAATGCGTTTGCACACATTGCAGCAATTATCCTAAAAGCTTTATGCAAAATGAACTGACCATAGGTTCGCTCGATGTTCTTGGAACAGTATTGGGTCAGGAAGATACATTCGGAGCTGTAAAAGGCATGGTGGCACCGGGCGATTTCTCGTATTTCCGCATTTCCACCGACGATACCAAAGGAGTTATCAAATCCTATCTCGGACAGGGGAAATTTACACAGGATCCTTACGGTATGGATGGCGGTATTGCAGTTTCGCAGGTTGACAATTTGCAGCAATTGCTTAAATATATCTGCAAAAACGGATATGAGCATCATGTAGCCATGGTACGTGGAAGCGTAGCCGAAATCATTAGTGAGTCGATTGAAACCTACTTAGGCTGGAGTTTATATCATCACAAATAAGAAACCGATTCTGAACGTAAATTACGCAAATCAACACAAATTTCCGAATATGTATTTTGGTAATTGTTAGTGAGAATTGGCAAAATTTGCGCTTAACCATAAAAATCTGATACATTATGTTACTAATTCACAGTTTTCTCCCGGCAGTAATTTTTCTGCTTTTCAGTATGGTGTGCTGGGGTTCGTGGTCGAACACTCAAAAAATGACAGCTAAAAACTGGCGTTTCGAGTTATTTTATTTCGATTTTGTCTGGGGGCTTCTACTCACCGCTGTTGTAGCTGCATTTACCCTTGGTAGTTTTGGTTCCGATGGTCGCGGTTTTATCGAAGATTTAACGCAGGCTGACTCCACCAGTATTTTGTATGCCATGGCCGGTGGAATTGTTTGGAATCTGGGTACACTTTTGCTGGTAGCAGCAATGGCCATTGCCGGTATGGCTGTAGGTTTTCCGATTGGAGGAGGACTTGCCTGGGTGTTGGGTATTCTGGTCAACTTTTTTATTTCCGGTGCTCAGGGGAATAATACGATGATTCTGTTTTCGGGAGTAGGATTTATTGTAGCAGCTATCTTGTTTTGCATGGCGGCTTACAGGAAATTATCGACAGCCAAAAAAGGATCCATGACAAAAGGATTGGTTATTTCCCTGTTGGCAGGTGTTACCATAGCTTTTTTTTACGGATTAGTGGTAAAATCGCTCGACCCTGCTTATGTTTCAGGAGGAACCGGTAGTCTTACTCCGTTTACAGGTGTATTTTTCTTTAGCATTGGAGCCTTGATCAGCACTCCGGTTTTTAATTATTTCGTTATGCGTCATCCGGTTGAAGGCGCAAAACTAAGTCTGAAGGATTATTTTAAAGGTGATATGAAAACCCATTTCACAGGCGTTTTAGGTGGAGTAATATGGATGACAGGTATGGTGGTAAGTTTTATGGCCATTCCCAAAGCCGGACCGACGATTTCGTACGCACTGACAAACGGGGCTCCTGTTGTGGCCATGTTTTGGGGAGTATTTGTATGGAAAGAATTTAAATCGGCACCAAAAGGTACCAATGCTCTGCTAACGGCGATGTTTGTGTTGTTTATTGCAGGACTCATCACCATCACCATGTCGAAAATTTAGTTTGAAGTTGTAAAATAACAAAAATCGAAAAATCTGTTTATTCCCCCTTTCTTTCTCCCTCTCCTCCCTGAGAGGGTTGGTGTGAGATCCGTGTTAGGGGGCAGGTATATAAATAATAATCAAATGAAACCTGTTATTGGTCTGGTAATGAAGTCGCTTAATGCCGAATTTTTTCAGGAAATGAAAAAAGGAGCGGAGTTATTTGCTGAAAATGAAAAAAAATTTCAACTGATAACAGTCGGGACTGCCTCACAAACCGAAATCGAGCAGCAAATAGAGCTGGTCGACAATCTGATTAAGGATGGAGCTGACGCTATTGTGCTTGTGCCGATCGACTCGAAAGCATTAGTACCGGTGACTGTGAAAGCTTTAAAGTCGGGAGTAAAAGTTATCAATATCGACATAAAACTCGATGAGGAATTATTGCGTGAATCAGATGCAGAGCTCACATTTGTGGGGCCTGATAATAAAACGGCCTCCAAAAAAGCAGGTGATGTACTTGCCGCTAAAATCGGTAAGGGAGCAAAAGTCATTCTGATTGAAGGGCTCCCTGCAGCCGAAAATGCGCAACAACGAAAAGCGGGATTTATGGAATCAATCAGTGAATCGGGACTTCAGTTGCTCGCATCTGAACCGGCCGACTGGGAAACTGACAAAGCTGAGCAGGTTTTCAGCAGCCTTTATGAAAAGTATCCCGGAGTTCAGGGCGTTTTGTGCAGCAACGATGCCATGGCACTGGGGGTGCTTAAAGTCCTTAAAAAGCACCACAAATCGGGAATTATTCCTGTGATAGGTTTTGATAATGATGCATCTGTCCGGCCTTTCCTGCAAACCGGCGAAATGCCTGCAACCATCGACGCATTCGGATCGCAAATGGCTGTGGAAGGGATAAAATATGCGCTTAAGGTTTTAGGCGGAATGGAAAATAAAGGTTCGTTTTCGACTGATTTCAGGCTGATAACAAAAGAACAGTTATAAAAAAAGGTGTTTTTTTTGGTACGCAGTAGCTCCGTGTTTAAATAATCATTGGTAAAAACAAAGAAAAAACAGGAAACCTGCAAATGAGCGGGCTTCCTGTTTATATATATATTATTGAATATCAACACTGTTGCGGGCTATTTTTTTTGAAAGAACCTAAGCAGTTCCATCAAACTTTCCTCTTTGTTGAATTTTATTTTATTATCTTTTATAAAAGTTTTAAATTCAGCCTTTTGGTCACCTGATAGTTGTTTTTCAATCTCCGCTTTAACAGCAGGAATCGTTTTACCGTCAACAAAAAGCAGGTACGAAACTTTCAGAGGCAGAATGCGCCCTTCCTGTTTTTCATCGACCATTAGTCTGTAATTCAGGTTGCTGATACCACCTATATCTATTGAATTCAATTTATTAACCGACGAACTCGTTGAGCTCATACCATAAGCACCGCTACTTGTCATCAATGCATCAAAATCGCCTGTAGTAAGTTTGGCGAGGTAGTTATTTCCCATTTTAGCGATAATCTTCACCAGTTTACCATCCAAAGGAACAAATTTGTCGTCGCCGATTTCAACCCCGGTAAGTTTTTGGTTGTCGATATGATAGATTAGTCCGTCTTTTTCGTAATGAAGCAAACTGCCCATCAGATGAATATTGACCGAAGCAGTGGTTTTCGAATTATCTGCAAAATACACAGTACCTTTATTGAAATCATTGTACAAATAGGGCCACTTTGTGGTAGGTTCATAACCCTGAGCATTTACAACAAAAGTTGATAGCAACAAAAACATTATTAAATCTTTGATTTTCATATTCTTTCAGAATTAATGGATAAATATTTTGATTGGCTTAATTGAAATTTCGTTTGTTTTTAAAATATAATAACCCGGCGCAAGATTAAATCCGGTAAGGGAGTTTTGCCCCTTTTGTAATTTTAAATTTAATGCTTTTGAACCGGAAAGTGTAAAGAGGGTGAATTGAGCATTCTCTTCATTACCGTTGTAAATGATTGTATTGTCGCTGAAAAATATATTTTTTTCTGAATCATTCGGGCTGTTAATGGCTGTATTCGCAGCTACAATAGCAATGTTGAATTGCTTTTCATAATACATTTTATTGGCTACGTTAGTAACTTTCACATTTACCGGAATTGATTCATCCTCGAGCTGAAAAGAAGCACTTGTCTTAAGTTTGCCATCTTCCACATAAAAAGCACTTGGCATATAATCGTGAAGAAAAATGCTGAATGCACCTTTTAAAACAAATTCGTAAACAGGATTCACGGCTTCACTGTCGATGGTAATGTCGCCAACCACAGTACCGGCAGGCTGGTTTTCCTTCACTGTTAAGTTGCTGATATTGATGTCCGAAGGACCGACCGAAGGAGCCCTGATACCTACCACCACCTGTTGGTTTTTAGTATAATCATTAGTACCATCCTTTACATTATTGATAGAATAGTAGCCGTTATTAGCTCCGCCCCAACCCCAGTTGATGTGATACATACTGTTTCCGTCAAAGCCATCAAGATTGAAAGCATGACCAGGATTTCCAAGTCCGTCGTTGCCTGAATAAACCACAGCTCTGCCGTGATACAGCTCATTTTTAATCAAATCTTCCCAGTTGCCTGAGTAACTCCCTCTGCTGTATGAAACAACGGAATTCGGGTATTTATAGTATGTTTTCAGGGCAGCCGGGATATAGCTTGTCTGAGTTCCCGAGCCGGTTGATGAATACTCCATTTTTACAGAAACGCCACAATGATAAAGCAGTCTGGCAGCTTCATCTCTGTTGTCGGTACCCGAAAGTATTAAACTCCAGTTGTATGCCGGCTCATTATTATAATCGATGGATAAATTTCCGTACGGAGGACAGTTGTAACTGAAATAACCGACTGATTTGTCAGGATACTGAGGAACTGTCATCGCCTGAGCCATAGCCACAGCCACACAGCCCACATAAGCTTTGCCGTTGTTATCGGCCGGGCAATATTTATTCCATGGACTCGACTGGTTAAATTTCACCTGAACAAGTGGTTCCACAATATCAGCTTTAACGGCTGCCGATGATTTTTCAGGAGCGGTTTCCCAGCCCGGATGAGTTGTTTTCTGTGAGTCGACCGAAGGTTCGAGGATATTTCCTGCATAGTTGTCAAGCCAGCTTTGCATAGATTCAGGAAGCTGAGTAGCAACAAAATTTCCTGTTTTTGAATATGCAATGATGGGAGTTGCTTCGTCGTCGGCAGCAATGAGCATCCATCCATCCGGTTTGAAATTAACCGAGTAGAAAGCTGTATTGCCACGGTATTTAAATGCTGTAATCTGCTGAACCTCGTCGAATGAAATACCTTTGGCTGATGCAAAAGAGGGTAATTTTGAAACTACGAACTGACTTGTAACAGATTTCGGAAAAAGAGCTGATACCGAAAGAAACCAACAAAAAATAAAATAAACAAACTTTTGATACATATATTTATATTTTAATTCACTACAAAGATAGAAAAAAGAAGGACTGAATATAAATAAACAGTCCTTCTTAAATTTATTTATAAAAGTTTTATCTTGCGACAGGAACTTTTACAACAGAGGCAGTATGTTTTTTCTGGCTTTTTTGAATACCTTTTACTGCACTTCCGGTTGTGAGTTTGGTTAATTTCACATCGTTCAGTTTGTCCCAGTATCCAACCAGGGTTGCATAATCAGTACTTGTGGCCACAATAGCAAGCTGATTGGCACATGTAATAGTTTTCTGATCGTCGCTGATTGTAAAAATAATATCACCTTTGGCACCTGTTGCACCCAAACGATCGTAGGTAGCAAGTCCGTAAAGCGTACCGCCATCCAGGGCTGTACCCAACTGCGATAAATGAGCAATTGACATTGTATGTTTGCTAACATCGTAAATACCCTTTACTTTTGATCCTTTGTTATAGAAATCCATAAGGATAACACCATTGGTTACGCTCGGATCCTTAACAATTACCACGTCGTCGGCTGAATAAGTCACCGGAGTTGCATCGTAAGCTGAAGTATAGGTAAAACTATAGGTTCCTAAAGCTTCGTAGCGGCTCCATTTTGTTTTTGTTGAAGTGTAAACTTTGTTCGGATTTCCCCAAACATCAAATATAACACCTGCAGCAATCGACACATCGATATTATCACCGAAAGCCGGAGCTTCTTTCAGTTTATAAGTGATTTTCTTGCCTGATACTGTCCAGTCGGTCGACAAATAGTTAATTGACGAAGTTTTGGAAGCACTTGAATAAATTACTTTAAAATCACCGGTTTTGATATTCGCATTCACTCTGTAAATATTGTTGTCAAATTCAATAGCACCATCAAAAGTGGTCCAGTCAACAAATGCAGAGCCTATAGCCGGAGTAGTAAAGTATTTGTCAAGCACATCGAAAGCCACTGTTTCGGCACGGAAACGAACACCCACCTGAGCACCTGTAGTAGCACTGAAACCTTTGGTAGTATAAGCGCTGCAAGGATTTCCGAAGACATCAGTAAATGCACCGGCTTCCCAGTTGAAGTTCACGAATGCACCTGCAGGTGCATCCGGAGCTGAAATGGTAACCACTTTACCGCTGATACTGATATTGCTGTTGGTCAGCTCAACAACCGTTGGGTTGGCCACATCATATTCCTTGTAATAAGTTGCTGTAACTTTTCCGGTCGATCTTACGATGTTTTCGGAGAATGTAACAGCTGCCGATTTTGTCGAAGCATTGCCGGAGAATGAAGCAGCACCGGGGCTTTTGCTATCGGTAGTGGTAACCGAAATTTTGGTTACATTGCCTACAATACCTTCCTTATTGGCAGCCACGGCATAAATCTGATACACTTTATTCGGCAAACACAAAGGAGCACCCGCTTTTGTACGCATATTCGATGTAAATGTCGGATAGTCGGTGGTATTGATTACCCCGTTCAGAATTCCCTTGTAAGTTACACCTTTCAAAAGACTTGCAGCTACAACGTCTTTCGGAGCATCGGCCTGTTCAACTACATAAGAGTAGTAAACAGTACCGGCACCCGGAGTTACAGTAAGAGTAAATGTCGAATCGGTAACAGCCGTAGCAGTAACAGCTATCGAAGGACCAGCATCATAAACTTCAGATGCGTATTGATCAAAACTTGTGCAACCGGCTAAAATCAGACCAATTGCTAAAATTCCATTATATATTAAACGTCTCATATCTATTTAATTTAATAAATTAATTTTTCTTCATAGTTACACCTGCTTTATAAATGTTGTACCAGCCTGCAGATACAGACGCAGCATCATCTTTATAAACATGAGATCCGAATTCATCCTGAATGGTAATTGTTCCGTCAGTTGCTATCTTACCTGTGATAAATCCACCGGTAGGTATATCTTCTGCGCCATCAGGTCCGTAGAATCCTTCGAGAATAATTTTCGGATATGAAGTACTTGTAGCAATGATTTGACTTACAGGTATCTTTATTTCAGTCTTTTCTGCATTTACAACACCGTAAATCGGGCTGTTGGCAGAAGAACCTCCGTTAACAAAGTTAGAAATCCATACTTTTGTCAGGTCGGTAGCATCTTTCGAAATGGTAATTTTCCATTCTTCCGCACCGTTAAAGTAAGAAGTTCCCTTAGCTGTCAGGTCACCAAGAATGAACAACAACGGATGTTCGTCGTCGGTAATGGTCAGGACACAGGTTTTACTTGCACCAAGGTTAACGCCTACCGGTGAACTTAACTTAATGGTTACAGAAACATCACCATTGAAAGTTGCATTGTCCAGCAATTTAAGCTTGATGTACTGAGTAGGAGCATCTTTTGTAAAAGTAAGCTTCTTTTCAGTATTTAAAACCTGATAATTTTTACCTTCGATAGCAGTTGCACCATCGGCAACAAATTCGAAGTTTACTGTGGTCGAGATTCCCGAAAGCGATGTAAGGAGAACAGGAATATCAATGGTACCTTTTTCCTCACCAATACTTACGGTTGAACTACGGAATGCCACAAAAGCATCAGCATCATCGAAAATAGGAGCTTTATTCAGATCGTCACAGGAAGTGAAGAGGAAAGCACCGATTGTCAAAACCAAAATATATTTTAATATTTTCATAATCTTATATTCTTAAATTATTTATACTCGTCATTTTGAACCATATTAGGATTCGCATCCATTTCTCTTTTCGGAATCGGCAATGCCCACATATAACTCGGGAAAGGAATATTTTTAGTTATATCTGTGCCGTTGTAGTCTGTTCTGACCAGAGAAGTCTGAGTACGGGCATAATCATAAATGATATGACCTTCGAATGCAAGTTCTTTCTGACGTTCCTTGAAAATGGTGGTAGCCGATGCAGAAACCGGAGATGCACCTCTGTTCGAAGTGATTTTCAACAGGTCTGATTCAGCAGTTACGCCCGGAATAACAGCGCCTCTGTAAATAGCTTCAGCGCGGTTGAGGTACATTTCGGAGAGACGGAGAACCACGATATTGTTTTCCAAGTGGTTGGTTCCTGTTTTTCCAGGATATTTCAAAGTCCAGAAATGATCAGGAGCTTCGGGATCGGAGATAAACATATTGCCGCGAACATCACCTGTTTCGTAAAGGTTACGAAGGTCGGCAGTCGAAGCCACATCGGCATATCCACCCGGATAAACCAGCCATGAAATAACTTCCCAGCTGCCCCAGTATGAATTCTTTTGTGAACCAAACACTTCGAAAATTACTTCTCCGCCTGTCTGGGCAGTATTCATTCCCCACTGACTTTCATAATTGTCAGCTGTAAACATCTGGTATTTTCCGCTGTTGATTACTTTAGTAGCGTAATCAGCACATTTCTGCCAGTTACCCATGTACAGATATACCCTTGATAACAAAGCCTGAATAGCAGGTTTGGTAACTGTTGCAGCAGGATCGGTAACGCCGCTGCGTACATAAGCAGGGTCAATTACGCTTTCAGCTTCCAATAAATCCTTAACAATCTGGTCGTATACTTCTGCTACGGTATTACGGGCAGGCAAACCGATTTTTGATTCGAGTACTACCGGTACACCGGGGCTTTGTGGCTTGTAGGTGTAAGGTTGAGCATAAGTACGTACCAAATCAAAATACGACAATGAACGAAGGAACAAACATTCTGCTTTGAGATTGTTCAGGTCGGCCTGAGTAACCGAACCTTTAGCTTTTCCATCGAGATTGTTGATAACATTGTTGGCAGCCGATATCACATAATAGGCAGTATTCCAGATAGGCGAAGTTGCACTCGCTGAGAAGTTCCAGTTGTACTCGGTAGTGTATCGGCCCGAAGTAAACTGGGTATTGGTAGGATTTTTTGCATTTCCACCTCTTAGTTCGGCGCTGAGTATAAAGTTAGCTCCATACCAGTTTACACTTTGTAACGGAGAATAAGCAGCGGCTGTTGCATTATCAAGTCCTTCGAAATCGGACAATACGATTTCATTACTTTGAGACATTACAGGTTCCTGATTCAAAAACCCATCACAAGAAGCAAGTCCAACAGCAAGGACTGCCATGCATATTATTTTAATTTTTTTCATATCTGTTTTTCTTTTAGCAATTCATTAAAATGTTAAATCAATTCCTACAACAAAGGTTTTGGTCATTGGATAAATACCATATCCCATTCCATCAACACCGCGTTCAGGATCCCAGAAGTTAACATCGTGGAAAGTAAATACATTCAAACCACTTGCATACACTTTAAAGTTATTTACACCAATTGATTTGAGTACCGATTGTGGTAAACTATATGAAAGTGTAACATCTTTAATTCTCAGATAATCACCCTTTTCGATAAAACGATCAGAAGCATAGCTGTATGAATTGGAAGAGTTTCCGGCAACCGGAATAGGATTCACACCTGTATCTCCCGGTTTTTTCCAGTAGTTCAATGCAGATGTTGATTGATTCATCGACATTTGATTACCATCCGACTGAAGGTAACGGTTCTCAATAATCAATACTTTATTACCTGTTTTTAATTCACACAATGCACTGAATGTAAGATTTTTCCATGTGAATGAAGTATTGATACCTCCTGTCAGAACAGGTTCCGGACTTCCGGCTTTGATATAAGCAGCCTTGTTAAAGTCGTTGGTTAATTCACCCGCATCGGTTCTCCACAAAGCTTCACCGTTGACAGGATTCACTCCGTAATAATCTTTCAGATAGAAAGTAAGGAAGCTTTCGCCTACAATGTGTTTTAATCTTGAATCATCGGCATACGATATCATTTCATCGCCCGAAAGTTCAAGAATTTTTGACTTGTTGTGAGCAAGATTAAATCCTAAATCCCATTTGATATCTCTGGTGTCGATAATGTTGGCATCGAACTGGAATTCAACTCCGCTGTTCGACATTGAACCTACATTCTGAATGGCAGAAGTGAAACCACTTGTGCTTGATAATTGTTTGGCAAGCAACATATCGGTTGTCTTACGTGAATATACATCCAAACTACCTGTAAAACGTTTCAGGAATGTGAAATCCAAACCAACGTTCCATGATGCATTCTTTTCCCACGACAAATTATTATTGGCAGGAGTAGAAGGCAACATTCCGGTAACGCCATTGTAAGTACTTTGAGCATACACTCCGTATTGCATATAATCGGCAATGGCATTGTTACCATTCAAACCATAACTTGCACGTAATTTAAGTACATTGATCGAACGTAAATCTTTCATAAATGCTTCGTTGTGGATATTCCACGATGCACCTACCGAATAGAACAAACCCCATTGGTTATCGGCACCGAATTTCGAACTACCGTCGTAACGAACCGATCCCTGTAAGTAATATTTTCCGGCATAGTTGTAATCCAATACACCAAAATAAGACATCAATGTAGAAGTGTTGGTTCCGTAATCGAGGTCATTGGTTGAATTTCCACCTACATGGTAAGGGATTTTAGGATCGATATTTTTTGAACTTTCGTACATTCCCCAATAAGTTCTGTGGGTTGCTTCCTGACCTACCAGTCCGCGGAATGAATGCTGATCCGAAGTACCTTCGTATACAGCTGTATTCGATGTGGTAAGTACGCGATACAAAGTTTGTT
This sequence comes from uncultured Paludibacter sp., assembly GCA_937897985.1. Taxonomy (GTDB): domain Bacteria; phylum Bacteroidota; class Bacteroidia; order Bacteroidales; family Paludibacteraceae; genus Paludibacter. Next base: position 154,064 of record CALCBD010000054.1, on the reverse strand, counting down.
GTGTTTGTAAAGTAGTTTCTCCTTCGTTCGTTTCGGGAGCCCAATACCTGCGACCTTCACCAAAATTAGCTTCGGCACCGTTGGTCGATTTGATTGTTAATCCTTTGATTGGTTTCCATTCGAGGTACATATTACCATTGAAACGGTATTGTTTTTCCCACTGCTGATCATATTCGGCAGTAGCTCTCGGGTTGGTATTAGCGTTTTCGGAGATGTTTACATTGTGAGTTCCATCAGCGTTGTAAGCAGGAGTCCAGGGCAGAATAGTCATACCGGCAAATGCAGGATTTGAATAGTAAAGCGACTGCATAGGTACATCTTCGCCATACATATAACCTGTGTTCACCCTTGCTCCCATCTTTAAATTGCTGGTAAGTTGATGGTCGACATTTACACGGGCCTGAATTTTATCGAATTCAACACCGTAATAGATACCTTCATTCTTATGATAAGAAAAAGAGCTGTACATTTGAGTTTTTGCAGATCCGCCCTGAGCATTGATTTCGTATTCCTGCATTTTTCCCAAACGGGTGAAATGATCCATCCAGTTGGTTTGAGGACGTGTCAGCAATTCGTATGGACGATAATAGGTGCTTGTGGGATTATCCGGATTTTTACCTGCATTGATTGCTGCCTGACGTTGATAGCTCAACAGTTCAGAGGGGCTCATGATTCCGAAATTATTGTCGTTTGCCAGTTGCGAAACTCCCATTTTGGCACGTGCAGTAAACTTACTCTTGGCGTCTTTACCCGATTTAGTGGTAATCAGGATAACACCGTTGGCAGCACGCGATCCGTAAACTGAAGCTGCAGCAGCATCTTTAAGTACGGTAACACTTTCAATATCGTTAGGGTTAATCATTGCAATCGCATTGTTGGTATTGGTGAAAGCACTCTGGTCGCCTGTCATTACAGGAATACCATCCACTACGTACAAAGGTTCGTTGCTTGCATTAATGGAGCTTGTACCACGGATACGAATGCTTGAGCTTGAACCCGGCTGCCCCGATTGTGAGGTGATGGATACACCGGCTAATTTACCAGCAAGCATTTTGTCGATTGACGAAGCAGGAATTTCTGCAATCTGGTCGCTCGAAACGCTCGTGATTGAACCGGTTTTAGCTTCTCTGCGTACAGTTCCGTAACCTACAACTACAAGTTCATCAATTACCTGATTGTCGGAAGTCATCGAAATAGTTAAATTTGGTTTGATCTCAACTTCCATTTTCTGCATACCGATGTATGATATTTGCAATATTTTTGCCGAAGCAGGAATATTGGAAATATTAAATTTTCCGGCGTAATCAGAAACGGTACCCAATGTAGTACCTTTTACTAAAATTGAGGCGCCAATAATTGGTTGCCCATCTTCTGCCGAAATCACTTTTCCGGAAACAGATTTTGATTGAGCTTGAACCAGACCTACTCCTATCATGAACAGACAGGCCAATAAGAAAGTTAGTTTTCTCATAAATTTACATTTTGTTTATTAATCTATTAAGCCTTTTAATTTAGTTATTCTTTAAATATTTCGAAAAAAAGGTAAACGCAAAGTTAGAATATTAAAATTTTAAAAACAAATCTTTTTGTTACTAAATCGAAATAATATGCAAAAAAAAGGCTCGGTTTTCTTGAAAATTGATTGAAAATATACTCTTAAAGTTGTGTTTTAATACTATTTCATTGGAGTTGCTAATTATTTAAAATGCTGATAAACAATGATTAAGCGATATATCTGCTTCGGGCAAATCAAAAAGAAAGTGTTTCGTTGTATATTCTGTCAATATGTCAAAAAAAACTAATATTTTTTCAAATCCAAAGTTCATTTTTTCTCTGTTTTTTCAATTTCATGCCTCTAAAATCCGGTTTTGAGGTTCATTTCGACACGATTTGATTCAAAAAACGGCTGTTTTATACACATACTTTATGTATAAATTCGATTTTTTAATCAAATTAAAATATAACAAATGAAGAAAATCAATAAAATTTTCCACTCTGTTTATAAGTAAAGACTATAATTATAGTTGCAATTTTTTAAATATTATATACTGTCTATAACAGGTAATATCTGTTCTGTGATTTTGCAGCATCCGCTATATTTTTGACAACTGCATTTCAACTTTATTATGTGATAATTGTTATATGGCAAAACAATTAATTTTAATTCAAAATAAATAAATTATGGGTAAGATTTCAGATGCAGTAAAACCCGGCGTTGTTACGGGTGCCGATCTGCAATTTATTTTTAAGGTAGCCAAAGAATCGGGATTTGCAATTCCGGCTGTAAATGTGGTTGGTTCATCCACAGTGAACGCGGTGATGGAAGCTGCTAAAGAAGCAAATGCACCGGTGATGATACAGTTTTCCAACGGAGGTGCAGCATTCAATGCCGGAAAAGGATTGAAACTCGAAGGGCAACAGGCGGCCATACTCGGAGCAATAGCAGGTGCAAAACATATACATACGCTTGCCGAAGCATACGGTGTACGTGTTATTTTGCATACCGACCATGCAGCCAAAAAATTACTTCCCTGGATTGATGGACTGCTCGATGCCAGTGAAAAGAACTTTGCCGAAACAGGTAAACCTCTGTTCAGTTCACACATGCTCGACCTTTCCGAAGAACCGATTGAAGAAAACATCGAAATCAGTAAACGTTATCTGGAGCGTATGAGCAAAATGGGAATGACACTCGAAATTGAACTCGGAATTACCGGAGGAGAAGAAGATGGTGTCGACAACAGCGGAGTTGACAACAGTCTGTTGTACACTCAGCCTGCGGATGTTTATTATGCTTACAGTGAACTTAAGAAAATATCACCAAACTTTACAATCGCTGCTTCGTTCGGAAATGTACACGGAGTTTACAAACCCGGAAATGTAAAACTTATGCCGGTTATCCTGAAAAACTCGCAGGAATACATCAAAGAAAAAGACGGGCTGAACATCGAACATCCGGTTAGTTTTGTTTTCCATGGTGGCTCCGGTTCCACTCACGAAGAAATCAGGGAAGCTATCAGCTACGGCGTTGTAAAAATGAATATCGATACCGATACTCAATGGGCGTATTGGGACGGAGTGCGTGGCTTCGAATCAAAAAATCACGATTATCTGCAGGGTCAAATCGGGAATCCCGAAGGTGCTGAAAAGCCCAATAAAAAATTCTACGACCCGCGTGTGTGGCTGCGAAAGGGAGAAGAATCGCTGATTGCAAGATTGAAAGTGGCTTTTGAGGATTTGAATGCTATCAATAGTCTGTAATTAAAGTCTTTATTGTGGTATAAGGTGGTAACTAAATGAATTATCAAAGATTCTTTAGTTATCAACAGCATTTAAAATCCGAACATTTTTTTGAACGCAACGTTGCTGAGGCACAAAGCCGCAACGTTGCGTTTTCTTTATGAAACAGCGACTTCGCTATGTTGCGTTCAGAACAGATTTTCAATTGATAGTTTTTCTCTGAACGGATTGACTTTGGAGAGCCGGCCTTCAATTACTTCAGGTCAGCTTATCGTTTAAGGTGTTTTTCTAAATATGATTTCTCCGGTTTATACTTCCGATCCGCTCTGACCCGTCAAATCATTGTAACTGATAATTATTGTATCAGGGTCGTCGCTCATATATACCGGCTCATTTTCGTCGGAGCTGAACACCAGTATTCTTCCGTAAGTGCCCGGTAACCCGGCTTCAACAGCCGTTTTCCATTCACCCCGACCGGTAACGGCTACCATTTCACCTGCTTCGAGTATGCCTTCTTTGTATCTGATTGTTTTGTTGAAACCTAAAAAATTTTCACTTTTCTCGCCATGCAGATTCAGAAAACTTTCAAGTGTGGTGGTAGCATCGTTTCCTGTTCCCGACGAGTACTCCTTATCCTGAACAAGATAGGTCTTAAGTCTGCTGTCGGGGTTGATTTTTGCACGGTACCTTCCATCACGTATTAAAAATGTACCACTCTTTTCATCTTCAATCAATTTTGAGTAGTGCGAGCTTTTACCTGACGATTGAAGTTGCTCCACCAATACGTAATAATAAGCACACTCCCTGCCCGAAAGCGGTGCTATCAGCGGTTCACCAACAATTTCGACACTGCCTGCCACTTTAGCAATATCGCCTGAATAAAACGAGGACATTTTCATGCCGGCTGCTTTTTTCAGTTTACGTTTGACCACCGATTTTCGACTTAAATAATACTGAAGAAAAAATATCCCTCCGAAAACTATGGTAATGACGACCGGAAATATGAATCCTGAATGCATAAAGTTGTCTGATTAATTTAAGAGCACAAATCTAAATAAACATTTTTAAATTTCAGATTTTCCGAATAAATTTTAATGCCTCCTGTACTTTTTATGAAATCTTACTGATCCGGAACAGGTTTTTGTAAGGTGGAAATGTCGTTTATTCAGGTGTTTACCTTATAAATTCGAACAAAAAGAACCTTTGTACAGATTTCTACTGATAAAAACAAGGCGTTTACTTATAATCTTTGATTTGCTGTATTTTTGAATTTATATTTGCACGACATTTATAAATTCATATAACAGGGCTTAGTCTGATCAATTCAATTTAAAAATTTTATGAGTATGAAAAAAACTATTTTACTTCTTCAGTTACTGATCATCAGTATTCTTTGGGCACCTGATTTATTGGCCTCAACTTCCGGTTTGAGTTCAGGTGCAATTGTTTACGGCTGTACCAATCCAAGAGCCGTAAATTTTAATCCTTTGGCAACAGTTGATAACGGGACGTGTGTTTTTGACTCGACACACAACACAACTCCTCAGCATCCGGCTGTTATTTACGGATGCATGAATCCCAAAGCTTTGAATTATAACAAGTATGCAACTGTTGATAACAGAAGTTGTGTTTTCGATTCAGCACATTTAAATACAACTACCGGTTTCCGCCCGGATTCTTTAAGGAACAAAATGTTGTATGGATGTAAAGATTCTACTGCACTGAATTACAATCCGCTGGCTCTGTATGATAATCACAATTGCAGATACGCCAAAATTATTCCGGGTTGTATGGACACGCTGGCCTTTAATTACAATAAAAGAGCAAATGTTGATGATGGATCGTGCAAATACGAACGTCCGGTTTGGGGATGTACTGATTCTGCTGCATTGAATTTTAATCCCAAAGCAAATCACGACAACGGACGTTGCAGATATACTGCTGAGATTCCCGGCTGTACTGACAAAAATGCTATAAATTATAATCCGAATGCAACAAAGAATAACAGAACATGTATTTTCCTTTCCAATGACTCCATTCCGGGATGTACCGATCCTTATGCATTGAATTTTAATAAATACGCCAAGAAAGACAATGGTAGTTGCAGGTATGTAACAATTACCGATTCAATCAGAGGTTGTATGGATTCGCTGGCACTGAACTTTAATCCGATTGCTACCAAAGCAGGCAGATGTTATTATTCACAGGACTCGGTTGTTTTCGGATGCAAATCACCAAGAGCTTTGAATTTCAATAAATTAGCAAAAATCGATGATGGAAGTTGTGTTTTTGCATTTCCCGATAATACTCTGTTCAGCAAACTAACTCCCGAAATTACTGCTATTACCGATACCTTGTCGAAAGTACTTCAGGCTGCATGTAATTTCGATTATAATGTTCCAATCGATACAGTTTATATAGTAAACGTTAAACCTTTGGGAAATAAAAAACATGAAGTTGAATGGGCTATAGTCCAGGGTACCGTTACGACTAATGTTAAAACTGTATTCAGCATCGAAAAACAGGGCACTAATGTACTTTATCTGTCACTGGTTTGTACACAGAACACTTCTGCCCCGTCTGACGGAATGTCGAAGATAAGTGCTGCAACTACAGTGAATGTAAGCGCTGCCACAGTTTCAGCATTCTTTATCAACAAGGTAATTTCCGGTGTAAGTACTACCGGTACTAATGTAACAGGTATTTCAGTTTACCCTAATCCGGTTAGTGATCTGTTAAATATTTCCTGTTCGAACAGTACCAACGACAAACTCGAATTCACTATTTACTCGGTTGATGGACGTAAAATCATGAATGAAATCGTAAATTCTGCCAATGGAACCAATAATTTCGTGATGAACACAGCCGGTCTGAGTTCAGGATTGCATTTCCTTACGATTAACAGAAATGGTACAATTATAGAAACTCTGAAATTTGAAAAACGTTAAACGTCGCAAAAATAATTTACTAATGAAATCCCGGTTGGTTTACAGTCGGGATTTCCTTTAAAAAAACATCCGGACATAACACAAATTTCTAATTTTCATATTATGTTTGCAGTAAACAATAGTTTTTAAAGAACTCTGACTTACAAAACCGGCAAGTAAATTCAGTTTTTTACTTTTTTAAAAGTTAAATTTTTTATCGGCAGAAATAAGTCGTTTGTTCTGAAGATTGCAACTGATAATTGATTTTTTGATATATACGGATAAAATACGTAAAGCAGGTTATGAAAATTATTAAAAAAAAGATACTTATTTTAGTTTTTACTGTATTGAATTTTACAGGTTTATGTGCTGCTGTACAGGACAGTTTGATTTTGTATACAAAACCCGATTGTTCAAATTGTCGTGATACAAAACTGGTATTAAATGCTGCAGGCATTAATTTTATTGAGAAAACCCTCAACAATGAAAAATATGCTGAAGAAATGTTACACCAACTTTCAATAGCCGGATTCCATAAGGAAATTAATCTGCCTGTTATTTTTCTCAATAAACAACTACTTCATCCTGCATGGAAATCAGAAAGTGGATTGGTACAGATTTCACTTCAGAATGTGGTTGATAGTCTGAAAAAAAAATTCTTAAATGCCGAAATTAATCCTGTTGCCGAAGTTGTAAATTCAGGTTCAAATACTAACCAACCATCAGATCAAAATTCAGACTGCGAATTGAAAGTTCCCACGATATTTCTCGTTTGTGGTAGTTATGATACTGAAACAGAGGCTAAAAAAGAAATGAATCAATTAATTTCAGATGGTTACAGTTACGCAGGTATTATTTTTTATCAGAACAAATACCGTGTTTTCAGCAGGTTTTACAGTACTAAATCCATGGCCGAAAATGATCTCCTGATCATGAAGAAAATTTTTCAGGACTCCTATCTGTTTGAAATGCAATAGATACCTGTAAGTGAATTCCGTCCTGAAAGCCGGTATCAGTATATATGCCCGGACAAACTGTTCGCAATCGGTCAATGCGCGGCAAATACCCCGTTAAAGGAAAAAAATAAATATTTATACAATATTTGAACATTTTTTTATCGTTCATAGCTTTGTCAACTACTTTTTGATGTATATTTGCACAAAGCCAGATATATGCAACTGAACGTAAAGAATGAAACATCTACATTAAAAGCTGTAGTTTTAGGTCAACCCGGATCGATAGGTAATGTGCCCGCACTTCAGAATACCTATGATGCCAAATCGTATGAGTCTGTTCTGAAAGGTATTTATCCTGCCGAGGAGTCGGTTTATAAAGAGATGTCGGCATTCGAAAAGGTGCTGCTCAAATACAATGTGCAGGTTTTTCGTCCCTGGACTCTTGAAAACTGCAATCAGGTTTTTGCCCGTGATGTTGCCTTTGTCATCGACGACAAAATCATTAATTCAAATATTATCCCCGACAGGGAAGACGAAAAAGAAGCTTATGAAGTGATTTACGATCAGATAGCTTACAATAAAATCTTCAATCTGCCCGAAAAAGCACATGTCGAAGGCGGCGATGTGGTACTTTATAATGATGTGGTATTCGTGGGCATTTGCACTGCAGTAAATTACGCGCAACTCAAATCGGCCCGTACCAACTTGTATGCTTTCAGTTTTTTGAAAGAAATCTTTCCCGAAAAAAAATTTATTCCCCTCGAATTAAACAAGCACGACACTGATCCACGCCGCGGAGTGTTGCATCTCGATTGTGCATTTATGCCTGTCGGGAAAGATAAGGCATTGATTTATAAGGATGGATTCTGTACAGAAAATGATTATCACTTACTGGTCGATATCTTCGGACAACAGAATTTGTTCGAAATTACCTGCGAAGAAATGTATTGGATGAATTCCAATATTTTCTCTGTTTCACCAACTGTTGTTGTATCGGAACAGAATTTCACAAGATTAAACAACCATTTAGAGCAGCAATGGGGAATTACCGTCGAACGGGTACCTTATCGCGAAATTTCTAAAATGGGCGGACTGTTAAGATGTTCGACTTTACCTTTGGTCAGGGAAAACGATGCAGAAAAATAATTTTTATGGAAAAACAGATAACGGATACCGTTTTAATGGTCGAACCGGTCGCCTTCGGATACAATGACCAGACAGCTGTAAACAATTATTTTCAGCAAAATGATCAGCTTTCAGCCTCCGACATCCAAAATCTTGCTTATAAGGAATTTACGACGATGGTGAAAATACTCAGGGCACATAAAGTCAATGTCATTGTACAAAAAGACAGTCCGTTGCCCGTTACGCCCGATTCGGTCTTTCCGAACAACTGGATTACTTTTCACGAAGATGGAAAAATTGTAATTTATCCGATGTTTGCAACAAACCGGCGAACCGAAAGACGTAAAGACATTATTACAAAAGTTATCAGAAACGGTTTTGGTATGACCGAACTGATTGATTACAGTTCGTACGAAAACGAAAATATCTTTCTCGAAGGTACCGGAAGCATGATTCTCGATCGTGAAAACAAAATTGCTTATGCTGCGTTGTCGGAGCGAACCAACGAACAACTTTTCCGGAAATTCTGCAGCAAGCTCGGTTACATCCCCGTTAGTTTTCATGCCAATCAAACTGTAAACGGAATAAGGCTACCCGTTTATCATACTAACGTTATGCTTTGTGCAGGCGACCGGTTTGTGGTGGTTTGCGACGAAAGTATTGATGATGAAGAGGAAAGAAAAAAAGTACTCGGAAATTTCAGAAGCACATCGAAAGAGATTATCAGTATCAGCGAAGAACAAATGCATCATTTTGCCGGTAATATGTTGCAGTTGGTCAACACGAAAAATGAAAAATTGTTGGTTATGTCTCAATCTTCATTCGAAGTGCTCAATACTGATCAACTTGCTTCTCTCAGCAAATACAGCCAATTAGTAAGTATAGCTGTACCAACCATCGAAAAATATGGTGGCGGAAGTGTAAGATGTATGATGGCAGAAGTATTCTGAACAAAATTTATTGCCACACACTTATAGAATTATTTTAGTTAAAAATTTATTTTTAAAAAATATGGAAAATCAGAAAAATACAGCGTCGCACCTGATGGAACTTGAGAATAATTACGGTGCGCATAATTATCATCCGTTGCCCGTTGTGCTTTCGAAAGGCGAAGGTGTATTTTTATGGGATGTCGGCAATAAAAGGTATTTCGATTTTCTTTCGGCTTATTCGGCAGTAAATCAGGGACATTGTCATCCGAAAATTACAGATGCACTTATTCGGCAATCCGGGCAGCTTACTTTAACATCACGGGCTTTTTACAATGACAAATTAGGCATTTACGAGGAATTTGTAACCCGCTACTTCGGTTATGACAAGGTTTTGCCTATGAATACCGGAGCCGAAGCAGTGGAAACTGCCATTAAAATTTGCAGGAAATGGGCGTACGAAAAAAAAGGTTTGCCACGAAATGAAGCACAGATTGTGGTTTGTGAGAATAATTTTCACGGTCGCACCACCACCATTGTTTCGTTTTCAATCGATCCGGATGCTTTTAATAATTACGGACCCTACACTCCGGGATTTATTGTGATTCCGTACAACAATTCCGACGCCCTCGAAAAGGTGCTGGCCATAAATAAAAATATTGCGGGTTTTTTAGTTGAACCCGTTCAGGGCGAAGCAGGTGCTTATGTCCCCGACGATGGTTATTTAGCTAAATGTTACGATGCCTGTAAAAAACACAATGTACTATTTATTGCCGACGAAGTACAAACCGGGATAGGTCGCACAGGAAAATTGCTGGCTTGCGATTACGAACAGGTTCATCCCGATATACTTATTCTTGGCAAAGCACTGTCAGGAGGTACTTATCCTGTTTCGGCCGTATTGGCAGGAAATGAAATCATGGAAGTTATCAGACCCGGACAACACGGGTCTACTTTCGGTGGTAATCCGGTGGCGGCGGCTGTAGGAATTGCAGCTTTAGAAGTGATACGTGACGAAAAATTAGCCGAAAATGCATTTGTTTTAGGTGAATATTTCAGAAATGAATTATCTGAAATCTGCAAATCATCAGATGTTGCCGGATATGTGAGGGGTAAAGGTTTGCTGAACGCACTGATTATTAACAATAAAAACCGCCATAATCTGGCGTGGGAAATTTGTCTCGGTCTGGCCGAAAATGGTTTGTTGGCAAAACCCACACACACCAATATCATTCGCTTTGCACCACCATTGGTCATTACAAAAGAACAACTAACTAAATGTATTGAGATTATAAGGCAGACATTGAAAAGGTTTGAATGAAAATTAAACAAAGTAAAATTCCGAATTAAATGATATATAAGTTTGAATTCCGGGATACATTTTGGCGCTTAATGATGTTAAAATTTAATTTACTTGAAATTGAAACACAAAAGTTCGTAATTTTTTAACAATCCGTCGGTGAATGCTTTTCAATTAATTTTTCACTGAAAGTAATTGTATCAAAAGAATATTTTGAAAGTAAATTTACACAGATTTCAGGAGTTTTTTTCTATTATACTGATATTTATGCATTTGTATTTTACGGATATATTTGGTTATTAGCAAACCGGGAGTCAGCACAAATAGATTTGAGCTCCTCCGGCTAATGATACAGGCTCTTTTTATATATACATTTACTTGCAATTAAACAAAAATGATTATTTTTGCATCCCCTGATATAAAATAAGACTAAAAAACACATATATCTTTTTATAATTCAATTTATTATGTTTCTTAATATTCCTTTTATCGAATGGTTCGGCTATCTGGGTTCAATTGTTGTAGCCGTGTCGCTGACCATGAGTTCCATTAAAAAATTAAGATGGTATAATTTTGTGGGAGCTGCCATTTTTTCTACTTATGGTTTTGCGATCGGAGCATTGCCTGTAGGGCTTCTTAATCTGTTTATCGTATTCGCCGATATTTACTACCTCTATCAGATGTATTCGCAACATGATTCGTTCAAATCGATAGTTGTAAGACCGGACGATCCGTATCTGCATTATTTTCTCGATTTTTACAAACGCGAACTGAAGGAATTTTTCCCGCGTTTCGACCCGGAAAAACTAAAAGACGAAGAGGAAAATAAAAATACCTATGTCTTCTTACTGCTTCGCAATGCTGCATTGGCAGGCGTTTTTATAGGTGAAAAAAACAATCAGATACTCTATCAGCATGTCGATTTTGTTACTGCACAATACCGCGACTTAAAACCGGGTGATTTTATTTACCGTGAAAATATTAAGGTGATGAAAGATCAGGGAATCAATCAGTTGATTTGTAGTACCGAAAATACTGCTCACCAAAAATATCTTATTAAGATGGGCTTTTTAATGCAATCAGAAAAATCAAAAAACGTTTTTGTAAAAAACATCTGATTGATGATATAAATAATCGCATTCATTGTCTGTAATGTCCGTTTAATTCCCTGAAAAATAAGGAAATTAAACGGACAAATTTTTTATTCCTGTTTTGTCAATAACTTCTTTAATGAAAACTTTTCTGCTCCTTAAATTATTTCTATCTTTAGCAACACAAAAAAGCAATTCGCTTTATTGTTTTAAGATTCAGTAAAACAGACATTTATATATGGGTTCTTTTGTTCATTTACACGTACATTCATATTATTCTATCCTCGACGGAATGTCCACAATCAGCGGTCTTGTCGATAAGGCTTCTGCATCCGGTATGAATGCCATAGCACTTACCGATCATGGAAATATGTTTGGTGTGAAGGAATTTTTTAACTATACAAAAAAGAAAAATGCAAAAGTAAAGTCCCAGATAGCTGAGATAAAAAATGCTCTGAAAAAAGAAGGCATTTCCGAAAGTGAAATTGCTGAACTGTCAAAACAACTGGCCGTCGCCGAAAGCAGGCTTTTCAAACCAATTCTCGGTTGCGAAGCTTATGTCGCACGCAATACCCGACATTCCAAAGTTAATCAGGAAGACAGAAGCGGCTATCATTTGGTTCTGCTTGCCAAAAACAAAACCGGCTACCGAAATCTGTGTAAATTGGTTTCACTTGGATGGATGGAAGGTTTTTATTACCGTCCGCGTATTGACCACGATATACTTCGGCAGTACAGCGAAGGCCTGATTGCTTCTTCAGCCTGTCTGGGGGGCGAAATTCATAAAAAAGTGGAGTCGGGCAATCCGGATGAAGCTGAAAAAGCCGTTCTCTGGTACAAAGAAGTATTTGGCGACGATTTTTACATTGAACTTCAGCGACATCAAACCGACAAACCGAATGCAGACTACGAATGTTACGAAAAACAACAACGCCAGAATGCTGAACTGATTAAACTTGCCCGTAAAACCAACACTAAACTGCTGGCTACAAATGATGTACATTTTATCGAAGAAGAGCACGGCGAAGCTCACGAACGGTTGATTTGCCTGAGTACCGGTAAAGAACTGGACGATCCGACCCGAATGAGATATACCAAACAGGAATATCTGAAAACTCCGGAACAAATGCTACAGATTTTCGCTGATGTACCGGAAGCTCTCGAAAACTCGGTGGAAATTGCCGGAAAAGTTGAATTTTTCGACATAGATTCAACTCCAATGATGCCCGTTTTCCCTATCCCCGAAGATTTTGGAACAGAAGAACAATACAGGGCCAGATTCACTGATCAAATGCTGCGCGAAGAGTTTGGCAAAGGCTATGAATTACTTGGTGGTTATGAAAAAGTAATACGTGTAAAACTCGAAGCTGACTATCTGACAAAGCTGGCCTACGAAGGCGCAAAATTCAGGTACGGAGAAGTGCTTGACGACGAAAAAACAGAACGTATCGAATTCGAACTGAACGTAATGAAAACCATGGGATTTCCGGGATATTTCCTTATTGTTCAGGACTTTATAAATGCAGCCCGTAAAATGGATGTATCGGTTGGACCGGGAAGAGGCTCGGCTGCCGGTTCCGTAGTGGCTTATTGCTTAAGAATTACCGATATTGACCCTCTCCGTTATGATTTGCTGTTCGAGCGTTTTCTGAATCCCGATCGTATTTCAATGCCCGATATTGATATAGATTTCGACGATGATGGCCGTGGACAGGTTTTGCGCTGGGTAACCGAAAAATATGGCAAAGAACGTGTGGCTCACATTATCACATACGGTACGATGGCGACCAAATCGTCGATCAAGGATGTGGCACGTGTACAGCGACTTCCACTCTCCGAAGCCGACCGCTTAACGAAATTAATTCCTGATAAATTTCCGGAAGGTGCCGACGGAAAAGCCCCGAAAGTTAATATTTCGAACTGCCTGAAATATGTTCCCGAATTGCTCCAGGCACGTAATTCCAACGATCAGAATTTATCCAATACGCTTCGGTATGCCGAAATGCTCGAAGGTACAGTTCGCCAGACAGGCGTTCATGCCTGCGGTGTAATCATTGGTGCCGACGACCTCACTAATCTCGTACCGCTTAGTACTGCAGTCGACAAGGAAACCGGTGAGGAAATGCTGGTTACTCAGTATGAAGGCTCGGTGATCGAGGAAATTGGTTTGATAAAAATGGACTTTCTCGGACTTAAAACCCTTTCCATCATCAAAGAAGCACTCTCCAATATAAAAAAATCAAAAGGAATTGAATTGGATATTGATAATATTCCGATTGATGATAAAAAAACCTATGAATTATTCAGTAAAGGACTTACAGTAGGTACATTCCAGTTTGAGTCGGCCGGAATGCAAAAACACCTTCAGGCACTTCAACCGACTCAGTTCGAGGACCTGATTGCGATGAATGCCCTGTACCGTCCCGGTCCGATGCAATATATTCCTCAGTTTATCAACCGTAAACACGGTCGCGAAGTCATTGAGTATCCTTTTGATGTTATGGAAAAAAGATTGAAAGATACTTATGGCATTACCGTTTATCAGGAACAGGTCATGCTCCTGAGTCGCGATTTGGCAGGTTTTACGCGTGGTCAGTCTGATGAGTTGCGTAAAGCAATGGGTAAAAAGCTGATCGATAAAATGGAAGCGCTGAAGGTTAAATTCATGGAAGGCTGTGAGAAAAACGGATTCGGACCTAAAGCAAAATTAGAACAAATCTGGAGCGACTGGGCTGAATTTGCCAAATATGCATTCAATAAATCTCATGCTACCTGTTATTCATGGATAGCCTATCAAACAGCTTACCTGAAAGCACATTTCCCGGCCGAATTCATGGCTGCCAACTTAACCCGCAACAAGGATGATATTTCCGAAGTGGGGAAATTTATGGACGAGTGTAAAAATCTCGGCATGAGCGTAATGGGCCCCGATGTCAACGAAAGTGATCTGACATTTACCGTAAACAAGGATGGTAACATTCGTTTCGGACTCGGAGGAGTGAAAGGAGTAGGTGAAGGTGCTGTGATTGCCATCGTGGACGAACGGAATAAAAACGGTAAATTCAAAAGTGTTTTCGATTTTATCGAACGTGTGAATCTGACAGCCTGTAACAAGCGCACTATCGAGAGTCTCGCTCTGTGTGGCGCTTTCGATGGTTTTTCGGACATTCGCCGCGAACAGTTTTTTGTCGAAAACAGCAAAGGCGAAATGGTGCTCGAATCAATCATCCGTTATGGCAACAAATTTCAGTCGGATATGGCCATGTCGCAAAATTCGCTTTTCGGCGAGGCCGATGCCATCGAAATTGCAAAGCCTGAAATACCTTATGCTCCCGAATGGTCGCCACTCGAACGGTTGAACAGGGAACGTGACCTGATTGGTATGTATTTATCGGCTCATCCGCTCGACGAGTTTGAGTTTGAGATTAACCATGTGTGTAATACCACTACCGTCGATTTAAAAGATTTATCACAGTTGCAGGGCAAAGCATTGAAAATAGGTGGGATGGTCACTAATTTCAGAAACGGCACTTCAAAAGCAGGGAACCCTTACGGCATTTTTACGCTCGAAGATTATGCCGGGGCCTTCGAGTTTGCACTTTTTGGAAATAATTATGTCGATTTTGGCAAATACATGATTAAAGATTTATATCTGTATATCAATGCTATAGTTCAGGAAAAAGGTGCAGATTACAAATACAGGAAACCCTCCGATCCGAATTCAACCAAAGAAATAGAACTGAAAATCCAAAAAATTGAGCTTTTCAGGGATGTTAAAGATAAATTAACTGATAAAATCACGCTTACCATACCAATTCAGCAAATTGACGAAAATATGGCCGATGAACTCAGTGGTTTAATACTTTCGAATAAAGGAAATGTAAATGTATATATCAACATTATTGACGGAAATTCGCCAAATAAAGTGAAATTATTTTCGCGTCAGCATCGCATGAAAATAAACAGCGACATATATCATTACCTGAAAAAACAAAAGGAAGCAGGCGTAATCGACTTCAGTGTCAATTAAGTATAGAGTTTGTCGATATACATATTTGAAATCTGATAAAACAATTTTCCGCCTGCGCTGTTTAAGGATTTGTATGTTTAACTGAAAGTGAAAATGTATTTTGTGGGCGAATCAATGAAGCTGTTTAATGAATTCTTATTTGTTAAAAAATAAAGCTTCTCTTATAGTAATTGAATTTTTAATTTATTAATAATAAACAGATTAAGTTATGGCATTAGAATTAACAGATGGAAACATCAAGGAAATTATCAACAGCGGAAAACCCGTTGTAGTCGATTTTTGGGCTGAATGGTGCGGTCCTTGCCGCATGGTAGGTCCGGTTGTAGAGGAGCTGGCTAAGGAATATGAAGGCCAGGTAATTGTCGGCAAAATGGATGTTGATGAAAATATTGATACACCCAATGAATACGGCATTCGTAATATCCCAACCATTCTTTTCTTTAAGGATGGAAAAGTAGTTGATAAACAGGTTGGAGCAACCCAGAAATCAGTTTTGGCTGCCAAAGTTCAGGCTTTGTTGTAACAGAATTTTTCATCTGAATTTAACCACAATAAGTTGGATAATGAGGCATTTAGCCTGCTAATTTCCTATTTATTGTGGTTTTTTGTTTTCAATAGAGAAAGAAACGGGAACTAATCCCGTTTCTTCAATAAAATATTAATGATAAATAATTTTTTTACAACTTCATTACTTCTATCGCTGTATTATCACCTGCTTTCTGAAAGAAGTCCCATTATCAGAGTTTACATTGAAAATATATATTCCCTTTGTTAAATTAGATACGTCTTCCGAAAAGTTTTCACTATTGATCTCTTTTATAATAACATTTCTCCCAAGCATATCTGTTACATGCAAAGTACCGGAAGTTAATCCTGGAATTGAGATGTTTATTACATTTTTTGCCGGATTCGGATACAATATAAATTCAGAATTTAACAGATCACCGGTTCCGGTTGGTTTTTCTAATGTAACAACATAATCCTCAGTACAACCGGAAGAAAATTGTGTGCAAGCATCGGTTGAATAGTTCGACGTTCCGGCACTTCTGGTACGAACTCTTAATCGGGTTGGACCAATCAAAGCATTTGCAGGTACATATAACGAAGCAGATGCGGGATTACCATTTGTAGCTATCGAAACTTGTGTCCATTCAGCAGATTCAAGTAATCCATTGTGGTCAAAATCAATCCAGACAGATACAATGTCATTATTTGTAGTTGAAACATTGATTGTATTTGTACTCCCTAATTTCAAAGAGCCTGTAAAATTTCCTGAAGGTGAATATGAATAATATGATCCTGTTGCCGGCCTTGTGGTGTTATTATTCAGGGTGGTACCTGATATTGAAACGCTCGTTATATCGTAAGAACTACCACCTAAATATGAACAATAACTTGCCAGTCCATCATCGCTTGCAGATTCAAATGCCTGACTTTTTAAGTTTGTATTATCAATTAAGTCATATGAACTAATCAACGTATTCGATGTGTCGTAAAGTTCAATTTTAAAGTCATAATACCCTTTTGAAGGCATATTTGAAATATTACACAAAATGGTTTCTGAATCAGAATTCGCACTTATTGTTATGTTCCCTGTCTGTCTCACTAAATTATAAGTACTGGCAGTTGAAAGTTTATAATATACTTTTGCGTATATAGTTGACGAAACTGAAGAGCTGTTTTTTGTAATTATATTTAAGTTTCTGGATTGATTGTAGCTATTATAGTTATTGTCAATATTATTTGACCAGGATGCCGAAATTACATTTTGTAAAGCCAATGGTACACATGTTGCCTGAGCTACAAATCCTGAGTATGTGTTGTAACTACTATAAGTAACAAATCTGAGAGTTAACGCTCCGGATGAATTAGTAGCCCTGACTGATGAAGGAATTGAACTTCCACTATAATAACCAATTTGAGGTGCCGAGGTATTAATACCGTTGTAAATATACAGATAATCATTATAATAAGTGCTGAATTCACTAAATTGTAATCTCACCGAATTTCCTGCAGTAACGGGATAAATTGTTAACATTCCATCACTTGAAGCTGAATAATTGGATTTACCTCCGTTATCATAGATTGTGATATCACATGCGTTAATAAAGTTAGCTCCTGTTGAAGGTACGTTCACTGAGTTTGAAATTGTAATATAACCGGTTTTAACAATTGAATCAGCACCTAATTGATTAGTTGTGACAAGCTTTACATCATACTTTCCACTTGTACTGTAAAAGACTTTAGGGTTTTTACCTGTAGAAGTTGATGGTGTACCTCCCTGGAAAGTCCATTTCCATGATTCAGGAATTCCGGTTGATATGTCGTAAAAATTAATAGAATTACCGAATGCAGTTTCTGTCGCAGAAGCAATAAAATCAGTAACAGGTTTTGCAGGTATCGAAGCTGCGATATTAATTATATAATCCTCAGTACAACCACTGGTAAAACCGGTGCATGCATCTGTAGCTATATTTGAGTTGTTTGAATTTGTTGTACGAACTCTCATTCTGGTTTGACCGACTTTCGCTGAATCCGGCACAGTAATAATGGCTGACGAAACTCTGTTTGCAACTGATAAAGCAGCTACCTGTAACCATTCGTTTGATTGAAAAAGTGAGTCCTGATTGTAATCAATCCATACAGAAATTTTATCAGCATTTTTAGTAGTTATGTTCAAAGAATAAGATGAGCCAGGCATAAGACTACATGTATTACTGCCTGCAGGTGCAAATTCATTATAAAAAGAACCATCAATAGTTCTTACAGTCGGTCTGACAGCGGTATTATTGAGTGTTGAAGGAATAATTGACAATGTAGAGATATCAAAACTTCCACCTCCTAAATTATTAACACAGTAAACAGGAACACCATCATCCGGGACTGATTCAAACTTTACAGCACTTAATATTTTGTTACTTTCCTTATCGTATGTGCTCAACAACTTATTTGCTAAATTATAAATTTCAATTTTAATATCATAATCACTTTGGATAGTAAAACCCGAAATATCAAAAGTTGGTGCAGCTGTGGTTGTATTACCATTAACTGTGAAATTTGAAGTTGTTGAAAATAAAGAGTATTCGTTATCTGAACTTAATTTATAATATATTTTTGCATAAAGAGTTGCAGAATTTACATCATCGTTTTGAATAGAGCAATTAAATGTCCTCTTTTGTGCATATCCATTATAATTATTATCAACACTATTTAACCATGTAGCAGAAGCTATGTATTGTGAAAACAATGGCACACATGAAGCCTGAGCTACAAAACCGGTATTCACGGACGATCCATCAGAGTAAAACTTAAGAGTAAGTGCTCCCGTGGGATTTGTAGCTACAATGGCCTGAGGAATGGTTGTTCCTGAAAAATTACCTATAACCGAAGCCGACGTACTCGTTCCGTTATAGACCATAAGATAATCACATGACGTTTCTGTGTTAAATTCACTGAATTGAAGCCTGACTGCATTTTCAATTGAAACCGGATAAATTGTCAATACGCCATTTGTTGAGTTGGCATAATTTGAAGTACCTCCATTATCATAAACTGTTACTCCGCATGCTGTAATGGTTTTTGAACCTGATGAAGGTACATTTACAGTATTCACAACATTAATATATCCGGCTTTTGTAACAGAGTCTGTGCCTAATGAGTTTTTTATGACAAGCTTTACATCAAACGTACCAGCTGTATTATATTGTATCAAAGGATTTTGACTGGTTGAAGAAGACGGAGTACCACCTTCGAAAGTCCAAAGCCAGGATGCAGGTGCTCCTTTTGATAAATCATTAAATTGAATTGTGCTTCCAATAGAAACTTTCGTCGGAGAAGTTTCAAAATCGGCAACCGGAAGAGCTAATACCGGAGGAACAATTGAAATATTATAATCTTCAGTACAACCAGTAGAAAAATAAGTACAAGGGTCTGTCGGACTAAACAAATAATAATTTGAACGTATTCTCATTCTGGTTTGACCCGGTAAGGCTGAACCAGGTATAAGTATTGGTATTGAAGTCTGACTGTTAGCAATTGTTGAACCAACAACCTGTGTACATTCATTTGATTGAAAAGTTAAATCCTGATTGTAATCAATCCATACAGCGATATAATTGTTGTCTTTAGTTGTAACATTCAGTGTGTATTTGTTTCCTGAAACCAGTGTACAGGTATTGCTCTCAGTTGGAGCAAAGAATGTATAATAAGAATTATCACTGGTTTTAACTGTTGGTCTAACGGCAGAATTATTCAATGTTGTTTCGCTAATGGATACCGCCGTAATATTAAAAGTTCCACCAGATAATCCACTGATACAATAGGACGGTAAAATATCATCGGATGCTGATTCAAATTTCTGGACTCCTAAAAGACTATTGTTTGTAAGGTCGTATGTATTTAGCAGATTATTGTTTCCATTGTACAATTCGATTTTAAAATCGTAGGAGTTTTGTGTATTAAAACCTGAAACAATTATGTTTTTGGATAAAACAGCATTCGCTCCAACAATAAAACTTAATGTATTCAATAGAGTATATGAACTTTCAGAACTAATTTTACTATATACTTTTGCATAAATTGTTGCTGAACTCGCTCCGTCATTTTTTACATTGAAATATAATGTCTTACTTTGAGCATAGGTATTTAAATTGATATCAACAGAATTTGACCAGGATACGGAGGTTATATATTGGGATACTAACGGAACACATGATGTTTGGGCTATAAATCCGGATGCAGATGTAGAATATTCAGTGCTTTTGAAGCGCAGGGTAAGAGCGCCATTTGAGTTAGTGGCTGTAATATCTGCGGGAATTGTGGTTCCGTAAAAATAACCAATTTGAGAAGCTGAAGTATTAATTCCATTATAAATGTAAAGATCATCCGATGTGTAAACATTAAATTCGCTGAATTTTAATTTTACTGCTCTTCCAGCAGTTTCAGGGTAGATAGTCAAAACACCATCACTCGAAAGTGCGTAATTTGCTTTACCACCATTATCATAAATAGTAGCACCACAAGTGGTTATACTATTTGATCCGGTTACGGGCATAATTACAGCATCGTCCTCTATTATATTTGCTGCACTTGTTACACTATTTGAACCCAAAGGAATAAAGGTAGAAGATAGTGAGAAATCAGAAGCCGTGTCGGCCTTCAGTATTTTCGTGTTTTCAGATAAGTTCTCCAATCTTGAAGACTGAGCAATTGCTCCCCAAAACACACTAAAAAAAATTGATAAAGCAGTTAGTTTTTTCATAATATTAAAAATTAATTTGTTAATAAAAAATGTATAATTGAATATTTATTCGCAGGAAATTGAAAAAAAGAGAAACTTAAAAATAAATGTGATTCGTATATTAAACTTTAACAACCATTGTAGAAACCCAAAATTTATGCATGTTTCATATAATTATTTTTTTGTAATTTTATAAACTTGTACCTTATTATTCTCAAGTATCTTTAATAGAAGCATGCCACTCTCTAAATTTGAAACGTCAATACTAATGTTTGAATTATCCTGAAATTCATTATATAATATTTGGCCGGTTAAACTACATAATTGTATCAATCTTTTTTTTACCTGACCAAATTTTATGTTCAAATTATTAGTGCAGGGACTTGAATATATTATAGAATTATCAATATCATTAGTATTTAGTCTTGTGTTAAATTTATACCCTGCAAAACCTACAAATAAAGTCCGGATTTTCACCGGCTTTGAGTTTATTGAATCAATGTAATAATTTCCGGCTTCAAACAAATAATTTTTTGAATAGTCGTTCCCTGAATTATATGTATAGTACATCAGGCTATCGTCATAACAGAGCCAATGGGGTTGTTCACCCACATCAAAACCACTGCTTGGATATGAGGCACTTATAAAACTCTTTGAACGTATAGTGTCTTGAAAAAGCAGTTTATTCCAACTTATGGTAATTGGAAAATTTTTACATATGATATCTATACTTAAAAATTGATTTAACGGATTGTTATAAGTACTGAATTTTGTTTTTGTTCTATAATTTGCTTTTTTATATTTATAAATTGAAGCATCCGCAATCACATCCGATATTCCCGAAAAGAATGTTGTATCAATTTGACTATTTAGCAAATTTACTTCTCCTAAACCGGCATTTAAACTGTCAGTCGCAATGGAAGAATAGCCAACCATAATTGAGTCTGTATGCCCAACTACATCCTTAAAATATAATTTTGTGGAAAATTCAACTGCAGAAAGACTTAGAAATACGCTTAAAGCAAAAAAAGAAATTAATATTTTTCTCATTTTACATATTGTTTTAAATAATTATTTTCAGCGACTTACATTCTTTATTGTCAGCATTATAAATTCGTAACAAATTAAGTCCATTCGCTAAGCCATCTTTGTTGATCTCCAGTATGTTTGAATTAAATTTGTTTTCACAAAAAATCAATTTACCTTGACAGTTAAAAATCATTGCTTTAAAATTTATTGATTCTTTAAATGAAATTATAATCTTATTGTAATAGTAATTAATTTTGTAATCATTTTTATGAATTTGTTTTATATCATCATACCATATATATCCACAATCATAATTTGTATTGTTGTTCTTATAAAACATAGAATCATTTGAAAAACAATTTATTATTGCTCCCCAACCTGCAAAAGGATGATTATTCCATGCATAAATAACACCTGCATTACTGCCAACGCCTTCAATAAATGTAAACTTTTCATCTTGGGCATAAGATTTTAATCTAATGTTTCCAAATTGAACATGCTTTAATCCGTCTATATAATAAACTGAATCCACAATATCGAAAGGTGTATTTTTGTAACTATAAAAGGGAGATAAAATTGCATATTTGGGGAGGTTAAATGTATCACCTTTTTGTAGGTTAAAATCTGCAATTAAACACTCTTCCTTTCTTTCCGAATCAAAAAAATAAATTTTTGATTTATCATTACTTTCTCTTAAGAATATTGGTAGACACTTATTATATGTTGAAAATGGAATGTATGTTCTCCATTGTTCATTTACCGGAACACCTGATGATATTGAAGGCCAAAACCCATTCAAACCAAATACTTTTTTATATTTAACTTGATTAATAACAGAATCTCCATAAGTTTGCCATTCATCAGATATTGGAAATTCATTTTCTACAAGTATTGACCACTTTGCAAGTCCGTTACCTAAAACAGATTTGTAAGTTCCCTGACAAAAAGAAAATAAATGAACTAATATGAATATCAGTAAAATTATTTTTGTTTTCATAATTCTGAATTTATTTCGTTAATATCATTCGTTTTGTGTCGATGACTTTAGCATCGGCTATCAAAGCGTAAAGATACATTCCTGCTTTAAATTCAGAGCCTTGGATAGTAATATTTCCTTTTCCCCTTTCGGCGATAAGGTAACTTTTAAGTTGAACCCCATTCATGTCGTATACATAGATAACGGCGGTAGTAATTGAATCTGGCAGATAAAAACCAATTGTAGTTGAGGTGTTGTAAGGATTTGGAGAGTTTTGTTCTAATACAGGAATTGTAGAAGTATTTGTTTCCTCAGTTACTGAATTAGCTCCTATTTTTTTTATAGAGGAGTTATTACTGCTTTCAAGTTTAGATAATCGCGTTTCCAGATCAGTAATTTTTGTATTTTGAGTAGCAATTGTGGCTTCCTGTTCGTTCAAAGCATTTACCAATAATGGTATCATACCAATATAATCAACCCCAAGCATACCTGCACTGTCTTTGTAAACTAAATCAGGAAATAATTTTTGGATATCCTGTGCCAAAAATCCATAATAATTTCTACCATAACTTTCTTTATTGTTTTGAGGTCTAAATGCCGGTTTGTTTTCGATACCCGCATTATTTGCCGAACTGTTTTCAGTTTTTACTTCCTTCCCGGCTACTCCTTTAAAATTGTAACTTACACTTTTCAGCAATTTGAGTTTCTCTAAACTTTTATCGATATTTTTAATGTTTTCTTTTACTTTTTCGTCGGATGTCAAAACAATAGCACCATTAACTTTCATCTCATAATTAGTACCTACTGTTCCGATTTCTAATGCACAACTCGGATTGTTGTTATATATCCCGACTCTGCCATTTGCTCTGACAGAAAAATATGCTCCATCGGCTGATTGTAAGGTTAATAAACCCGGATTATTGGGCTGTAATTGATTAATGTAACCCCAAATCATATCATATCCGTTAGGTATGGATGGATTTGAATATACTATGTCCATACCATCTGATACATTGCTTGTGCTACTGTAAATAACAGTTTGATTACTTAAGTTTACGCGGCCATTTGTAAGCACTTTTAATTGTGCATTTGTACAAAATGATGTGAAAACCAATAGAATCGCGAAAATGTTTTTTGTTGTTTTCATAATTGTAGTTTTTGTGAATATCTTGATTTTGTATTATTATTTCAAAATATTCTGATTTGTTTTTTTATTTATGTTTATCATTGTTAAGTAAGCAGGAAAATCATAAATTTCTGTTTTGTGTGTATGCTGAATATTTAAGTTTAAAGGTTTTAACTGCTGAATTTCAAAGTTTAATGCAATCTCAGGGACATCCGGTAGAGAGTCAGCCCGGTTCGGTTTGCATTTTTTAATCACATCATTGTTCTGAAAATTTTTAAATCATAATAGCTGAGTATGTAAATAAACTGAGTTGTATCATTTATGCAGAAATAAAATTTCAATTGTTTTTCTGCCTGATTAAAAAATTTTCTCTTTCGACTTAACTCCGGTTTTTACATCAATTTTGCATCGCCATGCAAAATATTGAGGTTCATCGTGTTGGGTGCAAATGTAAAATACTGTTTTTCAAAATCCAAAAAAAATGAAAAGCAATTTGTCCTGATTTGACGAATCAGGACAAAATTTTTTAATTCAGCAGTGCTTTTAACACTAATTCACAAATAATCGTTGAAATCAGAACTCAAAAATTCAAATTATCTGTCCAAAAAAAAGCGTAAGTGAATCAAAAATGAACAAAAAAATGTTTCTGAGTGATTTTATGGCATTGGTGAGCAATGGTTACGGACGAGTGAAGGGCAGAAAAAGAACCGGGAATTGTAAATTATTCAGAATTGTGAAGGTAGTCAGCTTCTATATAAAATGAAAACTACCTGAAACAGGTACGGAAATTATTCCGGATGAAGGTATTTATTGAATTATTCAAAATTGATGTTTCATTTTGAATTCAGGGAATGATTGATTTTGAAACCATTGTTAATTGCATAGGAAGGATTAATAATACAAACAACAATTTTTTCGATTGTATTGAAACCATTTTTTCTCATACGAAGCGTCGCGCGATGAGTCAATTCTCCGACAACAACACCTGCTAAAGGTGTGCTTATCAGATCCTGAATGCTTGGTTGCTCAAAAACACTTTCAAGAACATATTCCCATATCAGACTCTGACCGGCACAAAAAACAGCAGAAGTCCAGAAATCAGCACCCTGCGATCTTAAATTGTTAAAATAAAATCCGCCCTGATAAGGATGACCCAGGTAATTGATGTACCAGAAATCGTGATCAATAACAGGTGGAAGCGTATAAGCCGCAATAAAATTCTTCTTCATCGAACTCCATTTCAGTTTATTATTTTTGTCCCATTTCGATATTTCTTCGGGCATAGCCACAAGTGAAGCACCCATGATAATGCCGAAACCGGTGGCTAAACCGGCACCTCTGAATAGTTTTTCGGCAAAAGAATCGTTGCTGTGCCGACTAAATGCATCAATATTTTGAACGGGTTGCTTGGCAGAAAAATCGTGTAGAGAGAAATATCCGTTTTCAGAGCTAATCACGGTGGTGGTGTCCGGAGACCCGGCATTGACAGGAAGTATTTCAATCACCATTATCAGTAAGATGAATGGCAATTCTTTTATTCTGAAGGATTCTGTCGGCATTTTTTTAGCATTTAAGTTATTAAACCTAAGATTGAAAAAAAACTGTCAGAAGAAAAATGCCTCCGCATTAACTGACGGAGGCATCTGTAAAAATATATAATTACTTGTTTACTCTGAAACGTTCATCGCCGTTTTTAATGAAATCCACAATTTGTTTGGCCGCAGCAATACCGGCATTGATATTGGCTTCGGAAGTTTGAGCTCCCATTTTTTTTGCAGTTGCAAAATAGCGCGTTGGAAATTTTTCCATCATTTCAATATGATTATCGGGCATGATGTCGGTTACATATTTAAAATCCGGACGGGATTCCATGAATTGTACCAATTCAGGTTCGTTAATCACTTCCTTGCGTGCGGTATTTACCATGATAGCACCTTTGGGCAACAGATTTAGTAGTTCGGCATTGATGGACTGTTTGGTTTCCCTGGTAGCAGGTATATTCACCGAGATGATATCACAACTCTGATAAAGCATTTTTACCGAACAGGTTGGTGAAACACCTTCAGCTTTGATGTCCTCGTCGCGGCAGAACATATCATAAGCCAGTACATTCATGCCAAAACCTTTAGCGATTCGTGCAACATTTCGACCGACGTTACCATAGGCATGAATACCTAAAGTGCGGCCTTTCAGTTCGAAGCCCGATGTACCGTTGTAAAAGTTGCGGATAGCATAAATCATCAGCCCGAAAGCCAGTTCGGCAACTGCATTTGCATTCTGACCCGGAGTATTCATTACACAAACTCCGGCTGCTGTTGCTGCATCGAGATCCACATTGTCGTATCCTGCACCGGCACGAACAACAATCTTTAATTGCCCGGCAGCTTCTATTACTTCAGCATCGATGATATCACTACGGATAATAATGGCATCAGCATCTGCTACAGCGTCGAGCAATTGCTTTTTTTCGGTATATTTTTCGAGTAAAGCAAGTTCAAAACCGGCTTCTTCTATTTCCTTACGAATACCGTCGACAGCCACTTTGGCAAACGGTTTATCAGTAGCTATAAGTACCTTCATTTCTCGTATAATTTTTTTTGAAAGATTGAATGTTTATCGTTATTAAAACTCAACAACGACAAACATTCAACTTAATTAGTGTTGTTTTTCAAATTCATGCATGCAATCAACAAGTGCCTGAACGCTTTCGATTGGCATTGCATTGTAAACAGAAGCTCTGAAACCACCCACCGAGCGATGTCCTTTAATTCCATCCATTCCGGCTGCAGTAGCAAATTTAAGAAAATCAGCTTCAAGCTCTTTGTATTCGGGTTTCATAACGAAACATATATTCATTCGCGAACGATCTTCTTTCACTGCAGTTCCGACAAACATACGGCTGTTATCGATGGCATTGTAAAGCAATTCGGCTTTGGCAATGTTTTTCTTTTCCATTTCGGCAATACCTCCGTTGGCTTTCAACCAGCGTAAAGTTTCCAAAGCACTGTAAATCGGCAAAACCGGAGGAGTGTTGAACATTGAACCTTCGGCAATATGAGTTTTGTAATTGAGCATGGTAGGAATATAGCGCGAAACCTTGCCCAGAAGTTCATCCTTAACGATTACAAATGCCAATCCGGCAGGAGCCAGATTTTTCTGAGCACCACCGTAAATAACAGCGTATTTCGAAACATCGAGAGGACGTGAGAAGATATCAGACGACATATCAGCAATCAAAGGCACAGGCGAATCAATATCAGTCAGTATTTCGGTTCCGTAAATGGTATTATTGGTTGTAATATGGAAATAATCGGCATCAGCCGGTATAACATAATCTTTGGGGATATAAGTGTAATTAGCTTCTTTTGAAGATGCCACTTCGATGGTTTCGCCAAAGCCTTTGGCTTCTTTCATGGCTTTGTTTGCCCATACACCGGTATTCAGATAAGCTGCTTTTTTTTCGAAAAAATTGAACGGAACCATACAAAATTGCATGCTCGCTCCACCACCAAGGAAAAGTACGGAATAACCCTCAGGGATATTTAACAGCTCTTTGAAAAGATCTCTTGCTTCGGCAATTACAGCTTCAAAATCTTTCGAACGGTGACTGATTTCGAGAATTGAAAGCGTTGAACCATTGAAATCCAACACTGCCTGTGCTGTTTTTTCGATTACTTCACGTGGCAAGATGGATGGACCTGCACTAAAATTATGCTTCTTCATACAAAAAATTTTATGTTTGTTTTGTTAGTTTTATCCCTGATAATTTCAAAGCACAAAAATACTGAAATTTTTACTTATTTCATTGCTTTCATGTGTTTTTATAACTTTTGCCTGCTAATTTTTTACAGTCAATCCTGACAATAATTTAAAACAGTATATTTATACATCTGTATGGCTCAATAGATGTATAACTGTGTAGAAAAAATTTTTGTTATTTGGTAATGTGTTAAAAATGAATCCTGAAATTTACCTGAGTTTTTACATTCGTAAGAAACCCGATAATGACCGGAAAAATCCCTGCCTGAAAATCAATATGAACTGTTTCAATAAAAATTCATATATTTGTACGGTTTCAATCCATTAATCAAAGCACTTTCGTATGCCGGTTTCAAATTCAAAATTGAATATTAATTATCCTATTTCGTCGGAAGAAGATGAATTATGGGGTTTAACAGTCACGACTGTAGGGCATCAGAGAATAGAGGAAAACGAAGTATATCCGCCCGGCAATCATCCGATGGAGTATTATTTCAATGTGGATAGCGGAAGAATTCTGAACGAATATCAATTGCTTTATATTACCGACGGGAACGGAGTTTTTACCTTTGGAAATTCAAAACAGTCATGCCTGATTACCGAAGGAAAAATGTTTTTTTTAATGCCGGGTGTGTGGCACAGCTATCATCCACTCGAAAAATCGGGCTGGAATGAATACTGGATCGGATTCAAAGGAGAAATCATTGAAAAGATTGTAAATGAAGGCTTCTTTATCAACCGGACTCCGGTTTTTAATATCGGACTGAACGAAAGAATCATCGACCTCTACCTCAAAGCCATTGAAATAGCAAACGAAGAGCGTGCCGGCTTCCAGCAGGCCATTGCCGGTATCGTCATGCACATACTCGGTTTAATGTATTACCGCGATAAAACCCGCGATTTTGAAGATGTTGAACTTATCAACAAAATCAACAAAGCGAAAGTGATAATGAGAGAAAATGTATATAAAAACCTTAGCGCGGAAGACATTGCCAAAACATTACTAATGAGCTATTCGGCATTCCGAAGGGCTTTCAAGGAATATACCGGCAGTTCGCCGGCCAAATACATGCTCGAATTAAAACTTAACGAGGCAAAACTCCTGCTTTCCACTTCCAATCAACCTATCAAAGAAATTTCGTATTTGCTGAATTTTGAAAACCCGGAGTATTTTTATGTTTTTTTCAAAAACAGAACCGGAAAAACCCCTCTGGAATACCGCTCCAACAATCTGTCCACCGATAGAAAAGAGGACACCGACTATTGATAATAAAAGAAAAGGATACCTTTTTGAAAGGTATCCTCGTTCCGTGTAAATAAAACAAATAGTTAACAAAATCTCAGTCTAACTCCTGAAGAGCCATGCTCTGAAAGCATGGCCACATGCAGGATAATCTTGAGAAACACCAAGGTAGCCATTTTTTACCGTGTTTTCAGATTCTTCATTGTTCAGGTTAAAATTGCATTGCTTATTTTCAAATTCTGATTTATTTAATATTTCAACTTCAGTTGCAGATATTGCATCGCGTAATTCCATTCCCTGTAAGACAAGCACATCCGGTTGATATTTTTCATCGTTATACGGCCCTTTTACGATGGGACGCATTGTCAACATTCCTGTTTCAACTATATTGCCCGATAAAACCAGGTCGGTTGTTTTGGCATTGAACTTTTCGATCAGCGATAAAACTGTTTGTTTATCGAGATTTAAGCCCTCACTGATCATTTCATCAACTACGTTTTCGAGGGAATATTCTTTATTAATAACCACTGTTCCTGTGTGACCATACTGGTTGTAATAATGTTGTTGTTCAACCAGATTTACATAAATTGTATTTGCCATTTTTTTATAATTTTTTCAGTTTTAAAAGGTTCAAAAACTGCCTTTCCTCCTGTTATCACCACATTATTTGATTTTCAATTTCAATGAAATGATGTTGCGATAAATAAGTAAATCATCTGTTTCCTTTTAATTGATTGTTTGTTAGATTATTAGATTGTTGATTGTTAATTATTTTATTCTTTATTTTCAGATATCATTGTTGATAGCTGAAGAACAATACTCAATTATATAAATAGTTTTCAAAATAGCACGTTTGGCGGTTGATTTTAAAATTTATAATTACCAAACGTGCATTTTTTAATCATTTCAAAATTTTGAGAACCGGTATTTGAATTCCCATATTCCAATTCCAGTTGAAATTATTTCTGCTATCCGAAATAGTCAGGTTGTTATTAGAATAACGAACTGATGTCCCTATGTAAAAGAATTTTTTATAGTAGAAACGTACTCCCAGATCGCAATGGTAATTATTAAAATCGCTGAAATTATTAAATGCATTCGTAAACGAAGCAAATAATCCGGTATTTAATACTTTATCCCTTTTATGATTCAAATAGTACCCAAAACCTATCAAAACACCTGACAAGTCAGTATAATATTTTTTTTGACTTTCTTTTAGTACAGAGCCTTCATATCCAATTTTAAAATTCAAATCTTCATTTAAATTATAACAGACATCAACCACCGTACTATTTGAAAGCAAGCTGTTACCTGACAATGAGATAGCATTAAAGTCGGTACTTATTCCCAAATTCAGCAGGGATTGTTCCTGGGCTATACCAGATTGTATAAAGAATACAAATATTAGAAAAATAAATATTCTGGTTTTCATAATTCTTTATTTAAATTACCAACCTACCATTTTTGAAGCAATATACGATAATGCCGCTGCACCAGCTACAGTTCCTGCAGGTCCTGATGGAACATACAATGGTACACCTCCAACAATAACGATACCTCCTGCAAAAGTTCCTAAAATACCACCTAAAGCATCCGCTCCGGCAACAAAACCAAGTTTTGCCCAAAAACTCCATTCTGAGAGTGGTTTTGCAAAATAAATACCGGATATGTTAGTCTTAACCTGATGTATACTGTTTTCGTTCTCCCACAAAGACATTGAACCTTTTAGTATTTCAGTAGTATTATAAAATATCTCTAAATCACTTAAAGTCGCCTTTGTATCTTTTGAGAATTTTGTTTGTATTTCATTGATTAATTCAGATTTATCAGTTACCGTTAATGAACTGTCCTGTCTTATATAATCAATTTGTCCTAAATATTCAGCCAGGATACCGGAAGTTGCATATTCTGCTAAATTTAATTTCTCAACATTAAAATTAATTGACAGATTTTCAT
The DNA here is from genome assembly GCA_937897985.1 of uncultured Paludibacter sp. GTDB lineage: Bacteria > Bacteroidota > Bacteroidia > Bacteroidales > Paludibacteraceae > Paludibacter. The sequence continues at coordinate 123,138 of CALCBD010000054.1, read as the reverse complement.
CGTTGGAATCTGATCCTGATTTTTGTTTAATTATCCGGGTATTTCCTAATATAACAGGTCGTATGCCGGTAACCTCTTCAATAACATCACAAACTTCAGAAAGATTTAAACTGGTTTCTACTTCGTTCGTAGATTTAATTTTTTCTTTAATTTTTTGATTTTCAACATTTATCATCTTTCGCACTAACGAATCATGTGAAGAAGAAAATGCTTTGGCGTTTTTTTTAATTACTTCAACAGCATTCTGATTATCCGGTTTTAAGTTATCGTTATTATTACAGGAAATCAGCGTAAATGCCACGATGACAATGGTATAGATTAACTTTTTCATAAACAATTTTGTGTTGTGAATGTAGCAGGAGATTAATTTGTTTTGTTTCCCGGTGTATTCAATTCTTTTTTTCATTTAAGTAGTTACAATCACTCCTGATTGTACTCAGAAACTTTCGTTCCCTTTAGATTTAAGTTTGTCCTTTTCAAACAAACTTCATAGTCGCATTTGTACATGGTTAAATTTGTACTTCAAACAAATTCTTCAATTTCGATTAATACGTTTTATTTTATTACGTATTCACGTATTTTGTTCGTTACTTTTATTCGCAAACAAAACAATTCAGGGGTTAAAGTTTGTGTGTGTTGTTTCCTTTTTTGTTAGTTTTGGATTGAAACGACGGGATAAGGTTTTTATCCCGTCATTTCAACTCAGTTTATTAATATACGAAATCACCTGTCAAACGTGTGCTTCCATAACTAATTTTGAGCGTGTACTTTCCGTTGGCAAGACCGTCAAGCGAGAAGTGGAATTCTGTATCGTCATTTGTATTCATTGCTTCATACATTACTACTGCACCACTTGCATCCAATACAGTCAGATAAGCTGTGCCAACTGACGAACCAAAATAAACACCAATTTCGCCATTTGAAATTTCGGCTAAAACCGGAACTGTTACTGTTCGTTTTACTCTCATTGGTTCCAGAGTTACTGTTCCCGGATTCGGATCATCTTTTCTTAAAAGGATGTCGACTGCAAAAAGCTGTGTTGAAGCTAAGATAAAAAATAAGGCTATTGAACCTAAAAACTTAAAGTTAATTCGTTTCATAAAATTTTTAATTAATGAGTTTGACTAAGTATGAAATTAAAAACGTGAGATTTTGTTGGTGCTAAATTAGTACGTACCTTCTGCACATCCAAATTTTTGACCTTAAAAAAGTAGGACACACATTTTCGTAACCGCCTGTTAACGTGTCGTTTAAAATGCGACAAACAAAAATATTTAGGACAGACTTTCGAAAGGATTGAAATTGGTTAAAAAAAGGGGGTGAAAATGGCAGGGTGAAAACGGCAAAACGACCAAAACAGAATTTTTATTGTTGTGAAAAATCGTCAAGCAACTGGTCCAGTTCACGGGTACCTTCCAGATGCATTTTCTGTGCAAGGCGTTGTTTCATTTTATATAAACTTGTAGGCAGAGTATCGAGTATAAGTGCGATGTCCTTGTTCGAAATTCCGAGCAGAAAAAGTCCGCACCAAAGCAATTCCTTATCGCTGATATCAGGATAGTGAGTTTCGAGTTTGCTGATGATATTATTTAATGTTTTATTCATTAATTCGCTGAAAGCCTGCCGGTCGTTGACATGGAGACACTTGATGTAAACCTCCCTGTCCATCGCCTCCCGATCGGCAATCGAGGCTTTTTTATAGACCGCGGCATTGCCGGCCCGGGTTTCCTCTATTCGTTTGAGTAAACTTTCTCTCAACACCTCCTGATTATTACTGAGTTTTTCTTCCACCTGCTTCAGTTTTTCTTCTTTTCCCTTCAGCAAAACTTCTTTTCCTCTGTTGCGCCTGCGAAGCCTGAATACAATATAAGCTCCGACACCTACGATGATAGCGATTGCAAAGCCCGACAGTAAAAGATACCTGCGTGTCTTTCCGAATTTATCGGTAGTTTGGTACAAATTTTCGAGCACTGTGGACCTGGTTTGAGTTTCCACTTTGCGAACAGAATCGGTACAATCCTGATATTTAGCTAAATAAACAGCTAATTGTTTGAAATCCTTTTTGATATATTCGGTATTCGATAATATCCGGTAACAGTCGCGCTGAATAAAAAAGGTGGAATGATAATTCAGGGCTGTTTTGGCATAATGTGCAGCTGAATCATATTGCTGTATATCAAAAAACAAGTCCGCCAACACATAGCATCTTATTGCATAATAATTACTTACATAAGGATATTTTAAACTTTTCCGGAGGTAGAATTGTGCCGAATCGAGTTTTTTGGTACTGTAAAAATTGATCCCCATCTCCTGAAAAGCCAGACCATTTGAGAGTGAATCTTTCGTATAACCCAGTGCTTTTGAATAATAGTTTATTGCAGTTTTATAATTGTTCAAAAAACGGTACACCCTGCCAATATAGATCAGGCTATAGCTCGATTCAATGGAGTCGCCTGCTTTTTTAAAATAATCCAGCGATTCATCATATTTACTCAGCGATTCCCTGTAATCTTTCTGCAACGAACTTATGTCGCCCATGTCAGAATATATTTTCCCCAGCAGAAGGTATTCGTTTCCGTTTTTCAATAGGTCGAAAGCCCTGAGATACAGCATTGTAGCATCGTCGAACTGCTGTGCAATTTTCAGTGTTTTCGCTTTGAAATAGTAGCTTTTTGCTAATTTCAGGTTATCGTTACTATGAAGATAATAGCTGAGAGAGAAATTGATAAGCGAGTCAGGCTTCAGTGATTGTTTTGCTTTATCTAATGCCTCGAAATACAAGAGGCCGTAAAGTGCTTTTTCGCCATCAGATACAAAATTGGAAGGTCGGATTTTGTTAAGTATATTCAGGGCCGAATCGGGGTTTGTCTTCAAAACTGTTTCAGCATCCTTCAATTCATTGGGAAGCAAAGAACATCCTGTAAACAATATAAACAGCAGAGGAACAACTTTATACCATGTAAAAGTAGTTCTCCGTATTTTATCCGATTGCTTACAAAATACCATAACTGTTTTTATTTTTAAATGCCTTTATTGGTACGTTTAGTTCAGCTGTTTAGTATCCGGCGGAACAGTTAATAATTTAACAAAATTACAACAAAACAAATATAAAACAAATAAATGAACCAAAAAATTAATTTTTGATTTTAAGTCATTTCTTTAGTTATCAATTATTTTACATCCCGTGTCCACGAAAATACCTCACATCAGGACTACAAATAAAGCGTGAAATTACAATAAATTCTACAAATTCAATATTATTTTCAAAATTATTGCTACAAAACATACCAAAATGTATGCTTTGTGTATTTTAATTCTGTTTTTTTGTTAAAATAGTGTCTAAATTTAAAATATTCAGGAAATTAAACGACATCATAATATTCAAAATAAATTTCTGTCAACCTCATCGAAGCTTGTAATCAATTCGTGCTTAAATTCTGAAAAATCATCGTTAATAGAATTTACAATATAAATTTTCCCTGCTCCGGCGTTTTCGGCAGCAACAACTCCTGCTTTCGAGTCTTCAAAGATAACAAGTTCACAGGGAGAAAGTTGTAATTTCGCGGCTGCTCTTAAAAAAATATCCGGTTCAGGCTTCCCTTTCAGGGTTCCATCGTTATAAATCACATGATCAGGACTAAACCAACGCTGAAGATTTAAGTGTCTGAAATAAAACTCAACATTGTAAAGGTCTGAAGAAGTGGCTATACAGAAAGGTATATTTTTATTCTTCAAAAAATTGAATAAGTTTTCAGCACCATCGGCAAAATGCAAATCGCTGATTACCAGTTGCTGATAAATAGTTTCTTTCTCAATGCTGAATCCGGCAATTTCTTCGTTATCCAGCTCGCGTCCGAACAATCCCCTCATAATGTCAGGGTTTGTCTTACCATGAATTTTTATTGTTTTTTCCTGATCGGTTAATTTAATATTATGTTTTTCGAGAAAAATATCAAAAGCCTGATTGTGATAAGGTGTATCCCATACAAGTGTACCGTTGAAATCGAAAACTAATCCTTTGAATTTCATGTTGTTAAAAATCTCCGAAATTGAAACTAAAAAATTGCAAATAAGCTTTGCCACACATGAATGAAGTCAGGCCTGATTGATTAAATCATCCGACACCATTTATTAACTTTCATTTGATGGCCAGGTTCCTGAATTCCATTGGTTTACCTTCGGCCTGAAATCCGATAAATCCGTTATTCACAGTCAGACCGGTAACTTTGTTCTGCAATTCACCATTGATAAAAACCTTAATTTCAGTTCCGTTACATTTTACCAGCATATTGTTCCATTCGCCCGTTGGTTTCTCGTTCGAATCCTTAAATTTGGGGACTGTCATTTTTACCGAATCCTTACATTCTTTGGCCCAAAGTCCGTTCATACAGATAATATCTCCGGCTGCACCGGCTTTCTGTTGCACCTGATAACAAACAGGCCAAACTGTATCATTGGGCTGTATATAAATCAAGGCTCCACTGTTTCCGGGGGTCGTCGTCCACCTCCAGTCTACTGATAATGTGAAGTTTTTGTATGATTTACGTGTGCGGATATAACCATTGGTAAGGTCGGAAATTTTCAAAATTCCATCGCCCAACTGAAATAAATCTGTTGGTTTCAGGGCTTTGTTTTTCAGGACAAAGACCCAGTCGCCTGCGCCATCGGCTTTAAACTTTAACGGCTGATTTTTTTCCCCGGCGATGCTAATATTGAAGGTTGAGGAGGTAAATATCAAAAACATAATCGCTATAACCCTGTATTTCATATATATAATCTTATTTATATTTTAAAAAATTAATTTGTTCAAAATTATGAAATTAAAATCATAAAAGGAAACATTTGAAATCATTATAATATTTAAAAATTCATTTCAATCATTATTTGCATATTTATACATTTGATTTACAGTTTCTCCTTACAATGAAAATATATTCATCATTTTTAAAAAAGGAGCCAAAAGTCTGTTCAACTCGAAAATCAGATAGAAATATCCTGAAAATGTTGATTTGTTTTAACTCTCTGTTTGTTAATATCTTTTAGCTTGTGGCGTTCAAAAAAAAAATAATATCAGAACATTTACCTGAAGCGTTTTATCGGTGAAAGTATAAACTCATGAACACACAACACACAGTAAATTAAGCTGTTATAAATCATCAACTTTAATCAAACGTATACAATTTACAGACAAAAAGATAGTGTTGCCTATGCTGAATTTACTTTATAAAAACAGAATGATTAACTTTATTAAAATTCATATTCGCCGGCTGAAACAATTTTATAAAAAAGATGTTATAATAGGGTCATTAACATTTTAAAAAAACCGGATAGCTTATTTGTCATTAAAAAATGCATACGAAAATGGAAAAACTAAACTGGACAATGGATAGTGTCGGCGATTTAAGCCGCAAAACAATGGTAGTAACAGGCGGAAACAGTGGTTTGGGTCTGAGTGCGGTAAAAGCATTAACAGCAAAAGGAGCAACTGTGATTATGGCATCTCGTTCCATACCAAAGGCTGAAAATGCGCGTTCAGAAGTACTTAAAACCAACCCGAATGCAAAAATTGATATAATGGAACTTGATTTGGCCGATTTATCGTCCATTCACAATTTTTCAGATCAATTTCACAAGCGATATTCACAATTAGATATCTTATTCAACAATGCCGGGATCATGATGGTTCCTTACGGGCTTACAAAAGATGGTTTTGAGAAACAAACCGGCACCAATCACCTGGGGCATTTTGCTCTGACAGGTTTACTTCTCGACATTCTGAAATCCACACCTCATTCAAGGGTTGTAACTGTGAGCAGCATAGCACATAAAAGAGGAGAAATGGACACCGACGATTTACTTTTCGGGAATGGTAAAGGCTATACACCAATGAAAGCCTACGGTCGTTCAAAACTTTCAAATTTACTATTCGCCTATGAATTACAGCGGTTTTTTGAAAAGAACAACATTGATTGTATGTCACTATCGGCTCATCCGGGAGTTTCGGATACCAATTTATTCAACCATGCAATGCCTAAATGGGTATTGAAAACTTTGAAACCACTGGCTTCGCTTTTTATTCAACCGGCCGATATGGGTGTTCTTCCCGAATTACGGGCAGGTCTCGATCCGCAAGCTAAAGGTGGTCAGTTTTACGGTCCTGATGGTCACCGTGAAATCAAAGGATATCCGGTACCGGTTGAATCAACAACAGCATCGCATAATCAGATTGATGCCCGCAAACTTTGGGAAATCTCCGAAAAATTAACCGGAGTGGTATATAAATAATCACAAAACGGCATTAAAAAAAGCCTCTGATTTTCAATTCAATTCAGCGATTTCTATCAACTGTAAAACCGGAGAAATAAAAAACGACAAAGGCTGATGCAGGATTTTCGCATCAGCCTTTGCTATTTATTATCATTGAAAATTTACCTGTTCATCAAATTTGGCAATATAAGTGAAAAAATGAGGAGTGCCATTCCGAGTACGAGCACCATAATTGTTTTGAGCCCTGCTCCTTTCCACTCTTTAAGTAAAATACCCCAAACATTGCTGAATGTAACGTTGAGCGACATCAGGATACTCCACGAAAATGCCAGCATAACGGCGCTTTCGGTAAGATAACTTTTCCCTAATTCCAGTCCGAAAAACTGAGAATACCAAAGCACTCCGGCTAAAGCACAAAATAAAACGTTATTTGTAAACACTTTACCTGACACACTGAAATAATCTTTCGTTGTTTTATTTTTGAAATTCTGGAAAAGACAATAAACGGCATTGGTGAAAAATCCGCCCAGCGTAATCATAAAAATGGCGGGTAAACCGGCAAACAACGATTTAGTTCCCATTGATACAGCTAATTCCCGGATAGGAGTTGCAGCCTCGATACCCAGACTGAAACAGGCACTCATTACACCGGCAAGCAAAGCCACCAATAAGCCTTTACCCAGTGCAAAATCCTTAACCGCAGCTTTTTTCTGTTCGTCAGTCATGTTTTTCGACCGTAAACTACCTGCAAAACCAATCACTGAGATACCTGCAATAGCCACACTTACACCAATTAACAGTACCAACCCCTTACCACTTAATAAATCTGTACCATTCATTAATGCCGGAATTATGGTTCCGAATGCCGAGCAGGTACCAAGTGCTATTGACTGACCAAGAGCCACACCCAGATATCGCATACTGAGTCCGAATGTAAGTCCTCCAATTCCCCACAATATACCATAAAACAAAGCTTTGAAAGCAGCACCATCACCTGCAGCAAGAATTTCGGTAAGTGAATGTCCTTCGGGGACTGCAAGTAAAGCTCCGAGGTAAGGGAAAAGCAACCATGCAAAAATACCCTGTACCAACCAAAAACTCTCCCAAGCCCATGATTTTACTTTCTTAATAGGGACGTAGGAACTGGATTGGCCCATACTGCCAATGGCAATTATCAATAAACCTGTCAGCGTATTCATACTATCGTTTCGAGGTTACATTTTTTTCATATTGCTGAATATCTGCTATATAATCTTCGCCAACTGCTACATTTTTCTGCATACAATAATAATCATATACAGCTGCCCATGGTAAAGATTTGGCTTCCTCGAGCAATGCCAGCCTTTCAAAATTCTGACCATTTGCTTCATAGTTGCGCAATTGTTGAACAGGTTCAAGTATGGCCTGAAGCAATGCCTTCTGTGTGGCACGTACACCCACTACATAAGCACCTATTCTGTTGATGGATGCATCAAAATAGTCAAGTCCGATGTGTACTCTGTCGATGGCATTTGAACGGATTATTTCCTGCGATAATGCAAGTAATTCATCGCTCAGAATTACCACATGATCGCTGTCCCAACGAACCCCGCGACTTACATGCAACATAATTTCAGGTGCAAAAAGCAACAGAGATGAAATTTTATCCGAAATGACTTCGGTAGGATGGAAATGACCTGAATCCAAAGTAATCATTTTGTTGTTAGCCACACCATATCCCATGTAAAACTCATGTGAACCAACCACATAACTTTCACTACCGATACCAAACAGCTTTGATTCGATACTGTCGAGCATGTAATCATCGTTGGTCTTGTATTCAAAAATTTTATCTAATGATTCTTTTAAATTTTTACGGTACAACAGGCGATCGACAGTTAAATCCTTCGATCCATCGGGAATCCAGATGTTATGAATACATTTGGAACCAAGCTGCCGTCCCATTTCTTCAGCAATTTTTCTGCTTCTGATAACATGGTCAATCCAGAATTGACGAACTTCTGGGTCGCGATGCGAAAGAGTAAAGCCATCAGCAGATTTTTCGTGAGAGAAACAGGTGCAATTGAAGTCAAGTTTGTAACCTTTTTCTTTGGCCCAATCAATCCAGCTTTGAAAATGTTTTGGTTCAATCTGGTCTCTGTCCACTTTTTCGCCTTTGAAATCGCCATAAAATGCATGGATATTTACTCTGTGTTCGCCGGGGATAAGTTCCATGGCTTTATCGATATCAGCGCGAACTTCGGCCATTGTGCGGGCTTTACCCGGATAGTTACCGGTTGCCTGTATTCCTCCGGTCAGTTCGCCGCCATCGTTTTCGAATCCCGAAACATCGTCGGCCTGCCAGCAATGCAACGAAATTGATAATTTACTTAAGTCATTTATAGCTTTGTCAGTGTCGATATTGAGTTGAGCATACCTTGCTTTAGCTAATTCATAATTCTGAATAATTCCTGATTTTTCCATTTTATATACTTTTTGTGTTTAACATTTTACAAAGATATTTATTCAATCTGTTCTGTTATAATTGATTTTTGACTTTTGAACTTTGATTTTTGACATTATTGGAATTTATTCGGGAATAAAAGCACATATACCTCAATATCACCGGCTATTACATAGAATCTGCTCCGTTTCCGGAAAATCCGATTCGTCTTCAAACCGCTAATATTGAGGTATCTGCGAGTAGATTTAAATCTATTAAATCTCTTTTTATTTTACATTAAATGCAATTCTCAGCTCTTCAATTTCTTTGTCGCCCATGGGCTGAAGTGGCCCGATGGAAGAGGCCATAACTAACGAATTAGCCGAAAACTCTGCTACTTCGAGATAATCGAAAGTATTTATCAACTTGTTACCTGTTACTATTACACAGTCGTTTTCAACAATTACCACACGGTTCTTTGCAAACATTTCAGCTATCATTTCGGTGTCGTTGTACAAACTTTCGAAAGGAATAGAAGGTACGTCCTGCAGGAAAATCCAGCTTTCGGGAATGGTTCGCACATCAAATTTCTGATGACTTACCGCGTGAGCCATCAGGTTGGTGGGCTGCGTGGTAATAATAGAATTGATATGCGGATAAAGCTGGTAAATGCGGTGATGCAAAGCTACCGAACGACTCGGCTCTTTACCGGCTTCGGCCATACCATTTTTTACCTGTACAATATTTTTTGGCAAAATATCCCAACGGGCTACATCGCGCGGCGTAATCAAAAAATCGTTGTCTTTCCAACGAACAGAAACAGTTCCGTAAGTAGAAATCATCAATCCCTGGTCGCAGGCACGACGAATGATATTCACCATTTCGGTGCGGATTTCGCGTTCGTCCGAAGGATATTCCACGTCCATAAACGGTGTGATATTTTTCGGGAAATGATTCACATATTTCGAAATCTGCTCATCAGTAAGGGTGTTGATCTTTCCGATACGACCGGCGTTTACAATGGTACGACAGCAAAACTCCAGTGTTTCGAAACGCTGGTAAGCATCCATCATATCGGTTCCACCCAGCACAACACCGTGGTTTTCCATGATTACAGCTTTGAATTTCTTGTTTTTGAATTCAGCCGCAATTTTTTTACCCAGATCTTCGCTTCCCGGGCAACCATAAGGTGCGAAACCTATTTCACCGCAAATTTTGCGCGCCTGAGGTACAATACTCGTATCAGGCACTACACGGGCAATGCTAAAAGCAACTAATCCGGGCGGATGAGCATGAATGATGGCTGTCAACTCCGGACGAGCTTCGAAAATGGCTTTGTGAAACGGAAATTCCGACGATGGTTTGTGCTGTCCTACAACAGTTCCATCTTTTTTCACACAAACAATATCCTTTACTGTCAATGAACCTTTATCAACCGCCGAAGGCGTAATCCAGATATCACCGTTTCCATCTTTAATGGAAATATTACCTCCCGATGTGGTTGTCATTCCACTGCGGTAAATACGTCCGATAATCACATTTATCTGTTCTTTCGGATGCATTAATTTTACATCAAGTTGTTTCATAATTAAAAATGTCCTGCCCCCTAACCCTAAAGGGGGAATAGGAGTAGTTTGTTTTAGAATTTTTAAATTTTATTTCATCATTTCAAATACTTGGTCTTAAAGCCCTTCAGAGCCTGTCCGCCTTTTGGTCGAGGTTTGGGGCTCTTTTCTTACTCCCCCTTTAGGGGGTTGGGGGGCAGTAATTTGGCAATAAAAAACTTTCGGCTTCCACGCTCCACAAACCGAGGTTTTTATCACAAATTTCGGCTAATGTTTTAAAAACCGGATTGGTTTCACCTAATTTGGCAAAGTCCGAAATTGGCGTCAAAGGCATTTCAATGTGCGTATAAATCAGTTTTTTACCACCCGGAATTTCAGGCAGGTGTTTGGTTGCTTCAATAACAGCGTCCAAACCACCAATATGCGTAACCAATCCGGCAGGGTCAAGACCTTTGCTCATCATGGTTAAAGCTTCGTTCATATCGTCGGTATTACCACCACTGGTTCCTACCACGTGTGTGTAAGCATAGTGTACGTTGTAGAAATTGAACGTTGCGCTGAAATTCGGATCGCTTGGGCCTGCAAAGAAGTTGAGGCAGCCATCGAATGCCAGAATAGCATCGCCTTGCTCTACCACCGGTTTTACGGGAGCAAATACAAACACATCGTCGTATCCGTATCCGCCGGTAATAGCTCTCAGTTCCTCGACCGGATTTTCCATTTTTCCGGTATTGATATATTTCAAATCTATACCACGGGCATTTGCAAACTCAACAGGTAGAATGGTTGCAGCACGGTCCAGACGCGTTTGATCCACATCGGTTACTACCAATACTGAAGGCTTGCGATCTTCGCGGCGAAGTACATAGTTGATAGCTGCCAGTCCCATTGGACCAACTCCTGCCAGAATAGCCATTTTTCCGCCATCAACGATATCCATTTTATGCTCGTAGCTTCCCGGAGTGGTGTGGTAGTTGGCATGCATAGCACCAATCACACACGAAAGCGGTTCAGCCAGCGACGCAGGATAATAACCTTCGCCTTTGTAGGCCAGCAAGCAGCTTTTTTCCATTACTTCTTTGGGAATTACCACATAGGTCGCATCACCACCAATGTAACGATAACTATAACCCGGTGCGCTTAACACTCCCACAGGGCCATCTTCGTAATAAAGCGCAGGTTGAATCGAAAATTTATCACCGGCTTTAAACTGATTTGCCCATTTTGAGCCCACTTCCACAATTTCGCCGGCAAATTCGTGTCCGATAATAATCGGATTTTCGGCGATATCGTTCGGAATACGTTTGTGGTCGGTAGCCTGCGAAGCAGCTTTGTACGACGACATACACAATGAATCAGAAACTACTTTTGCAAGTATTTCATCTTCTTTAATCTGCGGCAATTCGAACTCTTCCATACGAAGATCTTTTTTGCCATATAAACGGATTGCTTTTGTTTGCATATTAATCTGCCCCCTAACCCCCTAAAGGGGGAACTGAATTAGTTTCGTCTTTGAAAATAAATCAATAGAGTAATTTAAAATTTGTACTATTATTTTTATTAAAATAAAAAAAATAAAAAAGTCTTCTAAAATTTTGATTAAGCTGATAATTATGGTTCTACCTCTCTAATTCCCCCTTTAGGGGGTTAGGGGGCAAGTTATTAATTCAGCATCACCTGCCCACCGGTAATTGGCAATGCCTGTCCGGTTTCGCCACACTGCTCCATCAGGTAAAGCGCACCTTTGGTAACATCCTCGGGCGAACAGCCTTTTTTCATAGGCACCTGTGCTAAATAAAACTCTTTTACGTCGTCAATTGTTTTGGCTCCCGGCACTTTACCTGCATTCAGGTACTGAACAAACAAACCATTAACAGGGTCGCTCCAGAGCGGACCTTCGTAAAAATTGCCCGGACAAATAGAGTTTACCTTGATTCGGAATGGAGCCAGTTCCAGTGCAAATGACTGAGTGAGACCAATGCCACCAAATTTACCACCTGCATAAGCAAAGTTTGCCTTGCTGCCACGCAGTCCGGATTTGGAATTTACCTGAATAATATCGGCATAATAACCGGCAGTGGCATATTTGGTTTGTAACTTCTGAATTTTGCTTACTACTTTGGTACAATAGAAATAAGCGTTGTAATTTATTTTGGTTACAAATTCAAAATCTTCAGGAGTCATATCGTCTAATCCTCCGGCACGAAGTACGCCTGCGTTGCTTACAAAGCAGTCGATAGCACCGAAGTTGCACACCGTTTCGTGAACCAGATTTTCGATACTTGGAATTTCGCTTACATTGGTTTTTACAAAAATAGCGCGATTGCTTTTTGCCATGCCATTAAAGCGTTCCACTGTGGCACGACCAACTGTTTCGTTCATATCGGCTACCACGATATTGGCACCTTCCTGCAATAAACAACGGGCAATTCCTTCGCCAAAGCCCTGAGCGGCTCCGGTTACAATAATAGTTTTGTTTTCGGCACGACCGGCAGTGCCACCTGCAGCCACACTGCGACGGTAATTTTCTACTTCCCAGTTATCAATAAAGTCGATTTGAGCCTGTGTCATCGGATGCGGACCGCCAAATGATTCGGCGTAATAAGCAATCTTCATCGCATCTTCGAACACATCAAGAATAATGTCGCACTGAGCAGCATTATCGCCTACAGCTACCAGACCAATTCCTTTAATCAGTATCACTTTGGGCTGATAACCGAATTTAGCGGTAAATGCCGGAATTTGCTTTGCAGCTTCGGCCAGTACGGCTTCGGGCTCCTCATCGTTGAGGAAAATATAATTTGATTTACAATAAACAATGGCATCGGGCGTAAATGGCCTGGCTATTTTTGCCTGATTCTCTTTGCTGTCGTAAAAATATTTGATCAGTTCGTTTTTGCGTACTTTCAGCGTTTTCAAACCATCTGCCGAAAGCATCATACGCATACCCGGCAGGATCCCAACAGCCCCCTGACCCCCTAAAGGGGGAATCTTTTCTCCCCCTTTAGGGGGTTGGGGGGCAAGTTTCTCAAGTATTTCTGTATAAATCACTTTTACTTCTTCAATGCTGTTTGCAGCCACAAAAATTCCGTGATTTTGCAACCAGATAATTTGTGGTTCTTCGGCATTTTCTGCTCTGTAAGCTTTTATGGCGTTTTCTACTTTTTTGAAAAGCACATAACCCGGGTCGGTGTATTCGATATACAATGCTTTGGCTCCGAATAGTTTTTTCAGATCGCTTTCGGCATTATTGGCACACATCAATCCATTCACCAGCGTAGGATGCATGTGAACCACAAAAGCAAAGTCGATAACATTATGCATCGATGTTTCCACCGAAGGGCGTTTGCCTTTGCTGATAGTGGCATCGGCCAAATCATTCTTTACCTGTTCTTCGCGTTCGGCAGCCACATTGCTGTACGTTTTTTCGGACATAAGGTTAAGCTTTGCCCTATCGAGCACCGCAAATCCATCTTCGGTAATGGTAGCCAACGACGAACCACTGGCTTTTACCCAAAGTTTCTCCGCATTTTTGTACGATGTATTGCCACCGCCTGCAATCACAAAACGGTTATCGCGGCCGTAGAATTGTGAGATGGCTATAAGCCCCCCAACCCCCTGAAGGGGGAGTTGAGAGCTATTATCATTATTTTCTGTACTGTTCATTTATTCAAGATCTTTAATATCAATAATAATTCAGGATTTGCGCTCTTACTCCCCCTTTAGGGGGTTGGGGGGCAAATCTTTCAGGGGGTTAGGGGGCAGGGTTTATCAATTCTTTTCCCAATTTTATAAAATCTTCCCGTTTGCTTCTGTCGGCTTGTCCATTGGCATCAACGTAACCGCGTAAGCCCTGAGCTACCAAATGTTGGTGAGCAGCTACCACGCAAGCTCCCTCGTAGTTGATTTGCATCAAACGGTCGGTAAGTGGCGTACTGTTGCGCGCAAAAAGTTCAATCGGTTCCATAGCAGGCGTGTTATGCTCGCTACCAAATGTTACCACAAAGCCCTGATCGTGCAGATATGATGCATATTTTTCGAGTAATTCAACACCGTTGCGTGTTGTAATAAACTCTACCGAATGAAAACCGCGCTCGGTCAATTGCTGAGCCACACGCTCCAAATCGCCTTCAAAGTCGGTGTAACCACCTTTGGCATCGTCGGCCAGGAACGGATAAGTAGGAATACCACCACCGGCTACAATAATTTCGCAAACGGTTTGCATGGGCAAAAACGCTTTCGGATCTTCGGGAACAAAAGCTCCCCCACCGGCTTTGAGCATATTACCGCGAATTTCGTTTTCAACGCCGGCAAAATCGGTTACTTCCGATTTCAGTTCTTTATTACCAAAAAGTTTGTAAAACAACAAACGTAAATCCAGCGGGTTGTTGTGACAATACTCATAGGCTTTCATGCGTAAAGCTTTAGCCAAATGACGCTCACGGATTAAACCCGTGGTTAACTCATTTTTAATCCATTCAAAGTCGAGTGCAAATCCGGCATTTACTGCGTCGAGTATTTCATTAACCTTGCCACACATGGCTTCTACCTGTGCGTTCGACTCTTTAATAACACCTGCCAACTGCGAAGCAAAGGGTTCGTCGAGTTTGAAAGGATACGAAAGACCTTTACCACTCAGATATGTGCGTCCCGGATTTCCGGGGTCGTTCACACGTAAACCGGCTTTTTGGTCTTCTTCGTTCAAACTGATAAACTCGATATTGAACAAAGGATATAAACCCCGCGATTTAGAACCTTCAGCCCAGGTCTTATATCCGGCTGTGCTGTAAAAATCATTAATACCAACTACTTTTACGCCTTCGGCAACTGCCATATCGAGTGCTTCGTCGATATTCTTAAAAGCACTAAACGAATTTGGTGTGTGAAGGTGAGCGTTTACTTTTATCATAGGCCCCTAAATCCCCCTCAAGGGGGACTTAATTATTAGATTTGTTTATAATTATTTTAATAACTCTTTATTTTTCATTGTTTCAATATGTGGAATTTTACGTCCACAAATAATCTTCATTATATTCAACTCCATTTTTTTTTAAAAATTGAATATATTCTTCCTGAAAAGTTTGCGTTTTATGATGTTCTTTTTGATTTTCAATATATTTCTGCACAATGCTAACCTTGGATTGACTTACAGAATATCCTGCATATCCACCTTGCCAGGCAAATTCTCGATAATGCGGCCCCAATGTTTTAATCCATCTGCTGCTATTGGTTTTAATTTCTTCCAGCAAATTTGCTAAAGAGATATTTTTGGACATTATGCACAAAACGTGAACATGATTCTCCGTTCCATTTATTGCCACCGGAATTGATTTTGACAATTTCACAAGACTGCCTATATAAGCGTACAATTCTTTACCATTTTCCGGTTTAATCAAACATTCATTGTATTTGACATGAAAAATGGCGTGAACATACAATTTTGATAGCGATTGTGACATAACTTCAAAAACCAGCTTAGTGGTATTATTTCAAATCTTCGGGCTGAAAGCCCATTATTATATAGCCCAATGGTAAAGCCATGAAATGGCGGCGCCTTGGGGTAATTTTCGCAGATACATTTAATGCGGGCTGAAAGCCCATTATAAAATCATTTGCAAATTTTTAATTGCAATTCGTGTTTTTATTATTTCCTATCTATATAGCCCTTTCAGGGCGCAAATTTTATTATGTTGATCTTTTTCCCATGACGTCGCCCCGTTAGGGCTATGCCAATGGGCTGAGATATTTTGGGCTTACAGCCCGAAGATTATTTACATAAAAGCACCAACCCTTTGACAGAATCAGTGCCTTGTAATTGTAAATTATACTCCTAATTTCGATCTGCGAACAAATTCAGCATCCGTGAAATTCTGACCAGCGATATAACCTTTCAGCGGTTGAATGCGTTCGTTAATCATATCGAGGAACCACGAAGGTTGCGCAAAGAATGAGCTTTCGAGTTCGTAAGCAGGTGTAATCCAGTTGCGTGAACCAAGCACACAAACAGGAGCATCCAAATGGTCGAAACAAAGTTGTGAGATGCTTGCTGCAAAATCGTTGAGGAACGAACCACGGGAGGTTGCATCGCCGGCAACAATGATTTTACCTGTTTTTTTCACCGATTCAATTACTTTTTCGTAGTTGAAAGGCACCAACGAACGGGCATCAATTACTTCGGCTGTCATTCCGTATTTTTCTTCCAGTTCTTTAGCCGCAGCCAAAGCAGGATAAAGCGTGTGACCAATAGTGAGGAAAGTAATGTCGTTACCCACTTTTTTCACATCCGGCTCGCCGAAAGGAATTTCGTAGTAACCTTCGGGCACACCACCTTCGTGGAATTGCTCACCGATTTCGTAAATACGCTGACTTTCGAAGAAAATCACAGGGTCGGTTCCCTGAAGTGCGGCATTCATCAAACCTTTGGCATCGTAAGGTGTTACAGGGAAACAAACTTTGATTCCCGGAATGTGAGCCACCAGCGAAGTCCAGTCCTGCGAGTGCTGAGCACCATATTTTGAACCAACTGATACACGAAGTGTGACAGGCATTTTCAATACATTACCACTCATGGCCTGCCATTTAGGCATTTGGTTGAATACCTCATCGCCACAACGACCCAGGAAGTCGCAATACATAATTTCAGGAACCACACGTCCGCCACACATAGCGTAACCAATGGCAGTACCCACGATAGAAGCTTCGGAGATTGGCGAGTTGAACAAACGGTGGTAAGGCAAAGCCTCAGTCATACCGCCATACACTGCAAACGCACCACCCCAGTCGCGGTTTTCTTCACCATAAGCAATAAGCGAAGCGTCTTTATAAAAACGATCCATCATGGCTTCGAAAATACCGTCGCGCAACTGATATTGTTTCATTTTGCTGAAAGGTTTTCCATCTTTATCAAATGCAAAACGCTCTTTCGCAGCAATTTTCTTAACGCGTGAGTTTTCTTCCAATGGCATTAACACATCCGGTTTGGCTGTATTAAATGCATCCACCGAACCGTTTGAGAACATCATATCACCAATTTTTTCAGGATTCTGCATCAATGGAGAGATAACCGGATCGATTGATTTGAGGAACATGTCGTAAATCAATGCTTTGATATCAGCCTGAACTGCATCCAAATCAGTTTGAGAAGCCACTTTAGCATCGATCAACTGCTCGCCGTACGAAGCGATACAGTCCTGTTTTTCCCATGCTTCCACTTCCTCTTTCGAACGATACGACGATGCATCTGAAGGTGAGTGTCCGCTGTAACGGTATGTCAATACGTCTAATAAAACCGGACCGCGTTTTTCTTCAATTATTTTGCGTTTGCGTTTGTAAGCATCAATCACAGCCAGTGGATTGTAACCGTCGACACGCTCAGCATGCATTTGTTCAGCATTCACACCGGCACCAATACGGGCAGCAATTCCGTAACCCATAGTTTCGCCACAGGTTTGTCCACCCATACCATACTGGTTGTTCATAATGTTGATAATAACAGGCAAGCCACCTTTCATATCACCTTCCCAAAGCTGGTTGAACTGATCCATAGCCGAGAACATCAAACCTTCCCAAACCGGACCACAAGCCATAGAAGCATCACCAATGTTGGCAACTACCATACCCGGTTTGCGGTTTACTTTTTTGTAAAGAGCAGCACCCACAGCAATATCGCCCGAGCCACCAACTAATGCATTGTTAGGATAAACACCAAACGGAGTGAAGAAAGCGTGCATTGAGCCACCCAAACCACGGTTGAAACCGGTTTCGCGTGCAAAAATTTCAGCCAGGGTTCCGTACACCAAAAAGCGGCGGGCCAGTTCTTTGGTTGTACCTGTAAAATCTTTCTTTACAACTGCCAGTACAGCACCATCAAAAAACGATTCCATAATACCGGTCAACTCTTTGTCGCTCAGTTTATGAATAGCCGACATACCTTTAGCCAGAATTTCGCCGTGCGAACGGTGGCTACCGAAGATAAAATCTTCAACAGTAAGCGTCCATGCCATACCAACTGCTGCCGATTCCTGTCCGATTGACAAGTGAGCCGGGCCGGGGTGATTGTAAGGAGTTCCGTTGTATTCACCTTTGGTTTTAATCAGGTTCAACATGGTTTCGAACTCGCGAATCAGCGCCATATCGTGATAAATGGCTTTAAACTCTTCGTCGGTAAAATTACCCTTTTCGTCTTTTACCGTTTTTTGGTATTGATTTACCGGAATGGGTTGAAATTCCACAAATCCCGGTTTCCGTGCTTCTGACGGATCAATGAATTGTACTTTTGGCATAATGTTTAGTTAGCTGCCCCCTAACCCCCTAAAGGGGGATTAAGAGCGTATTTTAAGTTGATTTATATTAATTAAGAAGCCCCCTAACCCCCTAAAGGGGGAATTATGAAAGCACAATTAATGGTTATTTACTCAATTGGTTTATTTAAAATAACTAAATAACGAAGAAAATTTTATTCAACCCACTATATTCCCCCTTTAGGGGGTTAGGGGGCAAGTCTATATTGAGAATATCGTTTCTTTAAAAATCTCACTTACAGTTGGGTGCGGGAACACGACTTCCTGCATTTCTTCCAGCGTCATTTCCTGTTCAATGGCCATGCACGCACCGTATATCATTTCGCTCGAAGGATTTCCAATCATGTGAACTCCGATTACTTCGCCGTGTTTGGCTCCAACCAATACTTTGCAAAGTCCGGCTCCGCCTTCATTCTCTGCTACAAAGCGTCCGGCATAAGCCATCGGCAATTTTGCCACTTTGAAATCAAGCCCTTTTGCTTTAGCCGATTCTTCGGTTTCGCCTACGCCCGATACTTCAGGGTTGGTATAAACCACACCCGGAATAGCATTGTAACGCATACGGTCGGCACGTCCGGTAAGATTGTTTACCACCACTTCGCCTTCGCGACTGGCTGTGTGTGCCAACAACGAAAAACCGGTAACATCGCCTGCTGCAAATACATTAGGCACATTGGTACGCATTTTTTCGTCCACTTTGATACCACCTTTCAGCAGTTCTACATTCAGATTTTCGAGTCCGAAACCTTTGGTAACCGGACGACGGCCCACACTTACCAGAATCTTTTCACCCTCAATTACCTGTGTTTGTCCGTCTTTTTCGAAATGCACTTTATTGCCTTCAATTTTCACTACCTTAGCATTCAGATTGAAGTTGATGCCACGTTTCGCATAGTTATCGCGAAGCATAGCCGAAATTTCGAAATCGTTTTGTCCCAGAATTTCAGGAAGCATTTCGATCACCGTTACCGATGTGCCAAGGCTGTTGTAAAAACTGGCAAACTCCATTCCGATAACACCACCACCAATAATCACCAATGATTTTGGTTGTTCTTTCAAATCCAGAATTTCACGGTTGGTCAATATAATGTCGCCTGCTTCAGCCAATCCCGGTATAGGCGGAACAAAAGCCTCTGAACCGGTACAAATCAACAGATTTGCACCCAGATAGCTTTCGCCACCACAGCTTACCTCAACGCCTTTCGGACTACGTCCCTGAATCATGGCATCGCCCTTAACAACCGTTACGTGATGCATTTTCATTTTTCCTTCCACACCCGCAACCAGCTTTTTTACCACTTTATTTTTGCGGGCCATAATTTTAGAAAAATCAAAACGAATATTTTCGCCATACACACCGTATTTATCACCGTGTAATGCGTTTTCGTAGGTTTTTGCCGAGTAAAGCAGCGTTTTTGTCGGGATACAACCTTCGTTAAGACAAACACCACCCATGCTTTTTTTCTCGAACAACAGCACTTTCAGTCCTTTATGCCCTGCACGTTCTGCAGCTACATATCCGGCCGGACCACCACCGATAATGATTAAATCGTACATAATGTCTTGCCCCCTAACCCCCTAAAGGGGGAATTAAGTTTGTGTTATTAGATAATTAATTTTCAAACAAAGATATTGATAAATATAATACTTGCCCAAAATAAGAGAGTAACCAATTAAATTTTCGTTTAAATTGTTGTTCTCACTCTTATTCCCCCTTCAGGGGGTTAGGGGGCCGATATTATAAATCAACCTCCAACGTTTCAATCTCAATAGCAATTTGTTTCAGGAAGCGTGTTGCTTCGCCACCATCCAATGCACGGTGATCGTATGTTAAACTCAATCCGATATAAGGCACAAAACCATAAACGCCATCACCCAACTCTTTCGGACGGGGAACAATGGTGTTTACCCCTAAAATGGCAGATTGCGGCAAATTGATAACCGGTGTAAATATCTCTACTCCGTAATTTCCTAAATTTGAAACGGTGAAAGTAGCAGCTTCGGCAGCTAATAATTCAGGTGAAATTGCTCCTTTTTTACACTGATTTGCCACTTCTTTCAGCTGATTCGAAAGTCCGATAATGGATAAATCGTCGGCATTACGAACAGCAGGAACCATCAAACCACGTTCGGTATCAACTGCGAGTCCGAGATGGACTTTATTAAACAAACGCATGCTCTCGCCTAAGAAGTGTGAGTTGACATTCGGGAATTTTTTCAATGCCTTTACGACAGCAAAACACACGAAATCGTTAATAGTCAAATTGGCTGATAATGTTCCGGCTTCGAAAGCTTTTTTGGCTTTTTTGCGCAGGTTTTGGATATTGCGGGCATCTGCACCAAGATGGTGCGTGAGTTGTGCTGAATTCTGAAGTGATGTATGCATTGCTTTAGCAATCAGCTTACGCATATTCGAAAGTTTTTTGTCTTCGTAATCCACACCATAAATTGTATTGACAGGTGACACTAAATCAGTCGATTTTGCTGTTCCGGCAAGGCCTGAACCTGCATTCTGTGGCTGAACAGCTTCTTCGGCAGCAATTTTCTTAGCCAGCGGAGTCAGTTTCGGACGGTTTTCGAGCGCAGCTTTTACATCTTTTTCAATCACTCGACCGTTCGGACCTGAACCAGTCAGCTGAGAAGCATCAATAGCTTCGGCGGCAGCAAGGTTTTTGGCGCGGGGAGACAGCCCCCCTGCCCCCCTTAGGGGGTTCAAAGTTACCGTCTTAGTTTCAACTTCCTTGAACTCAACCTCTTCTGTTACAATCTCTTTTAACTTTGCTATCTCGGGTTTCCCCCCTGTGGGGGGACTAAGGGGGGCTTCCTCACCGGGTTGACCGATAACCATCATGTCCAACAATACCGGCACTTCATCGCCATCCTTGTAAAAACACTCTAAAACCACACCATCCAAAGGTGATTCTTCTTCGAATGAAGCCTTATCCGTTTCGTAAGAGAATAAAACATCACCTTTTTTTACGGTATCACCTTTTTTCTTTTTGATTTCGGTAATGATACAACTTTCAACCGATTGACCCTGCTTGGGCAAAATAATAACTGTAGCCATATAATTATTTAAAGCCCCCTAAATCCCCCAAAAGGGGGACTTTTGAAAAGCTATGTTTTTAATATTTAATCAATAAAAAGTTCTTAAATCAGAGAATTAGTCTTTAAGTCCCTCTGTGTGGGATTAATGGGGCAATTATCTTAATGAATTTTTTATAAGCTTCGTCCCATTCTTCAGAATTTTGCGGCTTGAATTCGTCTAACTGAACAGATTCACCAATGATCTGTCGCATTTCCTGCAACGAATCCACACAACCGGCTGCTTTTGCCTGAATCATAATATTTCCGATGGCAGTAGCTTCTGATGGTCCGGCAACGACCGGAATACCAATCGAATTGGCAGTCCATTGATTCAGCAACGGATTTTTTGATCCGCCACCAATAACATGCAATTTCTCGATAGTGAATGGAGCCAAATCCTTTAACAAACCCAATACATATCTGTATTTCAACGAAAGACTTTCGAATATACAACGTACAAATTCGGCATGACTTGTTGGTGCTGTCTGGTCAGTCGAATTACAATATTCAGTAATTGCAGCTGTCATGCTTACCGGATTGGCAAATGAAGTATGGTCAGTATCCACGAGCGATTGAAATGCAGGCACAGTTCCGGCCATTTGTACCAATTTTTCGTAGGCATAAGTGATTCCTTCTTTTTTCCATTCTTTGAGGCATTGTTCCAGCAACCACATACCGGTAATATTTTTCAGGAAACGGGTCGTGCCTTCAACGCCACCTTCGTTTGTAAAATTCAATGCAGATGTTTTTTGGTTGATAATCGGGTCTTTTACTTCAATACCCATGAGTGACCATGTTCCTGAGCTGAGATAGGCGAAGTTCTCATTCACAGCCGGTACGGCGGCAACTGCAGCACCGGTATCATGACCGGCTACTGCTACAACTTTCACTTTCCCGAGTTCGCATTCTTCGGCTATGTCATCTCTCAACACTCCGATTTCGTGACCGGGCATTACAATTTTGCCGAGGATGGATGGCGAAACGCCTGCTTTTTCGAGTAGTTGAGCTTCGAATTGTTTTGTACGCGGATTTAAAATTTGTGATGTTGAAGCAATGGTATATTCAACTACTTTATTTCCTGTAAGCAAATATGCCAGTGCATCCGGCATGAATAATATCTCTTTGGTTGCTTTCATCAGCGAATTGTTTGCTCTGCTCAGGGCAAAGAGCTGATAAAGGCTGTTGAAATTCATTACCTGAATTCCGGTAAGATCATAAACTTTTTCGCGGGGAATTATTTCAAAATATTTTTCAGGAATACCGTTAGTATGTGGATCGCGGTAAGCATAAGGAATTCCGATGATTGAACCATCTTCTGCTATCAGTGCAAAATCAACACCCCAGGTGTCAATTCCAATCGATGTTATTTCGACACCTTCGGCCCGGGCTGCGGCCAATCCCGCCTTTAAATGTTCGAACAACGAAAAAATATTCCAGTGAAAATGATGCCCGATTTGCAGCATCTGATTTGGGAAGCGGGTAAGTTCCTTCATTTGAAGGCGTCCGTTTTCGAGACTTCCGAGTATCGTACGTCCGCTTGTAGCACCGAGGTCGAATGCTAAAAATGATTTATTCTTCATTTGTATGTTTTTAAAGTTGCCGCAAAGGTATTCATATTTGTATTTTCTAAAATTGTATTTATTGACTTAAATACTTCGTTTTTTGATAAACCCCCCGATCCCGTTACAGGATTTTTCATTCTGTAAAAGTTGCTGTAAAACAGAATTCCTTACAACAGAATCAGGGGTAATTTTATGTGTTTTTACTCTTTGCTTTATTTGTAAAGCGGTCCGTACAACTGACATGCGCGGTAATCAGCACCTTCTTTGTCCATACCGAAAGCTGCCCATGCCGAAGGACGAAATATTTTTGACAATTCAACATTGTGCATACAAACCGGAATACGTAATATCGAAGCAAGTGTTATCAGGTCGGCACCGATATGTCCGTAACTGAACGCACCGTGATTGGCTCCCCAGTTGTTCATTACCGAATAAACATCTGCAAAATTACCTTCGCCTGTCAGGCGTGGGGCAAACCATGTGGTAGGCCATGTTTTGTTGGTACGGTCATCGAGTGTTCTGTGTACTTCTGCCGGAATTTCTACAGTCCATCCTTCAGCTAACTGAAGTACAGGCCCAAGCCCTTTTACAATATTGATACGCGCCATCGTAACCGGCATTCCGCCTTTTGATATGAATTTTGATGAAAAACCACCTCCGCGGAAATAACCACAATCAGCCGGATACCAGGTAGTTGCATCTAATGTTTTTTGCACTTCTTCATCGGTTATTTCCCAGAAAGGTTTCATTGCTGGCTGACCGTCAACTGTCTGCTGTCCGCTGCCATCCAATGCGGCCGAGCCTGAGTTGATCAGGTGAATCAAACCGTTGGCTGCGAGTCCTTCCAGTTTATATCCGGTAACACGTTCAACAGCTTCGGGACTCCAGTAAGTACGAACATCGGCAAAAACCTGTGCCGTATTGGTAAGCAATTTACCAAACAACATGGCTACACCATTCAGCGAATCATTTTCGGTAGCTACAATAAATGCTTCACGGATACCGTTCCAGTCGAACGAAGTGTTCAGTATGGCTTCAGCGAAATCTCCATTCGGCATAAAATCTGTCCACTGACGTTGTCCCTGAAAGCCCGATGCGATAGCGTTGTGACCAAGTGCTTCTTCGCCAAAGCCAAGTTCGCGCAGACGTGGATTTCCAATCATTAAATCGCGGATAATCATGGTCATTTTCACCACAAATTCCCACTCGCTATCCAGCTGAGCACGCGATTTCTTCTTATCTTCGTCATTTGTATCTTCACCTTCATTGATTTTACAGTTTTTTGCTGTCCACTCCATTGCTTTTTTAAACTCTTCAGGGTCGTAAATGCCTAATTTTTCGCGACGCATAATTTCACTCATGTCCACATATTCGTTACGCATTCCCAGATAATCCTGGAAGAAACCGGCATCGACAATTGATCCTGCAATTCCCATTGATACCGAACCTATCGATAAATATGATTTACCTTTTAATGTAGCGGCAGCAATTCCGGCTTTGGCAAATCGCAGTAATTTTTCCTGTACATCGGCAGGAATCGAGGTATCACCACCATCCTGTACATCGCGACCGTAAATACCAAATGCAGGTAATCCTTTTTGATTGTGACCTGCCAGAGCAGCAGCCAGATATACAGCTCCCGGACGTTCTGTTCCGTTGAAACCCCAAACAGCTTTGATGGTATGAGGGTCCATATCAATCGTTTCGCTACCATAACACCAGCAGGGAGTTACAGTAATTGTTACACTTACTCCTTCCTTTTTGAATTTTTCGGCACAGGCTGCTGCTTCATCCACTCTGCCAATGGTGGTGTCGGCTATTACACATTCGACTGCCGAACCATCACTGTATTTTAAATTTGAACTTAAAAAGTTCGCCAGATTTAATGCCATATTCATGGTTTGATTTTCGAGCGACTCGCGTACACCGCCCTGACGACCATCGATGGTGGGACGAATACCAATTTTTGGATTATCACCCTGAAGGCGACCTGTTTTTTGTTTTCTGATTTGAGCAGCCGATGTTGTTTCGCCTGCAATTGTATTTGCTTTCATGATTGATTTATTTGCTCCTGACTCTCAAAAAGAGGACTGGATTGTTTTTATTAATTGAAATTGTATATTGTCCTGAACTGTGCTGTTTTTTTATTGCCAATTATATTCACTCCTTCAGTATCATATTTGTTCAGTTTAAATTGAACCTCTGATAATGAGTTTAGTGTCCAGAAATTCCTGAATTTCCTGTTTGGATTTTACAAATTGCGCTGCTTTTTCTCCCATCATTCCAAAATCGATGCTTATTGATGAAATCCCGTTTTTAATGACTTCCAGCACCGGATCGTCATTATAGACTATGAGTCCGAAGTCAGTCCCGATTTTATAACCTTTTTTGTCGGCATCTTTTATTACCTTTACCATGTCCTCGGTGAGAATACATAAATAAACATTCGATTTTTCAACTTCTTTCCATTCACTGTTTTTTCGTATTAACCCGTATTCAAAACCATTATCGAGGCAAAATTTCGTAAAATAGTCGATCGCAGTTACAGGGTGACGCAGGTCTTCGGGGAAAATAAATGAAATTTTCCTGTATTTCTTCAACTGAGTTATTCCCTGATATAAACTGTCATACAGTGCTTTTCCGAAATCCTGACAGATATATGAAAAACCTGTTTTATCAAAATTACCAAAATCGAGCAGCAGCAACTTATTAGCCGGTATGTCCTTCAGTGAATCGGAAAATTGATCATTCGAGAAATTCATCACCACGTACATACTGTATTTTCCTATACTTTCACGAATAATTGTTTCGAAAAGATGCTCGTTGTACTGATGAAAAATTAAGTCAACCTTGTAATTTTCAGGCAAATTACCTGCAAAACTATGATACAGATTTTGCTTGAATGAAGAATAATTGTCGAGTAAAAGCAACACACGGTTAATTTCTTCCTTCACAAAATATCCTTTTTGAGGAGTCGAGTCAATCACTCCGGATTGTTTCAACTCGTTATAAGCCTTAAAAACTGTATCTCTCGATACTTTGTAAAGTGAACTTGCTTCATTGATTGAAGCTAAATTGTCACCCGGTTTCAACTTTCCTTCCATTATTGAAAGACTAATGGTTTCGGCCAACAGCTTTATTTTCGATATTGAATGGGTGAATTTAATACTCATCAGTTGTTTTAATTTTTGAGAAAAATTTCATTAATGCGATGCAACTACCTTATATTCTTCGCCTTCATAAAGCGGACCCGATGGTTTTGAACCGATAAATGAATAATATACAAGATAAACATAACTGGTCAACGGAATTAACATTGCATAAGCCATGCTGTGAGTGGTATCCGAAATATAACCCATGAGCGGTGTCCAGATGGCTCCGCCTATAATGGCCATGATAATCATCGATCCACCAATTTTTGTATTCGGGCCCAAACCTTTAACTCCGAGGGCAAAAATTGTCGGGAACATACATGACATAAAGAAACTTGAAATTACCAGTGACCATGCGCCCAGAAATCCGGGATGTAAAACCGCCATTCCTGTAAGTATGATATTAATTACGCTAAAAGTTCCCATCAATTTGTTTGGCTGAATTTTCCGCATCAGCGCAGTTGACACAAATCGTCCGATACCGAATGCCAGTAATGTATAAACCAGATAAACGCCGGCTTCTTTTTCCGGTTTTTGAAGAAAATCCTTGATGTACTGAATAAGGAAACTCCAGGTGCCTACCTGAGCTCCCACGTAGAAAAACTGTGCAATAATTCCTTTGATAAAATGCGGATATAGAATTAGTTTTGAAAAATGTCCGTGTCCATCATTCTTCTTATCACTGCTTTTGACCGTATTGTCTGTTTCTGCAGGAAATTTTACACGCCATATTAAAAATGCCCAAATCAGTATGATAAAGCCAATGACCATATACGGGGGTATAACCCTTAAAATTTCGGTGTGTAAATAATCGTTATATGTACCTGCCGTTTTCATTTGTTCAATCTGTGCATCAGAATGTTCGACTCCCGAAAAAATAAACTGACTTCCGATAAAAGCACCTGTCATGGCTCCCAGCGGATTAAATGCCTGCGAAAAATTCAATCGTTGTGCCGATGTGTCGGGGTCGCCCAGCACTGAAATAAATGAATTGGCACCGGTTTCGAGAAATGCCAGTCCACTCGCAATGATAAACAATGCCATCAAAAATAATTCAAATTTACCGATAATGGCTGCCGGATAAAAGGTGAATGCTCCCATGGCAAACAGCAATAAACCTGATATTAGTCCGGTCTTGTAGTTGTATCTGTCCATTACCAGTGCAGCAGGCAATGCCATTAAAAAATAACCTAAATAGAATGCCGATTGAACCAAACCTGCCTGAAACCTGTTTAGCTCGAACGATTTCATAAACTGAGGTATAAGTATGTCATTCAGGTTATTAGGCATCGCCCATAAAAAAAATAAAGCTGTTACCAAAATAAATGGAAGTGCATTTTCCTTGCTTACAATCTTGTGATTTGCCATTTTATCAAGTTTTATTATTATTTAAGTGTATTTTTTAACTGTGCTGAACTGTGCTGATTCGTGGGCAAAGATAATGGCAATTTTACATTTCATCATCGCATATTTTTATGTTTAACAGCAGAAAATCATCAAAATAATAATTATTTTAATTGACGAAGTTAAAAAACCTGACAGATAACCTGCTCCAAACCCTGAAATCAGCTTTTATGCACGTGATATTTGGCGGTTTAGTATTTTGTTATTCGAAAAACTTCTGAACTGCTGTATTTTCAAAATAATTTTGAATTGAAAAAAATAAAAAAGCCTCACCGTTTAAAAACCGGGAGGCTGTCAGAAAAATATTTTTGATTTATAACTTTAAACATTTGGCTATAATCTCTTCACTTACACCTTCATTTCTGAGATTTTCGGCAATCTTCAACATTTCATTCTGTTTGTTGATTTGCGCAAACAACAAAGTAGATAATTGACTTACACCCTCCCGGAGCCTATCCTTGCCTGTTTTCGAATTAAAATCAACATCGCAAAAAGTGGAGCGTTTGCGGTTTAAAACCAGATAATAAATGCCGGCAATCATCATTGCCGCTAAAACATTGATATCCAACCCTGTATTGGCAAATGTTTTTTCAAGCATTCTGATCAGTGGTTCGTTAACAATTTCTCTCAATTTGGTGGTTCGACGTGTGGTATGGTTATCCTCCGACAATTCCCAAATCAGCAATTGCTGCATCCCTTTGTTTTTCAACAAAGCGCTGATCAGATTATCCATTATCCACTTATAACTATCTTCTTCGCTGGTGTTTCGGGGAAGGTTTTCGGCCAGGCTACCCAACCAATAGTCATATTTTTGTGTGTATTTGCTGAATAGTTCATCCAGATTGGCAAAACGTCTGTAAAAAACAGCCGGTTCAATTTTCGCTCTTTCGGCTACACCTGTCAATGTTATATTAGCAAAACCGACTTCTTCGATTAAACTGCCTACAGCTTCGAGTACATCGTGTTCGATAGCTGCCTTGGTTCTTCTGAAACGTTTCTTTTCGTCTTTTATTTCTGTTTCACCGGACATAAATTCGTAAATCTTTAAATATCAGAATTTGAAATGCTTTGCAGTACAAAGGTAAATAAATATATTAATACTATCAAAATTAGCCGGTCAAAATTTAACTTAACAAAAAAAGAAAAAAACTTTTTGGTTCTGAGGATTTGATTCATCAGTCGTGTACTTCGTTCCTGTTCTGATTTTTGCTGATACGTCCGCTTTTACGCAATGCCTGATCAAGCAGATATAAAATCTGACCGTTTGTACTGCGAAACTCGTCAGCAGCCCATTTTTCGATTGCATCCATGGTTTGTGAATCGATGCGCAGAACAAAGCTTTTGTTTTTTACTTCTTTAGCCAAAACAATAAAATGAATATAAAATTTAGTATCCCGAAAAAAATTTGAGCAACAATGTAATCTTAATATACGGGCATTTATTTACAAAAGTTCCGGACTGAATTCAATCTGATCGGCATCAGAAGCCGGAAAACCATGCAAAATAAATCTATTGATGCAACGTACCTGCATTAATGATGGGCTGAGCACCTTCCTCGCTACACAACACCACCATCAAATTACTGACCATCGCCGCTTTCTTGTCCTCGTCGAGCTCGATGATACCTTCGTCCGATAGTTTTTTTAATGCCATGTGCACCATACCCACTGCTCCTTCCACTATTTTTTCGCGGGCAGCAATAATGGCATCGGCCTGCTGGCGGCGTAACATAACTGCAGCTATCTCCGGTGCATAAGCCAGATAATTTATACGCGCTTCAACTACTTCGATTCCGGCAATAGAGAGCCTTTCGTTGATTTGGGTTTCGAGGATTGAATTTACTTCTTCACCACCTGAACGAAGCGTTAATTCTGATAAATCGTCGGTTCCGGTATGGTCATAAGCATACATTCCGGCAACAAAGCGTAATGCGGCATCAGCCTGAATTTTTACGAAATTCTCGTATGCTTTCATTTTTTGGCCCACATTATCGACAGATGGTGAACCGGCAACCGAAACCGTCATCGATGCATTGTCGACATCAAACGATGCTTTGTAGGTATCGGCCACTCGCCACACGACAACCAGTCCGATGGATACCGGATTACCTTTTTTATCGTTAACCTTGATGGGTTCAGCATCCAGATTACGTGCCCGTAATGTCAGTTTTTTCTTTGTGTAAAAGGGATTTACCCAAAAGAATCCGTTTTCCTTCACCGTACCTTCATATTCACCAAAGAAAATCATAACCCTTGCCTCGTTGGGTTCAATTTGCATAAAGCCACCCCAGAAAATGAGATTAACGATAAACAATACCACGTCACTTATGACTATCACTGTGGTAACTGCATTTGACAATCCGGCATTTACCGTCCAAACGAAAAGAACCACAATTGCCACTAAAAAAAGGAAATTAACAATCAGCACAGGAATTCCTGAAAATTTAACTCCACTAAAAATTTCTTCTTTTGTTTTCATTTTTTTAATTTTTTATGAATATCTGTTTGTAATATATCATAATTTTACAATGGATTAAGCATGAATGACTAATTCCATTATGATATCAAAATGATATTACAAAGGTTCAGAAAAATTTTTGAATTCACAAAGCATTCAGACAAAATATTTTACAAAAATATTCGCTTTGAACATAAAAAACCCACAAGGGCACAGAGAACAACAATAAAAACTTCGTGTCCTTTGTGCCGTAATGATGAAAAACTATTCGTCGGAAGTGCTGAGTTGAAATTCAAGTTTAATGGTTTTTTCGGACATTGAGCTCATGGCAGCAGCAAATCTTTCACGCATTTGCGATCTGTCGCCCGGTTCGCCTTCACCACCCATGCCTCTGCCGGGTTCGGGGCCATCCATTTGTCCGCATCCGCGTCGACCGCCCATACCACCAGGTTCGCCACCAAAAGATCTGCCCCCGAAATTTTCGTCGGGTGCGTTAATGGTTAGCATAAACTGAAAAGGAATTCGGGTGATATTCTTCATTTGATAGTTATCGCCGAAAAATTCGCGCAGAGGAATTACCATTTCAAAGACTGATTCCTGACCGTTAGCTCTGCCTTTAGCAAAGTTAATGTTCTTATTATCTGAAACATTTCCGGCTACAATTATGTCTTTAGCAAATGCAAATCCCCTGATTCGGGCAGTATCTTTAGGTAAAAACTCTTTTTTTCTGACGAGTTGATTCATATCAGTTTCTCCATCCTGATGACGGTTCATTCCATCACGTCCTCCCTGCGATTGAAAAGCTCTCATCGTTCGTTTATTAAAAACAATGGTGGCAGTTCGTTTCGGTTTTTCCTTAACAATAAATTTTATAGACATACCGGCGAGTTCCATTTGTCTGAGCAGTGTTTTATCGTCGGATTTTAAAATAAGATACAGATTTTCATCATCGTTTTTTAATTCATATTTAATTTTTGATTCGCTGTCGAAATTCCGGAGATTAGCACTCCATTCGTCCGGTTTTCCATCTATTATTACAGGTTTGGTTTGGCGGTTTAGTTCCGTTACCTGCGAATATACATTTGAGAAAAAAAGACTAACGAAAAATGATAGAAAAAAAATGTTTGTTTTCATACCTGCTGATTTATTTTATTTGAAGAAATACTGAATAACTAATCTTAATATTCTGTTTTGTTGAGTGCTGATTTATAGGCATCTAAAGCTCTTAACCGGGCAAAACTGTGTTCTGTAACCTGCGACGGGTATTCCAATGAGTCGAATTCGTCGACCCACCGGCGGATATACCGGAATTCGGGGTCGTAACGTTTGGTTTGTTCGGCAGGGTTGAAAATTCTGAAATAAGGCGCAGCATCGCATCCGCAACCTGCAGCCCACTGCCAGTTTCCGTTGTTGGCCGACAAATCATAATCGAGTAATTTCTGAGCAAAAAAGGCTTCACCCCACCGCCAGTCGATGAGCAAATGTTTGGTCAGGAACGAGGCAACAATCATTCTCACCCTGTTGTGCATGTATCCGGTTTGGTTAAGCTGTCGCATTCCTGCATCTACAATAGGATAACCGGTCATGCCTTCGCACCAGAGTGCAAATTCTTTTTCGTTGTTTCTCCATTGAATAGCGTCATAAGCCTTTTTGAAAGGACCATCAACCACATACGGAAAATGCATAAGAATACTCATAAAAAACTCACGCCATATCAATTCATTCAGCCACACTTCATTCAATTTCATCGCTTTGGCAACCAACCGGCGTACACTGACAGTCCCGAAACGCAGGTGTATGCTAAGTTCCGAAGTACCGTTCAACGATGGATAGTCGCGGGTGGTATGATAATTTAAAATCAACTGATCATCGATAACCGGCGGTTTATACACAATTCCGGTTGGTTCGAAACCCATACTGCTTAAATCAGGCATAGCGACAAATGAAGTCCGGACGAAATTATGTGCAAACTGAAGGCTCTCTGAAGCAGTGGTATGTGATTCGTTGATCTGCTGTTTCCATGTTCTTGAATAAGGTGTAAATACTGTGTAAGGAGTATTGTCGGCTTTCAGCACTTCGTTCCATTCAAAAATTACCTGATCTTTGAAGGGAAGAAAACTGATTGATTTTGAGTTGAGAAAACCGGCAACTTCTTTGTCGCGCGCGAGTGCATAAGGTTCATAATCGCGATTGGTATAAACGGCTTTAATGTTAAATTCAGACGTAAGTAAACCGAAAACTTCAACAGGATTTCCGTAACGTATCAATAAGGATGAGCCAAACCGGGCAATTTCGGTTTGTAATTCAACAAGTATCTTACGGATAAGGTCGACACGTCTGTCGTATTTGTCACCGAGTTGATTTAATATATTGATGTCAAAAATAAAGACCGGCAACACGGGATAACCCGACTGCAAAGCATTAAAAAGTCCGCGGTTATCGTCGATGCGCAAATCGCGCCGGAACCAGAATACTGTCACATCGGTCTTTATTTTCAGCATTTTGTTGCAGCAATCGTTTAAATTATTAATTTTGCAACAAATGTAATTCAGTTTTTTGGTAAATGATTTATCCTACTGTTGTTTTAGAAAAATTTATCAAAAACGGCTTCTGTTTTATTTTTGTAAACAAACAAATATTGTATGAGACAATTACCTCCTCAGTCAAATCCATCCTTTGGATTCGCTAAAAGTCCTTTCGGTGAATGTTGTATTGTATTTTCGGACAATGGAATATGTGCTCTCACTTTCCCGGAAAATCAGGAAAGTGCATATTATGATATTGAGCAACGTTTCCCGGAAACAAACTTCATACGAAATGATGAGAAAGCTGAATATTTTGCACAACTGATATTTCAAAAAAGAGAAATTCCACAGCTGAATCCTATAGGAACAGATTTCCAACTGGCTGTATGGAAAGCACTGATGCAGATTCCGGTAAGTGCAACTACCACTTATAGTAAAATTGCTGAGGCTATTGGTCGTCCGAAGGCGGTGCGGGCAGTTGGTACAGCCATTGGTGCAAATCCGGTTGCTTTCCTTATACCATGCCATCGGGTCATTCGCACCGACGGAACCCTTGGCGGATACAGATGGGGACTCGAAATTAAAAAGCAAATGCTTGAATGGGAGAAAAAGTGACTCTGTTTTTTGTTCTGAATTAATTGAATTTTTCTGTTCAAATATCAATCAATATTTTTATGAATCGTTTTCTCATTTCTGTCGCTCTCCTTTTATGGTGTTCACTGTTACCGGCACAAAATCCGGTTGATCAGCTAATTCAAAATCCTTTATTACAAAATGCCAATATCAGTATGCTGGTGCGTGACCTGAAAACCGGCGAAACCCTTTACGAATGGCAACCCACGAACAGCAGAATACCTGCGTCGACTATGAAAACAGTCACCACGGCGACGGCTCTTGAAATTTTAGGACCTGATTTCAGGTTCGAAACAAAAATCGAAACGGATGGAAAAATCGGGAAAGACAGCACCCTGAACGGAAACCTGTATATCAGAGGAAGTGGCGATCCCACAATCGGATCGGAAAAAACCGGTGATAAAAATTTTCTTGCAAAATGGGTAGAAGCCGTTAGAAAAGCGGGTATCAACAATATAAACGGCAGCATCATTGCCGACCCCGGAATTTTCGACAGAGAGGTAATCAATCCAAAATGGTCATGGGAAGATATGGGGAATTATTATGCCGCAGGTGTTCACGGCATTGCCTATCTTGACAATACTCTCAGGGTATTTTTCAGATCGGGAAAAGCAGGTTCAGCCACCGAAATTATCCGCAC
This sequence comes from uncultured Paludibacter sp., assembly GCA_937897985.1. Lineage (GTDB taxonomy): Bacteria > Bacteroidota > Bacteroidia > Bacteroidales > Paludibacteraceae > Paludibacter. Next base: position 89,124 of record CALCBD010000054.1, on the reverse strand, counting down.
AGAACCTGAAATAAGTGAACTGACGATTGATAATTATGTAACAAGTGCCAGCGTCAATTCGGATGAGGCTTACTTTTATGGTGCACCTTTCAGCAATAACAGATATGTAACTGGCCGGATTCCCGAGAAAAAAGAAGAGTTTGCAGTGAAAAGCGACATTCCAAACCCCGCACTGCTTCTTGCCCGTCATTTTCAGAATCAACTTATATTATCCGGAATAAAGATATCTGATAATGCAAGAGTGGAAAGCAATACAGGGAGTATCAGGAAATTGACAGTTTTTTCTCACTTTTCGCCATCACTGAGCGAAATAATTACCGAAACAAACGTAAGCAGCAATAACCTTTATGCCGAGTATTTATTCAAATTTCTGGGCGTGAAAAACAATCAGCCGGGAACGAACGATCTTGCTGTAAAAACAATTCGTGATTTCTGGAAATCCAGGGGTTTACCTGTCGACGAACTGTTTCAGGTGGATGGATCAGGACTTTCGGCTGTCAATGGTGTGTCGGCTCACTTTTTTGTCGAACTGCTGACTTATATGCAAAATAACAGTAAATACAATTACTTTTTTTTCAATTCATTACCTGTCTCGGGCATAAGCGGCACACTGAAATCATTTCTTGCCGAACCGCCATTAAAAGGGAAAGTGCACGCAAAAAGCGGAACAATTGCCGGTGTCAAGTCATACACTGGTTATATTGAACGCCCCGATAAAACACTCGTTTTTGCTCTGCTTATCAATAACGCCAACGGAACATCACGCGAAGTAACAAAAAAAATGGAGGAATTTCTTGAAAATATTGCAAAATAAATAGCTGCAAAATCTATTTACAAACCTGATTTTTAATCAGCAGGCAAACCCTGTTCGGAAATTTTGAAATTCCGATAACCGCAACACCAACTTATATCAGGCAAACAAGAGAAAATGTACATTAAGGAAACTGACTCGACCAATACATATCTTCGTGCGTTGTTACACCAACAATCATTACCGGAAGGATTCATTGTACGTACTGATTTTCAAACATCCGGGAAAGGGCAAAAGGGCAATTCGTGGGAATCGGAACGTGGGAAAAATCTGCTTTTCAGCATTTTGCTTTATCCTTCGGAGCTTGCCATCGAAAAACAATTTTTAATTTCACAGTTGATTAGTATCGCCATTAAAAAGTCACTTGATAAATATTCCTCCGGATTCTCGGTCAAATGGCCCAACGACATCTATTATTTTGATAAAAAGATTGGCGGCATTCTGATTGAAAATATTATTCAGGGAAGTAGAATAAAATCGATGATAGCAGGTATCGGACTGAATATCAATCAGAAAAAATTCGTAAGCGACGCTCCTAATCCCGTTTCGCTGATGCAGATTACCGGAAAACGAACTGCACGCATGCCTCTGCTAAAAGATATTTTTAAAAATATAATGGAGCTGTATTTTCTTCGTGATAAAGAAAAAATTGCAGCAATTTACGCTGAAAGTCTGTACCGCAAGGAAGGTTTTCACCTGTACAAAGCTGATGGAGAGGAGTTCAGGGCAAGGATAGTGAGAGTACATCCTGATGGCAAACTCGAACTTGAAACTACCGGAGCCGGAATTAGGGAATATTATTTTAAAGAAGTAACTTTTGTTATATAGCTCTCCTTATTCCGTATTTTTTTAAAAATTTCACTCCTTTAAATAACTGAAGAATTCAGTCCTTCACTTCTTCAAAATCGATGTATTCGCCTTCGGTCTGTTCGAAGACTTTGGTTTTTGGCTTTGAATGATCGTTGTAAGATGAATGACCGGGGTTGGTTGCATATTTGTTTTTATTTCGTCCGAAACTGAAAAGGGTGACAAAAACCGAACGGATGAAACCAATAACCGAAAATAAAATTACTGCGCCGAAGACTAAAATCAGCACGATGATAAAAAATATAAAACTCATAACCATTGAGCCCGGCAGGGCATTAAAATATTGTAAAGTAATAAAACAACCAGCTCCGGAATATTATCCTTAAATTATAATTCTTTAAATAAAACTTTGGTTTTTTGACTTCAGTACTTCATTTAAAAAACGGCCTTTGCAACTCTTTTAACACTTTGAGTCGCCATCATGCTGTAAAAATGGATACTTGGTACTCCATTTTTAATCAAATCTTTAGCCTGTTCGGTACACCATTCAACACCGACTTCGGCGGCTTCTGCATCAGTTTTGCATTTGCGGAGTGCTTCGGCAAAATCAACCGGAATATCTGTATGAAAAATCTTCGGTAAAACCGTCAGCTGATTCATAAACGTAATCGGTTTCAATCCTGGTATTATGGGAACGTTAATCCCGGAATTCCGGCATTTTTCAACAAAATCGAAGTACTTTTCGTTATCGAAAAACATTTGAGTCACTAAATATTCGGCACCGGCATCCACTTTTTGTTTGGCATAAAACAAATCGGAGTCGATATTAGGTGCTTCTTCATGTTTTTCGGGATAACATGCCATTCCGTACGAGAATGGTGTAAGTGATTTCATCTTTGAACCGTCGAGAAAGTATCCTTCGTTGAATCTGTTGACCTGCTCCTGCAATCCGGTTGCATGAGCATGACCGGTAGGTGAAAATTCTTTTTCGTGTTTAGCCTTATCGCCACGAAGCAAAAGCAAATCGGTAATACCCAGAAACTGAAGGTCGATTAGCGCATACTCGGTTTCTTCGCGTGTAAAACCACTGCAAATGATGTGCGGCACTACCGTGATTTTGTATTTATTCTGAATGGCTGCAGCAATTGCTACTGTACCCGGACGATGACGTTCGGCCACACGTTCGAACAAACCGTTTGGCATTTCCCTGAAAACCAGTTCGCTACGATGAGTTGTAATGTTTATGTATTTAGGATCAAACTCCCGTAAGGTTTCAATAGTACGGAATACGCCATCAATACCATTGCCTTTTAGAGGAGGAAGCAGTTCGAATGAAAAAGCAGTGCTTTTAGCCGATTTTATTTTATCTACAAGACTCATTTTATTTAAATTGCAAATGATCAATTCACTATCCTGAATAAAAGTGATACGCAAATTGCCGGTTTAACCGGACTGCAAAAATACGAATTTCTTTTTAATAAATTAAACCGGACACACGAATGAACTTCTTTTCAGTAAGTTATATGGTTGTAAATCCTTAAATTATTCAGCATATATTCAAAAATGGCAATAAAATGTAAAAATATACTGAAAAATTAATTTTATTACAGAACTCCGGCCGGAGAAAAAACATTAATAATACAACAAAAACGAATTTTAAATATTAAACCATTCGTTCTGAAGTGAGATTGAAATAAATTTGTATTTTTGCAAAAAGAGAAAATTACGATATGTCACAGCAAGATAAACTCCGGGAATTAATAGAAGAGGAAGAGATTCAAAAAGAGTTTGAAGCTTTGCTTGAGGATTATAAACATACTAATCACAAACAAAAGACGGAGCTGATAACCAAGGCCTTCAACTTTGCAAAAGCCGCCCACAAAGGCATAAAACGCCGTTCGGGCGAACCGTACATCATGCATCCTCTGGCAGTTGCACGCATTGCAGTCCGGGAAATCGGACTGGGGTCCACATCAATTTGTTCGGCACTTTTGCATGACGTGGTAGAAGATACCGAGTATTCGGTAGAAGATATAGAGAATCTGTTTGGTGAACGAATTGCCAAGATTGTGGACGGGCTGACAAAGATTTCAGGAGGAGTTTTCAACGAAATTGCCTCTGAGCAGGCCGAAAACTTCCGGAAATTACTCCTTACCATGTCCGAAGACATACGGGTGATACTGATAAAAATTGCCGACCGGCTACATAACATGCGCACTTTAGGCTCAATGCCACCTGCCAAACAATACAAAATCATTGGTGAAACAAATTATATTTATGCACCTCTTGCCCACCGGCTCGGGCTGTTCAGAATAAAAACAGAACTCGAGAATCTTTGCTTCAAATATGAACATCCCGAAACTTTTGCACAGATTGAGAAAAAATTAGCCGTTGAAGAAGAATCGAGAAACCAGTATTTCAAAGAATTTTCGGCACCAATCAGACGAAAATTAGGCGAAATGGGTTATGAGTTTTTTCTGAAAGAAAGAATAAAATCCGTTTATTCTATCTGGAGTAAAATGTCTACCAAAAACATACCTTTCGAGGAAGTATATGATATACTGGCTCTTCGTATTGTTTTCAAACCCAAACCCGGATTAAGTGAAAAAGACCAGTGCTGGATACTCTACTCCTCACTTACCGAAATCTATAAACCTCACCCCGAGCGTATCCGCGACTGGGTAAGCAACCCGAAAGCCAATGGTTATGAAGCTTTACACGTGACGGTAATGGGACTTTATGGTAAATGGGTGGAAATACAAATCCGAAGCGAGCGAATGAATGACATTGCCGAAAAAGGTTTTGCCGCACACTGGAAATATAAATCAGGAACTTCGGACGAAAGCTCGGAACTCGATAAATGGATGAAAACCATCAAGGAACTCCTCGAAAATCCCGAATCGAATGCCATCGATTTTATGGACACCTTTAAACTGAATCTGTTTGCATCCGAAATTTTCGTTTTTACTCCCAAAGGTGAAATTAAAACACTTGCTTTAGGATCCACAGCCCTCGATTTTGCATTTGCTCTCCACTCCGACCTCGGTATGCGATGTATCGGTGCAAAAGTAAATCATAAATTAGTACCACTCAGCTATAAGCTCAATTCCGGCGACCAGGTCGAAATCCTTACTTCAAAAAAACAAAGTCCGCAACCCGAATGGCTCGAATATGTGACAACTGCCCGTGCAAAAGCAAAACTCCGGGCACACTTCAAACGCGAAGAAAAATCGCTCATGCTCGATGGGCAAAAGAAAATTGAAGAAGCACTTGCTTCGATAGGCCTTAAACCCGAAAACGAAGTACTGGTGAAATTACTGAATTATTATAAATACAGCCAGAAAAACAATCTTTTCCTTCAGGCCGGAAAAGGACTGCTTAATCTGGACGATATTACCAAAGTCATTTTCAAAACAAAATCGCAAAATGTTTTTGTAAAATATCTTAAAATGCCTTTTACAGGCACTTCCGACAATAAAACCCCGAAAATTGATGAATTCGAACTGGTACCGGCAACAAAAGTGGACCGCAAAAAACCTTTTATACTTTCCGAAGAAAATGCCGGAATTACATACAAATTAGCCGATTGTTGCCATCCGATTCCGGGAGATGATGTACTGGGATATGTTGATGAATCCGAAATAGTAATTATTCATAAACGCCAGTGCCCCACCACCGCTAAACTCAAATCGAACTTCGGCGAAAGACTCGTATCGGCCGAATGGATTACACACAAAGCGCTTTCGTTTATTGAAGTGCTCGAAATCAGGGGAATAGACAAAAAAGGAGTGATGATTGAAATTCTTAAGGTCATTTCAGAAAAATATGGTGGAAATATCAGCAAAATAGGTATTGAAACCAATGCCGGAATTTTTGTCGGTCGTTTTCATATCTATGTCCACGATACCGAAGACATTGATATCCTTTGCAAAAACATTATGAAAATTAAAGAAGTAAGCTCAGTACAAAGGGTTCAGGAATAACTGAATAAATTCATTTTCATAAATTGATTGAATGCACAAAAAATAAAACTAAAAAAATCATATTTAAAGCTAACCATCTTAAAAAATCATGCGCAAAACACTTTTTCTAACAGCTCTTTTATTGTCAGTGAATTTTATTAACGCTTTCTCCAAATCAGGCAAAACAATGGCTGACTTCCGAATTATTCCGCTTCCGAATGAAATTTCAGTTCAAAAAGGAGAATCATTTATTCTCAATCAAAATGTTAAAATAATTGCTGTATCCGACAATCAGCAAATGCAAAGAAACGCGGCTTTTTTGCAGCAATACCTGAAAGAAAAATGTGCTCTTGATTTAAAAATAAGTTCATCACCCGCCAAAGGCAAATGTATTGAATTAACCACCGGGCTTAAAAACAATCAGCCCGAAGGATATCAGATAACGGTAAATTCGCAAAAAATTACAATCGACGCCCCAACTGCGAATGGCATTTTTTATGGCATACAAACTTTGCGCAAAGCAGTTCCTGCAGGTAAAATCAGGTCGGTGGAATTTCAACCGGTGGTGGTCAGCGATGCTCCCCGCTTCCCATACCGGGGAATGCATCTCGATGTTGCCCGTCATTTTTTCAGTATCGACGAAGTTAAAACATATATTGACATCCTTGCATTACACAATATCAATACTTTTCACTGGCATTTGACCGACGACCAGGGCTGGAGGATCGAAATAAAAAAATATCCGAAGTTAACCGAAATCGGTTCGAAAAGGGACGAAACTGTCATTGGTAAAAACACGGGAAAATACGATGGCATTCCATACGGAGGATTTTATACCCAGAATGAGTGCAGGGAAATCGTTGCCTATGCCGCCGAACGATACATCAATGTCATTCCTGAAATTGATATGCCCGGTCACATGCTGGGTGCACTCGAAGCATATCCGGAACTGGGATGTACCGGCGGACCTTATAAAGTTTGGCGTAAATGGGGAATTTCAGAAGATGTTTTGTGTGTTGGTAATGATAATACAATAAAATTCATTGATGACGTTTTATCAGAAATTGTGGATATTTTTCCATCAAAATACATACACATCGGGGGCGACGAATGTCCTAAAACAAGCTGGAAAAAGTGCCCCAAATGTCAGGCAAAAATTCAGGAACTCGGTTTGATCGCCAATGAAAAACATACAGCCGAGGAAATGCTGCAAAGTTACTTTATCAGCCAGGCCGAAAAATTTATTAACAGTAAGGGACGAAGCATTATTGGCTGGGACGAAATACTCGAAGGTGGAATTGCTCCGAATGCAACCGTCATGTCGTGGCGTGGAGTGAATGGCGGAATTGCTGCTGCTCAGCAAAAGCACGATGTAATAATGACGCCTAATACATATCTCTATTTCGATTATTATCAGACCGATGATATCGAGGGCGAACCTTTTGGTATAGGCGGTTACCTGCCTTTGAGCAAAGTTTATGACTACGAACCCATTCCTGCAACTCTCAGCGACGACGAGAAAAAACATATTCTGGGCGCTCAGGCCAATGTATGGACTGAATATATCCCGAATTTCAAGCATGCGGAATACATGACTTTACCCCGAATGACTGCACTCTGCGAAGTGCAATGGTCGAAACCTGAACAAAAAAATTACAGGGATTTTTTGAACAGAATTCCGGCAATGCTGAAGATGTACGACATTTACGGATACAATTTTGCCCGTCATATTTTTGACGTATCGGCCGCTATCAAAGCTGACCAAAATGCAGAGTGTGTAACTGTTGCTTTATCGTCCTTCGATAATGCCCCTATCCGTTACACTCTTGATGGAACCACACCTGCAGAAAAATCTGCCCTTTACAAAGATACATTGAGAATAAAGAAAAATACCATCGTTAAGGCAGTTGCCTTCAGAGGCGGAAAACCCGGTAAAGTTATGACCGAAAGAATTGAGTATAATTTATCGACACTGAAGCCGGTTACGGCCATTTTGCCTTTAAGTAATTACTATCGCTATAATGGAATTACTACCCTGGTGGATGGCCTCAAAGGAAAAAGAAACTTCCAAACAGGCAGATGGATAGGTTTTACAAATGGAATGGAAGTGGTCATCGATTTGCAAAAAACAACTAAAATTCAGGAAGTCAGTTTCTCCAATATTGTCGAAACCGGAGCATCTGTTTTCAATGCACGTAACTTCAGCGTTGCGATTTCGACTGACAGTGTGAATTTCACCACCATTGCAACCGAAGATTATCCGGAAATGAAAGCAGATGAAAAAAACGGCATTTACGATCACACCCTCAGATTCAGCCCCGTAGAAACACGTTATGTTAAAGTAAAAGCAGCTTCCGAAAAATCAATCCCCGACTGGCACAATGGTAAGGGTAAACCGGCATTTTTGTTTGTTGATGAAGTGGAAATAAAATGATATACAATCAGATGTTCAGGCTTTTTTCAGTAGCATATAGTACAAATCTAATTACACTGAACACCTTGAAAATCAGTCTTAAATCAACAATATTCCCATTCCGGCTATTCGGAGTTTTAATAGCCTGACGGCAAAAATTACTGCTTGCTGATGAATGCTAAAGAGGAAGTGGTGGTGAATTGCAAATAAAAAAGGTGTAAATACCATGATTTCGAATTGTACCCCAAAAGTCAGAGAAAAACTTTTGGGGTACAATTCTTTTACTATCTTCTTATTATATGGCCGTCACATTTATCTTTTGTTTTAACAATAATTCCACCTCTCAAATTCTATCTTTTTAAAATTATTCTTCAAATCCTTATCTGCCATAAAGCAGATTTTACCTGTATGCTTCTACTGTGGGTTTCACTGACCGGAAGAATCCCGGCATTTGAGTACAAAGCTGTTTTTTAAACCGTCTTCGGTAATATATAAACAATAATCTATGTCATATTCACACAACCCCTTACTTGGCAACTCACCCCTGCCCGCAGACATCGTTTTGCTGCCCGAATGGTGGTTTAAAAACGAAGGAATCACCTTCGATAAGGATTTTTTCTATCACCCGTTGAAACGAGTGGAAGCAGAGCAACAAAAAGAAAAAGTGTTGTACGAGCGCTGGGGGCGTTATGGAATGGGTCAGCACCGGAATGAAACACGACCTGAAATCGGGGCGGTGCATTTGGCTGCCGGATATTTGCTGTCGGAAATGATGGGTTGCGAAGTGAATTATACTGAAAATCATCCGCCACAGGTACTTGCAGCCCGTAAAGAGTTAGAAAATGTGGATGTGGAAGCTGCCTTTATTTCCGATAGTTTTAAAAAAGTGCTTAAACTAACCGAAGCTCTGAAATCAAAATACGGACATGTAACCGGCGATATTAACTGGGGTGGCGTGCTGAACATTGCCATGGATTTGCATGGCGAAAATATCTTTCTGGACATGATGATGCAGCCGGACGAAACCAAAGCATATTTTAATTCCATCGCAACAGTCATCGAAAAATTCACAGCTTTTCTTGAAAGTACTACAGGTACAACTTCTGTTTCGGTTAATCGTGGAGTTCGTCATTTAAGCAAACCGGTGCTATTGCATTCCGAATGTTCACACACCATGATTTCGGCAGAAGATTACGAGGAGTTTTTATTACCTTATGATATTGCCTGGAGCCGGAAACGACCTTATGGTATCCACTATTGCGGACCGGATCCTCACCGAATGGCAGCATCGTTTGCTAAAATCCCTCATCTCGATTTCCTTGACGTGGGCTGGGGTGGCGATATTAAAGTGTTGCGTGAACATTTGCCCGATACTTTTCTGAATATCCGTTACAGTCCGGTGGAACTCGCCAAACAAACCAAAGAAGAAGTGCGCGAAACTATCACATCGTTGGTTAATGATTCAGGCAATCCATATCTGACCGGGGTTTGCTGTATCAATATCGACGACACTGTGAGCGATGACAAAATTGATACGATTTTTGAAACGGTGGAGGAGTTGAGAAAAACAGCCCCCCTGAATCTCCCAAAGGGGAATTAAAAGATGTATATCAATTTTGATTCTGATGAATATTGTAAATTAACTTATACTAATCAGAAGCCTCCCTTATGGGGAGGTTTGGAGAGGCTTTATGGCAAAACAATTTGATAATAAAATAGCTGATTCTCAGGCAACTGAAGTAACTCCTGTTCGTCCGAAGGACTTCGATTTTGATAAATATGAAGCATATGCAGCCGGATTAAACAAAGGGTGTGCTGCTTTTTGGCAAAAGAAATCGGGGGTGATGGTGTATCGCCGCATGCGTGTAGCCGAATGTTTTTCGTTTGGTAGTCGTGATATGAGGCGTTCGCTGGAATTGCAACTGGGTGCTTTGGAAAAAAGTATGTTGTACAAAGCTGATGTACCCAATTTTCTGGAGCCCTGGTATGGCATTGGTACCATAGCCGGTGCATACGGAGGCGATTATATCTGGCTCGAAGGTCAGGCTCCGGCTCTTAAACCACAATTTTCTTCTATCGACGAAATTCTGGCATACGAGCCGGAGGAAGTGGCAAAAACACCAATTGGCCGTCATACTCTGGATATGATTGAGTACTTTATGGAGAAAACCAAAGGCCGCATTCCGGTTTCACTCACCGACACACAATCGCCACTCAATATGGTGGGTCATCTCTATCCGCTCGATCAGTTTTTTATGGATACCATCATGGAGCCCGAAAAAGTATTGCAGTTATTCGACCGGTTGGCGGGTTTATCCATCGAATTTAATAAAGAACAGCTAAAACTGATTGGTTCAGCGCTGGCTTCGCCGGGACATGGATTTGCTTCGTCTACCGCATGGAAAGGACTGGGTATGAGCGACGATAATGCCATTATGATTTCGCCCGGACAGTACATAGAACTGGCTGCACCTTCGGTAGAAAAAATCTGCACGCCGTTGGGTGGTCCGGTTTTCCATTCGTGTGGTGATTGGGCTGGTTGGGTTGATACTGTGCTTCAACTAAAAGGGCTGAAAATGGCCGATGGAGCATTTTCGTCGCAAACCGACCCGGGTGCCAATACTGATCTGGAAGCCTTTCATCAGTTTGCCAATACGGGTGTGGTACTGAATGCGCGAATCGTTGGCGACATTGAAACCATTCGTGAACAACTCAGTCGGCTATGGGTACCGGGGATGAAAATGGTGGTGGTGACCTATTGCGAAACTCCCGCAGAACAGGAAGAGGCGTATCATATCATTCATGAAATATGTCGGTAGGATATTTTGAACGCAAAGATGCTAAGTTGCTAAGACGCAAAGAAAATTAAAATTCACAAATAAATACTTTGCGACTTTGTGCCATCGAGTTCTTAGCGTTCAAAATTATCAATATATTTTTGAAATAGGACATTTTATCTTATCACGTTTAATTATCATTTTGCAAAATCTATTACTGTATTTAATATGTCAGTAAAAACCGGAAATTACCGTTGGCGTATCGTGGTGCTTTTGTTTTTTGCCACTACCATCAATTATATCGACAGACAGGTGCTGGGCATACTTGCACCGCAACTTCAGTCACAGTTTGGCTGGTCCGAAGCTGATTACAGCTATATCATCATGGCTTTTCAGGCAGCTTATGCCATTGGATTAATATCGATGGGCACCCTGCTCGATAAAATAGGAACACGTTGGGGATTAATCATTTCGGTGAGTCTGCTAAGCCTTGCCGGAATGTTTCATGCTGCTGCATCGTCGGTTATTGCTTTTGTCACCGCCCGTTTCGGTCTTGGAATCGGAGCTTCGGCCAATTTTCCGGCAGCGGTAAAAACCATAGCCGAATGGTTTCCGAAAAAAGAAAGAGCGATGGCTACCGGTCTGTTTAATTCGGGTTCAAATACCGGTGCTATTCTGACTCCGCTGATTATTCCCCTTGTAGCAGTGCAATGGGGCTGGCAGTGGGCTTTTACCGGTGCAGGTGCTTTGGGTTTTGTGTGGCTGGTTTTTTGGATACTTACCTATCGTAAGCCCGAAGAAAATAAAAAGTTAAGCAGTGAAGAGCTGGAATATATTCTGCAGGACGGGAAAGAAGAGGAAACAAAGAAACTTCCGTGGAAAACCATTTTGTCATATAAACAAACCTGGGGAATCTGTCTGGCCCGTTTTCTGACCGATCCGGTTTGGTGGTTTTTTCTTTTCTGGTTGCCCAAATATCTGCATTCAACTTACCATATCGACCTGATGCATATCGGATTACCATTAATCATTGTTTATGTGGTTTCTATAGGCGGGTCGGTTTTCGGAGGATGGTTTTCATCTTTTCTGATCCGGCGTGGGAAAAATACCCTGAAAGCCCGAAAAACCACCATTTTCCTGATGGCAGTTTTGGTTATACCCATCTTTTTTACTTCTCTGATTTCAAACATGTGGGTGGCTGTTGCCCTGGTTTCGATGGCTGCTTTTGCACATCAGGGTTATGCTGCCAACATTTTTACCATTGTATCCGACATTTATCCTAAAAATGCCGTTGGCACCATGTCAGGATTATCGGGTTTTGCCGGTGCCATTGGAGGTGTGTTGTTTGCAGGAGGTGTAGGATGGATACTGGAGATAACCGGAAGTTATTATGTGATTTTTGGTATTGCCAGCGTGGCTTATCTGCTCTGCTGGATGTTTTTGAAATTATTGGTTCCGGATAATTCACATCAACTCATAACAATTGAAAAAACAAATAATATTTAACTGATCCACCCGCAAATGAAGCCTTCTATTTCAACGAATGTACTTAAATTCAAAAAAACCAAATCGCCGGTCAGGGAGATAATGGATTTGGCGAACCCCCAGTTTTTCAGAAAAGCCGGTCTCGATCCGGAAAAAGTAATTTCTTTTTCAGGCGGATGGGTCAACCACGAAGCACCGGATGGTTTGCGAAATGCTTATGCTTCAATTATTCATGATTCACAACGCTTTCATGCAAGTGGTGCATATCCTCCGACTCTGGGAATGCCTGAATGCCGTCAGGCTCTGGTCGATTTTGAAAAGCACTTATATGGCGAACAAATGCAGTTATCAGTTGAAAACATTGCCATAGGCTGCAACTCCTCACAAATGACATCGAACCTGATGCAGATAGTACTCAGTCCGGGTGACAAACTATGTTTACCCGATCCGTCTTACAGCAATTATCCTTCGCAAACCATTTCACTTCAGGAGGTGGAAATTATCCGGTTTCCGCTGCTCGACACCGAAAAATGGGAATATGCTGCTGACAGACGCATAGAAGATTTTGTAAAATTCATACTTACCGAAAAACCCAAAATGGTGTTGTTGTGTGCTCCGGATAATCCTACCTCACAAATTCTTTCGGATGAGTTTGTAAAGGCAACTCTCAATGCAGTAAGCGAAACCGGAGGTTTTCTGGTCATCGACTTTGCCTATAAAGAACTGGTTTGGGACGAAAAGTTACCGGAATATTTTTCATGGGGTCCAACTGATAATTTTATTTCCATACATTCCAACTCGAAATGGTGTCGTGGTTTGGGACGACGTTTGGGTTGGGTGGAAGCTCCGGTGGAAATCGTTGAGGCGTTCGAAGCTATACAAAGTTCCACTATCCTGTGCCCTGACACCCTGCATCAAATGGCTCTTGTCGATTACATCAAAAAGGGGATTGCCGAAAACAGTATCAAACCATACATTCAGAAAACTGCTGCTTTGTATCTGAAAGCTGCCGAAAGAACTGTTGCTGCTATAGAAAAACATTTGAAACTCCCCTGCCTTACACCTCAGGGAGGACTTTATACTATCGTTAAAACCGGTGTGGAAAGTTCTGAATTTGTCCGCACAGTAATGAGTAAAACCGGTGTTATTATGGTACCCGGCTGGGGATTTGGCAAAACTCTCGAAAACGCTGTGAGACTTTCGTACGGTCCGCTGGTAAACGATTTGGATAAAATTGATGAAGCCATGAAAAGAGTTGGTGAATTTTTAAATAATGAAGCTGATTTTTAATGTGCCAATGAGTCGGACTAACCGGTAAATGAAAAAAAATGAAGTAAATATATGTCAGAACGAATAGAAAAGTTACAACAAATGGCAACGCAAATCCGGCGCGATATTGTGAACGCCATTTACTACAGTGGTGATGGTCACCCCGGACCCTGTATGTCGATAGTAGATATTATGACGCCATTGCTTTTTGATATCATGCGTCTCGACCCTTCGCAACCGAAATGGCTGCACCGCGACCGGTTTATTTTATCAAAAGGTCATGCTGCTCCGGCTTTGTATGCAGGTTTGGCTCGACGGGGATATTTTCTTCCTTCCCAACTTAAAAACCTTCGAAAATTAGGTTCTCCGCTACAGGGACATCCGGTTCCTAAAGAAACTCCGGGCGTAGAAGTTACAGCCGGATCGCTCGGACATGGATTGTCGCAGGGCTGTGGAATGGCACTGGCTGCCCGCAAACGGGGTGATGACAATGTGATTTTTGTGGTAACCGGCGATGGAGAACTGAACGAAGGCATTGTATGGGAAGCTGCAATGACTATAGCCAAATACAAGCTGACTAATCTGATTGCTGTGGTCGATAACAACGGTGTTCAGAGTGGTGGTAAGGTAACTGAAATAGGTGGTTTGGTAAAGTTGAAAGAAAAGTGGGAAGCTTTTGGCTGGTATGCAGTAGAAATTGATGGACATGACCTCGGATTACTGACCATTGCATTCGAAAATGCAGCTCGTCGTGGTCGTTTGCCGCTCGAAAAACGCAGCGGAATGACCATTATTCCCGGCATGGAAGCACCACTTCCCGAACAGCCCATCGTATTCATAGCCAAAACAGTGAAAGGAAAAGGAGTGCCGTATATGGAAGGCAATAATGCCTGGCACAAACGTGTACCAACAATTGAAGAATATGAAACAGCAATGTCAGTTTTAGGAGGAAAAGATCTTGAATAAAACAGAAAGCACCCGGGTGGGTTTCATGCAGGGACTGGATGTCCTGGCTGAAAAAGACGAACGTATCATGCTGGTTTGCGCTGATAGTCTGCTGGCTATGCGGGCAACCGGTTTTGTGGAAAAATTCCCCGACCGTTATATCGAAGCGGGCATCGCCGAACAAAACGCTGCAGCCATTGCCGCTGGTCTGGCTATCGACGGATTGATTCCGTTTTTTGCTACTTATGCCGGTTTTATTACAATGCGTGCCTGTGAGCAATTACGTACCTTTGTGGCTTATCCTAATCTGAACGTGAAGTTTGCCGGCGTCAACGGTGGCATTGCCGGCGGAGAGCGAGAAGGAGTTACACATCAGTTTTTCGAAGATATAGGTATACTTCGTACTATGCCCAACTTCACCATTCTTGTTCCTGCCGATGCCGGTCAGGCAACAAAGGCCTGTATTGCAGCCGCAGCCATTCCCGGACCGGTATATATCCGACTCGGAAGCGGACGCGATCCTGTGGTTTTCGATGCCGGAAAGCCATTTGTGCCGGGCAAAATCAATGTCATCAGCGAAAAAGGCAACGACATTGCCCTGTTTGGTAACGGAGTAATGTTGCCGCGCCTGTTTAAAGCGGCTGAAATACTCGAAACGAAAGGCTTTGGAGTGACTGTAGCAGAAGTGCATACTGTGAAACCTCTTGACGTTGAAGGTATTACTGCTGTTCTCAAAAAATGCGGCGCTGCTGTCACTGCCGAAGACCATAATATTATCGGCGGACTTGGAAGCGCCATCATGGAAACTGCTGCAGGATACTACCCGGTACCGGTTGAGCGTATCGGACTTCGTGATGTTTTCCCCGGTTCCGGTTTGCCCGACGAATTGCTGGATTACTATCAGATGAGCGTAAACGATATTGTAAATGCAGCCATATCGGCAATTTCACGAAAAAGTAAACTGTAAAATCCTGATTCGGTATTCCGACGAAACCGGATTCTGAACTTAAAACTTTATTGAACTTCTTCCGGCTTTGTCATTTAACTGATCAGACATTACAAAAAACCGGAGAGTTTCTCAAAATTGAAAAAATCATTCGGAATTTAAGTCTAAGATATATTGATTGAAAGCAAAGTCGCTACTGCATCAGGATGCAAAAATGTATTTTGCCCTGTGCCTTAGCGCTCTTTTGCCACATTACAAACCGTGATTGTCAGTTTATTCTGAAAATATTTATATTAAAAATTACAGCTTAATATATTGACTTTTATGACAAAATCCCGGATTGAAGGTTTTAAATAATTGTTTTATAGTGCGTTATTATCCAATTGCGAAATACCGAACACATTATTATCTGCATCGAGGAAATAACCCTGCCAGCAACGCCCGGTGATGGCAAATTTGGGCATAGCCGTACGACCTCCGTGCTTAAGTATTTCAGCAGCGGTTTCGTCAAAATTTTTAACTTCAAACGTACATGTAAAAGCATTGGTACCAGTTTCGGGCGACGGAACCGGAGCCATGCGTTTCATTAATCCACCATATACTCCTCCTGTATCGAAATGATAATACTCTATCGGAGCCATTTCCTGTTTTTCAAACTTCCAGCCAAAAACTGCGGAATAAAAAGCCACTTCTCTTTCAGGTTGCGACGACTGAATTTCAAATAATGTAACTGAATTGCTCATAAAAAAATGTTTGTTTCGGGTTTAAATTCGTGAAATACAAATTCGCATTTCATAATCGGTTTTTGATTTTCAAATTACTTTATGCAAATTATCCCACACTGTTTACTCATTTTCCATGATTGGTTTTGATGCATCAATTTGTGAAAAAATTGCAGCGCTGATAACCAGCATCCCCGATATAACAAACAAAGGGAAATTATAGTTCCCGGTAGCCTTAACTAAATAACCAAACAAACTGGCACATGCAAAACCACCAATGTTTCCGGCAGTATTCATGGCACCTGATACAGCTCCTCCGAACTTTTTGCCCACATCGATACAAACCGCCCATGCGCTTGGCAACATCATATCGATGACGCCAAAACAAAGAGACAAAAAGATAAATACCTGAATTTTTCCGGGAATAAATGCAGCAAGAAACATAAATACTGACGAGAATGACAAACCGGAAACTCCCATGATACGACGACCCGTTTTCAGTCCGAATTTTTTTGAAAAATAATCGGTGAGGTATCCTCCAGTAATATTCCCAATCATACTCATAGCAAAAGGTACAGCAATCGCCCAGTTAAGTTCCTTCATTTCGAAACCGCGTCCCTTTTCCATAAAGGTAGGGAACCATGAAAAGAAAAACCATGATGCCCATGCATAAAACCAATACATGGATATAATAAGCCAGAACTGCCTGTTCTTCATTATTTTTCGCCAGGGTATAATCACTTTTTTGGTGGCTTTTTCACTTATTCCGGGTTCATTAAGTTCTTCATTTTTAATTCCTTTCATTAATGAGGGATGATCGCGGTACCAGAAATACCATACCAATACCCATACAGCGCCTGCAATGCCCAGAAAATAAAATGCGGGTCTCCAACCAAAATTCAAAATCACCGGAATTACAATGAAGGGTGTCAGAGCTCCTCCTAACCTGCTGGCTGCCCAAATAAAACCCTGTGCCTTTCCGATTTCAGACTTTGGAAACCATTTCCCGACAGAACCGGTCATACACGGATAAGCACCTGCTTCGCCGACACCAAAAGCAAAGCGTATGAACAATAATGAAATAAATCCGCCTGCAAAACCTGTCAAACCGGTAAAAAGCGACCACCACAAAACTATACCGGCAAGGATTTTTCGCTGTCCGAACTTATCGCCCAATACTCCGAGCGGAATTTGGAGAAAACCATATGAGATGATAAATATGCTCAACACCCAACCCCATTGTTCAAGACTTAAATGCAGGTCCTCCATGATTCGTGAACCTGCCATTGTAATATTTATCCTGTCGAGGAAAGTAATAATACTTACAATGCACAAAAGAAAAAGAACAATATATCGTTTTCGCATAATGATAAATTTGGCCGGGACAAATTTTTACATTGCTCCCCTACCCTTTTATACGGATAAAAATTTAAATTGAGCGGAATTGATTTAAATGAATCGGGCAGTTGCTGAGCTGCTCTCTAATGCAGGAATATATCCTGCGGTTCACCGGTCAGAGCCGGATTTGATTTTTATCGATGTAATTTTTAACACCCAATACTCCCGATAACGGACTTGAAAGTACGGGAATTCCTGTAATTTCCTCCAGTTTTTCCTGCATTCGTCCCATCGAACCCTGTGCAAGAACTATAAGTTCTGCTTTTGAAGCCACATTTTCGGATGCTTTGATAATCAGCTTATCATGTGTTTCCCTGTCGCCCGACATCATAGCGGCAAAAGCACCTCCGGCAAGTCCTTCAATCACCTCAATTTCCCGGTTTTGTTCATTCGCCATGGATTTTAACAATCGTACTGTCGGTGCAAGTGTTGTGGGTAATGTAGCTAATACAGCAATTTTACGGGCCATTTTTACTGCTTCCATCGCCATAGGGTCATCAATTTTGAGGATAGGAATTTTAACCATCGTGCGTGCTGACTGTGCAATATCACCAACAGATGAGCAGGTGTTAAAAATTATATCCGCACCGGCATCTTCAGCCATGTGATAACAGTTGATTAACCGTTTGGCAACTGCCGGTGTAACTTTGTTAAATTCTATCACTTCCTGAATCAGGCTATCGTCCGCTATATGATTCAGTTTAACATCAGGCAGATATTCCCTGAACAGGTTGCTGACAGGCTCAATCATGGCTAATGCTGTATGTACAGCAAATACTTTGATCATAAATTTTTTGTGTTTTTTACTGTTGTCGGTAACTGTATAGGTTTCCTTTTAAGAAAACAGACGTAAGAGTAGTGAGTTTGTACACAGCCCGCTGTTAAAATCACAATTATTCATCACAAAGCGATCAGGAAGGGACCACAATATTTTAATGAATCCGGATCCGGTCTGTTAACCGGTACTTATGATTATTACTCCGGTAGTTATAAATTTCTGAAGAACCTGACAATCGGATTAGAGTATCTGCATTTATGCCCGGTATGATAAATGTGGATAAAAGCTACCGATAAAAATTTCGGGAAACAGCTATTCATATCACATAGAACGATATGGGAAAAAACTGTGTTATTTGAAATTGATTTTTTTTACTTTAAAGCCGGCCATTTCTAATATTTCAGTTATTTTATGTCTGAAATCGCCCTGAATCAGAATTTCACCATCACGGGATGAACCACCTGCTCCACATTTGACTTTCAGATCTTTAGCCAATTCTTTCAAAGCTTCATCAGTGCCTTTAAAATCGGTGATAAGTGTTGCAGGTTTTCCGTTTCGCTTGTCAAGTTCCACCCTCAGTGGCTCTTTTTGAAGTTTTGGATTGTTATTTTTTTCAACAATTTTGATCTCCTCACCTTCCGGTAATCCGGTTTTTAAACCATTTAATTTATCTCTCCAGTCCATTGTATTTATTTTGCATAAAGAATAAAATCAGCTCTCCTTTAAAACTTGTATTCAAACTTATTATCCCTATTATGAATTATGAATTACGAATTAACTTCGCCATTTCCCATATAACAATACCCCCTGTAACACTCACATTTAATGAATGTTTGGTGCCGAATTGAGGTATTTCGATACAGGCATCGCACATATCGACAACCGATTGCTGAACTCCTTTTACTTCATTACCGAGTATGACAGCATATTTACGGGATTTATCAGGTTTAAAATTAATCAGCGAGTCACTACCTTCAGCCTGTTCGATACACAAAACTTTATATCCCTTCGATTTCAGTTCGTTTATTGCCACGTGTGTATCTTCAAAGTATTTCCAGTCCACTGTATTTTCAGCACCGAGAGCAGTTTTATGAATCTCGGCATGAGGCGGAGTGCTGGTAATTCCGCAAAGATATACCGCTTCAATAAGAAAAGCATCACCGGTGCGGAAAATCGAACCTACATTGTGAAGGCTTCGAACATTATCGAGTACGACAATAAGCGCTGTTTTTCTTTTTGATTTAAATTCTTCGGGAGTTAACCGGTTCATTTCGGTTATTTTTAATTTTCGCATAAATAATCTGTTATTTGTGTCATTGTTTCACATCTCACCGGCCTGAATTGGATTCAATCAGCATTATTGCCTTTTCGATGATGGTGTCGTATCCTTTTTCAACATCAGAAGTCTTAAGGGCAACTTTCACATCGGGGTCTATTCCCCATTCGGTATGATTCATCGAAGCATCGAACATAGGGCTGGCTGAAAACCGAATCATCCAACCGTTTGGAATTTCGCTCGAAAAAGGTAAACCGCCTCCCCCACCCGTTCGGTCACCGGCAATAATAACGTTGGGTGCAACTTTCATTCTCACCACGAACGAATTGGTAGCACTGAACGACATCCGGTTGGTTAAAACCACTACCCGGCGTTGCCATTGCAGGGTTTTATTTGCAGGATTTATTATGGCTGTAGCCGCCGAAAAATCATTATGTCCGTCACCGGTTTTGTGCATAATATACCCTGTGATGGTATCCGATTTAAGAAAATAGGAGGCAAATTGTTCCGACATATCGAGATAACCTCCACCGTTATCGCGGACATCGATGATTAATCCCCTGCAATCTTTAAAATAATTGAAGATTGCACTTATATTGCTGTTCCCGAAACGATTTGAAAAATTACCGTAATAAATATAACCGATATCACCATTATGAATCCGGGCATATCGCAGCCCATTCACTGAGTAGTAATTTCTTCCAAGGTATTTTTCGTTGTAAATAAGATCCGCGTTGAAATTGGACGGATAGTCGGTGTACCATTTTTTATAACTGCTTACTGCAAAATTAGTGTACAGGTTGACATGTCCATCTTTGAGTTCGTCCAGCATATCAGCCATCAGTCCGTAAAAGCTCAACTGATTCAGCGTATCATTCACTCTCAGCCTGTATACTGCATGTACCGAGTCCCAGTTGATGTGTTTATAATCGAGGTAACAATAACGGGTGTCAATGATTTTCCATAATGCTTCAAAATTCCCTGTATTGGTATTTTGCTCAGGCTGAGGCTCTTCGATACACGATTGAAAAAATGCAGCCGATATAAACAGCACTAAAATGAAATTCCTGAATACATCCAACAACTTTCCGGTTGACGAAGGAAACATCATCAATGCCGTAAATTTATTTTTTAAATGTAAAGAAGTTTTTTTCATCGGGGTTATTGAACCGGTTTTTACTTATCTATGCCAATGAAATTATCCGGGGCAATATTTTTTTGCCCCGAAAAAACGTAAAAGTCATATTTCCAACCCAGTTGCAGGGTAAAACAGTTTCGCCTGAAAACCAAATCATTGGCCTTGTATTTCAATTCTGAAAGATTTAAACCGATTTGCCAGGTTGAATGTCTGAAAGGAAAATCGAGTGACAATTTGCTATCATAACCTGATTTGTTAAGTAATGAACTAAAATGGAATGTATCTGTCAGATTTCCCTGACCGAACATTTCATAATAAGATGCTCCCGCCTGCGGAACAAACATACAACCAACGACAGGAATTTCAAGTTCGAAATTCAATTTCAGTGGCCAATGCTTTAAAGGAAGGAGATAATGAACATTACCTTTCAGATTTATATCTGAACATAAATCAATATTGATGGGATTATTAACATTCCTGCTGAGGTATTTATAGCCTAAATCAAGGGCTGCGTTGCCACCGGCCAGTATCTGCAGCCCATTCATAGGTTTAAAACGGTAAAACATACCCCAGCTGTAATCAACACCCATATAAATCATGGCAGCCGTATTCTCAGGGTTACCGGTATAAGCAGCCATTGCATCCAATTTACTTTCCATTGACAAATCAGTGTTTTCTGCCGAAAAAAGATGCCGGGTTGCATGCTCGTAATTAAACCCTAATCCGTTGTAAGTCAAAGGAGACAAATAAGGATCCAGTATATTTACAGTTGAAATTCCTATCATCTCCGAGGCACTCTTAAGTTTGTACTTTGGCGTATTTTCAATTTGCGAAAACAGTAAAGTTGAATTCAAAAGTAACAGAAGACTGACCGTTTTTATGTTCATTCGGGATAATTTTATGTCTGCAAAATTAAGAAAAAACTAATACTCATTATATAAGTTAGTGAATTTCTTAATAAATACAGATAAACGCAGAGTAAAATATACAGATATTATATCATCAAATATCTGCCGCTTAGCTTGCCGGGAAAGGACGTAAAGTGAAAAACTCAAAATTTTTTCTTTACGGCTTTAAAATATATCGGTCTTAGCGTTCAAAAAGTTATTTTTATAATTCATCAAACTTATATTATCCTCAATGTCTGCGATGAACAAAATTTTTTTTACTTTTACTCCCGGATTTTCTTTACCGGCTTTGCAACAAACAGGAGTGAATAAGCATCATCCGGTTACACAGGTCTCTTTTCTTAAAATTCTGCCAACGGAAAAATACAGAACTTTTTTATCAAAATGAAAAAACAAATG
Source organism: uncultured Paludibacter sp. (assembly GCA_937897985.1). GTDB lineage: Bacteria > Bacteroidota > Bacteroidia > Bacteroidales > Paludibacteraceae > Paludibacter. The sequence goes on along the minus strand of CALCBD010000054.1, from coordinate 67,090 downwards.
AACAGAAAACCTAAAAACAAATTATTACTCCGAATTTACGATCGACTTATCGTAGCGGTGCTTTTTTCTTCCCTGTTACTCGCTTCGTGCGACGAACCGGACCCGGTTCCTGAATACGGAGCAATTCCAATGTACGGCGTTCCTGCCGCCATAGTTGATAAAACCGATACTATCTGCTAAACTGTTATGAAAAATTTATAATCCGGACTTTCGATAAAATTATCCTTGCTTTACTTGCTGTAGCCGGATGGTCGACTGCCTGCGATGAACCTATGGCCGAATACGGAACCCCTACCGCCGACTATGTCATTAAAGGTACGGTAACCGACAGTATTTCAAAACAATCACTTAAAAATATCCGAATCGTCCGACAAACCAACGATATCGGATTACAGAGCGATACAACCTATACCGACCTCAATGGTTATTATCAATTTTCGTTCAGCGGTTTTCCGGAAGAACATCCGGAGTTTAAACTAATAACCGCTGACATCGACGGCAACCAAAACGGTGGAGATTTTGAAACCCGTAATGTCAGCGTTCTGATATCATCGACTGACCGTACTGAAAAGGGTGATAACCACTGGTATCAGGGAAAATTTGTTAAGAAACAGGACATTAAGCTACATTATAAATTAAAATAACAAGCACCTGAAGTGAATCTTAAAAAGAAAATTATACTTTCGCTCTTTCAGCAACACAAAAGGAATCAACACAAAATACACGAACTGACCTATTTGTTTTGGGAATGTACCCTGCGCTGTAATCTGGACTGTTTGCATTGCGGTAGCGATTGCAGCAGCGAAGCATCAGTGAATGACATGCCAATGAACGATTTTTTGAAGGTACTTGACAACATTAAACCTCATGTAGTTCCGGCTAAAACAATGATTGTAATTACCGGTGGCGAACCGCTTATACGTAAAGATCTGGAAGAGTGCGGTACACAAATTTATCAGCGTGGCTTTCCGTGGGGAATGGTGACCAATGGATTCGGACTAACCTCACAACGATTGGAAAGTCTGCTCAATGCAGGTTTACGTTCAGTTACCGTAAGCATGGACGGACTAAACCCCGTCACACACGATTGGCTGAGAGGCAGGGATGGTTCGTGGGAGAAAGCCATCGAAGCAATTACCCGCATTGCGGCAGTTCCGGGACTAACCTATGATGTGGTTACCTGCGTCAATCAAAGAAACATAAATGAGTTGGAAGCTATCCGCGATTTACTGATCAGTAAAAATGTAAAAAACTGGAGGTTATTCTCAATATTTCCTAAAGGCAGAGCGAAAGAAAATCCCGAACTCTCACTTTCCGACAAGCAATTTGTCCGATTATTGGATTTTATCCGTCAAACCCGAAAAGAGGGATTAATAAAGGCTTCGTTCGGTTGCGAAGGATACCTGGGCGATTATGAACTTGAGGTCCGCGATACACCGTTTTTCTGTCAGGCCGGCATTCATATAGGATCAGTACTGGTCGATGGCTCAATAAGTGCCTGTCCGGGTATGAGAGCCGATTACATTCAGGGGAATATCTATACCGACGATTTTATGACTGTATGGAATGAGCGTTACCAAAACATGCGTGACCGCTCGTGGACGCGAACCGGGAAATGTGCCAAATGCAAATCGTATAAGTATTGTGAAGGTAATGGTCTGCATTTGCGTGATGAAAAAACCGGCGAACTGCTTTGTTGTCATTTGGAAAAACTTGAGGTTTAACTCCCTCCTGCCCTTTCAAATATATTCCGTCACCTTTTTAATCATTCAAAAATAATTATCTTTGCAGGCGGGAGAACAACCAACTCCTGTCAGTAAATGAAAAAACTCGTATTTGCAACCAATAATGCACACAAACTGTCCGAAGTAAAAGCCATACTGTCGGACTACGAAATTGTGAGTCTGTCAGACATCAACTGTTTTGATGATATCCCCGAAACTGCCGACACTCTCGAAGGTAACGCGCTGATCAAAGCCAGCTATATTTTCGAAAAATATGGTTTGGATTGCTTTGCCGACGACACCGGCCTTGAAGTCGATGCCCTCGGTGGAGAACCGGGTGTATTTTCGGCCCGTTATGCAGGCGACGATCATAATTCACACAACAATATGATGAAACTTCTTGATAAGCTGGGTGATAATCCACACCGGGATGCTCATTTCCGGACTGTAATTGCACTTATTGAGGGCGGGAAAATTCAATATTTCGAAGGCAGGATTGATGGAAAAATTGCACATTCACCACGAGGAAAGGCGGGTTTCGGATACGATCCGGTATTCGTTCCAACTTTCTACAACCAGAGCTTTGCCGAACTCGGAACTGATGAAAAAAATAAAATCAGTCACCGGGCATTAGCAGTTCAAAAACTGGCAGCTTACCTTCAGGGCAAATAAATCCGGTTGCCGGGCTATATGTATTAATACAACTTTTTTGAAACAATATAATAAAAACAATGTAATTTAGTTATTTACATAAAAATATTAAGTCATTTTTGAAAATGAAAATTAAAATACTAATCATAGCTTTTACTATTGCTGCAGGCATTTCAAATTTGAATGCCCAGCTTGCGATGGGGAAATGGAGAACTCATTTCGCCTATAATTCTGTAACACAAATAGCTCAATCGGAAAACAAAATATTTGCCTTGAGCGAAGGATCTCTTTTTTCGGTCGATAAAGAGGATCAGAGTACCGAGTTTTACAGCAAAATGAACGGCCTGAGCGACAATAATATTTTAAAAATTGATTATGATTCAAAGAATAAACAACTGTTAATTGTCTATGTCAACGGGAACATGGATTTAATGAATTCGGGTGGAGTCATTAATATTCCTGACCTTTATAATAAACAAATGGGAACAGGTAAAACAATTAATCATATTTTATTTAACGGCAACAATGCATACCTGTCCAGCAGCTTCGGAATCATGGTTTTAAATCTGAATAAAGCAGAAATTGCCGACACTTATTTTATTGGTACCAATGGTTCGGATGTGAAAGTTTTAAGCACTGCCATCCACGGCGGATACATTTATGCCAATTCGGCAAGTACCATATACAGAGGCGTTCTCGATGAACCCAACCTGGTCAATTATGAATTCTGGTCTACTCTCCAGGGCTTGCCGGGTAGCGGTGATCTTATGAAAATTGCCGATTTTGCCAATAAGCTCATATTGTTGCGGGGAAATAAGTTCTATATGCAGGAAAGCAATCAATCGTGGGTTCCGCTTTTTCCCGAAATTACAGCAACCGACTTTTCGGTTTCGAACAACAAAATGATTATTAACAGCGGTAGTACAACTATTTATCTGGTCGACGAATCGCTGAATATGAACACAGTTCAGAGTATCGGAACTGCTTCAGATGCTGAATACGACAATACCAGAAATATCTACTGGCTCGCAGGTAACGAAAAAGGGGTGGTATCTGTCAATGCAGGCAATCTGAATAATCCGGAAATAAAAAACTATCAGCCATTAGGCCCGGCTACAAATGTACCCTGGCAAATCAAATTCAGCGGGAGTAAAATGTTTGTCGTTCAGGGTGGTCGTTGGGCTGTTCAGTATCAGCGACCGGGATATGTTATGATCTACGAAAACGGAATCTGGACCAACCTCGACCCCTCGGTGATTAAGGATCAAACCGGACAGGATCCGCTCGATTTCATGAATGTTGCTGTCGATCCTTCGGACAATAATCACTTCTTTGTTTCTTCCTACGGTACAGGTCTGTACGAATTTAAAGACAATGCCTTTTCAAAATGGTACACACACCTGAACAGCACACTTGAAACCATTGTTCCCGAAGCACCGTTCAAATATATTCGCCTCGATGGCGCTGTATACGACAAAGATGGCAACCTGTTGATTACAAATATGACTGTTAATGCTGCCATAAAGATTTTGATGAAAGATGGTACCTGGAAGCAACTTACTTACCCTCATGCGTCGAAACCTACATTGGGGAAAATAATGATATCGAATCAGAATCCCAATCAAAAGTGGATACCATCAATTCGTTATGACCCTGGACTACTGATATACGACGATAACGGTACTATCTCTGATCAATCGGATGATCAGTCTGTTTATTTTTCGGCATTTGTATATCCCGAAACAGACAACGGACAGACTTATAACGTGTCGGTAAGCCCTGCTGTGGTTTACGAAGTAGTTGAAGATAAAAACAATGTGGTATGGGTTGGCACCGATATGGGACCATTTCTGTTCTATAATACATCGAAGGTTTTCGATCCGGGTTATACCTGTTCAAGGGTGAAAATCCCACGCAATGACGGTACCGGTTATGCCGATTATCTGCTTCAAAATGAGAAAATAAAAACAATAGCCATCGACGGCGCTAACCGTAAATGGCTTGGTACCGAAACTTCAGGGGTCTATTTAATGTCCGAAAACGGACAGGAAACCATCAAGCATTTTACTACCGAAAACAGTCCGTTATTGTCCAATGATATTTTTTCAATTGCCATCCACCCCACCACAGGTGAAGTATTTTTCGGAACAGGCAGGGGAATTGTATCCTACCAAAGCGATGCACTCGAAGGTGGTGAGGAATTTTCAAATGTACATGCTTATCCGAATCCTGTTCGTGAAAGTTATTCCGGTATTATCACAATTACAGGTTTGGTAAAGGATACGCAAATAAAAATAACGGATATCAACGGTAATCTGATTTGTCAGACTGTTTCAAACGGTGGGCTTGCCACCTGGGATGGTAAAGATGTTCACGGTAAAAAAGTAAGTACCGGTATCTACCTTGCAATCGGGGTAAACAGTGATGGAACACAGAGCACCATTACCAAAATCATGGTCATTAATTAATGCTCAGAGCAAAGAATCATTTCTTCTGACCATTACAAAAAATATCGCGGTCGTATCAAAAGCATGAGGAACTCATATTTAGCTGCGCTGACTGTTTGTTTGCAAACAATCGCAAATTCCACAGAACAATAATTATTTGTATATCAATACAATAAGGAGTTCAGGCTTTTTTGAATTTGCGTTATTTGCATTCAAAAATAATCATTTGATACGGCTCTGTTTTTTGTTTTGTTGAGTGCCCGACGATGATAATTTATCCCCTGCGATTAATCAGGTTCATAAACTCTTCCCGTGTTTTTGCCTGTTGAAAAACACCTGTAAAATCCGATGTGGTGGTAATTGAATTTTGTTTCTGCACTCCGCGCATCTGCATACAAAGGTGTTGAGCTTCGAGTATTACCATCACACCAAGCGGATTCAGCGTGTTCTGGATACATTCTTTGATTTGAGTGGTCATTCGTTCCTGTACCTGGAGCCGGCGGGCATATACCTCCACTACACGGGCAATTTTACTTAATCCGGTGATTTTGTGATTGGGGATATAAGCAATGTGTGCTTTGCCAAAAAACGGCAGCATGTGATGCTCACACATTGAATAAAAGTCGATGTCCTTCACAATCACCATTTGGCGGTAATCCTCGGTAAACATGGCTGAACGTAAAATTTCTTCAGGATCCTGTTCGTAGCCATTCATCAGAAACTGCATGGCTTTCGAAACCCTGTCGGGGGTTTTGAGTAGCCCTTCCCTTCCGGCATTTTCGCCGAGAAGTTGTATGATTTCGCGGTAATGATTTGCTATCTCTTCCGTTTTTTTTGCGTCGAAAGGTACGGGCTGATTGATATTAAAATCCATTGATATGTATGGTTTTTTTAAAGAACTTTTGTTCTGTCCTTCTATAATTCAGAAATAATAAAAAAGTCTATAAGTTGATTGTGTCCTTCACGGTATAGGTTTCACTTTTGAGTTCTGGAAAAGCATCAATCAGCTGATTTCTGAAATCTTTGGCTTCCTGTATGGTTTTGAAGTCGCCAATCCGAACTTTCCAGAACGGTGAAGTATAATTTACATAAACAGCCTGATCGGGAAACTGATCTTTCAGCTTTTTTTCAATTTTGTAGGCTTCGGCTTTTGCAGTTCGTTGCATATTGCTCGAGAAGACCTGCACTCTGTATCCACTTCCGGTAATTGTTGAAGCCTGATGTGCTTCGGTTGCCGGTTTTCGATCAACAAGAGCAAGAGTAATTCTTTCATCCTGCCGGACCATTACTGAAGCATGGCTTGCCGAATCAACGTTAGACAGTGCTTCAAAAATATTTTTATTTGAGACTTTTTCGCCTTCCTGAGCCATCAATATAAAAATATGAAATGCAAAAAGAATCGCAATACTTAGTTGTTTCATTGTTTTTGAATTTGCGTGCAAAGTTATAAAATGTTGGCGTTTCAAACTAATAATTTATTTAATTAATTCAGATAGTCTGATTTATATCTGTTGTAATTCATTTATTTCTGATTTGTACCTTTATTTTTATGTCGCATATAATTTGAAATCCGCAGCGTCCGGATTTTAAGCTAAAAAGATTATCTTTGTTTTTTATTCATAATAAGTCCAGACTATATGATTCAGAAAATCGCCCTGATTGTTGCCGGTGGAAAAGGTGAACGAATGAATACATACATTCCGAAGCAGTTTATTGAAATCAACGCTAAAGCTGTTTTGATGTATACTATTGAAGCTTTTGTAAAATACGATGCTGATATTCAGATTATTTTAGTACTTCCGGCATCTCAAACCAATCAATGGGAAAATCTTTGCAAAAAATATGCCTTCAACATCAAGCATTCTGTCGTGACGGGCGGACCCACCAGATTTCATTCGGTTCAAAACGGTTTGAAATCTGTAGTAACACCATCGGTTGTTGCTGTACATGACGGCGTCCGGCCGTTAGTCAGCGTCGAAACCATTTCAAAATGTTTTGTAGAAGCTGGAAAACACAAATCTGCAGTACCAGTCACCGAAATGGTGGAAAGTATCAGAAAAATCACCGGCTCGTTAAGCGTATCGGCTAACCGGTCTGAATTCAGGCTGGTACAAACGCCACAGGTTTTCGATGGTGAATTGTTAAAACGTGCTTATCAGCAGGATTATTCCGATAGTTTTACCGACGATGCTTCGGTTGTTGAATCGTTGGGTGAAAAAATTTACCTGGTGGAAGGAAACCGTGAGAACATAAAAATCACAACCCCCATGGATTTGGTCATTGCAAAAACCCTGCTCACAGACCTGAAATGAAACAAACGGATAACATACAATACCTGGATACTTTGCGGGCAACAGCAACAATAGCTGTGATACTCATTCATATTTCAAGTCCGGTACTCGGCATGGCTTTCCGTGTTGATATGAACAGCTGGATAACAGGTAATATCTTCGATAGTTCGGTACGATTTGCAGTACCTCTGTTTTTAATGTTAAGCGGAGCTACTTTGCTGCACCGCGATTACCCGCCGGGTGAATTTTACAAAAAAAGGCTGATGCGTGTACTTTTACCTTTTTTGTTCTGGATACTCGTATACTGGGTTTATTACTGGCTGATGCTCCCGCCCGTAAAGCAACCGCACGGATTTGGTAATATCACACACTGGGCTGTCAACCTGTTTTTAAATGATGGAGTTTCAAAGCATTTCTGGTACGTCTATATGATTCTTTTTCTCTATTTGTTTACTCCGTTTATCGGTAAAACCGTCAGAAAAATGAACCGGAAAACTTTGTCATTCACTTTGTTGATTTGGGTTGCAATTTGTATATCAACCTACAGTCTGAATCTTAGTTTTTATAAATGGACCGGCGATTATCAATACAAACTTTTAGGTTATATTGAATATTCGGGTTATCTGGTTTCAGGATATTATTTAAGTAAATACGATTTGTTCCGAAACAAACAAAGGCTTATTGCAGGTATAGTTTACTTACTTTCAATTGTTGTTTGTGCATGGGTGGTTTACTCCCTGAGTTACGGACAGCGCTTCCAGAACCTGAGAATTTACAGCTACTTTTCCATCGTGAGCATAGTTCAGTCTGTGGCGGTTTTCCTGTTGTTCAAAAATGCGGAGATAAGAAATAAATCCCTGCTGTTTATTCAGAAGAGAATCAGCAATTACAGTTACGGCATTTATCTGGTTCATATCATTGTGATTGGAGTTCTGTTCCGGAACGGTATTTACTGGTCATTTGCAAATCCTGTCGTTTCATTACCTGTATTATTGATCCTGGTTCTGACAATTTCAATGTCAATCATTTATGGATTGCGCAAAATACCCGGTTTCAGATATATTACAGGATAAATAACTGAGATCACTAAACTCACTGATTTTTTTTCACAAAAAAGAAAAAAGAACCGGAATAATAAAAATTTACAATCAATAAAACGTCATCAACAATTATATATTAAGAACATAGCCACATTACCCTTAAAAAATTTCAATGGAAATAATTAACTCCAAATAATTTTCCCGTTTACTTTACAAACATCAGCAATATGGATTTCTCAATGCAGGACATAAAGTTTCTTCCGGGAGTCGGACCCAAAAAAGCAGCATTACTTGCCGCGGAGCTTGGAATACGTTCGGTGGAAGAGTTATTAAGGCATTATCCATATAAGTATGTCGACCGGAGCCGGTTTTACTATTTACATGAACTGACTGTAAATATGCCTTTTATTCAGGTAAAAGGACGGATTTTAAATTTTGAAAAGATAGGTGAAGGCAGGAATCAGAGATTATCGGCCGTTTTTACAGACGGAAAAGATACCATCGATCTGGTCTGGTTCAAAGGGATTAAATTCATTCACGAAAAATATAAGACCGGAATTGAATATGTAGTATTCGGTAAACCATCCACTTTTAACGGGCGATATAACATCGTTCATCCCGAAATTGACCTGCAATCGCAACTTCCACCGGCCGAAATGATGGGATTACAGCCTTTCTACAATACAACGGAGAAAATGAAATCCGGATATTTGAATTCGAAATCAATTCAAAAAATCATATTCCCTCTTGTAAAACAGCTCAAATCCGGAATTCCGGAATCGTTGCCGGCAGCAATCCTGAAACGATTTGCATTAATGAATCTCACCGATTCGCTGATTAATATACATTTTCCATCGAATGCAAATGCGCTGAACAAAGCCAGGCAAAGGCTTAAATTTGAGGAACTTTTTTATATTCAGCTTCACATTCTGCGGCAAAGCAAATGGCGTGAGCAAAATTTCAGAGGTTTTATATTTAAACACATCGGACGATATTTTAATACTTTTTTCAGCGATTATCTTCCTTTTGAACTTACCGGAGCTCAAAAAAGGGTGTTGCGCGAAATCAGAACCGATGTAGGTAGCGGTAAGCAAATGAACCGCCTGCTTCAGGGCGATGTGGGTAGCGGAAAAACACTGGTGGCATTGATGGCCATGTTAATGGCTGCCGATAATGGTTTTCAGGCTGCCCTTATGGCTCCGACCGAGATTCTTGCCAATCAGCATTTCGATACAATAACTGAACTTCTGGGCAGTATGGATGTAAATATTGCATTACTCACCGGTTCTACCCGGCCGAAAAAACGTGAGGAACTTCACGAAAAATTACGCTCGGGTGAAATGCATATTCTGATTGGTACTCATGCTTTAATTGAAGATACTGTGCAGTTTTCGAACCTTGGTTTAGTGGTAATTGATGAACAACACAGATTCGGGGTGGAACAAAGATCCAGATTATGGAAAAAAAACTCACAACCACCTCATATCCTGGTGATGACCGCCACTCCTATCCCGCGCACATTAGCCATGACACTTTACGGTGATTTGAGTGTTTCGGTAATCGATGAGCTTCCTCCCGGCCGAAAACCCATTCAGACATACCATTATTATGAAAACAAAAGACAATCGCTCAATCAGTTCATTGCCAAACAGGTCAATGCCGGTCGGCAGATTTACATTGTTTATCCGCTTATTCAGGAATCCGAAAAAATGGATCTTCAGGATTTGGAAAACGGCTATAATTACATTTGCGAAACTTTCCCCGGCTTCAAAGTATGTAAAGTTCACGGCAAGCTGAAAGCAGCCGAAAAGGACTATCAAATGCAGAAATTTGTATCGGGTGAGGCTCAGATCATGGTGGCAACCACCGTCATTGAAGTAGGGGTTAACGTACCCAATGCATCGGTTATGATTATTGAGAATGCCGAACGTTTCGGCCTGTCGCAACTGCATCAGCTACGCGGAAGAGTGGGACGTGGTGCCGATCAGTCGTTTTGCATACTTCTTACCGGCTTTAAATTAGCTACCGAAACCCGCAAACGGATGGAAATCATGGTGCGTACCAACGATGGATTTGAAATATCGGAAGCCGACCTTCAGCTTCGCGGACCCGGCGATCTGGAAGGTACCATGCAGAGCGGTTTGCCTTTCGAACTTAAAATCTCAAACCTGGCACAGGATGGCAAAATGCTCGAAATTGCCCGACGGACGGCAATGGAAATACTCGAAGATGACCCCACCCTCCAAAAACCTGAAAATAGCATTTTAGTAGCTCAATTGCGTAAATTGAAGACTAATACTTTAAATTGGGGAGTAATAAGTTAAATATTCAGAACTTTTTTTGTCTTCTTATTCCTATTTCTTACTTTTGAAAACTGATTTTTTTTCAAAATCAATAATCAGCAGGTCGAATATGGAAAAAACACTTGTAATTATTAAACCCGGTGCCATTCAACGGGAATTAATTGGTGAAGTACTAACCCGTTTTGAACGAAAGGGCTTACAGATTTGCGGTTTGAAAATGATGCAACTTGATGATGAAATTCTGACCGAACACTATGCCCATTTAGCCGATCGTCCGTTTTTTAAAAGAATTAAGGACAGCATGAAAATTACACCTGTAATTGTTTGCTGTCTGAAAGGTATTGATGCAGTTGAAATTGTACACAATATGGCCGGGAAGACCAATGGTCGTCAGGCTGCTTTGGGAACCATCAGAGGCGACTTTAGTGTGAGTGTGCAGGAAAATATCATACATACTTCCGATTCGGTTGAAAATGCAGTTATTGAATTGAAAAGATTTTTCAGCGAAAAAGAAATTTTTGATTTTGATCGTGTGAATCATGGTTTCTTTTATGCAAATGATGAATTTTAAGGGTTGAGAAAGAAGAAAGGTTTATCTTTTAATTTTATTTATTCATTCACCGGAGCAAACGACTTCCGGATTATCAGCGGGGGTTTAAAATGCAGTTTTCACTAAAAATCAATTTAATACTTTACTTTTCTCTCATATTTTCAGGCATTTATGCCCAAACCTATTTAAACACAAAATCACCACTTTTTTTTAAAAATGATACCGCCAACATTTATAAAGAAATGTTGAACGATACTTCGGACGACCTGATGGAAAATCATCCGGCCGATGACATATACAACAATATCTGGACAAGTGAGCGGTTAAATCCTTATAAAATCCCTATCGACAGCCTCCCCGATACAGTCCGGATTGATTGCAGAAACTTCAGGGTACCCGTTCCGGGAATCATCACTTCTGATTTCGGCCCCCGCCGTTACAGATACCACTTTGGCACCGATTTACGAATCAATGTAGGCGATTCGGTTGTGGCTGCTTTTTCAGGGAAAATCCGCATTATCGACTACGAGGCAAGAGGATATGGCCATTATATCGTAATTCGTCACGAGAATGGCTTAGAAACGGTTTATGCGCATCTTTCGCAGGTGCTTGTACATCTCGATCAGTACGTAAAAGCCGGCGAACTGATTGCCCTTGGCGGAAATACCGGACGCTCCACCGGACCTCACTTACATTTCGAAATGCGATATCTGGGGAACGCTCTGAATCCGGCAAGCATCGTTAACTTCTATACCGGTAAAGTACACAATGATATCTACCAGATTACCAAACGAAAGTCTTTTTATTACCAGCAGGAAGTCAAAGTTATACATGCAGCCAGATTCTATACTGTCCGCAAAGGTGATACACTGAGCCACATTGCCATCCGAAACGGTGTAAGCGTAAAATCAATCTGTAAACTGAACGGAATAAAGGCCAATAAAAAATTAAAACCCGGACAAAGATTAAGGGTGAAATAAGAACGGTTTTATTCTTTATGATACTGTTTCAGATTCTGTTACGACTCTTTTATGACTGTATTCTGAGAAACTTCTCTCCAACTGAATATCGTTTGCAAAATGTCAAAAATCCCACTTACTTGACTTTCTAATAAATCCAAACGAAAAAGTCGGGTGGAATTATTGAAATTCCACCCGACAAAAGCGAATGCTACACGACTATTTACCTGCCAATTTGAAAGCTTTATAATTGACTTTTTTTAGTTAATATTTAATTAATCGCATGTATAACACGTAAATAAAACAAAACAGTTGTAATGATTGATGCTAAAAAACCATTGTTCGTGAAGCACTCATTTATAGCCTGTTAAATATAATGGAGAAGTTAAATAAAAAATATTTAGTGTCAGGACAAGAATGACAATCAATTTTTATTTTCATTTTCAAAACAGCTTCCTCCAAAGCATTGATTTCAGAGAGAGTAATTGTTGCTGTTTTAACAAAACTGACTGCTTTAAACTCACCATATTGATCGCACAAACAAACTAAGAGAACATTACTTGATTTATCTTTATTTAGTTCTTTTATGCGGTTATCAGAAAATACACATTTGATAACTTCATTTTTTTGCTTTTTAAACTCATCCTGATTAGTTAAATAATAATACTCACAAGACTTACCTCTTTCGTGACCAAGTTGGTCAAACATTCCATTTTTGTTTATAATGTAATATTGTATTATCCAATATCAAGAGATTAAATTATTTTCAAGTCATTCATCCAATAAATCTTTATATCGAATACGCGACATAAAATAAAAGTACTCTGTTTCAGAACATACAGAATTATTTATTTTAATTTTTAGTTTCAAATAGTTATCTTCTAACGATTTGATTTCTTCAAGGGTTATTAATGAGGTATCAATATTCATAAAAGCAACTGCTTTAATCTCACCTAATCTATTACAAACACATCTTATTCCAAAACCATTTGATCCTTTTAATAGTTGATTGATTTTTTCCTTTGTTAATACACTTTTTACTGCCGTCCTTTCTGATTCGAAAAATTCATTTTCCTCATAAATAATAAAATTACCCTCACAATGTTTTTTATTTTTCTTAATCAGTTCATTTATTAATCTATTTTTATTTTCAACATATGCAAATTTATCATATGTTTCAATAATATAAGTAGTACCTGCTACATTTCTTTCAATGATTGATTTTTTGTTGGTTTTCTGAGCAAAATTTTCATTGCTAAAAAACATTCCAATCAATACGAATATAATAAATATCCAATTTTTCATGATTATATTTTTTTAATAATTAGTTATTACATTTATTTGAATTAATGATGTTGAAGCCTTGAGGTTCCAATCCTGAATTTACAGGATAATTATATTCAGGTTTTGTGGGGTCTACTGCAAATGCATTTAAAAAATCCCAATAATTTTTATTACTACATTCAGAATGTCGAACCAGCAAGTCGTTATAACTTGGAAATCCATTATCAGTCAACCTATATATCCACCGTGCATAATCGTTACTGTTTATTGATTCATCATTAAATGCATACTGTCCACATGCACCAAAATTTAAAAAACAGATTAAATCTTCAATCAACTTAGCTTCAAATTCAATATTTGAGTGTCCTGTATTGTTATACTGAGCTATGCCTCCCGTATAAATTGTATTCTGAAACAAATGTACAAATTCTTCTTGTAACCCCGTGGATATATCAGAATTACTTTGAAAAACTAAATCTCCGGTTTGACTATTATACTGAGCTGGTCCCGTTTTATTTGGATTTATGTATACATTGTTGAAATGTTTACCATTTTGTGTTAAAAAGTTATACATCACATTATATCCACATTTCTCCAGTAACTTTTGAAGAGCTTCATTCAATTTATCAATACCATCATTATCCAAATTTATGTTTAAAGTTATTGCTTTAACAGCGGTACTTGGAATTGAATTAACTACAGGAGGATTGTAATCACCTCCTGCTCCCCATCCAATATAATATTCATCTACAGGGCAAGCAATATAATCCGACTTATACTCCGGATACCACGCTCCACAATTCGTACGTTGATAAATACCATTTACATACCAATCAGTACAATCTCTCATCCATACCGTAGTTGTATAATCTACACAATCGCCCCCTTCCTTAGCATTCGAAGGTCCTTGGTTTGAGTTAAGACGTGCATCTATTGTGGAATTGGGGTCTGCTATTGCAATGGTTTTTGTTACTTTTCCATCGGAAATATACCACCCATTAGCGAAATAACCATCCAGTGTATGGTATAGTACCATCCCATTATATCCTTTCTGCCATTTACGATACGAAGAAGAAAATGCATTAAAATTACTGGTTTTTAAATAACCTGCATCCGGAATCAGAGTCATCAAAAATCCATCAATCTGATTTCTCAATTTTTTGGTACGAATCACCATCTGAGTTTCGTTCTGTAAGTAACGTTCATCTTTTGTTGTCAAATACAATTGTTCAGCCTCGGGCGAAATATATCCAAAATTACCCTGCATTTTCAATGGTACAACTACTGCCGTTTCAGTAGTATCAATTGTTTTGAACGCATTTTGCCAAACCGGCTTTGAGATAATGGATGTGTTAACATTATTGTTATTGATCTTCCGTGGTGACAGATTTAATAATATTGAATCTGTCATATTGGATTCATACCATTCGCGGGCCAAAAGAATATCTTTATCGGCAATTGAAGTACTTATAAGTTTGTTCATCTCATCAGAGCAGGATGTAATCGTAAACAGGTATAAATAAAAACTTACAAATTTAAAAAATGATTTATTTATTCTTTCCATAATATTTTTTTTTAACCAATTTGCTCATGTTGATAAGTGATTAATATTAACACGAGTTTACGCTAAACCTTTATGGAATTATATATCCATTAACGAGAGTTTTAGCGTTGACAGAATTGTTCTCCCGCATAGTTTGTGTCGAACTGCAATTGGTATTTCGCCTTGCCGAATGGATGTGTGTTAGTGAATAAATTTTTCAATTCTTTGGATAAACGGTTTAAATTATTATAATTAATCAGTTTTAACCAACACAAATTTAATGAATATAAATAAAATCAGGATAAAAAATCATCAAAAAAGTTAGGACAATGTAAATTTTCAAATCATTGATATAAAGCACTTTAAAAACTATTTAAAATATTTTTTCAGGACATATAAAATATTAACACTTTATGAGGATAAAAATTCGGAGGGGATGAAACAGGAAAATGAAAAATATGTATGTTCAATAGCGACAGAAACCTATCATTTTTAATTAATTACGTTTAATTCTACTTGCTGTAAAACATCCATTCTTTTATGCTATTGTGTTTATATGAACATTTTGCTTGCAATACGGTATATTTTGGCGGTCATTTAATAATTTTTGCCCCGCCCCTACCGACTGACACCTGAACTTGCGATGGTAATTTTATCCAGTTCTTCCGAAATTTCAATAGCTTCGTTAATAATACTTTCGGGATAACCGTTGATTTGAAGTATTCTTATGGCATTTCTTTTCTTTAATTTTCCTTCTTTCAGCTTGTAGTCAAAATCAACTGCTTTGTGGTCTACAATTTCACTAAAGTGATACAAATCATATTCATCTTTCAATAAGTCAGCCAGTTCAACATCGTGTGTCGACACAAAAACGATATTGTTTCCTTCATTTAGTGCTGATAAAACAGCTTTTCCGGCAGATATCCGTTCGACAGTGTTGGTGCCCTTAAATATTTCGTCGAGCAAAAATAAGTTACAGTTTCCGTCGTTGCTTATTTTAATCATTTCCCTGATTGTTATTACTTCCTCAAAATAATAACTCCTGTCGTTCATTAAATCATCGCTGATTCTGATGGCAGAATAAATATGCATAACGGGCATCGTGAAATCTTCGGCAAAACAGGTATTGATAGTCAAACCAGTAATTACATTTATGGCAATAGTCCGGATAAATGAAGTTTTTCCGGACATATTCGAACCTGTCAGTAAAATTGACTTTTCGTCAACTTTCAGGCTGTTTTTTACACAATTCTCAATCAGCGGATGATAAATTCCCTTTGCTGAAAGTCTTTTTTGACTCAACGAAATTTTAGGTGTACAGAAGTTGTTCAGTCCGCTGCGTAATGAAGCAATTGATATGATGGCATCTATTTCCCCGACAAAAAGAAACACTTCTTCAATCTCGGTTCTTTTAGTGTCAATGCGTTTTAATGTTCCAAACAAAAACAATGGCTCAATCAGAAATATAATTTTTACAAGTTCCAGAATAGCCCAGAAGAAAATCTGCTGGTCGCTTTGTAGTTTTACTTCCAGATTAAACAATGACATTCGGCCACTGATCTTATTGATTACACCCGCTGATTTCATCAAATCAGGATTCAATTGCCTCAAATTGTTATACTTAAATAATTCCTGAGCAACTCCGTTAAGTTTCGACAGCTGTGGAATAGAACCAAAATAATTAAACAGGTTTTTCTTATTCAGAAAATGAATAACAATGTTGATTACTGATACACCCAAAATAACCAAGAAAAAAACCGGATTGAAAAAAGCCAGTATAAGCGAAAATACAACGGTAAACGATAGCAACGGAACTATAAAATACCACTTGGGTGTTTTTAAAATATCGTCCTGAAACAGTGTGGCAATATAATATGCTTCTCTGTCGTTAAGCTTGCTCAATTGCCTCTGTACATCTACTCTGAAATCCGGATCATTAATGAACTCCTGAATAAGCCTTTCATTCCTGTTATTTTCAGCCCAATCGGCCGGAATGTTTCTTAATCTGTTGTAAAGATACTGCTGCCCTACCCGTGAACCGGTACGGTCTAAAAACATGAAAAGTTCCTGAAAATCAATATCATTACAAGTTTTGTCGGACAAACACTGAAATGAAGCTGATTTGTCTTTCTTACGGTAATAGCTTTCAATATTTTCAAAATCAAAAGTATCCGTTTTTATGTTTCCAAACTCATTGAGGAATTTTTCTTTTATCCTCTTTTTCCGGCTTCCGAACATCATTATTTATTTATAGATTAGATAAACAGCAACTTACAAAGAATACTCCCTGACTGATATGAATATTTTACATAATAAGCAGTTTTATAAAGGAGATATTGGTTTCAAATAAAATGCCCCGAAAACAAATTCCGGGGCGCTTTAATTATCAGATGTTTAATTTATTTACTTTGTTCTTTAGCCCAGCTGTCTTTTAATGAGACAGTGCGGTTAAATATCAGTTTTTCGGGAGTTGAATCGGGATCGACATTGAAATAACCTATTCGCTGAAACTGGAAATGGTCCAGTGCTTTGGCATCTTTGAGCGATGGTTCGACATAACATTCATTCAGCACTTTAAGTGAATCAGGATTGAGAAGTTCGCGGAAATCACGCGGATCGGCTGATGGGTTTTCGACACTGAACAAACGATCGTACAATCGTACTTCGGCTTTCAGTGCGTGTGAAACCGAAACCCAGTGAAGTGTGCCTTTCACTTTGCGGCCTGATTCGGGCATTCCACTTCTGGTCATTTCATCGTATTCACAATAAACTTCCTCAATATTACCTTCTGCATCTTTTTTACAACCGGTACATTTCACAATATATGCACTTTTTAAGCGAACTTCCTGACCTGGAGTCATACGGAAGAACTTTTTAGGAGCGTCCTCAATAAAGTCCTCGCGTTCGATGTACAACTCACGCGAGAAAGGTATAAGACGTGTTCCTGCCGATTCATCTTCCGGATTGTTGGTAGTTTCCATCATCTCCACTTTCCCTTCGGGATAATTCGTTACAATCAGTTTTACGGGGTTGATTACAGCATTCACACGGGTGGCTGTTTTATTCAGACTCTCACGTGCCGAATACTCAAGTAAACCTATGTCGTTTTGAGCTTCGAATTTTGTATAACCGATTTTGTCGATAAAACTATGAATGGCGTCGGGTGAATAACCACGGCGGCGCAAACCACAGATAGTAGGCATTCGCGGATCGTCCCAGCCACTTACCAGACCTTCCTGTACGAGTTGAAGCATTTTACGTTTGCTCATCACGGTATATGTGAGGTTCAAACGGTTGAATTCTATTTGTCGGGGACGATAATCCGAATCCTTAAACTGATCGATAAACCAGTCGTACAGCGGACGATGCACTTCAAATTCGAGAGTACAAAGCGAATGGGTTACGCCTTCGAAATAATCGGACTGTCCGTGAGCATAATCGTACATAGGATAGGCTTTCCACTTCCAACCGGTGCGATGATGCGGATGCGATGTTATGACTCTGTACATCAACGGATCGCGAAAATGCATGTTCGGCGAAGCCATGTCAATTTTAGCACGTAAAACCATTGCACCTTCCGGTATTTCACCTGTATTCATCTTGTTGAAAAGCTCAAGATTTTCTTCGACAGGGCGGTTTCTGTATGGACTTTCGGTTCCTGGTACAGTAGGTGTGCCTTTTTGCCGGGCTATGGTTTCGGCCGATTGCTCGTCGATGTATGCTTTTCCTTTTTTAATCAGTTCAATTGCCAAATCCCACAACTGCTGAAAATAATCTGAAGCATAATAAATATTTGCCCACTGATAACCAAGCCATTGGATGTCCTCCTGAATAGAATCGACATACTCCACATCTTCTTTAACAGGATTGGTATCATCGAAACGCAGGTTGCAAACCCCGCCGTAAGTGCGTGCAATGCCAAAATCAAGACAAATAGCCTTGGCATGGCCAATATGAAGGTAACCATTAGGCTCGGGCGGAAAACGGGTCTGAATACGACCATCATTTTTACCTTCACTCAAATCCTGTTCAACAAAAGTCTCAATAAAATTCAAAACTTTTTTTGGAGCTTCATCATTTTTTTCCATAAACCGTCAAATTTTTAATATTTCAATTTTTGTTGATATTGCTTTTTTTTAAAATTAGTCCCTGTTTTTGATTACGGGTCAAAGCAGCTGAAGTAAACTCCGGTGGGTGACTTTATCTCAAATCAATGCCCTTTATTTAACATTTACAATAAAATGCAAAATACTCAGCAGCTCTTTATTTCCTATTCAAAGTAACCTTTGATAATGCCACGAGGTGAATTTTTAATGAACAACAGAATTTCATCACGTTCCTTAGTAGCAGGAAGCTCGGCAGTAATACGCTCCACCGCATGTGTTGTGTTCAGAGCCGATTGAAACAGGTAACGGTAAACATCCTGAATATCACGTATTTGTTCGTTGGTATACCCACGGCGACGTAACCCTATTGAATTAACACCGGCATACGAAAGCGGATCGCGACCGGCAGTTACAAAAGGAGGAACATCTTTGCTAACTTTTGAACCCCCCTGAATAATCACGTGCGAACCAATGTGAGTAAATTGATGAACCAAAACACCGCCACTCAGAATTGCAAAATCGTCGACCACCACTTCGCCGGCTAATTGCGTTGCGTTGGACATGATGACATTATTGCCTACTATACAATCATGAGCCACATGGCAATAAGCCATGATTAAGCAGTTGTTCCCGACCACTGTTTTTCCTTTGGCAGCTGTTCCGCGGTTGATGGTAACATATTCGCGCAAAGTAGTATTGTCGCCGATGATTGCCAAAGTTTCCTCTCCCCTGAATTTCAGATCCTGTGGAATTGCACCTACCACAGCTCCCGGAAATATCTTACAGTTTTTCCCTATTCGTACACCTTCCATGATGGTTACATTCGATCCTATCCACGTTCCTTCGCCAATTTCGACATTTTTATCAATACTTACAAACGGATCAACTACAACAGATGATGCTATTTTAGCATCGGGATGGATATATGCAAGAGGTTGTTTCATTAGTTTTAAAATTAAATTATGTGTTTTAAAGTAGTCGGTAACCGAACCCGGTACCAACTCATTTGAGTTTTTCTATTTGTTTTTAACAATCTGAGCCATAAATTCAGCTTCTACCACGATTTTCCCTCCCACAAAAGCATATCCTTTCATAATGGCTGTTCCTCTTCGCATGGGTTCGGTCATTTCGAGGCGGAAAATGACGGTATCGCCCGGAACCACTTTCTGACGAAACTTCACATTATCGATTTTAAGAAAATAGGTAGAATATCTTTCTGCATCTTCAAGGTCATTCAGTACCAGAATGCCACCAGTCTGAGCCATAGCTTCGACAAGTAAAACACCGGGCATTACAGGTTCGTCAGGAAAATGACCCATAAAAAAGGTTTCGTTGGCAGTAACATTTTTTACTCCTACAATAATATTACTCTGAATATCAATGATTTTATCGACTAAAAGAAAAGGCCAGCGATGTGGCAACAGTTTTTTGACAGCATTTATATCGAGCACAGGTGCCAGAGTATCATCGTAAACCGGTGCCTGCACATCCTGTTTTTTAATTTCTTTCCGGATTAACTTTGCTAATTCGGTATTTATTCTGTGACCCGGATAACGGGCTATTACTTTGCCCTTGAATGGTTTACCTATCAGCGATAAATCTCCGATTACGTCGAGTAACTTATGACGGGCAGGTTCATTTTCGAAATTGAGCGAAGTAAGATAACGTGGAACAGAAGCATCTATGCGGTCCTGGTGCAGCTTATCAGCTAAACGATCCATGTTTTCCTGAGCAATGACCTCATCGTAGATAACCACAGCATTTTTTAAATCACCACCCTTGATTAAATTCATATTGAGCAAAGGTTCTACCTCACGCACAAAAACAAAAGTCCGGGCTGCTGATATTTCAGACGGAAAATCTTTTAACTGATCGAGTGAAGCAAACTGATTTCCAAGCACATGCGATTTGAAACCAATATGAACATCGATGCTGAAGTTATCGTCGGGTAAAATTGTAATTTTGGCTCCGGTTTCGGGAATAAAATGTTCAATTTTTTTGCGAACAATATAGTAGTCTTTATCAGCGTTTTGTTCTTCTATTCCGGCCTCTTCAATCTTTTCAACAAAATATTTTGCACTTCCATCCAGTATGGGGAATTCGGGAGCATTTACTTCGAGCAAACAATTATCGATTTCGTAAGCGTAAAGTGTTGCCAGGGCATGTTCTACTGTACTTACCTGAACATCACCTTTTTGAAGTACAGTGCCTCTGACGGTATGTGTTACATTTTCGGCCAGAGCATCAATAATTACCGGTTCGGTTAAATCAACTCTTTTGATTTTTATTCCATGGTTTTCGGGGGCGGGAAGAAATGTAAGCAGAATATCCAACCCTGTGTGCAATCCTTTTCCTTCAAAAGAAAATGATTTTTTAATTGTTTTTTGTTTAGACATATTTTAAAACAGCAACTTTTCTCTGCTCCCGCTTTTCGGGTATTAAATCAATTGAAAAACAGGAAAATACATATATTTATTCACTTTTTTTTTCTAATTCGGCAATTTTACGTTGTAATTCGTAAACTGTTTTCTGAAGTTCGTTAAGATTCTTGTAAACTATACTCGAACGACGGAAAACATTGACCGGGACGGCAGGATATCCCTGAAACGCCTGATTGGGAATTTTTATTGAATTCGGTACTCCCGTTTGAGCACCAAAGATAGTGCCATCGGCAATATGTAAATGCCCCGCTATTCCGACCTGTCCGGCGAAGATACAGTGTTTGCCTACTTTTGTCGATCCGGCAATGCCTGTTTGTGAGGCTATCACAGTGTTTGTACCGATTTCCACATTGTGGGCTATCTGTACCAGATTATCTAATTTTACTCCACTGCAAATGAGAGTACTCCCGAGAGTAGCGCGGTCGATGGTAGTATTTGAACCGATTTCCACATCGTTTTCGATCACTACATTCCCCATTTGAGGAATTTTTTTGTAGGAACCATCTTCCAGAGGTGCAAATCCAAAACCATCGGATCCGATAACTACACCTGAATGTAAAATACAGTTGTTGCCTATCCTGCAATCTTTATAAATCTTTACACCGGCATAAAAGGTACAGTTTTCGCCTACCTTTACATTGTCGTCGATACTGCAATTGGCATAAATCCTTGTATTGGGACCGATGTTCACATTTTCGCCAATGACAACGAAAGGTGCTATATAGACATTTTCGCCAATCACAGCCGAATCGGCAATGTGCGACATCGAAGAAATACCGGTTTTTTTCGGAATGCTCTGTTCGACCACTGATAATAACAAAGCAAGTGATTCGTAGGCATTTTCGACCTGAATCATTGTAGCTCTTACGGCTCTTTCGGGTTGAAAATCCTTGTTTACAAGAATAACACTTGCATTACTATCGTATATATACTGATTGTATTTGGGGTTGGACAAAAAACTGAGCGTACCACTCGTTCCATCTTCAATTTTTGAAAATGAACTCACTTTTACCATTGGGTCGCCAACTACGGTTCCCTGTATAAAATCTGCAATTTGTTGAGCTGTAAACTCCATATTAAAAAATTTGGCTGCAAAAGTACGAAACTATTTCCAAATTACGTATAAAATTTGCTCCTGATTTAATAAAGTGCGTTAAAACAAAAGAGATTGTATAATATTTCACACTTTCAACCCTTATTTTAAGCATTTTATATATTTTACACAATCATTGGCAATTTCAAATGTTATTCATTTTTTTAATAAAAAACTTCTGTTTCAAAGCAGTTGATTCCGGATATTCCGATTGGTTAAAAATGCATTGAAAAAGGTTCAATTCTGAATTTTGTAATAGCAAAAAAAGTGTTTTTCAGCCTTTTTGGTCAGAACTGTAATATTCAGCATATCCGATGCATCCACAATATCTTTTACAGTACCGTCTTTGTAGAGAATATTAATATTGTCATCCTGAGGAGAGTAAGTATCGGTACTTACCAGCTCATCACCAATAAAATATCCGGCTTCGTGTTCGCTGATTCCAAAATAACGCATAAATTGCTCTTTATAAGTTATTTGCTTTGATTCGCTTACCGGTAAGTTGTCGATTTCGACTTTGAATAATCGTCGGTTGATAAAATCTCTGCAAAGTGTGGATAAAACGATATCGTCGTGTCCGATCCAGACTTTGAATGCGCAAATCAAATCCGAGTCGTCGAGTAAAGCAAAGTTTTTTAGCGATATTTCATTTTGAATAAATGCTTTTTTATCAATATCATTATAAAGAAAATAATGCAATGCGGGTGATGCAAAAAGAGCCTTGCCGCCGGCTGCCAGTTCTTTTGCTCTTTTCAGAATATTGACCAGCATTTTTTCGGCTGCTACCGACGTTTTGTGTAAATATACCTGCCAGTACATTAATCTGCGGGCTACTAAAAATTTTTCGATGGAATAAATGCCCTTGATATCGACAACCAGCTCACCGTTATGCAGGTTTAGCATTTTTATGATACGCGCAGCTCCGATTATACCTTCGCTTACGCCCGAAAAAAAACTGTCGCGGCTTAAATAATCGAGTCTGTCCATATCTAACTGACCCGAAACTAATTGATGTAGAAACTTTTTGTGATAAGTGTTCCTGAATATCTGCAGCGCCATGTTTAAACGACCATCAAAATGTTCGTTGAGTTGTTGCATCATTAAGAGGGAAATCTCCTCGTGGCTGATGCCTCTTACCAGACTATGCTCTAATGCGTGTGAAAAAGGTCCGTGTCCGATATCATGAAGCAAAATACAGGCACGTACCGCCACCGCTTCTTCATCCGAAATTTCATGTCCCTGTTGCCGGAGTTGTGCAATGGCTTCGCCCATAAGATGCATTGCTCCCAGCGAATGTTGCATACGGGTGTGTTGTGCCCCGGGATATACCACTGACGAAAGCCCGAGTTGCTTTATGCGGTGAAGTCGTTGAAAATAAGGATGCTGGATAATGTCGTACAAAAAATCGTTCGGTATATTAATGAAACCAAAAACCGGGTCGTTGATTATTTTCTGCTTATTGGGCTTGTCCATTTGTCGAATTAGTTAATTGTAAATCAAACTATAAACAAATAAAGGTTTTACTGAAATCAAATCGTCAAAAAAAATTTTTCAATTTTTACATTTACTGCTTTTCTGATATAAACATTTGATTATTATATATCAAACACAAAAATACAGAAATTATTGTTATTTTTGTTTCAGACGGTTTTAAATCCGGATAATGTATTTATTTGATTATTAATACAAAAATACTAATTTTTTTAATAGCATGCACAAAATTTAAATTTTTGCTGCTATTGAACAGGAATCAACAACAAAATTTTTTAATTTCTGTTATTGATAAAAAGTAAATCTGTCCGGAAACATTAAATTCAATCAATAAATTATATGAAGCGATATATAGCCCTGCTGCGTGGAATCAATGTTGGCGGAAAAAATATTATCAAAATGTCAGAATTAAAAGCCTGTTTTGAAAACCTGGGTTTCATAAGGGTGGTTACTTATATTCAGAGCGGAAATGTATTGTTTGACAGCGATGAAACCGAAACCGAATTTTTGACCCGTAAAATAGAGACTGAGCTGTCAGCACAATTCAATTATGTTTCGAAAATTGTATTGGTTGATCAACAACATCTGATTCAGATTGTAAACGCAGCTCCCGAAGGATTCGGCTCCCGCACAGTCGAATTCAGATATGATGTGATTTTTCTGAAACCGCCTCTGACAGCCAAAGACACAATTTCACAAATTAAAACAAAGGAAGGAGTGGATTTTGTAAATGCCGGTGACGGAGTCATCTATTTTTCACGACTCAGTCAGCTTTCGTCACAAAGTCAGATGACCAAACTGATGGGCACAGCTGTATACAAAGAAATGACTATACGTAACTGGAATACAACTCTGAAGCTTTGTGATTTGTAAATCAGGGTACAAATTTTTATAATTGCATCGAATTTCTGAACTCGGTAGGAGTGAGGTCGGTTGCTTTTTTGAAAAAATTGTTGAAATGCGCTGCCTCATCGAATCCAAGCTCATACGATAATTCTTTATTGCTCAATGAACTGAACAACAACAGCCTTTTTGCTTCTGTTATCAGTTTGCTTTGTATCTGTTCTTTTGCCGATTTGCCGGTTATACTTTTCACTGTTTTGTTCAGATAATCGGCCGTAACTGAAAGCATACCGGCATAATCCGAAACCATATGTTTTGTAGCGTAGTGCTGGTTTAAAAACTTTTTGAATGCACGCAGCAAATGATGGGTTGTTTCCATAAACTGAGGATTATTTTGTTTTTGCAGCGAGCAGTGATTATTGCTTTGAATCAGAAAAAGTTTAAGGAGTGAACCGACAGCCTCGAAGGTATAATTTTCGAGTGAGGAAGAAAAGAATTCCATTTGCTGAAGTATGTTCATATAAACAGGCATTTGTTGCTCATTAATCTGCAACGGTGGCGACTGTCCGTAATCGTTAAACAAATATATATCGTTCATTAATTTTTCTGAAATAGAATTACTTATCAGAAATTCATCTGTGAATTTCAATGTCCATCCTGCCGGCTCTGAAGCTGGTTTTACCTGATGCATTTGTCCCGGAAGAATAAAATAGATGCTGTTGTCCTGAATTTCGTATTCCGTAAAATCGATGATATGGGTACCACTCCCTTTTTGAAAAAATATGATTGTATAATAGTCGTGTCGGTGAGGAACATCCGATTCACCGTGATTTATAGTAAATAAATCGGCCAGACGCTGTAAAACAAACATCGAATGATTACCTTCAATCTCATCAAAACTGTATGTTCTTATTTCTTTTTGACGCATAATCTGATTTAATTTTATGCTCAAATATAATAAAAGTTTAGTATTCAGGAAAATTAACGTGTTTTTTTAATGTAAGTATTATCTTTGCAACAAATTAAAAAAACTATTTATATGAATCCTCAAATAGTATTACTAACCGGTGCAAGTGCCGGGATTGGAAAAGCAGTGGCAGAACAGTTGATGGAAAAAGGCGTGATAGTATACGGAGCCTCACGCAGTGGTGGTCAGCCCCTTACAGATGAAAGTTCGAAAGGCCGTATTATTCCGGTAAAAATGGATGTAAACAATGAAAATGACATTCAAAACGTTGTAAAACAAATAATTGATACTCACGGAAAACTGGATGTGGTAATTGCAAACGCCGGAAACGGCGTGGCCGGTGCTATCGAAGAAACTACTATCGATGAAGTGCGTTATCAGTTCGAAACCAATTTTTTTGGTGTTGTAAAAACTATTCAGGCATGTTTACCTGTTTTTCGCAGGCAAGGTTATGGAAAAATTATCACCGTATCGTCGCTCGCAGGCATTATTCCAATTCCGTTCCAGACTTTTTATTCATCTGTAAAAGCAGCTTTGATGCTGTTTATGAATGGATTATCAATGGAGGTAAGACCATTTGGAATTCAATGTTGTACCATTCTTCCGGGCGATACAAAAACGGCTTTTACATCCTCCAGAAAATATACTCAGGCTTCACAAAATGAAAAATCAGTCTATTATCAAACAATGAAAAAATCGGTAGCCCGTATGGAACACGATGAACAAAACGGTATGAGTGCTGCAGCTGTAGCCCGACCGATTGTGCAACAGGTTTTGAATAAAAAAATGCATACTTTTTATGT
Organism: uncultured Paludibacter sp.; assembly: GCA_937897985.1. Taxonomy (GTDB): domain Bacteria; phylum Bacteroidota; class Bacteroidia; order Bacteroidales; family Paludibacteraceae; genus Paludibacter. Next base: position 40,554 of record CALCBD010000054.1, on the reverse strand, counting down.
AACCGGATTAATGAATCAGATTTTTTATCATCTGTTCAATGTGTTACCTACCGATTTGAGATTATGGATTATTGCAAAAATGTATGCTTAGTGAACAACCAATTTGTTTGTATTAATCTATTGAAAGTTGTTGATAAATGTTGATAAATACAGGACAAAAATATAATAACTTTATTTGCATTTCCGAATGCTGTGATTTATATACAATAAAAACCGGATTAACCTAAAAAGTTAATCCTTTTTTTTTGTACATTTTTAAACCCTGTTTTGTACAATTATGAGCATCGGCATTCACTAAAAGTTGCTAACTTTGCAGTTATTAACAGTATGTTGATAAAGTTTATAAATTGCTTACTAATAAAACTTATTGAATTATTTCATTGTTGATAGAATACAATACCAATTATAATAACGGAATATACAAGTTTATTTAAAAAAATTTATCAACCAAATTAACAGGCTATTATTATCTTCATTAAAGTTTTTTGTAAAAAATAAAAAGAATAATAATTATATTTGTTTGAAACACGACAGAAATCGCCCCTAAGAGAAAAAAATTGAAAATGGATAAAGAAAACATACAAAATGAAACTAACTCACCTTCGGCTATCAAAGGCAGAGATATGTTGATATCTGAAATCAACCGGTTAAAAAAGGAAAAGAATGCTGTGATAATGGCTCATTACTACCAGATGGGCGATATTCAGGACATTGCTGATATGATAGGCGATAGTCTGGCACTGGCACAGTGGGCTTCGAAAACGGAAGCTGACATCATTGTTCTTTGCGGAGTTCATTTTATGGGCGAAACGGCCAAGATTCTGTCACCGCAGAAAAAAGTGCTTGTTCCCGACCTTGAAGCAGGATGTTCACTGGCCGACAGTTGTCCGGCTGATCAGTTCGAGTTGTTTGTAAAGGCTAATCCGGGCTATACGGTAATATCATACGTTAACACAACAGCAGCAGTAAAGGCTCTGACCGATGTGGTGGTTACTTCGACCAATGCAAAGAAAATTGTAGATCAGTTTCCGAAAGATGCAAAACTTATTTTCGGCCCGGACCGTAATCTGGGAAATTATATCAACAGTATTACCGGTCGCGAAATGTTATTGTGGGATGGAGCCTGTCATGTACACGAGCAATTTTCAATCGAAAAATTAATCAAACTAAAAGAAGAATATCCCGATGCTGAAGTTTTGGCACACCCCGAATGTAAACGACCTCTACAGATAATGTCAGATTTTGTGGGAAGTACTCAGGCTTTGCTCAATTATGCTACAACTTCCGAAAAGAAACAGTTTCTGGTGGCAACCGAGAGTGGAATTATTCACGAAATGTTAAAAAAGAATCCTGATAAGGAATTTATTCCGGTTCCGCCAAATGACAGTACCTGCGCCTGCAATGAATGTAATTTCATGCGATTAAATACACTAGAAAAATTGTACAATTGTCTGTTAAATGAGACTCCTGAGATTCTGATTGATGAAGAAATACGAAAGAAAGCTGTGAAACCTATACTTAAAATGCTCGAAATGAGTTGATGATTATTTGTATTTTTTGCTATGAGGGGCAGGTTGAAAGTTATTAAGTTGTTTTTTTTTCCTGATGGGGTTATTATTTTAAAGTTATTAGTTATTAAGTTGTTATTTTTTCCCTGATGGGGTTATTATTTTAAAGTTATTAGTTATTAAGTTGTTATTTTTTTCCTGATAGGGTTATTATTTTAAAGTTATTAGTTATTAAGTTGTTATTTTTTCCCTGAATTGGTTATTAGTAGTTATTAGGTTGTTATTTTGCTCTGCGGTGGTTATTTTTTTTACAATCTGATAAAACCAAGTTAATATCAATAAATAACAACCTGATAACGATCAGCACTTAACAAAAATAACAACAACCTGATATAGGGCAACAAACATCATTAAAAACCCCCGCAGGGCCGTTAAATTCAATAAACTAACCATTACATCAAAATATTATGAATTATCACGAACTATCAAAAGAGGAACTGATTGAATTATTGGTAAGTATTCAATCGAATAATGAAAACCGCGATAGGATAAGTTTTGAACTGAATGAAAGAATTAAAGAATTAACCTGTCACAACGAACTCACCATATTATTGACAAACAATGATTTATCCTTTGATGAAATGATTGAAGGAATTATTGAAATTATACCCCCCGCATTTCAGTTTCCAAAATATACAAAAGTAGCAATTACAATTTTTGAAAAAGTTTATCAGAGTAAAGATTTTAAATACACAAGTTATTTACTGAAAACTGATATAGTGTTGGATAACAATATAATAGGTAAAATTGAAGTTTGTTATGATGAAGATACTCAATATCCGAAGCAGGTTTTTTTGAATGAAGAAGAAAAACTTTTAATAACTATAGCAGCACGAATAGGAGGTTTAACCGATAGAAACATCAAGAAAAATTCAGAAGTACAGACAGAGCAACGTCTTTTGGAAACAGAGTTGAAATATCAGAATATGGTGGAAAGAATCAACGATGTAATTTTTGAAGTTGGGATTGATGGTGTTGTAAAATACGTAAGTCCTGCCATAAAAAAAATGCTCGGATTCAATCCAAGAGATCTGATAGGAAAGAATTTTTTTAATTACATGTATCCTGAAGATATACAACTACTTAAAATTGCTTTTGACCAAATTAATGAAGTTGATTATTCATATCTCGAATACAGATATTTCAGAAAAGACGGTTCGTTATGTTGGGTAAGATCTTCTACCGTACCGGTGTTTTCAAACGGAGAATTATCAGGTGGTATTGGTGTACTAACAAATATCAACGAAAGAAAAATTGCTGAAATAGAAAGAGATAAAACTGAAAATTTATATTCTTCCATACTCAAAGCTTCGCCCGACTGTATCTCGATTACCAATCTCGAAGGTAAAATACTGTTTGTGTCGCCCAGTGCGTTTAAAATGTTTGGTTACGAACAGAATTTTGATTTTTCTGACTTTAGCATTCTCGATTTTATTGATAAAGAAAGTCATCAGAAGGCAATAAACGGACTCGAAGCCATGTTTAAAAATGAATTTTATGGAGCTGAAGAATATTTTGGAATAAAAGCCGACGGTTCGAAGTTTGACGTCGAAGTAAACGGTGAATTTATCAGAAACAGTGAAGGCCGGCCCATTAATATGGTTTTTGTTACCAGGGATATTTCGCAACGAAAAAAAGCGGAAGAAAACCTCCGTATGAGTGAATTAAGATATAAATCATTCTTTGAAAACAACAGTTCAATAATCATTCTGGTAGATCCTCAAACAGGTGATATAATGGATGTTAATCCCGCTGCAATCAATTATTACGGGTGGTCCAAAGAAAAAATATGCAAGATGAACATTTCTGAAATCAATATTCTGAACCAGGACGAAATTGAAATCGAAATGCAAAAGGCAAAAAAAGAAGAACGCAAACACTTTAATTTTAAACATCGACTGGCTAATGATGAAATTCACGACGTGGAAGTATATTCAGGTCCTATTGAATTTGCCGGAAAGACTTTGCTTTATTCCATTGTACATGATATTACCGAGAGGGTAGAAGCAGAAACGGCTTTGCGCGAAAGCGAAGAGAAATACAGAAGAATTTTCGAAACTGTTCAGGATGCGTTCTACGAAGCTACACTCGACGGAAAAATTCTTGAAATAAGTCCGGCTATCGAAAAAATATCAAAAGGTCAGTACAAACGCAGCGAATTAATTGGTCAATCACTGATACAATTTTATGCAAAACCCGAAGCCCGTGATGTGTTTTTTACTCAATTACAAAAAACAGGTCATGTTTACGACTATGAAATTGAAATTGTAAATAAAGATCAGTCCATTGTGTTTGTTGCTATTTCTTCATCTCTGGTATACGATTCGGAACAAAAACCTCTGAAAATTACCGGTAGTATACGTGATATTACAGAAAGGAAACACGCCGAGCAGGAATTGAAATCGAGTGAGGAAAAATATCGCCTGTTGTTTGCCAACAATCCGCAACCCATGTGGATTTATGATCTCGAAACACTTAAAATACTGGAAGTCAATCATTCATCCATCGAACAATATGGTTATTCACGCGATGAATTTCTGAATATGTCAATTAAAGATATCCGGCCTGCCGAGGACCTGAATGAATTAATGAACGATATTGCCATAGTCAGAAAATACAATCAGAATACCAAAAGTATATGGCGACATATATGGAAAAACGGAGAATTGAGGTATGTCGAAATTAATGCACAATCGCTCGATTATAAAGGCAGAAAAGCCCGCCATGTATTGATTAATGATGTCACCGAACGTATTAAGACCGAGATTGAGATCAATAACAAAACAAATGTTTTAACAAATCTGATTGTCAACCTGAAAGAAGGAATTTTACTTGAAAGTTCCGACAGGAAGATTATACTGACCAACCAGCTGTTTTGCGAAATGTTTAATATTGATGCAACTCCTGAATCGCTGACAGGTGCAGATTGCACCGATTCGGCCGAAAAGAGTAAGTATATTTTCAAACATCCTGAAATGTTTGTGCAAAATATTGAAGAAATTCTCAAAACCAAAACAGCTGTGTTCAATGACGAAATTGAACTCAACGATGGGAGAGTATTCGAAAGGGATTTTATTCCAACTTACATTGAAGGAATATATAGCGGACATTTATGGAAATACAGAGATATCACTGAACGTAAACAGGCTATTTTAAAAATTGCTGAAAGTGAGGAACGATTTAGCCAGGTAGTTGCACAGAGCCAGGAGGTTGTTTGGGAGGTTAATGTGGATGGTATGTACAGCTATGTAAGTCCGATGTCGACCATGGTTTATGGATATCCGCCCGAGGCGATGATAGCTAAAATGTATTTTTATGATCTTTTTCCACAATCAAAGCGTGAAGAACTAAAGAAAGAAGCTTTTGATGTTTTCAGAAGGAAAGATACATTTACCAATCAGGTTTTAAATGCCGAAAAACCAAACGGAGAAAGGTTAATTTTACTGAAAAACGGAATTCCGTTATTGGATGAAAATGGTGAGTTAAAAGGATACAGGGGCATAGATGCCGACATTACCGAAAGTAAACTTGCAGAGGAAAAATTATTGAAAGCCAACAGATTAATTTCTGTAATCAGTACCATTAACCAGACCATTGTAAAAGAAAAAAACAAGGAAAGTTTACTTTCTAAAGTATGTGATATCATCGTTAATTCCGGTAAGTTTCAGATGGCCTGGATAGGAATGGTGGATGAAAAAACAAAATTAGTAGTACCATTGTATAAATCGGGTTTTGAAGAAGGTTATTTATCTGTCATTAAGCCAATTTCGATTGATGAAAATACACCTGAAGGACGCGGACCCACAGGAAATGCCATGCGCGAAGGTCGCTATTTTGTAACCAATGATATTGAGAATGATCCCAATATGAGAGTTTGGAAAAATGAAGCACTACAACGTAACTATCATTCAGCCATAGCAATACCTATCAAACAATCCGGGAAAACCATAGGTGTCATCAGTATTTATTCACGTCAAACCAACTTCTTCAATGTGGAAGAGCTTGAATTGCTGAATGATATTATGGACAATATAAGTTTTGCTCTCGAAAGTTTCGAGAAAGAAAACGAACGTCGTAAATCAGAAAACGAACTCAGAAAACTATCACTTGCCGTTGAGCAAAGTCCTGTAAGTGTTGTAATTACAAATACAAACGGCGACATTGAATATGCCAATCCAATGGCCTGCCATACTACAGGTTATTCACTTCAGGAGTTAATCGGGAAAAATCCAAGGGTACTTCAGTCAGGCGAAACAGACAGGTATGAGTACGAGGAGTTATGGAAAACAATTACCAGCGGAACATCGTGGCACGGTGTATTTCACAACAAAAAGAAAACAGGTGAATTGTACTGGGAATCATCGACCATAACTGCTATCACTAACGAAAACGGAGAGCTTACGCACTACGTTGCCATTAAGGAAGATATTACCGAACGAAGAAAATCAGAAGAAGATATCAGAAAATTCCGCACCATTGCCGATATTGCCAATTACGGTACAGCCATCAATTCATTGGATGGCAAGTTTCTGTATGTCAACGAAAACTGGGCTTCGATGCATGGATATACGGTTGATGAATTGTTAGGTGAAAATCTGACTATTGGTCACAATGATGAACAAAAAAAACAGGTAGCAGGCCTGATCAATGAATTGTCCGAAACCGGCGAAATGAAACCTACCGAGGTGTGGCATGTACGAAAGGATGGATCCGTTTTCCCGACACTTATGAGCGCCTCTGTTATTTTCGACGAAAAGAAAAATACACAGTACTTCTCAGCGACCGCTATCGATATCAGCGACAGGATTGCCGCCGAAATGGAAATTCAGAAACTATCGTTTGCAGTAACACAAAGTCCTGATTTGATTGTTATTACTGATATTAACGGAAATATAGAATTCGTAAATCCGGCATTCGAAAAAGTGACAGGATTTACATTCGAAATGGTAAAAGGAAAAAATACACGAATTCTGAAATCAGGAAAAAACGATAGCAAAATTTATGTTGATTTGTGGAATACCATTAAAAGCGGAAAAATATGGACCAATGAATGGATTAATATAAAAAGAAACGGTGAATATTACTGGGAATATGTATCAATTTCGCCGATTCACGACAGTAACGGTAAAATAGTTAATTTTCTGGCAATAAAGCAGGATATTACTGAACGTAAACGTAATGAACAGGAAATCATTGATTTGAATATCAATCTCGAAAGAAAGATTATAGAAAGAACTTCAGAGTTAGCTGAAACAAATCAAAATCTGCTGAATGAAATCAATGAGCGTAAACGGGTTGAAGAATCGCTCAGTTTAAGCGAATATAAATACCGTACAGTAGTAGAAAATATCAGCGAAGTTATTTTTCAGACTGATACCGAAGGAAAATGGATTTTCCTGAATCAGTCCTGGGAAAATATTACAGGTTTTACAATTGAAGAATCGTTGGGGAGAAAATTCATTGAATTTATTCATCCTGACGATAAAGCTGTCAGTCTTGATTTATTTACTCAGCTAATCAACGGAGAAAAAGACTATAGTCGCAAGGAAATCAGATATTTAACAAAAAAAGGTGAATTTCGCTGGATTGAAGTCTACACCAAATCAGGTGTAAATGAAAAAAATGAAGTGACCGGAACTTATGGTTCACTTCAGGACATTACCGAGCGTAAACATGCTCACGAATTTGAAAATGAAATGCTTCAGTTATCACCTCAACTTACAGGTATCACTCTGTCTGAAATAAGTTCAGCACTTAATTTATCATTAGCCCGTATCGGAAAATTCCTGAATGCCGACAGAGCTTATATTTTTGAATTCAATGCTTCGGTAACTGAAATGACAAATACTTATGAATGGTGCAATGAAGGCATTCCTTCCGAAATGCAAAATCTTCAGAAAGTTCCGGTTTCGCTTTTTCCTAAATGGATGGAAACAATATTGAAAAGAGAAAATATTATAATTCCATCAGTTTCAGATTTACCCGAATCATGGAAAGCCGAAAAGGAAATTATTGAAAATCAGCAAATACAGTCTTTGATTGTTATCCCGATGTTCTCTGAAAATCAATTAATTGGTTTCGTTGGTCTTGATGACTTGAAACGTAAAAGAAATTATACTGAAAGCGAGGTAAATAGTCTCAGGATATGGGGTAGTATGCTTGTGAGTTTAATTAATAACTATCATACCGAGAAGTTAATTGAAGAATCGCGGCAGAATTTTGAAATTTTCTTTAACACAATCGACGATTTTTTGTGGGTACTGGATGAAAATGCGAACATAATTCATATCAACAATACGGTCATCGACAGGTTGGGATATACTACGCAGGAACTCGAAAAACAATCTGTTTTGAAAGTTCACTCTGAAAACAGAAGAGATGAAGCTGCACAAATTGTGAACGAAATGCTTCAGGGAAAAGCTGAATTCTGCCCTGTACCGATTATTACCAAATCAGGGAATTTAATTCCTGTCGAAACCCGCGTTAAACACGGCTATTGGAATAGTAAACCTGCCATTTTCGGAGTAAGTAAGGACATTTCAAAAATTCAGTTGTCCGAACGTAAATTTGCTACAGCTTTCGAGTCAAATTCGGCTATTATGGCAATTTCCGATTATTATAGCGGAGAATACGTTGATGTAAATAACACCTTTGTCAACATACTTGGTTATTCAAAGGACGAACTGATAGGTAGTACAAATCATCAATTGCAACTGTTCGTTGATTCTAACTTAAGATTTGAAATCATAAAGAAATTAGATGCAGGACTTCAGGTTCGTGATTTGGAAGTGGAAATCAGATCAAAGAAGGCTGAAATTATCAATTTACTTTTATCGGCCGACATCATTTATATTGCCGACAAAAAGTGTCTGTTAACTGTTTCGATTGATATAAGCGACCGGAAAATTGCAGAAGAAGAAATGCAAAAAGCCCGGCTCGAAGCCGAAAGGGCGAATATCGCTAAAAGTGAGTTCCTGTCGCGTATGAGCCATGAACTTCGTACACCAATGAATTCGATTCTTGGTTTTGCACAAATTTTAGAAATGGGTGACCTGGCACCGGGGCAGAAAAAAAGCGTCAATCATATTTTGAAAAGCGGAAAGCACTTGTTGGGCTTAATTAATGAAGTACTGGATATCTCACGTATTGAAGCCGGTAGATTATCAATCTCAATCGAACCAATCAAACTGAGTGGAATTCTGGATGAAATGGTAGATGTCAATCGACCGCTTACCATTCAGAATTCGGTTAAAATCATTACGGATTATTCAGTTCATGAGCAATTGTATGTACGCTCTGATCGTCAGAGTTTAAAACAGGTTTTACTGAATTTGCTTAACAATGCTGTAAATACAATAAGCCCAACGGTGTTGTGAGTATCAAAGTTCAAAGCATTCAGGGCGAAAGTAAAGACAATGAAAAGATAAGAATTTCAATTTCAGACACCGGTATAGGTATATCGGAAAGTGATATTCCGAAACTTTTTATGCCTTTTGAGCGAATTGGTGCAAATAAAACCGAGATAGAAGGCACCGGACTTGGATTGACAGTGGTGAAAAAACTCATTGATAATATGGGTGGTACATTGGGTGTAGAAAGCAAACCGGGGATGGGAAGTACATTCTGGATTCAGTTGCCAGCTGCCGAAAGTCAACTTAGCGCATTGCAACTTACCAATTTACCTGCCGACGAAATGTTGGAATCATCGCCTGAAAGAGGAACAATTCTCTATATTGAAGACAATAATTCAAACGTTGAACTGGTAGAACAGATACTCACATATCAACGTCCCGGAATACAGTTAATCAGTAACATGAACGGTCGTCAGGCTGTGAATCTGGCCATCGAATACAAACCTGATTTAATCCTGCTCGATTTGAATTTGCCGGATATACATGGTAGCGAAGTGATTAAAATGCTTAAAAACAACGATCTGACTAAAGATATTCCGGTAATTGTGCTTAGTGCCGATGCAATGCAGAAACAAATCGGCAATATGTTGAGTGCCGGCGCCAGTAGTTATCTTACAAAACCTCTTGAAATTCCGGCATTTCTGAAGCTTATAGATGAATATATTTGAGAATTTATAAAATAATAATCTGACATTTAATACTTTGGGTTATGAATGAAACTGAATTGAAAAGTGCTAATATCCTGATTGTTGATGATCAACAGGACAATATCGATGTACTTCACGATTTTCTCGAAATACAGGGATATCAAAATATTCGGGCAACCACCGATCCACGACAGGTGACAGGATTAATCTCCGAATTTAAGCCGGATATTATTTTGCTCGATTTATCGATGCCTCACATGTCCGGTTTTGAAGTGATGGAAAAATTAAAATCCATTGTTGAACCATCCTCTTATTTACCTGTTCTGGTTCTTACTGCCGATGTTACTATCGATTCAAAACGCAGGGCTTTACAGTCGGGGGCATCTGATTTTTTAACCAAACCGTTCGATTTAATAGAGTTACAGGCGCGTGTAAATACACATTTGCTCATCAGGTTCAAAAGTGAACAAATTAATAAATATACGGCACAACTCGAAAGGTTAATTGCAACAAAAGATAAATTTTTCTCAATTATTGCACATGATCTCCGAAATCCTTTTGTAGGGATTCAGAATTATATAAAAATAATTACGAGGTTTAAAAGCTACCAGCCTGAAGAGCTCGATAAACATTTTCAAATTATAAATTCAACAGCTCAAAGTGGTCATGAATTACTCGAAAACCTACTTAAATGGGCGAGATCGCAAACAAACACGATTGAAATACATAAGGAAAATTTCAGCCTTTTGGACGAAGTTCTGAACTGCAACGAAATTGTGAGGACTCAGGCTGAGAACAAATCAATTTCTCTTGAAATCAAAGTTTCCAAAAATATTATTCTCAATTCGGACAAGGATATGTTTAAAACGATTTTACGTAACCTGCTGAATAATGCAATCAAATTTACCCCCGAGTGTGGAAAAGTGGAAATATCAGCAAAAAAACAAGGAAATTTAACTGAAATTTCGGTGAAAGATAATGGAATCGGAATTGATAGTGAAGATTTGAATTATTTATTCCGTATCGATAAAAATCTAAAATCGAGAGAAGGCACCAACAACGAAAAGGGCTCAGGGTTAGGTCTTATTCTTTGTAAAGAGTTTGTTGATAAACTCGGTGGTTCTATTTCAGTCGAAAGTGTTGTAGGTAAAGGTACTGTATTTAAACTGCTGTTATAAACAGCCTTCAGCAAAACATAAGGTAATTAAATTTAGTTACGCTGACTGTACGATTGCTAAAAACCGCCAATTTTCATAAATAATGCGAATCAGGTGTTGAAATTGTTTTTAAAAATCCAACTCAGCGCCCTCTGCGCCTCCGCGGTAAATACATAAAACCGCAAATCGTAGTGAAACGAAGATCCCGATTTATCGGGAGACGCGAAGAACGCAAAGAAGAAGAAAAAGAAAACTCAGCGCCCTCTGCGCCTCAGCGGTGAAAACATAAAACCACGGAGACACAGAGAAACAATTCATAATTCATATAAACACCGGAAGTGTTGAACCTGAGTAAAAAACAATTATTAAAAACTTTCCGTATCTGGGTTGTAGTGTTCACCAAGTTCAAAAAAATTTTATCTGACATTCCTGAACCGGCTCAATTTTGGATAAATTTTGGGGAACGGTTCAAAAATCAGTCTTTTTTTGTAGCATGTTCTGTTGGCACTATCTTGTACAACTTATCATTTCGTCTGATCAGTTCATTGGTTTTTATAGAAAAAAAAGTACCTTTTTCAACCCGGTCAACAGGTTTTAAATCAACGCGTATTTCTTCGACAATATCTTCATAGGCACCTGTTGTTTCTCCGGTAATAAGAATCTCGTCACCTTTTTCAAGGTATTGTGCTTCGAGCAGAAATTCGGCAACTGCTATTTTGTTGAAGTAATTTGTGCATTTGCCCACATAAATTTTTTTGTGAGTAGCTTCCGAACCGTAGTTATTACTCCATTCGCCAAGACGCTGACCGAGATAATAGCCGTTCCAGAATCCACGATTAAACACCTTACTGAGCCTGGTGTCCCATTCGGCAATTTTAGTGTCGGAAAACGTCCCGCAGAGCACTGATTCGATTGCTTCCCTGTAGCAACTTACTACTGTTTTTACGTACTCGGCACCACGGGCCCTTCCTTCAATTTTGAAAACCCTTACACCTGCTTTCATCATTTGGTCGATAAAGCCAATTGTTTTCAGGTCCTTTGGCGACATGATGTATTCGTTATCAATCTCAAGTTCAATTTCCGAATCTTTATCTTTGACAGTATAGCCCCTGCGGCAAATCTGATTGCAGGCACCACGGTTGGCTGAAATGTTTTTTTCGTGCAGACTTAAATAGCATTTCCCCGAAACCGCCATACACAAAGCTCCATGACAGAACATTTCAATTCGTATTAACTCTCCGCTTTTACCTTTTATATTTTCTTTTTCAATGGTCTGATATATTTCGGCTACCTGATTCATGTTCAGTTCGCGGGCCAGTACCACCACATCGGCAAACTGAGCATAAAATTTAAGCGATTCGACATTCGAAATGTTCAGCTGAGTGGACAAATGCACTTCCACACTAATGCTGTTGGCATACATCAAAGCTGCCACATCTGCGCAAATTACCGCAGAAACCTTCGATTCTTTGGCAACGTCAATAATTTCGCGCATCAGGTTCAGGTCGTTATCATACAGTATTGTATTGACAGTCAGGTAACTTTTAACCTTGTTTTCGTTGCAGATACGAACTATTTCGCGAAGGTCGGCAGTACTAAAGTTACTGCTCGATTTGCTCCGCATATTCAGATTTTCAATTCCAAAATATACCGAATCAGCCCCGGCTTTAATAGCTGCCGACAAACTTTCCCATGATCCTGCCGGTGCCATAATTTCGTAATCAGTCCTGCTACCGGCACTTAAAGGAGAGTTAAAGTCAGTTTTGTTTTGTATAATTTCTTTATTCATTTCTTTTTATTAATATGTAACAATAAAATTTCCCCTTCAGGGGTTTGGGAACAGATTTATCTGAATTTTGGTGTTAGTTTTTCCATCCGGAAACTTATTCCAACCCGTATTTGCTGGTAAGGAAAATCTTTGATACCATACTGATATTGAATAAAATAATTCATATCGCTTTCCAGGTAACTGATTTTGCTGGCATATACCAGTGGTGCATCACCGTAATCAGCTTCCGGGCTCAGTCTTTTATTAGTGTGTATCCATCCCCAATAGCCTGAAAGTGTATTATCTATTTGCCAGTTCTCATTTTTTAAAATAAGCTTTACACCGTACATTGGTGCATCATCCTGTGTGCTGTTGGTTGTTTCCCAGCATAAAAATCCAACATTTGCCACAGTCCTTATTTCGTTAATTATTTTACTTTTCATCATCAATGATTTACCAATTTCCAGGTCAAAGTAATAACCCGGAGTATCAAAATAGCGGCGTTCCTTAAAATTAGTTCCTGATGCTGTTTTCAAAGTTGAATTTAATACGATGGCCGGTTTTCTTTTATTTTCTTTAAGCAACGAAATTCGCGTTTGTACATAAAAGTCACCATTTGCTTTTCCGGAGGTAACACCGTTCATTTCTCTGCGAGCGCTTAATTCGGGCGTAACTTTATAATGCTCAAAAACAGTTGACCATATTTTGAATGAAACCCGTTCCGGAAGAAGTGGTATTTCAATCTTAAAGCAGCCATTTATTGTATTATCTTCATAACCGAAATAGTTTTCACCCATTAAACTAACGGTGGTTTGCTCCGGAATACGGGCATCAGTAAATTCGGGAACCGGATTCGCATTGGGACCAAACCAGGCCGGAGCATATCTGACTGACTGCGAAAATGTATTTGCGGCAATAATCAAAAGCAGTATCAGTAAATTTTTTTTCATTTCTGTTTCGCAATATATTTTGAATAAGAGGCTTTAACCAGCTTTTTCCCTTCTTCGGTTAAATGATAAATATACATATTCCAGATTGACAGGAAAAATTCTTCTTTGCTGATAGCATAAACGGTATTTTTAAAAATCATTGAAAATCCATACCAACCCGACAGAACGAGCCACGTGTTTTTAACGAGTAAGTCATAATTATGTTCACAACCTGCAGGGTACAGATAATTTTTATCGATGAGTTTGTCTAATGATGCACGCATAATTTGCATACGGCTCTGAAAAAAATCCTCTTCAACTGTTTTATATTTAGGAAATTGCAGAAAAAAAATGTAAAAATTTGAAAACAGAAAAGCATACCTGATTTGAACTTCGTAAATTTTTTCGATGTACTCAACTACTTCCGTAATATCTTTAGGGAAATAAGCGTACAGCTTGTTAACATCCGTCTGAAACTGACTGAAAATATCGTCCATCAAATTCTCCCATTTTGAATAATGATAGGTCAGATTTCCGATGCTTATGTTTAATTGCTTCGAAACATCCCTCATCTTGACATTGGACAAACCTTTCTCATTCAACAGTTGAAGCGTTATATCCAGAATTTTATTTTTGGTTGTTTCTGTTTTTTGTTTCATGTTGCAAAGATAATTATTTGTGCTTTAATCACCATCTTTTTTAATCCGTTCAAAATATTTCAAATAAATAGTACAAATGTACTAAATATTAAAATTATTCTTCTATATTTGCACCTTGATTTTTAATTTTCAATATAATAACTCTAATTAATTTTGTAGTATGTTTTTATTTGATTCAATTCCGTGGTATTCTGCACTTATGTGGTGCGGAGTTGTTGCAGGACTGATGTTAATCAACGAATTAACACGTTCAAGTAAATGGTTTTCGTATTTTGTTTATATTATTTTACCTGTATTTCTGACCATTTTTGTATGGCCTCAAACAGCAGGAGCTAATTCAAGTACCGGAACATGGTTTCACTGGGTAAAAGTTTATTCAGCTACAGCAGGTGTGCTTGGTTTCATGTATTTACGCTTCAGTAAGCACGGGATCAAAAACAGTTATTTTTTACTTTTTCCGCCTCTTATTTTATCAATCAACATTATGGAAGCGGTAATACGTGATTTTCAGGTATTTCAGCTATATAGCGGTGAATTTTACGGTACCATTGTCAATAAAGTAACAATGACCGGAGGCAGCTGGAATATCATGAATGGTATTGCGGGCATAATCAACATTATTACTATTTCGGGCTGGATGGGAATTTTTATAAGTAAGGACAAAAAGAAAGATATGCTTTGGCCGGATCAGCTTTGGTGGTGGATTATCGCATACGATTTATGGAACTTTGCCTATGTTTACAATTGCGTATCCGACCATTCATTTTATGCGGGTGCAGCTTTGTTGGTTTCATGCACAATTCCCGCATTTTTTATGGGTAAAGGTGCATGGTTACAACACAGGGCTCAGACACTTGCTATCTGGATGATGTTTACCATGAGTTTTCCGATGTTTGTGGATGATACCATTTTTTCTGTAAAAGCGTCCCACAATCCTACTGCCAATCTTATAATCAGCGGGCTTGCATTATTGTTTAACATTGGTGTTTTGTTCTTTCATCTTTACAAGATATTTAAATTTAAACGTAATCCTTTCAGGCATGAAATCTATATCGATGAACCGAAATACATTGAAATAGCTTCCCGAAAATAAAATGCCGCTTTCAAAATTTTTTATCCCTGTCAAATTTTGTTTTGACAGGGATTTTTATTATGAAATTGACAGATTTATAACTACATACGGTTTTTTTTCCAATTACTGATTTGTTAAACTTAAAGATTTTTTTTATCTGCTATTTATTTTCAGGCAAATTACATTCCTGGTTTTTATAATTTTAATGAACAATTATTATTGAAAATGAGTTTATTATATTCTTATAATTGTGCAATCTGAATAAATTTCTAACTTTGCACGCTTGTTTTGTATAAATATGAAAATTTCGAACATTGAATTTCCTGATAAACCACTCTTTCTTGCACCAATGGAGGATGTTACTGACCCGGCATTTCGTCTGATTTGTAAACGATTTGGTGCAGATATGTTGTACACCGAATTTGTATCATCAGAAGCCCTGATACGTAGCGTAAACCGCACACAGCAAAAACTGACAATTTATCCTCAGGAACGACCAATAGCCATTCAGATTTACGGCCATGACCCCGATTCAATGGCCGAAGCTGCCAGACTTGCCGAAGAAGCCAACCCCGATATAATAGATATAAATTTTGGATGTCCTGTAAAAAAAGTTGCAGGAAAAGGGGCAGGAGCAGGGCTACTGAAAGATATTGACAGAATGTTGAAAATTACCAAAAATGTGGTTAACGCTGTTAAAATTCCGGTGACGGTAAAAACACGTTTAGGATGGGACGAAGATAATAAAGTAATTGTTAATTTATCCGAGAAATTACAGGATTGCGGTATTAGTGCCATCACTATTCATGGTCGTACACGTTCGCAAATGTACAAAGGTGACGCCGACTGGACACTGATAGGTGAAGTAAAGAATAATCCCCGTATCCATATTCCTGTGATTGGCAATGGTGACGTTACAACTCCTGAAAGAGCTCTTGAGTGTTTCAACCGTTATGGTGTCGATGCGGTAATGATAGGTCGTGCCTCAATTGGACGCCCGTGGATATTTTCTGAAATCAAAAATTATTTCATTACAGGCGAACATCAACAACTCCTGAATTTCGAAGCTCAGAAGGAAATACTGAAAGAACACATCATTGCCTCGGTTTTCTGGCTTGATCTGGATCAGAATAATTCCTCCAAAAATTCAATGGAAGAAATTCCCGAAAAATTATTCGACAAAAGATTAAAAGGAATTATTCACAGCAGAAGACATTTGGCAGCAACACCGGTTTTTAAAGGAATTCCAAACTTCAAAGATACAAGAATCGAAATGCTAAGGTCCGAAACACTTAATGAACTCTTTTCGATTATTGATAATATTACCTATCATCCATCGTAGTATTTATTAAAAATATATATCAACTTTATAAAATTTATAGTTATGAACAAAAAATTTAAATCAACATTTTCCTATGCTCTGACAGGGTTGGGAATTATCTTACTAATTATGACAAATGCTTGCAGTACTGCAAAAGAAACAACAGGCATCGACCTGAAAAATCTCGATACAACAGTTGTACCGGGAAATGATTTTTATAAATACGCATGTGGTGGCTGGATGACAAATCATCCGCTTACAGGTGAATATTCGCGTTTTGGTAGTTTCGACATGCTTCGCGAAAATAATTTAATACAACTCAAAGATTTGGTTTTAGAAATTGCACAAAAAGGAGGCTCACAAGGTTCTATTGAACAAAAAATAGCTGATTTATACAATATTTCTATGGATAGTGTTGTGTTGAATAATTCAGGTTTTGAGCCAATAAAAGCCGATTTAAAACGTATTTCTGAATTAAAGGACAAAAATGACATTGTTAAAATTCTTCCCGAATTATATCTTTCCGGTCTTGATACCTATTTTGCTATTGCGGTTGAAGCAGATCCAATGAGCAGTAAAGAAAATCTTGTTCAAACATATCAGGCTGGTATCAGCTTGGGACAACGGGAATATTACCTTGATAATGATGCCAAAACTAAAGAAATCAGAGAAAAGTATAAACAGCATATTGTCAATATGTTTAAATTGATCGGGAATGATGACATCACTGCAAATGCCAATATGGAAGCGGTTCTTAAAATTGAAACACGTTTGGCAACTGCAGCATACGATAATGTAAAATTGCGTGATCCACATGCAAATTATAACAAAATGCTTGTCAGTGATCTTCAGAAATTAGTACCATCTATTGAATGGGAGAATTTTCTTACTTCCCTGGGTCTTAAGAATATAAAAAATATAAGTGTATCACAAAAAGAATCGCTTACCGAAGTTGGAAATATTATCAACACCGAACCTGTAGCTTCACAAATTGCTTACCTTCAATGGAAGCTAATCGATAATGCAGCTCCTTATTTAAGCGATAATATTTACGCGCAGCATTTTGATTTTTACGGCAAAACTCTTTCGGGAAAGAAAGATCAGCGACCACGCTGGAAACGTTCTGTTGATATGGTAGATGGAGCGTTAGGCGAAGCTTTAGGTCAAATGTATGTAAAAAAATATTTTCCACCTGCGGCTAAAGAACGTATGTTAAAATTAGTGTCTAATTTACAGCTTTCTTTAGGCGAAAGAATTAAAGCTTTACCATGGATGGGAGATTCAACAAAAGCTAAAGCTAAAGAAAAATTGGATGCATTTTATGTAAAAATCGGATATCCTGATAAATGGAGAGATTATTCCGGATTGGAAATTAAAAAAGATTCCTACTACGCAAATATCGTTCGTTCCAATCGTTTTGACCATGCTTACAATTTTGCAAAAGCCGGAAAGCCGGTTGACAGAGATGAATGGTTAATGACACCACAAACTGTAAATGCATATTACAATCCATCAACAAATGAAATTTGTTTTCCTGCCGGTATTTTACAGCCCCCATTTTTTGATATGAATGCCGATGACGCATTTAATTACGGAGCTATTGGTGTCGTAATCGGTCATGAAATGACTCATGGTTTTGACGATCAGGGAGCACAATATGATAAAGATGGAAATCTTAAAAACTGGTGGACTGCAGAAGACAAAAAACAATTTGATGCACGAACCAAAGGTTTAGCTGATTTCTTCGACTCAATTCAGGTTGCACCAGGTGTACACGCTAACGGTAAATTTACTTTAGGTGAAAATATAGCAGATCACGGCGGTTTGCAGGTTTCTTTCAATGCGTTTAAAAACGCCACCAAAGCAAAACCATTACAAAAAGCAGATGGGTATTCGCCAGAACAACGTTTTTTCCTTTCTTATGCTAATGTATGGGCTCAAAACATAAGACCTGAAGAAATTTTAGTTCGTACCAAATCGGACCCTCATTCACTCGGAGAGTGGCGTGTAAACGGTGCTTTGCCACATATTTCGGCCTGGTATGAAGCATTCAATGTAAATCAACAAAACAAAATGTATGTAAAACCGGAAAACAGAGTAAGCATTTGGTAAAAAGAAATTTTAATTCTGATTTTTAAAAGAATAAGGCAGATCATTTTCAGTGACTGCCTTATTTTTTTTTCGTGAATAAATTTTTTTCGATTCAATTATTTTGTTGTAATTAATGGATTTACCATGTGTTTTAATTTCTTCTTCACGACTTTGTTTTCGCGATGCCTTTACCTGCGCAATAATTGCTTTTTTCCTTTTTAGTTTCATAAATTTACTCTTATATCTTGTTTGTATGACAATAAAAAATCCAATCTGAAAAATCAATTTCATTCATAACTGAATTAAATTTTTTTTCAGAAATGTTTTTATAATTTTCAATAAATCTGAATATTTCTGATTCCTGATTTCAATTCAGTAATTTCAACAGTAATATACGAATCGGGTAGGAGAGAGGTAATTTTATCCGGCCACTCAATAAAACAGAGGTTACCGCTATAAAGATATTCCTCAATCCCGATTTCGATGGCTTCATTCAGGTTTTTTATTCTGTAGCAATCAAAGTGATAAATAATTAAGTCATTAGCTCCGGTATATTCGTTCACAATCGAAAAAGTTGGCGAATTGACATTTTCTCTTACACCAAGTTCTTTGCAAACGGCTTTAATAAATGTTGTTTTACCAACACCCATTTCTCCTTTAAAAGCAAATATTTTTTCCCCGGCCATTTGTTGAATAAATTTACCAGCAGATTGGGTTATAGAATTTATGTTTTCGATTTTAATATCCATATAATTTATCTATATAATTGATCATTTTAAAATTTTTATTTTATTGTGAATATAATTCCGGAATTTTTCCATTCAATTGAAATATTCAGTTCAGTTTTCTTGATGATATTTACTCACGATACCACAGTGAAAATTAAATATTCAATTCTGACAACGTCAAATTTGCATTAAAATGGTTATAAACTATTGAAGCTCTGCTACTTCCAATGATTTCTGAGAGTTCATTTAAATCAGCACTTTTAATACGTTTTACGCTTTTAAAATGATTTATCAATTGAGTTTTGCTTTTTTCCCCGATTCCTTTTATTATATCAAGTTCAGATGCCACCTGCGATTTACTACGTTTGTCTCTGTGAAACTTAATTGCAAATCTATGCACTTCATTTTGAATTGATGCCAATAATTTGAATAGAGGATCATTTATTTTTAATCCTATTTCTTTGGGTGGGAATCCGAACAATAATTCACGGGTTTGGTGTTTATTATCTTTAACAAGACCTGCAATCGGTATTTTTAAATTCAATTCATCTTCTGTAACCTGTCGGATAATTTCCATTTGACCGATTCCTCCATCTGCAATAATCAAATCGGGCAAGTCACTCTGTTCAATTATCATACGGTTATATCTACGTCTGACAACCTCTTTCATTGATGCATAATCATCCGGTCCTGTTACAGTTTTAATATTATATTTTCGATAATCAGATTTTGATGGTTTCCCCTTTTTAAACACTACGCAGGCCGCCACTGCTTCTGAGCCTGATATATTTGAATTGTCAAAACATTCGATTGTAAGAGGAATTTTGTTTAAATGTAATACTTCCTGAATTTTTTTCAACAACTGAATTGATTTTTGTTCCGGATTCAGTTTTTCAGATTGTTTTAATTTATCGAGTTTAAATTGACGCACATTCTGATAAGCAAGATCGAGAAGTTTTTTTCTATCGCCACGCTGTGGAATTATATAAGTTATATCTTTAATTTTAAAGTTGATTTCAAACGGTATAACAATTTCCTTTGAATTACTCTGAAGTCTTTCCCTTAACTCTACAATAGCCATTGAAAGAATTTCAGCTTTATCTTCATTTATATTTTTCTTATATTCAATTGTATACCCCTGAATTACAGAGCCTTTATATATTCTTAATATGTTAATAAAAGCTGAATTGTCATTTTCATCATATGCAAAAACATCTGTATTTTCAGCTACACTATTTGCTATGATCGATTTTGATTTATAATTCTCGATTAAATCATATTTAATTTTCAAAATATTTGCTTCCTCATAATTTAATTCTTCAGCATATTTTTTCATTTGCTTCATTAAAATTTTACTTATTTCGTTAGCATCACCCTGAATAATCTGACGAATCTGATCAATTGATTTTTTATATTCTTCTGCAGTTTCTTTTCCCTCACATGGCCCGTTGCATTTATGAATATGATATTGTAAACAAACCTTAAATTTGTTATTATTAATATTTTCATTTGTTAGTGCTAATTTACATGTCCGAATCGGGAATAGTTCATGTACAATATCAAGTATTGAATTTATTGTGTAGTTAGAACTGTAAGGACCGAAATACTGAGATCCGTTTTTAATAATATTTCTGGTTTTAATTATTCTTGGAAAATTTTCGTTTGTGATACAAATACTCGGATAAGTCTTACCATCCTTTAATAAAACATTGTAACGGGGCTGATATTGCTTAATCAGATTGTTTTCCAAAAGTAAAGCGTCTTCTTCAGTTTCAACAACTATGTATTTTAATGAAGCAATATTTTTTACAAGTACATTGGTTTTTCCTGAATCATGCACTTTTGAAAAATAAGAACTAACTCTTTTTTTTAAATTTTTGGCTTTGCCTACGTAAATTATTTCATCATTTAGATTAAAATACTGATAAACTCCAGGAAGTTCCGGCAGTGAATTAACTTGTATTTTTAAGTTTTCAGTTGTAGACATTGTTTATTTCGGCAATATTGTTGTTTGATTGTTTCACGTGAAACACGACTTTGTGCTTTTTTGTGTTTCACGTGGAACATTAATTATCTGAATTGATAGTTATCTACCAGCTAAAACAAGTAATACATTTAAATCACTTGGAGATATGCCTGGTATTCTGCTGGCTTGTCCTATTGTTTCCGGATCTATTTTTGATAGCTTTTGCCTTGCTTCGGTAGATAAAGACTGTACGGTACTATAATCGATTTTACCACGAAGATGGATGTGTTCTAATCTTTGGATTTTTTCAGCTATTAGTTTTTCGCGTTGTATGTACCCTTCATATTTTAAAATAATTTCGACTGATTCAATTATTTCTTCCTTTCTTGATTTAATTTCTTCCGTTTTTTCTTTTAATTGTGGTATGGCTGATATTAATTTTTCAATGCTTAACTGAGGTCGAACTACAAGATCTGCTAATTTACATCCATGTTTTAATTCTGATGATTCGTTGGTCACCAAAAAATCGTTTATGTTTTTTGGTTTTACAGAGTAATTCTCAATGAATTTTATTAATTCTTTCTGTTGTTTCTTTTTATATTCAAGTTGATTTTCACGGTCTTCTTTTACAAGTCCGATTGCAATTCCTTTTTTCGTCAGGCGGATATCAGCATCGTCCTGGCGTAATAATAATCGGTATTCAGCACGAGAAGTAAACATACGATATGGTTCGTCGACACCTTTTGTAACTAAATCATCAATCAGTACACCGATGTATGCTTCATCACGTCCTAAAGTAAATTCTTTTTTGCCGTTACAGTTTAAATGTGCATTTATTCCGGCAATCAGTCCCTGTCCGGCTGCTTCTTCATAACCGGTTGTACCGTTAATTTGACCTGCAAAAAACAAATTCTTAATTATTTTTGTTTCAAGGGTGTGTTTAAGTTGCGTTGGGTCGAAAAAATCGTACTCAATCGCATAACCGGGTCGAAAGAGTTGAGCATTTTCTAATCCGGGTATAGTATGAATTGCTTCAATTTGAACGTGGAGTGGGAGAGAAGATGAAAATCCATTTAAGTAATATTCATTTGAATCTACTCCTTCAGGTTCAAGGAACAATTGATGAGAGATTTTGTCAGCGAAAGTAATTATTTTGGTTTCTATACTTGGACAGTATCTGGGACCAATACTTTGTATTTGTCCATTGTAAAGGGGAGAGTCTTTCAGTCCTTTTCTGAGTACTTCGTGTGTTGTTTCATTTGTGTTTGTAATATGACAGCTCATTTGCTTCAATTCTCGTTGAACCTCTTCCAAAAATGAAAACTTGTGAAAATCATTTTCCCCGGGTTGTTCAGTTGTTTTTCCAAAATCAATCGTTCTCCCATCAATCCTGCATGGTGTCCCGGTTTTCATTCTATCGGTTTTAAACCCCATTGAAATCAGTTGTTCAGTCAATCCAAAAGATGCAGGTTCAGAAATACGCCCTCCACTAAGCATATTTTTCCCAAAATGCATCATTCCACTCAAAAAGGTGCCGGCTGTTAATATAACACAGTTCGATTTCATCTCAACACCTAAAGCTGTTTTGACCCCTTTTATACGTAAATTTTCAACTATTAATCCTGTTACAGTGTCTTGCCATACATAAAGATTTGGCGTTTCACTTATCACCTTAATCCATTCTTCAATAAATTTCCTTCTGTCACTTTGGCTACGGGGACTCCACATTGCGGGACCTTTTGATCGGTTTAACATCCTGAATTGAATTGCAGATCGATCGGTAACGATTCCCATTTGTCCGCCTAAAGCATCAATTTCGCGAACAATCTGACCTTTTGCTATTCCTCCAACTGCAGGATTACAGCTCATTTGGCCAATCTTATTCATATCCATAGTTATCAATAAGGTTTTTGAACCAAGATTTGCTGCTGCGCATGCTGCCTCATTTCCTGCATGTCCCGCTCCTATAACAATTATGTCGTATTTAAAGTCCATTATATTTTTAATTTTTTGCTGATTATTTAAAGATGATACTGAAAAATTCATTTTACCGTAGAAATAGAGTAAATTGTACGGTATTGTTTTTATGCGTTTTTTTAATTGAATTTTATTTCATAATGACTTATAAAACAAAACTCTATTCACGAATGTTTTGTGCTGCAAAGTTATAAAAATAAAAGGAAATGACTATTTTAATGATATTACGGAAAATAAAATGCATTTTGGTTAATCTATTTAACTGTAAATAAGTAATATTTATAGATGATTTGTTTTTATTTACACAATTTCTAATGGCATGAAAATTAGATGTTTAAAACGTTGATTATTCATTTCGATCAATATTTTTTAGTTGTAAAACCAGATAATTGAAGTCAATAAATTGTATATTAAAAAGAAGGGACTAAGTTCGGCATTTTACCGAACTTAGTCCTTCCTGATGTTGTAGAAATTTCTAACTTACAATTGATTAAATCTTTCCTTTCAAATTTCAATCAAATTAATAAGCGTGGTGATCATTGTTAATGTCTTCAAGATCAGTAGGTTTCTTCTCCATCGATCTCCAGGCATAGAAAATATATGCCAGCACAAATGGTATTAAAAGAGAAACCCAACTCATTGCCTTAAGTGTAAAGTTACTTGAAGATGAATTAAATATAGTCAGAGAACTTTGCAAATCAGTTGAAGATGGATAAAATGAAGTGTTGTTATATCCGGCTATCAGTAGAAGGCAGCAAACAGTGACAATGGTACCAATACCTGAAAACCAGATTCCCTTTTTGTATTTGTTCATAAACAAAGTACCTAAAATTCCCCATAAAACAGCCACAACGCCTAAAAGAAAAAATATCAGAATCAGTGGCATTTCGATAAGATTAGTAAAATACTTAAATTTCTCAAGTGATACTACTTTTGTTACCGGATCAACAGCAAAACCTTCGGATAAAAGAGTCCAAATGACGAAGGTTAGAAAGAATACCAGAAATGGTAATGCATTGTATAAAACAAATTTTCTTGAACGACTTTCAAGTACTTCGTTTTTTAAACGATTGATGAAGTACAGCGAGGCAAGTGTACGGGCAAGAAAAAATACAGCAAAACCAAGCATCCAGTTACGAAGGTTAAGCAAGGCTTCCAATCCGTGCCAACTATTGCCCCATGAGCTGATAACAGGCTGTGTCATTGTGGTTATATTAGATTTGTTGACCACAAAATCAGAACCCGTAAAGAAAGTTGCAATTGCAGCTCCCAAAAGAATAGTACCCAATAATCCATTCAAAAAAAGCAACGTTCTGTAGGTTGTTTTACCAAATACATTGCCTGGTTTGGTTTGGAATTCGTAGGATACTGCCTGGAGTGTAAAGCAGAATAAAATGGCCATCCACACCCAATAAGCACCTCCAAAACTTGTAGAATAAAATAATGGAAATGAAGCAAAAAATGCACCGCCAAAAGTCACTAAAGTAGTAAAAGTGTATTCCCATTTACGACCCAGTACATTTACTATAATCCGACGTTCGTCTTCGGTCTTTGATAGTGAGAATATCATTGACTGGCCACCCTGAACAAACAAAAGAAAAGTCAGAATTCCACCTAAAAGCGAAATGATAAACCACCAATAATGCTGAAGAAAAGAATATGTTATCATAATATTGTATTTTTTGATTTAATTGATATTCAGTAATATATTGAAAAATCACTATATTAGTGACTTTCCGGTCCTTTTTTTATCTGGTTCAGCATGATTCTAACTTCGGCAACGAGAAGAGCTGTAAACAGGATCAGGAACATATAAAAAGTCAGTTGAACAGATCCGGATGAAATATTTGAAATTGCTGCCTGAACAGGAAGTACGTCCTGAATAGCCCAGGGTTGGCGTCCAACTTCTGCAACTGCCCAACCTAATTCTCCGGCAAGATATCCTAATGGAATTGTCAATAATGAAATCCAGAGCAGCCATTTTTGCTTCTCAATACTTTTTCGGTATACAAAGAATAAAACGATTACAAAGAGTGCCAAAAAGTACATTCCCAGCCCTACCATGACGTGAAAAGCATAAAATACCATTGGTACATTAGGTATAAGTTGTTCCGGATTTTCGAGGTAACCATAACCAAACTGAGCATAATTTTCTTTCAAAATCTTTTTATAACCGGCAGCTGCAACAGTATCTTTGGCTGACATTGATTTTTGATAATCACTAAGCGCCTTGATGGCTGCCTTTCCGCTTGTTTGTTTTTCGGCAAAAGACTTCGCTGTAGTGACTTTTCCTTCTTTATCTGTAATTTTATATCCACCGTCAATAATATCGTTAATTCCGGGCACAAAAGCATTAAAATCGCGGTATCCTAAGAATGATAACATACCCGAAACCGGAACCGGCAGTTTAAATAAAAATGGCTCTACAGAATCGTTATATGCTTTTTTATCGGGATTCAGAATACCAAAGGCAAGTAAATCGGCATTTGTCTGTCCTTTGTACAATCCTTCCATAACTGCAAGTTTCATAGGTTGTTTCTGTGCTACATGATATGCAGAACCATCACCGGTATAGATAATTAAAATGGTGGCAACCAAACCAAAGATGGCACCTACTTTCATACTTCTTATCGCAAAATCGATTTCTCTTTTGCGCAATAAAAACCATCCACTCACGCCAATCACAAATAAAGCACCCATTACCCAGCCCGAAAATACTGTGTGTAAGAACTTGTTGATTGCAACGGGAGATAAAAGCAAACTCCAGAAATCAATCATTTCATTTCGTGTCATGTCAGGATTGAATTCCATACCCACGGGATATTGCATCCAAGCATTGGCTACTAAAATCCATAGCGCTGATAATGTGGCACCTGTAATAGTGAGCCAGGTGGAAGCCAAATGGAACTTTTTACCAACTTTATTCCAGCCAAAAAACATGATGGAGATAAATGTCGCTTCCATGAAAAATGCCATAATTCCTTCGATAGCCAAAGGTGCACCGAAAATATCCCCTACAAACCAACTGTAATTTGACCAGTTAGTGCCGAATTCAAATTCGAGAATAATTCCCGTGGCAACTCCGATAGCGAAGTTAACACCGAATAAAGTCATCCAGAATTTTGTGGCTTTTTTCCATTCTTCTTTTCCTGTTTTTAAATACAGTGTTTCCATAATGGCCATTACTATACCCAGACCTAAAGTCAATGGTACAAACAACCAGTGATACATTGCGGTCATTGCAAACTGCGCCCGTGACCAACCTAATAGTGAAGCATCTAATAATTCCATAAATATTTATTTTATAAAGGTTATTGAATCGATTTTTTGATTAACTCCTGCCTTACATGACTTGATTTGTCATCGTCGGTCTTGAAATTTGAGTTTAAGTAATTGGGAAAGAAGAAAACTTTAAGAATGGCAAACATGATAAATAACTTAATAAGTGCTATAATCCATAAAGTTTTGCCAACTGTCATGTTTTTAAAGCCATCGCGATAGAAAGTATAAAGTTTATAAAACATATTTTCCGTTAATTTTTAATGACTTGTGAATTTTTAATTTTTGCAAAAATAGTAAATTATTTGTATCAATTACATTTTTGTTATAAAAATCATTATTTATTGAATATATTTTTAATCTGAAAAGTTTAAATTTTCTGAAAAGATATAAATGATTTTAGAGAGTGGAAAGATAAGTCATTTTTTTTGTATAATCAACATAATCGTAAAATGTTGGTTTAATAATACTTAACATGTACATATAAATACATCAAACATCTAATATAGCAAAATTTACTTCATAAAAAAAGCTGTCTTAAAAATTCGTCCCTAATATGATAATCATAATTCAAAACGAATTTTTAAGACAGCCTTTGAAAATTTATAATCGAATTAATTTACTTCTGTCGGATAAAAATTTGTATAGGAGTACCTGTAAAATCGTATTTTGCACGTATTTTATTCTCGAGGAACCTGCGGTAAGGTTCTTTCACATATTGAGGTAAATTGGCAAAAAACACAAATGTAGGGATATAAGTGTTTGGCAATTGTGTTACATATTTGATGCGGATAAATTTACCTTTCAAAGCAGGAGGGGGATAGTTTTCAATAGCTGGCAACAAATACTCATTTAACTTTGCTGTAGGCACTTTCCGGAATTTATTTTCGTAAACCTGTACCGCTGTGTCGACTACTTTAAGGATTCTTTGTTTGGTTACAGCAGATGTAAAAATAATCGGAAAATCGACAAAAGGTGATAGTCGTTCGCGGATTTCTTTTTCAAGGTTTTTTATATCGTTTGCCTCTTTGTTTTCAATCAAATCCCATTTGTTGACACAAACCACGAGTCCTTTTTTGTTTTTTTGAATCAGCGAAAAAATGTTTAAATCCTGGCTTTCGAGACCGCGGGTAGCGTCAATCATCAAAATACAAACATCCGAATTTTCGATGGCACGTATGGATCTGACCACAGAGTAATATTCAAGATCTTCATTGACTTTTGCTTTTTTCCTTATTCCGGCAGTGTCGACCAGGTAAAAATCATGACCAAATTTATTGAATCGGGTATATATTGCATCGCGGGTGGTTCCGGCTATATCAGTTACAATAGTCCTTTCTTCACCTATAAATGCATTGATGATGGATGATTTTCCGGCATTTGGCCTGCCTACTACAGCAAAACGAGGTAACTCTTCGTCGATATCTTCTGAAAAATCGGGTTTAAAATGGGTGAGCAGTTTGTCAAGAAAATCGCCTGTACCAAGTCCGTTGATAGCAGAAATGATGATAGGTTCACCTAAGCCGAGTTTATAGAATTCAGCGGCATTGTATTGCCATTCGAATGTATCGGCTTTATTGGATACTAATAGAACAGGTTTAGTGTGACCCCGCAGGATTTGAGCCACCTCCAGATCGTAGTCGGTTATTCCGTTCTGGATATCTACCATGAAGATGATAATGTCGGCTTCTTCGATAGCAAGCACAACATGTCGTTTGATTTGGTCTTCAAACACATCCGATGAATTGACTACCCAACCTCCGGTATCAATCACCGAAAATTCGCGGCCTTCCCATTCGCACTTGCCGTACTGCCTGTCGCGCGTGGTTCCGGCTTCTTCATTTACTATGGCTCTGCGTGTTTTGGTGAGCCTGTTAAACAAGGTCGATTTTCCCACGTTGGGGCGACCTACAATTGCTACAATATTTCCCATTGTTTTTTTGTATATCTATTATAATTAGATATTTACATTCCATTTTTTTTATCATTCGGGGTTTTCACAAATCCGGAACGCGGGTGCAAATATTTTGACGACAAAGGTACTCATTTATATTTGAAATAGAAAATGAGTGATTTTATTCAAAAAAAGAATCCGGCATTAGCCTGAAAATCAAATGATTTGGCTAAAGCCGGACTTTAATTGCTGACCATTTCCTGTCTTAAAACGCAATATCAATCAGAGAATTCCATTAAATAAGCTTTGATAAATGCATCGATATCACCATCCATTACTGCGTTTACATTTGAAGTTTGATAATTCGTACGGTGGTCTTTCACGCGCCGGTCATCGAATACATAACTACGAATTTGTGAACCCCATTCAATTTTCTTTTTTCCGGCTTCTACAGCAGCAGAAGCAGCACGGCGCTTTTCGAGTTCAAGCTCGTAAAGTTGCGATTTCAACAATCGTATAGCATTATCTTTATTCCCGAATTGCGAACGGCTTTCGGTGTTTTCTATCACTATTTCGTCCATTTGGTTAGTAACCGGATTCATAAATTTATAGTGAAGTCTGACACCCGTTTCCACTTTATTTACATTCTGACCGCCTGCTCCCGACGAACGAAAAGTGTCCCACGACAGCATTCCCGGATTGATTTCAATTTCGATGGTATCGTCGACTAATGGCACCACATATACCGAAGTGAACGAAGTCATACGTTTACCCTGAGCATTAAAAGGTGAAACACGCACTAAACGGTGAACACCATTTTCACTTTTCAGGTAACCATAAGCCATTTCACCTTCGATTTGCATGGTTACGGTTTTTATTCCGGCTTCATCTCCTTCCTGAAGATTGGTAATCTCAGTTTTGTAATTCTGACGTTCAGCCCAACGCTGATACATTCTGAAAAGCATTTCAGCCCAGTCCTGTGCCTCAGTTCCACCGGCACCGGCAACAATTTTAATTACTGCTCCCAATTGATCTTCTTCTTTCGAAAGCATATTTTTAAGCTCCAGTGTCTCCACCTGTTCGAGTGCAATCCGGTATGCTTCGTCGACCTCTGCCTCGGTTGCCACTTCCTCGCGGTAGAAATCATAAGCGAGTTGTAGTTCTTCGACTGCTGTTTTTACTCCACTGTAGCCTGTTACCCAGTTTTTCAATTCCTTGATTTTACGCATCTGGTTTTCAGCACTTTTTGCATCGTCCCAAAAGCCAGGTACATGAGTTCGTAACTCTTCTTCTTCTATTTGTACACTTTTTGAATCGATGTCAAAGGTACCTCCTCAACGCTTCCTCGCGTTCCAACACATTCCTGAGTTGTTCTGTTGTAATCATTTGCTTAATTTATTTGGTTATGTTTGTTTATTTTTTTCTGATTAAGTTGCCGGATTTTTAAACTTGTAGATTGTACTTTTAATTTGCATAAGATTAAAGCAGAATGCAGGGTAAAAAAACGCACAAAAATGAAAGTGTAAATCCTGCAAGTGTTTGTCCGGGAGTATGTGCTTTAAGTTCTATTCTCGATAGTGCTATTAAAGCAGCCAGAGCAAGTAATATAATAAAAAGACTTAACGGATTGAATGCCAAACGGAAGCTTAATCCAAAAGTTGCACCAGCCAGACCTCCGATTCCCGACATGTGGGCAGAGATTTTCCATTTCAGATTTATGAGCATGATAAATAAAATAGAAATTGATGTCCCAATTCCCATTCCTACCATAAAAAGAGGAAAATTCAGCATTTTCCATAGAAATACTGTCCAGAAAATATAGGATAACAGTGAAAACAAATATGGTACAGTGCGCTCTTCGCGGCGAGAAATAAATAAATCATGTACTTCTCCTTTTTTGATGAGTAAAAATACCGGAATCACCGGCAATAATCCTGTAAAGAGAAAAGTTCCGGTAACAGCAACAAATCGCCATAAACCGGAAAAAACATCAAATATGCTCATGTTTACAAACATTATCATGCCGAAGGTAGGCATTAATAATGGTTGAAAAACAAAGGAAACCATTTTATAAAACTTTTTCATCATTTTTATCTCACAATTAAGAATTTGAATTCACAAATTAAATTTCTTTTCTCAATCGGGCTACGGGAATATTCAATTGTTCTCTGTACTTGGCAACTGTTCTGCGTGCAATCAGATAACCTTTTTCTTTAAGTACTTCGGCCAGAGCATCATCATTGAGCGGTTTACGTTTTTCTTCATTGTCAACGCAATCCTGAAGAATTTTCTTTATTTCGCGTGTCGAAACTTCTTCGCCGGAGTCGTTGGTCATTGATTCGGAAAAGAAATATTTTACAGGAAAAATACCAAATTCGGTTTGTATATATTTGCTGTTGCTAACGCGTGAAATGGTCGAAATGTCAAATCCGGTTATATCAGCAATGTCTTTCAGTATCATTGGTTTAAGATAGGTGTCGTCGCCCTCTATAAAAAACTCATTCTGAAACTGAACAATAGCCGTCATTGTTGTGAGTAAAGTTTGCTGTCGTTGTTTGATGGC
Source organism: uncultured Paludibacter sp. (assembly GCA_937897985.1). Classification (GTDB taxonomy): domain Bacteria; phylum Bacteroidota; class Bacteroidia; order Bacteroidales; family Paludibacteraceae; genus Paludibacter. The sequence goes on along the minus strand of CALCBD010000054.1, from coordinate 9,523 downwards.
ATCAATGAACCAGCGTGCCGCATCAATTTTTTGTTTTACAAACATTACTGCGTCTTTCATTTCCCTGCTCTGGTTTTTCTTATTCGATGCATAATCCTGAAACATTTCATTGTAGGTAGTGTTCACTCTGAGTTCAGGAATATTGCTGTTGTTAAGATGTACAGTAAGCTGATTTTCATTGTTTTCCAAAATAAAATCGGGAACAATTGCCGACATCGACTTCTCTAAAATATTTCCACTCCAGGCACTTCCGGGTTTTGGGTTCAGTTTAACGATTTCAGCAATCACTTTTTTTAGTTGCTCGTCGTCAATTTCTAATGCTTTTGTAATTTTATCATAATGCTTTTTCGAAAATTCCTCGAAATAGCCGGTTAATATTTTTATTGCAAGGCGAACTTCGGTAGTTTGCTTTTTCCTGTTCAGCTGGAGCAACAAACATTCCTGAAGATGGGTGGCTCCCACCCCTGCCGGATCGAATTGACGTATAAGTTCCACTACCCGGAACATTTCTTCGTCAGTAGTCTGAATACCGATATTAAATACGATATCATCAACCATCGATTCGGGAGTACGTCGGAGGTAGCCTTCATTGTCGATATTGCCTATTACGTATTCGGCCAGTGATCTTTCATGTTCGGTCAGTTGTACCAAGCCCAGCTGATCAAGAAGATTTTCGTGAAAAGTCATTCCGACCGAGAAGGGAATATCTTCATGTTTATCGTCCTTCGAAGTATTGTTTGTTTTTAATTTATAATCGGGAATGTCATCGTCGGCTACATATTCTTCTATATCAAAATCATCATTATTGCCTCCATCACCATCGTCAAAATCGCTTTCAGTATCATCGTCAGTCACTTCAGCTCCTTCCTCTAATGCAGGATTTTCTTCAATTTCCTGACGAATACGTTCCTCGAGTTCCAATGTTGGAACCTCAAGCAATTTAATCACCTGAATTTGAGCAGGTGATAGCTTTTGTTGGAGTTTTTGTTGTAATTGCTGTTTTAACATGAAAGAAAAAAACTTATAACATTGATACAAAGATAATGTTTTTTTCGCTATTTTTTATTTTAAAAAGTGAGGATTATAAAGAGTCGCGGGCATATTTGCAGCCTCTTCAATATTTTATATTCAGAATGTGATTAGATCTTTGAGAATTGCAATCCGAAATAACTGAATTTTTTTCCGTCTTTATCGAAAACAACACTTTCGCCGCCTCCGCGTCCGTTTCCGAGAACAAATGCTTCAAAATCGTTTGAAATGCCAAGTGCAAGAACTGCATCCTGACCAAAACTCATTTCCGGATTGAATCCGTATTTTAAAACGATAAAGCCGTTTTCCTGTTCAATCCTGATTTTTACAAGTGTTTCGACGTCTGTTGGTGCTGCATTTGTTACCCGATAAGTTCCTGTTCTTTGTTTCCAGATGGCTGGTATGGGTTTTCGGGTAGTTTGAGTCCCTATTACAGCCAGTTCGGCCCACGGCATTGCCTGTATAAAGAGTTTTTCACCATTAATTTCTTCCAAAAGAAAGTGCATTTTTTTCGATTTAAACATTATCCCCATAAATCTTTTGGCAGGTACAAATGAATTTTCGTCATTTTCGGTAAGGTAGAAACTCTGTCCGTTAATCACCGGATTTAAATGATTGTATTTCCAGTTCATTCTGCAAATCATACCGGGCAATGCATAATCGCCTGCATAAGATTTCAGATTTTTACCGGCGATGGGAGTAAATTGCATTTTCTTTTCGGGATTAACTTTGTTGTTTGCAGTCCAAGCCCGGGCTTTACAGTAAGCTGTCATCAACTGTTCGTTTAATTTCCATGCGTTGTCCTTACCTTTTGGTGAATCGGAAAGCATCACTGCTGCCAGACCTGCATCCGGTGCAATGAAGATTTGTGCACGGTGATACATAGTGGCTCCACCATGTTCGAACACCCTTCCTGTTTCACTGGCTTTATTTCTGAAATTGAAACAGATGGCACAACGGTGATCGAGGTCGAGCAAATTATCGGCGTTTTGAAGTTCAAATATTTTTTCGATTGTGGTGTTTTTTAACAAGACTTCTTTTTTATCTATGAACGACCTGCAAAATTCAATCATATCATTCAGCGATGAATAAACTGAACCTGCCGGTTGATCGAAAATCGGATATTCGGCTTTTAACATGCCCGAATCGTTAAATGCTACAGATAGTTTCTTTTGTGAATTAAAATCGGTGTAAAAACCGGAATTTTTCATTCCGAGTGGTTGAAAAATAAATTTTGAAATATAATCCTGATATTTCATGCCGCTTACGCGCTCTGTCAGTATTCCCAAAAGGGCATAACCGAGGTTGGAATATGCCCACAATTTTCCTACAGGAAAACAGGTGTATTGCGAATTCAGGTAGGGTAGAATTTCGTTAAAATCATGTTTGCCGGCACTGAATTTATGGAGATAAATATCGGATGGCAGACCAGCATGATGAGTTAAAACCGATCGTATTGTGATAGGAGAGGAGTCAGGAAAACGTTGATGAATACGAAAATCGGTCACATAATCGGATACCGGTTTGTCTATGTCAATTTTACCCTGTTCGTATAGTTGCAATATTGCCACAGCGGTGAACACTTTTGTTACCGAGCCAATCAGATAGGGTTTATCCCGGTTCGCGTTATCGCCTTTTGCCGAAAAGTTATCTTCAAAGACAACACTATCCCTGTTGATGAGCGCAAATGAAGCATGGCTGACATGGTTTTCCTTCAATTCGCTTTTAAAATCGGAATCGAATTTGTTTTTAAATGATTCAAATGAACTGTTGTCCTGCGAACAAGCCTGAAAGACAAACACGAATAAAACCACGAAAACGCTCTGTTTGTTAATTTTCATAAATAAATAATTGATTAGCAAGGTTATATAAACTCATTTTGTTTGAAATATCCCAATAATATATCAGGAATCAGGTATTCGGCAGCTTATTTCTTTTCCAGTTCCAGGTCAATTCTTCCCAGATATAAACCACTTTTACCCATTTGGGCAATCGTCACTTTTCGTCCGGCAGCATTATTGGTTTTTACATTTTCGAGCAAGCTGTGTGAATGTCCGCCAATGATAAGGTCGATGTATTTAGTTTTATGTGCAATATCGAAATCATTCACATCTCTTTCGGTGGAGTCAGAACCTAAATGTGAAAGGCAAATCACCAGATCACATTTTTGTTTTTTCTTCAGAAAAGCGGAGACTTCGTTGGCTGTCATTACCGGGTCGTTGTAAATCAGACCTTTGTAATTACTTTCGATGATCAGGCTTTTAGGCTGAACGTTCAATGCCATTACCCCGATTTTTAAACCGGACTCTTTCAGTATAAGATAAGGTTGAATAAGTGTTTTCAGTGCTGTATTATCAACATTATAATTTGAGCTTATCAGGGGGAATTTTGCATTTTTAAGAACTACAGCCAAAGTGTCGATACCATTGTCAAATTCATGGTTTCCGAGGGTTCCTGCATTGTATTTCATGCGGTTTAATGCATCTGTTTCAACTCTTCCGTTGAAAAAATTGAAATAGGGAGTGCCCTGTGAAAAATCACCGGCATCGAACAGAAGAACGTTTTTTTCTTCCGACCTGATTTTTGAAATCATACCCATTCTTCTTGCATATCCGCCCATATCGGCGGTTTTTAAACCTGATTTTTCGGTAGGTTCAACCTGACTGTGTGTGTCGTTGGTATGCAGAATCACTAATTTTATTTTTTCACCTGCAGGTAACGCGAAGTTTAAAATGGTGATGAATATGAATATTGTACTTAGTTTTTTCATTTTTAAATATCTGATTAATAACGTTATGGTAAATTTGCAGTTTTAAAAAAAGGCTGAATATGGTTGAAATAAAATTGAATTAATTGCCGGCTTTACTTATCCTTCCGTCTAATTTAGATTGGATTATTTCGCCATTTTTTGTTGCATTTTTTACATAATCGAGCAACATGTTCCGGATTTTAATTCCTGTATTGATTCGTTTATCGTACTGAGCCAGTTGTAACATTTTATCATTTCCGCCCGCAAGGTAATCGTTGGTTGCAATACTGTATGTTTTATTTACATCCAGCGGTTCATTGTTTATCAGAATGTTAGTGGCTTTATTGTTTTCAATTTTCATTCTTATTCCCGAAACTCCCTGACCTCCGATTTCGGCAAAGAAATTCAACAATTCCAGAAGTTTGTCTCCTTTTAACCACAAGATTACCAATTCATTTTCGAAAGGCATAAGTTCAAAAATATTCCTTACAGTAATGTTTCCGGCAGGTATCTGAGTTCTTAAACCTCCCAGATTTACTATGGCGATATCCACACCTGATTTGAGATAATCGCCTGCAGCTTGCTTGTAGACATCGGCATTCCAGTTTGAAAGTAAACTTTCGGGTTTATGAGCCTTCATGGTTTCAGCTGCTTTACCAATTACCACATTCATTTCGGCATCCACTCTTTGTTTGACGGGCTGAATATAATTTTCATAACTTTTGTCGGCAATAGCTTCGGTCGACGCATCGAGCGCAATCTTAACCGATGTGGCTTTTGTCACCTGCCACGATTTGGGACTGCAGGCTACCGTAAAGCACAGAACAGCAATAAAAAGAAAATGTTTTGTTGTCATATTTTCAGGGTTTTTAAAAGGCGAAGATAATAATTTTTTCTGAATTTGATTTTTGAATTAAATTTCAAATAAAACAAAACCGAAGATATTTGCACAGATTAATCCTGAATGAAGATATTGAATTTACAACGGTTTCAATTTGTCGTTTTTTTAAGTTTTTATTGATCAATCTGATATTTATATTTTGCTATAACTTTTATTTTATTGCTTGCAATGTGTTCCGGATAATTCACATTTTGTTGTCAAAATTACATTAAAATCAGCAATTTGTTTTTGAAATTTAATTTACTAAAAAATCCCGAAATAATCATTATGTCAGAAATATATGCTAATTTGTACGATTTTCAGGTAAAATATATGAAATGTGTTTTATTTATTTGAATTTTGATATTAATTTGTAACTTTGATCCCGATTTAATACAATAAAACTAAAAAATAATTATTATGAAAGTCGAACAAGTGATTGACAACTTAAAAAGACGTTTCCCCAATGAGCCGGAGTATCATCAGGCAGTCGAGGAAGTGCTGCATTCCATCGAAGAGGAGTACAATGCACACCCTGAATTTGAAAAACAAAACCTGATTGAACGTTTGTGTATTCCCGAACGGATTTTCTCCTTTCGTATTACCTGGGTCGACGACAAAGGTAACGTACAAACCAACATGGCTTACCGCATTCAGCACAACAATGCCATTGGACCTTACAAAGGCGGGATGAGGTTTCATGCATCGGTTTGTCCATCCATCCTTAAATTCCTTGCATTTGAACAAACTTTTAAAAATGCGCTGACCACGCTTCCTATGGGTGGAGCCAAAGGTGGATCGGATTTTAACCCGAAGGGAAAATCCAATGCCGAAGTGATGAGGTTTTGTCAGGCATTTATGATGGAACTCTGGCGTCACATCGGGCCTGATAACGACGTTCCTGCCGGTGATATCGGTGTGGGTGGACGTGAAGTGGCTTATATGTACGGAATGTACAAAAAATTAGCCCGCGAAAACACGGGCACATTCACCGGTAAGGGGCTTGAATTCGGTGGTTCACTGATTCGTCCCGAAGCTACAGGTTACGGCAATATTTATTTCCTTATGAATATGCTTAAACGTAAAGGAATTACTGATCTGAAAGGTCAGGTTGTGGCTGTTTCGGGTTCCGGAAATGTGGCAACTTATACCGCCGAAAAGGTCTTGGAACTCGGTGGAAAGGTTGTTACTCTTTCGGACAGCAATGGTTATATTTATGATGAAAACGGCATCGACCGAGAGAAACTCGACTTTATTTTTGAACTTAAAAATGTATATCGCGGCCGTATCAGAGAATATGCCGAAAAATATAATTGCAAATATGTTGAAGGTGCACGTCCGTGGAGTGAAAAGTGTACTATTGCGCTTCCTTCGGCCACTCAGAATGAACTGAATGGCGATGATGCTGCTATGCTGATAGCAAATGGATGTATCGCGGTTTCGGAAGGAGCTAATATGCCTTCGACTCCCGAAGCAGTTGAAATTTTCCTGAAAAATAAGATTCTTTATGGTCCGGGTAAAGCAGCAAATGCCGGAGGTGTATCGGTTTCCGGCCTTGAAATGACCCAGAATTCAATGCGATTGAGTTGGTCGAAAGAGGAAGTGGACGAAAAACTGAAAGGCATTATGGCCAACATTCATGAATCGTGCGTGAAATACGGTACCGAAGCCGATGGATTTGTCAATTATGTTAAAGGGGCTAATGTTGCCGGATTTATGAAAGTTGCCAAAGCCATGATGGCTCAGGGAGTATTGTAATGTTGCCGGTATAATAAGCAGAAGAGGTAGTTTCAAAATGTTTTATGAAGGAACTTGTGTTCCTCTTACTTTTGAGGCCACCTCTTTGCTTTTTAAAAATCCGAAGTACCGGTTTAATTTCAGCTTGTCCTTTCGTTTAACTTTATTTGAAGTATTGTCGGTGTCATTTTATTAGTTTGTTGACCCCATTTTTGTACTTTCCTCCGGTTATTATATTCAATCTCCTTTCCGGTTTTGTCAGAACATATTTAAACAATTTAAAAAGTTTTCGCGTTGTAAAAATTAGTTTTTCATTTTTTATAACCAAAACATAGTGTGTATGAGAAAATTCTTACTCTCCGGAATTCTTTTCTTTCAGTTTTTCAGTGCCGGTGCACAATGGGTGAAATGTCCGCTGCCGGCAGGTGTTTATCCTTTTTCGCTGGCAATTCATACCGATACCATTTATCTGGGGACAATCAGCAACGGGTTGTATCGCTCAGTAAACGGTGGTACCAGCTGGACCGAAATAAATACGGGTATCGTTAACAAACAAATATGGACAATTTATTGCACCGGAAATCAGATTTTTGCAGCTGCGGCAAACGGAAATGTCTATCGTTCGTCCAATGGAGGTGATAGCTGGGTAGCTGCCAATAACGGCATATCATCAACCACAATCATTAAGAGCTTTGCTGCTTTCGATGGAAAATTATTTGCTGCTTCGACCAACAAAGGAATCTATATTTCAGGTGATAATGGAAATACCTGGGCACAGCACAACAGTGGAATCACCGGATTAGTGGCGTCGACACTGCTGGTTGCTGAAAATGATTTATTTGCAGGTGTTCTGCAGCTTGTTTATAAGTACGACAAAGCAGGTCAAACCTGGATAAGTAAAAGCAATGGAATCCCTAATAATACCGTCACCTGTCTGACCGGTTTAAAGGATAATTCGCAAAACCTGAAATTATTTGCATGTAGCGGGAACTCGAAGGATGTGGAGCGGTCAGATAATAAGGGCGAAAGCTGGGTAATGGCCAATAACGGACTGCCTAATGTGGGTGTGGTTTCACTCACGGCTGTCGGTACAAGTGTATTTGCCGGAAACGATTATGGCGTGTATCAAACTACCGACTTTGGAAATAACTGGACTGATGTCAGTACCGGATTCCAGCTTGCATCTCAGGCAGGTTTTATTACACCTTCAAGTACCGACTTATATGTACTTCAGGGGGCAGCTCTGTGGAAAAGAAGCCTTTCGGCGTTAGGTATTACCGGTTTGAATAATCATTTGCGGGAACAAAAACTAACATTTTTTCCAAACCCTGCGGAAGATTTTATTTCCGTGGAAATGAGCGAACCGGTTGTGAAAACCGAAATTTATTCATTATCAGGAAGTTTGGCAGGACAATACACAACAGGAAATCATAAGATTGAGATTAAATCGTTACAAACCGGTTTGTATTTCGTAAAAGTGTACGGAGCTACAACGATAAGTACCGGCAGGTTTGTCAAAAAATAATTTTAGACAATATTTACCTGTCGTAAAAAAGTTAACGTGTGTTTTGAACTACTGAAGCAGGAATACGGTTAATTACCTTTTTGCTTCTTACTAAATATGCCGGTGACCAAAGGGTGGGATTAAAATATCCCACCCGATGTGCGCGACTGTTTGATCATCTAACTTCATATCCGTATGGACGCTACATCTCGTACCATTTACCCTTCGGCGATCTGAGCATTAGCCAAGAAATCAAGTACACTCACCAGTTATATCTTGACATTGATATTCTCTGGGTAACCATTTTATATAAATCTTATCCTTACCTGTTACCTTTACTTTAACCCATTTTCCACTAATATCAAGAACATTAAAAAAGTCATCAACGTTACAGCTAACTTTCTTATATTTTCCATTCAACATTTTATAACAGTCCCAATAACTATTAACAATCGTTTTCTTGGAATTATAATCGGGTTTATCATAGAGTTCATAAATGCTTTTTTCTGTTCTGGTTCTTCCATTAATAGCTGTCTCGGTAATTTTTATCCAACCTTTAATTAGCTTTTTATTAATAGTATTCCAAACTTCCACTTTAATCATACTGTCTTGCTTTTCAAGCACATTAAAACCAAATAATTTGCCCGCATTTACATTATCTTTGACTCTTGTTATTATAGAATCCTTATTTGGAGTATTGTAAATACTAACCGTATGATTTTCCTTGTATACACATAATACAACATTGTATTTAGAATAATCCTCGCAAAAAGCAGTTATTGATACAATACAGCAGATAATAAGAAAATAGATTTTTATCATTTTGAACTTTTCCATAACCATTGTTTGTAGTATTGTAAATTTTTTTCAGAAGGCAACGGATACACTTGGAATGGAGCATAAGGAACAGTTGCTGTCCTATTTAGCACAAAATGAAAACTTGAAACTCCTTGAAGTTGAGCATTAAATTCATTCCATCCATTTTCTCCGTGACCAGAAGGAACAATAAGAATACAGCCGGTTGAAGTTCTGCTACCTACCATTCCGTTAGCTCCAAGTGTGGAATGAAAATATACTCCATTTTTTTGCGTATCACTATATCCGTCGGGATTTCTGTTTTCTCCAAATAAACAATCTACAGGATTTGTATTATTAACCGCCCAATTTGACTTTATTTTTCCACTTTTCCCTGGATTTCTATAATTTACTTCATATTCACCGTTGTCAATAGCACCGTACTTGCTAAAGTCAGAAGTCATACTAAAGCCTCTGTAGGTTTTAATATCATCCTTTCCGTCATGACCATATACAGTTACATCTGCTAAAACAGCACCTTCACTAAAAAGACTGTTTCCTTTCCCTGTTTTTTCTCCAGTAGAACCATCCATAGTTACAACAGCTTCGTATCCTGTCAATACCACTTCCTTACCTTTTGTGTCTTTTACTCCTGTGTGATATTCGTGTTCATCTCTCCAATTCCAAGTTGGGTCTGCTTTTCCATCAACAGAGTAATAAAACCAATCCATCCCATCCGGATCAATTCTATTTACCGGATTCCCTGAACAGTAGGCATACGGGCTAATGCTATAATACTTTTCACAGAGCGGATCCATGGAAAAGAAAG
>CALCBD010000053.1 GCA_937897985.1 uncultured Paludibacter sp. | reverse complement strand
ACCTGATGTCGATGCATTGGGTTTGATATAAAGTGGTATTTCTGCAGGTATTGTGCTCATACCGTTGATAACCAGTTCTTCGTTGCCCACCATGGTATACATATCAGGAACCAATGATGAAGCGCCGTTTATCATTTTCGGCGAGTCGTACGCATCATAGGCATTAGATGCTCCGGTATTGAAATAAATCAGCATTTCATCTGAATATGTTCCATCCGATACCACTAACCGCAGATTTTGCGAACTTGCTTCGGCACGGGATTTCATTGGATTTGATGATTGATGAGAACGGGTCAGTTTATTATCCAGTACCAGATCGCCTGCTGCAATGGCTCTTACCCAAACTGCCTGCATTGGAGGTATAACGCCGGTTGCTCCTCCAACACTTGCACCACTGAATGCATTGTAGGTTGGGTTGGACCACTGGCCACTGTTATTTACAGTTCCGCTGTTGGTACGATAATAAATTGAAGGTTCAATCAGCGAGGCATTGGCATCGGTAAATGCTTTGGCCCAGGTAAGGTGACAAGGATAAGGGTTACCAATCAGGTTAAAGCCTTTGGAAGCAGTTCCCGACCATGTGAGAGCAACCGTAGTATCTGCCACATTCAGCTGACCCGAGAAAGTAAGAGTCGAACCGGCAGCTCCCGGCAGGGCAATATAACCTTTTCCACGTTTAAATGTATTTCCGGCAACAAAAGGCTGTGATGTCCAGCTGGAACCTGCCTCGTCGCGCTGATAATATGTAAATCCTGCAGGAGCTACTGCTTTAGCTACCGGACTCGATACATACCAGTTACGAGCCGATGACAGGTACTGACTTACATTAGTAGTTCCCGTACCGCTTGCAGAACCGGCGATTAAAGTGGCAGTGCCATCTGATGTCGAAAGTAAATTCAATGTACCGTTATTGGTCAAAGCGCCGGATACAGTAAGTTGTTTGCCGGCATTGACGCTGAGCGATTTAGTGGCGTTAATGGTTAAACCAGCCACTTCTACATTCGAACTGATAGTGGCAGCACCATCAATTATTACATTTTCTGAAGTAGAAGGTACTGAAGCAGTATTCCAACGAGCGGCTTCTGTCCAGTCACCTGTACCTGTGAAAGTGGAAATAAGAGTCGGAGCGCTTATTTCATTTGAAGCTGCAGCACTTTCAGCGCCTTTTTTAGCTACAACAGTATAATAGTAATTTGTACCGGGAGTTAAGCCTGTCACTATTTTAGATGTAACATTTGCAACAGAAAATGGTGAACCGGAAATTGGGGTATTCGTTGAACCACCTGAAAGTATATGCGAACCAAGATAAGTCCAAGTATCCTGAGCATAACCAGTCCATTCTGAGTCTGTAGTATTTGTTCCTGAAGAATTTGTCCAGTTAGTATTACCAGCAACAATTGTTGACTTTCTAACAATAGTATGATCCTGACCATATGTTGAAAAACCGGCAACAGAAATAGTTGCACTATTTGTTGGTTCTCCAAATACATCAATTAAAACACTATTTTTGAACAACCCAATAGCATCATTTCCTGTAAATGAAGCTACTCTTGCTCCTTGAACTGATGTACTATATGTTAAAATTAAATCTGCTTTATCCAGTATTGATTGGCTTGCGGTAGAATTTGTAATAACAAACACATCATTGTTTGCTAATGTTCCTGACAAAGGCAAAGTATATGTAAGATCAACGTCCCATCCGCCGCCATTGTAGGCTTGCTTTAATGTATAATTTGACAAATCCACAGAACTACCTGTTCCATTAAAAATTTCAATATATTTATTATTTGATGATCCCTCTCCATACTCTGAAATAAATAGATCACTTGCCAAAGCTCCAACTGACTTAGTATAAACATTCACATCATATCCGGTTGCACCTGCAGCAGCATTCCAATTGGCAGTAAAACCGGTAGAAGTGACAACTGTAGGAGATGTAGCAACCGCTACACCAAGCGGAGTTTCAGTTGTTGCACTCGTTGTTGGTTCACTTCCTAATTTATAATCAATGGCTGTTCCGCTATTGGTATATGACCAGATAGAGAAATTATAGGTAGTAGAAGCTGACAAACCGGTGAAAACGGCTGTTTGAGTTACCTGCGTAATATTTTTTACCAAAGCTGCATCCGACTGAGCAACACCATCTACCGGAGCAGCCGGTGTACCAGTAGAAGCGACAACCAAATAACCATCAGGCACCTGAGCTCCTGTGGCATCTGTCCATGTAACGGTAATCTGACTTGTCGAATTGGCAGTAGCTATGAAAGAAGTAGCATGATTGGTTGGTTCGGCTTTGACACCGGTGCCGCTTACAGCTTTATCTACCTGAGCAGCGCCTGTACTTGTATGGGTTATATTGCCGCTGTAGGCTTGTGCTGCCGACGGGGCAAAGCGAACGTATACATTCTGAGCGGAAGCGACTTCAGCTGAAGTAAATGTAAGTGTATTCGGATTTGAAACAAAGCCCGAACCCGAGGTTTTGGAAATCTGGAATCCAGTAGGTGGTGTAACTATAATATCACCTGTTAAATTAGCTCCCTGTAAGGTATAACTTTGCTCTGATGATGTTGACCCGGCTACCGTGTTGGGAAAGGCATTGATGGTACCTGTAGCGGTGATTACCGGGGAAGATGCAGCGTTAACAGTTCCGGAAACTGCCACATTTTGCGTTGTTGCATTGGTTGAAGTACATGCCACATTACCCGAAGGAGTACCAACCCCTGCAGATGCAGCAATTCTTACTTCTATGGTTTTTGTGGCAACAGTTCCGGAAGAAGGTGTAAATGAAACCGAAGATCCAAATGTTCCGGTACCGTTTTCACGTACTTCATAATTAGTCGGTGCTGTAACAACTAAATCTGCAGTAAGATTACTTCCACCTACTGTAAAAGTTTGTGAAGCTGATGCTGTGCCAGTTGGTGTTGTAAATCCGCTTAATGATGTCGGGGAAGGGGTGGAAATTGATGGTGAAACTACCGATGTGGTAATTGTAATTGAATAAAGGTATGCTGAACTTGCACTAGTGCGAAATTTGAGATAAACAGTTTTATTGCTTAAAACACTTAAATCTGAAAAAGTATAAGTAGAATAGCTCGTTGAGTTTTTTGCAACATTAACAGAAGGCGTTACTGCATTCCAAGTTGAGTTATCAGTACTATAATAAAGATTCAACGCAATTGCATTACTACCAGTTCCTGAAAAACTAATAGCTGTAACATTTGAAAACGTTGTCGTGGTGAAAACTTCACCTTCTACACCTCCCGATAGGCCCATAAGTTGCAAACTTGTCTTAGATGCATATGTTACAAATGCTGTTCTAGAACTTTTACTCCAACCTGATGGTAATGCTGAACTATTATTCATTATATAAGTGTTATCGGTAGCACTTAAATTACATATAAAAAAAATTATCATAAAAAAAATTAAACTTAAATGCTTTATTGAAGTAATTTTTCGTAATGATAAAAATGATAAAGTAATCGTTTTCTTCATAAAAATAAAATTTTAAATTATTATTACTTGATATTTATTTCGTTAATTCAGGGAACTGTAACGCTGATTTGCGGTACAGAACCGTCGGTTTTATAATCGGTGGCGGTACCGCTTCCGGTGTAGCCATATAATTTGAAATAGTAAGTTGTGTTGGCATTCAGTCCTTTAAAAAGGGCTTGTTGCACACCATAATCCACGTTGAGGTCGGTTGTCGAATCCGGATAAGTAGTTCCGTCGGCAGGCGCTGTGATGGCGCTGAATCCGGCGGTACTCATGCGAATGAGGTAATGCTGCGGCACCGTTGTGCCTGTGGCATCTGCCCATTGCAGTTTTACGTTAAGGGCCGAGAAATTGGTCGGATAATTGGTCGGTTCCGGAGTTGCCGTACTTTCAATTTTCCCCACTCCCCACACGCTGTACACATATTCCGGATGATCAATATACGGATTTCTGTTACCCTGCAGGGCGTATACCGCATTGTTCCGGTCAATTTCCTTCTGGGAGACCGGGTCGGCAGCGCTCCACTCGCCCAGCATATTCAGAAACCATGTTTCGAAAGCGGGAAAGGCCGTCCCATTCAGCACTGCGTCGCCATCGGTATCATTTTTTTCCCACGAAGCTACTAAGTTTTCGTAACGGGTAACCATATAAAAATAACTACGTGCCAAATCGCCCTTGTATTCATCAATCGGTTCGAAAACGATACCGCTGTAACCCGGATAGGTGCAATTGCCAAGCTTCGAACCGTTGGACGAAGTATAAGTGGCTGTTCCCACTTTGCCGTAGGGATAATTACTTCGCATGCCATTTACTTTGCCGTCGGTGGGATACAGATGAAACAAATCGGTACCCATAGGAACCGAATTTTCCTGACCTGATGCCACCCCGAACCAACTCTTCGGAAAAGAATGTTCGCGGTTGTAACAATCACCTTCGTTAGAGTAGGTTCCGCATTGCTGCGTAATAAAGGTAAAAGTGTATACCGGAGTTCCCGCCGGAATGTCGGTATACATGTCCCACACCTTGCCATTGGCTTTTTTGTCGGTCGATTGAAAATCGGTCCAAAGCTGATCGTAGGTCCGGGTTGTGTGATTTTTTATTATATTGTATAACTGGGTTTTCAAAGTTGCACCCGTTCCGGTGGCAGTACTGTAATAACCCGAAGGAATTTGCGCTGTAAGAGCAAAAGTAAAAAATTGTACTAAAAAGTACAAATGAAATCGTAAATTGTATCCTGTTTTATTCATTTCATCAGCTTTATCAATCTTACCCACCGAAAAATTAAGGTCGTTTTCATTCTGTTTATCAAATCATTCCGTTAAAACAAACAGATAAAGATATAAATAAAATACAGGATAACATTGCAAATCAACCACAGGACAAAGAACGGAAAATTTATACTAATTCAGGCGTTTTTTGTATTAAAATACAATGACAATACAAATATTTTATCGATTTACGGTAAATAAGGGGTCAAATATAGAGAATATTTCACAACAAACAATACATTTTCATATAAAATTGTAATAAAAAAGTCTATGCTTTGTAGCAAAAAGAATCACAAAAGATGCAGAGGAGATTTCTTTTGGCAGATTAGTAATCTTCGAACCCGGAAATCTGCCCATCTGAAATCCGGCGGTGTCGGAAGAGTGCTATTTTGAATTTGGCAGATTAGAAATCTGCCAACCCGAAAATCTGCGAACCCGAAGATCTGCCAATCCGAAAATCTGCCAATCCTAAAATCTGCGAACCCGAACTCAGAGGTGTCGGAAGACTGCAATCACCGGGTCGACAGAATTCTGATTCTGTCGATAAAAAAGAAAGCAAAAGCTAAATTGGCTGAGTTGAAAGTCTCCTTTCCTGAGATGGCTCAATCGGAAATTAGAAGTAATGGGTAAATTAGAAATCTTCGAACCCGGAAATCCGGAGGTTTCAGATGAGTGAATTTGGCAGATTAGAAATCTGCCAACCCGAAAATCTGCCAATCCGAAAATCTGCCAATCCGAAAATCTGCAAACCCGGAAATCTGCCATCCCGAACTCAGAGGTGTCGGAAGACTGCAATCACCGGGTCGACAGAATTCTGATTCTGTCGATAAAAAAGAAAGCAAAAGCTAAAATGGCTGAGTTGAAAGTCTCCTTTCCTGAGATGGGCTCAATCGGAAATTAGAAGAGATGGGCAAATTAGAAATCTGTGAACCCGGAAATCCGGAGGTTTCAGATGAGTGAATTTGGCAGATTAAAAATCTGCCAACCCGAAAATCTGCCAACCCTAAAATCTGCCATCCGAAGATTTGCCAATCCGAAAATCTGCAAACCCGGAAATCTGCGAACCCGAACTCAGAGGTGTCGGAAGACTGCAATCACCGGGTCGACAGAATTCTGATTCTGTCGATAAAAAAGAAAGCAAAAGCTAAAATGGCTGAGTTGAAAGTCTCCTTTCCTGAGATGGGCTCAATCGGAAATTAGAAGAGATGGGCAAATTAGAAATCTTCGAACCCGGAAATCCGGAGGTTTCAGATGAATGAATTTGGCAGATTAAAAATCTGCCAACCCGAAAATCTGCCAACCCAAAGATCTGCAATCCCGAAAATCTGCCATCCCGAACTCAGAGGTGTCGGAAGACTGAATTTGGCAGATTAAAAATCTGCCAACCCGAATATCTGCCAGCCCGAAAATCTGCCATCCGAAGATTTGCGAACCCGAAAACCGCCCATACGGAATTTAATTTTATTGTCTGGCGGTTTTGGCAAGAGCGACATCCATGCGGGAAAACGCATCATCGAGGAGTGATATTTCAGAAGCTCTGACGGGATTAATATCAATTCCGCCTCTGCGTGTATACATGGCAGCTATCATCAGCTTTTGAGGGTGGAATGCTTCGGTAAAACGGCTGTAAATCATTTCCACCACTTCTTCATGAAAATGGTTTTCCTTTCGGAACGAAATCAGATAGGCAACGATGGAAGTAAGGTCGATCAGGTGGTTGGTTTCCATTTTTACAAAAAGATCTCCCCAATCGGGTTGATGGGTAACAGGACAATTGGAGCGCAACAAATCGGTGGTAAATTCATAACTGTGCCGAAGTTCTGTTAACTCAGATTTAAGTAATGACGGTGTTTCGACAAAATGATGAAAACCGGTAGCTGCAAGCTTGTCCAAAGGTATCATTGCGGTCAGTATTTTATCCTGCAGACCGACGAAAGGAACTACAGAGGCACATGACTTTGAGAACAAAGCGACTTTCACTTCAGTTTCGAGCAGCTTAGTTAAATCAGTCTTTATGATAGATGTAACATTAGCGATGGCTTCGCTCATAGTTTCGCCTGTAAATTCCATATTGAAGGAATTCAGATAAAGTTTCAGCGATTTTGACTCGACGAGAAATTTGCTGTCGGCCGGATAAATGAGCTTTAAAATGCAGGACACCGGCAATCCGTTATTCGTCAGGAAAGAAAGCTCATAACAATTCCATACATCATATCCGATGAATGGCAGATGATCGGCTTCGATACCATACCTGATGCGGTTATCGTTTCGGGGAATACGAAACAACAGTGAAGCATCGTATTTTTCGGGGTAATGTGTGTCTTTACCCAAAACAGAGTTGTGCATATTTAAATAGTGAAAATAAAACCACAGAGGCACAGAGGAAACAAAGAAAACTTTTTTTGAGTTATTTCGTTCACAAGTGCTATCGGAATTACGGTATTGGTTTTATGATTAGTATATTATAAAATTATTCTCGCCAAGCAGCGTTCAACCGGTGTCTTTGTTTCAATTCAAACTTTATTGAAAATTAAAAACCACAGAGGCACAGAGGACACAAAGAAAACTTTTTTTGAGTTATTTCGTTCACAAGTGCTATCGGAATTACGGT
>CALCBD010000052.1 GCA_937897985.1 uncultured Paludibacter sp. | reverse complement strand
TTGTTCTCCGTGCCTCCGTGGTTATTAATATTATACCGCAAAGGCACAAAGGTCACAGAGTTGGATTTTTAAAACAAGTTAGAATATGATGTCAGAGCCATACCCCTGAAATGTTGCATGAAGCAGCGTAATCTGATAATTTCATATCTGGTAGTCAGTAGCAGACCCTGAACGTTCACCGGAATATAGTATTTCAACTCCTTATTCGCATTCTTAATTCTTAATTCTTAATTCTTAATTCTTAATTCTTAATTAAGAACCGTCTTTACCACTACCCAGTTATTTTTTTCTTTGAAGTATTTCAAACGGAGTCCGTTGTTTTGAGCTTCGGCTTCGATAAGCGGTATATCTTCCTTATAAAAACCACTCATGTACAATTCACCACCTTTGTTGAGGCAGGCGGCATATTTTTCCATATCATTCATCAATATGTTCCGGTTGATATTGGCTAATATGATATCGAATTTCATTCCCGTCAACAGTTCGGCACCCCCCAACAGTACTTCGATATTCTGTACATGGTTTAGCTTAATATTTTCCAGTGAATTTTCGGTGCACCATTCATCAATATCAATTGCAACAATTTTTCGCGCATGCCGCATCGAAGCCAGTATGGCAAGCACCGAAGTTCCGCAACCCATATCGAGCATTGTTTTTCCTTCGGGGTTCATTTCAAGCAGTTCGGCTATCATCAGGCTTGTAGTTTCGTGATGTCCTGTTCCGAATGCCATTTTCGGATCAATTACAATGTCATACTCAGCCTTTGGCACGTTTTTATGAAACGAACTGTGAATAACACACTGGTTGCCAATTATGATAGGTTCGAAATAATGTTTTTCCCATTCTTCGTTCCAGTTTTTGGTAACTACAGGCACTACACTGTATTCAATAGTAGCTTCTATTACAAAATCAGCCAGCAGGTCGTCCACTTTAGCGGCATCAAACAGCGAAGCCTGTATAAATGCATCAACTCCATCGGTGGTTGGTACGAAACTGTCGAAACCAAGTTCACCAAGCTCTGCGGCAAGCAGGTCACAAATATATTCTTCGTAAGGTAAAACCTTAAACGTAAGCTGTATAAAGTCCATTTTATATGTATATTATTTGAATTTTTTGTGGCGAAATAACCCAATAACCGGATTCCACTGGATGAAGTCTGAAAAACAACCCTGCTTTTAAAAGAGAAATTTAGCTAACTAAAGTCCGTTGACAGCAATCTGATGATTAATTCAGGTTCCGGATTAAAGGTTCTTTTCGGCAAATTCTTTTTGTTTGCCGTTGAGGTTGAAATCTTTATCCAGTTCTTCGAATGGTGAATTCTGACTAATGAACTCAGGAACAATTAACTTCATTTGTTTAACTGTATGTTTAATATCTATCTCCGAAGATCTCTTCAACAAAGGTTCAATAGAGGCAAGTACTTCTTCATAATCGTACTGTCTAACTTTGGCAATAGTTATTTTCTCGTGCGATGTAGGAATTGTATTTTCCTTGTCATTCAGCAGTTCCTCATAGAGTTTTTCTCCCTGACGCAGACCAATGTATTCAATCATAATGTCCTTATTGGGAACAAATCCGGCTAATTCAATCATTCGGCGTGCCAAATCGGCAATCTTAACCGGAGATCCCATATCGAATACATAAATTTCGCCTGTTTTGCCGAACGAAGCTGCTTCCATTACCAACCTGCAGGCTTCGGGAATAGTCATAAAGTAACGGATAATATCGGGATGAGTAACCGAAACCGGACCTCCTTTTTCGATTTGTTCCTTAAAAAATGGTATTACCGAACCGTTCGAACCCAATACATTTCCAAAACGTGTGGTTACGAAATTAATCTTCCGTCCCTCATTTTTTAATTTCTGCGCCAGCGACTGAATATAAATTTCGGCGATACGTTTCGAAGCACCCATGATATTGGTTGGATTTACAGCCTTATCGGTCGAAATCATTACGAAGCTTTCTACATTGTATTTCACTGCCATGTTCGACAGGTTGATGGTACCTTCAACGTTGGTAAGAATTGATTCGCACGGATTTTCTTCCATCAATGGCACATGTTTGTAAGCAGCAGCGTGATATATTATCTGAGGTTTATATTTCTGAAATACGTATTCAAGTCTTTCTTTGTTACGTACATCTCCTACGATTGCTTCGAAGTTGAATTCAGGGAATTTACGTCTTAACTCCAATCGTAAATTATGTAAAGGTGTTTCGGCAACATCAAAAATCACAATTAACTCAGGCTTGAATGCTGCCAGCTGACGAACCAGCTCACTACCGATTGAACCGGCACCACCGGTAATAAGTATAACCTTTTTATCGGTATGCATAGCTACATTTTCAAGGTCAATTTTTATTTCCTCCCTGCCGAGTAAATCCTCGAACTGGATTGGTTTCATCTGGAATCTGATTTTGTTATTTTCATTCAGACCTTCGAATGGCGGTGAAACCAATACATTCATCCCCAGCTCTGTACATTTTGAAATACAGTCCTGTTCCTTGTTCAGGCTTTTATAATCGGGAAAAATGACAGTATTGATATTGTGTTTACGAAGTATGGAATAGGGTAAAGCAGTTTCGTCGAGGTAATATACCGGCAAATCCTGAATGCGCATCTTGCTCGATAATTTTTCGCGGGAGATAAATCCCACTACATGGTATTGCATCGAAGCTGTTTTATTCAACCATTGCATCAGCGCAATGCTGTGTGAACTTGTAGAGTAAATAAGTGTATTTTTAGCTACTTTCAGGTTATAGCTGATACTGAAATTGTACACCATGACCATTGCAAAACGGGCAAAGAGCAATAAAAACAAATCAATCAGGAATAAATTCTGAATAAAGAAATAACGGTATTGCATACTGAAACCGGTCAGCAGCATATAACCGTAAACACCTGCGATACCGATTAACAAAGATATGTAAAGTCTCCAGAATTCGAGAAAATTGGAATGCCTGACCAATCCACGGTTGGATTTGAATACTACAAAACCTAAAAAGCTGATGAAGGTATATACTACACCAAGTTTTAAAATTGCACCCGGCTCGTAGGTTGCTTTGAGCAATTCACTGTGAATAAACACGGCAAAAACGAAAGATACGATACCTAATAATAAATCGACTTCCAATAAAATATATCGGTTTTTCATCGAAAACTTAAGAAGCTTTTTTAAATATAATCGTAATCTGTCTTTAAAATCTTCCATATATTCAATTTTGAATCGCAAATGTAATAAATTTTTAGAAATCTGAACAAATCTTATCATTAAATTTGTAATAAATACTATTTTTTTTTATTACAAACTTGTTTGATTTTCGGAATAACAAACTACCTTCTCCAATAGTTCAGTTTCGGTTGCTGTAAAGCTGATGTATAATACAAATCAGCTAATTATTTAACGGTTCTCCCCTGCTCTGCTTCATTATTACATCAATTATCTGTATTAAAAATTAAGATATAATAAATTGAAAATCAATAATTAATGTCATAACAAAATACGAATCACAGATATACTCAAAGTATACTGAATCAGCATAAATCATACTTTCCGACTAATCGTTAATTATTTGCCAACTCTACAACGAATGGAATAAACATTCGCCTTAAGTACCGTTTTTTTTGAGAAAAAAAAATGATTTTTTTATTTTACATTCCGGAATTTCAACACAGGAATTTTTCATTTTCCAGCGATAGAATTGATGTAAAGATAAATCGGTTTAATTGACAATTATCAACAACCGATCAAATGTGAAAGTTGATGATTGTTTTAACTGACGGTTATCCGGAGGAAGGAATTTTGTGAAGGATAAAGAATTTTACTATAAGAAGCTGTTTTTTTTATTCAGAATTCAATCTTAAACTGACTAATCAGATGTGGATGTTCGATTCTCAATTGTATGCAGATGAAAATATTTTTTCTTCAATACATAATAAATTGCCGATAAAAATATAACAACCAAAAACACATATAATTTTTTGTCGATATTTATCAAATAAAAACCACAAAGTATTAAAACCTGAATTCCCGAATAAATCAAAGAGACAGATAACTGAGGCATTTTCATTTCATTGGCCATCAACTGATAAAGATGTTTACGGTGAGCATCAAAAATATTTTCCTTTAATATAATGCGATGAATAATAGTCAGTACTGTATCCACACCGTAAACAACAAGCAATACAATAAAGCTGATTTCACCGGTTTTAAATATAAGAAGTCCTGTAATGAAAATAATAATAAATGCAATGGAAATTGCTCCTACATCACCGGCAAAACATTTGGCTTTCTTCCTGAAATTAAATAGATTAAATGATATAAGAGAAAGAGCCACCAGGTAAAGCAACCGGTTATCAACAAATAAAATCTGATAATTATTGATATACCACAATGATGCTATAACTACCAGACTATACCCTCCGGTAATCCCGTTGATGCCATCCATAAAATTATACGCATTGATAATACCGATGCACAGAACCAAAGAAACTGCAGTATAATACCACGGAAACGAAAACAGATTCCATTGATAAAACAACAAAAGCATGGAAATAAAATGGATAAACAACCTGAATTTATAGGTTTGAGGCTGCACATCATCTGCAAAGCTAATCAACGAAATTAATGTGAGTCCACCCAAAAACCACGGATATTGAAAATGGCTGAAAATAAAAAAAAACAATACTGCAACATAAAAAATGAAACCACCTCCCCTTATGGTAACTGTACTGTGCGAACTTCTTTCGTTTGGTTTATCAATAATATTTAACTTATCCGCTATGCGAAAGTAAATTAACTGTATCAAAATGAATGTTATAAGGTAAATGAAATAGATCATTGTTTAATGCTGTTAAATTTAATGTTTGATTTGGGGATAAATAAAATTTTTAGCAGTTTTTGAAGGAAGCAGAATTTTACAAATAATATATAATTTTGTTTACAGTACATGATAAAAAGCTGAACTCTGATAGATACGAATTCAGCTGTTTGAACCTGATAATAATATATTTAAAACATATTCGATTCGGAGTTAATTCCCGCCAACGGGATAAGATTTTGTCACCATCCTGTCATCATACCGGTTTAGTGTCATTGAACTCTGTTTTTAAATCCGCCTTATCAGTATATTGCAGCGTACTGTTTTCCTGAATATCATTTGTATATGAATTTCGGGTGTGTACTTAAAGATTGGTTATTAAACATTAGTGGTATTATCATTTTTGTTCTGTAATCCTGTCTGTTTCCGCCGGTTTTCGGTCACGATCAACCGACAGATAACCAATTATTTTGTATTGTAAAAGCTATCAATTGTTTTTTTAAAGCCATCTTTGGCATTTACCGGCATTTTATTTATGTTCAATGCTTTTTTTATTTTTGCATTCGATACAACATAATTTTCGGTCAATTTATGTAAACGTTCAGTGTTGAGTGGAAAATGAATTTTAGATCCTACAGCAGCAATCATTTCTATCCATTTTTTATTCCATTTCAATATCCTGACCGGTTGATGCAATGCAGAAGAGATAATTCCGATTAGTTCATTAGTAGATACTCCTTCGTCATCACACAAATTGTAAATACCGCTTTCAATATCCTGTTGTATCAATTTCTCCAATACAAAATTCAGATTATCTACAGATGTAAATGATCTGAGGTTTTCGAAAGCTCCCAAAGGCCATGGAAAACCTTTACTGACAGTGTTGTAAAGCAAATTCAGATTGCCTTTGTTGCCCGGACCATGAATCATGCACGGACGAAGGATACAGACCTTTTTGTTTGCATTGTTGTAAACTGATGCTTTACTTAATATATAATTTTCGGCTGCAATTTTACTTTCGCCATAGGGGCCTACCGGAGAAGGAATGATGTCCTCGGTAAGAGATTCACCTTCTACTTTGTTGGCAGCTGCCTTGACCGAACTGAAAAAAATAAATTTCTGAGCTTCTGAATCCAGGAACTTATCGAAAATCTTTTTGGTAAGACCGGTATTAATATCAAAATAAACCTGTCGCTCTGTTTGATTCTTAGTGTCATGGGCTTTACCGGCTAAATGAATAATGACATCCACTTTCGGAATACTGTCTAATTCAGCCCAGCTAAAGAAACGCGTATATGAATTGTTGGGTTTTTCTTCCACATCCAATGCCCATAATTCATTTTGCTTTTCCAATACTTTCGAAATATTGCTTCCTACAAAGCCATAAGCTCCTGTTATCAGGATCGTTTGCTTTTTATTTCCCATATTTTTATTTGATTTTCAATTCCGATTGGAAAAATTAATAATTAACAATTGACCGGGATATTTCCCTTATCAGACTAACAAATAATTTATTGTTAAGATCACAGGGCTAACACCCCTATGGTGTTGATAAATTTAATTTTTCTATAATTGATCACAGGGCTACACCCCTTTTAAATCAAAAATGAAGTTACAAAGATATTGGTTATTTGATATTATTTTGTTAAAAAACCACTTTTCACGAAAATTTATATGATATTTCCTGCACTTAATCCAACCTTCAGTAAAAAAAGTGTAACATTTCAGTTAAATAAAGGGGCTTTGATCTTTTTATTATAAACATTTCGGCAATCAATGAATGGGGTGTCAGCACTGTTTTTTTCGTAACAAAACATCCCACAAACCAATCATGAGGGGCGTTAGCCCTGAGATCTTAATAACAAAACGCTTCACAAAACAATCATGAGGACCGTTAGCCCTGAGATCTTAATAACAAAACGCTTCGCAAACCAATCATGAGGGGCG
>CALCBD010000051.1 GCA_937897985.1 uncultured Paludibacter sp. | reverse complement strand
CATCAAACATCAAACATCAAACATCAAACATCAAACATCAAACATCAAACATCAATGTCGGTCTTATCAACTCATCATTTATCAATTGGTTATTCCGCTAAAAAAGGAACTACAATCGTACAGCCTGACTTAAACCTCGGACTGGAAGCAGGTGAATTAGTGTGTTTGATAGGTCCCAATGGTACCGGAAAATCTACTTTAATCAGAACTCTGGCAGGAATTCAGAAGCCACTCGAAGGTAAAATTGATTTTAATGGTGTGGATATAGAAACCCTTTCACATCACGACAAATCATTGTTGATTGCACTGGTGCTCACCGACAGAATTGATATTGAAAATGCATCTGTGTACGACATTGTTTCGTATGGCCGGCATCCATACAGCAACTGGTGGGGAAGGGTTTCGGAGTATGACCATGGTTTGGTATCCGATGCAATTGAAATGGTTCACCTGACCCACAAAAAAAATGTTCATCTGAGTGAGCTCTCTGACGGTGAACGTCAGCGTGTAATGATAGCAAAATCTCTGGCACAGGATACTCCGATTATTATTCTGGATGAACCAACCGCACATCTCGACCTGCCCAACCGTGTTGAAATTATGCTCCTTTTGCACAAACTTGCTCACAAAACCGGTAAGGCGGTTCTGCTCTCAACTCATGAATTAGACATGGCACTTCAGGCTGCCGACCGTATCTGGCTGATGACCAATGAATCGGGCATCGAATGCGGAGTCCCCGAAGATTTGGTTTTCAACGGGAGCTTCGACAAGGCATTCCGTAGCCACGCTTATTATTTTAATGCCACCAACGGTAATTTCTCCATGAATTATCCACTTACCAAAAAAGTGTGGGTTACCGGCGATAAAACCCGGATATACTGGACACTCAGAGCCCTTGCCAGAGCAGGCTATATGGTGGTCCCCGATGCGGAAATCACTATTGATATCGACGAAAAAGCCTGGTATATCAATGATAATTGCTATTTATCCATCAGGGAGCTTCTTCATGACCTTGATCAGTTCGTCAGAGAATGAAAATGTTCACAAATTTCAACGCTCCGGTTCTGTATACAACTTATCATCTTTCCGCGGTTTTTTGTATTGTGTGGCAGCATTAAAATTTTCAGAAACCTTTCTGTAATGTGAAAAAATGTCGAATTTCACAGGGAATATTAAAGTACAATAAGCAATTGTTTTCGTCATGGTAGTAACGATTAACAATTTTATGCAACAAACCAACTACCAGCTTTTCGATTTTTTAGATTTCAGCCCCGAACTAAATGAAGGCGACCGGCTCTGGAGGGCATGTCTTCCAACCGCCATCGACGAACGTAACGGAGATGTTTTCATCACAGTTCCGTTTCAGCAACAACAGAATTCTAATGAGATTACTCCCGATTTTTCTGTATCCCGCAAGGAATTTGAATTAAGAATTTCAGCTTTGGGGCCGAAAATATTAAGAGTTTCGATGGCTTTTGAAACTGAATATGAATCGACATCTTTAATGCTCGATTTGGATCCGCGCCTCCAAAAAAATCCGCTTACGTTTGTTAAAAATGATACAGAATGGATCATTACAGATGCTGCTGGCAATAAAAGGGCAGTTGTTGGCTTTCGTGCATTTGAAACTGACTGGTGGAGCGATCTGGTTCCTGCTCCGGCCGAAACCATATACCTGAGTTTATTCCCCGATGGCGAAAATGAGGTTAAACTTTCGGCTTACGATATGTTTTCGCCTGCTCGTCACGATGCTTATGCTCTGGCTTATGTGGAACGAAATAATATTCCACAGCGTTCAACCTTTTCGATTGCTGCAAAGCCGGACGAATGTTTCTATGGAACCGGTGAACGTTTCACGAAAATTGATCTTTCGGGCAAAACTTTTCAACTTCGTAATCAGGACGGGCAGGGAGTGAATAACCGCCGGGCCTACAAAAATATTCCGTTTTATATGTCAACGGAGAATTACGGAATTTTTCTTCACACCTCATCTTTTGCAAAATTCTCTCTCGCCGACCATTCAACGCGTTCGGCCCAGCTAATGGTTGAAGAACCGGTAATTGATTTCTTTGTTATAGGTGGCGCTACCCCCGGTGAAATATTATTTGGTTACCGACAGCTTACAGGTTTCCCCTCCATGCCTCCTTTGTGGAGTTTCGGAACATGGATGAGCCGTATGACCTATTTCTCGGCAGATGAGGTCAACGAAATCTGTGACCGTCTTCGTGCTGAAGATTATCCCTGCGATGTGATTCATCTCGATACGGGTTGGTTCGAAACTGATTGGCTGTGCGAATGGAAATTTAATGCAGAACGTTTCCCCGATCCGGCAAATTTTATTGGAAATCTTAAGAAAAACGGCTATCGCGTCAGTTTGTGGCAATTGCCCTACATTTCGTATAACGCCGAACAGTATGAAGAGGCAAATGCCAACGGATATATCAGTAAAAGCGAGCGTAAAATATCGGGAGCATCAAATTTCAGTGTGGAGGATTATGCCGGAACAATTGATTTTACCAGCGACAAAGCTACCGAATGGTACAAGAATCTGCTTCGCAATCTGCTGAAAATGGGAGTGAGCTGTATTAAAACCGACTTTGGTGAAGACATACATCTTGATGCTGAATATCATAATATGTCACCTCAAAAGCTGCATAATGTTTATCCTCTGCTGTATCAGAAAGCCGCTTATGAAATCACGAAAGAAGTAACCGGCGAAGGTATCATCTGGGCACGGGCCGGCTGGGCCGGCTGCCAGCGTTATCCGCTTCACTGGGGTGGCGATTGTGCGTGTTCGTGGGATGGATTGGCAGGTTCGCTCAAAGGCGGATTGCAACTCGGGTTATCCGGCTTCGGTTTCTGGAGCCATGACGTTCCCGGATTCCACGGTGTCCCTGATTTTATGAACTCGGTAATCCCCGATGATTTATACCTGCGCTGGACGCAGTTTGGGGTGTTCACTTCACACATTCGTTACCATGGAACAAGCAAACGTGAACCCTGGCATTTTCCGGAAATCAGTCATTTGATTCGACATTTCTGGAAACTTCGTTACCGGCTCATTCCTTATATTGTTCGTCAAAGTGAAATCACTGTCCGGTCCGGTATGCCTGTTTTAAGGGCTATGCTGCTGCATTACCCTGATGACAGAACCTGCCGTCAGATAGATGACCAGTACTTTTTTGGTGAAGATATGCTGGTTGCTCCTGTGATGAATGCTGAATCTATTCGTGATATTTACCTGCCTGAGGGAACATGGATACATTTCTTTACAGGGGAAATATTTGAAGGTAGCCGGTGGCTGAAAAGAGTAAAGGTGCCTTTGGATGAAATTCCGGTTTTCGTAAAGAAGGGTGCTGAAATACCGATGTATATGGAAGATGTGAAATGTACTGACGATATGGATTTGGGAAAAGTGGTAAAAGTAAGATTTTAACCCTCAAACGGCAAAAGAAGAAAAAATACTTTTGATGAAATCAACAGCTAAAGTAAGTGCTCAAAATTAGTTAAAACCATTTTTTTTTGAACGCTAAGTTGCTGAGAAACAAAGTCGCGAAGAAATAATTTTCAGAATATCAATAATTTGCAGCTTTACCTTCTGTCGATCTCAACGAAAAATCAGGATGTTTCATTTGCGAAAAAAAATTTTCATCTTCAATACAAAAATTAAAATGTCACTTATTAATGATAACTTGCTCATTTTAAATTATGACTATAAATAAAGAAACAACAAACAATGCTAACTTCAACCTTTCTTTCGGGGGGGGCAGTGGCAATTGGAAATCAAATTTTGAAGCAACAAAAAAACATTATACCGACTGGTGGAATGGAAAGGGGATTGTGTTGACCATGTGGGAGCATCTGTTTAAAGATGGTGAACCTTACGAAAATGTAACACCACCTGAATCACATAAAGACCTCAATCAATACTGGTTTGATGCACAGTGGCGTTCGGATTATCTGCATTATACCATGAGTCGAAATTCGTATATGGCTGATATATTGCCTGTTGCCAATACGCAACTTGGTCCCGGTTCGTTGGCAGCCATTCTTGGTTCACCGCTCGAAGGTCGTGAAGATACAATTTGGATTCACCCGAAACCGGACTTCGACGGAAGGATTATTTTTGATGAAAAAGGATGGAAAATCCACAAGGACTTACTTATGGCTTGTCAACAAAAGGCAGGCGGAAAATACATGGTTGGTTGCCCTGATCTGGTCGAAGGACTGGATGTACTCGCAAGTCTGAAAGGTTCCGACAATGTTCTTATGGATTTAATCATGGATCCTGACGGCACGCTCGAAATGCTGAAACAGATCAACGAAGTTTATTTTGACGTATTTAACCGTATTTATGACATAATCAATGTAAATGGCGAAATGGCTTTTTGTTATTTTTCACTCTGGGCTCCCGGAAAATTAACCAAGTTGCAATGCGACCTTTCCATCATGATTTCGGAAGAGGATTACCGCACTTTTTGTCTGCCTTTCCTGCGCGAACAGACCGAAAAGATTGATTTTACACTTTATCATCTCGATGGTGTGGATGCCATTCGTCATTTGGATGCCCTTCTTGAACTCGAACATCTGAATGCCGTACAATGGACACCGGGATACGGTCAACCTCAGGGTGGCAGTCCGCAGTGGTACGATTTGTATAAAAAAATATTAGCCGGTGGTAAGTCGGTAATGGCCAACTGGGTTACTTTGGACGAACTGGAACCTTTGATCGACAATGTAGGTAATCAGGGATTGCACATCAATGTGGATTTTAAGTCGGAGAAAGAAATTGAACAGGCATTGAAGATTGTACAGAAGTACAGGAATTAAATGATTACCAGATACTTTCTGAACCTTACCTGTGTAACCTGCTTTACAAAAAAATCAAACGCATTTGATAATATTTCATCTTTTCAGATTGAATATCAGCGTAGTTTTCGAAATTTACCTTTATTAATATCTATTACGAATGAAAGAATTAATTCATTTAACTTTTCCTGATATCGCCGTGATTGTAATTTATGTCATGGTACTTCTGATCATTGCCTGGTGGGCAAGTTTCAAACAAAAAAACGAAAACGACAATTTGTTTCTTGCCAACAAAAGTCTGGGTTGGTTTGCCATAGGTCTTACCATGTGGGGAACGAATGTTGGCCCTTCGATGCTGATTGCCAACGCAAGCTCAGGATACGAAAGTGGAGTTGTGGCAGGTAATTTTTCGTGGTATGCTTTCCCGTTTATCCTTTTACTGGCATTTGTTTTTGCTCCGCGCTATCTGGGGGCTCAGGTCACCACTTTGCCTGAATACATGGGCAAACGTTTTGGCGAAAGCACACGGAAATATATTGCATGGTACACAATTATCACCATTGTTATTTCGTGGCTTGGTTTGACATTATTTTCGGGTGGCGTTTTTATGGCTCAGATTCTGGATTTGCCCTTGTGGTTGTGCATTGTCATTCTGGTATTTGTATCTGCTGCATTTGCCATGGCCGGCGGACTGAAAGCCATTGCTTTTACCAACGTTTTTCAAATGCTTTTACTCATAGCAGTATCCGTTTTGCTGGTGGTAATGGCTACCATTAAAGCGGGGGGAATAAGTCATATCATTGCTTCAACTCCTCCGGATTACTGGAAAATGTTCCAACCACTCGACAATCCGGAGTTTCCATGGTTAGCCATAGTGCTGGGTTATCCGATCATGGGTATATGGTTTTGGTGTACCGATCAATCGATGGTACAATCGGTTTTGGGTGCTAAAAACCTGAAAAATGGTCAGTTGGGAGCCAATTTTGTTGCATGGCTGAAACTGATTGATATTCCGTTGTTTATTGTTCCGGGAATTCTGGCATTTGTTTTACTTCCACATTTATCCAATTCAACCGATGCTTACCTTAAGTTAGTCGAAACCGTTTTCCCAACCGGACTTGTCGGATTGGTAATCGTAGTCATGATGGCTGCATTGATAAGTACGGTAGGTTCGGCATTGAATTCACTCAGCACCGTATTTACAATGGATATTTTTATCAAATATTACCGTCCGGAAGCTACCAATAAAGAAATTAAATCAATCGGAAGGGTAGTTGTTCTGATTGGTGCTTTTATTTCTGTTTTTCTGGCAGTTGGCATTACGTTGATTAGTGGTTTGAGTTTCTTCAATATTTTTCAGTCGGTACTGGGTTTCATTGCACCCCCCATGTCGGTTGCATTTCTGTATGCTGTTTTATGGAAAAAAACTTCACGCAGGGCCATTAATTTCACGCTTTCAGCAGGTACGGTTTTTAGTATTGGTACAGGTATATTATACTATAATAATTTAATATTTAGTGGATTACATTTTTTATATGTTTCATTTATTATTTTTGTTGTACTGGCTGCTTTTGTTTTTCTGTTTTCGATTGCCGACAGGAAAACTGCATCGGTTTCGACGCTCGATTATCAACCAATAAAAATCGAGAAGAAAGTTAAGTTGGCATGGTTGATACTGATATTAATTATGGTGGGTTTATATATATTTTTCAATTAATATTCTGATTTTGTGAAGTTTGATGATTCGGCAATAGTTTGATCTCATATTTTTACCTGATATTTCATCCGAATCTTGCATAAACCGGGTTCGACTTTAAAACACGTATTTTCAATGGCATAAATTGCAAATCAGAGTTTGATTTTGTGTTTTTAGTTTCTGTTTATATGAATAAGAGGTCAAGGATAAGTCCCTGGATTATAATATCAAGCAACTTAGGTGTGACATCTTTGTAACTATAAATGAGCATAAAGAACTGAGGGGTGTAGCACTGTTAGCTCAATACCGGAAAAAGATTCATATAAACTGATACGGCGAACTGAATGAAGTAATTCAACTCATGTTTCGCATGCATAATAAAACTCTGAAAGCATAAAAAATTCTGTTGGAGCTTTGAATTATAAAAAACAACTGTGGCTGTAATATATAGTTCAGACTTCTTATTTTTACATAAGATAAATCTAAAAAGGTTGATAAAGCCATGACACACAGAGAACGTTTTTTTGCAACTATTAAACATCAGCCGGTCGACCGTCCTGCGTCCTGGCTCGGATTACCTGTACCTTCAGCTGAACCGGCATTGTTCAGCTACTTCGGGGTTAAATCGATCGATGAATTAAAAAGAGTCATTGATGATGATATTTATCCGGTTGAAGTTCCTTATCATTATCCGCCATCAAATCATATTGCCTGTGCCTTTAAGTTTGCCAAAACGGCCCACGACGATAAACCCGATGAACGTACTCTGACAGCACCCGGTTTTTTTGAGGATTATGACGACCCGTCCGATGTTGATAAGTTTCCGTGGCCCGATCCTGTTTTGTATCTCGATACGGAGGAAGCACGTCGCAGAGTCATGGCTGTAAATCCGGAATATATAAGGATGGGAGTGATGTGGAGCGCTCATTTTCAGGATGCATGTTCAGCATTCGGAATGGAAAAAGCATTGATGGTAATGCTCGTAAATCCCGAAATGTTTCGTGCGGTAATCGACAGAATAACAGAGTTTTACCTAAAGGCAAATGAAATTTTCTACGAAGCTTCTAAAGGTTATCTGGATGCAGTGCTGATTGGCAACGACTTTGGAAGTCAGTGCGGACTGATGGTTGATCCCGATACAATTCGCGAACTGGTATTTCCCGGAACCAAAAAACTGATAGATCAGGCCAAAAGTTACGGACTTAAGGTGATTCATCATTCCTGCGGTTCCATTTTTCCAATTATCGGCGATTTAATGGAATTGGGCGTGGACGCAATTCATCCTATTCAGGCACTGGCTCAGGATATGGATGCAAAAACACTGAAAACTAATTTTGACAGGAAAGCAGCTTTTTGCGGAGGTGTGGATGCCCAGCATTTATTAGTCAATGGTACGCCTGAAAATGTGGCTTTGAAGGTGAAGGAACTGAAAACACTTTTCCCGACCGGCTTAATCATCTCGCCGAGTCACGAAGCTATTTTGCCCGATATACCTCCGGCCAATGTGGAGGCACTGTTCAAAGCTCTGTCCGTGTAAACCATACAAAAAGGTGATAAGAGAGCAAAAATGGAGAAATAGTTAAAAGAGGATTTTGAAGAATAATGAAAAAGTTGATGGAAAATATGTGCAATTTTTATTCACCTTTCGTGGGAATAGGGGGAATTATATGAAACGTTTCGGACAATTGATAAATTTGAAACCCGATGGTGCCGACGAATATATTAAGCATCATTCAGCAGTGTGGCCGGGAGTGTTGAAAACAATAAGTGATTGTAATATAAGTAATTATTCTATTTTTAAAAAAGATTTACTGCTTTTTGCGTATTTCGAGTACACAGGCGGTGATTTCGAAGCGGATATGGCCAAAATGGCTGCCGATCCTGAAACTCAGCGCTGGTGGGATGTCGTGAAGCCACTTATGCAGCCCGTCGAAACAAGAAATGCCGGAGAATTCTGGGCAGATATGGAAGAAATTTTTCATATTGATTAAACTTAACAAATACAATGGTGAACTCTAATCCAATTCTCGGAACTTTTTTCCATGCCGTAGGCGGTGCATCGGCTTCTACGTGTTACCTGCCCTCACAAAAGGTAAAACAATGGTCGTGGGGTAGTTTCTGGCTCGTTCAGTCGGCTTTTGCCTGGTTATTAATGCCTTTGCTTATAGGTTATCTTACAGTTCCCGGCTTCTTCGAAATTCTTTCGGAAGCGCCCGGGTCAGCTTTTTGGGGTGCTTTTTTGCTGGGTGCGGTGTACGGATTCGGGGGTATGTCGTTTGGTTTTGCCATTCAACATATCGGATATTCACTCACTTATTCTATAAGCATTGGTCTTTCAGCGATATTGGGTACAATGACTCCTTTATTAATTCACAGTCAGGTCATTGATTATTTCACCCGACCGGGAAGCGATATTGTACTTGCGGGAATGATCATTGCTGTTCTGGGGATATTTTTTGTGGGAATGGCAGGTTTCAGAAAAGAAAAAGACCTGGGTGAACTGAAAAAAACGTCGCATTTCAATATGTCAACGGGACTTACTTTAGCCATCATAGGAGGTTTGCTTTCGGCTGTTTTTAATATCTCGCTCGAAACCGGAAAACCCATTGCCGATATGGCAGCCCTGCATGGTGCCGGCGAATTCGAAGGAAATGCCAAATTAATTGTTTCCACTTCGGGTTGTTTTATTGTTAATCTGATTTGGTTTATTGTGGCAGGGATTCGGAATAAATCATTGATCGAATTTACATCCAAAGTGCCGGCAACTGTCAGGTTCAGAAATTTTCTGTGGTCAGCACTTGCAGGTACACTTTGGTGCGGACAGTTTTTTTTCTATGGTTTGGGTCATGTACGTATGGGAAATTTTCAGTTTATCAGCTGGGTACTCCACATGTCAATGTTAATATTTTTCAGCTATGGTGTAGGATTGTTAATGAAAGAATGGAAACAGGTGAGTAAACCAACTTATATAATTTTAATCATTGCATTAGTACTTTTATTATCTTCTTCCGTCATTATCTCGTACGGAAGCTGGTATGGCGAACAGGTAATGAATTGTGGCCAGGCTTAGTCGGAAATCTCTCTCAGGGCCTTTGAAACAGTTTTTGGCTACGCTTTATTTTAGTTATTTGGCTTCGCCGTTTCAATTAGTTATTTGGCTTTGCCGTTTCATTTAGTTATTTGGCTTCGCCGTTATTGATTGTTATTTGGCTACGCTTTACGCGACTGCAGGGAGCAAACAACAGCGAAGAAAAATAACGCGACCGGAGGGAGCCAATAACAACGAAGTTAAATAACGCGACCGGAGGGAGCCAATAACTACGAAGTTAAATAACACGACCGGAGGGAGCCAATAACAACGTAGTTAAATAACCCGACCTAAGGGGGAAAACAACAACGAAATTAAATAACCCGACCGGAGGGAGCCAATAACAACGAAGTTAAATAACGCGACCGGAGGGAGCCAATAACTACGAAGTTAAATAACACGACCGGAGGGAGCCAATAACAACGTAGTTAAATAACCCGACCTAAGGGGGAAAACAACAACGAAAGTAAATAACGCGACAGCAAGGAGCCAATAACAACGAAGTTAAATAACACGACCGAAGGGAGCAAACAACAACGAAGTTAAATAACACGACCGCAGGGAGCAAAAAACAACAACGAATTAATATATGAATAAAGAATTATTAGAAAAACTATCCGAATGTGTTGAATTCGGAAAAATCAATCAGGCATCACCTTATCCACCTCAAATGAAAGGACAACCCGGAGCCGACGAAATTACGCGTGAAGCACTTGAATCGGGAATTGACCCTTCAGAAATCCTGAATGATGCGCTGGTTTTTGCCATGAATAAGGTAGGTCAGAAATACAGCGAAAATAAGATTTTTGTTCCTCAAATGTTGCTTTCGGCCAAGGCAATGAGTGCGTCTATGGCACATCTGAAACCATTCTTTGCATCGGGAGCCGTGAAGCGCAAAGGCACTTTTATCATTGGTACTGTTTTCGGCGATTTGCACGATATAGGCAAAAATCTGGTTGCGATGATGGTTGAAGGCGCAGGTTGGGAAGTGATTGATCTGGGTATCGATGTGAAAGCTGAACAATTTGTTGATGCACTGAAAGCTCATCCCGATGCCGTTATTGGTGTTTCGGCACTGCTTACCACTACAATGGTCAACATCAAACCTGTTATTGAAGCTATCAAAGCATATTCACCATCAACTAAAATTATTGTGGGAGGTGCTCCGCTTTCGTCCGACTTTGCTGCTGCAATAGGAGCCGATGGATATAGCAAAAATCCGCAGGAAGGAATTGAGTTGCTCGATAAAATTTCAGCATAGTTAATTTCATAAGCAAGGTAAAGTATTAAATATTAACTGATAAAGAATTCTGGTATTCACAAAAAATAAACCCGGTATATTGCTGGTTGAATGTAAATTATGAAACAATTCATTGATTCTGTTCTGAAAAGTAAAATTCGTAAGGCTATGCCGGTAATGACTCATCCGGGAATAGAAGCGCTTGGCTATACAGTGAAGCAGGCGGTATCCGATGGACGGATACAGTACGAAGCGATTAAATATATAGCTGACAATTTCGATACAATTGCCTGTATGTCGATGATGGATTTAACCGTCGAAGCTGAGGCATTCGGAGCTAAAATTAATTTCCCCGAACACGAAATACCTACTGTTTCGGAAAGGCTGCTTGCCGATGCAGCTGCCATTTCAGAACTGAAAGTTCCAACTCTCGATGCAGGGCGTATTCCACAGTATTTACTTGCCAACAGACTGGCTGCGGAAAATATCAGAAACAAACCGGTTTTTTCGGGTTGTATCGGACCGTTTTCGCTGGCGGGACGCTTGTATGACATGTCCGAAATTATGGTGGCTATTTATATTGAACCTGATGCTATGGAGCAATTACTGTCGAAATGTACAGAATTCATGATAAATTACTGCCTGGCCCTTAAAGCTACCGGCACACAGGGTGTAATCATTGCCGAACCTGCTGCCGGACTTCTCTCAGGCGACGATTGCATGACCTGTTCCACTCAATTTGTAAAACGTATTGTCGATGCCGTTCAGGATGATACATTTACTGTTATATTACATAATTGCGGAAATACCGGTCAATGTACCCATGCCATGATCGAAAGCGGTGCCCGCGCTCTGCATTTCGGAAATGCTATTGACATGCAACAGGTGCTTACCGACTGTCCTGCGGATATTCTTGTGTTTGGCAATCTCGATCCGGTCACCGTTTTTAAACAGGGAACACCCGAATCGATTCAATCCGACACAAAAGTTTTAATGGAAAAAGCAGGTAAATACTCAAATTTTGTGTTTTCGAGTGGTTGTGATCTTCCTCCATTTACACCCGAAATAAATATCAGAGCTTTTCTCAATGCTGTAAATCAATATCAGTAATTCAGTAGCTTTGCCTTACAACTTTTTTGCCGGCATAATTTTCTATGAAATCTGCAAATCAGGGCTTGAAATTGTTTTTAATTTCTGAATATTTGAATAAAATATCAGGGTTACGCCTCTGTTATTTAAAGCTTCGTACCATTTATCAAAATAAAATTATCTTAACTTAATTCTTTGCGTCTTTGGGTCGTAGCGTTCTCCGCGTACAAAAAAGTATTATTAATTTCTCTGAGCGGGCTCAACACCGGATTTCTGCAGTTTTTGCTGAATGTGAGTAATCCTCATATCTTCTTAAGAGTTAAAAGTCAGAAACAGCACCGGGACAGTTACCGGAATAAGTCAATGTTTCGGGTATTTAATAATTTACTATTTTCCAACATTGTGCAGTTTGGTCCTATTAAACCGGGAAACATACAGATTTTAGTAAAGTCCCGGGAAAATAATTGCTGTATATAAACAAAACAGTTGAGTTTTACGTTTTCGGTTTGAATTCAATCATTTGTATTCAATTTTATCCTGACGGGGATAGAAAGTTTATTTTAATGTTTTTTTGGAATAAATTTATCTCACAATATCGTCATGGACTTTAAGTATTTGTACATAACATGGGTTGGATATACCGCCATTTTATGGTTCATCATTTACTTCAGCAGAAAAGACCTGAGAAAAAGCATTGTGTTTATAAGTGTTGTTTTTGGTTTCCTGGGTTTACTTTTTGAGTATATACATCTGAATGATTGGTGGCATCCACAAACATTAACCGGGACAAAGCTGGGTTTCGAAGATTTTCTGGGTAGTTTCTTTGTCGGAGGTATTGCCACAGGTATTTATGAGTATTTGACCGGCAGCTACTACACCAATTTAAATGTCAGTTCCGGTAAAGTGCTTGTTAATAATGTGTTTGCCATCTCCACACTTACCCTGTTTCTGCTTTTATACTTTGTTTTCGGTTTGTCTTCGTTTTATTCTCAATCTGTATCCTGTTTGTACGGCGTGATTTTTTTATGTGCTTTCAGATCCGACTTAATTAAAAACGCTTTTATCAGCGGGCTGGCAATGTTCATCTTCGGAATGATAAGTTATCCCGGACTGGAGCTTATATTTCCCGGATTTGTCAGAAAATTCTGGTTCATCGAAGACAAATGGTACCAGACATTGATTTTTGGCATTCCGGTCGAAGAGTCGATATGGTGGTTTTTAACGGGTACATTTATAGGTCCGCTTTATAAATTTCTGTACAGCAAAAACACAATCTCCGGAGTGAAAGGCATTGGGTTAAAGTTATAAGCCAGATAATAATAAAAGGTATATATGCCAAAATTAGTTGGTGAAAATCATTGAAAGACTATTGTTATTGAAGAATAGAAAAGTTTACTGAATTTCGTTTTAGTAAACTTTTTTATAGTAGCATGAAACATCAATAAATGTCGAACAATATAAAAGCATCAGAATGCTGATTCCCGTTGATCAGGCTGATTATAAACGGATTAAATCTTCAATAAATTGAAAATACTGTTAGTTACTATCTTCATTCGTTATGCCTGCATGACTATTCATATCCGGATTTAAAACTGTAAAAATAAATACCTGATAATCCGCTTCATCCGCTACCGTCAGCGTTCTTTTCTCTTTTTTAAGAAATGTTGCATTATTTTCCTGAGAATAGTTTCAATAGTTTACAGGTTTTCAAAGCCATAAAATAATTACGGAAAGGAGAAGAATTACCAACAATTACCGGCATCATTGCAAAAAAAATGCAGCGAACATCTCAGGTTACACTGAGAGTAGTTCGCTGCACTTTATATGTGATATTACTTTAAATATCAGAATTTTAATCTCATTGTCAGGCCTACCGGCGTTGTTGTTTTGTCGTCGACCTTAAATTGAGTTACATAGGGAGAAATTTCCAGATCAATTGATGAAGTTTTTCTCAGATCGCGGATATACATATTATTGACCTTAGCCACATGTACGGCATCCACTATCGACCATATACTGATGGCAGCCATACCCGACAGCCCCATTAAAAATAAACCTGCACCACCAATCATTCCGTTATTTCTGTAATAACCATCGCCATCCATCACCGATGTAATCATTGAGGCATAACCCACAACCGTAATCAGACCCATTCCGGCTGAACCGGCTAAAAATCCCAAACCACGTCCTGGTTCGTCGTTCAGCATTTGGCCCAAACCGGGCAGAATGAAAGAACATATTCCGCTAACCGTTGGGTTGTAAGGGTCGCCATATTCAGGAATATATTTCCTGTAATCGTACTTAAATTTGTTTAACTGATAATTTTGAGCATTAGCAATCGTAACAACAAACATAAAAAGCATCACTAAATAAATTGATTTTTTCATTTCAGTAAATTTTTAATGGTTAATATAATATTCAAAGATTGATCAGAATTTTAATCTCATGGTCATTCCCACGGGAATCACATTTTCGTTGTTAATGGAGAGTTGTTCGACATAAGGTGCTAATTCAAGCTCAATATTCGATGTTTTCCTTTTGTCCTGAAAATACATGTTTTTTACTTTTGCAACATGGTTGGCGTCCACAATTGCCCAGATATCGATGGCTAACATCCCGCCTAATCCTGCCAGCATCGGTAGAGCTCCACCCATATTTCCATTGTTGATTGAAACTGCACCGGCTCTTGCAATTAAATAGCAACCGAGTGAGCCGCCAAAAAATGCCAGTCCGCGACCTGTTTCATCACAAATCAGCTGTCCGAGTCCGGGAACAATAAACGAACAAAGTCCGCTCATAGACGGATTGTACTTGTCATAAGGTTGCGGAATGTACCTGCGATAATCATAAGTGAATTTCAATTCATTGTAACTTTGTGCTTTTACAGCAGGAACTAAAAGCGTAAGAATGAGCGATAAAGATAAAATAATTTTTTTCATAATCATAAATTTTAAATTGTTTAATATTTTGCAAATATAAATAATTAAACAAAATAACAATGTAAAAAAACAGAATATTTTAAATATCTGAAATTACACTTAAACAAACACTTATAATCAGTATGCCGATTCAAATTGTTGTAAAAATCTGACGTCGTTTTCGGAGAACATCCGCAAATCTTTTACCTGATATTTCAGGTTGGTAATCCGCTCTACTCCCATACCGAATGCGTATCCCGAGTAAATTTTCGAATCGATGCCGCAGTTTTCAAGTACATTGGGGTCGACCATTCCGCAACCGAGTATTTCTACCCAACCGGTATGTTTGCAGAAAGGACAACCTTTTCCGCCGCAAATATTACACGAAATATCCATTTCGGCACTCGGTTCGGTAAATGGAAAATAAGAAGGACGCAAACGAATTTGTGTATTTTCGCCAAACATTTCCTTTGCAAAATACATCAGCGCCTGTTTAAGGTCGGCAAACGAAACATCTTTGTCAATATAAAGTCCCTCCACCTGATGGAAGAAACAATGAGCACGATATGAAATAGCTTCGTTACGATAAACGCGACCTGGAAACAGCAGGCGGATCGGAGGCTTTTGATGAGCCATCACGCGCGACTGAACCGAAGAAGTGTGTGTGCGTAAAATCACGTCGGGGTTCTGTTCGATGAAAAATGTATCCTGCATGTCGCGGGCCGGATGTTCGGGCGGAAAATTAAGTGCCCCGAAAACATGCCAGTCGTCCTCAATTTCAGGACCTTCGGCAATGCCAAAGCCAATACGTGAAAATATATTTATGATTTCATTTTTGGTAAGCGATAAAGGATGGCGTGTGCCGAGTTTCAAAGGTTCTGCACTGCGGGTGAGGTCATTTTTTTGTGTTTCAGCACCTGTATTCCCGAACGATTCTTTAAGTTCGTTCAGCTTCACCTGTGCAGCATTTTTCAATTCGTTCAACAACTGTCCAACTTCACGTTTTTCCTCATTGGCCACGTTTCTGAAATCGTTGAAAAG
The DNA here is from genome assembly GCA_937897985.1 of uncultured Paludibacter sp. GTDB lineage: Bacteria > Bacteroidota > Bacteroidia > Bacteroidales > Paludibacteraceae > Paludibacter. Next base: position 4,975 of record CALCBD010000051.1, on the reverse strand, counting down.
TTCCGAAATCTGTCCTTTTTTACTCAGGTATTTGATACGCAATGCCTCAAGTTCTTCCGCATTTGAAACCGTCCATCGGTTTAGTTCTTCTTTTAATTCATTGATCCGATTTTTCATCTTATTCCTTTTCTGTATGTTTTGGTTCAACCCATCTGTTTTCCAATTGTTTAAATGTTCATTTATAAGCAATTGAAATTGAATTTTAAAGTTGCAAAAGTAATCATTTTTACTCAAAAAAAGCTGTTAATAAAAAAAATATAGTTACAAAAACGTTTTTCTCTGAATTTTAGCTTATATTTGTCAATCGCTAAAAAATAACAATTTATGTCATCCAAAAATATACTTGGTTTTCTTTCTGACCTAAAAGAAAATAATCACCGGGAGTGGTTCGCCCTGAATAAAGGGCGGTATGATTTAGCTAAAAACGAATTCGAAGAAATTTCCAAACAGTTGATAATCAGAATATCTGAATTTGATGAAGACATTAAAAATGTGGAAGTAAAGGATTGTGTTTTCAGGATATACCGCGATACCCGTTTCTCCGGCGATAAAACTCCTTACAAAACTCATTTCGGAGTGTTCATTGCTTCGGCAGGCGGGCGAAAAAGTCAGCGTGGCGGTTATTATCTGCATCTCGATCCTGCCGGATGTTTTATAGCTGTCGGTGTGTGGTGTCCTCCGCCTCCGGTGTTAAAAGCTTTGCGCAAAAGTGTTTATGAAAACATTGACGAATTCAACGAAATAAGAAACTCACGACAATTCAGTGACTACTTCAGTGCATTTTACGAAGAAGATAAACTTAAAAAAGTACCCGCCGGATTCCCGAAAGACTTTCCGGATGCCGAATTGTTGAAACTTAAACATTATATGGTGGATTATAAATTTGACAAAAGTTTACTCGACTCGCCCGATGCAGTTTCAAAACTTGCTCAAATTGCCAAAGCTGCTTATCCATTCAACAAATTTCTGAATTATACGGTTGATGAAGTTGTTTTATAAAAGAGAATTTAATTCCTAATAATTTTGAATATATGATACTTGATACGTTAAAAAACAGCGCCGCTTATGAGTCGGTGCATCCCCGCTTCAAAAAAGCATTTGACTTTCTCCATAGCGTTGATTTACAAAGTTTACCTGTAGGAAAAACCGAACTGGAAGGTGCTGATTTGGTTGTAAATGTGGTTGAAATTACCGGAAAAACCACTGAAACCGCCAAAATGGAAACACATAATAATTTTATCGATATACAGGTACCGGTAGGAGCTGCCGAAACCATGGGATGGAAAGCTGCTTCCAAACTGCAGCAACCGACTGGTCCTTATAATCAGGAAAAGGATTTGACTCTGTTCGATGATAAAGCAAGTACCCTTACCATCGTTCAACCATACGAATTTGCAGTGTTTTTCCCCGAAGATGGACACCAGCCGGGAATCGGTGAGGGAACTTACAAAAAGATAATTGTAAAGGTCAGGGTATGATCCTGTTGCATTTATTCGGATTAAATTTTTTAGTGTTAAATTTTTAAAAAAAATAAATGTATGAATATTCTGCCGATTGTTGAATCCGATCCATATCTTGCACCCTTTGCAGATGCTATTTACGGACGGTATGAGTATTTCAATAAAGTTGAAAAAAAATTGACCGGTGATACCCAGTCTTTGTCCGATTTTGCTTCAGGTTATTTATATTTTGGCTTACACCGCCAGACGGATGGTTGGGTTTTTCGCGAATGGGCACCCAATGCAACTGCCATTTTTCTGATTGGCGATTTTAACAACTGGCAGCGTCATCCGCAGTATCAGTTAAAGAAATTACAGAACGGTATATGGGAAGCCCGCCTTCCCGATTTTGCAATTGCCCATTCACAGCTGTACAAGCTGCTGATAGAGTGGGATGGAGGGAGTGGCGAACGAATCCCGGCATGGGCACGCAGAGTGGTACAGGACCAACAAACCAAGATTTTCAGTGCTCAGGTATGGAATCCGATTCAACCCTATAATTTCAAAATACGTAATTTTATTCCTCAAACCGATCCTCTGTTGATTTACGAATGTCATATCGGCATGTCGGGGCAGGAGGAAAAGGTAAGCACATACGAGGAGTTTCGTGTGAACGTACTGCCGCGTATCAGTAAAGATGGCTACAATTGTATACAAATCATGGCTATTCAGGAACATCCTTATTACGGCTCGTTCGGTTACCATGTTTCCAGTTTTTTTGCTGCTTCTTCACGTTTCGGTACTCCCGAGGAACTAAAGCACTTAATTGATGATGCACATCACCTGGGTATTGCTGTGATAATGGATATCGTCCATTCACATGCTGTAAGAAATGAAGTGGAAGGACTGGGTCGTTTCGATGGTACTCCTTATCAGTATTTTCACGGTGGAGCCCGCCGTGAACATCCGGCATGGGATTCACTCTGTTTTGATTATGCCAAACCGTCGGTATTGCACTTTTTGCTTTCGAACTGTAAATTCTGGCTCGAGGAATATAAATTCGACGGTTTTCGTTTCGATGGAGTCACTTCAATGCTTTACAGAAGTCATGGTTTGGGCGAAGATTTTAATAATTATTCAGCCTATTATAATTTAAATCAGGACGGAGATGCAATTTGTTACCTCACTTTGGCCAATAAACTGATACATGATGTGAATAAACATGCCATAACTATAGCCGAAGAAGTGAGTGGAATGCCGGGTTTGGCTTCAAAAGTAACAGATGGCGGAATTGGATTTGATTACAGAATGGCGATGGGAATTCCCGATTTCTGGATTAAATACATCAAGGAAGTTAAAGATGAGGACTGGAAACCGGGACATATTTTATGGGAACTGACCAACCGGAGAGCAGATGAAAAAACAATCAGTTATGCCGAAAGTCATGATCAGGCGCTGGTTGGCGATAAAACAATTATTTTCAGATTGATAGATTCGGATATGTACTGGCACATGCAACGCGGCGACAACACTTTTATGGTCGATCGTGGAATTGCTTTACATAAAATGATAAGGCTTATCACAGCTACTACCATTAATGGCGGATATCTCAATTTTATGGGAAATGAGTTTGGTCATCCCGAATGGATTGATTTCCCCCGCGAAGGTAACGGATGGTCGCATAAATATGCACGCAGACAATGGGATTTGGTTGATAACAAAAATCTTTTGTACAATGCTTTGGGCGAGTTTGATAGGGCTATGATTGAATTAATTACGTCGGTTCCGGAATTCAATAAATTGCCTGTGTCGAAATTGTGGGACAATGAGGGCGATAAAGTACTGGCATATCAGCGTGGTGATCTGGTATTTGTATTTAACTTCAATGGCACCAAATCGTTCAGCGACTATGGAATACTGGCCGAAAAAGGAGTTTATAAAATGGTGCTGAATACTGATGATTCGTTGTATGGCGGTTTTGATCTGGTGGATGAAAGCGTGTTACACATTACACTTTCCGAACCTGTAGATGTTTCGGGCAGGGAATGGCTGAAACTCTATATACCGGCACGCACTGCCTTTGTGTTGAAGAAACAGTAATCAACCGTAAAACTTATTCGTAAAAAAAAGTCGCATCAGAATTCTGAAATGCGACTTTTTTTAATTATGTGCTTGTTTATTTGGGCTGCCAGAAACATACTTTGGGCGATTCAATGCTGCCGTCAGCTTTCAATTGTTTCATTGCTTTGTCCACTTCCTTGCGGTCGAGTCCGGTAAGTTCGGCAATTTTTCCGGCATTCAAAGGGATACCGGCTTTTTTCATGGCTTCTAAAACCTGTTCTTTTGTTTCCATATTATTATTAATTTTAATTGTAAAGTTTTATTCAATATTTTTTCTTACCATTTTCAGAAATTCCTGCATGCGTTCTGAGTCTTTTTCGTCGATAATTTCCATCAGTGTTTTCAGTTCAGCCCTTATCTTCTCCACCTGATTGTGTGTATAAGGATTGAAAAGAATTTCGGTAAGGAGATAATCATCTTCACTCAAAAGTCCCTTGGCAATGTCCATGTGGCGCTTAAAAGTAGTACCCGGAGCTTCCTGAGGTACCATTACCGAAGCAAATACCAAAGTGGAAGCAAAGGGTATCGACAGCGAATAAGCAATAGTTTCGTCATGTTCATCAAAACTGTATTCAAAAATCTTCAGTTTCAGCGAGCCGTACAAATCCTTAAAAAATGCTTTGCCCATGTGGTCGGATTCCGAAATAATGATGGCGCTTTGTGTACTCAGGTTGTCGAGCGTGGCAAAAGTGGGACCGAACATGGGATGAGTTGATACATAACGCATTCCGGTAGAAGTATAATAATCCTGCAATCCTGTTTTTACAGAAGCTATATCGGAAATAATACAGTTTTCGGGTAAAAAGGGCAACACAGACTGAAAGGCTTCGATGGTGTATTTTAATGTAACACAATTAATAACCAGTTCGGGTTTGAATTCGCTGATTTCTTCGTACTGAGTCATTCGCAAAGTGTTGAACACAAACCGGAGTCGTTTTGGGTCGGTGTCGAAAAGCGCCACTTCATGCTGAATGCACAAAACATCAGTCAGAAAAGTGCCCATTTTACCGGCACCAAGTATTAATATTTTCATTATAAAATTGAATTATTGTGCAAAAATAAGGAAAATATATGAATGCGCAAATGTACATTTGCTATGTTGTTTCGCCTCGTGACTTCATGCATTTTAGTGTTATATCTTTCATATCAAATGGATCATATACAGATGTGGTTTTTTGTTGGTCAGTTGTTTATAGATTTCGAAAAGTTAATTATTTATTTCATGTTTGTTTGTACTAAAAATCCCGGAATTAAATCTTTTGAATTGTTAATATTTCCGATGTCCTAAATAAATATTCAATTACCGGTCTATAGCCCTTATATTCAGTATTATACACAGGGGCATGTCCTAACTTTTTTAGTGATAATTTGAACTGATTTTAATACATATATATTAAATTTGTGTTGGTTAAAGC
>CALCBD010000050.1 GCA_937897985.1 uncultured Paludibacter sp. | reverse complement strand
ACTTTGTCTCAAACTTATTAGTTAAAACAGTCCAAAGAATAGGGGGTCAAACCAAAATCTTTATTACTAACCAATGCACTAAAGTAAGTATTTTCTGATTGTTGTACGTGCAAATATAATCGCATACCTTTCAGAAAATCTTTTGTATGATTTAATGTTTCTATTGTATATGAATTTATATATTTAAACTTATATGTTCTTCTTAGCTTTTTATCATAACAATACAAAGTGTCGTTTTTAAATCTAATTTTACCATTTGATATTATACTTACTATTTCAGGTAAATCATCCTGAAAATCCCAACAACACCCAATATAAAAAGTTTTATCTAAGTGATTAACATGAAATATGTGACAAGTGTCAGAACTGCTACGTTGTAAATGGTCATTTAAATCCCTTGTAATGAGATAATAGTAAAATTCCTCATTTTTTTGAGCATATATAAATGCAACGCTGAAGATAAACAACACTAATTTTAGAATTTTTAAATGTTTATATATATTACATTTCATAAGTTAATATTTTATTAAGAATGCTGTAATAATTTCATTTTAAATAGGGAGTTTTAGTTGGTACCAAATAGTCCGGTAAATCCCATAAAGATAATGGCCCATTATAAATTTGATATTTTGTGGGCATTGTGCTTTTTTCATTGAATCTATCAGTATATCTATATGCTTTTCGTTTGACCTGTCCCCCCGAATACAGTAATTAGCAAACCTTTGATGGAGTCGGAAATACAATACCACCCGACAACTTCCATTTTTTTGCTCATTGAAATGATGAAATATATGAGTGGTGGATGGAAATTTTATTACAATTATCTAATTTTTATGTATAATTATTTTTTTATTTATAAGTTTTTGTTCTTTGAATATTAACCGCCAAATTATTTCACCTTGAGTAGGTGGAGGAGGATAATCATTATATTCTTGATAATACGCATACTCTTCTGGAAAAATATTTTTAAGATATTGCCATGCTATACTATCAGGCATTATTACATCTTGAATACCGAAAAAAGAAAATGCAACAGTATTCCCTTCAACATCTAAATAAACTGTAGCTGGTGTTGAAATTAATCCATATGCACTTATTTCAGTTGATAAATCATACATCAAAGTATCTTGATATTGATATACACAAACACTCATAACTTCTTTATTAGAAGCAGAAACATCATTACTGTCAATGTAATTTAGAATTTCTTTAATTAGAATTTTATTCTTTAATTGATAAAAAGGCATTTCTATCTGTTTTTTTTCTTTTACATTACAAGAAAAGAGTACTATCACCAATATTAAATATAAAAAACTTCTTTTACCATGTTCCAAGGTATTCATAATTCCAAGTTTTTGTTTGATAGTTATACGAACCATTAACTGTATAAATATTTCTGTTATATAGAATCTTAATCGGCATTTCTAATTGTCGTTGTAAATGTATATCATTTTTACTTAAACCTATACCATTATCAACTAAAGTAGGATGAGTATGTATGTGTGAAATTATTAGATTTTTATTCCCATTGACTATGACAACTCGTCCATTGTTTACACCCAATTTTGAAACTTTAAAAGCATTATTTAATGATTGATTAACTTTATTCATTTTGTACGGCAATACAAGAACGCCTGTTTTTAATTCCCATGCAGATAATTCAACTTTTGGAGTTCCATTTATGTAAAAAGAGTTCTCCCACATATAATCATAAGCTAATTCAGAGTCATAAAAAAACATTGCTTTACTAGCATTTGGATCATCTTTACAAGGGTAAATATCACTTTTTGATTTAATTTCTTGAGCGGTTATAGATATCGGTTTTCCATAATATTCAAATGTATAACTCGCGCTAAAACTTGGATCAAAATTAATGCCGTTTGAAGAGGCTGTAATACCAAACGCATTACCTGAGACGCCTCCATTTTGACTCCAGTTAAGACCAAGAAATATAAAGACTTTCGCCAAATCTGACACATTACAAGTTCATATTAAAATTTTACATTTCCCATATGAAAAGGAAGGTTCCCCAAAAATATAATAAACATCTTTTTGTATATACGGCAGTACTAAATCCTTATATGCAAATATAACTTTGGCAGAAATATTTTTATCACCAGATTTTGCATAGTCTTTATTTGAAAATTCAATCTTTCCAGAATTAAGCATATCTTTCCTTATATGAAAATCAACTATCATTCCTGTTTTATATATTCTTTCTGAATTTTCAAAAAAATCAATAGTTACTTTCACTTCTAAAAAATTCACTTTCATGACTAATTAAATTTTAATAAATGTAGATATTCAGCATTAATTCTGGTTACTTTAAAACCATCCATATATCCATTGTTGTAGATATTTAAGTTTTGAGGACCTTGAATTTTTATAATAATAGATTTTTGTCCATAAGCGGCATCATATGCTTTAGTGTTTTGTATTGCATCTTCATAAGAGTTATAAAACAATTTCTCGTGTTGATACCCTGTCCCATCTGGATTAACCCTTATCCCATTTTGTTGAATATCTGCAAGTTCTTCCGGCGACACAGCTCTATACAATGTTTTAGTAGGGGTTTCCCCTCTAAGCAAATCCACATTGTTTTTCAACGAATACTGTACCGCATTACCTATACCACTAATAGTGCCAGTAACAGCACCCATTTTAACGCCTCCCCATGCACCACTCAAAAATGTAGTATTTGGGTCGTTATCGGCTAATGCTCCAAATCCACCAAAGGTACCACCAACTATTGCATTAGTTGTAACATTACGTAGTACATTTTGAATTAAAGGATTATCAATACCTTTAAACCACTTATCAGCTCCTAATGTTTTGCCAAACTGTCCACCTAAATAAGAGGTCGCACCGCTTATAATACCTGAGTAACCAACTTGACCCCAATTTATATTTTTAAAGTTTAATGAACCATCGGGCTGAAAACTTTGTTTTGTTAAACTGTTAAGAGAGCCTAAACCTGCAGCTATTAATGAAGAATATCCAGGTGCGTATAATGTTCCAATTCCAGCACCTACTCCAATTCCAAAATAGGCTAATCCTTCCCCAAAGGTAATTCCATCATGCCAATTTGCGATTAGATTTATAGTTCCACTTACTATTCCAACTATTACTGGTATAAACCAAACGAACTCCCCGCTAGGATCAGTGTATCTAAACGGATTCCCGTAACAATATCCATAACGATTATAATTAAGCCAATAATCAGGTGCTTGAAGTTGAGGGTCGGGCGAGAAGAACATTGCCGTAAGTGGGTCATAAACGCGCCCGTTCATGTTGATAATGCCGAAAGCATCTATGTGCTCGTGACCGGTATAACCACGGTTGAAGCCCCCTAAATCCCCCACAGGGGGACTTCCAGGCAATGTCCAGTTCGCAGGGTTGCGGCGTGCGCCCCAGGGATCGTAAGCATAGCGTTGTACTACATTTCCGTTTTCGTTGGTAAGCGCAATGAGCGAACCCTGATAATCGGAATAAGAATAATACAGCTTATCGGGCTTATTGGTTTCCCTTATCAATATCGCTCCGCTAAGATAATGGATATTTAGGATAAATTCCACTACGAAAGCACTACAGTTTTATTAGTCTATTAATACATATTTAGACATGAAATATCACTTATAAGGCATTTTTACAATAAATGAAAAACAAAAAGTTATAGGTTTACCTCTATTATAAGCAGGCACGTATTTGTACTCTTTTATCAAATCAAATATACATCGTAAAATTAAGTAATCTGATTCTTGTTGCTTATTTGTTATACCTCCTCTAACTTTTCCATTTTTATCAACTAAAATTGAAATTGATAAAATTTTAGCTTCGGGAAAAGAACTAAATCGTTGTAGAATTTGATTCTTAACTTCATATAAAATATCTATTAATGGCATATCTTTTCCTTGAATTGATTTTTCATGCGTCATAATCCCATAAATAATGCTTTCATTATCAAAATTATAATATGGAAAATGTTTAGCACAAAACATACTATCTTCCATGTTGTCAGATATTATATAAAAATGATTGTTACTTGTATTCTGTGCTGTTAATTGTGTAGAAAATAACAAAACAAAATAAAATAAATTTAATAATTTTACCATCTTCTTGGGATTTTATAAATAAAATGCCACCATTCTTTGTTAAAGGAAGGAACATTAAAAATCGGATTACCGTAAATTGTATTATAAAACTGCATTTGCTTTATTGTCTCATTTAAAGGCATGATTGGATCAGGGGTAGCTTTAGGATAAAATCCTTTGTTTTTATATAAATATTTATGACCTTCAAACTCTTGTTGCCATCTATCAATATCGAAAACACCTGTTGGGTTTTGAGGAACTACCCTTGACTTATTTAAATATGCTATCTTTTCAAACATTACCTTAGTATTGCTTTGTTTAAGATTGTGATAAGATATAAATGCTCCATCTGAATATCCTATTCCGTTTTTTGGATCAAACCATGCATCATTGTCATATTTCCCATTATAATATTTCCCCTCAAATTTAAAATACTTTAAAATATCTTGCTTGCTAACACCATTAGCTATCATATGATTAAATACATTTTCATTGGTGTAGAATCCTTCTCCTTTAAATAAATTACTCACGTTCTCAGAAAAAACAGTTGTAAGCACTGCTCCTGAAGCTGCACCCCATAACATTCCTTTCCACACATTTGTGCCTGACAATAGTGAATTGAAACCTCCTGTTATCGCACCTTCAGCTGTTCCTAATAATAGATTTTCAGCAAATGACATTCCAGCACCCCCTATAATACTTAAACCACCACCTAATGCAGCTGTTGCACCTCCAATTACCGCCCCTTTTATACCTGCCTTAAAGCAATCTCCAAAACTTCCTCCATTCAATGCCGTGCCCAATGTAGCTGATGTAGCTCCTGATGCTATTGATGAATAAATCCCGGCTGCAAGTGGAGCCCCGAGACCACCTGTTGCAATAAACACACCTGCAAATACTCCAATTGAAACAACCCCCGAACCTGTTTCTCGATTTCAATTATCTCGATTCTCGATCTAAAAGCCCATGTCCTATTTTTTTCTCAGTCAATTTTCCGTTTGTGAAAACTAAGATAAGTGTTTCTGGGTACTCTTTGTGAACAAACGGCAAATATAATTCATTATCTTTCAATTTCATTAAATCATTATATTCTTCAGGGAATTCTCGTTTTATCAGGTCCATTACAACTTCTTGTTTCAGTTTGAAAAATGGACTCTCGCAACCAACTCTTGAAAGACTCTTCATTGCAAAAAAGACTGGCCGTTTATCTACTGAACAAACAAAATGAAAAGGATCAACGTTAAGGAAGCCAAAAGTAGAGTTGGGATATATTAAATACTCAAATACTGAATCATTGATTTCATTACAATCAGCCCACATAACATATTTATATTCAAGTGTAGTATCCAACCGTTGAATAAAACTACTAATTTCTTTTTTTAACTCACTATTATTAATTTCCAAAATTTCCATTTTTCCCTTTTCTTGCTGAATACAAGAAAGTAAAAGAAAAAGAGTGAGTAATGTAATAATAATTTTCTTTGTTACCATGACCCTACAGTATTATAATTGTAAGTATTAAAACTATGATTATATGTTCCATCTACAGAGTAAATAATTCGGTTACGATAAATAATCTGTATTGGTTGTTTGAGTAGTTGAATAAGTTTTAAATCCGAACCACTAATCCCAATTGGATTTTTTGGATTATTCCATTCAATTAAATGTGTATGAATGAATGATTCAATGAAGTGTTTATTACCATTGAATTGCAAATAAAGCCTTCCGGTTTTTGTTTTATAGATTGGCAGTGATTTCCATTCGGAGAAATCTTTACCGTTTCTTTCAAATGGTAGCACCACTACACCTCCGTCGCTTAAATTCCATCCTGCAACTTCACGAATCGCATTACCATTTTTATCAATTGAATTTTTATACATATATTCATATCCCTCACTTCGATTTATAAAGTGCTTTGCAATTCTTTCATGCAAATAATGATTCAACATCCCAACTACAGCTCCAACAGCCATACCATAAAGTATTTCCTCGGTACTACGGGCTCCTCCAATATATGCACCTACCCCACCCAAAGCAGCAGAAACACCAACCATGCCCAAGCCATGTATACCCAGACCCTGTGCTGCCGAACCACCAAGTGAACTTAAAGCTCCCGAAGCTGCGCCTTGCCAGAAATCGCCACCACTTAACATTGATATTGTACCCTCAGATAAAGAGTGAGCACCTGCACTACCCAGTTCATTCCAAAAACCGGCTCCCTGAAAAATATCACCTATCCCTGCTGAAGCCATGCCTCTCATACCTCCAAAAATTCCGCCTTTTGTCCCGGCTAAAAAGCAATCACCAAAACTTCCTCCATTCATTGCCGTGCCCAATGTTGCTGATGTAGCTCCTGATGCTATTGATGAATAAATCCCGGCTGCAAGTGGAGCCCCGAGACCACCTGTTGCAATAAACACACCTGCAAATACTCCAATTGAAACAGCAGTAGTAATTATTGTGTTTGAATTGTCTCTGAAAAACCGGCTTATCTCCGACACATTTCCGCTCGGATCAGTATACCTGAATGGGTTATTCATGCAATAGCCGTAGCGGTTATAATTCAACCAATCACCCGGCGCCTGCAGGTAGGGGTCGGGCGAGAAGAACATTGCCGTAAGTGGGTCATAAACGCGCCCGTTCATGTTGATAATGCCGAAAGCATCTATGTGCTCGTGACCGGTATAACCACGGTTGAAGCCCCCTAAATCCCCCACAGGGGGACTTCCATTAGTATATCAACGGATTAATTAACTACTCCAAAATGTGCGATAATTGGAGACAATAATAGAGATAGAAATAAAAACAACATAATGTAAATACCTTTTTTAAGTCTTTCTGATACATTTTCGTTTTTCCATCTCTCATAAAGGTCTTGAAATGATACAAAATATTTATAACGTATGGTATTAAAAATATAAAAAAAAGTAATACTTAAAAGTACTATAATTAAATATGGAATCTTAATCGATTTATTTAAAATTATCAGGATCAAGCTTCCAATTAAAATAAAATTTGAACTTTGAGTAAAACTCAACAGAACCATTGATCCAAAACGATTTTCATTACCATGTTGCTTTGCATAAAATGATGATAATCGAAAAAAGATGTAATCATAAAATTTAAATAATTTCATACTTTTAATCTTAATATATTTACATTCTTAATGAACTTACCATGAATAATTCCATACATCACCTGTTGCTGGAATATAATTCTGATATTCAACTGGTCTGTTATTAAGGATATTTTCTTGTCTAAGACTTACTTGACCTTTTCCACATAAATATAAACCATTTACAAAATCTCCGTAAATTGGAAACCAACTTATGCCAGTAAATAAAGCATCTACAGAATGTTCAATACTCAATTTATCATAGAGATTATATGCAGAACTAGCAGTATTAATTAAATTTGCACCAAATCCAATTCTCCCTATTAATATACCACCGGTTAGATTTATATTACCCCAATGTTTTGTGATTAATGGATACTTAATAATAGGTAATATATTTTTATATGTACTGGCAGATATTCCAACTGTATTAGTTATATTTGATAAAACACCAACATAATCATTTTTATTCCCATTTCTTTCCTTTAATGAAGTATTTTCTCCATTATTTGAACCTCCAAGTATAACTTTTATTGTTGTAGCAATTTTTGAAGTCACACCCACTTCATCTTTCATTTTAAAGTTTAAAAAGGTATGAACTACAATTGTGCCATCAAAGCTGGGGTTACTTGTTTGTTTATCAGCTATTTGTTGAAAATCAGAGTAGCTTCCTAACCAACCTTTTGATTTGGCAGAGATATAACCATTCCATGTATCATTACAACTTGTTATTCCACCATTCCATAATCCTAATTCTCTTTCAGTACGTGCCATTTCATCCTGAAAACTCCATTTGAATTTAGTGTCTTCTTCTTGTTGCACATACTGATACCCGCTCGGGTCGGTGTACATCACCGGATTGTTAAGGCAATAGGCATAACGGTTGTAGTTTTGCCAGTCGCCGGGCGATTGTACAAACGGATCGGGACTGAAGAACTGCGACGTTGCCGGGATGGAATTGCAAATCCCAGCTATGTGCGCGATTGTTTGCTCATCTATTTACATATCCGTGAGGACAGGGTATTATAGTTTTTTTGATGCAAATTTGCTTATGAAGTATACCCATTCTTAGCAAGAAATAACACCAAAACAACTGAACCAATGAAATATACAACATAAAAAACATAGCCAATTATTTTAATTATTAACGTTTCTCCTTTGTATTTTTCGCATAAACGATTACAATTTTTTTTATAATAAATTGTATTTGCTGAAATTTGGAAAATTCCAATAACAACCACTATTATCAACCCGATAAACAGGTTTGAATTTAAATGTAAAAGATTCTTATTGATAATAAGATAAATGGTAAATAAATTTGAAAATTCTAAAATACTTATCATTATTGCTGAAACATATAACGAATCTGAATGTTTAATTAATTTATTAAACATATAGTCTTTATAAAAAAAGTAATTCATCATAACTTATTAATTATCCCAGCCCAACTGAATATCCTTAATTAAATTACAAAATCTCGCGGACGTCTGAGGTGATTAAAAATCCCAGCTACGAGCAACCATTCTCTCATTTAATTATATATCCGGGAGGACGGAGGTTTGATATAACCGTTTGGACAGAATGTAAAAAAAACATTGATGTGATTTTTCATAAGCTATTTCAGTAATAAACCTATTAAAATTAAGGACCCTACAGATCCAAATCCTACAATAAATACAATTATTCTTCCAACCCATTTCTGAGTATTACTTTCATTATCAAATCTCTCTTTGATTAATATTATGTACTTTTTAAAATACATATTATTAATCAAATAGATAAAAAACATAATAATAAGCCATGGAACTATCATTATATTCATTGAAACATGGTTTATGTTAAAAATAAGTTTACCTACAATTACCAAAATGTCCATCAAGACAAATATTCCAATAATCGAAATTAATGCAACCGCTCCTTCAAAAGCATTAGTTTTATTTGGGGTTCGTAACATATAAGAATATAACTTATAAAATAAATATTGATACACTTTTTTCATAATACTCCTTTAATCATCTATGCCTGAACTTTTCCATAATTGGTCTCCATAATAGTAATCTAAAACACCATATATCCCTATGGCTACAATTCCAATTGGATTAGATATAGTAATAAGAGTTAAACCTACATTTATTGCAAGCCGTAAATAGTCACTATTTTTATTTGTTCCATTTAAAGCGCCAACGCCAACTTGTAAAGCATTAACACCTAATCCAATATATCCAATTTTATTAGCAACAGAACCTAACTTCCCAACACTCTTAAAATCTTTCAAAGTTTCTAAAAAATCACCACCAGATTTATATTTTGTAATTATATTTCGTTGTGCAAGTTTGCCTGTAAAGCTTAATATTGTTGCAGGTCCACCACTTTTGTAAGTTAAGTATTTTATAAGACCATCCCAATCATAACTATTCTCTTGTTCTGAATCGTTACTCCCATTATATAAATTAATGGTAATTGAGTGTTTGATAGTAGGATAAACAATAAATTCAGTGAATACAAATTCAAGATCACCTATTCGTTCTTTACCAAATTTCGCTGTACTTTTCTCTTGAGTCGTATAACTAAATGTTAACTGACCATTAAAATCTGAGTTTGAAGCCTGTTTATCAACATCTCTCATGAATTGTGTGAAATCACTTTTATAGCCATTCTGAAAAGCTTTGTTAAATGCCGATAAATAGCTATATATCGATGTATTTCCACCATTCAATAATCCTAATTCTCTTTCAGTACGTGCCATTTCATCCTGAAAACTCCATTTGAATTTAGTGTCTTCTTCTTGTTGCACATACTGATACCCGCTCGGGTCGGTGTACATCACCGGATTGTTAAGGCAATAGGCATAACGGTTGTAGTTTTGCCAGTCGCCGGGCGATTGTACAAACGGATCGGGGCTGAAGAACTGCGCCGTTGCCGGGTCGTAAACACGCCCGTTCATATTGATAATGCCGAAAGCATCTATGTGCTCGTGACCGGTATAACCACGGTTGAAGCCCCCTAAATCCCCCACAGGGGGACTTCCAGGCAATGTCCAGTTCGCAGGGTTGCGGCGTGCCCCCCAGGGATCGTAAGCAAAGCGTTGTACTACATTTCCGTTTTCGTTGGCAAGCGCAATAAGCGAACCCTGATAATCGGTATAGCCGTAATAAAGTGTCTCTACACCATTGGTATTAATCATCACCGAACCGCCGCTAAGATAATGGATTTTTTTTGTATTTCCAACATCATCTGTCTGTTCTTCGTAGTCGCCGAGGTAATAGCGGGTGAGCTTCGTTACACCGTTCTCCTTAAACTCTGTTTTTCGCCGCTGTTCGTCTACTCCGTAGCTTATCGTGTAGGTTTTGTTGCCCTCGGTCAGACTTTCCATTTTACGGAAGTCGGTATAAGTGACCGTTAAACTTGTGGCGGGTATTGCACTTGTTACTCCCGATATTGATGTGAGTTTGTGTGGCTTTAATGGTTCCTCATAATTCAGGGTCACGTCGTTGGGTACATTCAAATCGGATTTTGATTTAATATTGCCGGGCACATCGTATGTAGCACTATTGGCTTTGAGGCAAACGTTGGTGGTTGCGTTAAGTATATCCCAGTTGGTAAGACGGTTTTGGGCATCGTAGGTGTAATGTTCCTTCTGATTGATGCGGTAATCGGTTTTGTATTCAAGTTTGTTTTGTGTGTTATACGTATATCCGTAACTTATTTCACCCGGTACCGTCATGGACAAAAGCAGGCCTTTACTATCGTCGTATCCGTAAATGGTTTCCTTTGTTCCTTTCTGTACTTTTGTAATCTGCCCACGCACATTGGCTTCTTTGGCTTCCCAGATGGTACGGTTGTATTTATCGGTCACCAGGGTAAGGTTGCCATAGTCATCGTAATGATTTTCGACATAATATCCCGAATTGAAGGTTTCGGAGCTCACCCGCCCAAAACCGTCGTATCCTATGCCTTTGACAAGAGTTTTATTCCCCCCGATTAATTCGGTAACAGCGGATATGCGGTCGAAACTGCCGTAGGTAAAGGTTTGCTTGTGTTTTCCGGGTATCTCGATGGTTTCGAGCCGGTACAGAGCATCGTATCCGTAGGTAGTGGTTTCGTTGTTACAGGTGCGGGTATCCAATAAGCCGGTCAGCGGGTAATATGTATAATCGGTGGTAACAACTGTACTGTCCTTCCCGGTGATTTCTTCCCAGTCCAGTTCTCCGAATCCTGTGTATTTGTCGGTGGTGATTCCCGTGTCGGGGTCAGTCAGACTGGTTCTGTTCCCCTGCAGGTCGTACACCATGGTTACTGCCTGTCCGCCTTCGGG
>CALCBD010000049.1 GCA_937897985.1 uncultured Paludibacter sp. | reverse complement strand
CCTAATTTGTCTACGATAATAGCTTTTACTTTAGCTGCAACTTCTGACATAATTTTTGTTTTTAAGTTTATAAATAAAAATTGTTTTATAATTTTGCGGTGCAAAGGAAACAAAATTTCTTCAAATATTCGCAAGAAAAATAAAAAAAATACATCTTTTTGCACAAATACCTCAAATGTGAGCAATAAATTAAAAATTTTTATGTCTTCAAAAATTGCCATTTTCGCTTCTGGTTCAGGCTCAAATGCCGAGAATATTGTGACTTACTTCTCGAACAGGTCAGATGTTGAATTTCCTGTTATTATTTCAAATAAAGCTGATGCTTTTGTTCATCAGAGAGCCCGAAAACTAAATATTCAGTCTCTCAGTTTTTCGAAAGAGCAATTTAACGAAGGAACAGAAATTATAAAATTGCTGAAGTCATACAATATTGATTTTATCGTTCTTGCCGGCTTTTTGCTCAAAATACCTTCGAATCTGATTGATAAATTTCCCTGTAAAATTATAAATATTCATCCGGCATTATTACCTAAATATGGTGGCAAAGGTATGTATGGTGATTATGTACATCAGGCAGTTAAAGAGGCCGGCGAAAAGGAATCGGGCATCACAATCCATTTTGTTAACGAAAATTATGATGAGGGAAGTATTATTTTTCAGGCGAAATGTGAAATTTCTGATCATGATAGTGTATCTGAAATTGCTGCTAAAGTCCATGCTCTTGAATATAAATATTTTCCCGAAGTAATTAAAAAAGTTTTAATGATTGACTGATAGTCAGTTATCAAATTATGAAAAACATCTCTTATTTTAAAATGAATTTTTTATAAAAAAAAGTTCGGCATACGAACTATCATTAAATTAGAGTGATTTGCAATTTTTCTGAGAATAAAATAGTATCTTTGCGCCCGAAATTAAATAGTTTAAAAAGAAAAAATGTAATTTTATGAATGTAGTTACAAAAACTATCACACTCGGTGATGGTCGTACGATTTCAATCGAAACAGGTAAATTGGCCAAACAGGCTGATGGATCAGTAATGGTTCGCATGGGAAATACCATGCTGTTGGCTACTGTTTGTTCGGCAAAGGATGCGGTTCCCGGAACTGATTTCATGCCACTTTCGGTAGATTATAAAGAAAAATTTGCTTCATCGGGTCGTTTTCCTGGCGGTTTTTTGCGTCGTGAAGGTCGCGCATCGGATTATGAAATTTTAGTTTCACGCTTGGTCGACAGGGCTTTACGTCCTTTGTTTCCTGATGATTTCCATGCCGAAACTTTTGTTACAGTGACCCTGTTCTCAGCTGATGGTATCGATATGCCCGATGCTTTAGCCGGATTAGCTGCTTCTGCCGCTCTGGCTGTTTCGGATGTTCCGTTTAACGGTCCTATATCTGAAGTTCGTGTTGCCCGAATCAATGGCGAATTCATCATAAATCCTACTTTCGAACAATTGGATTCAGCAGATATGGAAATCATGGTTGCTGCCACAATTGATAATATAATGATGGTAGAAGGTGAAATGAAAGAAGTGAGTGAAGACGATTTGCTGAACGCAATGAAAGTGGCTCACGAAGCTATTATCGAACAATGTAAGGTTCAGCTTGAACTGATGGAAGCAGTAGGTAAAACTGTTAAACGCAGCTATTGTCACGAGGAAAATGATGAAGATCTGAAGAAGGATATCTGGGCAAAAACCTACGACAAAGTATATGCAGTTGCCACTTCATGCAATCCGAATAAACACGAACGCTCTGATAATTTCGAAGCAATTCTGAATGAATATATTGCAGCTCTCGATCCGGAAGCTGCTGCAGCAAAAAGTGCATTAATTGCAAAATATTATCACGATGTTGAAAAAGAAGCCATGCGTCGTTCTATCCTCGATGAAGGAAAACGTCTGGATGGTCGAAAAACAACTGAAATCCGTCCTATCTGGTCAGAAGTGGACTATCTTCCCGGCACACATGGTTCTGCCATTTTTACACGTGGTGAAACACAGTCGCTGACCACTGTAACACTTGGAACCAAAATGGATGAAAAGCTGGTTGACGAAGCTTTAATACGTGGTAAAGAGCGTTTTATGCTGCATTATAATTTTCCGCCGTTTTCAACTGGCGAAGCCCGCGCTTCACGTGGTGTAGGCCGTCGCGAAGTTGGTCATGGAAACCTCGCTTTACGGGCACTTAAAAATATGATTCCCGAAAATTATCCTTACGTGGTTCGCGTGGTTTCCGATATCCTTGAATCGAATGGTTCATCTTCGATGGCAACTGTTTGTGCAGGTACGCTCGCTTTAATGGATGCCGGTGTGGAAATTAAAAAACCTGTCTCAGGTATTGCAATGGGTTTAATTTCTGAAAATAAAGGTAAAAACTTTGCCGTACTTTCTGACATTCTTGGCGACGAAGATCACCTTGGTGATATGGACTTTAAAGTGACCGGAACAAAGGATGGTATCACAGCAACACAGATGGATATCAAAGTGGACGGCTTATCGTATGAAATTCTGGAGACAGCATTGAATCAGGCTAAAGCAGGTCGTATGCACATTCTTGGAAAAATTCAGGAAACACTGGCTGAGCCACGTGCCGAAATGAAACCAAACGCACCCCGTATTGTAGTGATGTTCATCCCGAAGGAAATGATTGGTGCAATTATTGGCCCCGGTGGAAAAATTATTCAAAATATGCAGGCTGAAACCGGTGCTGTGATTACCATCGAAGAAATCGGTGATCAGGGACGTGTGGAAATTGCTGCTAATAACAAAGCTGCTATCGATGCTGCAATTTCAAAAATTAAAGGTATTGTTGCAATTCCTGAAGTTGGCGAAACATATCCTTCGAAAGTGAAATCAGTTATGCCTTATGGCGCATTTGTAGAATTTATGCCGGGCAAGGAAGGATTGCTTCATATTTCCGAAATTGATTGGAAACGCATCGAAACCATGGAACAGTCGGGAATTAAAGAAGGTGATATGATTGATGTTAAATTGCTTGACATCGACCAGAAAACCGGAAAATTCAAACTCTCACGCAAAGCGTTACTTCCGCGTCCTCCGCGCGAAGATAAACCCAAGGCAGAATAACTGACCTGAGTTAAAATGATAAAAAACGGCTTCAGCATTATCAATTTGCTGAAGCCGTTCTTTATTTAGCTACAAAATAAATTTCATTATTTTGTTATTTCACCGTTCAAATCCCATAAATCTTCCCAGCCTTTGGCTGTTTCCCATAAGAAAACCTGACCTTTGATTAAACGGCAATTCTTGTCAATTTTCGAAATTGCTTCCATTTCCTCATTTGTCAGAGTCCCTTCGGTAATTCCCAAAAGATTGTTGTAAATTTTTTCAGTTTTTACCGAAAACGGAATTGTGATCTGACCGCGCTGAACTGCCCATTTAAGGCAAACAACAGCAGGGTGAATATTTAAACGTCCGGCAATGGCAACGATTACAGGATCTTCCATGTCAACTGTATCTTCAGGCGTTTTATCGCGCTCTGGTCTTCCCGGCGAACCGATAGGACTATACCCAATCACTTCAACTCCATTGTCTTTCATAAATTGATATAATTCAGGCTGTTGGAAGTGAGGATGTATCTCCATTTCGTTGATTGCCGGTTTGATTTTACAATCACGTAAAATTAGTTTCATTTTCGGAATTGTAACATTCGAAGTTCCAATATTTCTTACCAAACCCATTTCAACCAGGCTTTCCATTTGCGCCCAGGTTTTCATGTATTCTTCATGTATATAGGGTACAGCATCTTTCTGACGGGTTGATACATCACATTTTGGTGGATGAAAATTTGGAAACGGCCAGTGAACAAGGTACAAGTCGAGATAATCAAGTTGCAGATCTTCAAGCGTTTGTTTACACGAAGCCACCACCTGTTTATGTTTGTCATTCCAGACTTTGGAAGTAATCCAGAGTTCTTCACGGGTTACGATTCCTTCATCAATAACCTGTTTCAAAACATTGCCAATTTCTTTTTCGTTACCATATACCGAAGCGCAGTCGATATGACGGTAACCCATTTTGATAGCTGTTTTTACTGCCTGTGCAACAGTCTCGGCATCATAATTGTCGGATCCGAAAGTCCCCAAACCTATTACAGGAATTTTATCTCCTGAATAGAGTGTTTTAAAAGGAACTAATGTTGGATTTATTGTTTGCATTTTTTTTTATATTTTTTATTTGTACCGGTACAAATGAAGTCCCGGGTCAATTAGTAAATGATAGAACCGCAATTTACCTGATTTCTTCGTCGAAAACGATAGCCACTTTACCACATTTACCTTCGGCCATCAATGAATAAGCCTCCGGTGCTTTTTCAAGTACAAACCGGTTTGTAACCAAATCTTCGGGATGAATTCCCCACCGAACAATCCGTTCCACCAATTCTTCCATTCGCCAGATGGATGTTACCCACGATCCGTAAATGGTTTTCTGATCATGTATTATATCCGGACTTGGATTGAACTCAACAGTTCCACCTTCGCCTATCATTACCATTTTGCCCCACTGACGGGTTGCACGTATGCAAAGCTGGCGTCCCGAAGTATGCCCCGAGCAGTCAACCGTTTTTTCATAGCCCATTCCTTTTGTGGCAGCCATAACCTTATCCATAATGCCCTCACCCGAAACATATACTTCGTCGGCAAGTCCGAGATCCTTTGCTATCTGACAGCGTTCGGCAACGGTGTCCACGCCAACTAATTTTTGAGCTCCCATTGCTTTGGCGAGCATTAAAGCCGCCAATCCAACCGGCCCTAATCCGGTTACAAGCACAGCATCGTTACCGCTGATACCGATTTTCTCCAGCCCTTCGTAGACAGTTCCGAAACCGCAGGCAATCTGGGCTCCATCAGTATATGTTAATTCGTCAGGAAGCAATACCAGGTCTTTTTCTTCAGCTATCATGTATTCTGACATCCCTCCGTCGCGTTGCCATCCGTAAGCAGCCCGCGATGGACTTTTACATGAAATCATATATCCGCGGCGACAATCGTTACAACATCCGCAACCCGAAATATGATACACCACCACGCGGTCACCTTCTTTGAAACGTTTCATGCCAGGTCCACAGGCGATGATTTGGCCTGCAGGTTCGTGTCCGCAAATTTTATTCTGATAACCTTCGGGCCCTTTACCCAGATGTTCACGATAGATGGCACGTATGTCGCTGCCACATATCGTCGACGATTTAATTTTAAGCAGAACTTCACCATGCCCGGGTGCAGGGAATTCTACATCTTTAAAAATAACTGTGCTGTTTCCGGGTAAATAAGCAGCTTTTGATTTGTAAACCATAAATTTAGTATTTTAATGAATTGAATTGATTAGCTAACAGGTGTTACACCTTTTTTCAGTAAAATATTACCGTATTTTGCAGTTTCGCCGGTCATAACTACAGCAAATGCAGATTTTGTGCGTTCATAAAATGCAAAACGATCGATTCGTTCGATAGGAGCGGCCGCCGGATTTGAAATATGAATACTTTTCAGATATGACTTCTCAACTTCGGGGTCGAGTACATCACCTTCGACGGCAGCCATCATAACCAAAGGATGCTGAACATAAGCATCAAGTTCAAAAAGCGGCAAAATTGCTGCTAATAAGTCGGGTATACGCAATCCATCGGCACGTATAATACGTCCGTTGAACGATTCTCCCGGAAAATGAGCATCTGCGAGAATGATTTCATCGCCATGACCCATACGTGCCAGAACTGCTAACAATTCGGGACTGATAAGTGCTGAAATTCCTTTTAACATAATGATTTGTATTTAAGCACACGTGTGCAATTTATAATAAAAAAAATATTTTAACAAGATTCGTGAAAATGTATCGAAGCATTAGCAACCAAAGTCAGGTTGCAATCGATAGCAAATTCTTTATTAATTAACTGCTCCAGTAACTGGAATGATAGTTTAGCTATTTCTTTTTCAGGTTGTTCGATTGAAATTAGTCCGGGCTGAATTAAATTTGCAATTAATTGTGTCCCAAAACTGACAATTCCCAGTTCATCCGGTATATTTATTTTTAACTCTCTTGCTTTCAATAATATACCCATTGTAATGTGAATGGACGACGAAATAATTGCATCCGGTTTTTCAGGCGAATTAAACAGATTGTCCATGATTTGTTTTCCTCTGTCGACAGTAAAATCATTATTCAGAATTATTGAATTGGTATATTTTAATCCGTGATTTTCAATTGATTTCAAATAACCTGCCTGACGTTCACGAAAAACATTAATATGAGCATTGCCTGTGATATGAACAATCCTTTCATAATTCTTTGAAATCAGATATTCTGTTGCTTTAGCAGTAATTTCTTCATTATTTATCAGTACTTTAGGCGTTGAGATATCTTCGCAAACCCGATCAAAAAAGACGATTGGTATTCCGAATTTGTGTAATAACCTGAAATGACCTGCATCTAATGTACTTTGAGCAATCGATACAAGTACCCCGGCAAAATCATGCCTGATAATTGTATTGACAATTTCAACTTCAAGCTCATATTGCTCATTGGTTTGAAAAACCGAAATTACGTATCCTTTTTTACAGGCAATGTCCGATAAAATACTGATTACATCCGAAAAAAATGAATGGTTTATATTCGGTACTATCAGTGCTATTGCATTATTTCCAGATCCGCGTAATTGTAAAGCATTAATGTTAATCTGATAATCATGAATCTGAGCATAATCCAATATAAGATCACGGGTTTTAATATTCACTCTCGGATCATTTCTGAGTGCTCTCGAAACGGTTGAATGGTGAATATCCAACTCTCTGGCAATGTCTTTTATTGTGATTCTTTTGTTCATAATTAATTAAACAAACAGATGCAAAGATAAATATATTATTTTATTAATTGATAGAGTTTTGAAGAAAATGAAATTATATTTTTATATTTTTGTTTTCAATAATTACAGATTTGAAGAATCTTATTTTATTGTTAAAATTTTAACGGTCAACAATATAAGTAACAGGTTATAATAAATGTTATCAAAACAACATTTATGACTAATAATTTTCAAGTTTATATTTGAAATGCTTTTAATGTCAACTATTTAAACATGAAAAAATACATTTTAAGATACTGTGTTTTGGTATTCGCAGTTTTTTTTGTCGTTACTTTTTTTGTTCGCATGGTTTTTATTCCAGGTGACAATGAAATTTCAGAATCATTGCTGATCAGTACAATGAATTCAGTAATTTTTGTGAGTTTGTACGGAGCATTGATTTATTATGATATGAAGCCGAAAATCAGGTTTTTAACATCAACTGATATAAATTATCCGGGATTCGGGAGTAAATCTGAATTTTCATTTCCGGTCGACAGTGAGCTTTTTTCATTCAGTGAAATAGTCTCTTTAATACAAAATGTTTACGCTATAGATTTCATCGACGTCAATGAGGGAATTCTGAAATTTCACACTAAAAAGCCATTCCGGCATTATCATTTGGGATGTTTCGTTTATTTTGACATGAAATTATCAGTTGTTAAAGTGTATTGTTTTCCGTTTTCGGGTGGTTTTACTTCACGAACATCGGCCATAGTAAGCGATTTTTGTAAAAATTTAAAATCCGAAATCATAATAAAATTAGGCATTTAGTTGTAATTTGAAATTATTTTGAACATTTTTCTATAAAATTCGTTTGTATTTTTACAGAAAGTATTACCTTTGTGCCACAATCAGAAATCAAATGAAACGATTTTTTACATACTTTTATTTTTACTTTTACTTTAGCAGGTGAGAGCAGGATAAACTTATGTAAATGTAGAAATGAATCAAAAATCAATCAACAATATATAAAATCCTGCTCAAATACATGAGCAGGATTTTTTTTTTTACAATATACTTAATCTGACAAAGAAAATTAATACAGAATTAAATAAAATATGAAACGAGTTGCTATCCAGGGTGGGGCAGGTGCATATCACGGAATTGCTGCCGAACATTTTTTTGAAGGTGAAGAAATTGAAATTATTCCATGTGTTACATTCAGAGATTTGTTCAGAGCCATTGAAAAAGATCCGAATACAATCGGAATTATGGCGATTGAGAATACAATTGCAGGAAGCTTATTGCAGAATTATGAATTGCTTAAAGAGTATAAATTACCTATTGCCGGTGAATTTAAACTTCATATTTCTCATTGTTTTGCAGCATTGCCGGGTCAATCCATTCACGACATTAAAGAAGTACAGTCGCATCCGATAGCTTTGATGCAATGTGCTGATTTTCTGAATACTTTGCCTGGAATCAAAGTGGTCGAACACGAAGATACAGCACTTGCAGCGATGGATATTTCGCATAAGAAACTCATTGGAAATGCAGCTATCTGCAGTTCGCGGGCTGCAGAAATTTACGAACTCGAAGTACTTGCTTCTGCCATCGAAACCAATAAACGTAACTTTACCAGGTTTTTGATTTTTGGAAATAAATGGACAGTTGAAGAGATTCAAAAAGACGAAATCATCAACAAAGCTTCGGTAGTTTTTACTTTGCCTCACGCTGAAGGCAGCCTTTCGAAAGTACTGTCGGTATTTTCATTTTATGGTATCAATCTTACCAAAATACAATCCTTACCAATTATCGGTCGTGAATGGGAATATCAGTTTTACGTCGATTTCCAGTTTCCTGACCTCGAGAGATACAAACAATCGGTGATTGCTATTAAGCCTTTAATCAGCGAGTTCAGAACTTTAGGCGAATATGCCGAATGTAAAACTCCATTAATTTAAATATTTATAACAGAACATAAAATTATGATTCAAATAAAACCGGCCAACCGATTAAATTCCGTATCGGAATATTATTTTTCGACCAAACTGAAGGAAGTGGCCGAGATGAATGCCCGTGGCCTTGATATTATTAGTCTGGGAATTGGAAGTCCTGACCTGCCTCCATCACCCGAAACAATAAAAGCACTTTCCGAATCTGCATCAAAACCTGATGTTCACGGCTACCAACCTTATGTGGGTATTCCCGGACTTCGAAAAGCGTTTGCTGACTTTTACCGGAAATGGTTCAGGGTTGAATTAAATCCTGACACCGAAATTCAACCATTAATCGGTTCAAAAGAAGGTATTTTGCATATCTCCATGGCATTTCTGAATCCGGGTGATGGTGTTTTAGTGCCTGATCCGGGATACCCTACTTATTCTTCGGTAAGCAATCTGGTACAGGCTAACGTTATTACCTACGATTTGGACGAAAACAACAACTGGCAGCCCGATTTCGAAGCACTCGAACAAATTGACCTGAGCAATGTTAAATTAATGTGGGTTAATTATCCGAATATGCCTACCGGTGCACCGGCTACTGTTGAATTGTTTGAAAAATTAGTTGCTTTCGGTAAAAAACATGGTATTGTTATCTGTAACGACAATCCCTACAGTTTTATTCTCAATAAAAATCATCTTAGTATTTTGCAGATCGAAGGTGCTAAGGAAATTTCCATTGAGTTGAATTCGATGAGCAAATCGCACAATATGCCGGGGTGGCGTATGGGAATGCTTGCTTCTAACGCAACTTTTGTTCAATGGATTTTAAAGGTTAAAAGTAATATCGACAGTGGTCAGTTTAAACCTATGCAAATGGCCGCAATTGCAGCACTCAACAATTCGGAAGAGTGGCACAATGAAATGAATATCAGAGTATATCAAAACCGGAGAAATAAAGCCGGTGAGATTATGACTCAGTTAGGATGTACTTATGATGAACATCAGGTGGGGATGTTTTTGTGGGGGAAAATACCTGATAGTTATAAGGATAGCGGCGAATTGGCTGATAAGGTACTCTATAATGCCTGGGTTTTTATTACACCGGGTTTTATTTTCGGAGAAAAAGGAAAAAGATATATTCGTATTTCGCTGTGTGCCAACGACGAAATGTTGCAAAAAGCGTTGGACAGAATAAAAAAGATGCAGTAACACGAAAGTGAGTCAATTTCTCAAACATATAAATATTATCTAACTAAAATAACTTACGACAAATCAAAATTAAATATATGGAATTCGAATCAATATTACTACCGGGAGTCGATGCAAAACGTCCTTTGATTATTGCGGGACCCTGCAGCGCTGAAACAGAAGAACAGGTAATGGAAACGGCAAGACAACTTGCTGCCCGCGGAATAAAAATTTTTCGCGCCGGTGTATGGAAACCACGAACCAAACCGGGCGGTTTTGAAGGAAACGGTGTAATGGCTTTACCGTGGCTTAAAAGAGTGAAAAAAGAACTCGGAATGTACATTGCGGTAGAGGTTGCAACAGCCGCTCATGTTCGTGAGGCTCTGGCTTACGATGTGGATATTTTGTGGATAGGAGCACGTACTTCTGCCAATCCGTTTGCAGTACAGGAAGTGGCCGATGCGCTCGAAGGCATGGACATTCCCGTATTAATAAAAAATCCTGTAAATCCTGATCTGGATTTGTGGATAGGAGCTGTGGAACGTGTTTATAATGCAGGTATCCGTAAAATCGGTGCCATTCACCGTGGTTTCAGTTCATACGACAAAAAGATTTATCGTAATTTACCCCAATGGCACATCCCCATCGAACTTCGCCGGCAATTGCCAACTTTGCCTATAATATGTGACCCGAGTCACATCGGCGGACGCAGGGAATTAATAGCACCGCTTAGTCAACAGGCAATGGACCTTAATTTCGATGGTCTCATTGTTGAATCACACTGCAACCCAGAAAAAGCATGGAGCGATGCATCACAGCAGGTGACACCCGATGTACTTGATTTTATTCTGAATACACTTGTTATCCGCGATACCACCCAGAGTACCGAAAACTTAGCCACATTGCGCCGTCAGATTGACGATCTGGACAGCAGTTTACTCGAATTATTAGCCAAACGTATGAGGGTTTCGCGCGAGATAGGTTTATATAAAAAAGAACACAATATGCCGATTCTGCAATCGCAACGATACGACGAAATCTTACAAAACCGTATCGCACAAGCCGAAAGAATGGGAATGGATGCCGAATTTATGAAAACAGTGCTGGTTGCCATTCACGAAGAATCAGTAAGACATCAGCAGGAAATAATGAAGCAGTAATTGTATTTTGAGAATGTATTAATTATCGCCTTAAATAGTTTAATTTCTTAGAGTAACTTTGCTAATAATATTTGAAAATTTTATGCCTTCATTAGTTTCCATATCTACTTTAAATTGAACTGTTTGTGGTAAGTTGAGAGGAATAGTATTCAAGTGTAAATATAATGCCGGTTGTCCTAATGGAGATAAACTTAACCATTGTTCAATCGACTCTGGCTTTTTTTCTCCGTATCCATATATTAACCTATTTGTCGCGGATGAAGCAATAAAATCAGGATCATATTTTACAATATCAAAAAATTCATTTAACGAAGTGCCTGCATCTTTACTAAATTTACAATATCAAAAAATTCATTTAACGAAGTGCCTGCATCTTTACTAAACAATGGCACATCTACTGACGATATAATTAGTTTTTTAATTCCTGTAATGCGATAATTTATTGAAATCAAACTAAAATTAAAATTTGGTGTATTTTGAAGTGTTATCGGTGCTGAGTAAACTTTTTTGTAATTCATAGCTATTTCATTTTCGAGTGAGGGGATTGGGGTGTCAAGTAAATCCTGATTTCCGTCAATTGTATTTGCTGTAAAAATACCAATTGTAAAATCATCTACACTTGCAGAAGTAACATCAGTTCCATTATAATGATACTCATAATAGTTTTCATTTTGAAAAACAGTTGTTTTACGTAACATCGTTGCACATAATAAATAGTTGCATTTACGGGGAAGAAAATTTAAACTGTACGACTCAATATTAGTATTAATCTCAGTATTACAGCCCAATAATACTAAAGCTAATAATATAGTCAAAAATTGTTTTTTCATAATAATTATAGATAATGATTTGATAGTATTTGTTGGCTTTTTTTTCGATTAAGGTGTTAAAATGCCAATATAATGTTTTTTCAGATACTGGTTGTATTAAATTTGATACAACTGTTGACTATTTCTTAATAATATTAATTGGCAGTTTATTATATTTCTTTGGATCTGATTTTAGTAAAGATATCCACTGCATGTACATTTCTTCGGGCATTCGCCTGTAGCCTAACTGGTGAAGCCTGACATAAGTTTGCTCCATATCCTCATACATTTCTTTGATAGAGTTATCTGTAAACAAATCTTGTGGCTTTTTGAGGTTTTTAGCTTTCATTTGTGCCTGAATGTAATACTTTTGTGCTTCGGCTTTGGTAAGCATGGCGTTAACGTTAGTTGGGTGATATTGTAAGCATGTATTACAGCATTTCACAACAAAATCGGGATTATCTTTTCCAAACTTATGCTGGTAACCTTGTGCCAAATCGACCAAACAATTAGCTACGGATTGCTTTGTACTTAACGTGTCCATATACAAACCGTTTTGAATAGCTTCAACAGTTATATATCCCGAAGCCATAATCCATGCATCAATCGGGAAGGTTCCGCTTGTAAGTTCGGTGTTATACCAACCCGTTTTCTCTGAATATGACTTTATATAAATATGATTTGGAGCAAAAGCCAAGTAAGCCGGAATACCCATCTCTTCTGCCAGTATTTTATAAAGATATGGCAATGAATGACAATTGCCTTTTCCTGTTTTCAATAGTTTTGAAACAAACATTTTTGTCCAGTCTTTTTCACCAAATGGATCATCAAAATCATAAATATAAGGAGTACGCAATACTATCTGACTATGATTTATTTTTATAGGAATTGTATCTGCGATAATCCTAAAAATAGCTTCGTTTTTAAGAACTATATCCCTGTCTGATTTGGAATATATAAGTTGTTCATTATTTGATACTGAATATAATAACTTTATGAGTGCTTCAATTTCTATATTGATTTGCTTATTGTCTAACTGATTATCTAAGAATGAATTTTCTGTAACGAAAACAGCTTCCTTAAAACTTAATGCATTTGTCCCTATAAGCATGCTATCTATTTTGTTATAAGCAACTTGATAGATAGATTTAGAACTTTGTGCTTTTGTTGTATATGAAAAAATAGTTACGAATGTAAATATGCGGAATATATATTTCATTTATTTATGTTTGCATTAAAAATATCGTTATATAAAAAATTTGTTTGCAAAATTGTTGAGTTTATTTGTAGAATTAACTACATGTAGAATAAACATTACAACATTGCATATCAGGCGACATCCATCCAATATAGAGTTTGCCTTTGTATATGGTTTTTACTTTTAGCCATTGCCCAATGCAATCAATAACAATATACATATTTGAGATATTATCATTAAATCTATATATACTTTTTGACTTTAAATTTGGTTGAGAATATAGTGTTAATGGGTTTCCGATATACCCCCTAGAATATATTCCAATTATGTTATCTTTAATTATCCAACCTTTTATTGTCGTTCCATCTGAATGACAATAAGCCCTTACATAAAACATACTGTCATTCTTATCCAAAATATCAAGATTAATATAAAATTCTTCTTTAAAATTATGTTTTAAATATTTAATAATTATTCCATTTGGTCTATCATACAATGCCTTTTTTCCTTTAAAATCAGGGTTTAAAAAAACACAAGCATCACATTTAATTTTGCTTTGAGCAAATAAATAAGAACAAGATATTACAAGCAAAATGCTAATTAATATTTTCTTTTTCATAGCAATCAATATTTAACTGTTCTTTGTAAAATAAAAGCATTTTGTACTGGCCCTATCACTCCTTGCAATGGAACCCTTTCTGTTTGTGTTCTTATAACTTGAACTTTGAAATTCTGAACGCCAGACATTGTGTTGTCGAAACTACTCCAGTCATTTGGAGCAATTAACAAACAGCCTGTTGATGTAGCTGTAGTTGGATATATTCCAGCATACCCTGACATACTAGTAGAATGAATGAAAATTTGGCTTTTGTATCCCTCGCCATTAGCATCTATTTGTGAAGGAGCGTTTGGATTTATGTTACCATCCATCATTCTTACTGCACCTCGGTGGTTTAAGACCCAATGAGAAGTAAGTTTTCCACTTTTTCCAACAGCATCATAGTTTCCGTTGTAAGTGCCTTCGTCTATTGCTCCAAAATTAGTTGCATTAGATGTCATTGTATATCCTGTATAATTATGAATATCATTTGCTCCATCGGGACCATAAACTTTTACACTTGCAGTAACAGCTCCTTCTCCATCAATATATCCGGATTTTCCATTTTTTGTTCCAAGTTTTTCTTGTCTTGAACCATTGAAAACTACTACTGCTTCAGTACCTTGTAAAATAACATCCTTTCCATTACTGTCTTTGACACCAGTATTATAAGTACTTCCATCATGCCATATCCATGTTGGGTCAGACTTTCCATCTGCTGAATGATAAAACCAATCCATTCCATTAGGGTCTACCAAATTAATTGGATTATTATTACAATACGCATACGGACTTATTTCCGGATGCTTCTCGCAGAACGGGTCAACAGTCAGAAATCTACTAGATAATTCAGCATTGTAGTTAGTTTTGGTAGTGTCCTCCTGTAAAAGTTTTGCAACTTTGTTTGTTTTGGTGTTCAGCAAAACTGTTCCTACTTGAACAACTTCATCATTTTTGAAAACTTCCTGATACTTGCCTTTACTAAGTGTGAGCATTTCTTTATTATGACCATACTTTTTGAATATATCCTGCTTAGCAGGCAAAAATCCTGTGCTGATAAGCACACAACCTAAGAGTAAAATTGCTTTTTTCATATTTGTTTGATTTTAAATGTTATTTCGTTATTTGAATTTGTCTTGTTAGTTTTTCCTGTTGTTGCTTTTGATATTCATTGTCCATTGATTTCAGCCAGTCCTGATATGCATCGGGTGGCATATCCCGATAACCTAAATCATCGATTTGTTGATATGTTCTGTTTCGCTCTTCATATAATTTATAAGCACGTGGGTAACGTGCTTTTATTGAGTCGAGCGGTGGTCTTCCTAATTGTTCTGCAACATAAGCAAAACGGGCAGTTTCATAATTTGATTGTATAAGTAAAGCCTGTAAATAATTCGGCTCATTCTTTAGTATGTTAGATATATTTTGTTTTGCAAACTCATCATATCCATATTTAAATACATAACCTGCAACTAAATCAGTCAAACATTCCTGTAAAATTTGTTTTTTTGTTTGTGGTTGCATATAAATCCTGTTTTTCAATGCTTCTGAAGAAATGAATCCAGATCCGATTACATAAGCATCTGAAACAATATGTCCGTTGGTTAGTTCCAGATTGTGCCATTCGTTGTTAGTGTCTTTGAACTTTATGTATGTGTGCATGGGTGAATAGGCTATGTTTGCTTCTGTATTTGTAGCTTCACACATGATAAGATATAACAATGGCATGGAATGGCATTGTCCTGTTTTGGTGGAAAGAAGTTTGGAAACAAACATTTTTGACCACTCGTTTTTACCCATAAAATCATCAAAGTCGTAACGTAAAGGATATGAAGTTATCGTTGTTTCATTACTTGGTTGTTTTATCTTTAGTGTGTCCGACATAACGCGGAATAGCATAACATTTCTTGTTAATGGATTATTCCAGTTGTATCCGTCTTGTTGTGCCTTGAGTTTTGCTGTTGCAATTAATGAGTTTATCGCTTTTGTGTATTTAGGGTATTCAAGTTTTCCTTCAAAATAAGCATTCTCCACTGAAAAAACTGCATCTCTCAGATTCATTGGAACAGTTCCGTTCAACATATCGTTAAGTAACTTTGCTGATTTACGAAAGTTTTCAGTTCGCGTTTGATTAGCTTGTGAAGGAAAGTCGTATTGAATTCCATGTGAACTACGATTAAATTCCTGCAATATCCTGTTTACTTCTTTGTCTCTTCGTTCAATTGTCCGTCTGTCCTGTTCGTACATGTCCAAAGGGTTATTTGGGTTAGGTGTCGGATAGTTTGGAGTTGCCGGATAATTGTTAGCAGGGTTAGTATATGTAGGGACAGTCGGCATATTTGCCGGTTGTGGAGTTTTGATTACGGGAACTTGTCCGGAAATATTAAAACTCAAAAATGTCAATGTCGATAAAATGCTAATTTGAATTGTGCTTTTAATAGTTTTCATTCGTTAATTTTATCTTTTCAATATACACTTACCCGGTAGTGTTTTTTTTATTGCGTACTTAATTTTACGGCATTAGCTATCCGATTTTTTATTCTATTAAATCATTATTTAGAGTGCCTCTTTTTTTTTAAAAAAAATCATAGAACTTAATTAATGGTAATGCATTACGAAACATTCAGGTTGTTAATTTAATGTATTCAAAATAAATCTGCTTGATGAGTTCGAAAGCGAAAAATATTCAGTTATTTAAATCAACAATACTATTAATGACACGAAATGATTCGGGACCATAATAGTATTGTTGAAATTAAGATCATCAACTCACCGGAGTTTCCTTTCCCTTTATTGTCCT
>CALCBD010000048.1 GCA_937897985.1 uncultured Paludibacter sp. | reverse complement strand
TTCCCGGTAACTCTGTTTTCGAGCAGCTTTTTATTGATGCTAACCGCACTTGATTATACTCCAGATCCACTCACTTTTACGGCATTTTTTACCTGTGCACCGGTTCTTTTTACATCGCTTGCACCAGCATATAAAGAAGATGGAGTCGAAGGTGATGTTCATTTTGCAGGGGCGAAAGTTGGCGGTATAATGTCGTTCGTATGGGCAGTTTGGATGAGCATTTCAGTATGTTGGTGGTTTATTCTAATCGTTGCCGGTTGCGCATTGATATTCTATTTACTGTATCTTAAATATCATAAACCGGTACTTTTTCTCGAATACACAGCATTCCTGTATCCTTATATTGTACTTTTTTTAGCAATCAAATATCAATATTTTTTTAACTAATATACAGTTTCTGACAGTAATGAGCGAAGAAAACGAAAAAACAGCAAAAGAAGTGCTCGGAGCAAGTAAAAGCGCAACTGCAAAGTCGATCGTATTACTTGCGATGAGCATGGATAAACTTACTACCGCTATTTTGGAAAATAAAGTTGATACTGACAAGAGAATTAATGCTCTAGAATGTTCAACAAACAAACGTTTTGACGAGATCAGAGTAGTAGTTTTTCTGAGCAAACACTCCTGGTTCCTGATTATGTTTTTGGTTGCTCTTATCATTATAGGTATCTGGAGCGTGGCTTCCGGTGATCCGACTTCGGTTACAAAAATTATAAAATAAAAAATTATGAAAACATTAAGAACTTTTCTTCTGGTAGTATGGGCTACTATTCGCGGTTTTTTCAAAAAATACCACGAACTTATTACTCTGCCGATTGCATTTGGGCTTTGGCTTGTATCGGTGCCGGTACTGCGTTGGATGGACCCCACGGCAGCCGTTTTCGATGCCGGGATATTCCAGGTACCAATTTTTTCGCTTATTCAGCTCCTTCTGTTCCTGTCGGCAGCATGGATCATACTGAAAATTGTGTTCGGCAGATTCTACCGGTTTATAATTTCAGAAATGAAGTCAAATTTTGAAAAACTATCGCCATGGCAAAAATTAAAATTGTCCTACTTAGTATACTTCTTATTGGTTGCAGCATTAGTGCTGCTTGCCAAGTCGGCCGTGTAGCTGAGATTTATCGCTCCCAAATCGGTGTAAGGGAGCTTACCGGCAACAACGATGGACGCCAGGTAGAGATGTTCCTGGAATCGTGTAAGCTGGCCAAAGGGAACCCATGGTGCGCTGCGTTGGTTACGTGGACATTTAAAACTGCAGGTATAAAAGCAGTTGTATCAGGCTATTCGCCTGATTGGTTTCCTGCCGGAAAAACAATTTATAAAAAAGGATCTGCAGGTAATTCCGTTCCCGGAACAGCTGATGTTTTCGGGATATGGTTTTCCAATAAAGGCAGGATAGCTCATGTCGGTTTCATCGACGAATGGAAATCAGGTTCATA
Organism: uncultured Paludibacter sp.; assembly: GCA_937897985.1. Lineage (GTDB taxonomy): Bacteria > Bacteroidota > Bacteroidia > Bacteroidales > Paludibacteraceae > Paludibacter. Next base: position 78,866 of record CALCBD010000048.1, on the reverse strand, counting down.
CACAGTGACAGTCGAAGGTAATACCAATGAAGCCGGGAGTAGAGAAGGCGACGGAGTATACAGAAAACGAAGATTAAAATCACAAATTTATAAAGTATCGAGATGGATATGAAAAAGAAAAGAAACATGCTGATTAGATTGATCAGAAGCTATCTGGCATTATTGATTAAGAACGACAGATTTATTCACCGGCCGGAAAATATTGATCATTATATTGCCGAGATTCAACAATTCTATAAAATTGGGTTCATTGTGCTGATATCATTATTTGTGAGCTGTACTCCGGCAAAGAAAACAACAAAATCTGAGGTTAAATCTGATTTGCTTCAGACCACAGAAGTTAAGAAAACGTCGGATGAAAATCAAAGTTTGACAACTTATGTCAATGCCGAAAAAAATGCTGAAGAATCGATTAAAAAAAATACTTCAGCCGAGACGACTGAAAATGAAGAAACAACTGTTCATACTATTACCTATGATACCAAGACAAAAGTAGACAGCATTACCAGGCGGCCGGCAGTGGCTACCGAAACTATTCAGAAAACCGTGAAAGGCAAAAATGTTAAGGCATTAGAATCTATCGAAACCTTATACTCTCAAGCTGAAGTGCAAAACTTGTTTTCGGTGTATTTTAAATTGTCGAAAAACGCTTCAGATAGTGTAAATAAAGTAATATCTTCACTTAAAAGTGAAGTAATTGAAAAAACAAAGCAAGCAAACGGATGGTGGAAATGGCTGCTTTTTGGTATTTCCCTGCCGGTAATTTTGCTTGTAGTTTGGAAGTTTACTTCCGCATCAAAGTTGTCCTTTTTATTGAATAAAATTAAATTGATTTTTGCAAAGTAATTTAGTCCGAAATTGCACTTTTTTCATGGATTTATTTTTTTAAGGTTAAAGAAGACAAAACCGCTATCGATGTGAATCGGGGGCGGTTTTTTTTTGTCTTTTTTACAATAATTATTTTCAATTTTATTCGCATAACTAAAATACATAGTTATGTCGCAACTTCAAAACGAACAAGCAACCAGTACGGTAACCGTTAATGGCGAACAAGCCAAACAGGAAATTACTGCATTAGCTCAAAGAGCTGAAACTTTAACACAAAAACTGAAGGAGGCAAATGCCGCAGGAGATGGTAAAGCTTTTGAGAAATTCTCAAAACAGCTTAAAGCAACTCAAAAAGAGATGCGCCAGTTAGAAAAAGATAGTTTTGATTTAAAGAAAGTTCTCAATAATCTTTCCGGATCATCAATGGCGGACCTTATCAAGGCAAAAAAAGAACTGGATAAACAATTTAACAGCCCGGCACTGCAAAGAAATTCAAAAGAATGGAGGCAGGTAAGAGATGATCTACGAAATGTAAAAAAGGAAATATCCGATTTGAGCAACGAATCGAAAGTTGGTGAGAGCCGTATGTCGCGCATGGCAAATGGATTCAACAAATATTTTGCCGGGATAACGGCAGGAATAGCTGCAATAACCGGACTTACCATGGGATTAAAGCAGTTCATGGATATGCGAAACGAGGTGGAAGATTCTAAAGCAAACCTGAAAGCTTTAACGGGACTCGGAGATGAAGATATTCAATGGCTACGTGATTATGCAAAAGAACTATCCACAACAACTACTGAAGCCGGCATAAGAATCACTGCGAGCGCAAAAGAAATAATGGACGGATTTACAACCATTGGTAGTAAACGTCCTGAACTTCTGAAAAACAAAGAAGCAATGGCAGCCGTAACCAAAGAAGCGCTTACTCTTGCTGCTGCAGGCAAAATGGATGTTGCTACAGCTTTCGATGTAGTTACTGCCTCCATGAATCAGTTCAACCTTGAAGCCGATCAGTCCCGACGAATTATTAATGTGATTGCCGCAGGTTCTCTCGAGGGATCGGCCGAAGCCGACAGCCTTGCCGGTTCGCTCAAGAATGTGGGTACCGTAGCAAATGGCAGTAATATGTCGCTGGAGGACACAATTGCCATGCTCGAGGTATTAGCAAGTAAACAATTACTTGGTGAGGAAGCAGGTACAAAACTTCGTGGCGCATTATTAAAAATGAAAGATGCCGGTGTAGGTTATGTGAGTGGTGCATTTAATGTACGTGATGCAATAATTGAGATTAATAAATCACTCAACAGTATTGAGGATCCTGCCAAAAGAGATGCAAAGGCTATAAAAATTTTTGGTGCTGAGAATATAACAGCCGGTCAGATATTACTGGAAAATGTTGAAGTATACGACCGGTTAAGAACCGCAGTAACCGGTACAAATGTGGCTTACGATCAGGCTATAGTTCAAACTAATACTGTTTCGGCACGTATGGCCCAAGCTAAAAACAGATTTAATGAAGCTGGTATGGAATTAGTAAAATCATTAAACCCAGCTATTCTAAGGGCTACGGATTTTACTGCCAATTTTTTGAAAGTACTAATTAAAATGCCTAAATGGCTTAGTGAAAACAAAGGATTACTTTTCACATTGGCGGCAACAATGGGAACATATACTTTAGCATTAACTTATAATACTATTGCAAAAAAAGTAAATGAAGTTGCTACTAAAGCATTAGATAGTACAACTCTTAAATTTTTTAGAACGCTATTGACTAACCCTTATGTTGCCATAGGAGCTGCTTTAGCTACTCTTACTGTATATGTCTACAAATTGAGTACTGCACAAACAGAGGCACAGATTGCCTTAAAAGATTTTAATAAAGAAGCTGCTACTCAACAACGTGAATTAAACAACATATTTGATGCATACAAAAAAGCAAATCCTGAAACAGCTGAAAAAGCAAGACTGCTAAATATTATAAAAGAAAAATATGGTTCATATATTCAAGGTTTAATCGATGAAAAAGGAAATATAACCGATATTGAAAAGGCACAAAGATTAGCAAATATTGCATTAAGGCAATCGATGGCACTAAAAATTCAAAATGCAAGTATTGATAAAATTGCTACCGACGAAATTGAAAAACAATCAAAATATTTAACTAATATACAGGAATTTATAGCCAAGAAGAAAGGAAACGATATTGCAGGTATTGTAGTATCTGAAATTGGTCGAATATATTCTGAAAATTCAACGAATTTAAAAAAAGCGTATTCCGATAGTTGGGATTTGTTAAGTAAGTATGGGATAAGTCCTCTTTCAAAGAAAGGTTCTTTCTCAGGATCACTTGCTGATGACCTTCTCCATTTAGCATCCAGTTTTGGCAGAGTAAATACACAATCTGATGCCATTAAAACTGTATTTAAGGGTTTAATAGGTGATGCCGATAAAATAGCTGACAAACTCGGTGGTGGTGGAATAGTATATAAAGAAGGTGACATTAGCCCGGATGGTTTATCTGTTTGGAAAAATGGGAAATGGGTTTTAATTAATAAGTCTGGCGGAGGAGATATAACCGATAAAGAAAAAAAGAAAGCGTATGATAAATCAATAAAAACGCTCGACGATAAATATAAATCGGAACTTGCAACTATTAAATCGTCATCAAAAACCGAGAATGAACTTAAAATGAAACAACTCGGTGAAGATTTGGAATATTACAAATCGAAACTTACATTGGCAAAAAAATACGGGCAAGATACAGGGGAAATCGAAAGGCAAATAGAAAACACCCGTGCAAAAATACGTACCGAGTTTGATTCTCAAACGCTAAAATCAATAGAAGATTCGTATAAGTCAATCAAACAATCAACAGATTCTTTTGAAAATGCAGAAAAACAAAAATTAGTTGACAATTATACAACCAAGAAAAAATTTGCACTCGATTCTGCCGCATTAGAAATAACCGTTGCTGAAAAACGACTTAATGATGCTAAAGAATACGCTTCATTGATTGAAATGCAAACATTTTCGTCTGAAGAAGAAAAGAAAAAAGCAATCGAAAAGGCGAATTCAGAAATTCAAAAAGCTGAAGAAAGTCTTACCGATTCTCAGAAAAAATTTAGCGACACAAAATATTCACAAGAAGAAGAATACCAGCAAAAGCGTCAAGCATTAATTGATAAATACGGCTTAGAAAATAATACTTCTTTGAGTAATCAGTATCAGAAAGAATTGAGAGAATTGCAGGATGGGTTAGATGAAAAACTTCTTATTCAAAAAGAATATGAAAAGGCAAAAAAAATCTTACAATTAAAAGCAGCTACTGAATATGCAGAAAAAGCCGAAGAATTTGCTGAAAATGTATCGCGTATAGTAAATGGAATTCAGGAAGCTGAAACTATTAAAATAGAATCAAATTACGATAAACGCATTGAAGCTGCCCGTAAGGCTGGACAAGATACTGCCAATCTTGAAGAAGAGAAAGAAATAAAAGTTAAAGAAGTAAAGAAAAAATATGCAGATATTGATTTTGCAATTACTTCGGCAAAAATCATAGCAAATACAGCACAGGCAGTAATGAAAATGTGGGCTGAAGGTGGAATTTTAGGACCTGCTTTAGCGATACTTGCAGGTGGAGCAGGATTGGCTGAATTGGCGGTGGCCAATTCCCAAAGGGAATCCATTAAAAACTTTTATACCGGAGGATTCACCGATCCAGGAGACAAATATGAACCCCGTGGGATAGTCCACGCCGGAGAGTTTGTAGCCAATCAGGAAGCCACATCACACGCACCTCTCCGCAGAGTTTTCAACCTTGTGGATTATGCACAACGCACGAACACGGTTGCCAGTATCAGTATTCAGGATATTGCCCGTTCATTGGGTGTAAAGAACGGATATGCTGCAGGTGGATATGTAGCCGAAGCAAAAGGAAACATTCAAACACCTGTTGTTGTTCCCAATTATCCGGAATTGATAAACATGCTTAACGAAACCCGTGCTGTAAATGCTGCGTTGCTCAGCGAGCTGAAACGTGGAATCATAGCAAAATCAGTGATTTCAGGTGATGATGGTGTGGCCAAAAGACTCGAAGATTATAATCAACTTATAAAGAATGCAAAAGGATGATACGATTTTTTGTAAATAACCGGGAGTTAATACTTCCGGAAGATTTCAGCTTTTCGTGGACTGAAGAAAACCCTGAAATTTCGAGCGATGGAGAATTCTCATTGAATATGCAGGTTTCATTACTTGAGAAAAATAATGCTATTGCTTTTGGTTTTTTAAACAGGAAAAATAAACTTAATATTGACCAAAAAGCAGATGCATTTTTGATTGATAATGGAAAATCACATTTTGGAACAATTATCATTAATAAAAATAATGATAGCAATGTTGATTTTCAGTTTCTGGCAGGCAATTCCGAGTTAAAGTATATGGCAAAAAATGATAAAAAGATTTGGGAACTCGATTGGGGGACTGAAACTGAGATTGATTATGCTCGTGCTTTATTAAGTACTCAACTCTCCGGTTATGGTTTATTTAATCAAGTGTCACCTTTAGGTGAAAACCAGTATTATCAGAATAATTTTGTTTGTACACCCGTAAAAGTTAATAAAAACGGCACTACAATTATTGCCAATAATTTCAAATTTACTGAAAGTATCAATAGTTCATCCAGAGATGAAAATGTAAGCTCAGTTGAAAATATCATAATGCAACCATACTTGTTGTATTATATAAACAAATTCCCTCTTTTACTTGGATATTCACTTAAATATAATGTTTTAAATTCAGACGAACGGGCAATAAAAATGTTTTTAATCAACACAGTTGATTCTTTGAAATATGCAGATGCTTTGCCAGATCTTACAATAACTGAATTTAAAGAAGCAATTGAGTCGTTTTTTAATGTTGAGTTTGTTGTTGATCCAAGTGACAAATCTGTTTCGATAATTAGTTTAAATTCAATTGTAGATAACAAAAAAGTAGTTGATTCTATTGTTGCTTTTGATAACTATACACGTGATTTCTCTCAAAAATCAAAAGTCGTAAATTTGTGTTTTTCAAAAATAAAATATGATTTCAATGATACAGTATATTTCAAATACCATGATTTGAATGAAGAAATATTAAAGAATATAATTCAAGTTAATTTAAGTTCAGAAACGGAAATTGCAGATTATATTGACGATAATTTAACTCCATTACCATTTAACAGCTATTATTTATTCAATATTTCAAGTTCGGGGAATAGCTACTTTGTGGGTAATACGGATAAAATAAACCTATATAAATTAAATATTGGAGACTACCGATCGTATACAAATTTAATCAATAAATTTAAAGCTTTTGGTAGTGGTGATAATGTATTAAGTTTAAAAATTGTACCTTCTGAAATTGAATACAATAAAATAACTTTGAATTTTACTGACCGTCCAGATTTACCGGTACAATTAGTACACCAACTCCCGGTAGCAAGCAACAATTATTTCATCAGTGAAAATCAAAATTTGGTAGAAGTAATCGAAGGCACGTTGAAAAGTTTATCTCGAAACTCATTTATTGAAGTCGCTTTATTTACAGGCATTATTGAAATGTATAATGCCTGGTATTTCCAGGATAATTTTCATTTTAAATATCCTTTTTCTCATTGTGATTTTTATCCTGATTTTGGTCCTGTTTATGCAGATGAAAATAACTTGTATGCTCCTTTTGAAGTATGGAGAAACTCAATATTTTCAACAAACGCTACCACAACAATGAGATTAACAGGAACAAACGGAATAATAGCTGATTATCGTCATGAATCAATAATTGACACTTCAAGAGAGTATGTATTTTTAATGGAAGATAATACTGAAATTAATACCAAAAATTTATATCAATTTGAGCAACAAATTTATATCCCTATAAAATTTGAAAGTACTAAATCTAAACAAAAAGGAATTGTTACCGGTTACTTTTACCGGCTAAAATAATGTGCTAAATCTCCGTGCTGAAGCGGTCAACTTTTCCCTCAAGGTTGCCCGCTCTTTTTTTAATATAAACTTCGGTGGTCGAAAAACTTTGATGACGAAGATGCCCTTTCAAATCGTGAGGTTGCATACCGTTGTCGAGCAATTGTATTGCTCCGGTATGTTTCCAGCTATAAAATTTCCTGTCATTTGGGATATTTAGAGCCTCTCGATATCTGTTGAATCTGTTTCGCATAGTATTCTTTCCAAGAGGTTCGATTCCGGGACGGCCGAATTTGCCAAAAACATAAAGATATTTGCTATAGGATTCAAGATATCTCATTTTTTCGAATAAAAAAGAAGGTATGTCAATAATGTCAATGCGATTACTTTTTGCTTCAGCAACCGGAACTTTCATTTTTTTTCGGGCAAAGTCTATCCATTCAATGCGCATTAATCTTAATTCAGTTCCGGGACGAATCGCACAATAATATTGAATTTCGCATGCTAACCACAATTGCGGATCCGCAGGTTCAATTGCACTCTTAAGCATCTTCCTTTCATCAGCATGAAAAGGAGTTGCAGCCATATCAATAATTTTACCCAATACCGGCATTTTTGTCACCGGATTATTATCTATTCTGCCGGCTTCCAGTTCATAATCAAAATAACTGTGTAAAATCTGTATGTACTTTTTTATTGTTAAACGCGATAATCCGGACTCTGAAAGATTAGTTGCAAATTTAATGATATGAGCCCTGGATATATTATGAACAGATATATTACTTAATCCGTTTTTGTCCAGGAAAGCAGCAAATAATCTCATTTTTGATTGATAATTCTGGTATGTTTTATCGTTAACTTGTTGCCTGATAACTGTTAAATAATCACTTAGATTACTTCTTAACGTTGCAATACCAGTTCTTGCCTGACCGTAAAGTTTTGCTTCCTGCCGGTAAATAAGTTCATCAATATATACCCTGTCATGGTTACCGTTCAAATACTCGCCTGATTTTATCCATTGCGTTTTTTCATCAATAATTATATTTGCAGCTTCATATCTTTCAACTGCCGTTGGTTTTCGTAGTTCACTGTATGCACGCTGCCTTCTTGGCTTTTCTTCTCCCGGAATTCTAAAACTCCATTCAACATACCAATCTTTTTTTAAGTCTCCTCCACAATCATTTAAATGTGGATATACGATTAATGTCTGCTTTCGTGCCATTTCTGTCTATAGTTTTGTTGTAACTTGCTTATATTTAAATAAATATGTACTTTTTTATTTTTTATAGACACTTATTTAAACGGAAAAATCGCCAGTAATCTATTGATTACTAGCGATTTTAATTTGTCTATGTGGAGCTGGAGGGAGTCGAACCCTCGTCCAAACAAGGAAATAATAAGCTTTCTACATGTTTATCTTCGCTTTAATTTTCGTGCGCTGGCAAGACCGAAGCCACCAACCTGCGCCTTATCCTTTATGTTTCATTCCAACACCAAGGCTTGTTGGAACTATCTCCGATTTAGCTGCATCTCCTTATCATTGGCCTCGAAGCCACGGCCTTTGGGAAATGTCCTGTCCCAACACCTTGTATCGGGATAAAGCTTATCTACTATGATTCGATTAAGCAGCAAGAGCGTAATTATTTTCGCCAGTTAATTGTTTTGAGAACCGTTATTAACGAGCCGTTTTCTCAATGCCCGACATGCTTACTTACCCTTTCTACCTGCTGTCAAAACCAAACAGCCCCGTAAAAGATTCAGTTATTTATTCATTTAACCGGCTACAAAGGTAAATTAATTTTTGCAGAACCGACAATTATATTGAACAAAATTAATGTATTTTACTAATTTAAATATCCTGATTAAATCATCACAAAAAAGGCTGAAACAACAAAAAAAAATCCGTATAGCAAAATTACTTTTGCAATACGGATTTATTCTTAAAAGCTTAACCTTTTATTTATTTGGCATAGCTTACAGCCCTTGTTTCGCGGATAACTGTGATTTTCACCTGTCCCGGATAAGTCATTTCATCCTGAATTTTTTTGGCTATATCGAACGAAAGCAATTCGGTTTCTTTATCATCAATTTTATCTGCACCCACTATGACCCTGAGTTCACGTCCGGCCTGAATGGCATACGTTTTCAGAACTCCCGGATATGAGAGTGCCAAAGCTTCGAGATCGTTTAAGCGTTTAATGTAGGCTTCAACAATTTCGCGACGCGCACCCGGGCGTGCTCCTGAAATTGCATCGCACACCTGAACGATAGGTGCAATCAATGTTTCCATTTCTACTTCGTCGTGGTGAGCTCCAATTGCATTGCAGATATCGGGTTTTTCCTTGTACTTTTCAGCCAAACGCATACCAAGTATTGCATGTGGCAATTCCGGTTCATCATCCGGCACTTTGCCTATATCGTGTAAGAGTCCGGCCCGTTTGGCTTTTTTAGGATTTAAGCCAAGCTCAGATGCCATTGTAGCACACAGATTTGCAACTTCACGCGAGTGTTGTAACAAATTCTGGCCGTATGATGATCTGTATTTCATTTTTCCCACCATTCGGATCAGTTCGGGGTGTAAACCGTGTATTCCGAGGTCGATGGTAGTACGTTTACCAATTTCAATGATTTCTTCCTCAATTTGTTTCCTTACTTTATTTACTACTTCTTCAATACGGGCCGGATGAATCCGTCCATCAGTTACCAATTGGTGTAATGATAAGCGTGCAACTTCACGGCGAACAGGGTCGAATGCTGAAAGTACGATTGCTTCGGGGGTATCATCAACAATAATTTCAACTCCGGTGGCTGCTTCCAAAGCACGGATATTTCGTCCTTCACGTCCAATGATTCGTCCTTTAATTTCATCAGATTCAATATGGAAAACAGTTACCGAATTCTCAATAGCAGTTTCGGTTGCTACTCTCTGAATACTTTGAACAATAATTTTCTTCGCTTCCTTGTTGGCTGTCATTTTAGCTTCCTCCATAATGTCGTTCACATAGGACATTGCTTCGGTTTTAGCTTCTTCCTTGAGTGCTTCGATTAGTCGCTCTTTGGCCTGTTCTGCCGACAATCCGGAAATAGTTTCGAGTTGTTCGTGAGCCTGTTTACTTAAATGTTCCAGTTCTTTTCTTTTATTTTCAAGTATGTTCAATTGTTGTTCGTGGGCATCGCGCAGTGATTCAGCTTCATTGATTTTACGCTGCATTTCACCTTGTTTCTGGTTTAGTTGCATTTCACGTTGTTGCAGTTTCACCTCCCGTTCCTGGATTTTTGCATTTCGTTGTTGCACCTGTTGTTCGTGCTCGGCTTTAAGTGCAATAAACTTCTCCTTGGCTTCTATAAGTTTGTTTTTCTTCAACAGTTCAGCTTCAGCTTCAGCTTCCTGTCGGGCTTTTTTGTTGAGTACGCGCAAGAGAAACATAGTTCCTCCGGTACCTAACACAAAAGCAATGATTCCTATGATTATTGATGTCATGATAATTATTTAATTGTTTAATATATTGAAATTGATTTTTAATGATTAATAATAAAAAACGCATTGCGAAGACAATGAATAATTCAACCTGTGATTGAATTAGCATTTAGTCGACGTAATGCGGGTAATGGAGTCAAAAAAAAGAAATATTATTTTCTGGCAAGTAACTGATTCAATTCATTATCAAGATCCCTTATTTTTTCGGCCAAAGGGACCAGATTCTGATCAATTTCCTGTTTTGATAAAGCTACAGCTAATCTGAAGGCAACTAAAATATAAATCTCTTCAGTGGCACGTTGGTTGTAGATTTTCTGATATTCATCCAAAAAATTAACAACCATTTTTTCAGCTCTACGGTATATTTCCTCATCTTTTCGGGCTACATTCAACGGAATCCTGAAACCTCCGATATTGATGTGGATTCTGAATATTTCTTCGTTTTTATTCATACGCTTTATTCATTCAAAAGCGTCAAACATTTGTCTATCTCCCGCACCATTTTATTAATTCGTTGCTTTGATTCATTACGATCTTCGTCCGTAACTCCCAAATTTCTTGCAATTCTTAAATGGTCGTAATTTTTCCGAAGTTCCAACACTTCCTGATGAGCCATCATTAAATCAGTATGTTTCCTGCTTAATTCAGCCTTTAATTCAGCGTTTTGATCCTGCAATGACCGGTACTCCGACATTAGTTTTCGCAGTTTAAATTCAAACGCGTTGATAAGCTCTTCGTATCTGTTTGTCATTTTTTCGGTAAATTCAATACAAAAATAGTCTTTTGCTTTGAATTAATAAAATTTATTGGAATTTTTTCTTCAATTTATTAGTTTTCAGGGAGCATTGTCAGATTAAGAATGACCACTTATTCCATTTCAAAACCATCACCGACTTGTTAAAACGACTATAAAAATATGAAGGGTTACTATGATAAATGATTTGTTTGAAATTTGAAATATTTATGATTATATTTTTTGCTGTATTTTATCTGTTTCAAATTTAAAACTTTAATCTTACCCCGTATTTCAATAAAAATTCAAATTCGCCAATTATTACACATTTTAAAACAAAATATCCACAACAGGATATTACAGATATGGTAATTTTGTAACGTTTTACTTTTTTTATATTTACAACTAATCTGATAGAATTCCACAAAATGAAAAAGTTTTTATTTATTGCATTTATTTTTATTTCACAACTAAACGCACAAACCATCACTATCAACAAAGCTTCCGGATGGCTCGAATCGGCTTTTGTTGAATGGCAACCGGTACAGGGTGCCGGCAGTTACAATGTATATTATAGCGGGAATGGTATTACCAACCGAAAAATTGACACACAACTAATACGGAATTATGCGACATACGTACGTGCCGACCTGTTAGGTCTTGCTGCAGGAACTTATACTGTAAAGATAGCTCCGGTGGTTGGAGGTGTAGAAGGGACTGCAACCGAAACATCAGCACTGACAGTTCTTCCACACGATCGTACAGGATTTGCATTTGCCGGTGGCAGGGTTCCGGGAGCCTATAAAGCGGATGGTACACCCAAAGACGGTGCAGTCGTTATTTATGTGACTCAGAATACCAAGAACACCGTATCGATGAATATCACCGGGGCAAATTCGAATCCATGCGTAGGTTTACAAAATATACTTTACGGAATTAAAAAAGGTAAAGACACACGTCCGTTTATTATTCGTTTAATCGGTAATATTACTGATATGGCTGTAATGGAAGGCGGAGATATCACTATAGAAAATGCTCAAAATGCTTCAAGCTATGTTACTCTTGAGGGTGTGGGCAATGACGCGGTGGTAAATGGCATGGGAATCAGGCTAAAAAGCGCCACCAATATTGAAATACGTAACCTGGCATCAATGAATTGCAACAGTACTGCAGGCGACGATTTTGGTTTACAACAGGACAATGACCATATATGGCTGCATAACTGCGACATGTTTTATGGTGATGCAGGCAGTGATGCCGATCAGATAAAAGGTGATGGCGCTTTAGACAACAAAGGTTCAACCTATATTACTTTTTCGTACAACCACTTCTGGGACAACGGTAAAGCTAGTTTACTCGGTCTGAGCGAGGGTACAACTTCCGGTTTGTATATCACCTATCATCACAACTGGTTCGACCATTCCGATTCACGTCATCCACGTGTTCGTTATTATTCGGCTCATGTATATAACAATTATTATGATGGATGTGCAAAATACGGCGTTGGTTCAACAATGGGTTCATCGGTATTTGTTGAGGGAAATTATTTCCGCAACAGTAAACACCCGATGATGATTTCAATGCAGGGTACCGACGTCTGGAATGAAACAACAAAGAAAAATGATCCATCGAATATGGGAACTTTCTCTGGTGAAGATGGTGGTATCATTAAGGCATTTAACAACACTTTTGATGCTTCAACCGGAACTAACAGTATGAGATTCGTAGCTTATGGAGACCCAAATCCGAATTATAACATTGCCGGTGTTATCAGCTCAACCATCGATTTTGATGCATACGTTCCTGCAACAAGAAGCGAATTGGTTCCATCTACCGTTAAATCATATAAAGGCAGCAACACTTACAATAATTTTGATACTGACGCCGCATTATACGTTAAAAATCTGACCATCGACGAACCGGCCAATGCTCGGGATAAAGCCATTCAATACGCAGGAAGAACCGAAGGAGGTGACTTGAAATTCAGTTTTAACAATGCTGTTGATGATGCTTCGTATGCAGTGAATACCACTATTAAATCGGCATTAACAAATTATACAGGCAGTCTGGTTTCTGTTCAGGGCGAAGTATCGGTGGTTGAAAGCAGCCAGACACTCACTACCAATACTGACAATAACCAGATTGTTTCAAGTGGTGCTGCCATTGATCCAATGATTTTCACCTGGGGTGGAAGTGCAACCGATGCAACAGTTACAGGACTGCCGGCTTCCGGTATTTCGTATGTAAAAGATGCTACTGCCAAAACAATTACTATATCGGGTACACCAACAGGTAGCGTTACATTCACGGTCACAACCAGCGGAAGTACGGGTACTCCTGTTTCATTGTCAGGTTCCGTTTCGATAGCAAGTACGCAAACTCTTGTCCTTACTTCATCCAACAACAGTGACCAGACAGTTGCTAATGGAACTGCAATTTCACCGATCGTATTTACCTGGGGCGGTGACGCAACTGATGTAAATGTAACCGGACTGCCGGCTTCCGGACTTACTTTCAACAAAGATGTTGTAAATAAAACAATTACAATTTCAGGAACACCACTATCAACTATTTCGTATTCCATTACAACAAGTGGAACCATTGGTTTACCGGTTTCATTGTCGGGTACAATCACAGTTAATACAGTCGATATGGTTCAGAATTTTACCGCTTCGGGAAAAACCAGCAGCTTTTATACCATCACCGGAAATCTTTCAACAGGTTATGGAAGTGTAAGCTATGATGGTCTGACCCTTACACAATGCCTCAAAATGGAATCGTCGACAAATATAGCTTTTACAACTACTCAGGCCGGAGTACTTACTTTGGTTTACAACGGAGCTTACACTGGAAGCATAAAAGTTGATGGCGCAACCAGTAACATTACCGCAAGTACTAATATAATCACAGTAAATCTTGCTGCCGGAAGTCATACAATTATTAAAGGAAGTGGATCCACCTATTTGTTTTATATGAAAGTCGTTTACGGCACTACCGGTATTGAACCGACAAAATCGGCTAAACTGAACATTTATCCAAATCCGGTAATTAATACACTGATTTTATCAACTGATAATGAAATTGTAAAAACTGAAATTTTTAACACCTCAGGGTCACTGATTCAATCTGTTACGGGCAATGTAAATGAAATAAGTATGAGTGATTTCGCTAAAGGAACATACATTGTCAGGGTTAGTACAAAATCGGATGTATTCAATCAAATGGTAATGAAAAAGTAAACATTTCAGATTGAACAGAACAATTAAAAGGTGGATTTTAGTTCACCTTTTTTTGTGTTATTCCCGCTCGTGATAATCTCCTGATTTAATTGAGCGTAATATTTTACGAAAAAGTTTTTATCTTTACAGCCATATTTTTTAAAAAGAATCAATTCCAATTGTATTATGAGGCCAACTATTATTGATTTATTCAACCGGAGTGTTGAGAAATTTTCGGAGAATCCCTTTCTGTGGGAAAAGACTGACAACAAGTATTTATCAACCAGTTACAAAGAAACCAAAGAACTCACACACATTCTGGCTGCAGGACTTTTAAAACTGGGAGTTAAGAAAGGTGATAAAGTGGCCTTACTGTCCGAAGGCAGAAATGCATGGATTATTGGCGAACTTGCAATTTTGCATACAGGAGCAATCAATGTTCCTTTATCAATCAAACTTGAAGAAAGCAATGACCTGATATTCAGAATAATTCATTCGGAAGCCAAATACATAATGGTTTCAGGTGGTCAGTTAAAAAAAATCAGACAAATCATTAGTTCGTTACCTGATGTTAAAAACGTCATCATATTTGACGATCAGGTGGACTATGAAGCAAAAGAACTATCGCTGAGCCAGTTGGTAATCTGGGGAAAAGATGGCTTAAGTAAAAATTCTGAAATTGTTAATGAAATTGCAAAACTGATTCAACCCGACGATTTGGCCAATATCAGTTACACCTCCGGAACAACAGCCGACCCGAAAGGCATTATGCTGACTCACCGGAATTATACAGCAAATGTAAGCCAGGCGCTTACATTGATGACAATACCTGCCACTTTCCGTACATTAATTATTTTACCACTTGACCACTGTTTTGCCCATGTTGCCGGTTTTTACAGTTTTATGGCCTCAGGTGCAAGCGTGGGAACAGTTCAGACCGGAAAATCGGGTATTGAAACTTTAAAAAATATACCTCTTAATATCAGGGAATTACAACCGGATTTGCTTTTAAGTGTACCTGCTCTCGCAAAAAGTTTCAGGAAAAATATTGAGGCAGGTATTCGTGCAAAAGGACCGGTCATCAATAATTTATTTCATTTTGCTCTGAACATCTCATATTCATACAATAAAGAAGGTTATAATCGGGCCAAAGGACTTCAGATTATTAAAAAGCCACTACTGATGCTGTTCGATAAAATTTTATTTTCAAAAATACGCGAAAGTTTCGGAGGACATTTGAAGTTCTTTATCGGAGGAGGTGCTTTGCTGGATATTGATTTACAGCGATTTTACTATGCCATCGGCATTCCTATGTATCAGGGATATGGTCTGAGTGAAGCTACTCCCATCATTTCGTCAAATGGTGAAAAACGACACAAATTGGGTTCTTCGGGATATTTAGTGACACCAATGGAGCTTAAAATCTGTGATACGGATGGCAATGAGTTGCCAAATTTCGAAAAAGGTGAAATTGTGATTAAAGGGGAAAATGTAATGGCGGGTTATTATAAAAACGAAAAATCGACTGCCGAAACGATTGTCGATGGTTGGTTGCATACAGGTGACATGGGTTATATGGACAATGATGGATTTTTGTATGTTGTCGGTCGTTTTAAAAGCCTTTTAATCTCGAGCGATGGCGAAAAATACAGTCCTGAAGGAATTGAGGAATCATTGGCCGACAATTCACACTTTATCGATCAGGTAGTTTTACACAACAATCAGGACCCTTTTACCACTGCATTGATTGTTGTAAATAATGAAGCACTCAAACGATATGTACATCGAAAAAAACCAAATCTGGAATGGAACAGCGATGAAGCAAGACAATTGGCACTCAACAAATTACAACGTGAATTGAACGAATACCGCAAAGGTGGTAAATTTGAAGGAATGTTCCCCGAACGTTGGTTACCGGCTGCTGTGGCAATTATAACAGAACCTTTCACAGAACAAAATGGTTTGGTAAACAGCACGATGAAAATTATTCGTGCCAAAGTTGAAGAACGATATGCCGATAAAATTGAAACGCTTTACCAACCCGGCGGAAAAGAAATCAATTGCGAAATGAATCTGAATGAACTGAAAGGCTGAGCTGAATTGATGTCCGGTTCGAAATGCTGAACAAAACCACTGAATTTGGGTTTTAATTACAAGAGTATGGATTTATATTAAAGTTTTTATAATGAGTCGAATTCACATAATTGTCTTTTTTGCTTTTCTTTCGACGCTGAATCTTTCTGCACAAAAAAACGAAAGCATTGATATACAGGCAGGTTTGGTTTTTCAAAAAACTCAGCATCTGTATTGGGAAAACGGTATCGGAGCTGATTTGACATCAGATTTTCTTTTCCATAAAAAAATTCATTTGAAGGCAACCTATCTTTCAAGCCGGTTTGGCAGTGCAATAGGTTCGAATGCAATCCGACAGGATCAACTGATGATTGGTGCCGACTGGCATTTCAGATCAAAAAAAAATCTGCAGATACTGACAGGATTAAATACAGGTTTCTTTAAAGCTGACTACGGCAATTCTTTGTTTGATGTACTTCCTGATCAATCCATGCTTTTGTCGGTCGAAACTGGATTGAATTACCGGTTTCGATTTCCGGTTTCAACATCGCTAACTGTTGGTTATAATTTAATCAACGGTGATGGTGTTAAAGTACCCGGCAGCCTGTTCCCTGTTTTTTACCGGCTGAATGTGTATTATTGTTTTTGACAGGGTAAAATGAATTAATATAAAGTTAAATATAGAATTAGAATGAAAAAATTGATTCGGTTTTCAGCATATATATTCATACTTTTCATAACAGCTTGTAATCCGACGCCCGAAATTGACAATGCAGTTATGTTGGATGGAAATCAGATTTTTGATTTATCACTTACACAACCTCAGAAATATCTCATATCCTCTTATTTACCCAATCCAACATTGCAGGAAAAAAATACACCGGTTATTATCGCTGCACATGGTTATACGGCAACTACTTTCGAATGGGACGAATTGCGCACTTATGCCGATTCGGCTAAAACATTTCTTGTGTCGCAGGTATTACTCGGCGGACACGGACGTACTTATGAAGAATTCAAAGCATCGACATGGAAAGACTGGCAAAGCTCAATCATAGATGAATATATTAAACTCAGCAACAAAGGCTTCAAAAACATTTACTTAGCAGGTTCTTCTACCGGTGCACCCCTGATTTTACAACTTATTCAATCCGGCTTTTTTAAAGATTACACATTACCAAAAGGTATTTTTTTAATTGATCCGATAGTGGTTTCGTCCAACAAAACGCTGACTTTGGTAGGATTGCTCGGGCCTGTTCTGGGTTATACCTCGGTGGAACTTGCCGACGGCGAAAAAGGAAAATGGTACGTATACAGGCCGCAGGAAACGTTGAAACAATTGATGTCACTGATCGATTTGACCCGAAAGGACTTAGAACGAGGAATAGTATTACCCTCCAATACTTTTATGAAGGTTTACAAAAGTGCTGTCGATGATACAGCCGACCCCGTAAGTGCGGTTATGATTTATAAAGGGATGAGAACTTCGGGCGGTAGAATGATAGATGTGGAAATGCTCAATTCAAATCTGCATGTTTTCACCAGACTGAAAGGGCGTGTCGGAGTTACAAATGCTGACTATGCCCGACAGCACAAAACATTCAGCGAAATGGAAAAAATTATGAAATCCGCTAATTAAATTCAGGTTTTATTTTAATTCGGGAGTTTTTTGGTAATCAGCTTGCTGATTTCTTCGAGATACTTTATATCGGTTTCGTCTAGCGCACCGTATTTCTCACTGACAACTTCGATTCCGTCCACGCTGTTCAACGTACTCCGTGATCGGATTTTAACAACGTACAGGCTATCACTGTTAGTTCCGGTAAACATCCCTTAATCTGAAAACCAAACAATTAACTCATATTGAAATATTAAAACAATCTGTTGATTTCAAAAATTCAGTTAATTTTCAGCACTCAACAAAAAAAAACAGAACGCTGAATGACAAGAATTTAGCTGACTGACACTAATAATAATCTGTTTAAAACTGAATTATTTGGATTTAAATCCCGCCAACGGGATAAGATTTTGTCACCATCCTGTAATCATACCGGTTTGCCTGTATTGAAATCCGTTTTATAATCAGCCTCATCAGCGCAAATTTGCGTTCTGTTTTAATGAATATCAATCGTAAATGAATTCTTGTCATTTGACTAAAGAAATTTAGTATCAAATCTATGTTTTATTTTAATTCGGCAGTTTTTTGGTAATCAGCTTGCTGATTTCTTCGAGATACTTTATATCGGTTTCGTCAAGCACATCGTATTTCTCACTGTCAACATCCAGTACTCCTGCTACCTGACCTGTTTTGCCGAAAACAGGAACTACAATTTCGGAAACGGATAAGCTGCTACAGGCAATATGTCCGGGAAATTTTTCAACATCAGGTACCAACAGGCTTTTCGATTCTTTCCACGCCGTCCCGCAAACACCGCGTCCGTATTTTATTCGTGTACAGGCAATCGGACCCTGAAACGGAGCCAAAACGAGTTCTTCATTTTCAACCATATAAAATCCCACCCACCACCACGAAAATGTTTGATGAAGTGCTGCCGCAATATTCGCCAGATTTGCGGTTAAATTTTCTTCATATCCAATCAGAGCTTCTATTTGTGGCAAAAGTTCGATGTATTTTTCTTCCTTGCTAATGTTATTCGATATTTTAAGTTCTTCTGACATTGTTTTATGAGATGAAAAATTAATAAATTATTCAGTTTTCAATAGTTTTTAAAACGAATGAAAATTATTGTTGTTATTGTTTATAATTATATTCACTGAAAAGCTGAATTCAAACTGTTTTTGTTCAATCACGGTTTTATATTTAGCATAATCATCTTTTTAACATTATTTTATCGAAAAACAATAAAAAAATTTTGATTATTGCGAAAAAAGACTTTTCTTTGTGAATTATAAACTGTGTTTTTTCAATTTTGAGTACAAACATATTAATTAATAACAAAATCACCAAAAAATGAAAAAAGGATTTATTAAATCTGTTATTTTAAGCGTGCTGTTTTTAAGTTCAGCAGCTATGTATGCCCAACAGGCACCGGCGGTTCCCATGGATCCGAAGGTACGTTACGGGAAGTTGGATAATGGTCTGACGTATTACATTCGTGCCAACAAGTTGCCCAAAGAGCGTGCTGAGTTTTTCATAGCTCAGAATGTTGGTTCTATCCTCGAAAATGACGATCAGAATGGATTGGCTCATTTCCTGGAACACATGTGTTTCAACGGAACTAAAAATTTCCCCGACAAGGGAATTATAAACTATTTCGAAAAAATTGGTGTTAAATTCGGAGCTAACATCAACGCTTACACTTCGCTGGACGAAACTGTTTACAATCTCTCGGCTGTACCGACAATACGCGAAAGTATCATCGACAGCGCATTGCTCGTTTTGCACGACTGGTCGGGCTACGTTTCATTACTTGACACTGAAATCGATGCCGAACGTGGTGTTATTCGCGAAGAATGGCGTACCGGTGCCGGAGCTGAACGACGTATGTGGAAAGAATCGAACAAATTGAAATATCCGGGGTCACAATATGCTAAACGCGATGTAATCGGCGACACTGCTGTTATCAACAATTTCTCACACAAGACCTTACGCGACTATTACCAAAAATGGTATCGCCCTGATCAACAGGCTATTTTAGTAGTAGGTGATGTCGATGTTGATAAAGTTGAAGCCAGAATAAAATCCATGTTTGCCGACATACCAAAACCGGTTAATCCTGCTGAAAGAACTGTCTTTACAATTAACGACAACGATGAACCTATCATTGCAATCGTAAAAGACAAAGAAGCCCGTATGACAAGAATTGAACTTGAATACAAACATGATAAATTGCCGGTTGAAGTAAAAAAATCGATGGGTGGATATGTAATGAGCCTCATGAATAATCTGATTTCGATGATGCTCGGTAACCGTTTTGATGAAATCACACAACAGGCCAATGCACCATTTGTAGGTGGATATGCTACTTATGATGAACTTGTTAAATCGAAAGATGCTTTCCAGATTCTTGTCATTCCTAATGAAGGACGCGAAATGGAGGGACTCAATGCAGCACTGCTCGAAGCCGAAAAAGTAAAAAGATTTGGTTTTACAAATTCGGAACTCGAACGCGCCAAAACCGACTTGCTGAAAAATACCGAAACAGCTTATAAAGACCGTGAAAATCAGAAAAGTCAAAACCTGATTCGTGAGTATGTACGCAATTTCCTGAGCAATGAACTGATTCCGGGTATCGAATGGGAATACCAAACCATGCAAATGCTGTTGCCGCGCATAACAGCCGACATGGTCAATCAGCTGGCAAAAGGTTATGTTACCGATAAAAACCTGATTGTTTCGATCATGGCTCCCGAAAAAGAAGCTGTAAAAGTACCAGCCGAAGCCGAAATCAGACAGGCTATCGATGCAAGCAAAAAAGCTGAGCTCACAGCTAAAGCCGAAGAAAATCTGAATAAACCACTGATCAGCAAAATCCCTGCTGCCGGAACAGTTAAAAAAGTTTCGACCAACAGTGTGCTGGGTACAGAAGAATGGTTGCTCAGCAACGGCATCAAAGTGATTTTTAAACCTACTAAATTTAAAGAAGACGAAATTTTATTGTCAGCATTCAGTGAAGGTGGTTTATCCAAAGTTAAAAATGCGGAAGATTTACCATCGGCTATGATGGCAACAAGTATAATCGGCAACAATGGTTTGGGTGAATACAATCAGATTGAACTCAACAAATTGCTGACAGGCAAAATTGCAAAAGTTACCCCAACTATCAGCGGATACGAAGAAGGTTTTGACGGAAGTTCGTCAGTCAACGATTTCGAAACCATGCTTCAACTGATTTATCTGAATTTCACAGCTCCGCGTAAGGACGATAATTCATATAAAGCATTAATTAACATGTATCGTGCAAGTTTGGCCAACAGTGCAAGTGATCCACGTAAAGCATTTTCCGATTCAGTGAATATGCTGGTCAACAACAGAAATCCACGTACTGTAATTATCAATCTGCAAACAATCGACAAATTGAATCAGGACAAAGCTTTAGCAATCTTCAAAGAAAGATTTGCTGTACCTGCCGATTTTACTTTCGTATTTACCGGTAATGTCGATACAAAAAATCCGGCTGTTAAAAATGCGGTATGCACTTACCTTGGTGGTTTGAAATCAGCAAAAGGTGGTGAAAAATTCACCGACAACAATATCCGTAAGCCAAAAGGAGAAGTAAAGGATTATTTCAAAAAAGAAATGAAAGTGAAAAAAGCTTCCAACTTCATTTTATTCAGTGCTTCCTTACCTTTCAATATGACCAACAGAACTGTATTGACAGCTATCGGCAGTATCCTGAATATCAGGTATCTCGAAAGCATCCGTGAAAAAGAAGGCGGATCGTATGGAGTTGGCGTAAGAGGTTCAATGAACAATACTCCTGTCGACGAAGCAACTTTGATGATGCAGTTCGACACCGACCCCGAAAAACAACATAAACTGATGGGAATTATTTACGATGAAGTAAATCAAATTGTTGCCCAGGGTCCAAGAGCTGATGACCTGCAGAAAGTAAAGGAAAATATGCTTAAAAAGTACACTGAAGATTTAGCCGAAAATAACTGGTGGGATGCGGCAGTTGTACGTTTCTATCAGGATAAGCTGAATCTGGTTACCGATTATAAAGCTTCAGTTGAAGCATTAACTCCTGAACTGATTCAATCTACTTTGAAGAAAATGGTAGATCAGAAAAATGTGCTCGAAGTAGTAATGCTACCTGCCGAATAATATAAACAAACGTTTAAAAATTACAGCCCGAATCAGTCATTTGATTCGGGCTGTTTTGTTTTAAGACTATTAGTGCTATTGTTTCTTTCATAGAACAGACTCTGTTTTACTTTCTCTGTAAATAATGCGAATCAGGAGTTGAAATTGTTTTTAGTTCCTGTTTAAATAAATAAGATGTCAGAGCTGCGCCCCTAAAATTTAGTATTAAGCAGCGTAGCTGTGACATCTTTGTAACTTTGAATAGGCAGATAAATCTGAGGGGTATAGCCCTGATATCTTAATTTCGGGAAAAAGAAATAAACTGAAACGGCTAACTGAATAAAGTAATTCAACTCCTGATTCGCATTATTTATAATTTTCTGTTTATTCAGTCTGGTTTATGTAATAGTAACGGATTTGAAAATTGGTTTTTTTTGAGTACTTTTGCACCCTTAAAAATTCCGAATAATACAGTCCGAAATTTATTTTCAATTTTAATACATGTCATTAACATCCGAAATACAACGCCGCCGAACATTTGCCATTATCAGCCATCCTGATGCCGGGAAAACAACTTTAACCGAGAAATTATTACTTTTTGGTGGTGCTATTCATGTGGCAGGTGCCGTAAAATCGAATAAAATTAAAAAAACTGCCACTTCCGATTGGATGGAAATCGAAAAGCAACGTGGTATTTCGGTAGCTACTTCGGTAATGGGTTTTGAATACCGCGATTTTAAAATCAATATTCTCGACACTCCCGGTCACCAGGATTTTGCTGAAGATACTTACCGTACACTTACTGCTGTAGATAGTGTTATTATTGTGGTGGACACAGCCAAAGGGGTGGAAGCGCAGACCCGTAAACTGATGGAAGTTTGCCGGATGAGAAACACTCCGGTCATGATTTTTGTAAACAAAATGGACCGCGAAGGTAAAGATCCTTTCGACTTGCTGGACGAACTTGAAGCTGAATTAGGTATCGCTGTTCGCCCGCTTAGCTGGCCTATTAATCAGGGTTTTGCATTTAAAGGTGTGTATAATATTTATAAAGATAACCTGGAGCTTTATACACCCAACAAACAAACTATCAGTGAATCAATAGCTTTGTCGGACATCAACAGTTCGGAATTAGACAATTTGGTGGGTAATGCCGATGCATCAAAACTTCGCGAAGATATGGAGCTTATCAACGGTGTTTATTCGGAATTTGATCTGCAGAAATACCTTGCAGGTTCGCTGGCTCCCGTATTTTTTGGAAGTGCTCTGAATACTTTCGGTGTTAAGGAATTGCTTGATTGTTTTGTTGAAATTGCACCTTCACCCCGTCCTGTTCAAACTCAGGAACGTGAGGTTAATCCCTACGAAGAAGCATTTGCAGGTTTTGTGTTTAAGATTCACGCTAATATGGATCCTAATCACAGGAGTTGCATTGCTTTTATCAAAGTTTGTTCAGGAAAATTTGAACGAAATGTCAACTACAAACATGTGCGTCATGGGAAAATGATGCGCTTCTCCTCTCCTACTGCCTTTATGGCTCAGAAAAAAGAAACAGTGGACGAAGCTTATGCCGGCGATATTGTTGGTTTACCTGACACCGGCAATTTCAAAATAGGTGATACGCTGACCGGCGGAGAAGAACTGCATTTCAAAGGTATTCCGAGCTTCTCACCTGAAATGTTTAAATACATTGAGAATGCCGACCCCATGAAAACCAAACAATTAGACAAAGGCATCAATCAACTTATGGACGAAGGTGTGGCTCAGCTGTTTATCAATAAATACAACGGTCGTAAAATCATCGGTACAGTTGGTCAACTCCAGTTTGAAGTCATACAATACAGATTACTTCACGAATACGGAGCACAATGCCGTTGGGAACCAATTTCACTTTATAAAGCATGCTGGATAGAAAGTGACGATGCCACCGAACTTGAAAATTTCAAAAAACGTAAAGCTCAATTTATGGCAGTGGACAAAGAAGGACGCGATGTTTTTATGGCCGATTCGGGTTATGTCCTTCAAATGGCTCAAAACGACTTCAAAAATATCCGTTTTCATTTTTCTTCGGAGTTTTAAGAAATCTTAAATTTGGAGATTTATTCTCTCCCTTTCAGTATTTCTTCCAGTCTGAACATTTCATCGCGCAACTGCGCAGCTTCAAGGAATTCAAGCTTTTTAGCAGCTTCCTGCATGGCTTTTTTGGTACGGGCAATGGCTTTTTCGAGTGCAGGTTTTGTCATGTACTGAACTACAGGGTCGGCTGCAATTGATCGCGAATTATCCGGTTCGATATAAGCATCCGGTTCAGCTTTACTGAACGAATTCCGTTCGCCCTTGGTTATGGCTGTAGGAGTAATCCCGTGAGCCTCGTTGTAAGCAAGTTGTTTTTCTCTGCGCCGGTTCGTTTCACTTATGGTTTTAGCCATACTGTCGGTAATTTTATCGGCATACATAATCACTCTTCCTTCAAGGTTACGTGCTGCACGCCCGGCAGTTTGTGTCAGTGAGCGGTTGGAACGCAGAAAACCTTCTTTATCGGCATCTAAAATTGCCACTAACGAAACTTCGGGTAAATCCAACCCTTCACGCAGTAAATTTACACCTACCAGCACATCATAAACTCCGCGCCGCAGATCTTCCATGATCTGAACCCTGTCGAGCGTATCAACATCGGAGTGAATATAATTGCACTTAACTCCGTATTTCAATAAATAATCGGTTAGTTCTTCTGCCATTCGTTTTGTAAGTGTGGTCACCAAAACCCGTTCATTCTTCTCCACTCTTACCCTTATTTCCTCCATCAGGTCATCTATCTGATTAAGGCTCGGACGAACATCGATTACAGGATCGAGCAAACCGGTGGGACGAATAAGCTGATCAACGATAATACCTTCACTTTTGGCCAGTTCATAATCGGCCGGGGTAGCACTTACATAAATAGTCTGCGGATTCAGCGTTTCAAATTCTTCGAACTTCAATGGTCTGTTGTCCTTTGCCGAGGGTAACCTAAAGCCGTATTCAACCAGATTTGCCTTACGGGCAGCATCACCGCCATACATGGCACGTATTTGGGGAACAGTGACATGACTCTCATCAATCACCATTAAATAATCTTTGGGGAAATAATCGAGCAAACAGAAAGGGCGGCTTCCCGGAGGGCGACCATCGAAATAGCGTGAATAATTCTCTATTCCCGAACAATAACCTAATTCTTTAATCATCTCGATGTCATAATTCACCCGTTCGTAAATTCGTTTGGCTTCGTAATCCTTGCCTGCTGCCCGGAAATAATCCACCTGTAAAGCCATATCGCGCTCAATGTGTTGAATTGCCTGTGCTATCCTTTCTTTGGTGGTTACAAAAATACTGGCCGGATAAATCTTGTAGGCATCAAACTGTTCGGTTACCTTAAGGTTAACAGGTTCAACCGTCAAAATCTCATCAATTTCGTCACCCCAGAAAACTACACGTACAATAAAATCGGTATAAGCAGGAAAAATGTCGACAGTATCACCTTTTACCCTGAAATTTCCCCGATTTAATTCAATCTCATTTCGTGTGTACAGACTATCGACCAGCGAACGAAGAAAAACATTACGTACTAATTTCTGCCCTTTTCTGATTTCAATCACATTGCTTGTAAAATCGTCCGGATTACCAATACCATACAGACACGAAACTGATGAGACCACCAACACATCGCGCCTGCCCGAAAGCAAAGAAGATGTGGTTGCCAGCCTTAATTTTTCAATTTCCTGATTGATAGACAAATCTTTTTCGATATAAATGTCGCTTACAGGCAAATAAGCTTCCGGCTGATAATAATCGTAATAGGAAACAAAATATTCAACCGCATTTTCGGGAAAAAAATTCTTAAACTCACTGTAGAGCTGTGCTGCCAGGGTTTTATTATGACTCAGAACTAATGTTGGTCGGTTAATTTCGGTCACTACATTGGCAATCGTGAAGGTTTTCCCCGACCCGGTTACACCGAGCAGGGTTTGAAAGGGAATACCTGCATTTAAGCCTTCAACCAACTGTTTGATTGCTTCAGGTTGATCACCTGTAGGACGAAAAGGAGAACTAAGTTTGAAAGGCATAAAAACGGTTGAAAAATTTCGGGTAAATAGTGAGTGGAAACTATTCCAATGGCATTATCAGCATTAAAATTATATATAGCAAAACACCCGGAAAACCTACAGATATAACAGAAAGTAACACATAAACCACTCTCACTATCGTTGGATCCAGATTAAAATAGTCGGCTATTCCAGCACAAACACCGGCAATCATTTGATTGCGTGAACGACGCAATTTTTTTTCCATATTCTTTGTTTAATTTAAAATTTGTAACAGCAAAGTAAATAAAAAAGTTTGAATTAACTGTGAAATAATATTGTTTTTTGCTTTCCTTTTTTCGGATTTATTAAGTGAGCACAAAAAAATTCATACTTTATCACAACTATTTAAATATAAAATATTTAGCAACATTAAAAACATTCAAAAACTAAGACATTTTTCAATTCAGCCAAAAAAAATCAGAACGGATTGAAAAAATTCTCACCGTTCTGATTGAAACTTTGTAAAACCCGCTATTTATTTCCCTTTGTAGCTGTACCTCCGGCGGGTTTGGCAATACTTTCACGCATCGAGGTATCAGCTTCAATATTTTTCATTTTGTAATAATCCATGATTCCAAGGTTACCACTTCTGAATGCTTCGGCCATGGCTTTTGGCACTTCGGCTTCGGCTTCGATTACTTTGGCGCGCATTTCCTGCGATTTGGCTTTCATTTCCTGTTCGAGCGATACAGCCATAGCCCGGCGCTCTTCAGCTTTCGCCTGTGCAATATTCTTATCGGCTTCAGCCTGATCCATTTGCAGTTGAGCACCAATGTTCTTACCAATGTCGATATCGGCGATATCAATCGAGAGAATTTCGAAAGCAGTACCGGCATCCAGCCCTTTTTTCAATACTAATTTTGAAATTGAGTCGGGATTTTCGAGTACACTCTTGTGCGATTCGGATGAACCGATAGACGAAACTATTCCTTCGCCGACGCGGGCTAAAATTGTTTCTTCGCCGGCACCACCCACTAATTGTTTGATATTGGCGCGAACGGTAACACGGGCTTTCGCAATCAACTGAATTCCATCTTTGGCGACAGCCGCTACCGGCGGAGTATCAATTACCTTGGGATTAACCGACATTTGTACGGCCTGAAAAACATCACGACCTGCAAGGTCAATAGCAGTTGCCATTTTGAATGTTAAATCGATATTGGCTTTCGAAGCAGATACCAAAGCATGTGTAACCCTTTCGATATGACCGCCGGCCAAATAATGAGCTTCGAGTCCGTCACGTTTTACTTCCTGAATATCAGCTTTATGCGCTTCAATCATACAGGCAACAATGGTGTGTGGCGGCACTTTACGAATCCGCATCAAAAACAACTGTATCAGCGAAATATTCACTCCCGAAACCTTGGCCGAAATCCAGAGTAGAAACGGCACATAATAAAAGAATAGCAGCAAAATTATACCCAGCGCCACTAATCCGACAATTTCAATTCCAATCATAAATTCTAAATTTTTAAATAATTCTTATATCGGTTATTTCAATTAAACTACTCCTGTTCCAATATCCGGATTTTCGGATATTACAAAATCCTATTGAATCTTTCTCTCCACTAAAACATTTGTATTCAACACTTCAAGTACTATTATTTCAACACCCGGATCGATAAAATCATCGTTGGTTTTGGCTTCAACAATAAAACCGTTTACCTTTACTTTACCCATAGGTGCTAATCTTGAATGTGTGACTCCGGTATCGCCCACCCTGATCTGAACTTCCTTCAATGGATCATTTTTTCCATCAATTTCAGTTTTTAATGCCATTTTATCCAGAGCTTTCGAACGTACAAATATCCATACCGCAATACCCAGCAAAATTATTCCACCGATTAGGGTCAAATGGCCGGCTGTTGCTCCAATCCTCGAATAAGCGTAATAAATCGAACCTGCAACGAATAATGTTCCGGCAATACCTGCTAACGAAATCCCCGGTATCAGGAACAGTTCCACTATAAAAAAAATGATCCCTAATAATAACAGAACAACGACTATAGTAATTTCCATATCAGTAATAGAGTTTATTTAATGTTACAATGACCCGTTAAAGGCCGAATTAAAAGATTTAGCAACACAAATTACACAAATAAACGCAAAATCATTCAACATATAAAAGTTTGTTATTCAGAAAAACACTAATTTTCAACAAAAATTATATTTGTGAAAACCTGATTAATTTGCGGTTACATACAAATATTTAAAGAATTGCACTCACTTTTAACAGCCTAATATTTTTGGTAAATATACAATATATTTTTCAACCGACAAATTAACTTTTTCAAAGAAATGAAGCCGGTTTTATCTACTTAAGGCTTCAAAACAACACCGATATTTTTCCTACCATCCACTTTCACCACAACAGGCCTTTCAAAATGGACATGACGAATGTATTGCGATTCAAATTCGGCCTCGCAACTGTTCAGAAAATCAATGTCATAGGTGCCATCTTTCTGAAACGGATTGATCGTAAAATAAGAAACACCAAGTGAAGTCAGGTTTTGAAAAAAATGTGTTCCCTGACTCGGATCGATTCGGTATTGTTCCAGGCCCGACTCGACGATGACTCTCGCATTACTTATTTGAGGCCATTTAACCGGAATTCCCAACCAGTGATCACTTGAGCCCCAGCGTCCGGGACCAATGAGCAGATAAGGACGGTTTTGGTCGGTCATTTTTTTGTTTAATTTTTCGATTTCAAAAGCAATTAATTGATTTTTAGATGCATTGAATGCTTCTGTTCTTACGTAAACCACATCAAATAAATCATTGGTAATTCCATGTCCCAAAGCGTTTTTGCTACTAATTATAGTTTCATTACTTTCAATATTTCCGATGTCCTCGTGTATAAGTTCCTTGCTGTCGACAATCGGTCGTATTTGCAGAAGGTAAAATGTATGTTGTTTTTTATCAGAATAATCCAAATTGACAGCAAATTCAATCTCAATGGGACGTCCCATTTCATTTTGAGCTATTTTTAACACTTCTTTCAAAATTTCAGCCAGTGGAAACACATCGTGTTTCAGAATATTGGCGAATGTTATTACTTTCCGGCCTTCATAAATACCGTCGTGTATCACTTCATTCTGAACATCAAAAGTTGATGCAAGGAATCTCAACGTACCATCTTCCATAGCATCCTGCACTCTCAGTTTCAACAAATTGAATCCATCATCGACCTGAGGAACAAAACAGTTTTTACATAAATCGAGTGCATTAAAGTATGTTTGTGTTTCGCGTAAGGCTAAATCGAGGGTACTCGTTTGCAAAACATTATTGGGATATGCCGGCGAAAATCGAAGTGAAACACCGCCATCCACAATGTATTTTCCAAGTCCGAGGGCAATATTGGCAATACCATCTTCCGGTTGTTCGGGTCCTAACGGATAATAATTAAGCGATCGGGCTACACCCGAAAACGAAGGATAATAACGGTTACCGTAACTGTTTCCACAAATTTCCTGCAGTACAATGGCCATTTTTTCTTCATCGATTACATTCTTGGTAGCAGTCATATAAGCCTTACTGCTCCTGAAAAACACCGAAGCATAAACCGCCTTGATGGCTTCGGTAATCATAACCAGCATTTGGGTTTTGCTTTCGGGATTGTAAGGCACCATATAAGTTGAATAAATTCCGGCAAATGGCTGATAATGTGAATCTTCCAACAAGCTCGATGAACGTACAGCAATCGGACTCGATACAGCTCCCAAAAACGCATAAAGGTCGGCAATCAGACGTTGTGGCAAACGTGCTTTCAGAAAATGGCTCAACATTTTTTCGTCGTCGATGTCAGTGAGTGCTACCGGATATAATTGATTCAGGTCCATAAATTCAGTAAATATATCGGTACACAAAACCACCGTT
Organism: uncultured Paludibacter sp.; assembly: GCA_937897985.1. Taxonomy (GTDB): domain Bacteria; phylum Bacteroidota; class Bacteroidia; order Bacteroidales; family Paludibacteraceae; genus Paludibacter. Next base: position 48,803 of record CALCBD010000048.1, on the reverse strand, counting down.
TTTGGAATTGTAATCTGATTGTTGCCAAAATTTTCGAAACTATCATTGCGCTTAATCATAGCATCCATAAATGCAAGACCACGTCCTTTTCCACCGAGCGAACCATCGCCAATACGGGCAAAATTCGAGTACTGGTCGAATCTGTCACGTTGAAATACAGCTACAATACCCCGGTTTTTTACTTTCCGGTAATGAACTATTGCATCGAAAATAATCTGTCTTACCCTCTGTAAATCAGCCGTTATTTCATTGTCGAATCCAATATTTTTCAGGAATTCGGCCAACGGAAACATAGCACGTGAATAGAGCCAGCGCGAAATATTGTTTTTTGAAATATGGTAATAAAGTGATGCATCGCTCACTTTGAAAATGCTGTCCTGCAATCCTTTCAGGTTTTTTACAACTACCTCTTCCTCATTGGTTTCAGGATTAACGAAAACAAAATCGCCAAATCCGAAATTGTTGGTTATTTTTTCCCTGAGTTCGTGATTGAACGATGTGGAAAATTTATTGATAAAGCCGGCTTTTACTTCGTCGGCACCTGTTTTATTGGCGTCGTCGGTCGATTCCACTATCAACGGAATCATTTTATCAATAGCTCTGATCTGGCGGCACAATTCAATGCCTGCCTGTTTGTTTTTCTGACCATTTTTTGAAAAGCTCACATCCGTTATAACACCCAGCATATTGTTCTGGTATTTTTTATACAACGAAATAGCTTCTTCAAAATTCCGGGCTAATAAAATCTTTGGTCGTCCGCGCATTCGTAACATCTGTTCATGTTCGTTCAATGCCTCGGTCATGAACGAGCGCGACTGAGTAAAAACATACTTGAACAACTGTGGAACAATGGATGAATAAAACCTGATTGAATCTTCGACAAACAAAATCACCTGCACTCCGACAGATTGAATGTCTTCTTCCACATTCATTTTGTCCTCGAGTAATTTAATGATTGCCAACAAGATATCGGCATTTCCAAGCCAGCTGAACACATAATCAATAGCGCTCAAATCCTCGTTGGCAATGCGTCGCGACACCGATTTGGAGAATGGCGTCAGCACCACAATCGGGATTTCCGGAAACTTCATCTTCACACCCTTGGCCCACTCGAAAGGATTGATGCTGTCGCCGCTCGGCATCGAAATTATCAGCTCAAAAGATTGATTTTTTAATAATTCATTGGCTTCTTCTTCGTTCGACACCAACGTAAATCGGGGTGGATATCTTAAATTAAGGGCTGTATATTCATTGAAAAGCTGTTCATCAATACGACCATCTTCCTCGAGAACAAACACGTCGTATTTACTGGCATAAAGCAAAACATTGTAAATACGATGGCGCATCAAATAAGCAAATGAAGTGTCCTTGAAATACAGCTTTTTTAAGTTCGGAGTGTTCATGTTTTTCATATTTTTCGGACTGTAAATATATTTTTAAAATTTGATTATTACAAGAGTGAAAAATTATTTTTAAATTTTATCGAAAAAATTTGATTATAACAAATAAAAGACGTAAAATTGCACCGCAAACGAAATGTAAGCAAAAAAGCACAAATAAAGCATTTATTCAGCATACAAACCCTTTATTACTGTTAATTTAAGAATTATTTCTGACATTATGATATTTTAAATCAAATGATTAACATTTTAAGCTTCCATAACTTACATTTTGAAAGTAAAATCCGACAAAAAATCAACTTCTTAAAAAATAAATTATGAATATCGAAAATTTAATGCATTCGCTCGAAGCGAAACATCCGGGAGAATATGAATACCTTCAGGCAGTCCGTGAAGTATTGTCGACTATTGAACAGGAATACAATCAGCATCCTGAGTTTGAAAAGGCTAAAATTGCCGAACGTTTGGTTGAGCCCGACCGTATTTTCACTTTTAAAGTACCCTGGGTCGACGATCGTGGCGATGTACAGGTTAATCTTGGTTATCGTATCCAGTTTAACAACGCTATAGGACCATACAAAGGCGGATTGCGGTTCCACCCTTCGGTTAACTTATCAATACTAAAATTTCTTGGTTTCGAACAGATTTTCAAAAATGCACTGACCACACTTCCGATGGGAGGTGCCAAAGGCGGTTCCGACTTCAATCCACGTGGTAAATCGGATGCTGAGGTGATGCGTTTTTGTCAGGCTTTTATGACTGAGTTATGGAGATACATCGGACCTGAAACCGATGTTCCTGCCGGTGACATAGGCGTTGGAGCGCGTGAAATCGGATATCTGTATGGAATGTACAGAAAATTGGCCCGCGAAAATACAGGTGTACTTACCGGAAAGAACCTAGAATTCGGCGGTTCGCTGATTCGTCCGGAAGCCACAGGTTTTGGTGGTTTATATTTTGTAAAACAAATGCTTGAAACTGCAGGCGACACTATCGTAGGTAAAACAGTAGCTGTTTCAGGATTCGGAAATGTTGCCTGGGGAGCAGCTCTTAAAGCCACCGAACTCGGCGCAAAAGTAGTAACTATTTCCGGCCCTGATGGTTATATCTATGATGAAAAAGGCATTTCGGGCGAGAAAATTGAATACATGCTTGAATTGCGTGCCACCTGTAACGATATCGTTTCGCCCTATGCTGAGAAATTCGGAGCTCAGTTCGTTGCCAATCGCCGTCCGTGGGAAGTAAAGGTTGATATTGCATTACCATGTGCCACTCAAAACGAACTGAACGAAGAGGATGCTAAATTACTGGTTGCCAATGGTGTGATTTGTGTAGGTGAAATTTCGAACATGGGTTGTACTCCCGAAGCAATTGAATTATTCCTTCACCACAAAATCATGTACGGACCGGGAAAAGCAGTAAATGCAGGTGGAGTAGCCACTTCAGGACTCGAAATGACTCAAAATGCCATGCACATTTCATGGACAGCCGCCGAAGTGGATGCAAAATTACATCAAATCATGAGCGAAATTCACAACCAGTGTGTACAATACGGACGCGAAGCCGATGGTTATATCAATTATATGAAAGGAGCCAACATAGCCGGTTTCCTTAAAGTAGCCAAATCAATGCTGGCACAGGGTGTGCTTTAAAAATCATCTGTATGAAAAGTAAACGGTCAGGAAGAAAATTCCTGACCGTTTTTGTTTAAGCAGTGAACTTTTTCATTAGTATTAAAAGAAGGTTTTTCATTTTCAGTAAGATAATGATTCTTAAATGAAAACTACTTTTAATAGATTAATTTTCAAATGTATAAAAATTTTCAATTCAAAAAACACTATGAAAGGAATAGTTAATTGAGCGTTAAGTATTTTGAGTTGAACGCGCAGAAAGTTCTTTAAACCGGTTGATCAAACACCTGATTTGGCGTGTTGAAGCACAAAGAAATATACCACTTTCGATTTGCACAATCTGATTGAATTTATTAATATTTTTCACATATTCGATATTTACTATCGAATTTCTGTTTACTCTGATAAAATTTGAAAGTAATGCAGTTTCCAGAAAGTTTAAACTTTTATTGCTGAAATATTTTGAATTGTTGTCGGGATATATTAAAGTCATATATGAATCAACTGAAATGTGTAATTTTGATATCCCGCTGACATCAATTCCTGATTCACATTCGAAAATTAATTTGTTTTCAAACATAGTATGAATTTAAAGCCGGGTATATTCTAAAAGTTTAAAATTAATGGCTTGCAGGAGCATTCCCGATAGCTTTCATGGAATAAGTACACTTCAGTCAGCCAATGTATTATAGCTGTGAGTATGGAGCTATTTTTCAATTTTCAGCATATTTCAGGTCTCTTTTTCAATAATTCAGATTTTTCATTTTTCAATTCATTCATGTCAAATGAATTTAAGTATCCTAATTCGATGATATCATCATAAATATATTTTAATTCAGTTTGTTTGTTTCTTATTACGTCAAATACAATGGAAGGAATAACATCCGGATACTTAGTGATTATTCTATTGATTATTTCGGTGGAGTCGTTAATGTTGTTTATACAATCTATCCGTCTGTTATTCGGCAAAATAACACTATCAACAGGATAGATTTGTTTTGCTAATCTGATACCTTCAAGAAAGATGGTAGCAGCATGCCTGATTTTGACTTGTGTGTTAATAGCTTTACTAAAGGAACATAAGGATTCTACACAGGAAGAAATAATTGATGCATTAACTAAAACTTTAATGAACATTTGAAATTGTATATTATCAGTAATGATTACTTTACATACAGATTCTAAAATTTCCTTAAACGGAAAATCCTGAGCAGCTTGATTCAACTTTCCCAAACAGACAAACCCATCACTAAAAAATATTATCAGAGAAGATGGTTTACCGTAGGCTCCAAACATAATTGCAACAGGGTAAACCTTATCTGCATTTAAACCCCAGTCAATAGTATTAAAATTAATAAAAGATTGAACTGGTAAGATGTATGAAGAATTATTTAAAATTGTAGCATATTCATAAACAGATTTTTGTAAATCGTAAATTTTTACAGCAATGATAGTAATGTCATAATTGTAATTTCTCTTAATTTCAGAAGAATTAGTTATTTTTTCATAAAAGATTTGACCATTACAATGAATTAAACACTCAATAAAGTTATCCTTACTTTTACTAAAGAAATTAACGTCATGTCCGGCACTTTGTAATTTACTTGCAAAAACACCACCCACTGCACCACTTCCAATAATTGCAATTTTCATAACTTTAATTCAATTTCATTTGAATAAACAATCTTTAAATCAATTCCTTTACGTAAAGTTACCGTATTACTGTTAGCACAACTATGGATATTAATAAGTGTTTCATGTTCAATAATCAGAAAATATACATCCGTGTTTTGAAAAGAGCCTGCAACGCTATTTAACATTTCCTGAATTGTTGGTGAAAAGTTTTTATCAATACCGGCGAATGGTTCATCAAGAACAACCACTATTGGGTCACTATTAGAACTCATTTCATTAGGCAGTGAGCTTATTATAAATTGCATGAGTAACTTTTTTTTCTGACCTACCGACAAGGTAGAAACTTTTTGATTTGAACTCTTGGTTTTTAATAAATCCAAAATCATCTTATTTTCAAGAGGCTTTTTTATTTTAAATAATTTGTTTAAAAGAAAAATGTTATCATTTAAACTAAATTGAGGGAATAAAGCATCCTGAGGATTCTGAGGAAGGTATCTTCTTAATTGCGGTTTGTCTATTATTATTTTTGGCAAATTATCTTCATACAATGAGGAATTATTCCCATTTAATCCCAGAATTGATCTGGCGAGTAGAGTTTTACCGCAACCATTTGGACCAAGAAGAAAATGGAAGGCACAACTATTGTCCAAAGGGACACATATCTCAAAATTTATTATTGGCTCAAATTTAGGTATTGTTAGAGTATAGCTCATATTAATTCATCCTGATTTGAATTTGTTGAATATTTTTTATTGAAAAACATTATTGAGAGTATTAAAAAGCCTGAAATTGCGTATTTTGTATAGTTTTCTGATGTTTGAACACTTGGTAATATAACCGTAGATAAAATCAAAACGATTAAATTATAGAGAAAGAAACCTATGAAAGGCGCAGATGCGATACCCCAAAAACTTGAAAGCAAAGGTTTACTTTCAAAACTTAAACTATTTTTCTTTTTAACTATGTTTATAACAAATTCTCCTATTACAACTGATGCTAACAAAGGTATAAGAATATAACCCCCGGAACTTATATCTGCATTTTTAAATACCTGAGCACAAAGAAAGCCACTAAATCCAACAAGCATATTTGTAAAACCAAGTCCAAATACCATGTAATAATCAGACTTATTCGAATAGATTGCTGCAACTTGTCTGTTGTTTCCAAACATGCTGAATTTTCTACCAAAATCTGACCGTACGACTAACCACACAAGAAATAATAAGATTACACAAACAATTGTAACAGATAATATTGTGTAAAACCAATATGGTCCTAAAGTTTTGGAATTATAGTCTAACAGGTAGAAATATTCAAAAAAACCTCTGTTTGATAAATTTCTTTCAATAATTTGATCTGATGAATTAAAGGACTTTTGTAAAATATAGTAATTTAACGTTGTGACGAAAAATGATGTAATTATGCCACTGGCAAACGATGGCACTTTCAATTTCACATGTAATAGTCCGGTTAAACTACCAAGAAAAACGCCCCCTATGCAAGAAAATAATAATGCATATACTGGTGAATTAAATTGTTCAATAAAGTAAGCAGTAATTACAACACCAAAAACAAAAGATCCCTGAATTGTTAAGTCAGGAAATTTCAAACATCTCAATGCTAAATAAAAACCCATTGAAGCAGGTATTAAAGGTATTGTCATGACTAAACTTGCTGTAAGTCCACTAATAATATCCATATTTATAATTTTATTTATTTAGAAACTTCTTATTAATAACTTCTCTTCCTTTTGAATACATTATAAATTTCCGAAATTGATCTATTGAATCTAATCTTTCTTTTATAAGTTTTGCTGTTTCATAACCAAAAACTTTGTAATCAATTGAAAAAGCTGCAATTGCTCCTTTTTTTACACTGCCTTCATCTGAAGCAAAAACTATCCTTTTCTTAATTTTAGCTACTGAAAGTAATGCATCAAAATTTGCTACTAATTTATTGTCCCCACCAACATAATAAGCATCTACATTATTCAGACTTGAAGCAACAATTGAAATTTCATCATTTGATGTAAATTGACCAGAGACAACTTTAATTTTTGGAATTTGCAACATGGCAGTTTTGTTAATTTCATTAAAACTATACAAGGAATTAGGTTCATTTGGATTGTAAATTACTCCTATTGATTTTGCCTTTGGTAGTATTTTTTTAAACAATTTAAATCCTTTTTTATAATCTAAAATATTGCTAATCCCACAGATGTTTTTTTCTTTAGAAAGATTTAATGCTGTCGTATCGCTTACAAAACAGTACACTACAGGGATAGAAGGATGTCTGTTCGCAAGTACCGTTAATGTAGCCGGAGTTGAAATTGACACAATAATGTCAGCGTTTTTTCTATTCAACGCTTTTACGTATGCAGCGATTTCATCTTTTTTGCCATTTGGATTATAAATTTCAATATTTTGTTTGTTAAAATGCAAGCTATCAACCAGGTAGCTTTTCGTGGAATTTGCAATTTCATCCATTACTTCATGAGATATAAAAGTAATAATTTTCACCTTTATTTCAGATGTTAATTTTTTTTCATTTTTTTTGCTTTGACTACCGTTGCATGCTATTAGAATGACAGGAATTATTAAAATAAAAAATCTTGAAATCCTTTTAACAGAATAACTTTTACCAATTTTTGAAATTGTTGTCATAATATGTTTGTTTAAATTGTTACAGGAATCCGGTATCAACTGGTTTTTAGGGTTGCTGCCTTCAAATATTTATTTTTAAAAGTAGTAGGTTAGTTATCAAAATAATAGTTTAATTCAGGTTTCAAAATGCAACTCTAATTTTTTATGTATATTTTTAATTGCATAATACCTGTTTCTTTGGATAAAAAATATATAATTGATCACTAATCTATGTAGAAATTGCTGTTACTCTAACACTGAATTTTTCTTTAATAATTGAAGCGATTATTTTAGCTTTAAAGCCTTTTCGATTTCAGTAAAAATAGCGGGTCATCAATGAAAATTACTTTTTGATTAATTCTCAAATGTATGTAATTTTTTTATGCAAAAATCTCATTGAAAGGAATAGTTGATTGAGCGTTAAGAATTTTGAGTTGAACGCGCAGAAAGCTTTCAATAAAAAGGAATTTCAAACATCATTAGAGATAATTTTTAACACAAATAATCTCACCTGATTCTATTGGAAGTATTCGATTTGTTTATTGGAATCAAAAAATGCCTGAAGAATTTTATCATTTTTTCTCAACTATGTTTTTTAAACAATTGATTTAACTTTTTGATCGAACTCAAAAATTGATTTTTTATTTACCTTATTTTCATGAAGAAATTTCAAAAAAAACTCATATTTGTTCTTTTTGACTTTTTTCATTTTACTAAAAAAGAGGATCGAAAGTTTAACAAATCTGTCTTCACCAATTTTTTTAGCGAAGTCATTTAAAATAACAGGTCCTTCATCATATATTAATGAAAAGGTGTTTACATTATTTTCTTCCAATGCATATAACGAGGTTTTAACCACCGAATCTTTCACTGATTCTAAAAAGTTTTCATGTTTCTTTTTGATTTCAGATAAGAATCTGTTTTTATCATTGTAGAAACAAAAATAGTTAGCTAAATATTCAATTAAAGATTCGTTAATAAAAAAATTGCCAATGCTATTAGGATTTAACTGAGTATGCAGAAACTCATGAATGAAAGATACTTTATGTTTTGTTAAAAATGACCAGTCATACATTATCAGATTATCAAACCCTCTGCCCATTGCATATTGATCTCTTTGCCAATCGAATTCTACGAAGTTCAGATGAGTTCTAATAAAATCAGAATGTTTAAAACACTTCATAATTTCAAGTGCCGTACCTATATCATTTAATGCCGGATATAATGAATCCAAATGGTTTTTTCTGACATAAAATTCATAAGACTTACTTAATTTATTCAATTTTAACTTTTTATAACCCACTGTATCTAATATAGTTATAATAGAATTTGCTAATTTAGCAGAATCATTATTGAGTTTAAACAAATAACTGTTTTTAGTTTTATTTTCAGAAATCGGAAAAAATGATGATAAAATGTATTTTGACTTTGGTGCTGTTATTTTGAGGGTTTTGTTTGTCAATAAATATTTATTAGATGTAAAAAACATAGAAGCAAAATATTCGAAATTTTCTTCACCTCCAAATATTATTATATCCCTTTTATTTGATTCAGGTATGGTTACAAAAGTAGAACCCATGTAATTATACATGCATTTTATTAAAAAATTTCGACAGTTCTTTCTAAAATGTATTGACAGGACACCATTTTTAAAATTATAAGAATAGTCGTTTTGTGACATTTCTTTATCGGGGAAATAAAAGATTTTTAATGATACTTCATTTATTCCTAATTTTTCGGCCCATAACCTTGTTGATAACTCAAGACAAGTATCTTTGAAATCAATTATCTTAATATTAGCATTTATCTTTGCAAAATAGATAAGTCTGTAATAATCAGTATCTTTTAATTGTTTAGTCGGACATATTTCAAGATTGTAACTGCAATCAATCTTTTGGGAAAAACAACAATTACAAAAAGTAAAAACAACTACTAAAAAAGTAACTATCCTAACATTCTTCATTTTCTTTCGTTTTGGTTTGATAAGTTTTAAAATGTATGTAAATTTTTAATGCATAAACCTCTATGAAAGGAATTGTTGATTGAGCGTTAAGAATTTTGAGTTGAACGCGCAGAAAGTTCTTTAAACCGGTTGATCAAACTCCTGATTTGGCGTGTTGAAGCACAAAGAAATATATCACTTTCGATTTGTACAATCCGATTGGTTTTATTAATATTTTTCACATATTCGATATTTACTATCGAATTTCTGTTTACTCTGATGAAAGTTGAAGGTAATGCAGATTCCAGAAAGTTTAAACTTTTATTGCTGTAATATTTTAAATTGTCAGCGAGATGTATTACAGTTTTATATGAATCTGTTGTGATACAGGTAATTTTGGATATCTCGATGATATCGATTTTTGATTCACATTCAAGAATTAATTTGTTTTCAAACATAGTTAGAGGTTTAATGATTAATAAAAAATATACTTATAAGTATTTATATAAGTTGATTTCTAAAATCGATAAGCAAATGATTGAAGCTCTTCGCGTTGGGTGCAAATATATAGAACAGCTTTTCAAAATCCAAAAAAAAACAAAGTCAATTTGTCCTGATTTGACAAATCAGGACAAAATATTTTAATTCAGCAGTAAAATTAACATTCTTTGACGCAAAAAACTGAATCTTTTCCATAAAAATACCCCAAAAGTTTTTTGTCTAACTTTTGGTGTACAGTTCAAATTCCTGACCGTTTTTAATTTTATCCAATAATTACAGGGACAATATGAATTATGAATTATGAATTATGAATTATGAATTTTAAATTATGAATTAGCTAACACCTATCTCGTCATTTCCACTTTTTTAGTTGCATCGAGATGGCTGTTTCTGTAATTCACTCTTTCCACCACCCTTATAGCCAGCTCTTTGAATGCCAGTGAAGAAGCAGTATTATCGTCAAAGGCAACGGGTTTCCCGGCATCACCCTGTTCACGTATACTCTGTACGAGAGGTATCTGAGCCAAAAGAGGCACATTCAGCTCCCCGGCTAACCGTTTGCCACCTTCCCTGCCAAAAATGAAGTACTTATTCTCAGGCAATTCGGCAGGAGTAAACCATGCCATATTCTCAACCAGGCCAAGCACAGGTACATTAACCTTTTCGCCCGTAAACATATTGATACCTTTGCGGGCATCAGCCAGAGCCACCTCCTGAGGAGTTGTTACCACTACAGCCCCTGTAATGGCAAGTGTCTGAACCAGAGTGAGCTGTATATCTCCTGTTCCGGGAGGAAGGTCCATTACAAAATAATCCAACTCGCCCCAATTGGCGTCTGTAATCAGTTGTTTCAATGCATTGCTTGCCATACTACCTCGCCAAACCAGCGCATTTTCGGGATCAACAAAGAAACCGATGGAAAGTAATTTAACTCCGTATTTTTCGATTGGCACGATAACCTGCTTTCCGTTCAGTTCGTCCATAGCCGGTCGGGCGTCTTCAACACCAAACATTTTAGGCATCGAAGGTCCGTGAATATCAGCATCAAGTAAACCTACTTTGTAACCAAGTTTGGCTAAAGAGACGGCGAGATTTGAAGATATAGTCGATTTACCCACACCACCTTTGCCCGAAAACACGGCAATGATATTTTTCACTCCGCTTAACACCGGTGCTGCTTTAGGTGGAGGTGCCTGTTTGGTTTCGACCGATATATTACCTTTGATATCAATATCTTCGCCTATATAGGTCAGAATTGCCTGTTCGGCAGCTTTCACAACTGATTTGGAGAATGGATCATTTAACTTGTCGAAAATCAGTGAAAAACTGATTTTATTTCCTTCTATACGAATATTGTCCTTTACCATGCCCGACGATACTATGTCCTTGCCGGTACCGGGGTAACGCACATGAACCAGTGCGTCGAGAATTAATTGAGGATATAAAGTCATTTTTTAAATACAGTTTTAGAAAATTTCAACTTAATCATTCCGCTAAAGAAACAAACTTTGTGGCGAATAGTTGATTGAATAGTGTTAATATGGTTTTTTTTCAATAATTTTAAATGAACTGATTAAATAATAATGAAGACACTTTAAATTGGGTATCATTAGTATCACACATTATCAATGCCATGAATTTTACTTCTTCCAAAACTCCGGTATGAATCGTGTTCAATTTCAACTTCAGGCTCAATCAATTCGCGATTGTTGATAACAAACTGAATGTATTTTATGGTCAGGCCACGTCCGAGCCATTGTTGTTCGTAATAGGTTTTTATTCCCAGAATAGGGTCCGAAGTTCCGGAGGCATATAAATCGCTGGTTTGAAAATTAACAGAAAAGCCATTCAGTTGGACCATTTCCTTTGTGTAGGTAAACATAAAATTACTATCGGTTTTCAAATGAATCAAACCATCCGGTTTCAGAAATTGCCGGTATGAATTTATGAAGTTGGTAGCAGTAAGGCGTTTAGTTACCTTCTTCATTTGCGGATCAGGAAAAGTAAGCCATATTTCACTGACTTCATTTTCTACAAAGAAGTGATGAATCATTTCGATATTGGTACGAAGGAAGGCAACATTCTTCAACCCTTTTTCGAGGGCTGCTTTTGCACCTGTCCAGAGCCTGGCCCCTTTGATATCGACACCGATAAAATTTTTTTCGGGAAAAAGTTCAGCCAATCCGACTGAATACTCACCTTTTCCGCAACCTAATTCGAGAACTATCGGATGGTTATTTTTAAAAAAATCTTCATTCCAGCGTCCCTTCATTCCGAACTGCTGCCCTTCACGTACCGAATGTGAAGATACCTGAAAAACATGTTGAAATGTTTCCATTTCAGCAAATTTCGCTAATTTATTTTTTCCCAAAACTTTAAACTGGCTGTAAAATAATTATATCTTTTTAGTTCTGTTTTTCCACTCTGATTCCTATGTCGTTCACACCGGTAAGCAGTGTATCGCGCATCCCCTGAAAAATTCTGTACCGATATGTTCCCGCTTTTTGGAAACTGATATTTTGTTGATACAAAACAGGCATTTCGAATGATTGTCCCACTCCGCTCCCCAGCCATTTACCCCGCTGATCGGCAAGGTAAAAATTGATGGTATCTCTCGAAATAATGCTGTCGGGGCTTATTTTTTCCAAAAACAGCCACATATTCTGATAGGGATATTCGCCCCGGTTCCTGACATTTACAAAGACATTGTATTTAAGATGAACATCCGAAATCTGAACGTTGAAATTAAAAGCACTGTCCTTGTTCCAACCATTTACCGGTACTGTCGAATATTGTGAAAACACATCATTGTTGTGACATGACATCATTGTGAATAACAGAACTGAATAAAAAATTAACAATAATTTATTAAGAATTTTTTTCATTGTTCTTCTTTATCAATTTTGGATTGTTGGGTTGATTTTCCTGTTTTACCGGTTTCGATAATTGTGGCTTATGATTCTTTTTATTGTTCCCTTTATTATTACCCTGGCTTTTTTTGTTGGTATCAAAACGTGTTAGACTGTCCTGCCCCACTCCGCTTTCATAATTCACGTTAACAGGTTTATTCTGCTCATCCTGAATACCTTCGAGCACATCGGGTTTCTGACCTTTTTTGTTCATTGCTATCACTTCCTTAGCTCTTTCGGATGTAATTGTAACTACATTAGCACCAAAATTCTGGGAAGTAGAATAAGATATAAGACCTTTAAACACATCTGTTTTGAAGTGAAAATATGTATTATCTCTTGTTTCGAGGGGCAGTTCACGTGAAGGAAAATCCTTTAAAGCATCAGTGTATGAATCCAGTTCATAGTTCATACAACATTTCAACTTACCACATTGTCCGGCTAATTTTTGCGGGTTCAGTGAAATATCCTGTGTACGGGCAGCAGTAGTGGATACAGAATTAAAGTTGGTCATCCAACCGGAGCAACACAACTCGCGTCCACAAGAACCAATACCACCAATACGACCGGCTTCCTGACGTGCCCCGATCTGCTTCATTTCGATACGAATTCTGAATGTCTCAGCAAATACTTTTATCAATTGACGAAAGTCAACCCGCTCATCTGCAATATAATAAAAAATAGCCTTATTGCCATCGCCCTGAAATTCAACATCACCGATTTTCATATTCAGCTTCAGACTTTCAGCAATCTGACGGGCTTTAATCATGGTTTGTTGCTCTTTGTTTTTGGCTTCGTTGTATTTTTCCAGATCGGTTTCCTTTGCTTTGCGGTAAACTCTTTTCACTTCCATTTTTTCAGGATTGAAATTGTTTTTCGCCATTTGCAGTAAAACAAGCCTGCCCACCAGGGTTACTTGTCCGATATCGTGTCCCGGTGATGACTCTACGGCAACCACGTCACCTTTCTCCAGAGGAATTTTTGTACTGTTCAGGTAATAGCCTTTCCGGGTGTTTTTAAATTGAATTTCAACATAATCAGTGTCCCTGATAGTTTCCGGCAAGTCCGAAAGCCAGTCGTGAACACTTAGTTTCTGACGTGAATTGCATGCACAACCACCTTTGGTCATGCAGCCACCGCCGTTATTGAGTGTTTGGTCCATTATAAAATTAATTGTGCAGGAGTTAATGCCTGCGGGTGTATATTGAGTTTATTTTAAATTACCAATATTTAATATCCCGTTTTAAAGACATAAATATCAGTGTATTAGCATTATTTTATTTAAAAAAGTACAATTGCCTGACAAAAGCGAATTTTCACTTTTTCAGCAACATTATAAGCTTTAAAACCAAATCAAAAAAAACCATTTTCGCGTTCACATTTTGTTCGATATGTCGTTCGGCCAGCGAGAATTCACTCATCAACTCCTCCACATTACGTTCGTTGATAAACGGTGAAAATTTAACCGAAAAATCTGATTCGTAATTTGTTAAATAATTCAGTCCTGATTGTTTAAGGTTAAAAATAAAATTTTCGCGGGTCATGCGTTGAGCATATTGCAAAAAATTCTTCTGACGCTCCCGCCCTACAGCTGCGGTTGCCATGTCCTCCGACCATTTTTTAAGTGTTTTGAGCGATGCATGATCTTTTCGGTTGCCAACCTGCCATGCCAAACGCATGATCATTACAAATCGTTCAAAGTTGAGTTTATTCTCGTCATTCTCTTCGAAAATCGACATAGCCGAGGTGTAACTTCCGTTTGCAATCCGTGCAATGTTCAAAGCATCATGTTGTGTTATATCAATTTCCGTATCATCGAGCAATGCAATCACAATATCGTCGACACTCAGTTTCGGGACATTCACATGTTGTGTACGCGACAAAATAGTGGTAATTATTTCGTCGGGTGAGTTTGAAACCAACAGAAAAACAGTTTTTTCAGGTGGCTCTTCAAGAATTTTGAGTAATTTATTGGAGCAGGTCAGATTCATTTTTTCGGGCAACCAGATAATCATTACCTTGTATTCCGATTCGTAAGTTTTAAGGCTTAACTTACGAATAATTTCCTGACTTTCATTTCCATATATCATGCCCTGTTTTGCATCACCCGAAATACGGGCATACCAGTTATTTACACTGAAATATTTATTTTCGAGAATCATGCTGCGAAAATCCGAAATAAAATCGTCGCAAACAACAGTCGTCCGATTTTGAGGCTTGATAACAGGAAACACAAAATGCAAATCGGGATGCGCTAATTTTCTGTACTTTACACACGAAGGACAAACGCCGCATGAATCTGTATCACTGCGGTTTTCGCAACAAATATACTGTGCGTAAGCAATTGCAAGAGCAAGTTTTCCTACTCCTTCAGGCCCTCTGAGCAACTGTGCATGTGGTATCCGCTGCTCTTTCACAGTCCGGATAAAACGTTCTTTGATTGCCTGCTGTCCTATAATTTCGGAAAATTGCATATTGAAAATTTACTAATAACCCAGATTCAACTTTGATGCGCAAATATACAAAAAAAGTTTTAGTAGTCAGATATTGCGATTGTCATTATGAGTGGAGTAAACCCGCGTTATCAATAAAAAATTTAAGTTTTGCAAAAATTAAATGTATTTGTAAACCATAAATACGGCAACTACCAACAGGAAAAGTGCATAAATTTTTTTGAACAGGGCCGAAGGCAGTTTAACACCTAATTTTGAACCGAAAAATGCACCGGCGAGAATACCAACTGCGATTAATGCAGCAAAAAGCAAATTTAAATGCCCGTTTTCGGCATATATAATCACACTGGGCAAACCAACCGGTAATTGTAATGCCGCCAGTGATGTTGCTGCTGCTGCTTTCGCGTCATAGTGTAACAATCCGATTAAAACCGGTACAATTACAATTCCACCACCTTTACCAAACAATCCGGCAAAAATTCCGGCACCAATTCCGACTGCTATATATACCCTGATTGGTTTTTTCGGGGTACCCGGATTGAAGGAATTCTTTTTATTTTTAGATTTTTTGAAATAAGAAAAAACATCAAAATAACTCAAAGCAATGTAAAGCAAAATGGCAGCATAAAGTTTTGCCAATAAACTTTCACTGATGTTCACTGCCAGTTCACCTCCCAGGAATGAACCCAAAAACAAACCAAATGAAATCCAGAGTGAATCTCTGATATTAATCAATCCTGCTTTATAATATGCCCATACACCAAGTATACCGACAGGTAACAACATAGCTGCCAGCGAAGTAGCATTGGCATCTAAAATATCGAGTCCAAAAATAACAATGAGTGATGGAACCAGCACGATTCCACCACCAATACCAAACAGCCCCGACAAAATACCGGCTGCTATACCAAGTACAAGAAAACCAACATATTCCATATTTACAAAAAAGTCAACTTTTAAACCACAATATGCAAAGATAGCAGAAATTGTTCACTCACTCAATTCAAAAGCTGTTATTGAACGACTTTTATTTGCTCTCCTCCTGTATGGCTTACAAATTCCGGCGCATACTGACATTGAACAGATGCTATTCCACTACTGAAAACTCCACTGTTGTTGGTCATCATTTCATATTCGAAAACAAATGTACCTTTTGGTAAAAAACTGAAAAAGAACTGAGTAGAAGCATCCTTAGTAGTTTGGTAATAAAAGAGATTTTCTCTGAGTACAGTTCCTGAGCGTTGATTTACCGGTTCGAAGCATGAAGCACGTAAATCTTTCAATGTTACAAATTCAAGATTGCGGTCGGTAGTGATTACCAGACGTGTAATCACTTTGTCACCTATAGCCGGTTGCATTTGTTCAAGCGGAATTAAAGTTTTTCCAATGCCGGTAACTTTTTCGACAAATAGTTTTTTTGAAATTTTCAATGCACCGCCCTGCGACTCTGCCTTGTTCATTTCCTGATAAAACTGCCAGTACATAGCCCCCCAACCAATTCCGTTACCTTCTTTGCTTACGGTTACTTTACCTGTTTCGGCACTAATCCGGGTAGTGGGAATCGTCACTTTGAAATATCCGGTTCCGGCTTCTACCTGTGTTGGTTCGAGATTTTTATTTCCGGTTTTTATTGAAACAGTTTTATCGTTTGAGAGCCAGTCGGAACCCTGATGTAGCAGTGCATAAACAGCTTCGACAGTCGATAACGGAGAATCCCATCGCTGCGTTTGTTTCTGTTTCAGAAGCCATATTTTCATTTCGTCTGTCTCTTTCTGATTGTTCGAAATTTCACTGAAAGCTTCAATGATGGCTGATTGAATTGCTATTGGCCTCTCGTTCCAGAAATATCCCGCTTTATTCTGAGCCCAGTACATTCCGAATTCATCAGATACTAAAGCATTCTCTCTCAACGATTTCAGAATTTCATTTGCAATTTTAACTTTCCCGTTTCGAAATGCAACAAGTGCAGTCATTGCTTTACCATAAAGAGTAAAGTCAGTCCAGTATTTTTCCGATTGTGCAGTGTAAAATCTGTAAGCTTCCAATGCCGAAACATGAACCGGAACTTCGGGAAATTCGGAACGCAAATGAAGATAAAAGAGTTGTATATTGCCGATGGAGTTTTGATCTTCAAAGTTTTTATTATATTTTTTCAGATTTTCATAATCGCGGGCAATTTCCATATCCAGATAATAAAATGCTGAATTTATCATTTTCGATTCCTGATTTGTGTTTCCCGTTAATCGGCGGAGCCTGCCCAGATTCAAAATAATCTGCTGTGTAATGTACCTGTTTGAAGGCATCCCTTCGAACCATGAAAAACCACCATCTGTTTGCTGAAGTTGAACAAGTTTATCAAGGTAGCGTTGAGTTTGATTCTTTTGCTGATTCAAATCGAACAATAAAGCAATTCTTTGTTTTTGTTCAGTCTCGTTTTTTGCCTCCATCACCCAGGGAGTTTCATCCAGCAACATATTCTTTAATTCCTTGTTTTTTTCGAGATTCGAGAGTAAAGTTTCACTACTTCCTCCCGATTTTTTCCATTGTTCGAAAGTGGCGGCAATTTTCGGGTTCGAATTGACAATAAACGCCGACAAAGAATTTGCAAAATAAGCGGTAAAATAATCCATAGCATTTTCGTTCCCGGGTGAAGAGAGGACCGGAAGTGCCTGAACAGCATACCAGGCAGGATTGGAAGAAAACTCGAGAGATAAGTTCTGAGTTTCCACCTTCGATGCGTTTTTGATAAGACCTGCAAAACTGAAAGTACGCGTTTCATTTCCTCTTACCGACATAGGCATACTTTCGGTAATCAATACTTTATCGGGCAAAACCGGGAGGTATTTCTGCTCGCCATCACTGAATTTGCCGGTTTGTGCCAATACTTTGCAGATTACCAAATCGTAAGCCGAAAACTCAGTTAAATTCCATTCTACCGATTTTGTGGAATTAGCACTAAGTGTGAGGTTTCTCGGAGCGGCATCCCTGATTGTGATGGTTTGATTGGTAACCGGATCAATCAGTTCAAATCGCACGGTTACATTCTGTTCATTATCAGTTAGATTGACCACAGAAGCACTTAAAACCAGCTGATCGGACCGGCGAACAAAACGCGGCAGATTCATTTGTACCATCAGGTCTTTTTGTGTTATTACCTGTGTTTCACCCTGTCCGAAGTACAAATCTGCGTTATGTGCCAGCATTTTTACGTTCCAGCGTGTCAGACTTTCGGGAACTTTAAAAGAAAATTTTACATTACCTTCATTATCAGTATTTAACTGTGGATAAAAGAATGCTGTTTCATTAAAATCAGAGCGTAACTGAACTTTACCGGATGGCATTGATTCAGCTATTTTTGAGGCAGAAAGTTTAGCCGAAGCACTGTTTTCCTGTACCACCACTTCGTCAAGCATGGCAACAGCACCCAACATATCGGTCCTTCGTTCTTCACTTTGTCCATAAATCGTTATTTCATTGTTCTTAACAGATGATGCCGCACCTCTGATTCTTAAAGGTCGTGAATAACCTGTAAAATTAATTCCAAACAAATTTAACTGATTGAAATTAAAATCATTGACCGGATCATAAGTCAGATTTGAATAAGCACTTTCACTGTCGATACTCAAACCGTTCGCATTCCACGAAGGCGAATACAGGTTTTCGTGGTTGTAAACCGGATTGAAATCCCAATGATGAGGACGGATAGCATCCAGAGAAGCGTCGTACATTTCAACCATCAATTCGGCTTTACTTTTTCCTTTTATTTCGGGTATCGAAACAGTCCAGGTTGCGTTCTCTCCGGGCAAAAGTTTATTCCTGAATACACTTAGATAAGGACTCAGTTTTTTGGATTCGGTTTTTTTACTGATATATATTTCCTGCTTATGCAACTTTTCGTTTTTCATAAAAGTAAACGCAACAGTTATTCCGCTACCGTAAACCGAAAGAAAAGGAAATTTAAAGGTCTTTATTTCATTCGAAAATCTGATCCAACGGCTTTCAAAAACTTTATTTTTACTTTTTATTTCGTACAAAACAAAACTGTTTTTGGTTGAGGTACCGTAGCTGATTTGAACTGTTTCACCAACGGAACATTCGGTTACAGGGGCTACCATCCATTCGTAACATTTTACGGGTGGTTGCTTTTCGTTATGATGGAACAACACAACGTTTTTCTCAAATTTTATTATCCGGTTATGACTGTCATTTGCCTGAAAAACAAACTTATAATTCCCGGCTGAGATATTATTAAGGGTTAATTTAAGAATTTTTTCTTTTGAATCAAATGTGCCTTCGAGTACTTTACCGGTTGTTTTCAGAACTGAGTTTTCATCCAGATCCTCAAGATATTCGTCGTGATTTTCGATTTTGTAAAGTGAATAAGTCACCTTAGTACTC
This sequence comes from uncultured Paludibacter sp., assembly GCA_937897985.1. Lineage (GTDB taxonomy): Bacteria > Bacteroidota > Bacteroidia > Bacteroidales > Paludibacteraceae > Paludibacter. Next base: position 29,292 of record CALCBD010000048.1, on the reverse strand, counting down.
AGGGGTTCACCGTTTAAGTTCATTGTATTAACCGGTATAGACAGTGTATCTGACACTTCGGTTTTATCTTTCAGTTCAGCTGAAATCAGCATCGATTTTTCACCAACTGACACTGTCTGATATCCCTGTTGAGTTTCACCTTTATTGTCGGTAACATCGGCAGTAATATAATAATTATAAAACTGGCCCCTTTCGTAGTATCTCTCATTGTTTACTTTCGCAGGTAAAAAATTAATTGTGAACAAACCATCTTTGTCAGTTTTGGTTGTTCCCTGAGCAATTTGTTTTTGCGGTTCATTGTACATCCAGAAGCAAAAGAAATTAGGCTGACGAACCACCCGGTATCTGACCACCGCATCGGCAATGGCATATCCCGAATAAGCTTTAACATTAGCTCTGATCACTACCTGCTCTCCAAAATTCAGCTCTGTTTTCGATTTTTCGATTTTGACTTCAAATGCTGGTCTTTTGTATTCTTCCACCCAAAAGAATTGTGAAAAACTGTTCACCTGTATCCGAAAATTCCCGTTTAATCCCGTTTCGGGCAAAATAAACTGACCGGTAAACGAACCTGATTCATTGCTTGTGAGTTCCATATCACGGATTTTTTTTCTGTTGGCATCAAACAATTCAACATTAAATCTCCTGCCAGGTACCACTTTTTGTTTCAGTTTGTTTGAATAGTATGCAATTCCCTTGAAATAAACAGTTTGTCCGGGGCGATATGTTGAACGATCGGTAAACAGGCTTATTCTCACATCCTTGTATTCATAATCATGAAATTCGAAATAGTTTTGACCTGATGAGAAAGTAAAGTAGTTGTCCCTTCCCTTTTTCAGAATAAATACCTTATAATTTGAATTTCTGAAATAAGGAAAAACAAATTTTCCGTTTTTATCGGTTTTCCCGTACGACGATGTACTGTCAATCTGCATTTTATAACCATCAACTGACCATTTATAAGTATAAGCAGCAACATATACATTGGATTGAGGTTCACCGGTATGACGGTTGAGAACGTACAGATTACTGAATTTCGGGTCGTTGGTACGGTCAATGAAAGCGAAATCAGTTACTGTAAATTCGCCATAAACGGTAGTTGCACCTGAAACTTCACTGTCCGATAAAACAAAATTATAAATACCGTAATCACCTGATTTTAAGTAAAGATCTGTTTTTACGTCTCCAAAGTTGGAATCGGGTTGAATTTTTACTTCGCGCGTTTCTATTAATTGACAATCGGGAAATAATTCGTTTTTCTCTTTTCTGTTTTGTTTGTAAACCTGGTACTGGTAGGCAGTTGCGTTCACCCTGTAAACCTTCAGCTGGATAGTTTTTATATTTTGAGTTGATAAATTAATTTTCAACGACTCACCCGGACCCTGGAAGTTGTTGTAATTAATCTGTATGTTTTTTTGAAGTATCGACTTTTGTATATTTTTTAAATGATTTATTCGCTGATAATGAGGAAATTTAGTAATTGCATCGACACAAATTTCATAAGCTCTTTTTTTGTTTTCAGCGAGTTCGGAATGACTCATCAGATAATTGACTTTTTCATCCAATACCTCAACAACAAATTCATTCGCAGCGTATTTTTCTTCCAAAACATTCAGAGCATTAAAGTACAATGAATCAGCATTCTGAATTTCTGTATTTTCTTTCATATATTTAAGTCGCTGTAAATCTGCATGTATCAGAGCTGGAGTATTATTTTCACTCATACGGAAAAGAAGCAGTTGCTGAAAAGTTTCAACTATTTGATTCTGAACCGAATTTTTGTAGATAGTATCATTCCGGTAATTCAAAAAGCCGGCAGCAGGTAAAAAAATTCCATCATTGTCCAACGGATTTTTTTCATTCGAAGCTGTCGCGATTTCCTGTAATAATTCAATCCGGCGGTAAGCCAACAAATCGTAAAGTGCAGGTTGTAATAACCTGCTGTCGTTCCCGGTAAGCAATATATCCGAAAATTCCATCACATCGGTTTTTTGCAGAAGAGATTGATTGACAACCGAAAGTTGTAAATGCCGGGTAATTTTATCGAAAAAAATATTTTTGGTCCATTCTTTCATATCATCAGGCAGATAACCATTCAAATCAGTACGTTGATTAATTTTCCACTGATTCGACTGATAATATTTAGTGTAAATTTCGGCTGTAAGCGAATGTAAAATTGCCTGTTCGGCCGGAAGAGTGCATTTTTCGGTAAATGATTCAAAATTCTTTATCAACTGCGGGGCTTCATCCGGATTTTTATCAAGTGTAAGGCGCATTTTGAAGAGTAATGCTTTGATAATCTGTAAATCATTTTTGGACTTTTCAGCTTCTTTAAGGATAAGGTCAACTTCTTTCAAAGCCGATTCCGGTAATTGCTTCTGTGTGAGATTTTCAATATTTTTCCAACGTTCGTCAATTGTAAGTGAGTTGTTGAATTGAGCCACCAAAACACCGGCTGTCAGGACGGAAACAATAAAAAACGCAGTTAAAATTTTTTTCATGTGTGTCAATTTTGAATTTTTTAAGATTTCACAAATATAGTACCATTTGGGGATAATACATCAGTCGTTAACGAATTTAAATCTGTTTCGGAAAGTAAAATTTCTTTTTTACCTTTGCAAACAACTTACTCCGATTTGACGTTTATCCTTCAAACTTCAAATTTTTAAAAAAACATCATTGTGAATTCCGCCAAAAATATTCTCAAAATTTCGTATCCTATTGTTCTAACCCTTTTAGCTCAAAATATAATCAATGTAACCGATACCGCATTTCTTGGTCGTGTAAGCGAAGTAGCTCTCGGAGCTTCGGCCATTGCCGGAGTATTTTATTTTGCTGTTTATATGGTTGGTTTTGGATTTAGTCAGGGTGCCCAAATTCTGATAGGACGACGAAACGGTGAGGAAAACTATATTCAAATAGGACCGATTTTCAACAACAGCCTTATTTTCAACGGATTCTTTGCATTAATACTATTTATTGCATCTCTCATTGGCATACCTCATTTGATGAAACTGCTGGTAAGTTCCGATCAGATTTATCTTGCTACAATGGAATACCTTGATTGGCGGATCTACGGCTTTTTCTTTGTTTTTCTGAATGTGGTATTTCGCAGTTTTTATGTGGGAATCACCGAAACCAGAATACTTACCACTTCGGCCATCATTACAGCTATCACCAATATTGTTTTTGATTATTTACTGATTTTCGGCAAATACGGTTTTCCCCAATTAGGAATAGCAGGAGCTGCTATTGCATCGGTCATTGCCGAAGCAGTCACTCTCGGCTATTTGTTTTTACATACCTTTTTATATACCGATATTAAAAAATACGGAATTTTCAACAGATTGAGCGTTGATTTTAAAGCTATCGGACAAATCCTGAATCTTTCAATTTTCATTATGTTTCAGTTTTTTATATCGATTTCCACCTGGTTTCTTTTCTTTATATTCATTGAAAGAATGGGAGAAAGACCACTGGCGGTTACCAATATCGGTCGAAGCATGTATATATTACTTATGATTCCCGCTTCGGCACTTTCGACAACAGCCGGAACTCTGGTCAGTAATATGATAGGTGCCGGAAGGACAAATGAAATTATGAAAACCACCAATAAAATTATACGGATAGCATTAATACTTGTGGCGCCACTGGTTTTGTTCGGATTTATTTTTCCCCAGCTTTTTGCCCGTATTTATACTGATGACTATTCGTTAATGATGGCATCAATACCTGTCATAAGGGTAGTTTCAGTTGCAGTAGTGTTTTTTGCAGTTGCCAATGTTATCATCAATGCAGTTTCGGGAACCGGCAGTACCAAAATTGCATTTTACATGGAATTATTTACATTAAGCTTCTATATCTCTTATGTTTACCTTACAGCAATTGTTTTCAGACAAGCTGTTGAAACAGTGTGGATGTCCGAATTTGTGTACTGGACACTGATTGGCGGACTCGGCTACCTGTATTTAAAGAAAGGCAGATGGAAAGAAAATAAATTTTAAATTAATATTACCGGTTTCTTCAGGGTTTGTAGCCTGAATTTTCAAATATCTGCTGATAATTTTTATTCAGCATCAAATCTTTAAGACTCACGCTTTTATTATTTTTCATATAACTTTCGATGATTTGCCAGCCCACCCAGGTACCAAGCCTGCCGGGGGCTTCCTGTGATACGGGAGTCGTAAACGGTGCTTCATCCATGTATTTATGAATGAGCGTCATATCGGTCGAAAACAAATCATTTCTGTCCATTATTGTTTCCCATACCTGTTTTTCATACTTTCTGCACCATTCCCATTCACGTTTTTCATATCCTATAATGGTGTTTGGCAGCTCTTCGGGCATTAATTTCGAAAGCAAAAACATCATTTTGCCTCTGTAGAGCATATTATCTATCAGGCGTTCATTGCTTTCCCCGAATGGAAAATTATTGTACAATACAGTGCTCATTACGACTGGTGTTATTTGCTGAGGCGTCATGTTTTTTATGAGATACTGATACGTAAAATTCTGATAACGTTGGTAGTCGCTTCCAAGGAACAAATCGGCACCTACACCAATAGTGTTGCTGCCAACCAATACCGACCGATTAAAACCTGAAACATAAAAGAATACCTCAGGCAGTTTAATTTCAGGAAAAAAGGAATGTAAAATGCTGAATGAAGCTGAAAGACTTTTTTCGATAGAAGTGACATCGTCAAAAACCTGAAGTGTTTTTTGATTGACACCGGCAAAAACCGAATCGGTAAGGAATTCGCTGAACAAATTCGCAACTCCGGAAGTATCGGTAGCACTGACACCTAAAATTTCGTTGGTGTAGATGTTAATAATTTCGGGATATTTTTTATACAGATTCCTGGTCGATTGAACAATGTTTTTTTGATTGAGATGTAAAAAATCCCTGTCAAAACGGATTATCCTGACATTGATACTTTTATCTGTTGTTTTCGGTTCATATCTTTTATCCTTATTGCACGAAAAAAGGCCAATAAGTAAAAATGAAATAAACGCCGGCAAAAAAAATTTTTTCATATTGAACAGAACTAAAAAGCGCAAATAACAAAGCCGAAACTTTGATTTTGCGCTTTTATGTTTAAAAATTGACTTTGTTATTTTCTGTTTTTTAATGCTTTTTCCTGTTCACGCTGCATTTTTTCGAGTCTTTCCATAAAACCGCTTTTTTTAACAGGTTTTTTCGCATTGATATTTCGTTTGGCATGTAATTGTTCCAACAGCTTCTTTTCGTCAACCGTAGCACGAATGGCATAAGTCTGTATAATAGTAATTAATGTAGAAACAAAATAGTAATAACTTAAACCAGAAGCATAGTTATTGAACATGAACATAAACATGATGGGCATTAAGTACATCATCCATTTCATCATACCGGCACCGGGCTGATCGGGTGTAGCCGTATTGGCCATGTTCAGTTTGGTTGAAATTAATGTTGCGATGGTCATCAATAAAGTAAATAAGCTGATATGATTGCCGAAATACTCGGTTACCAGAGGAATATTACCACTCCAGCTTACAATGGCATCATACGATGAAAGGTCTTTTGCCCAGAGGAAACTTACCTGACGTAACTCGAATGCAGCAGGGAAAAAGCTGAACATTGCAAACAGAATCGGCATTTGCAGCAATGTAGGCAAACAACCACTCATCGGACTGACACCCACTTTATTGTAAAGCTCCATTGTGGCTTTTTGTCTTTCGGCAGCTTTTTCGGCCGGTATACGTGCATTGATCTCATCAATTTCCGGTTTAAGTACCCGCATTTTTGCGCTCGACACATAGGATTTATAAGTGAGCGGATACAGAACCAGCTTAATTACAATGGTCATCAACAATATAATAAGTCCGAAATTGCTGATAAACATGCTGAAAAAGTTGAACATCGGTATGATGGCAAATCTGTTTACCCAACCAAAAATTCCCCATCCAAGAGGAATTATACTACGTAACAACAATTTATCATCACCCTTGAGTCCCTTATCATAAGCTGAAAGAATTTTATACTGATTGGGACCGAAAAAGAAATTAAAATTGGTGGGAGCTTTACCGGTCGGATCAAAAACTACTGTCATTTCCGAATTGAAGGTTTTCAGATAGCCTGAATTTTTAGCCTCCATTTTACTTTTAAGTGAAGTTGAGGTGAAAGCATCCCCGGCGATGAGGATACTGCTGAAAAACTGATCCTTAAAAGCGATCCATTTCACTTTGTTGGGAAGTTTCTTTTCATCGTCTTTTGATTCGCTCAATTTCTCGACATCATCAGCCACGTATTTGTATTCAATTCCCGAATACCTGTCCTCAAAATTTCTGCCCTTTTCCTGCTGACGTATTTTTGAATACCATTGCATTTCCAGGAAGTTGGTTCCGGCAGGCATTACCGTATTCATTGCATTGGCTTTGATGGCAAAACCAAGCATATAATTGTCCGAAGGCAGTGTGTAGGTGAAATCAATATAAGCTTCACCGGTAGTTTTAAGTCTCAGAGTAAGAACCTGATTACCTTTTGCATCTTTTTTTACCGGCTGTACTGGTTCAAAATACAAATCTGAGGTATTAACCACCCTGTTGTTATTGGTAACGACTGTAAAGCCGAGTTTACTTTCCTGTCCGTCGAAAAGCACCAGCGGAAGAGAATCGTGGGTTTGAAAATTTTTGAGCTGAGCTGAATAAACCCGGCCACCCTTATTGCTTATTCTCAGTTTTACCAACTCATTTTCAAGTATATAAAATTTTTCCTCACCAGTAGCAGCGACACTGAAAGCACCGAAGGCATCATTCGACTGAGCCACCGAAGTCGAATCAGTATTGCTCAATGAATCAGGCTTAATGTCAGTCGCATTTTTCTTTTGCGCGGCAATTGCATCCATCTTGTTTTGTTCCACAAGAGCGATAGAATCGTTGTATCGTTTTTGTTTTGCAAGTTCCTGTTCATTGGGCCGGTTCAATACCGAAAACCCGACAAGTATCAATGCGATGAGTACGAACCCGTAGATTGTGTTTTTATCCATTCTGAATTTATTTCCAATAATTATATTTTAAAAATCAACTTTAAATTACTTTTCGATAGCAGCTTTTATAAAACTGATAAACAAAGGATGCGGGTGAACAACCGTACTGCTGTATTCGGGATGAAACTGAACTCCCATGTACCATTTGTGAGAAGTCAACTCAATAATTTCCACCAGATCCGATTCTTCGTTAATACCACTGCAGTTCATCCCGGCATTTTCAAATTCCTGTTTATACGCATTGTTAAACTCGTAACGGTGCCTGTGACGTTCACTGATATTTTCTTTTTTATAAATGCCAAATGCTTTAGATCCCTTTTTGAGCCGGCATTTGTAAGCACCGAGGCGCATACTTCCACCGAGATCAAGGATATTTTTCTGTTCTTCCATGATGTCAACTACATTGTGTGTGGTCGTAGCATCAATTTCAGTACTGTTGGCATCTTCGTATCCCAACACATTACGGGCAAATTCGATTGACATGGTTTGCATTCCCATACAAATACCCAGACATGGCACATTATTATCACGGGCATATTTCAAAGCTGCAAATTTACCTTCCATACCGCGCTGGCCGAATCCGGGAGCAACAACAATGCCATCTACTTTTTGCAGTTTTTTGAATACATTTTCATCTGTCAGTTTGTCAGATAAAATTAATTCTAATTTCAGTTTTTTGTTATTATAGGCACTTGCATGAAGCAGTGACTCGGTGATAGACTTATAAGCATCAGGTAGTTGCACATATTTACCAACTATGGCTATTTTCACTTCTTCGGTTGCATTTTCGAGTTTTTCAACGAAGGCGGTCCACTTTTCCATGTCAGCTGCAGGAGTATTATTCAAATCGAAGCCCATCTTTGTCAGCACCACCTCGTCTAATTTTTCCTGCTGCATATTCAAAGGAACCCTGTAAATAGTAGGAACATCGATAGATTGCATCACCGCCGATTGTTCAACATTACAAAAAAGGGCAACTTTTTTGCGGATATCAGCCGAAATATTATGTTCGGTGCGAAGCACAAGCACATCGGCCTGGACGCCCTGTTCCTGTAAAGCTTTCACCGAATGCTGTGTGGGTTTGGTTTTTAGTTCTTTTGCGGCAGCCAGATATGGAACGTAAGTAAGATGTACTATCAGACAGTTTTTGCCGAGTTCCCATTTCAACTGACGAACACTTTCGATGTAAGGCAGTGACTCTATATCGCCTACAGTTCCACCTATTTCAGTTATTACAAAATCAAATTCACCTTTGCTGCCAAGAAGTTTGATATTCCTTTTGATTTCGTCGGTAATATGAGGAATAATCTGAACAGTTTTACCAAGATAATCGCCTCTGCGTTCTTTATTTATTACGTTTTGGTAGATTCGTCCGGTGGTTACATTGTTGGCTTTATGAGTTTCGACACCCAGAAAACGCTCATAATGTCCTAAATCGAGGTCTGCTTCATGGCCATCAACTGTAACATAACATTCACCGTGTTCGTAAGGATTTAATGTGCCCGGATCGATATTGATGTATGGATCCAACTTTTGATTTGTCACTCTGAAACCCCGGGCCTGTAATAATTTACCCAATGAAGCTGCAATAATGCCCTTGCCTAACGATGAAGTTACTCCACCTGTTACGAAAATATACTTTGTATCTTTCACCTTTTTGTTATCTTAAAATTACTTTTATTTTTCGTATTTTTAAGTCTGCAAATTTCGGAAAAAAAAACGAATAATGAAAACTGTTATAGCAATTTAAGATTTTGTTACAGTCAATTTAAATCAGGCAAAACTTAAAGTCTAATTTTAAGGCATTTAGTAAATTTCAAAGTACACTATGAAGAAATATTACAAAAAAAAAGGAAGAAACTCCTGCCGGGTTCTTCCTTTTTTAAAAATATATTTTTTACACATGTGTTACAAACAACAATGTATCGGAGTGTAACACCAGTTTGTAGGCGAGGCCTGTGTTGAAAAGTCGTGAGAATAAATTTCGCCTCCTTGAGTTAAAAGCCAGTAAATCAATGTTCTTTTTATGAAGATAGTCGTCAATAAATTCAGGTGATTCATCGTTTCCTATCAGTGCATAATTGGTTTTAATATCGGGATAATGCGATGAAAAATAGGTTTTTATTCCTGCCAGTAATACTTCACTCCAGGTTTCGCTTTTTTCGGAAGCATGAATAAAGAAAATCTCAAGATCACCCCGGTTTATTAATTCAATGGTTTTATCAATGGCAATCAGGTCTTTCTGATCAAAGTTGGTCAGAAATGCCACACGTTTGATTTGTTCGGGATTCTTCAACGGAGCCTGAACGGGTACAGCAAACACCGGTGAAGTGGTGGATTCAATGACTTCGGCAGTTACACTTCCAATCAGCTCGTTGGATACACGTTTTCCGTGAGTTCCCATAACCACGATGATCGGATTGTTTTTTTTGCAATATTCGATAATCTGATCTTCAGCCACACCCTCTTTCAGTTCGAAACTGAATGAGACATAAGGTAATTCACCCTTTTCGATGCGTGATTTTAGTAAACTGTTCAGATTGGAAATGTCGGTATTGGCCGAAGCGATGGCACGACGCAACAAATCACTGTCGCCAATACTGTAGGTACTCAAATCATTATGTGCCGAAATGGTAAAGGTCGGACTGAAATAAACGTACAAAAACACGACTTCGGCGTTGTGTTTTTTGGCAAAATGAAAACCAAAATCAATTGTTTTGTCCACCTGATCGGCAAAGTCAATCGGAACGAGAATTTTTTGTCCGCTTTTGCTCACCTTTTCTGTTTCCCAGGCATTTTCCATGTCTTCAACAATCTTCAGGGCACGTGGTAAATCAGACTCCCTGATGCGCACCCTTACTCCTACTGCAAGTTCGGGCTGTTCCAGATTCAGATTATGAATCACCGTTTCAATACCATTTTGCTCTAAAACGGATTTTATCATTTGCGCTCTGTGAAAAGTGCGAATGGCAAGAGTTACTAATTTGTCTTCCATAATATATTGAAATTAAATAGTATATCGTTGTTTTTAAAACTTTCAGGCTAAAAATCACCCCGGTTTCATGCCGTAAAGTTAGGCATTTTCGGGAACAAATGGGTTCTTTTTATTTTTTTTTTGAACCTGTAAAAAAAAATCGTTATATTTGCGTCAATTATAAATCTGAACGCCCTTTATGCAGGTTAAATATAGGAAAACAATAGCAATTATTTCATTCACATTACTTTTAATTTTTGCTTTGTTTGTGTACATCAGGTATTACTTCGTATTCGGAGAAGGCGTGAAAGCCGGTGAACTAAACTATTTTGTTCATAAAGGTTACATTTTCAAAACCTACGAAGGCAAGTTAATTCAAAGCGGATACAGATCGCAGGGAAATAACGTGATTCAGTCCTACGAATTTTCCTTTTCTGTAGAGGATAAAAAAGTTGCCGATTCGTTGATGCGTTGCAGCGGGAAGGAAATTGAACTGCATTACCATGAATATTTCGGTACTTTGCCATGGCGCGGAGTAAATAAATTTGTAGTCGACAGCATTGTTTCTGTACGTACGCAATAAAAAAAATCAATCTCTATAATAAGATGTATCTGTTTGAAAATTAATATTTTGTCGAACATTACGGACTTTATTGATATTTTTTAAAGCCAACCGAAAATCGACTAAAAAACAACTGATAATTATTATTTCATTGGAAACAGACCCGACATATTTCAGCTTTGCAGGAATTGCATTTTTCCCAGCCAGCATTTCAGCAATTATCGCCCTGATAACAAGCATTTTATTTTTAGGAATTTCAGCCGTTATATCTGCTTCTGAAATTGCATTTTTCTCATTGGATCCGCAGACATTAAAAGAATTAGAGTCGAGCGAACTAAAATCTGATCGCAGACTAATTCAAATGATCGAAAATCCGCAACGACTTTTAGCCACCGTTTTGATTGGAAATAACTTCGTAAACGTAACCCTGATTATTTTACTAAGTTATTTTACCAATTCGGTGATAAGTTTTGAAAATTCACCTTTGCTGGGTTTCATTTTTCAAACCATCATCATTACATTTCTGATTTTGCTTTTCGGCGAAATAACTCCTAAAATTTATGCCTCACAATTCAGTAAACTAACCGCGCAAAGAACTGTAAAGGTGATTTATTTCCTCGAAAGAATTTTCGGTCCTTTTGTCAGTTTGCTGGTCAATTCAACATCAATAGTAAATAACCGTCTGTCGAAAATTAACAGGAATAATATCTCGATGGACGAATTATCGCATGCACTTGAGTTGACTTCGAACAGTAAAGATGAAGATACGGATATGCTCGAAGGAATTATTAAATTCGGGAATATACAGGTTATTGATATTATGACGTCAAGGGTCGATATGATTGACATTGACATAAAAACTCCTTACAATCAGCTACTTGGTTCAATAATTAAATACGGATATTCACGTATCCCCATTTATTCGGGCAACAGAGATAATATTAAAGGAATTTTATATGCCAAGGATTTGTTGCCACACATCGACAAACCTGCGAATTTTCGCTGGCAAAGCCTTATTCGTCCGGCATTTTATGTTCCGGAAACCAAGAAAATTGATGATTTATTAAGCGAATTTCAACAAAACAAGGTACATTTAGCCATCGTAGTTGATGAATACGGGGGCACTTCCGGGCTGGTTACTCTCGAAGATATTCTTGAGGAAATTGTGGGCGACATAAGCGATGAATATGACGAAGACGAACAGCTTTTTACAAAAATCGACAATCATACATTTATTTTCGAAGCAAAAATTCAATTGAATGACTTTTTTAAAATTGAAGAAATTGAAGAAAATGATTTTGTAAAAATAACTAACGAAGTTGAAACTCTTGCCGGGCTGATACTTGAAATCAAAGGCGAAATGCCTCAAAAAAATGAAAGAATCGGATTTGGACGTTATGTATTTGAAATTTTATCGGCCGACAATAGGCGGATTAAAAAAGTAAAACTTTTTATTAAGGATGATTACAATGCAAATGACGAAGAATAAACATATCAAAACATTGATTATAAGTGAAATACATTTATTTTATTCATCAAAAATAACTTTGGCAAACATAAATAAATACTTATTTTTCGTTTTAATCTTGCTCACTTCTGCTTGCAGTGAATCCGGAATGCCCAAACCTTACGGATATTTCAGAGTCGATTTACCGGAACATAAATACCGAACAGCCGACACTCTGCAATTACCTTACAAATTCGATTTATCATCCTCGGCAACTATTGTTTCAAGAAACGAAAACGGAGAAAAATACTGGATTGACATTCAATATCCTTTGCTGAATGCAAGTATATATTGCAGTTATAAGCAGGTGAAATCAAATCTGTATCAGCTTTCGGAAGATTCGCGCCGTTATGTTTACAAACATGCGGTAAAGGCTGATGGTATCAACGAAAAAGTGTATGAAAACCGTGATAAAAATGTGTACGGAATTCTTTATGACATCAGGGGAAATACAGCTTCGTCAGTTCAGTTTGTACTTACCGACAGCACGAAAAACTTCTTTCGGGCTGCATTGTATTTCAACAATGTTCCGAATAAAGATTCAATCAGTCCCATGCTCGATTATGTTCGCCGCGATATGATTCGAATGATGGAAAGTTTTGAGTGGAAAAAATGATTTACGAACGATTCAATGCCGGAGATGCCCGTATCCTGATTTGGGAAATTTCAGAAACGGAGGAAGAACTGATTACATCTTTATCAAATTTTGATGCTTATCTGATTGATTTTGAAAAGATGGGAACAGCTAAACGACGGCTTGAATTTCTGGCTGCAAGGGTCGCTCTCAATAGCTTAGCCGAACGTGAGCTAATTGTAGTTTACGACAATTGCGGAAAACCATACTTAAAAGATAAATCGTTCAACATAAGCATCTCACATACCAAAAATCTGGTAGCTGTAATGGTTCACCCGACAAGAAAAGCAGGGATAGATATTGAAGCGGTATCGGACCGGGTAATGAAGGTACGAAATAAATACCTGAGTGAAGAAGAACAAAAACACCTGTACTCCGAAAATGCAGACACACAAAAAATGCAAATTGCATGGTCGGCAAAGGAAGCAATTTACAAAATAATCGGGCCGGAAGCTGTCGATTTTAAAAATCAACTCAGGATCCTGCCCTTTGAAAGTAAAAGTGAAGGAACTCTGCTTGTTGAACATTTACCAACGAATAACGTTTTTGAATTAAGTTATAAAGTCACTCAACAGTACAATCTGGCATATTGCAACGAATAACATATAAAACTAATACATAATGAAATCAGGTATATATCGAAAAATTCTTTTGAGACGCGAACAGAAGCATAAAATGATAGCCGTATTGCTCGATCCGGGTTGTTGTATGGGTCGTCATTTAGTGAAAATAGTTGCCCAAATGAAAACCTATACCCCTGATTTTGTGTTCGTTGGTGGAAGTCATATTCATGCATCCATCGAACATTTAATCGATTTATTAAAAGAAGAACTTACTTCGGACATTATCCTTTTTCCGGGAAATGCTTCACAATTTACAAAAAATGCAGATGCAATGCTGTATTTATCGCTAATATCGGGTCGGAATCCGGAATATTTAATCGGCCAGCATGTTCAGTCGGCGAAGTTAATCAGGGATTCGGGGCTCGAAGTGATTCCGACAGCCTATTTGCTGATCGAGGGTGGTAAAACAAGTTCGGTGATGTACATGAGTAATACAATGCCTATTCCCCGGGACAAAAACGAAATTGCATCATCAACCGCTATTGCCGGTGAATTACTCGGTATGCACATGGCTTATCTCGAAGCAGGCAGCGGAGCCGAATTGCCTGTTCCGGCCGAAATGATTCAACATGTATCCGAAGAAATTTCTGTTCCGTTAATAGTAGGAGGTGGTATAAAAACCGAAGAACAGCTGAAAACAGCATTTGATGCAGGTGCCGATCTGGTGGTGATTGGCAATATCTTCGAAACCAATCCGGAAAAAATTGAAACTTTAATAGAATTTACTAAAAGATATAATGCGATGCACCAGATCTGATTCAGCGTAATTTATTGTGTTTGAAATGAGGTGCAGCTACCCGTTCAAAAAACAGAAGTGATAAAGCTACAATCAGCGTACCGGCTATGTATGCTGATTGAAGTCCGCCTGTGCCATCGGCAATACTTCCACCCAAAACCAGACCTGTACCAATCCCCAAATCCCAGCTTGTCATATAAGTTGAGCTTGCTGTGGCACGTCTGTTGTTGGGAGCCAGATCCACAAAAAGAGTATTGTAAGCCGGAAACACCATACCATACCCAACACCTAAAACAACCGCAACAAGATAAAACAAACCGGTCATTAACACATTGTTATATTCAATATATTTCAACAACGACAACACTGCAAAACCAAGAATACTGACAAAAGTGCCAACGCTGATCACCTTCGTTAATTTTCCGTTGTCGACCATTTTTCCTGCAAATAACCGTGAACTGATCAGTCCGATTGCCATGATTGTGAAAAAAAGTCCCATTCCGCTTTTAATTCCCAGTTCAGTACCATAAATCGCCACATAAGTAGTAAGCATTCCGTATGGAATTCCTAATAACAGCAGACAAAATCCTGATTTAAAACCCTTAAACAGAAAAAATCTGTCAAAAGCAATGGGTTGTCTGGTAGTTTGCCCTGTATTACTTTTTTTCGTTTTAATATTCAGTGCAAATAAGAAGCCTACAAAGCCACTCAAAATTGCTGTATAAAAAATTATATCAAACTTGTAATAATCATGTAAAAACAAACTGATCATTGGCCCGATAGCCATTGCCAGATTATTGGCAACCCCAAAATACCCGAGCCCCTCGCCACGTCGTGAGGCAGGCATTATGTCCACAATCAGGCTGTTTCCGGCTGTAGTTACCATCCCGAAGGTAATTCCGTGAAATATACGTAACAATAAAAAAATATTGATGAAACTGACCAGCGGATAACCAATGAAGGTAAGTATAAATAAAAAATAAGCCAGAATATAGAGCGGTCGGCGGTTGAAAAGATCGAGAATAAAACCTGCGAATGGTCGTATAAGTAAAGCTGCAACGGTATAGGACGACAAAACCACCCCGACCATTGATTTCGAAGTATGAAATTCTTCGATCAGGTACATGGGCAATACAGGTAATAAAAGATAAAATGCAAAAAACAACAAAAAATTACCAATACAGGCACTTATAAAACCTGAAGTCCAGAGTTTTTCTTTATTTGTCTTCAATTTGTATGACTTTATTCAGGGAAATGATATGTTAAACTTTATTTGTTAACCGGAGTTTTCGATATTCTGTCGAAGAACGGATTTTTCGAGGAGCAACTTACAGGTATTCCATAAATACTACTGCAACCTGGCAATAATCCTGTTTCCTGAGCTACACGCCCAACCGAAAACATAACCCTGCTGTCGACCCTGTGATCGGCGGCAACAGCACATGCTGACCCGATTGCAATCCCGACATCCACAGTATTAATGGCACATGGCACTTCCGGAAATTCATTTTTGGCAGCACAGGTATCGAACCCACAATAACCGCAATTCAGACTGTGTACCTGCTGTTTGGTACCAATCAAAACAATTGCTTCGGCATGAAGAATATTTTCAGCATCCCGACTTACAAATTTCAACCCTGTTTTTTCACTGTACGCCAGCATCGCCTCCGACAATTGATTAATATTTTCGTCGGTCAGCATTGCCACCTCGATGATATCAAAACCTTTACCCTTGGGAGCTGTGCGGGCAGCAGTCATCATTTCGTCAGCCACTTTCAGTAATCTTTCGCGGCGTGTATCTCTTTCGTTTATTATCATATTTAATACAGTTAAATTTTAAAATCAATCCAACTTTTTCATATTGTCATTTCTGTTCACTTTTTTATAATCAATTAATTTGTTTGCAACATTATAAAACCAAATTTCGTCAGGTTCATTTTTTGTATCATATTTAAATTTAATTATTGCAAATCCACTTTGATTCGCAATTAATTTTTTTCCGTTCATCCACGTAGATTTTTCAATAATTCGTTCTAAATCATCATATAAAAACCTTTGTTCAATAAAATTATTTCCGCTGTTTTTTGCGAAACCCTGAGTTATTGTAACATTTCCATACCTGTTGAAACTATACTTAATCCTGCAAAAACCATTAAATGAATTTGTTGGTTGTTCATTCTGATCAAAAAAGTATCTCATCTTCAGGTTACCCTTTTTGTTGTATTCCAACCGGGCAATTGCAAAACTATCTGAATTTAAAGTTAAACAGGATTTTGAGTTTAAATATCTGATTTCTAATAAATTTTCACTGATTTTGTCGAATCTCATTTTAATCGTTGAATAGTTTCTTTTACCATCATTCAATTTTCCATCTTTGCCGTAATATGAAATTTCAGGTAAAAATCCATCTTTATCTTCATTCCATCTATATATTTCAAACCAACAACTATCATTATCTGAAATTCTGTTGCCGGCTACATCTTTGTAAATACTTTCAATTTTCCAGTTTTTATCATCTAATTTCCATTCATATTCTGCAACACCGTTTTTATCTTTGGTTATCACTCCGTTATTGTCATAATTGGTCAACGAAATCGGTACTTTATTGTCATTTAAGCTTAATATAATTGAATATACTCCCTTTCTGTTTTTCATAGGTCTTTTTGCAGGATTAAGAAATTCTCTTTTTTCAAAACTCTTTGAATAATAAACCTTCATCGCTGCAAATCCGTTTTGGTCAATTTCCGGTTTATTAAGTCTGAGATATTCGACTTCAGCAATGCGCATCGAATCATCATAACTTACTTTATAACAATATGTTTTAGCAACTATTGACTGATCAACCTTATCTAAAGTCCTTAACTGGTACTGTCGATCATCAATATAAAAACGTCTGAAATAACCAACATTATTTTGTGACAAAACAATAACAGACATAAGATTGAGAATAAACAACATGGAATTTTTCATAAAATTAATTTTAACTATTCATTTTATTCAATATTAAATCTTTCAGGAATCCGTTGGTAGCTACAATTTCCCGACCGTATAAATAATCAGCGCCACCTTTATAATCGCTTACCGTGCCACCGGCTTCTTTCACTATCAATGCACCGGCAGCCACATCCCAGGGTTTCAGATCATATTCCCAGAAAGCATCAAAACGTCCGCATGCCACATAAACCAAATCGGTTGCAGCAGAGCCAAGACGTCGAACTCCCCTTGCATTTTTCATTGTCCATTCCAGAAATTGCATGTAATCGTTCATTTTACTGAAATCGTTGTACGGAAAGCCTGTCGCCAGCAAAGCATCGTGAATATTGGAACGATCCGAAACATGAATCGGTTCACCGTTGAGATAAGCTCCACCATTTTCATAAGCATAGAAACACTCATCGCGACCAACTTCATAAACCACTCCGACCACTAAATCATCGCCATCCAGCAAACCGATGCTGACGGCGTAAAGCGGTACTCCCTGGATAAAATTGGTGGTACCATCGAGCGGATCGATCACCCAGTTAAATCGTTCAGCTTTGAAGGAACTTGTACCTTCCTCAGCAATAAAACCTGATTCGGGCAAAATAATTTTCAGACCTTCAATGATTCTTTCTTCCGACGCTTTATCCACATAACTTACCAAATCATGTAAGCCTTTGTTTTCAACCTTTTTATCATCGAAATGTTTACGTTCTTCTGCCATGAACTTCCCTGCCGAAATTGCAATTTCAACAACAGCTTCACAAAGTTCCCTGTACGATTGTTTCATTTTTTACCGGTTTTTTATTGAATTGCAAAGTTAAGGGTTTAATGACGAATATTTGAATCAATGGAATTGAAAAAACTGAAAAATTGTGTTATTTTCATCCATTTTAGTGAAAATCAGAAGTTTTAATTCAAAGCAAAAACATGAACAGCAAAAAATCCGTGAAAACTTATGGCATTAAAACTAATCTAACCAACCTGTATTTTTTTGAAAAACATATTGCATAATAAAAATAAAAACCGTAAATTTGCACCCTCTTTTCGGACAAGGTAAACAAGAAGCGCTGCCGTGAGGCATCTCACCTACCCGATGTAATAATAATTGTTTAAATAAATGTACGCAATTGTAGAAATTTTGGGACAACAGTTCAAGGTGGAAGCCGGTAAAAAACTGTATGTTCACCGCATGAATGAGGCTGAAAGAGGCTCTCAGGTTGAATTTGACAAAGTGTTGCTGATCGACAATGATGGAGTTGTTACCGTAGGTGCTCCTGTTGTGGAAGGCGCTAAAGTTGTTTGTGAAGTGGTATCGCATGTTCGTGGCGAAAAAGTGATTGTTTTTCACAAAAAACGCCGCAAAGGATATCGTAAACGCAACGGTCACCGTCAGGACTTTACAGAATTGACAATCAAAGAAATAGTAGCTTAATTTAAACCGATAAAATCAGAAGAAAATGGCACATAAGAAAGGAGTTGGTAGCTCAAAAAACGGTCGTGAATCGGAAAGTAAGCGACTTGGTGTGAAAATATTTGGTGGTCAGTTTGCTAAAGCCGGTAATATTATCGTTCGCCAGCGCGGAACTGTACACCATGTAGGTGAAAACATTGGTATTGGTAAAGACCATACTTTGTTTGCATTAATTGACGGAACTGTAGAATTCAGAAAGAAAAGAGATAATAAATCTTACGTTTCTATCAAACCGATCGAAGCAAATTAATCAGGCCTCTGAGTACACACTGATGTACTAAAGTGGTTTTTTATTAGCTCGTAGATATAATCTCCTGTTAGTTTTACCGTAGTGTAAAATTGCGGGAGATTTTTTCTTTTGTAAAATGAAGGATAAAGATACAATTGAAAGCGAATTGTCAGATTGTAAATTGTAAATATTAAAATTGTAAATTGATATTATGTTGACTCTCAAATATATTACCGAAAATACCGACGACGTAATTGCCCGTTTGGGCAAGAAAAACTTCGATGGGACGGAGATAATAAATCAGGTGGTCGAACTTGACCGGAACCGCAAAATCACTCAAACGCAGCTAGACAATCAATCGGCTGAAATGAATAACTTATCAAAGGAAATCGGGTTACTTTTTAAACAGGGAAAACAAACCGAAGCTGCCGAAGCAAAGGAAAAAACGACCCGGCTGAAAGACGAAATTAAACTGCTCGACGATCGGTTATCGGAAATCGAACAATCGCTCAACCTGCTTTTGGTTCAGATTCCCAACCTTCCTCACGAAAGTGTACCTCCGGGAAAACATGCCGAAGACAATCTGATTGAACGCTCGGGAGGCGTTATGCCTGAATTACCTGAAAATGCTGTTCCACATTGGGATCTGGCAAAGAAATACGATTTAATCGACTTCGAACTTGGTGTGAAAATTTCAGGCGCCGGCTTTCCGGTTTACAAAGGAAAAGGTGCACGGCTACAACGTGCACTGATCAACTTTTTTCTCGACAACGCCCGCGAAGCCGGATACCTGGAGATTCAGCCTCCCTATGTTGTCAATGCAGCATCGGGTTACGGAACAGGTCAGTTACCCGACAAAGAAGGTCAAATGTACCACTGCACCATCGACGATTTATACCTTATCCCTACTGCCGAAGTGCCTGTAACGAATATTTACCGCGATGTGATTCTGGATGAAAAGGATTTACCTGTAAAAAACACAGCTTATTCTGCATGTTTTCGTCGCGAAGCCGGTTCGTACGGCAAGGATGTGCGCGGTCTGAACCGCCTGCATCAATTCGATAAAGTTGAAATCGTACAAATTCAGCATCCCGAAAAATCGTACGACACATTAAATGAAATGGTCAGTTACGTACAGACCTTAGTCGAAAAATTAGAATTACCATGGCGCATACTTCGCCTCTGCGGTGGTGATATGAGTTTCACCTCGGCACTTACATTCGACTTCGAAGTATTTTCCGCAGCTCAGCAACGCTGGCTCGAAGTAAGTTCAGTCTCGAATTTCGAAAGCTATCAGGCCAACAGATTAAAATGCCGCTTCAAGGGCAGTGATAAAAAAACACAGCTTTGTCATACCCTGAATGGAAGTGCAATGGCGCTTCCGCGTATCGTAGCCGCATTACTCGAAAACAATCAGACACCCGACGGTATCCTTATTCCCAAAGCACTGATTCCATATACAGGCTTTGAGATTATCGACTAACTGTCCCGTCATTTTAATACTTCCGACATTAAATCATCGGTTCGGATTCAACTTTTGTTGAGTTATCGGACCGATGATTGTTTTTTGTAATTATATTTGCAAAAATTAAAAAATTTATGAGAATCACACCCGTACAGGACATCATCCATTGGGCCGACAAAACTGCCAATCTGGCGAAAACTGAAAACCAGCTGGCGAAACTGAGTGGTACAACAGACCTGGTGGTTTTACCCGAAATGTTCACTACCGGCTTTTGCACCGACCAGTTAGATTTGGCCGAAACAAACGAAGGTGAAACAATGTGTAAAATAAAAGATTGGGCACAAAAATTCAATTTTGCCATCACAGGCAGTTTCATAGCCACTGAAAATAACAACTACTACAATCGCGGTTTTTTTGCATTCCCCGACGGAGGAATTCAATTTGCTGATAAACGTCATTTGTTTTCGGTCGGTGGTGAAGACAAATACTTCAGCTCCGGTGAAAATAAACCAATTATCAGTTATTGCGGATTTAATATTCGGCTATTGGTATGTTACGATATCCGGTTTCCGGTCTGGTCACGAAATGTCGACAATCAGTATGATATATTGATTTATGTTGCTAATTTTCCGGCCAGCCGGATAAAAAACTGGGACATTCTGCTCCGGGCACGGGCCATTGAAAATCAGGCTTATGTATGTGGTGTAAATTGTACAGGAACCGATGGTGCCGGCATTCATTATAATGGTCATTCGGCTTTGCTCGATTACAAAGCCACCGCTTTACTTACGTTTCCTGACGATGTAAATTACATTCAGACTTACGATTTGCAGATGGCACCTTTGATTCAATTCAGGAAAAAATCAGCATTTTGGAAAGATGCTGATAAATTTGAAATTCTTTAACACAAAATACTGATTAATTTTTGCAACAAAAAACTTTAGTACCTGACAAAAATTCATCTACAAATGATATTCAGGAAAACAGAACGCTGATTTACACTGATGAGGCCCATTTAAAAACGGATTTCATTATCGCTAAACCGGTATGATTACAGGATGGTAACAAAATCTTATCCCTTTGGCGGGATTTAAATCCGGATCAAATCTGTTTTAAACAGATTATAATCAGCTTCAATCAGCTGAATTCGTATCATTCAACGTACTGTTTTTTATCAGCTACTAAACAAAAAAAACATACATTTATGAAAAAGATTATTCTAAGGACTTTGGGCATAATATTGATACTGGGAGTGTTAGGCGGAATTTATTATATCAATTCTCTCACACCCGTAATAACAGGTTATGCCGCCAAAAATCTTGCATCCGGAATTTTTGCAGGTAACCGCACACAGGAAAGTCTGGAAAAAACGGATTTGAACTTTTCATTTATAAAATTCACAAAAAACACGGTGGATTACGGCAAAAAAGAAGTTAGCAGTCGCTTCCTGTGGGCAAAATCAAAGGCAATTTATATCGATGGTTTTGGTTGCACACTCGTTCGTGGCGATGAAAATCTGATCCGTAACCGTCAGTACAGAAATGCGCCTTTACCTGAAATTAATCCCGATACCATAGCATGGCCTGCAGGTGATCAGCTTACAGATACCATACCTTCGGGTATAGATTTGATAAAATTAAATCAGGCTCTGATTCGGGCTTTCAACGATTCGGTGGGCAACAGGGGCACTTTTGCTGTAGCCATTGCCTACAAAAATCAACTGATCGCCGAAAAATACCGGAAAGGATTTTCGGAAAAAAATCGTTTTCTGAGCTGGTCGATGGCCAAAAGTTTTACACATGCGCTGGTTGGTATTATGGTGAAAAAAGGGAAAATGGATGTACATCAACCAACCGGAATAAGTGAATGGAAAAATGATGACAGAGCCGGAATAACCATTGACCAACTGATGCATATGAATTCAGGACTTGAATGGAACGAAGATTATGGCAATTTATCGGATGTGACCATTATGCTTCACAAAGCACCCGACATGGCTGAATTCACCTACAAAAAAAAGCTTATTGCCACACCGGGAACAAAATGGGTTTATAACTCGGGAGCAACAAATATTGTAACTTACCTTATCCGCAGGAAATTATCCGACGATTCAGTTTACTTTGAATTTCCACGCCGCGGGTTATTCAATCCTACAGGAATGAGAAGCGCAATTTTTGAAACCGATGCATCGGGCAATTTTGCCGGTTCCTCCTATATTTATGCTTCGATGCGTGACTATGTACGGTTCGGGTTGCTTTATCTGAACAAAGGAAACTGGCTCGGAAACCAACTGCTCCCGACAGGATGGACAGATTATGCTGCTCAACCGGCTCAGGGTTCGAAAGGTCAGTATGGTTCTTTCTTCTGGCTCAATCTGTCAGGAGATTATCCTGATGTACCAAAAGATTTGTTCATGTGTCGGGGTCACGACGGGCAGTACATTTATATTATTCCATCGCTTCAGTTAGTTGTGGTTCGCACCGGATGCTCCAAAAAAGATGATTTTAATGCTCAGGCTTTTCTAACATCCATTGTGAACACTATTTCAAAGAAAAACAATAAAATTATTAACAACTTAAAGAACACACAGATTAATAAGTTGAAAATGTGAAACATAGCACAACTTTAAATTAAACAGAAACAATCCGGATATTTATTTATACCTGAAAAAATATCTGAAATACTGTATAATATTTATTAATCGGTACATCGAACAAAAATAACCTTAAGGTGATAATTGGCAATTAAATGAGTATCTTTGCAGAATAATAATATATTTTAAATGAGATTTGATGAACTCCCCCTATGCGATGCCGTTCTCGACGGATTGCAGGCAATGAATTTTACTGAAGCGACTCCGGTTCAGGAACAAACAATACCGGTAATTTTAAACCAACGCGATGTAATTGCATGTGCTCAAACCGGTACAGGCAAAACTGCAGCCTTTATTTTGCCGTTATTACACAATTTACAGGCTATACCTCATGCCGAAGACAAGGTAAACGCCATTATTATGGCCCCGACGCGTGAGCTGGCTCAGCAGATTGATCAGCAAATGGAGGGTTTTTCGTATTTTACATCATTCTCATCTGTTGCCGTTTATGGTGGAAATGACTCTCAGGCCTGGGATGTACAGAGACGTGGTTTGCAAAAAGGTGCCGATGTAGTTATTGCAACTCCCGGAAGACTTCTCTCACACATTAACTTATACGACATTGACTTCTCACAGGTAAAGTATTTTATTCTCGACGAAGCCGACCGAATGCTGGACATGGGTTTTTTCGACGACATTATGCAGGTAGTTAACCGGCTTCCCAAAGACCGTCAAACCATTATGTTTTCGGCAACAATGCCACCCAAAATCCGGTTGCTGGCCAAAACAATTCTTCACGACCCGGTAGAAGTTAAAATTGCAGTTTCACGTCCACCCGAAAGTATAATTCAGACGGCGTACATTTGTTATGAGGCCCAGAAACCGGGGATTGTCCGCCATTTATTTGCCGGTCAGACGCTGAATAAAGTTATTATATTTTCCGGCTCCAAACTCAAAGTAAAGGAACTTTTCAAAACCTTTCGTCAAATGGGCTTGTCGGTTGGCGAAATGCACTCCGACCTTGATCAGTCGCAACGCGACCAGATCATGCATGAATTCCGTAATAACCGTGTGAATATACTTGTTGCCACCGATATTGTTGCGCGGGGAATTGATATTGACGATATTTCGCTGGTAATCAACTACGACGTACCTCACGATGCCGAAGATTATGTGCACCGCATCGGACGTACAGCCCGGGCAAGTGCCGAAGGTATGTCGATTACATTTGTTTCGGAAGAAGAACAGTATAAATTCAGACAAATAGAAGTATTTCTCGAAAAGGACATTTATAAAATCCCAATGCCTCCCGAACTCGGCGAAAGTCCTGTGTACGAACCCGAAAAGCATAAATTCGGACATAAAAAATTTGCTTCCGGTAAAGGAAAGTTTCACAGAAAAAAAAGCCGCAATTAAATATCGTACCGAATAAACACCGTATCAACTGGTATAAATCAGTTTGCTACTGTGTTCACCCTCCCGCCGCTACAAAGCAGCGTGATTTTTAATTTTCTTTGATAATTATAGAAAAGACCCGGCCAAAAGGCGCCGGGTCAGCGTTTGAAAAATTGGTGTGTCAGTTCTGTAAATGCAGGACGTTGTTTGATATTTCAGGTTGACAGTTTTACAATTCGGGACGTCCGTTTTATAGTTGCGGAACGTTGTTTGATATTTCGGGATGACAGTTTTATAATTCGGGATGTCTGTTTTATAGTTGCGGAACGCTGTTTGATATTTCAGGTTGACAGTTTTATAATTCGGGACGTCTGTTTTATAGTTGCGGAACGTTGTTTGATATTTCGGGATGACAGTTTTATAATTCGGGATGTCTGTTTTATAGTTGCGGAACGCTGTTTGATATTTCGGGACGACAGTTTTATAATTCGGGACGTCTGTTTTATATTTGCGGAACGCTGTTTTACAATTCGGGACGACGATTTTATAATTCCGGGGACCCTTCACAACCTTTCAATTTAAAGTTTTGCATTTTTATTTCTTTGCAGGGTCAAATCCATAATTAAATTCGTTTAGCAGACCGTTTGAACTTTCAAGATCAACAATATCCATGAGTTCTTCAAAATAACGACAAACTCTTTCTCTGTCTTCGGTGTCGAGATTGATATAAACATCATAGAATCTTTGAAGTCCAATTTTAATCTTTTCCTGATAATCCTTTTCTGTTGCTTTTCCTGATTCTGCTAAAGTTTTAAAGTCGTCGGCGGCTAAATTTATCTTCGCTGTCAGAACAGGTCTCATAGCGGGATCGGCAATTCCCGGATAAAAAATTGTCGAGTCTTCTACGAATTTTTCTTTGGCTTTGAATTCTTCAAATTTATCCATTGTTTGAATTGACGTTTTGATTTTTTTTTGTCCACAAGCAGTCAGAAATAATACTGTCAAACCAATAAATATGTAAGTTGTTTGTTTCATTCTTCTGTCGTTTCCTTTTTAAATACTCCATAACAAGTGAGACAATTTGCATTTGGCGGTACTGATACGCCGCATGTTCCGGTTGCGGGAGCGTTCACTGTCGCACAGCGACAAAGTGAACCAACGGTCAGCGTAGCTAATGCGGGAGCAATCCCGATAGCTATCGGGAGCTAAATGCACGTCAGCCAGCCAATGCCTAAAGGCGTGTGTTAGGGGTTAGGTGCTTTGTTGTCAATCGTTTTTCTTTATTAATTTGTCTTTCAAAATATAATGTATAATTTTGTCAAAAATAAAATCATCATGGAACAAAAAAATATTTCTACAATTTCACCGGATAATTATTCTACAGACCATCTAAAATTCGTTTTTTATCAAGCCGAAAAAAGACTCGAAGATAGTAACAAGTCTTATGAATATATTACAACTAAAACGGTAACGATACTATCTGTAACAATAGCGATTCTTACAGCATTATCGTCATACTCGTTTCTAAACCTTGATATTCATGGAGTGTTTAGTCCAAAAGTAACAACAGCAGTTTTAGCTTCAATTTATGTGTTTGTAATTTTACTCTCACTCGCAAGAAATGTAAAGTCGTTTGAATATCACCCGTTAGGTAGCTCTCCAGATAAACTATATGTCGAAATACCTAACGGAGCGACTAAAGAACAATTTTTTTCAGATATACTGTATTCTGAAATTAAGAATTACAATAAGAGAATCGCCGAAAACTATGATTTCAACACAAAAAGAGTTAGTCGATTAGATTCAGCGATTAGTTTATTGGTTTTTATGCCAGTATTTTCTTTAATTGTTTTTGCGGTTTCTACCTATTTGTCGTAGGTTAGTATCCGCTTTTTCTTTGGATTTGGTTTGTGTCAACAGAGGCTCTATCTCTGTCTTGTTGTTGATTTTGTTGATTGTCGTCTTCTTTCATAATATCAATTTTTAGTTGTTTTACCAATTTTCATTTTTTGTTTCAGCTTTTTTTAGCATTGATTTTTTTAAACTTTCAATTAAAGGTGTAATTTTATCTGAAATCTGATTTTTAATATCATTCCAAACTTTATCGTTCCAACTCTTATATTGGCCTTTATGTTGAATTGGACTATTTACGTCTGTTGTAATTAAATCAAATGGTAAATTTCCATATGAGCTATTTCCTGTTGGTACGTGAATAAAATCTGTAATTTCATATTTATATCTTCCATCTTTTAAATATAATTTTATAGTATAATTAATTATACCGTAGGTTCTACCACTTGCATTTAAAATCGTTGGGTTGTATGACATTTTAGCTTTTCCAATAATCTGTCCTTCTTCCTTATTGTCCATTTGAAGTATGTCTTTGGAACTATTACAAGCTATAGCAAACCAAATTTTGGCTCTGTTATATAATTCGTCTTTTGAAATACTGTCAACTTTAATTACTTCTGAATAATTAAGTGCAGTTTGACCATAAGTGTTAAATGACAGTGTCATTAATAAAACTACGCCGAGAAATGTTACTTTTTTCATGTCTATTTTTTTTGTTGTTAGTTAATATTCTGTCTTTTTTCTTTTTTTTTGCACTTACACCTAACGCGAGTCTGCACAAAAACTTCTTTATTTCTCGTTTGGGTTTATATTTTATCATTTCAGGCTTCAAATAAGCTTCGTATATTATGATTCCCAGACCTTACAGGTTTTTTAAACCTGTAAGGTCTTATTCCTAATCTGGAATAGGGTTCTGTCGATTACTATCAGTACAACGCTTCCCTGCTGCGTCGCAGATCCCGTCCCAAACGGGAGTCGTCCCGACTACAGGAAGCTTAAGTATTAGCTACAGTAACTTTCTTAATATTTTTATAAATTCTTTGCCGTCACCAATTTTCATTTTTCCATCTTTTTTCATTTCGTACGGAATGCCTTTCTCAATACTTACGACTTTCCCTTCTTTGTCTATGAAAACGTTTAAAGGATAATTTGTTAGATTCATTTCATCTATGAAGTTTTGTGCATCAATGACTTGGATAAAATCATAGTCATGTTTTTTTAAAAACCTGGTGACTACGTCTTTCTTCTCATATGTTATTGCAATAAAATTTACAGAATCTTTAAGTGTACTCTTTATTTTATTTAAGGCTGCTATTTCAGCAACGCAAGGGTTACAAGTTGTAAACCAAAAATTTATCAAAGTTGGTTTACCTTTCATGTTGTTTAATCCTATTGATTTGTTGTCGATTGTAGTTAGGTTTTTAATAGGAAGTATTTTCCCAATATATTTCTCTACACCAACTACTTTAGTTGCTGTTTTTTCATTTCCATTCATTTTAATGTTCCAAGCATAAGAATAGACAATGCTATCATTGCTCCTATACAATTCATTTAATTTATCTTCCAATGTTACTTGTAAAAATGAAGCTTTAAAATGTTTTAATTTGTCTGTTTTTAATTTCGAGTAGGTAGTCGAGTCTATGATTTTGCCGTTTGGAGTTTTGTAATATTTTGTTTGTCCTAAAACTGAAGTCGAAATAATAAAGGTCATAATTGTGAGGTAACTGATTCTAATTTTCATATCATTTTTTTTGTTATTCTGACTAACGACCACGTAAGTCTTTGATATTCAATAGCGTCTTTTTTAGTCGTTAGCAGTCGATACTTAATAATATTTTACATCCCGGATTGCCCATAACGAGAGTCTGCGCAAAAACTTCTTAATTTCTCGTTTGGGTTTATATTTTATCATTTCAGGCTTCAAATAAGCCTCGTATATTATGATTCCCAGTCCTGACAGGTTTTGTAAACCTGTCAGGTCTCATCCCTTTCCGGGAATACGGTTCAACCAACGCTTCCTTGTTGGGTCGTTCCGACCACAGGAAGCCTATGTATTATGCGTTCGGTGTTTGGTCAGTTAGTTTGTTCTCAGTTTCTTTTTGTTGTCAAACTTCCTAATTCTATTTCAGTTTCACTTTCCTTCCAATTTCAAATAGAAGTCGATCTAAATAATACAAGAAGTCTGAACTTTTATTCTCAAACTTACTGTACCAATGAAGATAATTTTGTCTGTCTACTTGATACACTTTGTCTGATTTTCTCACGAAATCACTATTAGAAGAGTACTTAAATAGATTAAATGCTCTTACAACATGTTGGTCAATTATTGGAAATTTTCTCGGGTTGCCCAAATGGTTGCCATAACAATAAAAAACTAGTGCGTCTTTTTTGTCTTTGTCTGGGTTTTCAACTTCCTCTATTCCTTGTATAATTTGTTTCAATTTTTGCAAATCACCTTGTTTCCACACAAGAGCATAAAGTAATTTCGCAATAGGATTTAAACGTTCTTGATTTATAGTCAGATTATTGTCTACATCAATAGTCAATACTTTGTTTTCTTTTAACTCGAGTATTTCTTCTGCTGAAATTTTCATTCCTAATCTTGGATATTTATTTTCAATTAGATTTAGGTCGTATTCGGCAGCAATTCTATTTAATTCTTCTTCTGTTTCCGAGTTTTCGATTCTAGCGAAAATAGAATTATATTCATCAATATTAATTGATTTGTCCTCATTAATTATTTGATAAGTGTTTTGTATTTTCATAATTTTTCTTGTTTGCTCTCTCATTTCTTCTAAAGTCGAAGGGTGTTTCAGCATTTCATCTACTACCAAACAAGTTAAACGATTCCTTTCTGTGTGATAAGAGTTTAATTTGTTTTTTTCTTCAGCTTCTTTCATGATAAATTTCGATTTTGAATATCACTTGTCAGTACTCTATTTCTTTTTTTTAAAATGCCCCATAGCGAGAGTCTGCGCAAAAACTTCTTTATTTCTCGTTTGGGTTTATATTTTATCGTTTCAGGCTTCAAATAAGCCTCGTATACTACGCCTTTTTGAAATAAATTATCTCTTATCGAATTTTTCCAAAGGCTTATATCGCATTCAAATAAGCCCTTTTCTGCCAAAGCAAAGCCATTATCTGTTCGATTAGCTTTTTGAAGGCATTTATCCCTCCTGTTATTTGTATAAACCGGCTCAGATTGTAGCTTATAAATACCAATCCGACTTCTCCCAATACATTTT
>CALCBD010000047.1 GCA_937897985.1 uncultured Paludibacter sp. | reverse complement strand
CGGGTTGGTTTTGAGGTGCTTCGTCAATTAATTCGTTTGTCGCAGTCTTTTTTATTAATTGTAGTTTGTTTTCTTCTGCCACATCGTTAATCGCCATTTCATCAGTCTGCACGATTATTTCAGGAAACAAATCTTTCAATTGTTCGAAAGCTTCTTTGCTATATGGCACATGCCATGCTTTATGGGATTTGCTCCACCGGGCATCGGGTATTTGTCGCAGTTTCGAAACCATTTCGGCATTATACGGAAAATCCACACGGATGCGCGTTTCGTTTCGATGTATAATTTTAGTTGCTTTCATTGTCTGTTTTTTAATTTCTTCTCCCCAAAGTGAAATATATTTTTTTTAATACTTCTTCTGATCGGAATTTCATACATGCAATTGTTGTACTCCTTCGTTACAAACGCCAAATCCTATATACCCTTGAGAGGTCGAGGGCTAATTCCTGTTCTTTTTCCTTTCGTCCCGGCTATGCAAAGCCCCGTAAATCCCATGTCAATTTTAGAAGTTTTGCTCTAAAGTTGCAGATATTCACGTGGTTAAACGTCACTTAGCTTAGTGATTTTTGTTTCAACCCGTAAGTACCTCGTCTCAGAATCGTTAGGAGTTAAAACAGCCCGCAATGTCTTGAAAAACTCAATAGTTTTTCCACTATATATTTAAATTATCCAGCGGATTTTTTATCTGATCAATTCCCCGGGTAGTGATATGCGTTTATCCCGATAGCCATCGGGACGGTGGTTTTACTGCTCTCATGTCCCGGCAAACTCTGAATATAGCGTAAATCAGTACCATGCTCCAGCAAGTGAGTGGCAAAACTATGCCTGAGTGTATGCAACGAAACATGTTTATTTATTTTTGCCAATTTTACCGACTTGTAAAAAATTGCCTTAATACTCGTATCACAATAGGGTCCGCCATCTTCACCCTCAAAAAGCCGTACTTTGGGTTTATATTCTGTGAAATATTCGCGTAACATGTCCAGAGTCTTTTTACCAAGCAATGTATATCTGTCTTTCTTTACCCCGTAGGATGAAAGTAATTTGAAAAGCGACTGCTAAAATTTGATACATGACTTCTTAATTTATTAATCCAACGGGGTGAATAGCATTTATCGACTGATTTTGATTCGACGTCGAAACCTTGCGTTCAACCACCAGATACCGGATAAAATCAATAATCTTTTCATCATCAATCTCATCCACATTCAGTTTCGGATAATGATTAATAAACTCCTCAAACATATCGGTATACGATTTCAGTGTATTCTCACTGTACCGCAATTCCTTTAATTTCTGAACAAAACTATCCGGACATTTCAGATAACCCGGATGCTTTGCTTTGCGCGCAACACCCTTACCCGTCGACGGATTGATAACCCTGAATTCCAAATGAAACGACCCGGCAATTTTATGCAATTCTTCCATACCATATTCCGTATAAGGCATAGTCCAGCAGTTATCCTCAGCATACCAGCGGCTTAACGGAATACTTTTCAGCAGCGATACGATGTCGCGATGATACGAAAAATAAATCTTAAGCAGTCTTCTGTTCGCATTAACAACCAGAATTTCACCCGGTTTCGATTGATTCTCAGTCTGATTTTCAATACGTATCGAAGCATGTTCAGTTACACTAATATCCCTATCCTGCAAATAATCAAGCAGCAGCGACAAATTCTTACCCATATTCGGGATAGTCCACCGGTAATTATTCTGATCCCGGCGGGCATAATGAAACGACCGTATAAACTGAATATCCGTTTCGTTTTTCGGAATTTTTAAAAAAATAGTAGATCTGTTGTATTCCGGCTCAATAGCAGAATGAGTTGCCGTTTTTTCAAAAGAAGATCGGGTAGAAGTAACTTGTTTTGGAATGTAAGTTTCAGTATTCGAAGCAGGTGGAGCAGGAGACTCCGGTTTATTTTCAGAAACCTGAACTATATCAGCATCGATGGAAACCGTTTCAGCTTTTACTAATGGAATCGAAGTTTCAACTTCGGGGAAAAGTTCTTTTAATTGAAGATAAGCCTCTTTTGTGTAAGGTATATGCCATGCACCCATAGTTCTGCTCCAACAAGAGTCTGCTTTGAGGCGCAATTTTGCTATAGCTTCTCTGTTGTACGGAAAATTAATTTTTATACGGGTCTGGTTTCTATGTATAATTTTTTCAGCCTTCATCCCCACCAAAGATTTAAGATATTGCAAACATACATATAATAAAATTAACAAACAATACTAAAACTAAAATTTCTTTAAAAAAACACAGGTACCCCACAAAAAATAATTATTGGTATAAACACCTATCCCAATAAATGAAATCTTATATCGAACTCACGTTAATTTATCTAACCCTTTATCTTATATTATGTATTGTGAAACAGTTTTAGTTGAACAGGAAACATTTTTATTTGAACAGAAAACCGGAATCGTACCTTCAGCACAAAAGTCGTTCGTACGAATTCGATTGTTTAATTTTATTTAAATAATGAATAGACCCTGCCAGACTTGCTCATTTATATTGTAGCTACCCCGACAAGAAAAGTTATCACTTTGAGTATTAACTCTTTTTTAATTTTTCATTTACTTCCTTTCAACTGTGTTTTATCCCTCCTTCAGCATAGTAAACTCATTTAATATATTGTACTCCTTGGTGTTTACTCACAAATCAAATATATTCTACTATAATTCAGGCAAAATAAATTGTCTATAAATTTATGACAAACTTTGCATACAGGTAATAATTTTAAATAAAAAATACTCCTTTTCTTTTAGGATTTGGAGCTATATTTTGTAATGTTGTTAATTATCTTTATATTGTGCAACTTTTTTGCACATAAAATAATTTTCTTTGCGTCCCAAAAAAGTAATTGATATGGCTCAAAATATTCTAAATAAATATATCTGGCTTGCTGATACTATTTATAGTGCCAAAAGGATAACACTAAAAGAAATTAATTCGAAGTGGTTGCAAAGTCGTCTGTCAAATGGGAAACCGTTGACCCGCAGAACCTTCCACAATCATAAAATAGCAATTGAAGAAATTTTTGATATAAATATTGGGTGTAATCCTGTCACCAATGAATATTATATTGAAGACATTGATGAGTTTGGTAAGAATGAACTGATTAAATGGCTTTTAAACAGCTTTTCAATTAGTAATATCATTCAGGAAAGTAAAAATATAAAAGACAGAATCATATTTGATGAAGTGCCATCGGCTCAATTGTTTTTAGCTGAAATAATAAAGGCAATTAGGGAAAACAATATCATGATAATGACCTATCATCCATTTTGGAGCGCAACGCCACTTGAAATTGAACTTTATCCCTATTTTGTAAAACTGTTCAACCGACGCTGGTATCTCTATGGAAGAACCGAAACAGAAGATAAGGTGAAAGTGTATGCCCTTGATAGGATTAAAAATCTGACCACGACAAATAGAAGGTTTGTTTTTCCGGTTAATTTTGTTGCTGCAGAATTTCTAAATGCTTCAATTGGTATTATGAAAACCGATACTGACAAAGCCTGTGAAATCAAAATCAAGGCATATGCTGAAACAAAAGAATATTTACTTGCTTTACCATTACATCATTCACAAAAAGTAGTTGAATCAACCAAAGATTACACTATTTTCAATTATTGGCTTTCACCTACTGAAGATTTTTATCAGGAAATTCTACGAATGCGGGAATATATGGAAGTTGTTTCACCTCAAAGAGTTCGTGAGAAATTGGCAAGTATAATTCACAAATTATCAGAATATTATTTGTAGATTTGTAATGTGTTAACTTAATAAAATCATTTAATCAATTACTCAAATGGAAAAACTAATTCATTGTATCGATGCAAGTATTACAGCAATGATTGCATTACCGAACAAATCAAACAAATGGGATTTATTTGCCATTTCAGAGATTCATGACATGGGAACTATGTTGAAAGAAAAGAAGATTGATATAAAAATGTATTCAATTGGTTAAATCAGGCATTAAGTTAGATTTAGCGCAGTTTCTTTTTACTCAAATCTTCCAGTTCTTCATTACTAAGAATTTTACCTGAAAAGTCTATTACTTCGAAAACTCCGTTGATTTCTACAGAAATATAACCTTTTTTGTTTATTTCAAAAATTTTATCGTATTTAATTTCAATCACTGTTTCTCCTTTAGTGTTAATAATTCCCCATTTATTATCACGTTTGACAATAGTTAAACCTTTGGTTGAAAAATCCTGAGCACTATCGTAGACAGGTTCGATTACCTGTTCACCTGCCTTGTTGACAAATCCGTACTTTCCTTCAACGCGAACCAATACTAAGCCACAGGAAAATTTAGGAGCATATAAATCGCCCTGCATACTTAAGCTTATATCATCATATCTCATTGGTGTGACCTGGTTACCATTGTTGTCAATAAAGCACCCTTTTTCTCCGATATATGCAGCGGCCAGATGATTACGGAAATCGGAAATATAGGTATAGATCAATGGCACGATTAATTGTCCGCTTGAATTTATAATGCCGTAATAATCATTACGTTCCACGATTGCAATTCCTAACTGTACTTCGCCAACACTATCATATTCTAAAGCATAGCGTCTTTCAAAATCCTGCTGATTTAATTCATTTCTCGTCATATTGATAAGTTTTTTGTTGAATCAATTTTAAATTTTCAGAGAGCATCCGGTCCTCCATATAGTCCAAAAACGCCAAACGAGGAAAACGAATCATCCGACAGGCTTTCAGTATTTTTCTTTACTTCCCGGATAATAGGCAAAAGATGATTTTTAATATTTTCTTCATCTATGCGGTGTCCACAAGGCATAGTGTAGGCTTTACTTTCACCGTATTGTTTTTTGAATATGTTGAGATAGGAAAACAATTCGTCATACGCTCCAAACAAACCGTACATTTCGAAACGCATTTCTACGTCTATATCTTGCGAAGTTTCCAGGGCTTTAAGCCGCTCTTTGTCTTCCTTGCTCATGTTTGGCGAAAGGGAGTTTAACCGGTGAGAAGGAAGCAAGCACGGGTTTATTAAAATGCGTGGGTATCCGTTTAAGAAAGTAGCAATAAAGCCACCAAAGGAAGAGCCGATCACTACATTGGGACGAAACTCATGCATGTATTTTTTGGCTTCGGCAATATTTTGTTCTATTTGAGCTACCGTACTTAAGTCATTAGAAAACTGGGGTGCAAGAATAATTGCATCATTGCCTAGTATTTTTTGTAGCCCCTGAACAGTCTGACTGTTGCCGGTGTTTCCAAAGCCGTGAATGTAAAGAATTCTTATAGGCATATGCTTCTGAATTTATGAGTTAGTCGATTGAAATTGTTTCACCGTCGTTTATTTCAAGGATTGGAGTTGAGAATATCCCGGCATATTCGCTTTTACTGAAAGTATGAATTGGGACAATTTTTTTTGGTTTTATTGCTTCAACCATTTGTTTTAATGTTTGCGTATCAGCGTGGCCGGAAGTATGAATTTTAAGTATGGTGAAATTGCGATTTGTCAAATAGTCTATTAATTTCTTTGTCCCTGATTTTTGTAAATAACCTTCCCACATTGAATAGATAAGATTTCCGCCATCAATCCCGGGTATATGTTCAAGGTCCTTTTCCATTGATGGTCTTACGAGCATT
The DNA here is from genome assembly GCA_937897985.1 of uncultured Paludibacter sp. Classification (GTDB taxonomy): domain Bacteria; phylum Bacteroidota; class Bacteroidia; order Bacteroidales; family Paludibacteraceae; genus Paludibacter. The sequence continues at coordinate 30,830 of CALCBD010000047.1, read as the reverse complement.
ACAATTTTATATCCTTGATTAGTAATCTCTTCTTTGGTAATTTTGTAATTTTTAAATTCATATAAAATAGTAGTATTGCCTTCGTTTTTTAATCGTCTGCTTGTATGATATGGAAACATAACTTTTAAATTTTCAAACTCTTTTGATGGATAAGGAATTTTGGAAAACGCAGATAGCTCTTTAATGACTTTCGCTACGTACACATCTACAACTAAAATTTTATTGGTTCTTTTGCAAGCTCTGAAGATTGAAACAATTCTATCTATATTTTGTCCCGAAGTGTAAATTAAATTGATTTTATGTGGCTCTTGAAAAACCTTGATAAAATCATTCTCAATCTCGTTTTCTGTTTTACATGGTTTATTTTCTCTGGAAATCGTTGTGCCTTCCAGTAGTAAATAGTCAACCTGCTGAGGTGCATTGTGGATAAACCATTTAAAAGCGTTTGCTTTTCGTCCATGACTTCTGAAATCGCCCGAATAAAACAGACTTTTACCATCCGCTTCCACTAAAAATGAATAGGCATCAAAAGCAGAATGATCAGCCCAATAAGGTGTAATTAATATATCACCAATTTGAAATGTTTTTTCCTTTTCAAAATAGACAACATTCTCAATATGAATTTCTTGCGGTGTAAACAAATTGTTGAGTTCAATTATTTTATGTGTAGCCTCACCTAAATAATGTTTTACAGCTTTATGAATGTAATTGAGCAAACCGTAATGGTCTTGGTGTGCATGAGATATAATAACACCATCAATCAGTTTATCATTATCGTTATACAGCCCTTTAATATCAGGCAACACTCCGTGTTCAATTAATTCAGGGGTTATCAGGTTCTTGAATTTGCTAAAGTCAAATTCACTTCCTTCCCTATTGACTAAGGGCATGCCAAAGTCAAGCAGTATTCGTGTGTTTGCAGTCCAAACCTCTACACATGAACCGCCTATTTCATGGGTGCCACGGTGGATTTTAAAGTTCATAGTTTAACTATTTCCTTTTCTACTATAAAATTATTATAATCACCAGTTAAATCTCCTAAGTTGAAACATATATATTCATCATTATTTATATTGAATAGAAAAATCTTGAGTTTCGAATAAATTTTACAATCATTGTTGGTTTTAGTTTTTTCAATAATGTGCTTAACTGCATTATCATATTTACCTATAATACTTTTTAGAGTGTTTCTTTTGCTTAAATCATCATTATCTATAATGTGAACAAAATAATTTTCTTTACTATCTTCATCATCACACAATAATTTGAGGAAATCCTTTTTTATTGTATCAACATTTCCTTTTTTAAACTCTATTGAATGAATTCTCTGAAATTGTTCATCGTAAATAGTCAAATCAAAACTTGCTGATTGTCCGCCTTTTTCAACTGAAACGATATCAGGATAAGAGTATTTATCTTCATTACCACTAAATTTATATGATTTTTTTGTTGGTGTTTCAATAGAATAGAAAATATTCATATAATTCTCAAGTTCTAATTCTCTAACGAACAATAATCTCGCTTCTTGTTCACTTACACGTTTTGTATTAAAGTGTTTACCATTTTGATATTTTGGATAAATTAATTTACTTATTTTAGTACTTTGGGTTTTGTCGACTTCATTACCTATCGCTTTCAATTCTTGCAAACTTTTTTTGATTATTTTTTCTACTTCCATAATTTTTGAATTATTAATTTGTATTTATTTTTATTGCCTTCAAATATATACAATTTTTTCATCTCAACAAGTAGTTAGATTCTTAATGAATTCCATACTTGCAATAGTTTAGAAATGACTACTTATTTACTGCAAAGAAAAAGCTTAAGTGTGCAAAATTATTGCACACCAAGGCTTTTATTTTGTATGCTGAATGAAATTAATTTTATAAAACATGAACTCAAACACTGAATATCCTGATAAAGATCGTGAAGTAATACTATGTTTGGTTGCTTTAATGTTATTTGTTGTAATAAACAAAACTAAATTTAATAAAAAATTGAGATTTAATCAGAATGATTAAATCCGGATTTACTAGTACAAAAAAAAGATTTGCTTGAATACTCTTGTTATATACTTTACAACAAGTATCAATATTGACTTTCTTTTTGATTAAGTTTGTTGCTTTTGATTAAACTCTGAATGCTTCAGATTTCATCAGGATGAATGCTAACCCGTTTATTGTTAACAACAATGCTTAGAAACAAATATTTTTGACCTGTTTGTAATTTTAGAAGATACCATTATTTACATAAACTGTCTGATACATGATGAATATCTCTTAATAAAAAACTGATCAATTATCTTCAATTTCAAATGGTAGTATTATAAAAAATTTGACGTGTATATGGAAACAAATAATACCATAATTAATCATCTGTTTTTTTTATTTTCATTAGGCAATTAAAGGTTGACGAGTGAATAACAAGTGAATTTATTGATTATCTGAAGTTTGTAAAATAAACAGACAAACAACCCGTGATTTACATACAAAAAAAAGAGACCCTTTTGAGGTCTCTTTTAAAATAGCGGAAGCTACGAGATTCGAACTCGTGGTACGGTTGCCCGTACGTCAGTTTAGCAAACTGGTGGTTTCAGCCACTCACCCAAACTTCCTTTCTTCGCTTTGCGGGTGCAAATATAGCAAGGAATTTTTAATTATCAAAACCGTTTTTTTTATTTTAAGTCATTCACATTATAATTTAAAAGTTTATACTTGTATATCTGATATTTAAAAATAAAAATTTGTAATTAAACGCTTTGATTTATCATAAATAACTCTTTATATCAAAACAAATCCTTACTTTTGTCGTTCCAAATCACAACAACATCTTTAATTATTTATGAAAAAAAACAAAATTAATAAATGGCTAATATATAGTATATTAATAGTATTATTCTATTTCATTTATATACTTTTTGCGCCCAATTTTTCGTTGAAGAATAACGACAAGGCTTATCTTTGTATACCTGAAGGCAGCACCATGAACGATGTGATTGTGAACCTGACAAACAAATCGAATGTCTTTAACCTCTCTTCTTTCAAACAAGCATCCGTATTATTGCGATATGGTAAAAAAATTCATCCCGGGCGTTATGAAATAAAACCGGGAATGAGCAACTTTCAATTGATCCGAATTTTAAGAAGCGGACGTCAGACACCCGTTCAGCTTACATTCAATAACATACGCACAAAGGAACAACTTGCCGGCAGATTAGGGAAGCAATTGATGGCCGACTCTGTAAGTATTCTGCAACTTTTAAACGACTCCGCGTTTCTTTCTGCTTATCAGCTTAACCCGAATACGTCAATTTCATTGTTTATCCCCGACACTTATGAAGTATTCTGGAATTTGAATGCAAAACAACTGATAGAAAGAATGGCTAAAGAACATTCAAAATTCTGGACTGAAGAACGTAAATCAAAAGCTGCTGCTATACCACTTACTCCGACTGAAGTAAGCACTCTGGCCTCAATTGTAGAAGAAGAAACGAACAATGCCAACGACCGGCCAATGGTTGCAGGACTGTATATCAACAGGTTAAAATCAGGAATGCCTCTTCAGGCTGATCCTACACTAAAATTTGCTGTGGGTGATTTTAGTCTTAAAAGGATTGGCATCAAACAAATTCTATTCATTTCGCCATACAACACATACCGCAACAAAGGTCTACCTCCGGGGCCAATTCGTGTTGCAGGTAAAAAGGGTATTGATGCTGTTTTGAATTATTCACACCATAATTACATTTATATGTGTGCTTCAGAAACATTAAACGGCGAACATAAATTTGCATCAAACTGGTCTGAACATCAGGCAAATGCTAAGAAATACCAGCAGAAATTAAATGAACTGAACATTCATTAATTGATGAATAAACGGCTTGTTAATTCTGATAGTTAAATAGAAGCCGGCACCGATCAAATGTAATTAACTTCGGGTATTAACTCAATCCCGAATCTTTCTTTTACAGATTTTTGAATTTGTTCTGCTAAATATATTATTTCAGCCGGATTGGCGTCTCCGTGATTCACTATGACAAGAGCCTGTTTGTCATGTACACCGGCATTTCCGATTCGCTTTCCTTTCCATCCGCATTGCTCTATGAGCCAACCTGCCGGAATTTTTTCTTCTTCTTCGGAAATCATATAGTGAGGTATGAGGGGATATTCTGTCTGTAATTTTTTGAAATGTCTGGCAGGTATAACAGGATTCATAAAAAAACTTCCTGCATTACCCTGTTCGTGTACATCAGGCAATTTTTGTCTTCTGATTTCTATAATTGTTTCACGGATATTTTTTAAATCCGCCTTCCCTTTTTTAAGTACTTCCTGCTCAAGATGCTGATAATCGAGGCTATAAACAGGCAATTTATTTAATTTAAAAACAACGGAGGTGACAATGAATTTTCCTTTTAAATCCTTTTTAAAAACACTGTCACGATAGCCATAGTTGCATTCATCTTTTGTATAAGTTCCAAACTCACGGCTTTCGGTATCCATCCCATTGACATTTACTATCACATCGCTGACCTCGACTCCGTAGGCACCTATATTTTGAACGGCTGAAGCTCCGACCTCCCCCGGTATAAGTGATAGGTTCTCTACTCCTCCCCAACCGTTTCCGACGGCAAAAGCCACAAAATCATCCCAAATCACACCTGCACCAACTTCAACCAAAACCGATTCAGAATTTTCCTCAATTACCCTGATTAATTTAATCTGCGAATGAAGTATTGTTCCTCTGAAATGCTGAGTAAACAATAAATTACTGCCACTACCGACATGTAAAAATCGTCCGTTACGCAACAAATCAGTTTCCAGCACTTCTCTGAGATCATCGATACTGTCATATTCAACTACATAATCGGCACGAACATCAATACCAAAAGTATTAAAAGAAAGTAATGATTTGTTTTCTGAAATAATCATAACATTAATTTATTGAAATTCAATTCGTTGTCCGATATATTTTAATATAGCTTCCTTATCATGAGGGTGAAACCATACAATCTCCTTATCACGGTTGAACCAGCTCATTTGTCGCTTTGCATAACGACGGGAGTCCTGTTGTATCATATTCACTGCAAAATCAAGAGTCTGTTTACCATCCATATATTCATAAAGCTCTTTGTAGCCTACGGTATTAAGTGTATTTAAATGTCTGAACGGATAATACTGTTTTGCTTCTTCGTGCAATCCATCTTTCATCATTTGAATTACTCTTTGATTGATACGTTCATACAATTCTTCACGAGGCATATTCAAACCGATTTTAACGATATTAAAAGGTCGTTTTTTTCGTACTCCTGTTCTGATTGCCGAGAATGGTTTTCCGGTAATTGAACAAATCTCCAAAGCATGTAATATTCGTTTGGTGTTATTCAGGTCTACCTCATCGTAATGTACCGGATCAAGGCGTTTCAGTTCATTCCTGATAAATTCAGCTCCCTTTTCTTCGAGTTGCTCTGTCCAGTACCTGCGGGTCACGGTATCAACAGAAGGGATATCATCGATACCATTGCACACAGCATCAATATACATCATTGAACCGCCAACCAACATCACCACTTCATGTTCCAGAAATAATTTCTGAAGTAATTCAATGACATCAATTTCGTATTGCCCGGCATTGTATTCGTCGTGAATTGAATGTGACCCGATAAAATAATGCTTAACCCGCATTAGTTGTTCTTCGGCAGGTGCTGCTGTTCCGATTTTTAATTCTCTGTAAAACTGTCTTGAATCGGATGAAATAATCGGACATCGAAAATATTCGGCCAGTTGAAGACTAATTTCAGTCTTACCAACCCCTGTTGGACCTAACAAAACCAATAGAGTTTTATCTGATTCCGCTTGTTTCATTCATTTGATTTTTAGAAAATTACAGATACTATATATAAAAAAAACAGAAAATAAGTCTACCTACTTTCTGTTTTAAATGACAATTAAAAATGACATTAATATTTCGGATCTTCGGCAAACAGAGAATTGTCGTCAAAATTCATATCACCAAATCCTTCGTCGTCCAATTCATCGATATCGAAATCCTCGTCGCCATAGAAATTTTCATCCAAATTAATTTTAGGAGCATTAAAAATAGCTTCTTCGTCCAACGATTGTGCCGGCGGATTACCTTTGGAAGTAATACATTTTGGTTTAGAAATGCTTTTGCCGGGTATTATTTCGCTTAATTCAATAAAAAAAGCTCTGTCGGAAACCATGTCGAAAACGTATAGCAATTTCTGTTTTTCGTCTGACAAAAGTTCTTCGAGTTTTGTTTTATCCATTACCAGATTGTCATATTCCGAACTCGATTCCATCTCAACAAGAGTTACCTCCTGCCCTTTTTCCCAATCATCCGAGCATATAAAAAATGTAGTCATCTGATTCTTTTCGAAATTTACACTTTCGAGTATAGCGTCGTGTAAATCGAAGAAAGTTGCTTCTGGATCGATTTGAATAATTCTTACAAAATCATCTATCTCATCGGATAGCAAAGTAAATTTATATATCATGGCTGTGCTTTTTATATTTCGTTGTAAAAATAATATTATTTTTCCTATTGACATCAAAAAATCGCAATCAAGTTCAAAAAAAATGACCGGAAATTGATTCTCCGGTCATTCTGATTTATTTAAAATCCAATTCTGTTTCGGCTTTAATAACTTTCTGCTAACTTTTGAGCCTCTCCTGAATTTCATGTACACTTGTTCTGAAATTTTTATCAATATCCATCAGGTCTGTCACAATTTTACAGGCATGCAATACAGTGGCATGGTCTCTTTGTCCGATAGTGAAACCGATTGATGACAATGAATTTTTTGTCAACTGTTTGGAAAGGTACATTGCAATCTGACGTGCCTGAACCACCTCACGTTTCCGGCTTTTGGTTGAAATGGCATCCACCGACAATGAAAAATACTCGCAGACCACATCCCTGATTTTTTCAACTGTATTGGTTTTGTGTGTGATTGTAACAATCCTGCTTACTATTTTTTCGGCCAACTCAACATCAATAGGCACATCGACAAGGGTAGAATGAGCAAGTAACGACACCAGCGTACCTTCGAGGTCGCGAACGTTATCTACCACATTTGCAGCTATAAAATTGACCACTTCGTCCGGAATTTCGAGCCCGTCTCTGTAAATTTTATTCTCGAGAATTGCCTTTCGCAGTTGAAAATCGGGTTTTTCAATTTCGGCTGACAATCCCCACTTAAACCGGGTAAGTAAACGTTGTTCAAGTCCAACCAGCACTACGGGTGAACGATCGGATGTTAAAATTAACTGTTTGCCTGACTGGTGCAAATGATTGAAAATATGGAAAAAAGTATTCTGAGTTCCGGTTTTACCTGCAAATTCCTGAATATCATCGACGATAAGCACATCGATAGTCTGGTAAAAGTTCAAAAAATCATTGACAGTATTCGATCTTACAGCATCGGTATACTGAATTTGAAATGTATTGGCTGAAACATACAAAATTCGTTTATCAGGATGCAGTTGTTTTGACATTACACCTATAGCATTGGCAAGATGAGTCTTTCCCACGCCCGACTGGCCATATACAAAAAGCGGATTGAAAATGGTTTTTCCCGGCTCATTGGCAATACTTATACCTGCTGTACGGGCTAATTTATTGCTGTTTCCTTCAATTAAATTATTAAAATTGTACGACGGATTGAGTTGAGGGTCGATTTCAGGCAGCTGTGGTTTATGATACGGGCTGATATAGTTCGCCGAAGTTGTATTGGCCTTGGGTTTGGGCTGTTCGTTAGCACTCGGAATCTGGGTACCCTTACCGTTGCTTTTATCGATGAGCACTCTGTATTCGAGTCTGGTTCCGTTTCCGACCACTCTGTACAAAGTCATTCTTAACAAATCAATATATTTTTCCTCGATGTACTCAACAAAGAACTGGCTTGGAACCTGAAGTACAAATACATTATTTTCATATTTTAAAGCAACGATTGGCTCAAACCAAGTGTTGTACGAAGCTTCACTAATATTATCCTTAATGACACTAAGGCAACGATTCCATAATTGTTCGGGATGATTCAACATGCTATTTACTTACAAAAAAATTACAAACCTGTTTTTGATTTTATTAATGAAAACTGAAAAACACTAATTAATGATTCTTTCTGAATTTTTAAGGGCTACTTTCAGGACTACAAAAATCTAAAACATTTTCGAAAAAAAAAAATGACATATATTTTACGACAATCATTTATTTTTCATTTAATTTATTTTCAGCACTTTAAATAAACAAAATGAAATTCAGACATTTAACCGTAACAATTTTGTAACATCATTGGATATAAAGAACTTAACAAATTGAAAGTAATTTAGCATTTTTAAGAGAAAATAAAAGCCGAAACTCTTATGAAAGAAAGGTTTCGGCCTTAAAAAATCTAAATTTAAAATTATTTTTATAACATTTCTTATTTATAATTATTCTAAATAAAATTCAATTTTTATTTACTCCCGAAAAGTGAAAAATGCACATAGCGTTTGGGATTTTGCTTCAAATCAATCAGTAACTGATCGGCACTTGAAGCGGTGTTATTCAGATGGTTGTACAGTTCCTTATCATTAAGCAACAGACCTATCGAACCATTCGGATTTTTCACCTGATCGGTAATAAAATTCAGATTGGCTATGGTCTGATTGATGCTTGCAAAGGTAGCTGCGAAATCAATTTTCTTCAGGTTTCCGCTTACTTCTTTAAAGTCGCCGGTTAATCCGTTAACATCTTTTACAATACGGGGCATGTCATTTTTCATCAGCATTTTCAGTTGAGCTGAAGATACAGCTAAATCGGCTGATGTTTTTTCGATTGAAGTTAAACTGTTTTTAATCTCTTTACTTTCGATCAGGACTCTTACCGAGCGCAACAACGAATCGGCCTGAGTGGAGATGCTCTCCACTTTGGGCAGTAAACTTCCGGAGAGTTGTGCCATCAAACCACCTCCCACCTGCGACTCAACAGTATCGCCGGGAGCATATAAATTCTGAGCTACGGCAACGGGAGCATAGATCAACTGGAGTGCTTTGCCACCCATCAACCCGTCGTCGTACAATTCGAGTTTGGCTCCTTTTGGAATCTTTATGTCTTTACTTACCGAAAATTTTACAACAAAAGCTACATTCCTGCTGAAATCATATTGAATTTTTTCGACCTGCCCCACTTTAAAGCCTTTTACATAAACCGGTGAAGAGGCTACCAAACCACCAATATTCTCGTAAGTAGCATAATAATAGCTTATGGGTGAAAATATATCGATTCCTTTCAAAAAGTTCAAACCAAAATACAATATAAAAATGGCAATGACAGCCATAATTCCGACTCTGACTTCCCTGTTAAAAAATTTCTTTTTCATTTAAAAATTTGTTTGTTTAGACTTGTATTATTTGTTTAGTTGAAGTGCTTCTGAAACACTGATTTTTTTATCTCCCACAAATGCAATGATAAAAGATTGCGGGAATTTAGGGCTCAATTCTTTTCTTATTTTTAATATTTTACTGTATTCTGTTTCGGCGCCTGTGGTGTATTTATAGTAACCATCTTCCCTGAAAAAATCAACATCCTTAATTCCTTTAAATTCAGAGGAATTTTGATTTAATTTTACTTTTGAAGCTACTATCTGTAATTTGAAAACTGCTTTGGTGCTGATTATGGCATTTTTCTTTTCAACTGTTTTTGTATCCGAGTCGGTAGCTGACACTACCGGCTTATCTTTTACAATCAAATTGTTAGTATCAGATTTTTGGGGACTAACCGGTTCTTTTGCCTTTTTAATCTCAGGATAAGCATCCGAACTGCTCTGACGACCTGATTTTTTATCATGTTCACGTTTGAAATTCACAAATGCATTATAAATGGCCCCGGCCATTTCGAGCTGTCCCGATTCGCCGGACAGATAGCGTTCTTCGGATGGATTGGAAATGAAGCCAAGTTCGACCAGCACACTCGGACATGCTGAACGGTGAAGTACCCAGAATCCGGCCTGACGAACTCCCCTATCGGACCGGCGGGCATAGACTGAAAATTGCTTTTGGATATTCGATGCCAGGTCAACACTTTTATCGATGTATTTATCCTGCATGAATTCAAACATAATATATGAATCGACAGATGCAGGATCAAAACCCCTGTATTTTGATTTATAATCGTCCTCGAGTAAAATCACGGAGTTTTCGCGCATTGCCACGTCGAGATTCGATTTTGACCTGGCAAGACCAAGGGTATATGACTCGGAACCGTAAGCTGCAGCTGATGGCGATGAATTGGTATGAATACAGACAAAGAGATTAGCATGATTATTATTGACTATATCTGCTCTTTCCTGAAGTGTAAGATAAACATCAGTCTTGCGCGTGTAAACCACTTTAACATCGCTGAAGTTGCGCTCCACCAATGCTCCGAATTTCAGACTCACATCAAGATTAATATCTTTTTCCTTTGATATTGAGCCCATTGCACCCGGATCGTGTCCTCCGTGACCTGCATCGATTACCAGAGTAAACCTTGATACCTGAGCATTTAAAAAAGACACTGATAAAAAAGTAAAAATTACAAATATGAAAAGTGGAAAATGTATGTATTTACTGATTCTGAAATTCATATCACAAATAAAAAACTAAAAAAAACACTGTTGAATTTTATGCAAAAGTAATGCTTTTATCGCTTATCCAATGCTTTAGGAATAAGTAAATTTTGAAATTAATCATAAAAAAAAAATATATCATATTTAGACTCCTTTTTTTTGACTAAATTTGCACTCCCATTTTTAACAACATTATACTTGCCTGATGCCTGCTTGTAATAGTCTATATATCAACAACAGAAATATACATTTAGTTATACTAATGTGTTTTATTATTGCTATAAATGGCTATGGGCAATCAAAAAGTCCATCTGTTCAAAACAACAACAGCACAAATAAAACAGATAGTACATTTTCAAAAGCTGTTTCTGACAGCCTGAATAATAAAGCCATACAGCTGAAACCCAACCAGATTGATGCTGAAATCAACTATACCGCAAAAGATTCGGTTGAATTCTTTGGTAACGGTGTGGGTTATTTATATGGCGAAAGTGACATCAAATACAAAAACATCAAACTAAAAGCTGATTACATCAGGATAAGCATGGACAGCAGCCTTTTGTATGCCCGTGGTACTACCGACAGTACCGGTGTCAAAAAAGGTGAACCTGAATTCAGTGAAGGCGATAAATCCTATTCATCCAAAGCGCTTACCTACAACCTGAAAACACGGAAAGGATATATTCGACAAGCTGTAACTCAGGAAGGTGAAGGATATATCATCAGTGAGAAGACAAAAAAAACGGATGATAAGGTTTTTTGTATGACAGAGGGAAAATACACTACCTGTGATAATCACGATCATCCTGATTTCTATCTGAGCATGTCCAAAGGTAAAGTAAAACCGGGCGAATATATTATCACCGGACCGGCGCATCTCGTAATTGCTGACGTACCATTACCGGTTTTCGTCCCCTTCGGATTTTTCCCTTTTACAAGCGATTACTCTTCGGGTGTACTCATGCCAAATTATACCGACGAATTAACCCGCGGATTCGGGTTGACCAATGGTGGTTATTATTTTGCCATCAACGATTATGTTGACATGGAAATGCGGGGAGATATTTATACAAAAGGAACCTGGGCTTTACGGGCAACTTCGAAATATACCAAACGTTATAAATTCAGCGGGAACTTAAATATTGAGTACAGAGAAGACGTGACCGGTGAAAAAGGAATGAGTGATTACAGCAAGGCAAAGAGTTTCAAGATAGCATGGAGCCACAATCAGGATCAGAAGGCCAATCCTAATTTCACTTTTTCGTCGAGTGTTAACTTTACTACCAGTGGTTTCAACAAGAGCAATATCAATTACTATTCGCGACCTGAATTAAATTCACAGAACACAACATTTTCAAGTATCAACTTTACCAAAAGATTTCCCGACCTGCCTTCACTCAGTTTGTCGGGTGGTATGTCGATTACACAACGAACAAAGGACTCAACACTGAGTGTAAGTCTGCCCAACATCAGCATTGCTTACAGCCGTTTTTACCCTTTTAAACGCAAAGTTGCAGTAGGTAAGGAACGATGGTACGAAAAGATTTCGATGTCATATTCAGGTACTATTGCCAACAGTATTGATAACGTCAAGGAAAATATGTTTTTTAAATCCTCTCTTCAACGTGACTGGAAGAACGGTGTGAAGCATAACATTCCTGTTTCGGCAACCTTTAATATCCTGAAATATATCAATGTTTCCCCATCATTCAATTATACCGAAAGATGGTATTTACAGTCGGTTAACAAAAGCTGGGACAAAGCAGCACAAAGGGAAATAACCGATACTGTTTCGAAATTCAGCCGGGTGTATGATTTTAACATGGGAGTGTCGGCATCGACTAAGATTTACGGTATGTATCAACCAATCAGGGCATTATTCGGAAATAAAATTGATCGGATACGGCATGTCATAACTCCAAGTATAGGTTTTGCCTACACTCCGGACTTCGGCGATTCGAAATGGGGATATTACGACTCCTATGTCAAGAGTGTTCGCGATGGATCCAATCCACTCATTTACAATGACACTCAGGTTCAGTACTCACATTATGCGAATAGCCTGTATGGTGCTCCCGGTACGGGAAAATCAGGTAGTATTAATTTCTCGGTGGGCAACAATGTGGAAATGAAGGTACGTAACGACAATGATACAACGAATAACGAACCTTACAAAAAAATAAGTTTAATCGATAATCTTTCAATTTCGGGCAATTACAATCTGGCTGTAGATTCGATGCGCTGGTCAAATTTCTCAACTTCTTTGCGTCTGAAACTGACGAAAAGTTATTCATTGAATCTTAGTGCCAGTTTCGACCCATATATGTTCGGATTAGATAAAAGCGGTAATCCTGTAAGAATCAACAAACTGAGATGGTCAAACGGTGGTTTTCCCCGTTTCCAGGGAACATCAACATCCTACAGTTACACTTTGAGCAACGATACTTTTAAAAAACTTTTCGGGAAAAAGACCGGTGAAAAAAAGGATACTGATTCAGCAACCAGTGACCCTACCAAACAGAACAATGAAATAAAAGGCAACGAAAAAAATACTACGGATAAAACAAAGAAAGACGACACTAATGCCGATGGTTATGAAAAAACCACTGTTCCATGGAGTATAAGTATTAACTACTCGGTACAATATGGCAGATCGGGCGAAAAAGACAATTTTGATTTTGACAAAATGGAGTATAAAATGGCATTCACTCACAATTTAAGCCTGAGTGGTTCGCTGGAGCTGACAAAGAACTGGAAAATCAGCGCCAACTCCACTTACGATTTCAAATTCAAAGAATTTACGTACACAAGTATCAATGTAAACCGAAGCCTGCATTGCTGGAGCATGTCGGGAAGTATAGTTCCTTTTGGTGCCTATAAATCTTACAGTTTTCATATAGGCGTAAATGCCAGCATGTTAGCCGATCTTAAATACGATAAGAGAAGTGATTACAACTCTTCAAATCAGATCAGCTGGTATTAAATGCTGATTTGGCGGCGTAGTGAACAATTTATTGTTCAAAATGGTTTACATGTTGGTTGATGAAATTGAGTAGCGGGTAGCGGGTAGCGGGAAGCGGGTAGCGGGAAGTTTTAGTAAAAAAGTTCAGGAATTCCGACACCGATCACTTTCCCGACATAAAATTATTCCCGATAACTATCAGGAAAATTATGAATTATGAATTATGAATTATGAATTACGAATTAAAAATTATGAATAAATAATAAATTAGAAAATGAAAATTACAGCAAACAAATCAGTGTCAGCGGAATATGAATTGTACGTTGATGGTGAAAAAGAAGGTGAACTTGAACTCATGGAAAAAGCTACAGCCGAACAGCCTTTAAGCTTTATTTACGGAGTGGGTATGATGTTACCTAAATTCGAAGAAAATATTTTCGGCCTGGCAGCAGGTGAAAAATTTGACTTTACAATTGACAATGAAGATGCATACGGAGCCTATGAAGACGAAAATGTTCTTGATTTGGATCGCTCGATATTTGAAATCGATGGAAAGCTCGACGAAGAAGTTGTATTTGAAGGCAATGTGGTTCCATTAATGGACAACGAAGGTCACAGAATTAACGCTCAGGTAGTGGAAGTAACCGATACACACGTGAAAGTTGACCTGAATCATCCACTGGCAGGCGAAACTTTACATTTCAAAGGATCGATTCTGGAAGTACGCGAAGCTACAGAAAAAGAACTTTCAGCACTTCACGGAGGCGGTGGATGCGGTTGCGGAAGCGGCGGTTGCGGTGAAGGCGGATGCGGTTGCGATGATGAAGAAGATGGTGGAAGCTGCGGCTCGGGATGTGGTTGTCACTAAATACTTAATAAAATCAGTTAAATGGATATTGAAGGATAAATTCAATATCCATTTTTTGTAATTAATAAATTCATTATTTTCAGAAATAAAGTATCTTTGCAATTCTATAATACAGATGATGTAAGTTACTCACTTATTGAATAATATTTTATTGTACACAAACGGGACATCCCTGTTTATTGAGGAAAACGCCGGATTACAATCCTGATTTCTATCGGATTCACAGAAAAACTTCTGAGTTTTTCTCATTTCGCTACATTGCGGATATTTGAGGACACTATAACCGGCATATCTGAGCACAGTGTTCTTTGCTTTGAACTGTAATCTCATAATATACACTGACTTATATAATAACTATTGTAAAACAATCAAAATAATTTTGTATGTCAAACAGCATTGGTAAATTATTTACTTTCACTTCCTTTGGCGAATCGCACGGTAAGGGCATTGGTGGTATCATCGACGGTTGCCCTGCCGGCATTATTCTGGACGAAAAATTTATACAGGAAGAACTGGACAGGCGCAAACCGGGTCAGTCGAGTATAGCCACACCGCGCAAAGAAGATGATAAAGTGGAATTTCTTTCAGGCATTTTCGAAGGAAAAACAACGGGGACACCAATTGCTTTTGTAATCCGGAATCAGAATCAGCACAGCAACGATTATGACCATCTTAAAAACATATACAGACCCTCACACGCCGATTTCACTTATCAGCAGAAATACGGATTACGCGACCACCGCGGAGGGGGACGAAGTTCGGCCCGCGAAACCGCATCGAGAGTGGTGGCAGGAGCCGTGGCAAAACTGGTTTTGAAACAATGGGGCGTAAAAATTACTGCCTACACCTCACAGGTCGGACCTATAGCTATGCCGCCTGAAAACGGTAATACCGGTTTTGAAATGATAGAATCAAATATTGTACGTTGCCCTGACACTGAAACTGCCGAAAAAATGATAAATTATATCAAAGAACTGAAAAAGCAGGGCGATTCAACAGGCGGAATCATTTCATGTGTCATAAGCGGACTTCCGGTAGGCATAGGCGAACCGGTTTTTGATAAATTACAGGCACGATTGGCCGCTGCAATGCTAAGTATCAATGCATCCCACGGATTTGATTACGGTCGCGGCTTTGAAGGTGTTCATTTAAAAGGTTCTCAAATGAACGATCCCTTTGTAAAAGCCGGTGATAAAATTTCGACCAAAACCAACAATTCAGGAGGTATTCAGGGTGGCATCAGTAATGGGCAGGATGTGTATTTCCGCGTTTTATTCAAACCGGTTGCTACTATCTCAATGAAACAGGATACGCTGGACACTGACTATAATGAGGTTGAATTAGAAGCAAGGGGCAGACACGATCCATGCGTTTTACCGCGTGCCGTTCCGATTGTCGAAGCAATGGCAGCAATGACTGTTCTTGATTTATTCCTGACAAGAAATCAACAGGTTATTGAAACTGATATAGCATAAACCGGTTTTACGGCATTTTCTAAAACAGGTCACAAAATACTCTACAGTACAAAAATACAGTAAGAAAAAGACTGAATATCAAAATATTACCTTTTAAACAATGAAATAAAGTCAATAAATTAAAATCCCGTTTCAGGGAGTCAGCAGGCTATGGAAATCACATCACAACACTGGGCTATCATTATCAACCCCAAATCGGGGAAAAAGAAATTCCGTCAACAACGAAGGTATCTGTTCACTATACTCAAGCACGAAAACATTCCTTTCGATTACAGGGTAACCCGTTTTGCCGGGCATGCCTCGAAAATAGCACGCTATTTTGTGGAACACGACTACAGGAATATTCTCGTTTTGGGTGGCGACGGAACTGTCAGTGAAGTTATTAACGGAATTTTCAGTTCAAAAATCATCAACACTTCACAGTTGAAAATTGCGCTGATTCCCCGCGGAACAGGCAATGACTGGGGTCGGTTTTGGGGATTAAATTCAGATTATAAAAAATCAATCGAAGTGTTTTTGAAAGGAAAAACACAAAAAATTGATATAGGCAAAGTAGAATACGAAATGGAGGGTCAGCAGGAAGCTCATTATTTTATCAATTCAGTCGGGCTCGGTCTCGATGCTGCTGTAGTCAATCTGACTCACCGTCTAAAGGAAATATTTGGCAGTCACTCATTTATGTATTCTGTATCATTACTACTTGCAGTATTTAGTTACCGGGCTCATAGAGTAAAAATATATTCCGGCGAACGGAATATCAGTGAAGGCATGTTTAGCATGAATATAGCCAATGGCTGTTACAGTGGCGGAGGATTGAAACAAACTCCCAATGCCCTGCCCTACGATGGACTTTTAGATGTAATGCTGGCAAAAAAACCCAAACTGAAAGATATTTTCAGCGCGCTTTTTTATCTTTTCACAGGAAAAATACTTGAACACCCCGTAATCGAATCGTTTCAGACCGGAAAATTGCTGATTCAGTGCGACAAAAAAGCGCTTATGGAAGCAGATGGTATCATTGTAAACGGATCATCGCCTTTTCAGATAAGTATTATGCCCGAAGCGATTCAAATGATTATACCTTAATTATCAACCATTTGCTGGTTTTATTATTTCGGTTACAAAAATTCAACTTATCATATACCATCATTATGGTAGATAAAAATACCTTATTCATGCGATTGCAGAAACGATAGTGAACTTATATTTTTGCATTGTAAAAAAATAAAGCAGATTAATCATGGCAAAAATAGCAAAAAACATCAACGAACTCATCGGAAATACTCCTCTGGTTCAACTGTCAAATTATGCAGCTAATAAAAATATAGCAGCAAATATAACTGTAAAATTAGAATCATTTAATCCGGCAGGATGTGTAAAGGAACGCATAGCCCTCGCGATGATTGAAGAAGCTGAAGCCACCGGAATTCTGAAACCCGGCACAGAAATTATTGAGCCCACGAGCGGGAATACCGGAATCGGGCTGGCTATGGTTTCGGCTGTGAAAGGTTATAAATTAACGCTTTGCATGCCCGAAACAATGAGTATTGAGCGCCGGAATCTGCTGAAAGCGTTCGGAGCCAATCTGGTATTAACTCCGGGTTCGCTCGGGATGAAAGGTGCAATAGCCAAAGCTCAGGAATTACACGAATCGAACCCGGCCTCCTTTATTCCGCAACAGTTTGAAAACCCATCCAATCCGGACATACATTACAAAACCACCGGCCCTGAAATCTGGAATGATACAAACGGTGCTGTGGATATATTTGTAGGTGGCGTGGGCACCGGTGGAACGATAAGTGGTGTGGGAAAATACCTGAAAGAAAAGAACCCTGCTGTTCAGATTGTTGCGGTTGAACCTTCAGATTCACCGGTTTTATCAGGCGGCAATCCCGGACCACATAAGATTCAGGGCATCGGAGCCGGTTTCATCCCCAAAAATTTCGATCCTGCGGTTATCGATGAAATCATTCAGATTACCAACGATCAGGCCATACTTACTTCGCGCGAACTGGCCAAACAGGAAGGAATGCTGGTTGGCATCTCGAGCGGAGCTGCCGCTTATGCCGCAACTTTGCTTGCCCAACGTCCTGAAAACAAAGGTAAAACTATCGTAGCACTGCTGCCGGACACAGGTGAGCGCTATTTATCAACTTTACTTTACGCGTTCGAAGATTATCCTTTATAAAAAATAAAAATTAATTATACATCCGTCGGAGTGGCTGACACATTCTCAAATTAAAATGTTCAGTAACTCCGAACCTTTTACATCCCAAAATTATGTCAGAATTAAAATTTGAAACTCTTCAGGTACATGCAGGTCAAGTCGTTGATGGAACAACAAAGTCACGCGCAGTACCCATCTATCAAACCAGTTCTTATGTTTTCGACGATGCTGCCGATGGTGCAGATCTGTTTGCATTGCGTAAATTCGGTAATATATATACCCGGTTAATGAACCCCACGACAGATGTGTTTGAAAAACGTATAGCCGCTCTCGAAGGTGGTGTTACTGCACTTGCAACCTCCTCGGGTCAGTCGGCACAGTTCCTGGCTCTGAATAACATATTACAGGCCGGCGACAATTTTGTATCCACATCTCATTTGTATGGTGGAACTTACAACCAGTTCAAAAATCAGTTCAGACGTTTGGGCGTGGATGTAAAATTTACTGCCGACGACAAACCCGAAACTTTCGAAGCACTTATTGATGCAAACACTAAGGCAATTTATATCGAAACAATCGGCAATCCCGACTTAAACATCCCTGATTTTGAAGCAATTGCAGCAGTTGCGTCAAAATATGACATTCCACTTATTGTAGATAACACTTTCGGTGCAGGTGGTGCTGTTTTCCGTCCTATCGAACACGGAGCAAGTATAGTGGTCGAATCGGCTACCAAGTGGATTGGTGGTCACGGAACTTCATTGGGAGGTGTTATAGTGGACAGCGGTAAATTCAACTGGGGAAATGGTAAATTTCCGGCTTTCACCGAGCCTTCCGACAGTTATCACGGATTGGTTTTCTGGGATGTATTCGGTTTCGATGGTCCGTTTGGTAACATTGCTTTCAACATCAGGGCCCGCGTTGAAGGCTTGCGTGACTGGGGAAATGCCATTAGTCCCTTCAATTCATTCCTTTTACTTCAGGGGCTTGAAACGCTGTCGTTAAGAGTAGAACGGCATGTGCAAAATGCACTCGAACTTGCTCAGTGGTTAGAAAATCATCCGGCTGTGGAATATGTCAATTATCCGGGTCTGAAAAGCAGTGCTTATCACACGCTGGCTCTGAAATACCTGAAACGCGGATTCGGAGGTGTACTATCGTTCAAATTAAAAGGAGATCCTGAGAAAGCTGATGTTTTCATTAACAATCTGAAACTGATCAGTCACCTTGCCAATGTGGGAGATGCAAAATCACTGATCATACATCCGGCAGCCACAACCCACGAACAACTATCGGCTGAAGATAAAATTTCGGCAGGTGTTTTTCCGGGTTTATTACGTATTTCAGTTGGTATAGAGCACATTGATGATATAAAAGCCGATCTGACTACAGCTTTTGAAGCAATCAGTTAACCGAAGGAATACAAAGTAAAAAATGTTTGAATTAAAGATTACTTATATCAAGAATCCGCTTATTGGCACTTTTGCAAAATTCCGGATTTAATCCGAAACCAAAATAATTAAAGTTCAACGTTTTAGCTGCGACTGCTGTACTTCCCGAAACCATAAACGGATCGGGCACAAATTGTAAGCTGAGTATTAAATAATTCATTTTTTTGAACATAAAGACACACAAAGCCGCAAAAGAGTTTTCTTCGGGTCGTTGCGACTTTGTGTCGTCCTGTTCAAAAAATACCTCTTACAAATTATAAGCAGGTTATTCAAAAAATCAACACATTCATCAGGAAATTCCTTCAGCCCCGGAATTATCTTTTAAAATATCTGTCGAGCAATTCTTTAGCAGCAATAAACGAACTTACTTCGCTTGCCAGAACGCGGGCTTCGGCTTTGACCAATAAATCCTGAATTTCGGAATTTTGATAAAAACTGTTTTTCAGGTAATCATTAATCGTTTCATACATCCAATACTTCGATTGTGAATTTCGTCTGAATTCAAAATACTGATTATTTTTCACAAAACCGATGTAATTCAACACCATTTGCCACACTTCCTCAATACCGGTATTTTCGACGGATGAGCAGGTAACCACATCGGGTGACCAGCCCGAAGCAGGTGCAGGAAACAGATGTAATGCATTCTTAAACTGAACTTTAGCCACATTAGCTTTATCAACATTGTTTCCATCGCATTTATTAATTGCAATCCCATCGGCCATTTCCATTATGCCCCGTTTAATGCCCTGTAATTCATCGCCGGTTCCGGCCAACTGAATAAGGAGGAAAAAATCGACCATTGAATGAACAGCAGTTTCCGATTGTCCTACTCCTACAGTTTCCACAAAAATATTATTAAATCCGGCAGCCTCGCAAAGCACAATACTTTCGCGGGTTTTCCGGGCTACTCCACCCAGCGAACCAGCAGAAGGTGAAGGGCGAATAAATGCATTCCGTGCCACCGAAAGTTCTTCCATGCGTGTTTTATCGCCAAGTATACTCCCCTTTGAACGTTCGCTGCTCGGGTCAATAGCAAGTACAGCCAGCTTTTGTCCGTTACGAACCAAATGCATTCCAAGTGCTTCAATAAATGTACTTTTACCGGCACCCGGAACTCCGGTTATTCCGAGTCTGACAGAATTTCCGGCATAAGGCAGACATTTTTCAATCACTTCCTGAGCTATTGCCTGATGTTCGGGCAATGAACTTTCGACCAATGTAACTGCCTGACTTAAAACAGAAACATCCGACTTGAGGATTCCCTCAACATACTCGGCCGGAGTAAAATTCCGGCGTTTGGTTCTTTGTTTCCTGTAAGGATTCATTACAGGTACAGAATCAACTCCTTCGTTGACAGTCAATCCTTTGTATTTCGGATCATTTTCAGGGTGATGATGGTAATGCACTTTATGAAAATTTAAAATTGAAAAAACTACGTTTGAAAATTCAGAGACATTTAAGAAAGACAAAGAGCCACGAAATTAATAAAAATCATGACTCTTCAGATATTTTCCGGAACAAAATTATTTTTGTACTTTCCAGTTAATCACGATGATTACAAATGAATTATCCGGATCATTGGTCTGTATGGTAATTGATTTTTTATAATCACCTTCGGGCAGTAACCTGGCATTCAAATCGACAGCCAAAGCCTGTGTCTTACCACTTTTAACGGACATTTTAACGGGGAACAC
Source organism: uncultured Paludibacter sp. (assembly GCA_937897985.1). GTDB lineage: Bacteria > Bacteroidota > Bacteroidia > Bacteroidales > Paludibacteraceae > Paludibacter. Next base: position 9,601 of record CALCBD010000047.1, on the reverse strand, counting down.
TTTAAGTTCGCTGTTATTATTAATAACCCTTCTGATTTCCAGCGCATTAATACCTTTATTTGTCAGATTGAATTTGAAAGATTTTTTAGAATTCTGTTTTACAACTCCAAAATCAATTGTACGTCCTTTAGTTTCGAGAATCGGAGCTTTTTGTTTCTGATCGAGAGTAAGTTTACTGAAATCTTCAACTACATTTCCAATCACTCTCATTTGAAACTCATCTGAATATTTGCGCTGATTATTCAGAACCATATAAATTTCGTCGGTCACAGGTCCCCACTGATTTGTATTTTTGCTATTGAAAGTAAATGTAATATTTCCTGTCTGATTTGGTTTTAAAACTTCAGGCTGTACGGAAACAGAAATATAAGCGGGGAGGTTTTCCAAAACAGGTTTTAAGTCTGTTTTACCGGCATTTTGAATTTCGATTACGCGATTCATGCTCTTTCCTTTTTCCACATTATTCACCTGAACCACCTTTGATTTTAAACGAAGGTCACCCATAATCACGGGATATGCCGACGAGCCGGTTTGAGATTTCGGAATCACTTCACCTTTGATAATTAACACTACCTGTTCTTCAGAAGCATTGCTGTAAACGGTGATGGTCTTGGTAAACATTCCCGGACGTCCCACAGGATTGTAAGTTACTGTCACTGATCCGCTTTTACCCGGTTCAATTGGTTCTTTGGTCCAGGTTGGCGTTGTGCAACCACATGAAGCCTGAACACGATTAACTACTAAAGGCGCATTTCCGGTATTTGAAAATTTAAATACATAGGTTGCATTTCCATCTTCTTCAGCAATTTTACCAAATTCGTAAGTTTTGGTTTCAAAAGTAATTACTGCCTTTTGTGCAAAAGAAGCTAATGTAAATGCAGTAGCAAGTAATAATAAACTGTACTTTTTCATGATTCAATAAATAATTTTTTATATTATACTTTAAATATCAATTAGTTAAATAGAAAAAATGAAAATTAGAAAAATCCGCAAGCAATAATTCAGCAGATTTCAATCTATGGAATTGCAAAAATATAAAAATTGAACGGATAATGCCGACAGTCCTGTTTATTTATTATATTTTAGTCATTTAAAAACATTTTTTAAAATCGTTTATTAAAAAATTTAATTTTTAAAAAACACACAAATAAAAAAACAAAGGAATGATTTTTTACAATAATATTTCATTCAAAAAACATTACTTTTGCACAATTCATTTGATTTGAATATACCTGCCGGGTTTTTCAAAAAAGTAAATGGATGAATATTTTCCACAAAATTGAGAGTCATTTCGTTACAAGCTGAAAAAAATGCAAAATAATATAAAGGCTTTGACCCACCGGTACAATGAATATGTGATTGAATGTTACCGGTATTTACATGCTCATCCCGAATTATCGTTCGAAGAATTTCAAACCGCAAAATTCATTGAACAGCAACTATTCGAAATGCAGATTCCTTTCAAAACTGGGATTGGCGGAAACGGAATTACAGGTAGTATCAGGGGACGAAACCCCGAAAGTAAAGTCGTGGCACTACGGGCCGACATGGATGCACTACCGGTTTGCGAAGCCACCGACCTGGTCTGGAAATCGCTTAATGAAAATGTGATGCATGCCTGCGGACACGATGCCCACACAGCCTGCCTGCTGGGTGCAGCCCGGATTTTAAATGAACTCCGCGATCAGTTCGAAGGAACAGTATTACTCATTTTTCAACCCGGCGAAGAAAAAGCTCCCGGAGGAGCAAGATTAATGCTCGAAGATGGAATATTCGATGAAATCAAACCTGATTTAATCATAGCCCAACATGTATCGGTGGATTATCCGACAGGCACACTGGGCTTTCTTCCCGGAATGATCATGGCATCAGCCGACGAAATTCACGTAAAAATACACGGGAAAGGCGGTCATGGTGCTTTGCCTCACCTGGCGAACGATACCGTGTTATGTGCCGCACAGACGCTTGTATCGCTGCAACAGGTCCGAAGCAGGCTTTGCCATCCGCTTTTACCAATGGTACTTACGTTTGGAAAACTCATTGCCGGAGGAGCACAGAACATCATTCCGCATGAAGTACTGCTATCGGGAACATTCAGAACTGTAGATGAAAAATGGAGAGCCCGTGCAAAAGAACATATTCTCCGAATCATTAACGAAACGGCTTCAGCCTATGGTTGCACTGCCGAAACAGAAATTCCTGACGGATATCCCTGTGTGATTAATGATGTAAAAATTACTTCAATGGCCCGGCAATTTGCCACCGAATGGGTGGGCGAAAACCGGGTGGTCGACCTCGAAATGAGAATGACTTCCGAGGATTTTGCATTTTTCACACAACAATATCCCTGTACTTTTTATCGTTTCGGGGTTAAAGGAACTTCGAATGCAGATACAGGAGGCTTACACAGCGCCACTTTTAAAATCGACGAAAATGCACTGGAGACAGGATTCGGTGGACTGGCCTGGATTGCATGGCGGTTTTTAAATTCAGTGGATTAAATAAATACGATTATATAACATGAATAAAATTTCAACTTTATTATTAATTTCGGTGCTTTCGCTCAGCGTTTTTGCTGCAAAAGACGAAAAAGCACAACACTTTATTTACAGTAAAAAAACACCCGTTACTTTCGACGAACAAAGGTTAGCGCGCCTTGACACTGCTCTTCAGCAACTGGTAGATAAAGGTGTCATACCTCACGCTGTTACATTTGTTGCTCATCATGGCAGAGTTGTCCACAATAAAGCTTTCGGCTACAGAAATGTTGAAAATAAAATACCGTGCCGGACCGATGATATTTTCAGAATTGCTTCCCAAACCAAGGCCATTACAGCTGTTTCCATTCTCACACTGATGGAGGAAGGTAAATTACTTTTGGACGAACCGGTAAAAAAATACATTCCTGAATTCTCTAATCCTCAGGTGCTTGTTTCGTTCGACGCTAAGGACTCCAGTTTCACCACCCGTCCGGCCAAAAGCGATATCACTATCCGTCAACTACTTACACACACATCGGGCATTTCATACGGTTCCGGAAATTCGCGTAAAATCTATGATAAAATGGGAATTCCGGTTTCACCACTTTACACACTCGACAACGAAACTCTGGGTGATGTTATAAAACGACTTGCAAAATGTCCCCTGGAATTCGATCCGGGTGAAAAATTCAGTTATGGAATGAGCATCGATGTATTGGGTTACCTTATCGAAGTGGTATCGGGAAAGCCGGTGGATGTTTATATGAAAGAGAAAATTTTTGATCCGCTCGGAATGAACGACACCCACTTCTATGTACCAGAAAATAAAAGAGACAGAATAGTTACACTCTATAAACATTTACAGAATAAACCGCTGGAAGCCAACCGTGATGCCAACGGAATCTATCAGATTTTTCCCTATTCGGGAGCCGGTACATTTTTCAGCACAGGAGCCGGTCTTACCGGGCCCATCGGCGATTATGCAAAATTCTGCCAGATGATTCTGAACAAAGGCAGTTTCAATGGAAAACAAATTTTAAGCAGAAAAACAGTGGAAATGATGTGTAAAAACGCAGTAGGTGATAAACGGGGCGAAATCGGTTTCGGTCTGGCTTTTGACGATTTCAGGGCACAATACTCCCATTTATCCGTTGCGTCTGAAGGTTCGCTGCGCTGGGGCGGCATGTTTGGTACCGATTACCTGATTGACCCGAAAGAAGACCTGATTTTACTGTTTTACATCAATCTTCAACCCAATTATACCGGAACTGATTTCAAGGTATTATTCCATAACCTTGTATATCAGGCATTAAAATAACACTTACCATTCTGAAAAAAAACAAAATTATGAATCGATATTTAATTCTTTCAGTTTCATTATTATTTATAACAGGCACTTCCATGTTTGGAAAAAAAATCAGTTATCCAGTAACAGTCAAAGAAAATGTAGCAGACAATTATTTCGGCGTTAAAGTGAACGAACCTTACAGATGGCTCGAAAACGACACATCAAAAGCAACTGCTCAATGGGTTAAAGTTCAGAATAAACTTACCAACGATTATTTATCGCAAATTCCGTTTCGGACTGCTCTTAAAAACCGCCTGACTAAATTGATGAACTATCCGAAATACGGCGCTCCGTTCAGAAAAAACGGTAAATACTATTATTTCAAAAACAGTGGTCTGCAGAATCAAAGCGTATTCTATGAGCAAACCGGCTTAACCGGTGAACCTCAGGTACTCCTCGACCCCAATACTTTTTCGTCCGACGGAACTGTAGCACTTTCGAGCCTGGCATTTTCAAAAGACGGAAGATACCTCGGTTATGCCATTGCAAGAAGTGGTTCGGACTGGAACGAAATTTTTGTACTCGATATGCAGACCCGAAAACTGCTGACTGACCATATCAAATGGTCAAAATCATCTCAAATAGCATGGCGCGGAAACGGGTTTTATTACAGTGCTTTCGATGCTCCGGAAGCCGGAAAAGAGTATTCAACAAAAAATGAGTTTGAAAAAGTCTATTATCATACTGTAGGTCAGTCACAAAGCTCGGATGAATTAGTATATGAGGACAAGCAGCATGCCCTGAGAGAATGTTATGCACAGGTAACCGACGATGAAAAAATACTGATTATCAGTGTGACAGAAACAACAACCGGTAATGGTCTGATTATTAAAGATCTGACTAAACAGAATGCTGCATTTACCGAACTTGCCAAAGGTTTTGAAAACGATTATACAGTAATAGATCACCTGAATGGCAAACTGTACCTGCTTACCAACCTTAAAGCCCCAAAAGGCCGCCTGATGGAAGTTGATTTACAGAATCAGTCAACCGAAAACTGGAAGGAAATACTTCCGGAAAGTGAAAATGTACTCGAAAAAGTAACTATCGCAGGCAATAAAATCATAGCCAACTATATGAAAGATGCTTCAAATCACCTTTACGGTTACGATTTGTCAGGGAAAAAATTATATGAAGTAAAATTACCTGCACCGGGTTCGGTCGGAGCAATCAGTGGCGAAAATAATGATGAGGAAGCATTTTTTGTTTTCACTTCGTACACCTATCCTCCGACAATATTCAGGTTCAACACACAAATAAATCAAACAGAAATATTCCGGAAATCTGATGTAGCCTTTAACTCAGACGATTTCATTTCCGAACAGATTTTTTACACCAGCAAAGACGGAACCAGGGTACCAATGAGTATCATTTACAAAAAAGGAATGAAAAAAGATGGTAAAAATCCATTAATGTTGTATGGTTACGGAGGTTTCAATATAAGTCTGAACCCTACCTTTAGTGTAGCACGACTGCCGTTTCTCGAAAACGGTGGAATTTATGCAGTTGCAAACATTCGTGGCGGAGGCGAATATGGTGAAGAATGGCATTTGGCAGGTACAAAAATGAAGAAACAAAATGTTTTCGACGATTTCATTGCTGCAGCTGAATATCTCATTCAACATGGTTATACTTCCTCTAAAAAATTAGCTATCGATGGCGGTTCAAACGGAGGGTTATTAGTTGGTGCATGTATGACTCAACGACCTGATTTATTTGCCGTTGCCATACCTGAGGTTGGTGTACTGGACATGTTACGTTATCACAAATTTACCATTGGATGGTCGTGGACGAGTGATTACGGAAACAGTGAGGAAAGCAGGGAAATGTTTGAATACCTCAAAGGATATTCTCCATTGCATAATATAAAGGCAGGCGTAAAATATCCGGCAACCCTGGTGATGACGGGAGATCATGACGACCGTGTAGTACCCGCACATTCGTTTAAATTTGCGGCCACATTACAGGCTGCGAATAAAACATCAAAACCAACATTGATCAGAATCGATTCAAAAGCCGGACACGGAGCGGGCAAACCAACATCAAAAGTAATTGATGCACAAACAGATATGTGGTCGTTTGTAATGTGGAATCTGGGAATGAAACCAACATTCTGATTCATAATTAATAATTAATAATTAATAATTGGTTATTTTTTAGATTGAAACGTTTGTCGATATGTTCAAATTTACTATCTTTGCACCGCTTTAGAAAAATGGCGGGATAGCTCAGATGGTTAGAGCGTCGGATTCATAACCCGGAGGTCACGAGTTCAACTCTCGTTCCCGCTACAAAAATAAACTTCGTTACCCAATGCAGGATAACGAAGTTTTTTTATTTTAGCTAAACGCTTCGGAAAAACCGGCTGTTTGAATAATGGTTACCATTGCCGGAAATAAAACAAAATAGTCAAATAATGAACTGCGCCGTTTTAAATTGCGGGCATATCGGCTATTATAGTAACTACCGATAAGATCAAATCGCACAGATAATAATACATCTGACTTAAAGTAACATCATTTAAACTAAGGCGAATGTGTGTGGTTCAGGTAAAGATATTCTATTCTTAAAGAAATGTTATCCATGCCCATAGTTTTCTGCTTTTCAAATAGTTTAGATCTTTATCGTTAGCATAGGCTTCTTTCTCAAATGAAATATTCAGGTAGGCATTAGCCTTATTTCTGAATTTTAATAGTCCGATGACATATTCAGATATGTAAATAACATAAAACGGTATTATCAGCATTTCAATTTGCTGACGAATATGAATTCTTTCGTGATTCATAATTTGTTTATCCGTTTTAAGTTTTTTATCTCTGAGTATAATAAATGGAAATAATGTTATGCCATTTATTCCAAAATGATTGATTTCAGGAATTATCAGTATCATTTTTTACAGATAAAAGATTTAATGTAATTCAAAGTAGTCCGCAAGTTTTTCTGAAAGTTCATAAATCTCATTTTTTCTGGCAAGCAGATTGATCCAATTCGAAGGTATATTTTCATAACCGTAAAATAAACCTGCCAAACCACCAGTAATTGCAGCTGTAGTATCAGTATCATCACCAAGATTCACCGCTTTCAAAACACATTCAGAATAATTTCCGGTGGTAAGAAAACACCAAAACGCCGCCTCTAACGAATGAATAACATAGCCACCGGATTGAATATCACTTTGCTTTAAGGTGCTTAAATCCGGTTTGATGACACGATTGAAATGTGCTACTTCTGTTTTGTCAGCATTTGAAGAAATAAAAAAGTTGTAAATGTCATGTTGTGTTTTATTGTATGCCGACCATTTTTCAGTTTCAGTCAACAGATTTTCGGCAAAGCGTATATAAATCAGACAAGCGTAAGCTGCCCTGATATGTGGATGTGTGAGTGCGGAAACTTCCCGAATAATTTCAAACTGCTTTTCGATTTCCATTCCTTTGACATATAAAAGTAAAGGCAGAATACGCATGAGAGAGCCGTTACCGTTTTGTGTGGGGTCAATGTTACATGCAAGTTGTTTTAAATTCTCAGGTTGATTTTCATTCAGGATTTTTCGAATTTTAATCAACGAATTTCTTGTAGTAATGCCAATATCAAAGACTTCATTGTGTGACGTCCAATAGGCATTTTCGCGCCAGCGACAAAACCGCTCAGCAATATCTGCCAGATTGTAACCGCCAAGCAGACTTTCGGCTGTACAAAAAGTCAGCGAACTGTCGTCGGACCAGGTACCGGGTGGTTGATTATACGTACCGTATCCCTGCATATCTGTAACCGGATTTTGAACAAGATAACTTCTGCTCTCAAACTCCACAGGCACACCAAGTGCATCACCTACGGCGACACCCAATAAAATATCTTTGGCTATATTTCTCATAATCAAATTATTGTTTTAATTTCCGGTTTTGTACAAACTCAATTTGCTCTATTGTTTCCGGCGACGTTCTTCCGTTTGTGTTGACAGTCCGCATAAGGTATTCAATCATTGGCAAAACATTTTCGGGGAGGGCATAACCATGACGAATCAAATAGCAACCCACCACAGTACCTGTACGGCCAATTCCACCCCAACAATGCACATAAACCGGTTTGTTTTCAGCATGACAGGCATCAATCATGTTCAGTATTTCTGTCATTTGTTTCTCAGTTGGGACCGACAAATCCCTGACAGGCATTCTTTTCATTTCCATTCCATAATCCCCTACGTGCTGAGAATAATCATAGAATAGATTGTCAAAATGATCTGTTTCATCGGCTCCCATCAGGTTGATAATGGTTTTTATGCCACATTCAGCCAAAGATTCAAGTTTAATAAGGGTATTTTCCCTGTTCATGGCAGCAGCAATCTCACCTGCCAATAACCGACCCGGAATAACCCAGTACGAACGCTCAAATGGTATAATTTTCATAGGAAAATGTATTAACCGTCGGGGTGATATGATTATAAAATTAAAGAAACAATTACAAACCAAACCCCGAAGGGGTAACATGATTATAGATCAAGATGCGGCATAATCACCACAACCCCGAAGGGGTGAAATTATTATAACAGAAAAATAACAATCAAAATCCAAAACCCCGTAGGGGTGACATGATTATAAAATTATGTTGCAATTTACCATTTAACCCCGAAGGGGTGCAATGATTATAAATATGATAATAAATATCGCCAAACCAAACCCCGAAGGGGGTGATATGATTATAAAATTATGTTGCAATTTACCATTTAACCCCGAAGGGGTGCAATGATTATAAATATGATAATAAATATCGCCAAACCAAACCCCGAAGGGGGTGATATGATTATAAAATTATGTTGCAATTTACCATTTAACCCCGAAGGGGTGCAATGATTATAAATATGATAATAAATATCGCCAAACCAAACCCCGAAGGGGGTGATATGATTATAAAATTATGTTGCAATTTACCATTTAACCCCGAAGGGGTGCAATGATTATAAATATGATAATAAATATCGCCAAACCAAACCCCGAAGGGGTGAAATTTTTCAATTTACGCCATTATTCCAACCAATCAAACAAATATTTTTCATCATAATTAACCTCAAACTTACGTAAAAAATCAATATATTCCTCTTGAAATGTCTTCTTACGATGATGCTCTTCCTGATTTGCAATATAACGATATACATTATCCAACTGCGAATGCGCATACGAAAATGCCCCATAACCCTCCTGCCATGAAAATTTTGTTTTTAAAAACTTCTGATCATTAATAAAATTGGTCGAATTGTTTTTGATATCCCTTACCAAATCCGAAATTGTCATGGATGGTTTCATGCCCACAAGCACATGTACATGATTTGAAACACCGTTAACAATAATCGGTTTTTGATCTTTTGATTTTATAATTCCGGATATGTATTTAAATACTTCATCCCTCCAGGGTTTTTGAAGCAGGTTTTCTCTGCCTTTTACAGCAAAAACGTATTGAATGTAAATTTGTGAAAATGTGCCAGGCATAATGCGTCGATTTAATGGTTAATAAATAATGTGTCAGATAAAATTGTTTTATTTATGTCACCCCTTCGGGGTTTGATGGTTTCATTTGTTGTTTTCTGTTATAATCCTTTCACCCCTTCGGGGTTATTTTATTGTTTGATGTTATAATCTTTTCACCCCGTCGGGGTTTTTGATTTCATTTGTTGTTTTCTGTTATAATCCTTTCACCCCTTCGGGGTTGTGGTGATTATGCCGCATCTGATCTATAATCATGTTACCCCTTCGGGGTTTTTTGGTTCCATTTGTTGTTTTCT
>CALCBD010000046.1 GCA_937897985.1 uncultured Paludibacter sp. | reverse complement strand
TGCTTCTGTGGTTTTAATTTCCACCGCTAAGGCGCAAAGGGCACGGAGATTTTTCTTTAATTTTTCTGTGTTCTCTTTGCTTCTGTGGTTTTAATTTCCACCGCTAAGGCGCAAAGGGCACGGAGATTTTTCATTCTTTTCTCTTTGTTCTCCGCGCCTCTGTGATTTTAATATCCACCGCGAAGGCGCAAAGGGCACGGAGATTTTTCATTAATTTCTCATGTTCTCTGTGCTTCTGTGGTTTTAATTTCCACCGCTAAGGCGCAAAGGGCACGGAGATTTTTCATTCTTTTCTCTTTGTTCTCCGCGCCTCTGTGATTTTAATATCCACCGCGAAGGCGCAAAGGGCACGGAGATTTTTCATTAATTTCTCATGTTCTCTGTGCTTCTGTGGTTTTAATTTCCACCGCTAAGGCGCAAAGGGCACGGAGATTTTTCATTCTTTTCTCTTTGTTCTCCGTGCCTCTGTGATTTTAATATCCACCGCTAAGGCGCAAAGGGCACGGAGATTTTTCTATAATTTTTCTGTGTTCTCTATGCTTCTGTGGTTTTAATTTCCACCTCAAAGGCGCAAAGAGCACGGAGATTTTTCATTTATTTCTCTGTGTTCTCTGCGCCTCTGTGGTTTTTAAAATTCAAAACTAAGAAACCTGTTTCTTAACATCTCTTTCTTTGATTCGTTTATACCACTCCTCTCTTTCCTTTATCAGATTATAACCTCTGGCTGACAAATAGTTATTAATTCTGCCTTTGTATTTACCAAAAGCCTCGTGCTTTTTAATAGAATTTTCAGCATCAATGGCAAACTCCCTTGCTTCTTTCAACCATGCTAATATCTGCACTTTTTCCTCATCTTTGAGAGAAGGGATCATATCGAGTGTGGCATCATAAGTTACCTTAACAACTCCGAATGTAATTCCATCCTTAATGATTTCAATCTGATTTTCATTCAGAAATATTGACAATTCGGCATCGAAAGCAAAATGAGAACGGTACAGAGCAGCATCTTTTTCATTCTGTGCAGCTGTTAAAGCTGAATTTTTAGCGTCACCGTTCAGAACAGAACGTTTGATCTGATTAACAGTTGTGTCACGTTTTGCATAGATATCGTTGATTTTAAAATACTTATTGGCAACAATATTCTGCACATTACGAATTAACACAGAATCTTTTAAATCGAGTTTATTTACAATCTTTGCTGATCGTTCCAGAATTGTCTGAACATATTTTATATCCCTGTTTTTAATATCAGGTTCGACTGCTGAAAGTGAGTTCCAAATGAGCAACTGAAAAATCAACAAGCCAAAGAGTTTGAATCTCATCTTTATTCAGATTTAATCATTACAAAAGTTTTCCTTTTTCGGCCAGGGTATCGTAATTGTTGTTCAGATTGGTCCAGTTCACTTTTTTGGTCGGGTTAATACCGTTGATGTATTTCTCGATATTGGTATAGCCATCTCCATTACAGTCCTTTACGGCATCAGTCGGATCGTTTGGATTTAAGCCGTATTTTTTCTCCCATGCATCCGGCATTCCATCCTTATCGGTATCGACATAAGGTTTGCCTTTGTATTCGGGATATCCGCCCACTTGTCTTACATCAGTGATAATGCCCTGTTTGTAGGAATCCTTTGGCAGACGACGATGTTTAAACTGGTAAAAATTGACGGTATCGAGACCTTCCTTGTAATAAACCTTACCGGTACGAACCTGTTCAATAATGTGCTGATCAACAATATCGCGTTTGGGGATATTCGCACCCACATTATTCAAAACAAAATTGTAGGCTTCTCCGGCACTCATAATTTTAATATATGGCATTGGAAAAGGTTCATTCCATCTCATCGAATCAGTATACTGAGCAGTATTTGGATATTCTTCCACCTGAACACCACCATCCCAGTTGTTTTTAGTAACTTTTTCGTTGCCTTCCACGATATTTCCATTGCAATAAACACGGCCAAAAACCAGATAACCTAATTTACTCCGTCCTGATTCGGGTTTTACTATCCGGTGACCTATCGGTGAATCTTTCGGCGTCAGCGGACCCGGTTTATAATAGTTATTGATAATGTTGTAGAGAGCAGTATAGTCGCCACCATCAACCGAGCGATGTACCCAGTTGTAAATCACATTATTAGCAAAATTAAAAACACCATTCCAGCCAATAGACGGATTGCGCCCTGCATTATTGGCCCAAAGATTACGCATGAACGAGCAGTTTTCTCCACCCAGCGTGCTACCAAAAGCATGGTTATAGGTATCCAGTGCCTGGGCTGAAATTGTATTTTGAATGGTTACATTTACAGTCGGAAGTTTCAACTCTTTACTCCCATCTTTAGGGTCGAACATGTGTCGGTAAAAAGAAATATTTTCGTCCAGTCCCCACATACAGGTACAATGGTCAATCATAATATTCCCGACAGGATTTCCGCCAAAAGCATCATCACGGCGTTCGACCCTGGTTTCGCCACGGCGGAAACGCATGTGCCTGACCACCACATCGTGAGTATTTACCCAAAACGATTCGCCCGCAACCACAACTCCATCGCCCGGAGCAGTTTGTCCGGCTATAGTCAGATACGGAGCATTTACAATGATAGGTGTTTTAAGATGGATAATACCCGCTACATTAAACACAACGATACGCGGACCGACATTGAATTCACAGGCTTCACGCAGAGTTCCGGCACCACGGTCGTCGAGACTTGTTACAGTAATAACCTTCCCTCCGCGACCACCAAAGGAAAACATACCACCACCTTCAGCACCCGGAAAGGCAGGAATCTTAGCCTGAGGCAAATCGGTGGGACGTGCAGCCCACGGAATGTAAGGTTTACCATGGCAGGCATTATCTTTCAGGATAGCTGAATTTGCTCTCATAACACTATCCGCTGTTTTACTTTCTTTCGAAATCATTAAATCGGCAGCAGCTTTTAAATCAGAAGGAACATCGGGATATTGTGCAAACAGTGCAAAAGGAGTGAAGAGTAACACAATTCCGGCTTTTAATAATGTTTTGGTTTTCATTTTTATTGAAATTATTTGTAATTGCTTTTGGTTTTCGACCACAATTAAGACGCTATTCAGGTGCAATTGTACTCAAAAAAAACCGTACCATCAAAACACAAAACGGAGATTCCAGCAACTTACTGTAATCTCCGTTTTTTGGGAATTAATTAAAAATACTTAGTCTAAATTGTAATTTTCTTATTTTGTACTTTACCGGCATTATCAATTGCCCTGATGATATATGTTCCTTTTGAGAAACCCGAAACATCAATTTTATTGGTGTAAGCTTTGAAAAGCTTTCGTCCGTCGATGGAATAAAGTTCGGCAGTTGCATTTTCACCCAAAACAATATAATTGCCCGATTTGTAAATGACCATATCATTAACAGCTAAATTACGAACAGCATTTGGCAGATTCGGAGTTTTGGTTGGTATCAGGCCGCTGAAAACTTTGATTTGATGAACCCTAACCGTCTGATATGCAGTTGGTTTCATAGTAGCTGTATAAGGAACAGCCTGTTCGGTCAGGTCGTTTGCATTGACTTTCATGTGAATACTATCGCCATCCCAGATACGGATTCGCATCGAAACATAAGTAACAGGATTTGTAACACCGGTATTGTCTCCCTGACCTATAATTTCTTCAAACTGATAGCCCTGTTCGGCAAAAGAACCTTCGTAATTACTATAGTCACTTGCTACCCAACGCTTTGGTATCCATCCGTTTCCATCATGGAAATTCAAATCCATTTTCACTCCGCGTTTTAATGAAGTTGAAGAATAGGACCACTGAATGCGATCAACGGCAGGCAAGCTATCAATTTCAATATAACCGAGACTGTCTTTGGGATAAGTAGCTGTAGCTTTGTGAATTCTGCTTAATTCAATAAATCCGGGTTTACCATATATAGCACTCGTTTTTACAGTATTGTCATTTAAATAGCAGGTACTTCCGGAAGGATTCACACCATTGATTACTTTTTTTGTATAAGCACTTGTATACATCGTGGGAGCAAATGCCGCGAAATGATACTTTACAGGCCACATTAAATTTGTCGGTGTGTAATCAGTGCCATTTATTGTTGTCATTACAGGAGTTCCGAAATATCCGGATTTGAAATCAGCATCATTTGCATTTTTCGACCCATCTAATCCGGTAAACTGAGGTAAAGAAGCATTAGTCAGCGTCCCTGCATCAATATCGATGATTTGATAATACTCAGAACTTGACCAACCTGCATTTGAAGTAATATAATAATAAGGCGTACAGGTAGTTTGTTCCCCCTGTGGTTGCCACGGGTAAACATATTTTACACCGGCATTTAAACTCAGTGTCAATAAAAATGCACCCAATATAAGTTTAGTAGTTTTTTTCATAAGATTTCAATTTTTAAAATTAATAATGCTTTTACAATTAATTGACGAACGAATTAGAAATATGTACTGCTTACTTTTTAATAAACTTTGAAACTATCCTGTTCTGTCCGTCTGATTTGATTTCGAGGAAATAAATACCTTTCGACAGCGAGCTTACATCAACGGAATTTTCATTCATCAATTTAGTAGTCATCACTCTGGTTCCGGTAGGATTATACACCGAGATTTCATCAATTTGCACGTCCGATTTGAATGATATTCTATCAGTAACTTCAGTTGGATAAATCTGAATACTGGCAACGGCAGGACTTTTCACATCAGAAAAAACAAGGTTGATATTTTCGCCCATCAGGCTATTCAAATAAACTTCGAGTGCGGTATAACCTTCGGTGGTGGTCCAGTTACGGTCATCGGGATTGGAAGGATTTAATCCGTGAGCAGTCTCCCAGTCGTCGGCCATTCCATCATTGTCATTATCGGCAGGAGCCTGGGCTGAGGGATAAGGAAGATAACCTTCGGCATCGAAAGATTTGTCGATAATTCCCCATTTACCCTGCGAGGCTTTGAATGTGGCAGTACCGGTTTTCATTTCACGAATAATCCGTCTTTCAACTGAATCGCGGTGAACGGTTCCTACTTTATTCAGCACCGAATTATATGCATTCTGAGCCGATTCAATATTTATCCTGAAGGGAGTATATCCAATCCAGGCACCACCATATACATTTGCAAGAGGCGGAAATAAAAGTGTATCCGACTTAATTCCGGCCTGAGTTAAACCGGTGGAGGAATAATCGACGGTGAAACCTTTCCAGTTATCAGCATTATAACTTTCATTTCCTTCCATAATATTTCCTTTCAAATACCATTTCGGGGCATTTGCGCCAACAACCAGAGAACCAAGATTAAAAAATATCCTTGAAGCATCAGTACCCGGACCCGGTTTATAGTAATTATTTGTAAAGTTGGCTGTATGCGAACGTGCAGTTCCGGCATATAATTCTCCTCCATAAGGAGCACCCTGACGACCCCAGTTATAATTTACATTGTTGATAAATTCGATAAAGACTTTAATTTCATTATCAGTACGTGCGCCGTTGAGTCGGGGGGAACGTGAATAGTTATGTGCAAATAAATTATGGTGCCATGTCGCATTAATGCCACCACACTGACCACCGTAACTCCGGTTACCTTTTCCATGACCATCGTCGTACAATCCTTCGTGCATAATGCACCATTGAACAGAGGTATAACGGTTGTCGTACATGGTGATATTTTCCTCGCCCGACCAGCCAAAAACGCAGTGATCAATAATTACTCTTAACGCATTTTCGCAACCCATTGAACCACCGGGTATAAAAGTGCCTGCATGTGCCAGTGTGTCTCTTACGACTCCACCAACTTTGTATCCGTATATTGGAGTGGCATCAGCAGCTTCGCCCACACGAAATCTGACATTTCGGATAATAAGGTCAGTGCTGCCCCCGAAATTCACCTTTGTATTTCTGATACAAATTCCCTCACCGGGTGCTGTCTGACCTGCTATGGTCAGATTGGTACGCTGAACTCTTAAATCGTTTTGATTATATACAGTTGAGCCGTTCATTGTGAGGTATGGTTTCAGTTTGATTGTACCTGAAACTCTGAAAATAACCGTCAGAGGTTGACCCGGATATTGTTTCAAAGCCCAGCGTAAACTACCCGGAATTTCGGGTTCGATGTTATTGTAGGCTATATAGTCATCAAGATTGGTAACAAACACGACCTGTCCGCCACGTCCTCCTTTTGCATATTTACCATAACCCTCGGCTGTGGGAAATGCAGGTGTCTGTGCCTGAATATATGTCATTGCAAAAAAACAGGAAGCAATTGTAAGTAAAATTTTTATTTTCATGAATGAGTGTGTTTTATGATTTACAAAAGTAATTTCAGAATAAAAATTGAATGTGGAGAAAATGATTAATTTGGTGTATAAATCAACTTTTTAGTTCCCGTTTGTCCGTTTACCGAAGTAGCTTTAATGATGTATGAACCAAATCCTTTTTCCATTGGCTGAAATGTCTGAAAAGATACAGCTTTATTCAAACATTTACCATCGATGGAATAAATGTCAATCTTCGCCGGCTCATTACATTTTACAACACCGTTTTCAATTGTAATTTGCAGGGTTTCGGCAGACAAATCATGTAAAGCTGTTTTCACTCCGGCAGGATCGCTCAACTGTCCTGCTAATCCAATACTGATTATACTGTAATTGCCTGCACCTGCTGACTCGTCGGTACATGTTGTGGCTGAAGTGTTGGAAATCAACTTACTATTCTTATATACAGCATAACCGGCAACTCCGTCAACTGCGCTCCATGTCAGAACATTGCCCGTCAGTACTACATTTGAAGGTGAAGCAGGAGAAATACAAATCGTAACAGGATCGTAAACATCGGTGGAATTGATACGGGCATAAATACCTGCAGGTGTCAGCAAATTATCGACATCGGCTTTAGGCAGCTGAAAACTCCAGCTCACACGTCCGGTTACGTCGACCGGATTTCCATTGATATCCATGCTGTTATATTCGGCAAAACAGGCTGATGTTTCATTACCGCCCATGGTTTGCCAACCGGCTGCTTTTATATGATTCCCGAGTTTACAATTGAGATAAAACGCACCTGCAGTTGTATTCCATGGCCTTCCAAGATAATAACTGTTGACCGGCACATCGGCATTGGCAGTTATATTGCAGTTGCGGAAAAAGAATCCCAGCCGCAGAAATTTCCCACACACTGTTTGCGTAGCCGGAATTGTAGCATACGCATCTTCAGGGGCAACAATATAGCCTCCGCCTTTGACGCAGTTAATGGTACAATCATCAAAAAACAATGTACCACCGGCATATATAAAATCGACTGCACCTTCGATCAGGCATTTTTTGAAATAGCCGCGTGTTCCTTTCTTCGACCGGTAAGTATCCTGATAACCTTTCAGTGTACAGTTTCTGAAAGTTGACATATCTCCGGCAGTGTAAAGCGCAAGCGCTTGTCCGGTATTGCCGGCTGAATTTACAAACGTAATGTTTTCAGCATAAAAATTTTTGGCATAAATCTGAAAAGTAGTTGCCTGTTCGAAAGTGCTTACCATAGGCAACGACTTATCGAAGGTCAGAATTACGCTGTCCCGACTTTCGCCAACAAGTGATATTAACTTGTTCGAAGCAGCACTTTTGCTGCCTATTGAAGTCTGTCCGAAGTAAGTTCCGTTTTTTATAAAAATAATACTTCTTACCCCATCAGGACAGGCATCAATTGCAGCCTGCACAGAAGTATGCGTTCCGGATCCATCAGCTGCTACTATATAACGAAATGGCTGAGCTGAAGCCAATACACTACTTATAAAGAACAGTATGGTAAAAAGTTTTTTCATTATTAGAAATGATATTTAAAATTACCTTATACAGTCAGAGCTGTATAAGGTAATTATTGATTATTCGAATGGGTTAAAAGTTCCGTTTTCCCAACCAATGGTCTGCACTAATGCCGGACTGCGCGACAATATAGCCTGAGGAATATCAAAAAAGTTGTAACTTCCGCTAAAAACATTTTTCAGGGCTGCCGGATCAGTGGTAGCTTTGTAGTCAATTGCCTTTACAAGCGGACCTGTTGATTTGGCAGCCATAGTAAAGTATTTATAAACACTGTCCACCGGAAGATTGTCCTTGAGCGAATTGAACTCAGTAGTCAGAGCTGTTTTGAGTGTAAAGGTATAACCGGAACCGCTTTTTTTCCAGCCGTTGAGTTTCACTATATTATTGCCCAAATTGGTTGTAAACATGTTTCGACGACGCAGGTCGAAAAATCTTTTCCCTTCGAATGCCAGTTCAACTCTGCGTTCATTCATAACCAGTTCAACAGGAGTGAAATTAGCATTGGCTTTTAAACCGTAATAACCATCTGTACCGGCATCAATTCCGGCACGCTGACGGATTTGTTTCAGGCAGTCGTAACCGGTTTCTGAATTTGCACCCTGGTATTCGAAAGCTGATTCAGCCAGATTCAGCAACACCTCGGCATACCGTAATTCAATCCAGTCGGTATATGTCTTCGAACGTTCCTCACCATTGATGGATGGGTTCACATATTTCCTGCAATAAAAACCTGTAGGCGAGGTTTTATCAGTCGTTGTTCCTTCGCCACCACTATAAGTCCACTGGCGACGAACTGCATTTCCCTCAAGTGGATAGTAGCAACCATTAAAAGCAACTGTAGCATAGAAGCGCGGATCCCTGTCGCGGTAATATTTGTTGATATCGGTATTGCCCGTAAATTGCCTGCTGGCATTAAAAGCAGGACGTCCATCCTTCATCGGGAACGCAATGACCAAATCCCATGTAGGACAGTTGGAAGGACGACCGGTTCCGTTTGTGATTTCGACAGGTCGTACAGAGTTTTCGTAACCATGGAATTTATAAGCCTGCAAATACGGAGTTACAATGATTACTTCGTTATTACCTGCTGTTTTCTTGGTTATAAATATTTTGTTAAAATCTTTGGTATAAGGGAACTGAGTGGTAGGAGCACTGCTTACATCCATCAAACCATAGCCATCCTGCAAACACATTGTTTTTGCTCTTAAGTTACTGTCATAAGCATCTTTCCATCTGTTGATATCATTGGTTGGATTAAACTGCGGACTTGCATAAAAAAGCAGTACCCGACCAAGAAATGAAGCTGCACCGGCACGTGTAATTCTGCCATATTCGTCGGTTGGCCACGATGCAGGCAAATATTCAATCGCCTTTTCAAGATCCTGTTTCAAATAACTGATACATACAGATGTTTTATAACGAGGTGTATTTTTGATGGAATCCGGACTCAGATAATCAACCACATCCCTCATGTAAGGTACTCCTCCGTAAAGTTGAATCAGTTTCCAGTGTTGCCAGGCTCTGAAGAAATATAATTGTCCCAAAATTTTATTACGGGCATCACCTGTCAGGGTTGAAGCTTTCATTTCGTTAAAAGCAATATTGATATAACGTATGGACTGATAGGTGGCAGCTGAGTATACGCCAACGCTCCCGTTTTCGAGCGTTCCCAACAGCAGTTTCGAGTCCATACCTGAGGTTTCGTCGGAAATGGCGTTCAGCGACCCATCCGATACGGGGCTTTCACCTCCGAAAGCAGGCAGACAGCTGTTATAAATATTGTTGATATAAAGCTTGGCCGAATTCTCATTGTCCCAAACAGCAGGATTAATGGCTGCTTCATCCTTCACATTTAAAAAGTCGGAGCACGAAGCTGTCAGTAAAATTAAAACTGCACTTATAAATATATATTTAATTTTCATGGCATTGTGAATTTAGAAATTAAGATTTAAACCAAAGTTGAACGATTGAATCATTGGATAATCGGACCAGAAACCTACACTTGCATCTTTGTAAGGATACGGATTAATGATGGTAAGTAAATTCGTTCCCGAGAAAAATATCCTGAGTTGTTCAATCCCAACCGGTTTGACAATTGATTTCGGAACAAGGTACGATACATTAACACTACGTAAACGAAGGGTATGTCCATCGCGCATCCAGAATGTTGACCTTTGGCCTCTGAGGCTGTTGGTATCCAAACGCGGATATTTTGCATTAGGATTGGATTCAGTCCAGTAATTTCCATACCATTCGCGAAGCTGATTTGAATAGATTGACAGGAAATCACCTGTACGTGAACCACCGGAAGCATCAGTCCAGAAACCTTTTTCAAATAACACATCGTTACCGAATTCACCGTTGAACAATGCTTCTACTTTCAGATTTTTCCATGCAAAGCCAAATGAAAAGCCATAACTGAATGGAGGTGAATCATACTTACTGATAATGCGCTGGTCGTCTTCGGTAATATTTCCATCGGGTAAACCATCGTGCCATTTACCATCCGCATCTTTATATGGTGCGCTGCTGATATCCTTGTACATCAACATACCCGGCTTTAAATCAGCTTCGTTTAATCCTAAAACCTTAATTGTTCCGGTCGACGAGTTTGCTTTTAAGTCAGCAATATATTTGTCAATATCAGCCTGAGTACGGGCGATTCCAAGACAGGTATAGCCCACTTCGCCACCTCTTATTCTGCCCAATTCATCTTTCCATGTACCGATAACTCCGGGGTTTTGAGATTTTTGAATCACTTTATTTGTGGCATAGGACATATTTCCTTTAACAAAGACTTCCCAGTCTTTGTTAATTTTTTTATTGTAACCAATTTCCAGTTCACCTCCCCACGAATCCTGTATTCCGGTATTCAGTTTAGGAGTCGAAGCATTGATACCCGACGACTGGGGAAATTCGCTTTTAAAATCATCCAGAATATCGAATGTATGGCGGTAAAAACCATCAATACCAACTGTAAGACTCTTAATAAACTGCATATCAATTCCGGCATTATACGAATCTGTCTTTTCCCAGGTAGAAGAATAATAAACCAATCCTTCCATATTCGGACTCAGCATTGTGAGCAAAGCACTTCCGCCCACATAAGCACCTGTACTCTGACCATAACTCGAACGCCACTGGTTCATACTTGCCTTATCGCTACCAAGCCGACCGTAAGAAGTACGAATTTTCAGATTGTCCATAAAAGTCACATTGTCCTTGAAGAATGGCTCTTCTGAAATACGCCAGCCTAATGATATGGACGGGAAAAGTCCCCAACGATATCCGGGAGCAAAGTTGGTGGATGATTCGTAACGGTTTGCACTTTCGAGGAAGTACTTATCGGCATAATTATAATTCAAACGTCCGATAAATGACTGACGACGCGATAATGTGTTAATCGACGAGCTGTTTCCCTGCCCGTCGAGACTGTAACCGGCAAGCACTTCATAATTCTCAATAATTACGGTATTTCTGTAAGCATTGAGCCCGTTGCCTCCGCTTTCGGATTGTTCGTACATTAACATTGCCGACACATTATGTTTACCAAATCGATTAGAATATGAAATTTGCGGATTTAACTGATATGAATAGGAAAATGAAGAAGATTCATACAGTTTATCGCTGTTGGTTATTCTTTTTCTGTATTGAGGATCCGTCACAGCATACTGAACATCCGACAACAGATAACTATCGTGAGTATCACCTTCAGGAATAAAACCATAAACATAATATGGTTTCGACAATTGTTTACCATAATTATATCCGCTACTGTAGTTACCTGAAACAGCAACTTTTAAACCTTTAATTTTTTCAATATTATATTCTAATGAGAGACCTGCTGTAATATCACTTGTTTTATTTCGTCGGTACGAACCTGAATTCATTACTTCGAGCGGATGAGTTCCATTCGTAGGTATTGAATTCCCCACCGGAACACCATTGATATAGGCAGGTATAAAACGCGGCGCCCGGGCCAGATCGCTGAATGTTCCGTACATTCTTTCGGGCTCGGCATCTTTCTGATTGAGTGGCATCTCCGTATTCTTGGCCGAATAGCTCATCGAAAAGTTAGCCGTCAGGTTCTTAGCCACCTTGGCATCGACTCCCATGCGTAAACCGTATCGAGTCATGTCGAGATTGGAGAAATTACCATCGGCAAACATGTATGAACCTCCGACAAAATAGCGGACAGTTTCATTTCCCCCGCTTACATTAACTGTATGGCGGTTATTGCCCGAGTTTTTCCATCCAAGATTCAACCAGTTATAATCAAGCGTTTTCATATTATTGAGTTCAGCAGCAGTGAAAAACTTGGTATTGTCGGCACTTGCACCTTTATAGGTAATGTTTTGCTGAAACAAATCATTCAGGGCTACTCCCTGCTCGTAGGCACTCATCATCACCGGCATATCGACTCCCTGATTCAACCCGAATGAACTTGAATAGGTAACTTTAGCTTTTCCTTCCTTTCCTTTTTTGGTAGTAACCAGAATGACCCCACCGGCACCACGTACACCATAAATTGCTGCCTGAGCGTCTTTCAACACAGAAATGTTTTCTATTTCCGAAGCATCCAAAAGATTAAATGCATCAACATCACGGATGAAACCATCAATAACATACAGAGGAATTTCACCATTCCACGAACCATTGATACGAATCTGAATCGTTGCATTTCCAATGGGATTACCTGTAGCTTCACTTACATTTACTCCGGCCATAGTTCCCATAAGCACCGAAGCCAGGTTCGGCGAAGGAATGTCAGCTACTTCCTTCATATTGATATTGGAAACAGCTCCCGTCAGGTTGGCACGTTTCACTGTACCGTAACCAACAACAACTACCTCATCGAGCTTTTCACTATCTTCGGACAATCTCACCGTAGCCGGAACAATGCCCGCTTTAAATTTCACGGCTTTATAACCAATGTATGAGATGGATACGATAGAATTTGATGAAGCTTTGAGACTGAAATTTCCGTCAATATCGGTTACCGTACCGGTAGTGGTTCCTTCAACCAGCACAGTAGCACCGATCACAGGAATACCATTTTCATCCAAAACTTTTGATTTGACAGTAATCTGCTGATTACCTGTCTGTCCGTTTGCCTGCATTGGGAAAACTATCGAAACGGATATCAAAATAATAAGAAAATAAACAAACCTACACATGATAACTGATGCGTAACTTTGTAACTGTTTGTTTTTACAATTCATAATTTTTTAATATTATAATAAGGTTAAATATACCCTGAAATTCGTGCATTTTTATCAAAAACCTGTATTTTTAAGTAACTATATTTAAAACAATTCTATCTGAAAAAAGTAGGTGAATCACTGAAATTGAGTCTGTTTTTTATTATTAACTTCAAAATAAATTTATTTACTGCTTTATAGACGACTTTATATTCAAAATGTAATCAACAAAGTAATTTAAATAATTAAAGGTTCACTGCAAAATCCTTGTTTTGAAAATTTCCATTCCTACTCAGGGACAATAAATTTGAATCCGCTTTGCAAAATTACATCAGTTATCTGCAAATATGATATGCAACGACTCCATTTTTACAGCGACATTTATTGAAATTCTTATTTAGCCGTCGCAAAAATGTAATATATTTGCATAAAAATAAAATCGGACAATTTAAACTAAAAAAATCATGTATAATCAATTCAAATCTCACCTCGAAGCCGAATTAAAAGGTATAGAAGAGGCCGGATTGTATAAAAAAGAGCGTATCATTACTACCCCACAAGGTGCTGAGATAAGGGTAGCGAACGGAAAAGAAGTATTGAATTTTTGTGCCAATAATTATCTCGGTTTATCCAATAATCCTGAATTAATAAGGGCCGCAAAAGACGGTTTAGACCATTACGGCTACGGCGTATCATCCGTACGGTTTATTTGTGGCACACAGGATGTACACAAAAGACTTGAAGCCTCAATTGCTCATTTTTTCGGTACAGAAGACACCATACTCTATGCTGCATGTTTTGATGCCAATGGAGGAGTTTTTGAACCATTGCTGAGCGAGGAAGATGCAATCATCTCCGATGCACTGAATCATGCTTCAATCATCGACGGTGTGAGGTTATCGAAGGCCAAACGCTACCGATATGCCAATGCCGACATGGCAGACCTCGAAAAACAATTAATTGAAGCTCAGGAACAAAGATTCAGACTTATAGTTACTGATGGCGTTTTTTCGATGGATGGAAATGTCGCACCGCTCGACAAAATTTATGCTCTGGCTGAGAAATACGGTGCAATGGTAATGGTGGACGAATCTCATTCAGCTGGCGTGGTAGGAGAAACCGGCAGGGGAGTTACCGAACGTTACAATCTGAGAGGAAAAATAGAAATCATAACAGGCACACTCGGCAAAGCCTTTGGAGGTGCTATCGGAGGTTTTACCACCGGGAAAAAGGAAATTATTGATTTGCTCCGTCAACGCTCACGACCATATTTGTTTTCAAATTCAATTCCGCCTATGGTTGCTTCGGCCGGAATTCGTATGTTCGAAATGATGGACGAAACCAACGAATTGCAGGACAAACTTCATAAAAACACAGCTTACTTCACAGAACGTATGAAAAAAGCAGGATTCGACATAAAACCTACTGAATCGGCCATTTGTGCAGTGATGCTTTACGATGCAAAATTATCACAGGAAATGGCTGCCTTGTTGCTCAACGAAGGCATCTATGTCACCGGATTCTATTTCCCTGTAGTTCCCAAAGATCAGGCACGTATTCGTGTTCAGATTTCGGCTGCCCACGAAACCGGACATCTCGACAAATGTATTGCCGCATTTACAAAAGTAGGACGTGAACTGGGCGTAATTAACTAAATATCGATTATTTTACAAATTGAAAAACAATAAATCTAAAAATACATGAAAGCATTAGTAAAACTCCTCCCCGAAAAAGGGATTTGGATGGAAGATGTTCCTGTTCCTCACGTAGGTATCAACGACGTTTTAATAAAAATCAAAAAAACAGCTATTTGTGGTACCGATCTGCATATTTATAAATGGGACGAATGGTCGCAGCGAACTATAAAAACGCCGATGACTATCGGGCACGAATATGTGGGCGAAGTGGTTGAAAAAGGTCATGGTGTGAGAAACATTAAAATCGGTGATCGTGTCACCGGCGAAGGACATATTGCCTGCGGACACTGCCGTAACTGTCGGCGGGGAAAACTCCATGTGTGTGAGAATACAATTGGTATAGGCGTAAACCGCGATGGTGCCTTCGCTGAATATCTTTCGTTGCCGGCACAAAATGTAGTTCATCTGGATGCCCGCGTTTCTGACGAAATGGCGTCGATTATGGATCCGTTCGGTAATGCCACACACACTGCACTTTCATTCCCCATGATCGGCGAGGATGTACTGATTACCGGTGCAGGATTGATTGGCACAATGGCAACTGCTATTTGCAGGTTCGCAGGTGCCAGGAATATTGTAGTTACAGATTTAAGCGACTATCGATTAAACATTGCCCGACAGATGGGAGCTACATTGACCGTAAATCCTTCCAAAGGACAATCAATTGAAGGTGCAATGAAAGAACTTCACATGCGGGGATTTGATATCGGACTCGAAATGTCAGGTTCACCAATTGCATTCGAAAGCATGATTGAGAATATGTATAATGGTTCAAAAATTGCCTTATTGGGAATTTTACCCGATACGACTACCGTAAAATGGGACAAAATTATCTTTAAAGCACTGACTCTGAAAGGTATTTATGGTCGCGAAATGTGGGAAACATGGTATCAGATGGAGCAAATGCTCATAACCGGCATCGATCTTTCGCCCGTCATTACACATCGTTTCAGTATCGACGATTTTCAAAAAGGATTCGATGTCATGGAAAGCGGTGAATGTGGAAAAGTAATACTGAGCTGGGAGTAAAAATACGACAAAGCATTCTAAATTAATTCAAAGAGGCAGTCTCAAAAGTCTGTGTGAATATTCCCGGAATTACAAATTGTAAGTCAGGTATTATATATATTATTTTTGAACGCTGCCCGGCTTTGCTGCCCGGTTTGTCAAGAAAGTCGCCACGACCGCAAATATGATTATTTCGCGTCGTAGCGACTTAGTAACTTAGAGTTCAAAAATGCGTGTCTATAAATTGAAGCGTAAATTTCAAAAAAAGAATCAGGAAGAATCGGATTTAACCAACATTCAACAGACTATTTCACAAATAAAGAAATATTTAAATCGTTGATTTCGTATTCCTTACCTTTTTTAAAACGTACAGAGATATTGTTAATTAACAACATATATTCACCTGTTTTCTGAATAAACAAGCCATGGTTTTTAATTTCGCTGTCTTTGTTTTTTTGTAACTCTGACACAATACCTGAAAGGCTGAAGTTTGTTTGTTGCTTTGATTTTAAGTTAGTCACCTTTACTAAGTTATGAACAAGCTCAACCTTCAGATTATCATTTTTAAAAATTGAATCTGTATTTTCCTGCTTTTGAATGTTGGTTATCAGTTCGGAGAAACCGCTTACATTAAGCACTTCACCCTCAGGCAAATTTCCAGATACAAATTTTGAGTTCCATTGTTTTAGCTTATTATCGACACCCAATGATTCGGTAAGCTGAAAAACTCCTTTCAAATCTCTTTGATCGTTGAAATGGTCTTTCCAGCTCTTAATATCATAATTAGTGATATAATAAAAAACCTTATCGTAGATTGCCTGTGAAACATTATCGGAGAACTTTATTTTATTATCTTTATTGTCAACAATTTTACCATCGACCAGCAATTTATTTTCGGTTAAAAGTACGGTTAAATCCTTTTCAATTATTCGCCTGGTCACAGCAAAAACACTCCATGGGCCGACTGATGAAACAAATAATACGGCAGCAAAAGAAATGACCAGCCAGCGAAGATGTTTTGATTTAGTGATAAACAGATAGATACAGGCACCGTAAAGCCAAACATTAAATATCAGCACATAAATTCTGTTGATCGACAAACCATAATCTGAAATTCTGCGCCCCAGCCCCACCGACATTAATACTATGAGGGGCAAAATAATTAGTGCAAAATAATTATTTAAGAACCGTACAATTTTGTTATCGGAAAGCGGAAATAAAAGGTATTTTGTAAGGAAACCTCCTAAAGCCAGTACTGAAACCAGTGTAGTTACCCAGCCATTGGGCAATTCCCACAGGATAACTATTTTCAGTAAATAAAAATACAGAATAAAGATATAAAGTATCAAAACCGGAAGAAACACATATAAACCGAGAATTTTCAGGAACTTGCCATATTCCGGAACTTCATTATAAATCCTGTCCTTCGAAGGAATGTTGGATAAAAAGTAAACGGGAGCTATAATCAGGTAACATACAATTGCGAAGTTACCGTAAACTTCATGCTCAATTTTCACATTGAATAATTCGTTCACAGCAAAAATTGCCAGGCTTAATCCACCGAATAAAAATGAAGTGTAAATGTAGGTAATGATAAGCTCACGCGTAATTTTTTCGGAAAAAACCCAAAATGAAGTATCCGTATTTTTCCGGAAAAATAAAACAAAATAAACCGAGAGAAAAGCCGCCAATGCGAAGGCTACAAATTGCATCATCTCCCACTCAGTTTTATTGTTGAATAAGAAGAAGCAGTAAAAAAAGACCGATAAAACAGGTATCAGAATAACTACAGCTTTCGATAATTTATTTGACAGGTTTTCCTTGAAAAGCGTAACAGAAAGTGAAATAAAAGTTCCGAGAATAAAAAATCCCCAAACATTAAATTCTTTCTCGAACTGCTTGTCATTTAATTCAAGAAATGCCATCACTGCCAAACCAAAGACAAAAACCAAAACTACGTGGAAACGAATCAAAACCGGCAACAAATCTGATTTAACCGATTTAAGATGAAGATGTTTCATGAATTTATTTTTTTAGAATTCCTGATATAAAATAATGGGCAAAATAATAACAAAAAAGAAACAAAATTCAAATTTAAAGAAACTCATTTCCCGGATATTAATCAGGAAGCTGATAAAATAAAAACGAAATACCGCACAAATTATTGTTTAAAATTAGTATTGAGGAAGTTAGTCAACAAAAAAGCCTCCTGAAGTAAATTCAGGAGGCTTTTTAAAGTTCAGAATCAAAATTCCGTATTTCACAAACAAATATGTGAAATCAGAATATTATTCCATATTTAAAGTAATCCGTTTGAAAGCAATGCAAGTCAAGTGTTTTTTTGCAAGCAGTTCTTTTACTGTTATTTTTCCGGCTTCTTCTCCACCACCTTCGTACTTTTGTTCTAAAAGGGTGTATTCTTTATAGAATTTTGCCATACGTCCGGCGGCAATATTGTTTACTTTCTGTTCGGGTAAAGTCGCTGATTTTTCTGCAGTAACTGTTGCCTTTATTTCACGTGCCTGTGCAGCTACTTCAGCGGTTATCCATCCTTTTGACATGTTTGATTCAATATGGGCTTCGCTATCAACGTGAGCAGGGTTGATGCCTGCTTTTTTCAATGCAACTTCAACTTCTTTTTCAACAAGTTCAGTTTTGGTTTTTTCGATAGCTACTGCCAGCTCATTATCTTTTATCTTCTGAGGTACTGCAGATTCATCAATTGCCACAGGCGACATAGCTGCAATATGCATTGCTAAACCACGAATAGTTTCGTATTCAGCGTCTTTTTCGGCAAGAGCCACGATTGTAGCAAGTTTGTTTCCCGGGTGAATATAAGCCGAAGTGGTACCTCCTTCAACGAATTCGTAATAATCCAGCTCCATTTTTTCACCAGTCACACCGATACGTTCAACAATTAAATCAGCAATAGTTTTACCGCCGATAGTTTCAGCTTTGAGAGCATCGAGATTAGCAGGCTTTTTGTCAAACGCCACATCAAGAATTGATTGAGTAAGAGCAACAAAATCAGCATTTTTTGCCACGAAGTCAGTTTCACACTTCAGTGCCACGACAGCAGCAAAACCATCTTTTGCAGCAGCTAAAACACAGCCTTCGGAAGCTTCACGGTCACTGCGTTTGGCAGCAACTGCCTGTCCTTTTTTACGAATAATTTCAATTGCTTTTTCGAAATCATTTTCTGCCTCAATTAAAGCATTTTTGCAATCCATCATACCGGCTCCGGTCATGGTACGCAATTTCGAAATTTCTGCCATTGTTACAGCCATAATATCTTAATTTTATTAGTTTATTGAAAAATGTATAATTTACTATTTAACAATTTACCATTTACTATTTGATTGAATACGATAGTTTCCCGCATCTCCACAAAACAGTAAATGGTAAATGGTAAATGATAAAATCGTAATTGATTTTTATTCTTCTTCTTTGATGAATTTTTTTACAACATTTGCATTCAATGCTTCTTCATCTTCTTTATGTGTTCTCGGGCGTTTGTTAACACGCGATTTCTTTTCTTTAGCAACCGGAACTTCAGCAGCTTCAGTATCCACTTTTTCAACTTTACGTTCTTCAAGTCCTTCCTGAATAGCTTCGACCATTGCACCCAGAATTACGTCAACTGATTTTGTTGCGTCATCATTTGCCGGAATAACGAAGTCTATTCCGTTAGGATTTGAGTTGGTGTCAACAATTCCGAAAACCGGAATTCCGAGACGCTGTGCTTCCAGAACGGCAATATGTTCTTTCATCACATCAATTACAAAAAGAGCCGAAGGCAAACGGGTCAAATCAGCAATTGAACCTAAGTTCTTTTCTAATTTTTCGCGTTGACGTGAGATTTGAAGTTTTTCACGTTTTGACATATTTTCGAAAGTACCGTCAGTAGCCATCTTATCGATGGTAGCCATTTTCTTTACAGCTTTACGGATAGTTGGGAAGTTTGTTAACATTCCTCCTGCCCAGCGTTCGGTGATATAAGGCATTTGTACTGATTTGGCTCTTTCGGCTACTACGTCCTTAGCTTGTTTTTTTGTTGCTACAAAC
This sequence comes from uncultured Paludibacter sp., assembly GCA_937897985.1. GTDB lineage: Bacteria > Bacteroidota > Bacteroidia > Bacteroidales > Paludibacteraceae > Paludibacter. The sequence goes on along the minus strand of CALCBD010000046.1, from coordinate 3,135 downwards.
AGCACTTTACGTCCTGATTTAGCGATATTTTTTAAAGCGGCTGCAGCCTCGTCGATTTTTACTACTGTTTTGTGTAAATCGATAATATGAATATCGTTGCGCTCCATAAAGATATAGGGAGCCATTGCAGGATTCCATTTACGTTTCAGGTGACCAAAGTGGCAACCGGCTTCTAATAACTGATCAAAATTTGTTCTTGGCATTTTTTGTTTTTTAATTTGTTTACTTTCTTTTTTTTTTAATTCAATCCGCCGGTAGCCATCCAATGTCTATGAGTCCTGCGAATTTAGATACTAAACCAAATCCATTGACTATTTATTCACTTACAATTTACTATTTAAGCTGTGGCTTGCCGTAAAATGGTAAATGGTAAACAGTATAATGGTAAATAAATTTTAACGTTTCGAGAACTGGAATCTCTTACGTGCTTTCGGACGTCCCGGTTTTTTACGTTCCACTTCGCGTGGATCGCGGGTCATGAAACCTTCGGATTTCAGTGCCGGTTTGTCTTCAGGATTTATTTTTACCAATGCACGGGCTATCGCAAGGCGCAATGCTTCTGATTGACCTTTAAATCCACCGCCATCAAGATTCACTTTAATGTCATATTTTTCGGCAACACCTAATTTGTTCAATGGTTGTTTCACAACGTATTGCAAAAGGGGTGATGGAAAATATACAGCAAGTTCACGTTTGTTGATAGTGATTTTACCACTTCCTTCGCTTACGAAAACGCGGGCAATAGCTGCTTTTCTTCTTCCTAAGGCATTTATTACTTCCATACTGATTATTTAAGTGTGTTTAAATCGATTTGTTTTGGCTGCTGAGCCTGCATATTGTGTTCGGCTCCTCCGAATACATATAAATTACCGAGTAATTGTGCTCCTAATTTATTTTTAGGCAACATACCTTTTACTACTTTCTTTATAAGTTTTTCAGGACTTTTAGCCATCAATTTCGCCGGTGTGATTTCACGCTGACCTCCCGGATAACCGGTATGACTCAGGTAAACCCTGTCTGTCCATTTATTTCCGGTCAATTGTACCTTTTCTGCGTTGATAATGATTACATTGTCGCCGCAGTCAACATGAGGTGTGAAATTTGGTTTGTACTTGCCACGCAAAAGTTTTGCAACTTTCGTGCCCATACGTCCCAATACCAAATCGGTAGCATCTACCAACACCCATTCTTTCTGCACAGTAGCTTTATTGGCAGAAATGGTTTTATAACTTAACGTATCCACTTTAATAAAAATGTTTTTTAATTAATAAATTGTCGTCACACACAGCTGTAATTATTGTATTTGAATGAGGCTAATCGGCACAAATACAGCACTTTCATACTTTATGATTCGATCTGTTACACTGGGATAATAAACGGACTGCAAAAATACAGTTTTTCTTTGGAATACCAAAGCATTAGAATGAATATTTTATGATGAAAACAGCGATTAGGTGAAAGTATTATTTTATATAAATGATATCAACTTTGTTTACATTCATAAAAAAAACAAAGTGCTGTCATTTCAATCCTTCGAGTTCTTCGAGTTCCTTTTGTGCTTCCTGTTGCGAATTTTGTTTTTCGAGCTGAAATTTTTGATCTGTAACTACTTTGTCTTTCACAAAAACATCTTTGGCAACAATGACCAGAAATAACACAAAAACGAAAAACATTAACCATTTGCTGAAAATCCTTTTTCTTTCTTTTGACTTAAAAAAGGCAAAGAATGAAAACAAAAATGCTAAAGCAACCGGAATCAGTGCTATTGTTCCCATTGGCAGAATAGTGAACGCGATAGTCAGGGCGACAAATACAATAGCAATTATAATAAATGCGATCCTCATATATGTAAATTTAAATACCGGCAGTTTTTAAAAGTGATAATTGTCCAACTCCTACCGGAATGCTGAATTTTATTAAACATGGAATATGTTTGGAATCGGTGGTCAGCCAGATCAGATTTTTATCAGCACCCTTGAGTTTATTTGTATTAGCCGAAATTGATAGTTTATAACACTCTCTTTTACCAAGATTTCCGGCCGAAACTATTTCCTTCCCGAGCATTTTCAGATTTACTCTCAACTGTTTTTCATCAAAAACGATGATATAAGGGATGGATTGTCCTGCTTTAAGCCCCGATAAATTGGCTGATCGTAACTTGTATATTAAAGTGATGACATCTACTGCTCCCGGTTGAATTGAAACAGTATTTTTAACAACCGGATTATTCTTCCTTTTCGACTCGCTTTTAATTGAATTTCCGGCCGGGTTATAACTGTATTTTTCAGTTTTCGTATAACCTCCCTCATATACATTTCGTTTATACAAACTTGGCTTTAATGTACCAGGATCGACATAAGATTCGTACAAATCACGAATTTTAAAAAATGAATCCCATTTATTAAACGTTGCAACTTCAGCACTTAAATGCAAATAACTTTTGTTGGTGGTTTTCATTACAGAGGTTTGCATTGTCACCTGTGCAATATTGGTCATCATTCCACTCAGTTCATACGAACCATCGAAAATCAACGTTTCATTAGGTGAAATCTGACCGGTGCATATCCGGATAAAGGATAAAAAAACACCAATTGTCAATATTTTTTTCATTTCATTTTACAAATTTTGTTGAAAGGAATAATCAGGCTTCACCGCCACCAAATGACATTGGCACAGGAGGTATAAAATTATTTTCAGGCAATTTAATTTTACCGTATTGCGCTTCATATTTAGTTATATTTTCCTGTAAAGCAAACAACAATCGTTTGGCATGTTCCGGTGTCAGGATAATACGTGATTTAACGTTTGCTTTTGGCATTCCCGGCATAATTCTGATAAAGTCAACAACAAATTCTGAAGTTGAATGGGAAATGATAGCCAGATTTGAATATATTCCCTCGGCTACCTCTGCCGGGAGTTCAATGTTGAGTTGATTGTCCTGTTGTTCCATTTTAATTTCCTGATTTAATAATGTTCGCAAAGGTACAATTTTTATTGGATAAGTAAAATTCAAAATTTTATAAATTTTGAGTCAAACTGTCATGTTCACACAGTTTCCTGAAGCCGGTTTGTTTTATATATTTAGCGAAAAGAATGGTTTGAACAAAAAATCCCCGACTACAATAAAGTAATCGG
>CALCBD010000045.1 GCA_937897985.1 uncultured Paludibacter sp. | reverse complement strand
ATTCACTGCCCTTCACTGCCTTGTTTCACTGCCCTAATTTATGTGAACTAAATATTTTAAAATGAGAGTATATTTTTCTTTTTTAGTATATATATTTAAAAAGGCAAATCGTCTGTATTAATTTTAACTCGTTTTCTGAACGGATATGATTTACGGCCGTGCTTTAATATGTGAATAGTATTTTTAATCCAGTTTCGTGGCAACCACCAACATGAGCGCCAACCATGTCTTTCGTTGTTCCACCATCGATTGATGAAACCACGTTCATATATTAAAAATATAAGGAAGAGAGCAAACTCAGTGTATTTTGTGTTGGTATGTTCCACATACCCTTCAAACTGATGTACGTTTTCAGTTGGGGATTCGTATGTGGTAGCATAAGGCTGGTGAAAGCTGTATTTTCCAAACTGAACCACATCTAACCAGTTCCAGCGGGGGCGTTTATACCAACCACTACCGTTACAATTCCAACAAAAATCATGATCATATGCAAAACCGTTCCAATCGTAATAAGTATGGTTTCCTGTACCTCTGCAGTTAAAGCACTTTTTTCCTTCAATGAACTGCACAACTGTATCTGTTTTACGACCGTATTTTTCAAGTATCCGGTTTTTTATCGGATAAAATTTTTTGTCTTTAGATTTATTGGCATGGAATAAAAGCCATGAGATAATGCTGGTTTTCATTAGTCAATCTCCTCTTTGGCTTTAAGTTCTACGTATTCGGCCTTCATTACAGGTTCGAGTTCTTTCCAGCATTCTTTACAAAACCAATTCCCTTCAGAATCGCTTTCCATATCTTCAATATCAAACTTTTTATCACAAGAAGTGCATTCTTCCAAACATTCATCTCCTCTGGTAAAAATATTGTATTTGCGTGTTACGCAATTTTCATGTAAATCTTCTCGATTAATACCTGCTTGTTTTAGAAATGAATCTTTGAAATAAATTTTATTGTTATTTGGAACACAAGAATTTAAGCACGATAACATAAAAAGATTTGTTTCTTGTTTATCGTACTTCTTTCCACTTTCGAGGCCTATTTTATATAGGTCGCAGAAGTAAGTTGATTGCTGAATCATCCTTTTACTGCTTTCAAAATCAATTATCGGCTCAATGCTTGCCCATGTTTTAAAACCTGCTTCGTGCAATTTCTTCATTGCCTCAATTCGTTCAGCATTGGTACTGGCATTTGGTTCGAGTTCGTCGTGGCCAGTGAGTGTGAAACCGAAAGCAATATTGTTCAATTCATAATCTGTACATTGTAGCTCATACGCAAATTGACTAATATATTTTGTGCACTTAGTAAGTAGTTTGACAGGAATGTCATTCCATAAACATTCATTTATAGCCAACATGGTCAACTCTTTTGTTTCATACAAAAGCGGGTCGCTTGTAAAAGTAAAAAACAAACCATGGTATTTCAATTCTTCTAAATTTGCTGTAAGTTCTTTTTTGAAAATTTCCATTGCATTATCTTTGTCCTTAAAACACGCTTTCAGTTCTGGTTTATCTCCACCCATAGCGTGAGCCAGTACGCCTTTTTTCAAATAGCAATAAGTACAGCCGTTTGAACAACCTTTGTAAAAATTGCAAGCCCATTTCGAGTATTCTGCTGCCTTCCCCGAAGGATTATAAATAGCTTTTCCTTTAAACATAATCGTATTTTTTATTGAATTAATTTCGATGGTATTTCAGAAGGATTCCAATCTGTCTCCAGATTACAGTCATTGCATATTGGATCATTTAAACATCTGTTAGTATTATTTCTAATACATTTATGCCTCTTTAAGTTGCCATGATAATAATATCTCAGTTGATTACAATCCTTGCATTTTGCTGAACGAGTATATGTTGTTTTGCTCATTATATATTTTTTTTAAAAGTAATGTATGCAAATCCGGCACACAGCGAAAACAGGTGTAATAAACCGGCACTATTTGTTTTGAAAAATGAAATAATAAGGAAAGTAAAAACAGAAAAGAAGAATAACCACATATTGAAGGTAGAAGTAAAACGAACGGTACCTCGAACAATAATTGAAATATACATACCAAGAAGCGCATATACCACACCACTTGCACCGACAACCGGAACACTGTTATAATTCACCAGCCAAGAAACAAAAACTGCAATAACAATAGCCACAGTCAGCACCACAACAGGGCGAATAAAACGCTCCAGTACTTTCATTACACCGAATAACGACACTACGTTAAGCAAAAGATGCAAAATTGAACCATGTTGCATCCAATAGGTGAAATGTGTCCACCATGCACTTTGTGCAGTATAACCGAGTTCGAGCCCAAATAAAATGTGGACCAAAATAAAAACCAAAATAAGTATGTAAATCATTTTTTTAAACTATTAATGTAATCCTTAATAACCCGGTAAACAGTAATTCGCGACACCCGCATTGTGGGCTGATTTTCGTGTACCCATAAAATAGTAGCAGACACGTCCTGAAGTTCTAAAAACTTGATTCTAAAACGACGATATACGGCTTTACGCCATACATCATCATCGCCAACTCCGACGCTGTAAACTATGTTTCGTATAGTCTTCAGTGATGCGCAACATGGAATATCCATCTCCGAAATTTCCCTGAAAGTAAACTTTTCTACATCCCATTTTCTAATAATGAAATCCTCTGAAACTGTCCTGTTTCTCATACACTATGTAAGTTATAAAGTGCAAATATACTAACTATTTTGAAATAATATCATATAGGGCAATAAATGTTATTAAAATAGATTTTCTTTGAGCTTTAAAATTGTCAAAGCACAATAACACACATTTATTCATACAATTATGATTAATACAGCAGAAGAACAGGCAAAAGAACCGGCAGTAGAAGAACGACCTCGTGGACGTGCCGCAATGCTTGCTATGTATAAGGAACGCAACCCCGAAGCGTCCGACGAACCGGACGATGATACGTTGTTTGATTGGGCCGGTAAAGGTTATTCACAACATGATGAACTAAAAGGCAAATATGATGGATTAAATGCATCAAATGAAAAATTAGCAGCTGTATTGTCAGAAGATCCACGTTTTGCTAAATTCATTGCAATGGTAGCTAACGGCGAAAATATCATGTATGCTTTAGGTTCCGTATTCGGAAATATACTGGACGAACTCAGTGCCGAAGATTTGGCAGAACTCCGCAAAGGACAGGAAGAATTCAAAGCCCGGTTCAGAACCGTAAAAGACAACTTTAACAGTTACCGCGCCAATCTGCAAAAATTTGCCGCCGAAAACGGTTTGGACGAAGAAATGACCGATAAAATTGACGACGCTATAAACGACATGGCCGATCAGTTTGCCGACCGCGTAATATCGCCAGAAACCATTGAGTTAGTTTACAAAGCCCTGAATGCCGAAAACCTGATAGCAGAAGCAGAACAAATAAACGATGCAGAACTTGAAGCCGCAAAAGCAAAAGGTGCCAACGAAGCAATTGAAGCAATGAAAGGTAAAAAAACCGAATCAATGCCTGTACCGGATATCGGTGGAAGTAAAAAAATACCACCAACAACCAAAAAAGCGGTAAGTGAAACTGAAAATAAACCTTACAGGCCATTGAGCGAAACTATGGAGATTGTAAGTAAAAAATAAACAACTATAAATTAAAAACAAAAAGAAGTATGAAAACTCATTTATTCAACTCAAAAGGTAGCGGAATTTTTATGTTATTTGTATTATTGCTGTGTACTGTATTTGGTATTACAGGAGTAGACGCTGTATTTGCAGATGCAGCTCCAGCAGGTGCGACAGCATTAGCGGAAGGAGCGGAAGGAGCCGGTGAAGCAGGAACAGGTGAAATATCACTTGATTTGGCTTTAGCGACCAACGATGGTAAATTAATAATGCGAAAAGTACACGACGAGGTAATCAAAATTGCTCCGTATGACTGGACTGCTAAATCGTTGTTAGGTAAAAATTTCAAAATTAAGAAGAAGACAGGCGATCACAAAGTAGCGGTATATTCAGCAGCAACAAAACCGGTAAAAACAGCAGTAGCAACATTATACACAGCCGCAGAAACGGGACAGGCCGCAGTTGATTTTGGTTCTGATAATGCAAACTTTTATATCGGGCAAAACGTAAGATTCCCATCTATTGCAGGATATTTGCCGGACGGAACAACTGCATCAGGAAGATGTTTCTTCGCCAATGTAGTAGCTTTTGACAGTAATAAAAAGCCGATATTACAGGCAATGAATGGTCCTAAAGTATCATCAACAAAAAACTGTTTGCCTACACTTGCAGCCACTACTGTTGCGCTCCGTGGCGCACGAATTGGAACTGAAAAACAAATTCGTTCGGATTTATACAATGTATTGCCTACCGACAAGGAGTTTTACGTACAAAAAACGCTGATTGAATTTGGCACCACCGGCTGGTACGATAATGCAACTAAAGAAATTCGCTGGGACAACAGGGATTTAATGGAAATGGCTGTAGCTGAAAAAACACGTACTGAAATGGTAGATTTTTGGCTGGGTACAAGTATGTCGGGGTATTTGAATAACAAATATACCGGAGATCAGGACGACCTTGCATATTTCGAAGAAGGTCTGTGGACACAGGCAGGACGCGAATTCGATTTTAATGGAACTATTGATATTGATGCCATAATTGATTTTGGTAAATACGTTTTCGACGGAAATCGTTCATCAAACGAAAAATACCTGGTAATGGGAAGCGAATTAAGTGCCGAATTCCAAAAAGTCATTTTCAATCATCCGTACATGTTGGGTGAAACCTATCGTGACAAGGAATTGAACATTGAATTTTCGTCAATTAAATTCTTCGGTGGTAAAAAGATATTCTTTGCTGACGATCCTTCATTAACGGATATTGGTATGGCAAATTGCGGATTCCTAATTGACCACAAATATGCATTCGAGTATAATTACGGTATGGAAATTTTGCCGATTGACAATAAACAACTACGGACATCCGATAGTAAAGGTCAGGCTATTATTGAGGAAAAATGCCACATCTTAGCCAATAACGAAGCACACTGCAGGGTAATTTTCTAAAACTAACTATCATACAAGCCTGAGTTTCATAATTCAGGCTTGTATATCATCCAACCAATAAAATATTATGGCAACAAAGAAAACGTATTCAATCAATGATTTGAACTCAACTAAGAAAGCGATCCGCTTTACAGTAGGTTCCAAATCACGAGTCATTACTTTTGAAAGCAAACAACGTTCAGGTTTATTGAACTACGTAACGATCATTCCGAAAGAACAAAAAGCAATCGAAGAATCAAAACAATTTCTTGATGGTGTAATTCAGTTGACTAAAACTGAAAACACAAACGAGGAGCCGGTAGAAGAAGTTATTGATGAAGTAGCTGAAAATAAAAATGCTACGGTAGAACTTCAAAAACTTTTAAACGAAAAAGAATCAGAATTGCAGAAAAAGGAAAGTGTAAATCAGCAACTCTTGGAACGCATTGCGGAATTGGAATTACAACAAAAGAATGGTGAAACAATACCAAGTTCAGGAATTAAAACATATCCGGACGTGAAAACATTTGCTGAAGCAAAAGAGATTCTTCGCGGTGAACCATGGAAAGTAGGAGCTAATAACAACTCGCTCAAAACTGCCGAAGGTGTGTTGGCAAAAGCCGTTGAATTAGGTATCAGCTTTCCAAACTTGCAGGTAGAATAACAAAACTGAACAAAAATAAATAAAAAGCGAGATAGAGATAACGATTCAATCTCGCTTTTTTTACTTAAAAACAGCCATGGTAAAAAAATCTGAATTTATTAACAGAGTACTGCTAATAATGAATGAAGCAGGAATGACGGATACTCAAAATATGAGTTATTATGGTGCCGACAATGCTCAGATTGACAGGTCTATTGAAGGTGCTTACCCAGATGCTTGGAGAAGATGTATCAAAGTAATGCCCAGAATGTGGTTTGCTAACGAATCATTCATAGCACAAAACCAAATAAAAGATATTCCTAACGGAACCGGATATGTAATCCTACCTGAAGATTTTTATCTGCTTTCTTCATTCAGATTATCATCGTGGAAAAAATCAGTACATGAAGCATCGCTAGAGAATGAACGAACTTCTTCAATTCAATCAAATGAATATACACGTGGCAGCGAAATAAGGCCGGTATGTACCATTTCAATAAAAGAAACAGAAACCGGAATAAAAAATATTCTGAATTACTATTCTGTTAAAAAAGGATTTCCTCAGACTATAACCGAAGCAATTTATGTTCCTACTGTAAAACCACTTTCAACTTTAGGAGCAGATGAAGACTTAAAACTTAACGACCAGATATTAGAGCCGCTTGCCTATATAACCGCATCAACGGTTTTCACAGTGTTAGAAAAATATGACATAGCAAAAGCACTTGATCAAAGAGCAGTTGAAATGTTTCCCGGACTTCAAAGCGTAAAAGGAAATATAATAACCACTAAACAGTAAAATTAAAATGGCATTCATTAATATAAATAATACTCAATACGAATTACCTGACGTAGGAGTACTTCGCTATTTAAAAGACCCTGTATCGACAATTAATGACCTGTACGCACGGTATCGTGATGGTGGTGAATTTGGTTGGTTTGCACTTTGTGCAGACACAAACAGATTTGCAGTTTGGTCGATTGAAGATAAAAAATGGGTTGATACCGGACTTACATCAATTGATATTGAAGGATATGAAGAAAGTATAGCTTTATTGAAATCCACTGATTACATACTCGCATACCTTCCGGAACAAAATAAAACTGTCAAAGTAAAAGTTGGAAAACTTCCTTCTTCTTCTGGCGGAACAACAGAAATTCCGGTGCTTGATTTTGGCGCATGGGAAGATTTTAACGTAACAAACCTTGCAGACGGTCAATACAATGTTGCATCACAAACCAAATCAGGACTGCTTTTCATCACTAATAAAGTGATTGACGATGTAAAACTATCCGTTTTACAGGTTTATATTGACTCCGGCGATATTTACGTTCGAAGAATTACAATATCTGACCCTCAAACTTATCCTGACTGGTCCATTAAATCAGCTCAGGAACCAACATTTATGTCGTGGACTTCACTGACAAAATATACATTAATCAATAACTCAACTTACATAGAACTATAATATTATGCCGGCAGAATCAGGAACAGGAAGACAAACTTACTCTTATTACGATAGTAATTTGGAAGGTAAGATACTTCAAGTAACAGCTCACATGGATAAAGTAAAAGAAATTGGTTTTATAGGTAACCGATTGCAGTTTTTAAAAGACCCTACCAACATTTATTCTGAACGAAGATTGGAAGAGGTTGGTATAGCATTTTATCCATATAAAAATCAGATAGTTGGTTTACTAACTGGGAAATGGAGCAAAACAATTGATAGTGGTTATGAAGTTTATATATATGAAGTAAAGCTATTTAATCCAACAAAAACAGGTTTAGCTGATTTTACGTATTATATAAATTTAATTGTAAAAACAGAAGGTGGAATTAAAGATGCCACACGCGGGACTTATTCAAATGAGTATGTTCTGTTAAATGACGACGGAACTGTGAAAGGACAGGTTTATAAATGTCATTATGACAGAGCAGTACAAACTGATTATTTCCCACATCATGACCCGGACTATCCATCAACCGACTGCGAAAAATGGGACAAGTATTTTGGAGACTTGCCATGGTATGGTTATAACTCACCACAACTTCCATGGATAATGGATAATGGATTTTCCCAACTCCGACAGGAATGGAGTATTGTAGAAAATTTACCATGGTACGGTTATAACTACAAACCAAAAAGAAGTATTGACCCATTCTATCGTCATCCTAATCAGAAATATGATGCTGCTGGTGCTTATAATGAAGTTGGTAATACAATCTTATATCTTGGACAAACATCTACCACATTTAATGTTGGTGAATTCAGAGTACCATGGATGGGTACAAAAATAAGAAATTACGGATATTGTGTATCAACAAGTCCAAATCCAACACGTGATAGTGAAATAGTATTTGACAGACTTTTAAGCATTATTGAAATGTCAGGAACAGATACAGGTGTAGCAAAATATTATTCACCTGCATTTTATCCAAATCTATTTAATTCAGATCAATGGGCTACGGGGCTTCAACCTAATACTAACTATTATCTTAGAATTTGGGAAGAAGTATGGGGAGATGCAACCAAAGGAGAAAACCCGAACCAATTATACACAAGGTATTCAAGTCAGGGAATTTTTGCCACTACAGACGTAGTAACAAACCCTCAAATCGGTATTGCTTATAAACCATTTGCAATTACACCAAATTCAGTTAGTTTTTACCCAATCTTTATTCAACGTGGTGACGGGAATATAGAATGGGGTGTATGCTACAGAGAAGGATTAACAACACCGACAATTGCTGACAAAACAGTGGTAATTACCGGACATGAATTGAACAATGTTGTTACAATGACAGGTTGTTTGCCTGGTAGACAATATACATTCCTGCCTTATGCAATCCGCAATAAAGGACAATCAAATCAGGAAGTATTTTACTGCAATCCGTTACAGGCAGGAAATTATATACCGGCAGGATCTGCAAAAAACAATGTGTTTACAACAAGTACAGGAGCCGTAACCCTTGCAACTGTTGTACTTGACACCCCATTGTCGAAAAACAGTACTACTGTAACACTTGCATACAAGCTGACAAGTAATGGTAACGAAAAAATTGAAGATTCTAATGTAGGTATTTGTTACGGTAAAAATCCAAATCCTACAATATCGGACAGCAAAATTTATGAGCCACACCCAATAGGAGAATTTGCCTACAGATATGTAACTATTACAGAACTGGAGCCTGAAACAAAATACTATTTCAGAGCTTTTGTGACAAACAGCAAAGGAACTTCATACAACAATACACAAGTTGAAATTCAGACAAACGATTTTAAAACACCTGACGAAGTGTTTACGCTCTATGAGGTTGCGGCACAAACAATCACTAAAGATTCCGCAAAAGTATTTTTTGATATTAATGCTTTTAATTCCGTATTTACTTCTGAAACAGGTATATGTTTTTCAAAAAATCAAAGACCAACAACATCTGATAGTAAGATTACCGTAGATGCAACATTAGGGACAAAAAATATTACTTTATCAGATTTATCTTCAAATACTACCTATTTTGCAAGAGCTTATTATATAGACGGTACAGGAACATACTATAGCAAACAAATATCATTCACTACTCTTAAAAACATAGTAAAACCGGTTGTTTCTACCGTTGGTTTTGAAAGCACTTTAACTACTGTAAAACTAAAAATAAAAGTAACGAGTGACGGTGGCGCAACTACTCAAAACTTCATTGCGTTGTCGAGAATTAAAAGTGCGTTGTCAGCAACAAGTATTCCGGCCAATGCCGTATCGGTTACAGCCGGAGCAGGTGATTTTGAAACAACTCTGAATAAAGCTGATTTAATTGCCGGCAATTATTACTATTGCGGATATTCTTCAAATAGTTCAGGAATTTCGCAAAGTGAAATAAAATCGTTTACAGTTGACGATGTAGTAACACAAAGTGTACCGGTGCTTGATGTGAAATTATCAAACATTACAGCAAGTTCAGTTTATTTCAACACACTGATCTCTTCGCTTGGTAACTCTGAACTTGTATCAGGTAGTGTTAAACTGATTAAAATAAGCGACAATTCAATTATACATGATTGGAGTTTTACCACCAGTGCAATTGACAATGGTACAATAAACGGACTTTTACCTGAAACTGAATACAAACTACGTTTCACAGTAAAAACTCAGTATTTGGTTGATAATACACTTCCTGATGTAGTAGGGGAAGAAACATTTACAACTCTTGAAAGTGTAACTCCGGAAGAAAGAACATTGCCGAACATTAAACTTTCGCTGAAAACAAAAACGGAAGGAAATGTTACGGTAACAACTACGGTTGAAAATGTATTAACCGGTGCAACACTTCAATTGTTTGCCAAAAAAGGTTCAGAACCTTCAACAAACTATTATGATAGCTCGGCCGACAAGATTGTACAGCTCAATAACGTTGCGGAACAAAATAATGATTTAACGCTGCCTTCTACCGGTACATGGTATTTAAGAGTAGTAATGTTCGACCCGAACGGAAGTTTCAATTATTGCAGTTCGGTTTTAAGAATTGACACAACTCACGATGATACCATTGACCCGGTTACAGGACTTCCATTATATCCGTATGACGGACAGCAGGCAATATCAGCCGGAAAACGATTTATCTGGAATGAATCAGATGGAGGTTGGATGAGGGATTATCTCTATAATCCTTCAGCACAAATTATTTCAGGAAGTGGAAGTGGAAGTTCCGATCCAGTTCAACTGGTAGAAATACAAAAACTATCATCCACTGTAGAAGGAATCAATTCAGAATTAAAATTCGTAAAAGACGAAACTCCAAAAAATAAACTCAATGTAATTCCTCAGGTTGGTCAAATCGTGGACGGATTTACCTGTATTGGTATCTTGAAAAATGACCATTCAGATGTAGATTTATTTGACAGCTCTAAAAATTATGCTTCAGTATGGGTTAATTTGGATGCAATTGAAAAAGACTCTTATTCAAGAGCAAAAGAAGTAGCTGCGGCATTTAATTGTGACCTTTTTGATACAAATAAAATACCTCAGTTAGGTGTACTTATTGAGCCATTTTATAGCATCAAAGAAGAAATCGGAAATGATATAATATGGAAATACAAGAATGAAACAGGAGATACCGCATCGATTGTATTCTATCACAATGACACGTGGGTAATAAATTCATTCCCTGATCCGGACAGTGTGCTGTTATCTCTTAATCCACAAGGGTGGATAATTCCAACGCGAATTGTTATTGAAGATAAATATCAGGTAACAGACTACAACCGAAATAACGTTGTAGAAATTCAACACGATGAATTGGATCATAAATATAAATCATCTATATCCGACATAAAAGTTTGTCTGATTGATAAATCAGATTCATCTATTATCAAATCAATCGATGTTCCACTTAACAATGCAGGAACAATAAAATTAAAAGATGTGATGAGAGTAGATGGAGGACTTGTTGAAGACATTGAATTTGTTGTAAAATACGAATATGTAAACTCTTTAAACGACGAAAAATCAGGTTATGAGTATTGGCTCGATGAAGTCAATGTATATGGTATGACAATATTACCAACAGACTACGAATTATTAATTTTCACAAAATAAATCACCATGAAATCATTTTATAAAAGTTTAGTAACAGGCAAATGGGAGTTAATTACTGACAACGATCAGATAATATTTCCGGTAGCATCTAAATGTCGTTTAGTGTCTGACAAAAAACGTTCATATATTTGGATATATGAAGGTGATGTGAAAATTGACGATGGAAAAATTACCGACATTGCAAAAAATGCCGATGGTGATAAATACGCAAGTTTGTCAGAATTTATTACAGCCACCTCAGATTTTTTCAAAAATACAACAGATACTTCGGTGCTTGCTAAACTCGACATACTGAATAACTCTATTAATAATTCAGGTGGTTCGACATTAAAATCATTCTCCGTTGAAATTATCCGTCCAGCAAACCAAACTCCTTACACGGCCGGTGATGTTGTTGCTGATACTACGGCTGCATTTATTCCATTTGCAAATGTTGCAAAAGCGATCGAAACCGGAGTAAAGATTGTTCGAGTGAGAATACAAACCGATGATACAGCTGTTGCAGGGACAAAGTTCAATGTTCATCTGTATAAAGATGCACCAACTTTCATTGCAGACAATGCTGCATTTGCTGTTGCTTATGCAAACGCTACAAAGAGAGTCGGAGCAATTCCTGTTGTGATGGGTACAGGAAATCTTGGAACTGTTGGTATGAACGATTACAACATTGCTATGTGTAATCCTGTTGCGAGAAACATTTATTTCATTATAGAAACTGTCACTGGCTTCACTGCTTCGGCAAACAGTACAAAATTTACCGTTACTATTGATTGCGAAATTTCTAATAATTAATCAATGAGCCGAGAAATATATAGAAGGTCTATCGCTCCGCACAATGATAGAGTGCGTGCAGACGGTGGCACTCCTTCGGACAACGTGCAGGCAGCGATTCTGCTTGCACGTGATAATGCTGAATTGGGTAGCGATCTGAAATTGTTCATCGCTCCTGAGATTACAGGATATAAGGCGAGAACAGTCGCGCCTTATAATTATGCGAGTAAATGCTATTCAATGGACGGAAGTAATGATTCAGCCCAAACAACTGCTAATTCGCAGCCATATATCGATAAAATTGCACCTGTTGAGCCAATTTCATTAAAGAATGTTTATGGGGATAGTAGAATAATTTCACATCCAACAATAACTTTTAATGCTAACGAAAAATGGACGGTAGAAACTGTTTTAAAATACACAGGATACTACACGTACAGTCAATTTTATCTTAGTAGTAATTCAAACAGATATTTTTATCTTAAAACAGTAAATGGTGACAGACTACAAGTCTTGCTTAATGGCACATATTTGTTTGCCGCTAACTCTGTTCGTCCAATAATTGGAAAAATATCAGTGATAACATTTGTTGCTGACGGAACAGGTAATCTGCGTGCTTATATTAATGGTATTGAGATAGCTCTAACTTCAGCAGGTACTGATACATCAGTAACATTTTCAAATATTGTTACGGGATGTTCTGCTCAGATTTATAGCCACATGATTTGTTCACAAGCATTGTCATCTGAAAGGGTTGCATATCGAGCAGCTTTGTCGAAATCTATATTTCCTGAAATTCCTAATGTTTTGATTGGAACACAGGCATGGGATGTTAGAAATTTCGATTCAGTTTTAACACCAATGGGAAATAACATTCCTGAGATTCAAATTGCATCAAATACTGAAAAAATGCCTTCTTTGAATTTTACAAATACATGGACTATTGCCGGTAATGCCACTATTGTAAATTCGAATAATTTTTCAACTATAGGTGTAGGTGGTGTAATTTATAATAGTCTTATGACTATTGGAAAATGGTATAAAATAGTTATAGCTGGTACTGTTTCTACTTCAATGCTAATTTGTACAAATGGTAGTTTGGTTGGATTTTCAGTATCAGGAACATTTAATACAACATATTATATAAACTGGCAAACTACAACAGGATTGTATTTAAGATTAGGTGATACAGGATCAGCTAATATTACTTCATTATCAGTTCAGGAAGTAGGATGGTCAGATTCACAAAACCTATATGACTGGGTTTATGCTGGAACTTCTGGTACAACAGAACAAAAAACTTATGCAGCAGTGAAAGCTGCAGCAATGTGGTGTCACTATAATAATGATGTTGCAAACGGAGCTATTTATGGTAAACTCTATAATTGGTTTGCAGTAAAATTACTTCAAATGGACATTGATTATTATAATGCTGCTAATCCAACCGCACCATGGGGATGGAGAGTTCCTACATCAACAGATTTTACCACATTGTCAAATTATTTAGGTGGTAGTACAGAGGCTGGTGGAAAATTAAAAATAATTGGCACGACATTATGGGCAACTCCAAATACTGGTGCGAAAAATAGTTCTGGATTTACTTTTATTCCTGGAGGATACAGATCAAGTGTTGGAACCAATTCTCTTATTAACAATAAAGGATATTTTCATTCCATAAATGGTGGTGAATATTGGAGTTGTGAATATTCATCTTCAAATTTTAATAATTCACCATGGGATAAAACTACGGGATTTTCAATTAGATTAATCAAAGCATAATATGAAAGAGAATTTTGAAACTCAGCAGCAGGCTATAGATAGAGTGGCTGAAATTGACAAGTTATTTGGGTTCCCGGATGAAAAGAGCGATACTCTTACTT
>CALCBD010000044.1 GCA_937897985.1 uncultured Paludibacter sp. | reverse complement strand
CTTTCTTTTCCATGGATCCGCTCTGTGAAAAGTATTATAGCATTAGCCCGTATGCGTACTGTGCCGGGAATCCGGTAAATAGAATTGATCCGGATGGAAGATTTGTTATGAGTGCTGTTTTGCAAAAAAAATATCCTAAACTTACTGAAAATATAAAAAAAATAGCATCAGAATGGAGTGGTAAAAGTACACAATTTAAAAATTCATTAATTGAATCTAGTGGATTAAACGAAAAACAAATATCAAATATGTTGACTTTTGGGATAGGTCCAGAACTAAGAGTGGAAAATTTAGACACCAATACAAGTCAAACTAATGGTAGAACTTATTTAGCTAATTCTCCAGATGGGAAAGTCAACAATATTGGTAATGGTCAAATATCATTAGATGATAATGTTGTAAATATGCTTGAAAGCTCTAAAACTGCAATTGACAAAGCAGCCGGTGATATTATGGTTGAATCAACGGTCTTACACGAAATAACTCATGTAGGAAATGCACAAACTTCTAATACAGGAAACGGAAAATTTTCTGAATCTGGAAAGAACTTTGAAATACGTGCATATGGAATTGATATAAGTCGTTCAAATGTCAAGAGTTTTACTGTTAAAGTAACACCTCAAAAAATTAATACAAATATGCCACTTATTCAAGTTTCTCCAATACAAGTACCAACTAAAATTCAATTGCCATGAGAATATCAATATTATGTTTATTATTCTTTTATTGTACTGTATTGTTACCATGCTCTAAAAAGAATATCAATATAGAAATCATTGAATGCAAATCATCAAACTCTGATATTTTAGTAAGTATATTAATTTCAAACAATTCTAAAGATATTATTAAAACTTATGTCCCACAAATTTATGATTTGTGTAATGGCATCTTTAAAATCACATTTAAAGATGATTCAAAACCATATTACATTCATAACGTTTTTCCGTGTAATTGGGTCACAGATTTAGATTTGATTATAGTTAATGATTCAAATAGTATTACTTTAAAATCGAATGATAAATATCAACAGAATTTGATAATAAATAAGAAATTTATATTGCCGAAACTACAAAAAGGAAGTTGTTATAAAGTTCAAATAGAATGGTTTTTTTGTGCTGTAAATTTTAATTTGAAAGATGTATTTAATGATAATGTCAAATCGAATTTGTTTTATTTTCATTTTAAATAAATTACTTTGAGTGCGTTGTTTTCAAACCACGCACTAAAGGCCAAAGGCCGAACATTTTAGATCAAGAAACGAGGGATCAAGAAACGCTACCACTTGTTTTTTACGATTAGTGGCGTTTGTTTTACTTTTGTAACTTTCTTGAAATGAAATGAAAAGAAATAAATTTGGCATAATCGGGTGGGATATTTTAATCCCACCCTTTGGTCACCGGCATATTCAGTAAGAAGCAAAATGGGAATTAATCGTATTCCTGCTTCAGTAGTTCAATACACTCAATACTACCCGAGCGGTTTGCCGTGGGAAAGTAACAGTGGTGATAATCCTGGTTTACAACACAAAAAGTACAATGGCAAAGAGTTTATTGAAATGAATAACTATGATACATATGATTACGGTGCACGTGGCTATTATCCTGCTATCGGAAGGTTTACTACCATGGATCCGCTGGCGGAAAAGCATCCTGAAATTTCACCTTATGTTTACTGTGCGGGAAATCCTGTAAGATATGTGGATCCGGATGGTAGAGATTTTATCGTTCTTTCAATGAATAAAGGCAACCAAGAGTTGAGAAGAATAAAAATGGATGGAGAGGATCGATATTATAAAGTGAATGAAGTAGCTTTTAATAAAGCGAGTAAATCATTTACGAATGATAATAAAGATTACAATACGATGCTTTCAATAGGGTCATTACGAACTCAAGAAAGAAACTCTGGTCAAAAAGATCTCATTGCCGAGCAAACAGGAGTGGGTATTAGTGTCTCAGGAAGCATGAGGGATGGAAATAATCTAATTGGAGATGTTAAAGTTACATTCCAAGCAAATTTTGATGATAATAGTAACTATGCTATCAGTTCGTATAATGCTGTTGCAGGAGGATACGGAAATGGAGCTCCTGAAAATGGAAATTACACGGTGAATAATTATCAAGACAGAAGCCCTTCAGGTTGGTATAACAGTGGTATGAATCGAGATGGTGTTGGATTTAGCTATAACTTGAACCCTCAATTTAATACGGGAAGATCTGATTTACGCATGCATCCCGATGGAAATAATGAAGGTACATTGGGCTGTATAGGATTAACCGGAAATGCACGCGGTTTAACTGATTTTAAAAATACTCTAAACGGGTATTTGCAAAATAGAAGTTCTTTACCTGTGAATATAAATATCACAAATAATCCAAATAATAATGGTCGAAATGGTACGCGCATTCCACATGTTAGGGAGTAAGAAAATGATTCATATCACTAACCTATTGATAGGTCTATTATTGAGCTGTCAGTCGAATAATAAGGCAGAGTCTAATCTCAAACAAGATAACTCGAAAGTGAATGTTGACTCGGTTTTAAAAACCGACTCTGCGCCAAGTTCTGTAGTGAACAATAGAAATTTGATTTCTGAGGAATTGAATAATTTTGTTCCAGATTCGACAATAAACAAGAAGTTGATTTTAGATAATTACGAATCCCTTTCCAGCTTCTATTCTGACAATAAAGATATATTGACTATTGAGAGAGTTAGAGAGAGTCCTGTGGTTATTTTTAGCGATGTCTCAGGTAAGCAATATCTTTTAGCATATCATTACGAAGGAAGCACTAAAAATGCTTTTGATTGTTTTGAAATAGGTTACTTTGCGGATGACCAAACATTAAAAGGCAAACGAGTATATAAAACGGAAATCGATGAGTTTAGAACAGAATCGAATATTTGTTTAGGTATGTCTTTTAAAGATTTGATAAGTAAAAAAGGGAAGGGCTACAAAACGGAAGTACATAATAGTACAACTCTTATTACATACAATGTCGAAAATTCTTCCTTTGTGAAGCGGTATAATATGCCGGGCTATTTTATGAAGTTTTTAATAATAGACGACAAAGTATTTAAAATCACCTTTGGTTTTGACTATCCTTAAACAAGAAACCCCTCTGCTGCCGCACGATTGCATCGTGTGGCAGTTAAGATAGCAAGTAAATAATAATCAAGAAACAAGAGTTACAATGAGTAGAAATTATAAGTTCAATAATCCAATAGGAGTCTATTTTGTGAGCTTTGCTGTTGTTCAATGGATAGATGTATTTACAAGGAATGAATATAAGGATATACTACCTGAGAGTTTGCGATATTGCCAGCAGGAAAAAGTGATGGAAATATATGCCTGGTGCATCATGTCCAATCATGTTCATTTGATATTTAGTGGTGTTAAGGAAGAAAAGCCTGAATTGATATAAGGTAGTCTTAAGCGTTTTACCAGTAAGTCAATCGTCGCTGCCATAAAAGTGAATCCACAGGAAAGCAGGAAGGAGTGTTTACTAAAACAATTTGAAGAGGCAGGAAAAAAATCTTCCAATGTAAACCAGTTTCAATTATGGAGACACGACAATAAACCAATAGAACTTTGGAGTAATAAGGTAATTGATGAGAAGCTGAATTACATTCATAACAATCCTGTTGAAGAGGGTTTGGTATTTAGAGCCTAACAGTATGTGTATAGTAACGCAATTGATTATGCCGGAGAAAAAGGATTATTGGATATTGTGTTGATTTGAAGTTGTTGCCACACGATGCAATCGTGCGGCAGCGTGGCGGAATGAAATCACCTTTGTTGAGAGCATTGTCGATTCGTTTGTTAGCATTTAGTTATACCATGCCAAACATCAGATATTGAATAACACACAAAACAACTAACACTTATTGTAACTGCTTTTCATCAAATCTTTTATCAAAACTTTCCGAAAAATGGAGAATCAAAATTGCCTGATATCTACTGCAGAATGACAGAGACGTGGCATACCACGTCTCTGCTTGCAACTCTGCAAAAAACATCCGCAATTATTACAGAAAAAAACATATTTGCTAAAAACCGGAAATTGTGTTTAGGGTTAAATCACTTAAAGTTAGTCTGAAATAACTTATGTTAAACTGATTATAAACCACATTTACTTTCGGAGAATTATGTTAGTAATCGGGGATTTATGATTTAACATAATCAACAGGAGCATCCAAACCGGCAAAAAAATACCCCGAAAAGCTTTTGTCTGACTTTCGGGGTATTATTTAAAATTTTATTTTCTAAGTTTGGAAAAAGAGTTATTCGGCTTTAGGTCCTTCTGGTTTTAAACCTTCAGGTTTCGGACCCTCGTGTCCTGGTCCGGCTTTCATTTTTCTGAATTCCTTCATTTTTTGCATTCTGTTCATTTTTTCGAGTCTTTCGATTCGGAGTTCCTGAAGCTGAGCAAATTTTTCTTTTCCGATAATCTTCTGCAATTCAGCATCCTGAGCTTTTCTTTCGGCATCAAACTTAGCCATTCTTTCTTTCATTTCAGCTTCTCTTGCTTTCATCATCTTCCGGTTTTCTTCTCTGAAAGCTTTCATTTTTTCATCCTGCTGAGTAAAAAGTTGTAACACTTTCGATTTTTCGTCAGCTGTCAGGTTCAATTCCTTTGCCATTTTATCGGCACGCACTTCTGCAGTAATTTTTTCCATTCCCTTTTCGTGACGTCCTTCGCCGCGATGTCCGCGATGATTCTGGGCATTCAGCCCGAAAGTCATTGTAAATAAAGCTATTAAAGCCAGCAATCCATACTTTTTCATACTTTTTTAATTTTAAAATTGTGTAACACTGTTGTTGTATTTTTGCTTGCTTTGACTTCGTATGGTTTGATTCGTTTAATGTTTGCCTTAAATTTTATAATAATTAACCAAACGAACCGGATTTTAACACACA
Organism: uncultured Paludibacter sp.; assembly: GCA_937897985.1. GTDB lineage: Bacteria > Bacteroidota > Bacteroidia > Bacteroidales > Paludibacteraceae > Paludibacter. The sequence goes on along the minus strand of CALCBD010000044.1, from coordinate 5,712 downwards.
AAAAGCTGATAAACAGCAGTTAAAATCAATTTTAAAAATTTAAGATATAAAATAAAAAACAACTTCTATTTATCACTCACCCAACTCATTAACAGAATTGATTCCCAATCGATTAAATCCCACCCTGTAACGTTTATACTTTTCATCCTCGTCGTGTTTGTATTGAATGATTATATTCAGATAATAATTCTTTATTCCCATTACTTTACCAACTGTATCATTTTCATTGAGGACAAAAAGGGGTACTTCCGGATTGTCAGTTTTCCGCATGAACGAAAGTAAATTGAGCCTGACTATTTCGACAACACCATCGATGTCGTAATTCGTATTCTCATCGAGTGTTTTACGGTTCAGGTGTACCGATTTACGGAAGAGTATGATTTTTTCCTTTGAATAGCGATTGTCCGCCTCGATCAAAGGTATCCGGTTCCTGACACGTATTACATCGCGGGGTACATTTTCTTCAGCAATAAAGTCAAATGACTCCTTGCTGTATCCGATTTCTTTGTCTTTTACACTGATGGTGGTTTTATTGTCGTAGTATTTGGTACTGATTTTTTGGGCAAAATAGTAGCGTGATAGTTCCTTGATACGGTCCTTAAGCATATAGCTCACTACCAGGGCAACAAAAAAAGGCATGGTAAAGTTGCCGTAGGTTTGCTGAAAAGAAAAAGCAACAGTAGTGGCAAAAATCATGGAGATGCCGGCAGCAAGACTGAAATAAACCTGTTCGGCAAGCACTCCGTCACGTTTTTTTCTGGCATTGATAAACAAATCACTCTCGACATATTTTTTCAGCGCACTGAGTCGAAAAATCAGGTCTTTATTTTTATTAGGACTGTCAGCCTCGACATGCATATAATTACAAGCTTTTTTATGATCACGTTCTTTTTCGAGTGCTCTCAGAATCAATGGTTCGAGTTTAATCCGTAAATTCGTTTCGTTGAGGTGTTTAAACTGATTAATAAGGCCGAAAAGCTCCTTCTCGGTAAGATTGGTCATGAATTCGTCGCCGAATGCATAGTAATTATAAACGACTTTAGCTACAGTTGGCGTTTTTATAATATGAGCCAGATTCCGGTATTTATTAAGTATGTCGTTGGTTTCCTGCAGGAACTCAATCACAAGTCCTTCTTTGTCCTCCAACTGAGCTGCATTAAAGATATAAGCTAATTGATCACGAATGGCACTTTTATAAATAGCAGAAAACATTTTAATCTGATATTCAAATTCCGCAATGTTACTTCGCGTTGGAGTGGAGGCCAGCTGACGCATCGCTGATTCGAGGTTTTTGAGAGGAATTGCTTCACCCGAAGCAATGTCCCGAACCAGGAAAACAGGTGTAACCAACCTTATATTGGTACGGATATCCTTGTAAAAATCTTCGCGTGAATAAGTAGCCGAATTTATATCCAGACTATTGGGCACAAAAATCCAGGTATTCAACACAAAATCATTTACTTTCCTCTTTCGCCGGGCTTTGTAAGCAACCTTACTTTCCAGCGAAAACATATCGTGAATTTTTAAATTTACCGTAATCATCTCATCATTTACTATTTTCTGCGTTAGCTATCGCTTTGTACTATCTGCTATTAACTATTTAAATGGTTTATTATAAAATGATATAAGATATTCACAAACAATAATTTATAGCATTAAAAAATATTTACCGGAATATTTATTTTTACAAAATTAAACGCAAAGACGCGAAGTTAATAATTTTAATAATGCGCAAATAATCTGATTGATATCACAAAAACGCAAAGAAGAAAACCTGAAAGTTTTCTTTTATCCCGATAGCTACTTTGTGTCTCCACGATAAAACGGGAAGTTCAATTTGCGCTCAAAATGACTTTTTATAATGAACCTTTATACAAATTAAAAAAGTCCGTTCGTATAACCCAGCCATTTCAGTACCGTTTCGCCCCAGAGAATAATCATGAACCAGCTGATCAGCATCATTGTGAACCCGAATTTAAAAGTATTGCTCCAGCTGTAATGATTGGTGGTATACAGCAGGGCCGCCGGTTTACTGTTGAACGGTAACACATATACATGTTCGATTAGCAATGCTACCGGGAATGCCAGACTTAATACCGAGAATCCGAATTTATGAGCTACACCAATGGCAATAGGTATAAAAATCAATGCCCGCATGGTTTTACTTTCGAACAACAGAGCTGAAAATAACATGGCTCCGGTAAGCAATAAATAAATTACAACGAATGGTGTGTGAGCACCAATTCCGACAGCATTGAAAAAGCTATCCACCATAGTTGCCGGTAAATCGGTTGCCTCAAGGCCGGCACCCAGTGTGTATGCTCCTGCTGAGAACAACAATAAATGCCATGGAATATCAATATCGTTCCATTTTACAATGCCAATTCCGGGCAACAGAGCAACTACAGCACCGATAAAAGCCACAGCTGTCTGATTGATTCCGTGTTGTTTGTCAGTTGCCCACAGAGCAAGCACAGCAACAAATATTGCTACTGCCTTGTACTCTTCAAAACTCATTTTCCCCAGTTTGGAGAGTTCTTCACGCAGACGGTCCATTCCACCTTCAATCTGTGGCCGGGTTTCTTCTTTTTTTAAAGGGAAAATGACTTTATAACCCACAAACCATCCTATCAGCATCAGAAGTAAACATAGTGGAAATGCCGCCACAAACCAGTCCTGATAGCTAAATGAGCTCCATCCCATTGCACCGGCTATCATCGCCGCAGCCAAAAGATTTGCTCCCGATCCGGTCAGAAATCCGGTAGCACCCATATTGATCTGAAACAGGTTCTGAAGTACTAAGTTCCGACCGAAATTATTACGGTTGTCGCCTCCACGAGCACCGTAGATGGCTGCAACCACCATAAAAATCGGTAAAAGTATGGTGGCTTTGGCAGTAGTAGCCGAAATAAATGCCGACAAAACAATGTTAATGACCATAAAGCTGAAAATAATCATGGTCGCGTTTTTGCCAAAACGAATAACGAACCACAATGCAAAGCGTTTTGCCACACGGGTTTTCACGAGCATACTTGCCAGCACGAAGGATAAAATATTCAGCCACATGACCGGATGACCTAACTGTGCATAGGCTACTTTGTCGGAAGTGACACCGGTGAGCACCATTGCCAGGATAAGAATAAGTGATGTGAGATAATTGGGAATCGCTTCGGTAATCCATAGTACTATAGCACCCACAAAAATAGCCAGCATGGCATAATTAATATGCCTGAATCCTTCCAAACCTAAATCAGCTAATCGTTTAGTGGCCTCTTTGCCTAAATGCGAAGTACCCATTTCGTCCAAAAACGGGATTTTAGCAAACCAGTATAAATAAATGAAAAGCAACACAGCAAGTGGTCCTCCCAATTTTGCCATCCATTTTTCAAAACCGGTCTTGTTCATTTTGGGTAAACGTTCAATCCGGTAATTCTGCATATCCAGAACGTCAAATTCAGCAGGCTCGTTTACTGATTCAAATTCATTTTTTTTGTTTGTTAGCTCCATAGAAATCAAATTTTCAGCTTTACTTTATATATTTTGCTCGTTAAGTCACAACCTATCCAGAAAATATTTTTCCGGCGGTCGACCACTATTGCCTCAGCTTTATCAACAAAATTAATATCCTGTGAATCTATCACATCACCATTTAAAGTGCAATGATACAATTTCTTTTGCATACTGTCGCAAATCCAGAGCGTTTTATCGGTACGGTCGAAGCAAATGTCCGAAAGATAACCGGCAAAACTGACGGTTTTACGCGAAACTTCCTTTTTTGTTTTCAGATCAAATTTAATCAGAGCAGTGGGAGCCTCCTGATTAGTAATGTATAATGTATCCTCACCATAGGTAAGTCCTTCAATTCCTTTGTTACTTATACCTCCATCCACGATTACCTTTGTAATCAGCGATAAAGTCATGTCGTTGTTAATAACCGAAACTGTCATATTCGTTTCGTCGGCAACATAGTAGTCGCCTGTTTTATAATTAAATGCAATGGCTTCAAAATCATTGCTGCCATTGTAATCGAGACGGCGTTTGGTTGAACCATCAAAATTAAACTCATAGATTCCGGTTTTATCACTTACAGCCATAAGCGATGAACTATCCTTTGAAAAACACAGCCCTGAAAGGCCGGTTATGCTGGTCGAAAAAACTTCGTAGTCTTTTTCGGCAGGGACAATATAAGTACCTCTGTCCTCGACGCAGGAAAACAGCAGCAAGAATATCAGATAAAAAAACGGTTTTAATTTCATTTTAAATAATTTATCAAACACAAAGCCACAAAGCCACAAATTGTAAACGGGACTTCGTGCCTTTGTGTTTAAATTGAATTACCACTTAGTATAGGGATTTTTCATTAACATGGAGTTATAATATTTTACATCTCCGGTTACTTCTTCGCCCAGCCATTCGGGTTTTTCGAAACCGTCTTCTTCACTGTTCAGTTCGATTTCGGCAACTGTTAAGCCCTGATTTTCACCATAAAACTCATCTACTTCGAATTTAAAAGGTCCGGCTTTTACTTCATAGCGGGTTTTATCAATAACTCCCGGTTCACAAATTTTCAATAATTCGTTGACTTCTTCTACCGGAATTTCTTTTTCCCACTCGTAACGGCTTGCTCCACTTGCGCTGCCAATGCCTTTTATGGTAATGAATCCTTTCGTCCCTTTAACGCGTACCCGTACAGTACGTTCGGGTATTGACGATAAATATCCCTGTGTAATGCGTGTTTCCTTTGATGCCTGTTTTTTGAATGCATCTGATTTTACTAAAAACTTTCTTTCTATTTCCTGTGCCATAATTCTGAATTGTTAATTTGCTGATTGTTAATAACTTTCCAAAGTAAAACTTTGGAAAAGTTAAATCAATATTTAATTTGCCAGTGGTTTGTTAATCATTCCGATTACACGTTTGATTGCCTGCAGATAATTGATATTTTCAACGCCTGCCAAACCTACATCTTTCACTGTTTTCAGAATATCAGCAACTTCGGTCGATTCGGAATTGATGGTTACTACCCGGGCACCGTTGATGAGTACTTCGCCGTATTCACAAATCGTATCGTTTACCATATAACCGAAACGCTGTTTGTGAACCTTTACTGCTGCCAGATCGGGGTGTGCTTCTATCATCTGAATAAATTCTTCGTAAGTAATCATCTCTTTGGTCAATGCCGGCATTTCTACCATAAATGCCGGAAATACTTCTTTGGTAAGTACTTCGGCAGCAATCGGAAATTCTCCTTTCATAAGAGGATTCCATTGCTCCAGACCATCAACCGTTTGAACATAAGTTTTGATGTCCATCTTGCCATCGCGTATTTTGGTATTATTGATATCGTTGGTGCGCGAGAGTATGTATATTTCGTCGGAATATCGTTCCCATACTTTTTCGGGCACAGGCATCGAGAGCCTTGCCATACGCTTTGCTGCTGCATCAAAATTTTGTCCGAACGAACGGAACTCAAAACGAGGTTTGGAAACCTCTCCGATTTTTAATTCTTCTTTTGCCATATTCTATGTATTTATATTTCTATTTATTCTAAAAAAATTCTGGGACGCGGGATATGTAACGCGACATTTCCGAAAATGAGACGTGACATATCCGGATTTGAAACCTGGCATGCCGGATAATGAAACGTGGCATGATTGGGATATGAGACGTGGCATATTTAGGATATGAGACGTGGCATATTTAGGATATGAG
>CALCBD010000043.1 GCA_937897985.1 uncultured Paludibacter sp. | reverse complement strand
TGTCCTAAATTGATTCTACAAATTAGTCCAGTTAATTAGGGGGCTAAGACAAAATTGATAACACTTAATTCGAAATAGGACAATTAGAATCAATTTGCCAATTAATCCAACATTTTAATAAGTTCCTGCTTCATATCTTCATCGATGTCACGGTAACGAGCAAAAGCCTTACTACCTTCTTTATGTCCACTTAAAGAACCTACTAAATTAGGGTCTTTTACTTGTTTGTACAAATTACCGACAAAACATCTTCTCGCAAGGTGAGAGCTTGCAAGTTCGTTTAGAGGTTTTTTCTCTTCTTCTCTGGTTGTTGGATTGATAATCGTTACCATGCGCGTTAAACCTGCAAGGCGAAACATATCTTTTATCGAGGTATTGTATTTCTGCTCACTGATAAATGGCAATAGCTTTTGTCCATCAGGATAGCGGTTCAAAATTTCCAATGCCGTTGTATTTAATGGTACTCTGACAGTAACTGGGCGACCTTCTTTTGTTTTGCGTGGCACATATTCAATGGCTCCATTCATAACATTATCCTTTGTCATTTTGTAAAGGTCCCCAACTCTGCACCCAATCAGACATTGAAAAACAAATATATCACGTTGAACGGCCAAAGGAGGGCGTTTTGATAAATCGGCTTGATAAAGCTGATTTCTTTCATCTATAGTAATATAATAAGGTGTGCCATAAACGCACTCTTCAACGGCATAGCCTTTAAATGGATTATTCGCGGTTTTGCCTGCCTCGATTGCCCAAAGATAGAATGTACGTAGCTTAGTAAATATATCGTTGATTGTGTTCTGACCACGCATTTGAGGGGTTCTTTTTTCCGGTATCTCGGTGTAAATATCAGAAAACTCAACAAAGATTTTGTGCTCGTTACGCATAAAATCTTCAATATCTCTGAGGGTGTTTGAAGTTACTGTATCAAGTGTTAGCTTGACAGGTTTTCTCATGTAGGCTTTGTAAAGTTCATATCTCTGCAAGGCTCGTTTAATGACCTTGAAGTTATTTATACGAACTGTTGATAGTTTCCGTTTCGAGAGGAACTCATCAAAACAATCAAAGAAGGATTCAGTTTGATTGGCCTCCTCCTCAGAAATGTATTTCCCTGGATTAATCACTTTGTCGATTTCCAGTTCCAGCCAATCAGAGGTCAAATCTTCTTTGACCAACTGTTTGCTATAAATATCATCGATTAGCTTTTTGCGCTCGTTGACTGAGTCATTGAAAATCTTGCGCTCTAATGCGGGGTAAATTACTTTGGCTTTAATGGCTTGTTTGTTGTCATCCCAAAGCTCAGGATTGACTTCTAACTCGCTTTTGTGGAAAAGTTGAACCTTTCTACCATCCCGTAAACGGAAGCGAACATTGACGGAATTTGTCTTTTTGGTAGTGGTGCGAATGAATGCTTGAATGGTTGCCATGACTGTAACTTATTGATTACCCGTGGTGCAAATATACGAAATTTGCACCACATTTGCACCACAAAATACAATTATCTACAATCAAATGCAATGTTTTTTATGCAATAAAATTATTGTAATTGCATGTATGTCACTATCAAATGGTTACAAATCAACCATTTTGACAGGTTTGTAGAACTTTATAATTCAAACCCGGCTCTGGGTACTGAAAAGCAAAAAACCCTAATTGACATTCAGTCAGTTAGGGTTTTTTATTGATGTTAATTTTGAAAGAGCCAATATAATTTGCAAAAGTAACGTTACCGGTGAAAAATTTTGTTTAAACAGTTTGTTTAATTAGAGCTTATTTATTCTTTCAGCAAATCTCTGATAACTGCTTTCATTTTCCCGAATTCTTCCTCGTTGTAAAGACGGGTTAGCATAACGATTTTGCCGGTTTTGTCTATAATTACATTACGGGTTATGCCAGCTTCACGCTGTGCATATCTGGCAAAAATGTCGGCTTTGGGATCAAGACCTACGGGATAAGTGATTTTTGTACTTTCAATGAATTTAAGTACAGTTTCGAGAGGTTCGTCGCGGTCAATCGCCATCAATATGAAGTTTTTATTATTTTTGTATTGTTGCCATATATCCCTCTCTATAAAAGGCATTTCTTTCCGGCATACACTACACCAACTGGCAGTAAACTGCAACATAATTATCTTGCCCTTTAATTCTGAAAGTCTGATTTTTTTGCCGGTCGTAAGAGTGGTTTTAAAATCGGGAGCCTGATCCCCTGTTTTTACAATATAACCTCTTTCGTCAGGGTTTTGAGCAGACAGAAAAGTTGTAAATAGTAAAGTAGCTACAATTAATTTTTTTTTCATTTTATTTTTGTATGTATATGATGAATCCGGAAATTATTCTGACTTTAGCTTTAAAAGTGGCTAAACTCACTGCTTAATATCAGATTGATAATCACAATTTTTTTATGTTTTGTTATAAAATATAAATATTCAACCTATTTGACAAGAAATTGATTAGCAGTTAATCAGGACTTATTTTTATGTATTTTAAGAAACAATTTTAAAAAGAAACATAGTATATAAAATTCAAAGTTACTTTAATTCAATACTATTTTTTTTGATTCAACAATTCTTTCAGATTTGTCAATAATATTTATGAGATAAATACCTTTACCTGTCCAGGTTGATAAATTTATCATTTTTTGTTTGTCATTTATTGTTGATACATAAACTATCTGACCTAAGTTATTGGTAATTTTTATGTTATAATCTTTTAATGTTTCAAAATTATTGCCACAATCAATAATTATCGAATTATTTGTGGGGTTAGGATAGATTTTAATTGTATTTTTATAAGTCAATGGATTAAAATCAGTAATTCCATCATGATACAAATTTGCAATTTCATATTGACTTAATGGTCTGTTGTATATTTTAATATCGTCAATTTTCCCGTTAAAATAAAATCCATTATAATCACCATCTCTGCCTATAGCAATTCCACCATAAGTATAAAACAAAGATGACTTTTTATTTGCTGTTTCAGAAGATATTAATTTATTGTCAACATAAAATTTCCCGCAAATGCTATCGTATGTGAAGACTGCAAAATGCCATAAGCCATCGCTAAAGTCCTGGTTTGATTGATCATATAAAACTGAATTTTTACCATATTCAGTATAATATGAAATCAACAGACCGTTTGGAGCAGGATTATCTTTGCTAAATAACGAAAGGCTATATCCATAATTTCTTAATCTTAACAACTGCATTATTTTATTTGTTTTGTTGTCAGTGTTAAACCAACAGCAGAAGCTGATATTCGAGGGCATAAAATTTTCAGAAATTCCTAAATCGATGTAACTTTTTATACCATCAAAGTAATATGCACTGTATGGTGTGCCAAATCTGTCAGTTGTTAAAATACAACCATGATTAACTCCGTTAAAATTGTTACCACTTTCATCATTGGTATTTGAATTAAAAGGGTAGTTTGCAATTAGTCCATTGGTGGCCATTTGAGCTATCATACAAGAACTTAGCATGATAAGAACTGAAATAATAAATATCTTTTTCATAAATAGTTTAATAAATGGATTAAAAAATGTTTATAATATAAATAATAGGTTTTGAATCATGTTAAAATTGTATTTTTCGAAAAAATAGTAACTTAGATGTATTTAAAGCCGACATAAATTTAAAATGTAAATTATCAGTGGCAAAGATAATTTTTTTTTATTTAATAAAAGTTTTTTATCGTTTATCAGCAAACTTCTTATAATCATAATATAATATTGAAAAGGAGATATATCAAATCAGGTTCATTTCTTCGAAAATAGTTATCTTTGTACCCGTATAATGCCAAATATTATGTTAGACAGTTTGAATATAAAGGGTGCAGGTATCAGTGCCAGAGTAAATATCAGGGAATATATTTTCATAGCTTTGGGCTTGTTATTATATGCAGGAGCCTGGAAAGCATTCCTTTTGCCACATCAAATTACCGGTGGAGGAGTCACAGGTATAGGCGCATTGGTTTATTATGCTACAGGTTTGCCCATTTCAGTCACTTTTTTTTCAATCAATGCAGTTTTGCTGATCATTGCTATCAGGACTATCGGAATTAAGTTCAGTTTAAGAACAATCTACGGTGTTGCGATTCTGACAGTTTTCTTTTCGGTGATACCCCAGGCACCTGTGGGTACATTTGTGGGCGAGAAAGAAGATTTTATGGCTTGTGTTTTGGGAGGATTATTATCGGGCGTAGGGATAGGTATCGTTTTTTTATCAAACGGAAGTTCGGGCGGAACCGATATTATTGCCAAAGTGGTTAATAAATACCGCAATATTACGCTGGGCCGGATTTTACTTTATTGTGATGTGCTTATTATTTCATCGTCATATTTTCTCGAAATCGGTAGTATTGAACGCATTGTTTATGGATTAACCCAATTGACTGTTTCGACGGTTGCTGTGGACATGGTAATCAACGGAGTCAGACAATCGGTACAATTTTTTATTTTTTCGAAAGAGTATGAGCAAATTGCCACCCGAATTAATGATGAAGTGCACAGAGGTGTCACAATTCTTGACGGAATGGGATGGTATTCCAAACAACCGGTTAAGGTAATCACCGTAATTGCCAGAAAAAATGAGTCAATCCGCATATTCAGAATTGTGAAAGATATTGACCCCAATGCCTTTATTTCACAATCATCAGCCATTGGAGTTTATGGTGAAGGTTTTGATGTAATTAAATCCAAATAGAAGATGGGTGATGATCTGAAACAAAAGATGTTTGGTGCACTGACCTGGAGCTCAGCAGATCGTTTTGGGCAACAGGCAATTCAGTTGATTATCGGTATTGTTCTTTCCCGTTTACTCAGCGCCGGCGATTTCGGACTGCTCGGAATGGTAATGATTTTTGCAGCATTATCTTTTGTATTGGTCGAGAGCGGTTTCGGACAGGCATTGATACGTAAAATAAATACAAATGAAACTGATTACAATTCCATATTCTACTTTAATATTTTTGTATCGGTAGTAATTTATATTGCCTTATATTTTACATCTCCCTTTATTGCAGTATTTTTTAAAGAACCACAGTTGACTCAAATTTGCAGGGTGCTGTTTTTAGCAGTATTGTTCAATGCATTATATTTAATTCCGTTGTCTAAACTTGGTAAGGTTTTGGATTACAAGACTATAGCGAAAGTTAATTTGTTGTCAACAGGACTGAGTGGAGTGCTTGGTATTGTACTCGCATTTTTAAATTATGGCGTTTGGTCTTTGGTATTTCAACAGGTTTCCTATCATTTTTTCAGGATGTTGTTTTTTCATTTTTTTGTAAAATGGAAACCATCTTTATTGTTTTCTTTTAAAGTAATTAAAGAATTCTGGACGTTCAGTGTTCATCTGTTAAGTACTTCGGTAATGAATGTGATTTTTAACTATTTACTGGTGATAATACTTGGTAAATTTTATCAGAAAAGTGAAGTCGGCTATTATACAATGGGAAGTAAACTGAATGATACTTTCAGTTTTACGTTTCAGTCCATTTTATTGGGTAGTACTTTTTCTCTTTTTTCCCAGATACAAAATGACGATGAACGTTTCAGACGTGTGTTCAGAAGAATTGCCAATGATATTTCAATTGTTACTTTTCCCATCCTCATTGGTTTGATTGCTGCAGCACAACCACTGATTGAAGTTGTATGGTCGGAAAAGTTTCTGCCCTCAGTTCCTTTTTTCCAGCTATTATGTTTGGCTTCTGTTTTTAATCCGTTGTACACTTTAAATACAAGTGCATTAAATGCCCGTGGAAAATCAAAAATTACATTTAAAATTGAAATGATTAAAAAAGCAATGATACTCATTACAATGTTATTTACTTTCAGTTTCGGAGTGATTGCAATGTTGTGGGGTTACGTCGCAGCTTCTACATTTTCTTATCTTGTTTCAATTCTGTATTTGAAATCTGAGTTAGGTCATTATGTAAAACATCAGATTCTTGATTTTATTCAGAGTTTGTTTTTTGGAATGCTGATAGCCGGATTCATTTTTCCGGTAGGATTATTAACTATGAATATATATCTTAAACTACTGTTGCAGATATGTTCAGCTGCTATTATATATTTCCTGATCATTAAATATTTTTATAAAGAGCTTTATCTTAAATCAATTGAGGTTTTAAGGAATGCAATTATGTTTAAAAAAATCAGAGTATCATGAATGTACTATTTCTTACGACCTGGTATCCGACAATAGAAAATCCGAATTTTGGAGTTTTTGTAAAGGAACATACACATGCCATCAGGTTTAGCGGACATAATATAGTAGTAGCAGCATTACTTATAAAGAAATCAAATCATCTTTTACGGATAAAAAATATTGAATATCAGGATGATAAAGAAGTAAGAACTATTATAATTGAAGTAAATTCCGTTTTTAAGGATTTTATTTATTATGCAGAATATTTGCAATACATATTGTTAAAAAACACTGTTAAAAAGTTAATGAAATCAGGTTTTCATCCTGACATTATTCATTCAAATGTTGTATATCCGGCAGGAATTTTTGGAAGACGTTTTTCTGAACTGTACAAAGTGCCATACATTATAACCGAACACTGGAGTCGGGTTGAAAGTACAATGAAAATTCCTGTTATTTCGACTCAAATTGCAAATGCTTATAAAAATGCAGCCAGGATTCTTCCGGTTTCAGATTTTTTGAAAAAAAAGATTTCAGCACTTCTTCCTGAATTATTCGATAAAAAATTTGTAACCGTTGGAAATGTTGTCGATTCCGGGACATTTTTTTATCATGAAAATAATCATAGAAATGAAGATATAAGATTTTGTGCTATAGCGAGTTGGGTGAATAAAAAAGTTCCTGATAAATTGCCTGAATTATTTATTGAAGCCCTGTCTGAATTTCAGAAACAATCAAAGTACAGCATTTCATTAACCATGATTGGTGGTGGTGACAGGATAGAAGAGTTGAAAAAATTATGTGTTAAAAAGAACGTAAAAGCAGTTTTTACAGGATATTTATCAAAAGTTGAGATAGCAGAATACTTGCAAAAGTCAGATTATTTTATTCACGCAAGTACAATTGAAACATTCGGGATAGTTACTGCTGAAGCATTGATGTGTGGTACTCCTGTCATTTGTTCTGATACAGGAGCATTGCCTGAGTTGATAAATGAAACAAATGGAGTATTGTGCGAAAATAATCCCGAAAGCTGGATAATAGGTCTGAAAAAATTGACGTCTAAAAAGTTTAATCATGCATTAATTGCATCGGATATCAGCCAGAAATATGACTTCAGAAACATTGGAAAACTGATTAGTTCAGTATATGATTCTGTAAAACAATAATTTAAACTTGTTGATTATGATTACCAAGCATTCGCTATTCTACTTATAACTAACTCTACCCAGTATTTTGGTGAAAGTTTCTATGTCTTTTCTGAATAAGCTGAAAATTAATCCTGTAACCGAACGTAATTTCCATAATGGTTCGTGGAAACCAAACGAAAAAATTGATTTGATGTAATAATTTCTGGCTTCGGCAAATTCTTTTCTGATGAGCTTGTACCTTCCTGATCTTGAATAGTTTATTACAAGAAGTTTTTTGAAGTATTTGTCGATATTTTTTTTTGAAATGTGATGACTAATAAAAAGAGCTTCATTCTCCGAGTAGAAACTCAAGGCAAGTTTATAAAAACCTTCAGCCATTTCTGCTGTGTATGTTTTAGTAACCTGATTTGGATAAATTCTCCATCTGCCAAGCGGTTGGTTAATATACACGAATTTACCTTTTAAAGATAATTGTTGCCAGGTAGGTAAATCTACCAGCGGTAAATGGTAATTTTGAATAAAACCTCCGATTGCTTGAAGGGCTGCTCGTCGAACAACAACCGTCAGAGCAGGAATGAAACATGTATATATCAATTTGATTGCAGCTGTTCCTGTGGGGTCGTTGTTAAAATACTTCAGGTTTTGAATATCTTCATCAGGATACAGTTGATAGTCCTGTTTTAAATCGGATGTCGAACTATAAGCCTTTCCCCAACACAAAACTGTACTTTCATCTTTTTCCAATTCATTAACCTGTATTCCGAGCTTTTCAGGTAACCAAATATCATCTCCCTCAAGGACTGCTATATATTTTCCAGTGGCTTTTGACAATGCATAATTATAGGTTTGACCCAATCGGAAAATGCCAATATTTTTTTGAGTGAAAACTTTTATCCTGTTGTCTGATTTTGCAAATTCAACTGCAATATCAAGCGTGTTATCGCTGCTTCCATCGTCAACGATAATCATTTCCCAATCTTTATAAGTCTGTTTTATTACTGATTTAATACAATCAGCAATATAATTTTCGTGATTATATGTAGGGGTAATAATTGAAACTATTGGCGAATTCATACATTAACCGGTTTTGCTACGACGGCAAATTGTTTAAATCTGGTATCCTTCAGGAAACCCAAGGTCAGACGAATGAATAATTTTTCTTTCCAGCTTTTACAAGGATTAATTCCTTCGCAATCAATTACATCATAACCCTGTTCACTGAACATTCTGTAAATACTTTTTTTTGTAAAGAAGCGAATGTGTGTATCATCAAGAATTCCTCCCTCAGCCTTATATCTGAATTCCCCTTCAAATAATATTTCGGTAATTAAATTCGAAATATATCTGAAATTCGGGATTGAACAAACAACAATCCCATTGTCTGACAATAAAGATTTAACCAGATTTATTGTATCCCAGGGTGAATATATATGTTCCAAAACATCATTAAAAACAATACAATCAAAAAAATTCCGTGGTAATTGATTGTAAACATCATTAAAATCACCTGTCAATACATTGTTGCATACCGATTTAGCTTTATCAGCGGCCTCAGGATTTAGTTCTACTCCCCATATTTCTCTGTCATTACGTTGTAATGTCGAACAGAATGAACCATCATTACATCCTACTTCCAGAATTCGCAATGCATTGGATGGTATATGTTTAAGCATTTCCGGTCGTTTCCGGTTAAAATATCCTGTTTTATTTACATTAACTGTTGATAGATCTGACATTTTTTAGTTTTGGGGCTTGTTATGATCTTGTGGTATTATTTTTCAATTCTCAATAACTTTCCTGATTCGACATCTACATATACTTTTGATGAAGGACTGTTGAAAAGTTCCAGGGGGTAGGTGACTACAGGTCCGAGTTGCGGAATTAGTATTTTATTGCTGTAAAGAGCTGTTGTTCCGTCGCTGATCAAAATATCAGTAGTTGCAGGCAACACTGTGTTTAAACCGGTATTTGCAGCTTTTGACTCAGTTTTCGGAAGGTTTGTTTTTTCGGGAGTGATACTGATATAAATCGGATTACCGCTTAAATCGTCGGCCGGAATAATACCTTTCAGTGCTGATAACCTGAAAATTACCCTGTTGCTCATTTCTGCATCAGGCTGAATTGTTACACTTTGTTTGATGACTTCTATTGTTGTTTTACCTGTGAAAAGTTCGGTAAGTTGTTTCTCCATCTGGTTAAGTTCGTCCAACATGGTATTCAGTGAACTTCCATCGGCCGGAAAATGTTCGAGATCGCCGGTTATAATACTTACACGGCTTTCTCTTATTCTGTAGATTTGTTTGGCCACACCTTCGGCGAGTTTTGAATTTGAACCGGCCAGCAGATATTCTTCTCCTAAGGGTAATAGCTGAATTTCAGAAGTTTTGTTTTGTGTGATGATTTTCTGACTGTTGTCTTCATTCGGGATTTGCTGTACCGGTACATTAATTCCACACAATAATCCCTGAGAATTGACTGTCAGAAGTTTCATGTTCGATTTTGGCTCAACAGTCACCGGATAACTTCGTTTTGTGTCCGGAATTGAATGCCATTTTACATTGATATCTTTAAGTCTGTAGGTGGTTTTATTCTCGGTAATGGCCTGATTGGTGGCTAAATAGCGTTCTGAGTATTGGTAATACTGTCCCGGTTTCTGTGTTGTCTTTTCTACCTCAATTTCGACCACAAGTTCGGTTTTCGGAAGTGAGTAAACCAAAGTTGAATTTGTATCGGCAGCTCTTAAGCTTTCATACGAGCCGATGGTCAGAAGACTAAAAATGAATATCGGACTTATAAATATTTTTTTCATATTGAATAATTCTTTTTAACGTTGACAAATGCAAAACAGCTGTATGTACCTGAAATTTTTATTCAAATTGTTGAACGTACTAAATCATACCGGTTTCACTCCGGATTTTTTAATTTTATATGATATTTCAAATCTCTGCGGATTTTCCAAATCTTCCATCCGGATGGTTTTGCCGGTACAAAACCTTATTTCTTTTTCTTACTTTCTGTAGCTGTTTGTTTTTTCGTTCCGGCATTTTTACGTCCGAAACCTTTCTTTTTTGCACCGGCATCCGGTTGAGCAGCCATTAGTTCTTTACATTTTTCAAAACTTAGTGTAGCCGGATCGGTTCCCTTTGGTATTTTGTAGTTCACTTTATCGCAAGTGAAGTAAGGTCCGAATCTACCGTTAAGTACCTGTATTTCATTGTTTTCGCCCAGATTGCAAATAAGTCTGTTTTTTTCTGCTTCCCGTTTTTCTTCGATGATTTCGATGGCACGTTCGGTAGTTACGGTCATTGGATCATCAGTTTTGGGCAGAGAATAAAATGAACTGTCATGGCGGATATATGGCCCGAAACGACCCACTGCCACCGTCATTACCTTTTCTTCGAAATTACCCAGCTGACGCGGAAGTTTGAATAATTCCAACGCTTCTTCGAGTGTAATGCTTTCGATGGACTGGTCTTTGAGCAATGATGCAAAAACCGGTTTTTCATCTTCTTCGGCAGTGCCGATTTGTGCCAGTGGTCCGAATTTTCCGATTTTAACCGAGAGCTGTCGACCGCTGGCCGGATCGATACCCAGTATCCGTTCGCCCACCTGACGTTCAGAGTTTTTCATCGTATCTTCAACGATAGGATGAAATTTTTTATAGAATTTATCGATAGCTTTGGTCCATTTTACTTTACCCTCAGCTATATTATCGAATTCTTTCTCAACATTGGCAGTAAAATCAAAGCTCAGAATGTCAGGGAAATTTTCTGTCAGAAAATCATTCACCACAATGCCAATATCAGTAGGGAAAAGTTTTGATTTCTCGGCGCCTGTATTTTCAGTTTTAATCTGGTCTGAAATTTTATCTCCTTTCAGTTTTAAAACATTGAATTCGCGTTTTTCAGCTTCACGGTCGTTTTTTTCGACATAACTACGATTTTGAATTGTAGAAATGGTTGGTGCATAAGTCGACGGGCGACCAATACCCAGTTCTTCAAGTTTGCGTACCAGACTTGCTTCGCTGTAGCGCGGAGGCTTTTGTGTAAAACGTTGTTGAGCAATTATTTCGATAGCCGATAGTTTTTCACCTTCATTCATCGACGGAAGCAATGATTCGCTTTCACTGTCAGTTTCATCATCGGTCGATTCGAGGTAAACTTTCAGAAACCCGTCGAAAACTATCACTTCGCCAGAGGCAATAAACTGATATTCGCTGCCGGAGTTATTGATGTAGATCGAGGTTTTTTCGAGTTCAGCATCAGCCATTTGTGAGGCGATGGTGCGTTTCCATATCAATTCATAAAGCTTTTTCTCCTGAATCGTACCTTCCACAGTGTGTGCGTTCATGTAAGTAGGACGGATGGCCTCGTGAGCTTCCTGAGCTCCTTTGGTTTTAGTGTTGAACCTGCGGGTATGAACGTATTTTTGTCCGGCCATACTGATAATTTCGGCCTTTGAAGTGTTAATCGCCAGTTCGGACAAGTTCACCGAATCGGTTCGCATGTAGGTAATTTTTCCGGCTTCGTAAAGTCGTTGGGCTACCTGCATGGTCTGAGCTACCGAAAATCCGAGTTTGCGTGCAGCTTCCTGTTGAAGGGTCGAAGTGGTAAACGGAGGAGCAGGCGATTTTTTGGCAGGTTTGGTAACGATACTATCGATGGTGAATGAAGAAGTTTTACATTTTTCGAGAAATGCAAGTGCTTCATTCTTAGTTGAAAAACGTTGTTGTAATTCGGCTTTTAATATTACGGTTTGTCCTTTAATATCTTTTGATGTAAACTGAGCGCTAATCCTGTAGGCACTTTCAGGCACAAATTGATTGATTTCACGTTCGCGTTCCACAATTAAACGGACAGCTACCGACTGTACACGGCCTGCCGAGAGAGATGGACGTACTTTTCGCCATAAAACCGGTGAAAGCTCGAATCCCACAATTCTGTCGAGGACTCTTCGGGCCTGTTGGGCGTCCACTAAGTTGATATCGATGGAACGTGGAGTTTCAATAGCATGAAGAATGGCATTTTGGGTAATTTCGTGAAAGACAATACGCTTTGTATTATTTTCTTTCAGTTTCAGTTCTTCAAACAAGTGCCAGGCAATGGCTTCTCCTTCGCGGTCCTCATCGGAAGCAAGCCAGACAACATCAGCAGCTTTCGCTTCTTTTTTCAATTCTGAAACGACTTTTTTCTTGTCGGACGAAACAATGTACTGCGGACGATAATTATCCTCAAAATCAATACCGATGCCTTTGTCGGCTAAATCGCGGATATGACCGAAACTGGACATGACATGGTAATCGCTTCCGAGAAATTTTTCTATTGTTTTTGCTTTAGCCGGTGACTCAACGATAACGAGGTTTTTTGACATAGTTGATTGAATAAGTGAAACTCAATTTTGAAATTGTGTGCAAAATAACAAAAACATGTAGGTACGAGCCAAATTTTCAGCACATTATTTTTGTTTTTTATTGATTTAAGTTAATAATCCTGTCTAAAATTGCAGAAACCTGCCGTTTTAAGCTAAAAAATGAACTGAATAAGAGCTGAATTTTAAATTCAGCAGTAATGAAATCGTTTTTACATACAAAGAAATTCCTTCCATGAATTCAATTATTACAGGATCAGTTCGTCATAGTGCTTGTTTTGTAAATATTTGTAATAATATGTATGAGGTAAAAATTCCGGTTTTAACGCCTCAGCCGGCAAGTAAGAATCATTTTCCTCACTGTTTTTATTTTTCAACTGTCAAATTATCCACCTATTAAGTCATTTTTTGAACATATTACAAATTTGTGGCCTCTATTTTTGTATAATCAAAATAGAATCAAATACAAAAACAATAATCTTTTAAATTTAATTTTTATGAAGAAATCAATTACGAAATCAATAGCAGTATGCTTCATGATGCTGCTAAGTTTATGGGGGGCTGAGGCACAAAATGTTGTTTTAGTTAATTCAACTTTTCAAGATTGGACTACCAGTCCAACTTCAGGAATTACAGGAACAAGTCCGACGGTAAACACAAGTGGTGATGGAACAACAAATTTTTACATTAACGGAGCTACTTTACTTTTTAAAGGTACTTCTTATAACTCATCATCGGCCCCTGGAAGTGCAACTCTTGTTGCATCACCAAACTATTTTCGATTTGGAACAAATATGTCTCCTTTATTCACAGCTGCTTGGCCTGGTGGAACAGCTGTTACAATGACAAATCAATATTTAAAGATTACTCCTAGTAGTAATTTCAACAAAGGAGGAAAAATCACATTAACAGTAAGTTGTACATCAACTGGAGGTACTGTTCAAGTAGGTGACATTTTATCAAACTCATTATTAGGAGATTATACAATTCCTTCTACAAATACTCGTACTGATTATGTTATTACTTTACCCAGTAATTTTTCTGGTAATAGGTCGATAGCGATTGGTCGTAAATCAGTTACTTTTTTTCTACACGCAATAAAAATTGAAACATATCCTACAAATGAAATTCCAACATTTAAAACAACATCACCTTCAATAACATTATGTCAAGATGCAACTGCATTTGATTTCAAAAGTATTATGCATGTAAGTGATGCTGATGCAAATCAAACTGAGACATGGACACAATCAGTCGCACCTACCCATGGAACTTTGACTATTAACAATGCCACAGCAAGTTCTGGTTCATCTGATATCACTCCTGGAGGGACAATGAGTTACCAGCCTAATGCAGGATATATTGGTACAGATGCTTTTACCATTCAGTTAAGTGATGGTACTGAAACTGTTACAAAAGTAGTTAATGTTACTGTAAATGGCAACGTTTCTATTGGCACACAACCCGTTGGTGCGACTTATAATCAGAACGATTTGGCAACTGCTTTATCAATAAGTGCTTCAAATGGAACTGGTTATCAATGGTATAGTAATGATTCACAATCGACGAGCGGAGCTACTTTGTTGACAGATCAAACAGCTTCAACCTACACTCCTTCAACTGCTACTCCAGGCACAAAATGGTATTACTGTGTGGTCAACGGTTGTTCACCTTTAACCAGTAATATTGTGTCGGTTTTAGTGAATGCGGTTACTATTTTAAATGCTCCGGCTATATCGGATGCAACAGATGCAACAAATCAGGGTTTTACGGCTCATTGGGCAGGTGTTGACCATGCAAGCAGTTATATCCTAAATGTTTATGATGGAACAAATACTAAAGTAAAAACAATTTCCAATATTCTAACAACGAGTACTTTAATTACCGGTTTAACAGCAAATACAAGTTATACATATAAAGTCCTATCAGTCGGAGATGGAGTCACTTATGGCAATTCTTCTGAATCATCTGCTTCGAATCCTGTTCGAACCTTGAATACTGAAAAGGCAATTACTGCTTTTACGATTACCGGACAAGTTAGTTCTAATATAGATGAAGGATCAAAAACCATTACTGTTTTTGTTCCATCAGGTACAGATAAAAGTAATTTAACATCAAGTACAATTACAGTATCAAGTCATGCTGGTGTAAGTCCGGCTCAGGGTGTTACAATAGATTACACTTCACCAGTAACATATACGGTAACAGCCGAAGATGGTTCAACACAGGACTATACTGTAACTGTATCATTTGCGACAGCTTCAACAGATTATTTCCAGTCGAAAACAACTGGTATTTGGAGTGATAATACAACCTGGCAAAGTTCAGGTACCGGAAATGCACCTTGGATGGATGCAACTTCTGCTCCAACAAGTAGTGCGGCAAGTGTAACTATTATCAGCGGGCATACAGTAACTGTAAATGCTACATCAACAATCCCCGCTACTACAGTTGCTACCGGTGCAACTTTGAAGGCAACAGCGCAAATCACATTAGGAACTACGTTAACTGTTAATGGTACTTATGAACATGCTATGAATGGAGGTAATATTCCGATCTCAGTTTGGAATAATGAATCTTTACTATTGATTGATGGTATAACAGGTTCTATTCCAACTGGTATTGATCAGGATTTTTATAATTTTACATGGAATTGTACTTCACAAAGTGCTGACATAGGAGGTATTTGGTCAGACGCACGGCATATAAAAGGTAATGTAACAATAACAGGTACCGGTACAAAATACTTGAGATTGATGTCTATGACTGCAGGAGTAACAAAAACTTTAACAATTGATGGGAATCTGGTTTTGAACGGAGGATTGTTAACTTCAAATGGAAGCTCTGCAGCCGGAGCTTCAGTTATAAATATTGGTGGCAATTTGTCAGTAGGAACGGGAAGTACTTTATTGTTTAATAATGGTAGTGGTGCTTCTCCTTGTACTATAAATTTAACAGGTAATTTTCTTATAAATGGTGGTACATTATCATCAAAATCAGCATCTGATAATGTAACAATTAATTTTATTGGTGGTGTTCAAACTTATACTAATACAGGAACATTCAATACATCTCTTTCTGCAACAACTATAAATGTAAATGGTGGATCAACTTTAGACATCGCTTCTCAGACGATAGGAGGATTGTTAATTTTCAATTTGAAATCAAATGCAAAATTAAAGACTTCACATGTAAATGGAGTATCCGGTAATTTTACTACATCCGGTACAAAAACTTTTAATCCTAATTCAAGTTTTGAGTTTTATGGAACTGAAACAAATGCAGTAACAGGAGCAAATATGCCTCAATCAGTTAAAGATGTGACGATTACAAATTCAAATGGTGTTTCATTATCGAATGATTTAACAATTACAGGATCTTTAGTAACAAACTCAACAGTAAAACTAAATTCAAAGATTTTGACGATTAATGGTAATCTTCAAATAAACAACGGTGGTAGTATTGATGCCGCCCCGGTTTATGGTAGTGCTTCAACATTAATTTACAACACAGGTGGAACCTATGGCCGTTGGAAAGAATTGGATAGTTCAACCCCTGCCAATCTGCAGTTAAGTAACAATACTACTTTGAATTATCCAAATGGTGCTATTGTTGAAAGAACCTTTAGCGGTAACTTAACAATCGATGCAGGCTCGGCATTGTATATGGATTATAGTATTTCAGGAGTAAATTTACCATTAAGAGTAAATGGAAATGTGACGTTAAACGGTAATCTTTCATTAGGTAATGCAGCCGGCGGTGATTTATATGTTGGTGGAAACTGGTCGACCGGAGTTGGCTCAAATTTATATGCGAACAGTCGCGCCGTTTTATTTAACGGTACTTCTGAACAAACCATCAACAATGCTGGTGGAGCAAGCTTCCCCTATATGTTTATCCGTCCGGGAGCTAAAGTTACACTTCCTGTTGATAATTCACTCACTGTTTCCAATCTTACAATTGAAAGTAGCTCAGAAAATGGCACAGGTACTTTAATCAATAAAGGAACATTAACAAATACCAATGCCACAGTCAATCAATCGTTCCAGCATGCCGGAGCATTGCGTACATGGTATGTAACTCCACCGGTTGCTTCGGCAACGCCTTCGGGAATGAGCATTATCAAATCGTATGACGAAACGTCTTATTCCTGGTCGGCAAACACAACCACCATGCTTGCAAAAGTTGGTTATCAGGTAGTTCCTGCCGCAGCCGCAAATGATATCGCATTTAACGGAACACTGAACAGCGGCGATCAAACCGTAACATTGACAGGAAGAACAGGTTATGCCAATAAACCCGGATTTAACCTCATCGGGAATCCTTATCCTGCATATCTGAACTGGGATTTGGTAACAGCAAGTACGCCTAACACAAACAGTATGCGCACCACAACGATGTGGTACAGGACTAAATCGGATGGAGCCTACGGTTTCTGGACAGTCAATGGTGACGGAGTAGCTGTGCCTAATAATGCAAGTAAATATATTCCGCCTATGCAGGCATTCTGGGTAAGAGCCGTTGAGGGCGGAGGTTCATTGGTACTGACAAGTGACATGACTGCCCATGCACCTGCTACCGACAAATTATTGAAGGCTCCGGCCGCAGTTCAATCTGCTCTTCAGTTATTACGTCTGCAGGTAAGTAACGGTACATACTCCGACGAAGCAGTGATTTATTTCAGTGCCAAAGCTTCGAATGATCTGGATAAAATTGATGCACCGAAAATGAGCAATGAAAACCCGGCTATTCCTGAAATTTATACTACCCTGGGATCCGAACATATTGTTATCAACGCTATGAATTCAATCCCAACGGATCAGCCTATCGGTCTTGGATTTGTTCCCGGAAGTGCCACTTCGTTCAGTATTAAAGCCAGTGAGGTAAGCAACTTACCATCTGATGTAAAAGTAATTCTGAAGGACAACGTTACATTGATTGAAACTGACCTGACTGACGGAACAGCTTCTTATCAGTTCAGTCCTGAAACTACAGTCGGTGACCGCTTCAGTGTAATTTTCCGTTCATCTTCCACAACTACAGCATTGAATAATAACAATGTTAACGGTACGCAGATTTACTGGAATAACCTGCAGGGACTTACCTTAAGAACAGGTGATGACAAGCTGATAGGTTCTGTTTTGTCGGTTTACAATGCTGTTGGTCAACAATTGCTGAGTAAAAAAATATCGGGTACAACAATGAACATCGAATTTCCTTATGTACCGGATATCTACATTGTGAAGATTAATAATATTACAGCTAAAGTTATTGTTAAGTAATTCATGATTTTTAATTCATAATTTATAATTCATAACCGAGAAGAATATGACAACAAATATAGAATTCAGCAAACGTATTTATCAGGCTCCGATAATTGAGAATGTTATTCTGGACAATGAAATATCCCTGGCATTGGAGTCAGCACCTCCGGCCGGTCCGAATGAAGTAATGAACCGGATAAACGGCAATGCCGCAACCGATCCTTTTAATACTTTTGGAGCTTAAATATCAGAAATTAAGCCAACTGTTCCACGATTTTTTTTCGTCAACAATCAAAAAGAGAATGTCGCTTTGACATTCTCTTTTTTTTTGATAACTATAAGTTCGAAGATGTATGTGTCAAATTCTCCACTTCTTTCGTCAATTTTTGAACATAAAAAAATGGTAATAGAATTATTTTTACAATCGGAATAGTATTAACATTTAAAATTTAATTGTATGAGAAAATTTACTTCAATTTTATTGTCGATAATTTCGCTGTTATCATTCAGTGTTTTGCAGGCAAGAGCCGATGTTGTGCAACTAAGGTTCAATGCTGCGTTTTCATCTGTTACATCAAAAGCATTTTCCACAACCGATGTTTTATATGCAGTTGATGCTGCAACCATGTCGACAAGTACGAGTAACGTGGTGTTTCCTTCGCCCAACAATTACCGGGTACAATTAAAAACTATTGTGCTGGAACTAAAAAGTACTTCAGCTTCAGCGATTAAGGTTTACGGAATGAGTTCCGGATCTTCTTCAACCAGATCTATTTATCAGGTTTCTGTTGCAGATTCGTATGCCGGAACTTATACCCTGCTGGATGATTGTACACTGTCCGGTACAAAAATTACTTCGAATATAACCGGCCAGTCTGTGTCGACTTCCGAGTCGGTCGTAACCGGACTGAATATTGCTCAGGGAAAGTTTGTTAAAATCAGTTTCTGTACCAGTAATACAAGTACATCAACCCAAAACGTAAATATCAGTGGTTTTGATATTACCCCTGCATTGCCTGTCGCTCCATCCATCAAAACTTTTACTGCCGAAGGTGTAACAGCTACAATCAACGAAGATGCCAAAACAATTACGGCCGAATTGCCCTATGGTTCAAATCTTTCATCAATTACACCCGTTGTGACACTTGGCGGAACAGCAACTTCCTATTCACCAACCGGGGCACAGAATTTTTCGGGTGGCGCAGTTACTTATACAGCTTCAGATGCTACAACATCGGTAAATTATGCTGTAACCCTTACTGTTCCTGCCACAGTTCCTGCTCCGACAATTGCGCTGACTTCGGGCAGTGCATCTCAGGCTCTGAAAGCGGGTGGAAATTTAGTGAATATCGTTTATAACTTAACGAATGCTACCGGTGCAACAGTACTGCATCTTCCAGACGGTTTGTCAGGAAATTTTGTTTCGACCGGAACTAATACCGGAAATTATACAATTTCGGGAACTGTAGAGTCGGGTGTTACTCCCGGAACATTTGATTTTACTGTCACAGCGACTGCAATAGCCGGTTACAGTGGCCCGGACATAACAACTACAGGTACCGTGAAGGTGAAATCGTCCACTGCAGGTGATGTTTTGTATATGATAGGTAGCAGTACTTTACCATCGACCGACGCATTATATCCATATCTCGATGCAAATACAAATCTGCTGCTGACTTTGAAAACTGCCGCTTCATTGGCTCCGGCTTCCACTTTCTACGACGATTATGATTTAATTATTGTTCACGAAAGTGTTGCCGGTGGAAATGCAGAATTAAATGCCCTGAAAGCCGTCAATAAACCGATACTGAATTTTAAATCATTCGAATACAATACCGGTCGCTGGGTTTGGGGAACTGCTGATAACGGACTTTCCACCAATCTTTCAATTACTGTTAAACAACCCACTCATCCGGTTTTCAACGGCATAAGTGAAGCTGTTTTGAATGCAACTTTAGATTTGTTAAGTGCTGTTTCTGGTTCAAAAGGAATTCAGCCTGCTGATATCACATTGCCGGGTAGCATTAATGTTGCTACTGCTCCCAAAGCGGGAGGTACGGCAGCCGTAGCCATTCATGATGTGCCGGGAGCTGTACGCGGAGCAGGAATTACTGCTAAATACCTGATGATACCAATTTTTGCCGATAGTTATCAAAATCTGACTGCAACTGCTAAAACAATGGTAAGCAATGCTGTTGATTACCTGCTGAACGGAACTCAGTTTACAGCACCAAGTCTGCAAATCAGTTCATTAACAGCCGAAGGAGTTAGCGGAATAATTGATCATACTGCCGGAACCATCGAAGTAAAAGTTCCGATTGGTACTGACAGGACAGCTATTACACCGGTAATCACACTGGAAGGTGTGGGAACAACAGTTTCGCCACTTACTGCCCAAAACTTTACTGCCTCAGCCGTAAACTATACTGTAAGTGATATGATTAATTCAAAGGTTTATGCTGTAAGTGTGAATGAAAACAGTACTTCCACTGTCAATCAGTCAGAAGGACCTGTATTTGACGGAAAAACGGTTTTCAATCCTTTACATGTTGAAATACAAATGTTCGATACTGCCGGACGAAGAATTCTGAGTTCGACGAATGATATTAATTTAAGTACATTTAAAAACGGAATTTACATTTTCAGAATGCAAAACAAAATTTTAAAGGTTACTTTGATTAAATAACGCGTTTTTTTATGATAGTATGAAGTTTTTAAGTTGGAAAGCGTGGCGTAGTGATTACGACGTGCTTTTAAAAAAGGAAGAAGCTGTCTGATTAAATACCGGACAGCTTCTTTTTTTGAAAAAACCTTTAAAAATGAATATTACTTTTTGTACCCGTAAACTGCCAGTTCACCCAGTTCTTCTTCGATGCGAAGTAACTGGTTGTATTTAGCCATACGGTCCGAACGACTTAAAGAACCTGTCTTAATCTGTCCTGAATTAGTAGCTACTGCAATATCGGCAATGGTTGCATCTTCAGTTTCACCGGAGCGGTGCGAAGTAACCGAAGTATAACCTGCGCGGTGTGCCATTTCGATAGCATCTAAGGTTTCGGTCAGCGAACCAATCTGGTTCACTTTAATCAGAATTGAGTTGGCACAACCAAGTTCAATTCCCTTTTTCAGATATTCAACATTGGTTACAAACAAATCGTCGCCTACCAACTGGCATTTACTTCCTATTTTGTCGGTCAGTAATTTCCAGCCATCCCAGTCACCTTCAGCCATCCCATCCTCGATGGAGTCGATTGGATAGTTAGCAATCAGTTCGGCCAGATAATCGGCCTGTTCGGCTGAACTGCGTTTTTTACCGTTTGGACCTTCGAATTTTGAATAATCATATACACCGTTTTTGTAGAATTCCGATGAAGCACAATCGAGACCAATGGTTACATCTTTACCCGGCAAATATCCGGCATTTTTTATAGCAGTAAGGATGGATTCCAGAGCTTCCTCGGTTCCACCTGCCAGATTCGGAGCAAAACCACCTTCGTCGCCCACGGCAGTGCTTAATCCTTTGTCGTGCAATACTTTTTTGAGAGCATGAAACACTTCGGCTCCGGTTCGCAGACCTTCGCGGAACGAGACAGCGCCTACGGGACGAATCATAAATTCCTGAAATGCAATCGGCGCATCGGAGTGCGAGCCACCGTTGATAATGTTCATCATCGGAACAGGCAAAGTAAATGCATTTGTTCCGCCGATATATCGGTACAACGGAAGATCCAGATAATTGGCAGCAGCTTTGGCTACAGCCAGCGAAACACCTAAAATAGCGTTTGCACCGAGTTTCGATTTGGTTTTAGTACCATCGAGTGCAATCATTTTTTTGTCGATCAGGCGTTGTTCGAGTGCACTGATGCCAATCAGGGCAGGAGCAATAACATTGTTTACATTGGCTACAGCTTTGAGTACACCTTTACCAAGGTAACGGCTTTTGTCGCCGTCGCGCAGTTCAATGGCTTCATTTTCGCCGGTTGAAGCTCCCGAAGGAACAGCGGCACGACCAATCACACCCGATTCCAGAACAACATCCACTTCTACTGTGGGATTACCACGCGAATCAAGCACTTCGCGTGCAACAATCTTTTCAATTTTCATTTTTTTCTATCCTTTTATTTTAGAGTTTAAAATTTTATTTTCAGTATGAATTAAACGCCTGTGGGTTAAAATTGTTCTGTGGAAACGGGTTGTAAGGAAATAAAAATTGAATTGGCAATATGAATGGAACTTATTTCAAAACTTATTACAAACTATCACCTAAATAATTTCTAATCTTTTGGCTCTACAGTAAATTAAATCAATAAATTCAGTTTTCATTTTATCCGGAATGAAACTTAAATTTATAAATTCTATCCACCCGGGTAGTACTTTTTCAAATTTTGAAAATATCCTGTCAATACTTTTTATGTCTAATCCATTCAATGAAAATGCTTTCAAAAAATCAGATTTCATTAGTTTTCTTTTCTTTCCATTCAGCGTCAGAGCCAATTCTTCTTTATCATCCGGGTTGACAAGCACTGTGGCAACCATATCATAAGCCGGCAACCCGAAAGGGTGTAATATTAAAAAGTCATACGGGTTTATTCAAACTCCACCACTGTAATTCCGGCACCACCAAACTGAACATGTTCATCTTTGAAGGATTTTACCGAATGTACGGTATTGAGGTATTGCCGGATCATCTGACGCAGGGCACCGGTTCCGGTTCCGTGAAGAATCCGTACCGAAGCAATACCCACCATAACAGCATCGTCGATAAAATAGGTTACTGCCTGTAATGCCTCGTCGACACGCATTCCTCTGACATCAATTTCTGATTTGAAGCTGAGTTTACGTTGCCTTACTTCATCAGTAGTAGAATTTCCTGAATTCTCAAACCTTTGGTTCTCTTTTTTCAGCTTTGTATTGCTGATAATTTCAAGTTTTGCAATCAGGACGGTCGATTTCATTTGTCCGAATGCCACAACAGCATTTTTATCCTGAATTTCAAGAATAATTCCTGTAGCTGTTTGGCCTTTTAAACGGACATTGCATCCAACTGCATACTCCACTACCCTCTCCAAAGTAGATGGAGACATGGAGTTTGAAAGCGGTTTCTTTTTTGGAGATGGAGTCTTTAAGCCCCCTTGAGGGGGTTTGGGGGCTGAGTTATGAGTGATTTTTTGTTTAAACTCCTCTAGCTCTTTTCGCACTTCTTTTGTCCTCTCTTTTTCGGCTTGTGCTTCTTTTATCTGACGAATTGTATTCTCAATTTTCGCATTGGTTTCGTTCAACAATGCCTGAGCCTCTGCCTTTGCCTTCTGCGAAATTTCTTTCCTTTGCTTATCTATTGCCGACATTTCGGTCTCATATTTTGCCAGGGTTTCTTCGAGCTTCTTTTCTTTCAGCCTGATGTCGCGGCGTTTGTTTTCCCAGTATCTTTTATCGCGTGCAATGTCCTGTAAATGTTTGTCGTAATCCATTCGGTCCGTACCAACTTTTTCAGCAGCTTCGGCAATTAAATCTTCGGGTAAACCTATTTTTCGTGCAATTTCCACTGCAAACGAACTTCCCGGATTGCCGATGCTCAACTGAAATAAAGGCTGTAAATGCTGACGGTCGTACAACATTGCTCCGTTAACAATTCCTTCTGTAGCATCGGCAAAAAGTTTCAGATTGGTGTAATGGGTGGTAATTACACCAAATGCCTTATTCCGGTTAAAACGTTCCAGGGTGGCTTCGGCAATTGCGCCACCAATCATGGGTTCGGTTCCGGTACCGAATTCGTCAATCAGTAACAGCGTTTTATCATTGCTGTAACGAACAAAGTATTTCATGTTCAGCAGGTGTGAACTATAAGTGGATAGATCGTTTTCAATGGATTGTTCGTCCCCGATATCGATGAAAAGCCGTTCGAAAATGCCAGTAAAACTGCTGTCGTGTACGGGAATTAATAATCCGCACTGAAGCATGTACTGCAACAAAGCCACGGTTTTCAGACAGACTGATTTTCCTCCGGCATTAGGACCTGAAATCAGTAAAATCCGCTGTTTTTCGTTCAGTACAATGTCCAGAGGCACAATTTCTTTTTTCTGCTTTTTCAACGATAAAAACAAAAGAGGATGGATTGCCCTGTGCCAGTCAATCTGACCTGAATGGCCGATGCGTGGCTTAATGGCATTGATCCCGATGGCAAAAAGTGCCTTTGCACGTAAAAAATCAATGACACCCAGGAATCTCTGCGAATCGATGATAGTTTCGGAATACGGACGTACAAATCCGGTAAATTCAACCAGAATCCGGATAATTTCCCTGCGTTCCTCACCCTCAAGTTCGCGGATACGATTGTTTGCTTCCACTACCTGTGCGGGCTCGATAAAAACTGTTTTACCTGTTGCCGATTCATCGTGAACGATACCATTCACTTTTCGTTTGAATGCAGGTGAAACCGGAATCACCAACCTGCCGTCGCGCATGGTGGGAGCAACATCCTTTTCGACATAACCATCGGCCTGAGCCTGACGCAGGATGGCATTCAGCGTACGCGAAACCGAACTCTCAACCTGCTGAATATCTTTGCGTATACGATTTAGTTCGGGTGATGCATTGTCTTTAATTTTTCCGAATTTATTTAATATTCCTTCAATTCTTCTGATAATCAGTGGAAATGACTCAGTCAGGGGTAATAAGCCGGTAATGTACGGATAGGGACTTTCTTCCTTTTTCGAGAAAAATGAAACCAGCTTACGTACAGCTTCCAATGCACGCCAAAGGCCGAAAACTTCTGCTTCGTCGAGGAACAAACCTTCGACCCGTGTCCGCATCAATGCCGGTCTGACATCGTAAAAATCACCAATTGGTAAATCTTCAGCTTCGGTGGTGAGAATTCGCAACATTTCATCGGTTTGGGATAAATAATTCGTAATTTCGCTGAAGTTGGACGAAAACTGAATATTATCCACCAACTCAATTCCTAATGTACTGATACACTTGTCTCTGAGTAATTGTCGGACTGTGGTAAAATCAATTTTTTGTTCGAAATGTTGCGGATAAAGCATGTTGTTAATATCGATTATTTAAAATGAAAGCCAATTGAGTGTGCGAAGTTACATACTTTTTTACATTTATTCAATTGAGCTGTAATTAAAAAAAATTCTTTCTTTTTTCTAACGTTAAATTCTTTACATTTTCTAATCACATAAAAATGAACTATTTTTGCATGATGAATGAAATGAATATAAATATTGTAGCTGACAAAAATGGAAAACGGGTCTAATTTCAGTAAACGAAAAGTACTTTTTATCGACAGAGACGGCACTATCATTAAAGAACCGCCCGTAACCTTTCAGGTCGACAGGGTTGAACAGCTCGAATTTTTACCATCAGTAATCCGAAATCTCCACTTTATCCGGACCAAACTCGATTTTGAGTGGGCCATGGTTACCAACCAGGACGGCCTGGGAACCGAGGTTTATCCGCAGGAGAATTTTGACGCCGTGCAGTCGAAAATGCTGCAGATACTGAAGAATGAAGGAGTGGAGTTCGATAAGATATTCATCGACAAGTCATTTCCCGAAGAAAATCTGCCTGCCCGAAAGCCCGGAACCGGAATGTTGAATGAATATTTCAGCGAAAAGTATGATTTAGCCGGTTCATTTGTAATCGGTGACAGAATAACCGATGTTAAACTGGCCAAAAATTTAGGCTGTAAAGCAGTTTTGATTAGCGATGATCAACAATTGCTGACTTCTGATTTAACAGAATTTTGTGTTCTGCAAACGACCGACTGGAACCGGATTACAGAATTTTTATTTGCCGGTGAAAGAAAGGCAACTGTTCAGAGAACAACCAAAGAGACCGATATCTTTGTAGAGCTAAACCTCGATGGAACAGGGAAATGCAATATCAGCTCAGGCCTGAAATTTTTCGACCACATGCTCGAACAGATTGGAAAGCATTCGGGTTGCGATTTGACCATTCAGGTGAAAGGTGATCTGGAAGTGGATGAGCATCACACCATCGAAGACACTGCTCTGGCATTGGGCGAGGCCCTGCTAAAGGCACTGGGAGATAAGCGCGGGATAGAACGTTATGGTTTCTGTCTTCCGATGGACGATTGTTTGTGCTCGGTAGCTCTGGATTTTGGCGGACGACCGTGGCTGGTTTATGAAGCTGAATTCAAACGGGAATACATAGGTGATTTACCCACCGAAATGATTTATCACTTTTTTAAATCGCTGAGCGATGCTGCCAGAATGAATCTCAATATCAGGGCTGAAGGCACAAATGAACATCATAAAATTGAAGGAGTTTTCAAAGCTTTGGCCAAATCGGTTAAAATGGCTGTAAAACGGGATATTTATAAATATGAATTGCCAAGTACGAAAGGGGTTTTGTGAAAAAATACCGGATGTAGCTTTCTTTTGTTATTTCAGCGGTTTGAATGACCGGATAATTTTGGAAACCGGCATTAAAAAATAAAGAATTTAAATAACTTTCCTGACTCTCAATATTACCTGACTCAGCGCAGGTTCAAAATAATAAAGCTTTAATCGTATCGTTTTATTTTGTACTTTTGCACTGAAAATAAGGACAGTATTTTTATATTAAAAATTCTGACGTCCACATATAAAAGTGGTTTATCATCAATTTAATTTCCTTTTTTTGAATGAAATTTGCTTTTCGCGCTGTAATATTGATATTTACATGCCTTATTCATACAGCATTTGTTTCGGCTCAATCCGTTGCTCCCGATCGTCCGCGACTGGTAATCGGAATTGTGATTGATGGATTGCAACAGAAACATCTGGATTTGATGTCGAATTCGTTCGATCCACATGGTTTTAAGGCGTTTATGAACGATGGTGCAAACCTTAAAAATGTTAGTTATAATATCGTTTCGGCTGGAAATGCATCCGACATTGCCACGGTTATGACGGGATCGGTGCCTTTCTACCACGGAATTACCGGAAATACATACTACAACCGGATCAACGATCGCATTCAATCCATTATTGCCGATGATCAGGAAATTGGTATTGGAACTACCGAAACCGTATCGGCACATAATTTACTCGGAAGTACCATCGTCGATGAATTAATGATGGCTTTTACGGGCAGGGCAAAATCTTATGCAGTTGCTGTTCAGCCTGAGGATGCAATCATGCTCGGCGGACATACGGCTGCAAGTGTTGCATGGATCGACGATGTGTCAATGAAATGGGTTACAACGGGTTATTACCGCGATGGACTTCACAGAATGGCCGATGAAATGAATGTCAACGGAAGTTTTAAATCAATTATTAATACTACCTGGCGCCCGCTTTATTCAATCGCAACCTATCAGGCCGCATTACAAAACAAAAATTTGGAATCGTTCAGTTATCGTCCTACCGAAAAGAAGGCAAAACTGTCTTCGGCATCGATACTCAGAAATACACCTGCAGCCAACACGCTGGTTGCACAATTAGGCATAAAAATTATTGAGAATGAAAAATTAGGTGCTGATAACGTGCCTGATATGCTGATGTTGCAATTTACACTACGAACTCCTGAAGAGAAACTTTTTTCGTTGCAGGCAGCCGAAAAAGAAGACATGTACTTAAGGCTCGATAAGGAAATCCAGTCGTTGATACAAAAGGTGGAATCGGCAGTAGGATTGAATAAAACCCTCTTCTTTATCGTAGGGAATCAAACCAACGTTCATTCACCCACCGAACTTGGTAAAAATAATATCCCGGCCGGATATTTTAGTGCCAGCAGATCGATGGCACTTGTCAATACTTATCTGATGGCTCTTTACGGACAGGAAAAGTGGATAAGCGGCTATTACGGGAAAAATATTTTTTTAAATAAACAAAAAATTGAAGAAAAAAAGCTGAATTTCAGAGATGTACAACAGGCTGTTGCCGATTTCATGCTCGAATTTGAAGGGGTTCAGTCGGCATTCCCCACACCTCAGATTCTTAATCTGAACGGAAA
Source organism: uncultured Paludibacter sp. (assembly GCA_937897985.1). Classification (GTDB taxonomy): domain Bacteria; phylum Bacteroidota; class Bacteroidia; order Bacteroidales; family Paludibacteraceae; genus Paludibacter. The sequence goes on along the minus strand of CALCBD010000043.1, from coordinate 31,067 downwards.
TTCAAACGATGAGTTTACACGTTTACGTAATTCATTTCATAAAAACAGTTCGGGCGACGTGGTTTTCTCATTATTGCCCGGGTGGCTCGAAGTGAACGATAAACTTCAGCCTGTAGGCGAGTCGAACTCTATTTTATCATTCACACCTGTTTATTTTTATGGCTGGAAAATTAAACAACAACTGATTAAAAAATCTTACCGGATTACCGACCTCGCACCAACAATAGCTGATATCCTGAATATCCCGGTTCCTAATGTTTGTGTGGGAAACCCGATAACAGAAATAACGGAAATTCAGTAAATCACATTTTTTTCGAATAGGTACATTCAATAATTAATAATTTGATTCAATTCAATTACTGATAAATAAGTATATGCACTATAATTTTGATGAAATCATCGACCGCCGGAATACCAATGCAGTAAAGTATGATCGCTGCAAAGCCCTGTTTGGAACTGATGATATACTGCCGCTATGGGTGGCCGATATGGATTTCCGGACTCCGGATTTTATTCTGAATGCCATTCAGAAACGACTCGAACATCCGGTTCTCGGCTACACAATGACACCTCCCGAATTTTATCCGTTAATGCAACAATGGATTGCCGGTCACCATCACTGGGACGTTAAAAGGGAATGGATTGGATTCTTACCCGGAATTGTACCCGGACTCGCTTTTGCCGTACAATGTCTTACCGATGAAGGTGATGAAATTATCGTGCAACCACCTGTTTATTATCCGTTCTTTCATGTGATTCAAAACAATCACAGAGTGTTGATATATAATCAATTGATAGAAAATGACGGGAAATTTGAAATGGATTTCGATGACCTGGAACGAAAATTCACTCCGAAAACCAGACTTTTTATACTATGCAACCCACATAATCCGGGAGGCAGGGTTTGGTCGCGTGAGGAACTTGAAAGACTGACTTCCGTTTGCGAGCGAAATAATGTAACCATAGTATCAGACGAAATTCATGCTGATATGGTTTTGCCCGGCAGAATCCCGCATACGCCCATGGCAACCATCTCGGAGTGGGCCGAAAACAATACGGTCACCTTCATGGCTCCTACAAAGGTTTTCAATATGCCGGGTTTAATAAGTTCGGGTTATATTATTCCGAATAGCCGTTTGCGTCAGACATTTGCGTCGTTTCTTGAATCTTCAGAAATGAATTCAGGAAATTTGTTTGCTTATATAGGGGCCATTGCTGCCTACGAAAATGGTGAAGAATGGCGCTTGCAAATGCTTGATTATGTAAATGCCAACATAAATTTTGTGGCCGGATTTCTCAAAAACAACATTCCCGGAATTGTACCGATGATTCCTGAAGCTTCATTCCTTGTTTGGCTCGATTGTAAAGGCCTGGGAATGGAAACCGACGAATTGCATCGTTTCTTTTCACTGAAAGCGCATTTAGGACTCAATAAAGGTACTGTTTTTGGTCCCGGTGGTGAGTATCACCTCAGATTGAATGTTGCCTGTCCGCTCGAAGTATTGAAACAGGCCATGAATCAACTTAAAGATGCTGTCGAAACACTCAAATAAGCCTCAAAATGGATGTCAAAATTGAAAGTTCGTGGCAAAATGCATTAGCGGCCGAATTTGAGAAAGATTACTTCAAAAATCTTACTGATTTTGTTCGCAACGAATACAAAACCAAAAAGGTTTTTCCACCCGGAAAACTTATTTTCAATGCATTCGATCAATGTCCGTTCGATGAGGTGAAGGTAGTAATCATCGGTCAGGACCCATATCATAATGACGGGCAGGCACATGGTCTTTGCTTTTCGGTAAACGATGGAATTGAATTTCCACCTTCGCTGATCAATATATTCAAAGAAATTGAACGCGATTTGAGCATAGCTTTTCCGGAAAGCGGAAATCTTATGCGTTGGGCGAAACAGGGTGTATTGTTGCTCAATGCCACGCTTACGGTGGAAGCTCATAAGGCCGGTTCACATCAGGGCAAAGGCTGGGAAACTTTTACCGATGCTATCATCGCCCGACTCGCTACACAGAAAGAACATCTGGTGTTTATGCTGTGGGGAAATTACGCACAGCAAAAGGGTGCAATCGTCGACCCAAACCGGCATCTGGTCCTGAAATCGGTACATCCTTCACCACTTTCAGCTTATCGCGGATTCATCGGGTGCGGACATTTCTCGGCTGCCAACGCTTATCTTCTCAAAATGGGCAAAAAGGAAATCAACTGGTAATATCATCATTTAATAATCAGAAATATATTAAAAAATAAGAAAATGGCTTTACAGGAAGAATTTGAAGAACAGGGAAATTTTTTATTTAAACACAGGGGTAATTTGCCTGTCATTATAGTTGTTTTAGGACTGGCGGTATTTGCTTTTCAGCGCTTTCACGAAAGCAGTGAAAATCTTATTCCGTCTTCCATAGTTGAATACATCAGTTTGGCAGTGTCGCTGCTCGGACTTGCTATCCGGATTTATACAGTCGGTCATACACCCGGAAACACATCGGGAAGAAATACCAAAGAAGGGCAGCTTGCCGATGAATTAAACACATCGGGCATTTATTCCACAGTAAGACATCCGCTGTACCTTGGTAACTTTTTTATGTGGCTGGGAGCTGCAATACTGATTGAAAATGCGTGGTTTTTAATCGTATTCGTTTTGTTATACTGGGTTTATTACGAAAGGATTATGTACGCTGAAGAACAATTCCTGCGTCGGAAATTCGGGAAGGTTTATACCGATTGGGCTGAAGGTACTCCTGCTTTCCTGCCTTCATTCAAAGCATTCAGAAAACCAAAGTACAATTTCAGTATTAAAAAAGTACTCAAAAAAGAGAAAAACGGGTTACTTGCCATTTTTGTGCTGCTTTTTCTGTTTCATAATACCGGGTTTTCCATCCAGAATGAAAGAATAGTCGCCGATACCGACTGGATTTGCTGGGGAACAATCATTTCAGGTGTTATATATTTGATACTTAAATTATTAAAGCATAATACCACGATGCTTGATGAAAAAGGCAGATAGTTACCAATGAATTTATAAATCCTTTATTTTTAACGAATTTCTAATTCGGGAGATTTTTTTTACTTATTTTTAGAAAATTTCATTTTATTCAGAAAAGAATGACTATCTTGCGCGAAATTTAAAAATAAATAAATGAGCAACGGAACAGTAAAATTTTTTAATGAATCAAAAGGATTTGGATTTATTAAAGACACTAATTCTTCGAAAGAGTATTTTGTACATTCAACCGGTTTGATTGACAAAATTAAGGAAAACGACGAAGTTACCTTCGACATCGAAGAAGGAAGAAAAGGATTAAATGCAGTAAATGTAAAACTATCATAGTTGATCAAACAGATTGCAATCATTATTAAAGTCTTGCCATTGTGCAGGACTTTTTTTTGATCACTTTGCCTGCAAATGTTGGTATATTCTTTAATTAATTCATCTTGTAACTCTGTAATTGAATCATGTGGCTACAACTCAAAATTATATGGAGTTAATTTTATTTTAAGTATTTATAGATGAAACTCTGAATTTAAATGCACAGTTGTATAGCTTTGTACATACTCTGTTAAAACTGTACCCCCAGACTTATTCCAATATTTTGTTTCTTTTCTGATATGTAATTAATGCTACCATTTGTGGAGTCAATATAAATACCAATTATAAATTCATTTTTTTTTGTAGAATTCAAATCGATAGGTATATAACAATTCATTTCTGCATAAACAGCTCTGTACTTATTAAAAAGTGCTAATGTATTCGGGGTAAAAACATGTGTAATTATTTTATCTTCAATATATGGATAGTTTTGGTATTCCTGATAAAATCCTCCAACACACAAAGGAAAGATAAGCTTAGTTTTTAATTTTATTTTATTAAGTTGATACTTTAATCCTATTTTTGCAGATGGCATTAGTAGCCAGTTACCGTATGGTTGCAGGTGAGCAAAATAATTATCATTGAATTTAAAGCCAGAGTTATAACCAGCTAATACGTTGAATAACACACCTCTACCTGCTTCAATCTCCACTTTTGAAACTATAACTCTATATGACCAAAATGACCCTAATGATAATTCTGCATGATGATAAGGGTTGTTTAACTCACTATAATCATCCGGTTTTGTTAAATACCCATAAGTTAGCTTTGTTTGAAATTCAAAATTTAATGGATAACCCTTTTTTAAATTTTTCTCATAATTATAATTTTTAGCTGTGCTAAAACCGGGTAACCCATTGGCAATTACTGTTGAGTTGCAATATTCTGTATATCCCAAACGAACAGTCCATTCATTTGTTGGATATACGCTTTTAATTTGCTGTGCAGCGAGAGTATCTCGGTTGAAACATTTATAAATGGCTCACACCCGTAGAAAATAAATACAAATAACAAACTAAAAATTTTTACTTTCATATCTGTTTACTTTTGCTGTTATTGAATCTTTTAAATTTGGATATTCTCTGATTAAATTATCATGATAACCAATAAATGAATAGGTTGATATAGCTTTTTCCATATCACTATATGAACATCCAAATTGTTCCAGCTCAGCGAATAAAGCTCCATAATATATTGGGAAACCATAATACTGAAAAAAGTAAATAATCCATTGAATAGAATAGTTTTTTACTAAACATCTGTTTAATAACAAATTCTCTCTATAATTCGCCCAGCTTTCGGATAAAGCTATTTGCTGCCATCATTCATCGCCTTTTTTGCCGTAAGGTTTTCCGTCCTTCTTGCCATCACCATTGTAATCCTTAAATGTGTTACTTGCTTGTTGATACACATTTGCACTCCAGTAATCGGAAGCCCAAAGTAACCCTTTTTACTTGATTGACTTCATATTAGGGATTGACCTTTTTACGAGTCAATCCCTCAACTGATTGACTACTTCTTGTAATACTCTTTAAACTTGTCGAGCATGGTGTAATCTTTAGAAAAAAATTTAATTATATAATCATCAATTATTGTTGAATTATATACATGAAAATTATCGGGATCACCTTCTAATTTACTGGAAAAATGGTTACTAAATATAATATCTGATTTTATTACCTCCTGAATTTTATATCTATCAATATATGTAGTATCAGTTAAATTGTATATTAAAATCTGATTATATTCAACATTACGATGGAATGTTTCATATGCTAATATTGTTTCACATGATTCATTTTTATATTCAATTTCAATTGAAGCACTGTCATTAGGTAATACATTCACAGTTTTAACTCCAATATTGGTGTCAATAAAATATGAAACAACTTTAGTTGTCCTATTTGTAATTTTGTCATACAAATTTGTTTGAATTTTAACAGTATGACATGAACAAAAAAAGATTATTGAAGAAATAAAAACTACTGACTTATTCATATGGCTTGATAATAGTGGTTATTTGAGTTTTTAGTGAAGGATATAATTGATTTAAATTGTCTCGATACCCACTAATTGAATATGTAGGTAATGATTTTTCTAAATCTAAGTATGAACAACCAATATTGTGCAATCTATCATACATCTCGCCATATGATACTGGAAAACTATAATTAGAAAAGTAATATGGTCTTCCATAATAATCATAACCCAATGAATTGTAATTTAGTATCTTATTTGACAATACCCACTCTCTATAATTCGCCCAGCCTTCGGATAAAGCTATTTGCTACCATCGTTCATCGCCTTTTTTGCCGTAAGGTTTTCCGTCCTTCTTGCCATCACCATTGTAATCCTTAAATGTGTTACTTGCTTGTTGATACACATTTGCACTCCAGTAATCAGTAGGCCATAACAAACCTTTTACTTGATTGACTTTAAATTAGGGATTGACCTTTTTACGAGTCAATCCCTCAACTGATTAACTACTTCTTGTAATACTCTTTAAACTTGTCGAGCATGGTATCATCTTTATGCATGATATTTATTATAGAATCATCTACTACCAATTTAATAAAAAGGACACTGTTAATATCTGTCGATTTTTCACCTAATTCGTTAAACAAATGACGACCGAAAATTTTCTCTTCCTTTGTTTGCCCAACCTGAGATACAAACGAATACTCGAGATTATACTCAAATAATGTCGTATCAGTCAGGTTATAAATTAGCTCTTTCAATATTGATATTTGATCTAATCTGGCAGTTCCACCTAAGAAAATTTTAGTTTTCTCGTTTGTTTTGAAAAAAGAAATTATCGAGCTGTCATATTTTTCTACAATCGTATTTTTAATACCTAAATCAGTCTGAACTTCATAAAATAATTTCTTGTTTGTTTTGTTAATTACCGTTTTATAAGTAGACTGTGAACTTGTTACTGTCTGCTCAATACATGAACAAACAACTAATTGGCAAAACATGAATATCAATACTCTTCTCATAATCTGCTTGATATTATTATTGTTATTTGTGATTTTAAAGAAGGATATATTTCATTTAAATTATCTCTAAAACCTGAAATTGAGTATGTACACAAAGATTTTTCCATATTTTGAAAAGAACAACCTATAGACTCTAACTCTTCAAACATTTTTAAATATTTTACTAAAAACAAATTATATGTCGCATTGTAATTAGTTTGTCCCAGATAGCGAATTGCTAAAACTTGTTCTCTATAATTCGCCCAACCTTCGCTTAGTGCAATTATCTGCCAGCGTTCATCACCCTTATTGCCATATGGATTTCCATCATTGTTACCGTCGCCATTATAATCTTTAAAAGTATTACTTGCTTGCTGATAAACATTTGCACTCCAATAGTCAGATGCCCATAACAATCCTTTTTCAGAAATCATTCTGTTGACTTGACTTGCATGAGTAAGTTCATGCCAAGCAATTGAAGTAATTTTATAATAATCTTTTAAATTCCCTGAGTACCTTAACATTAAATCGGGATACGCCCAACCTACCAACAAATCTGCGAAAAACTGCGCAACAACACCCCAAAAATTAGGATAAGCATATACCAAACTCCAATTAATATGATTGTTCAATAAGGGAGCTCCTGAGTCTGAATATAAACCTGTTTTATTTGCTATATCCAGATTATCAGGAGGTAACGATATACCCTCAATTTTTGCAATATCACAATAATTAAAAATTGCATTGTTCAATACACATTTCCCCCAATAATCGTTATTCGTATCAAATGTCATAGTATATCCATTGGGATCGTGACTGCCTGCACCGTAATAGTTTGTCCACAAACATATTGCTCCGAATATTGATCTGCTTAATGTCCATATGTTTGAATTATTTGACCCTTCAAATATAATATGGTAATCTATGTCATTCCCTATCCAAACAGAGTTAAACTTATCTTTATTACAATAGTAGTATCCAATACTATCAGTACGTGCATCGGCATACGTAAACCAGCGCCACATCCGTACTTTAATACCTTTCACTCCAACTTCCCCGTTTGGTGTATTTACTTTAATTTTTCCATCGGGGAAATAATACGGATCACAACTCGTCCAACTAATCTTAACAAAACCAATTTTTACAGTATAACGTGTACAATTAGGTATTGTGATTTTCATTATTGCTGATTTGTTACTGTTTGCTGGTAATATATTTGAAGTATCCTGTTTTAATTCTTTTTCGTTACCTGTAAGTTTAAATGAAATAACACACAGAGCATTGAAAATATTGGTATCAATTCCTTGCGAATTTGTATTTCGTCGTACAGCCTGTTGTGTGTTTTCAGCGTAAGTAATTGGTTCTTCGCTGTAGTATTCACTATGTTCCGCAATAAATAATTTTTCAATTATTTCATATTTAACACCAACAGGCGGAATATAACCGGGTTTTACGGTAGTATAGTACCAAGTAAAAGGTTTTTTCAATGTAGGGTCTTGATAATAATCACCGCTTTGCTTAATTTCGTAATCCAATGGAAAATCAAAGAGCGTTAGTGTTGTATCGTTCATCAATTGCTTATATTGAATACTGTCTTGTGGCAATAATCGCACATAAAGATCTGTAGTCTCTAATTCAATTCCATCAATTTCATTCGCTTTAAAAACAGGCTCGTCACTTTGTTCTACTATTTTTTTTAACGTATCAAGGGCAATTTTCATATTTTCCAACGAAAAGGGATTTTCTTTTCGCTCTCCGAGAATAACCGGGCGAATTGAACGATTGACATCGTCAGTTCTCACTGTATTTACACTAATATCTGGCAGCGAACCATCTTCTACATTACTTTTATCACACGAAGTCAATGTAGATATCACGAAGGCAAAGATATAAATTAACTTTTTCATAACCAATTTTGTTTTCCGAATGTAACAGGGCTTGATTAGTTTTTTATTGTTCCGTTACATTCAATTTAAATTTTCATTCATGTATTACAACCCGGATTCAGGTTGTCGCAGGAAACTTACGTTTCCTTTTTAGATTTAAGTGTGTCTGTGTCAAACAAACTTAAGATGTACAATGAGTACTGAAATATGCAGTACCACAAACGAATTTTTCATTTTCGATAAAAACGTTTCATAGTTTTTCGTATTTCACGTATTTTGTAAACTACTGTTTTTCATGTACAAAATAATTTTAAGTTTCAGATTTGATTTGCTGTTTTCTCCTTTCTTCATATTATTAAAGTTAGTTTTTTTCTCCATTCCTGATGTTTGGCGAAGCGGAAGCCGGTAAAGTTGCCTCTGAAACTATTTAATTACCGACTCCGCTTTTTTATTTGAAATTTTCAACATCCATTTTTTATAAGTCATCAGGCAGAGTAGTATTTTTACTTTTCAGCCGGCGGCGGTGGTAATATTTGTTTGTCCGACGGTTTGCTGTTATTGGCAGCTTTTACTATTTCGTCTAATTTGGCATAAAGCTCACGCCATCCGGTTTGTGAGTTCATGGCTTTCACCAGACTGAAATAATTTCTCAGGCTATCTTCCAATGCTTTGCGGTAGGAGGAAGCTGATTCCATCATCCGCAGTTCGGAGTTTTCGCCGGCTATTTCGATGAACAGTTTCTCAAATGCATCCTGTGCTTCTCTTAACTGAGTTATGACGGACGTCAACTGCAATCGTTCAATTTTCGCTGCATTTTCGGGCTTGTCAAGCTCTTCGAGCAGTTTTTTCATCTGGGCAGTTTCTTCGGTCCATTTGTAGCGATCCAGATCAATACCGTATCTTTCAATAACTGCATACAGTTCCTTTGCATCCTGTTGATGTGGTAAACCTGAAATTTTGGAATATCCAACCAGAATATCTTTCAGACCACCAAAAGGTGTATCACGCTTGTTGTCATATTCAATCAGCATATTGCCTTTACCACTAAATGACTTTTTGGTGTAAAGCAGGTCATAATCGTTATACACTTTTTTCAGGGCTACCAGTATAGGGTTGTATTTTACAACTGTAAAGGCAGGTTCTTCCGATACGGCAATTGTTCGCTGACTCAAGGTAGCGAGGTCTTTGGTGCTTAATTTAGCAAGATTGATTTTCATAAAATAATGTTTTTTTAAAAGTTAATACCAGATAATATTTTTGTTTGAAAAGTGAGAAATCGTTCCGCAAACCGTCCGTGAGTTATTTCAACAGTGAATCATCGTTCCGCAAATCGTCCGTGAGTTATTTCAATAGTGAAATATCGTTCCGCCAAAAGTCCGTGAGTTATTTCAACAGTGAAATATCGTTCCGCAAACCGTCCGTGAGTTATTTCAATATTGAATTATCGTTCCGCCAACTGTCAGAGTATTATTTCAATAGTGTCATATCATTCAGCCAAAAGCCGGTGAGATTTTTTTCTGTTTATTTTTTTTTGACAAATAAAATGAAAGTATTTTATACAATTAAATTTATTCAAAACAAATTTGTCCTGATTTGACGAATCAGGACAAAATTTTTTAATCCAGCAGTGTTTTTAACATTCATTCACGAAAAAACCGGGAAAAATTTGTCTTCAAAAACATACAATGTTATTCCAAAGTGGAGCATAAATGAGAAAAACGAACACAAATATTGTTTCTTAGTGATTTTATAGTTTTTGTAATTGATGGTTTTTGTGGAAGATGGGTTGAAAAATATTCCGGAATTGTTAAACAATTGGAGTAAAACCGGTAATAGGTTATTTTTTTTAAAATAATGGAAGGTAAGTTAGGAAAGTGATGTGATTAATATTCAATTATAAAATTGCCGGATTTATTATAAAATATTTTTTTTGATTGTGTTTGTTATGCATATTACTCTGAATTTTAGCAATGTATAATCCGGAGTGGAAACAGTGGCTGTTTTCACCCGAAGTTGTAGTAAGGTTTAAAATAAATACATTTTAATTACAAACCTTTGTTTCACTATGATTTTGTTGAATATTACTTCAGTTCAAATACGGCAATAAAACCCGCTTATAAACAAAAAAAGTTTACTGATATCCGGCTCAGTAAACTTTTTTATTAAAAAAAATCCGATAATTTTTATTCTACCATCTTGCTGTTTCTTTCTGCTTTTGGCTCTATCTTCAGTGGGTTTGCCGAGATTTCCCTGTTCAGTTTCCGGTTGTGGTAAATGTCGCAGGCCAGATAAACTGCCTGGCGGAATGATTCTTCGGAAGCCAGATTTTTACCTGCAATATCGTAAGCAGTACCATGGTCGGGCGAAGTGCGGATAACGGGTAAACCGGCGGTGAAATTCACGCCACTGTCCATCGAAATGGTTTTAAAAGGAATGAGACCCTGATCGTGGTACATGGCAAGCACGCCATCGAACTTACTGAACTGCCCGGCTCCGAAAAATCCATCGGCAGGATAGGGGCCAACGCATACAATGCCTTTTTTCTCAGCTTCCTTTAATGCCGGAATAATTACATCCTGTTCTTCAGTACCGATAACTCCTTCGTCGCCGGCATGCGGATTCAGTCCCAATACGGCGATTCGCGGACGAATAATCATAAAGTCCTGTTTGAGAGTGTTGTTCAGTACCATCAGCTTTTCGAGGATCAGTTCTTTTGTCAGTTTTGAAGGTATGTCTTTGACAGGAGTATGACCGGTAACCACTGCCACTCGCATAACATCGTTCACCAGCAACATCAGTGAAGGTGTGCCTTCGCCGAACATAGCTTCGAGGTATTCGGTATGTCCCGGAAAATGGAATGCTTTCGACTGTATATTATTTTTGTTGATGGGTGCAGTTACAATAGCGTCGAGGGCACCCCGTTTCAGATCACCGGTGGCAAGTTCGAGTGCGGCAAATGCAGCTTTACCGGCTTCTTCGGTCGAATGTCCGAGCTCTACCTTTATATCATCGTCGGAACAATTGATGATGTTAATCCGTTTGGGATTCAGTTCGTCCACAGAATTAATAATGTTCAGGTTAATTCCCTGAATATCTAACTGTTTCCGATGGAAGGCAGCTGCTTTGGCGGAGCCATAAATGACCGGAACAAAATCCTCTGTAACTCTTTGTTCGGCAAGGGTTTTCAGAATAACTTCGTAACCGATGCCGTTTATATCGCCCTGTGTAATGCCTATAACTATTCTTTCTCTTTCCATTCCAACTTATAATTAATTAGTTTACAACGCTATAAATATTATTTTTTCTTTTCGGCAGTTACCGATACTTCTTTCAGGGCATTAATTTCCTGAGGTAATTTGGCCGAATACAGAACAGATTCCAACTGACGAATCGGATTACGTTTCTTTTTTCCGGGAGCAAATACAAAAACTTCCATTGTTATAACGCGTTGATGAATTTCGTCGAGACGGGTGTGGCTGATAAACGGACCACCCATTGCCGCTCCGTTCATCATTCTCCATAACCCGCGTACTTCGGCACAATAACCATTGTTGACCCATACGGCATTGAATTCCGGTTCGACATATTTACGTTCGGTACCCATGTACGAACCTTTAATTTCGCCGGGGATATTGGCTTTCATTACCGAATCGCGTTTTGCCAGAATAAAATCTTTAGTAAACGTTTTTTTGTCGGTATAAGGATATGAATAGATTACAATGTCCTGATGTACAGATGCCTGGTCGTTTGTAATCCAGTAAAAATCTTTCTTTTTTGTGGCTTTGCTTATGCCCTGCGGTATGTCAATCTGAATTCCGAACATTTTTTCGATCTCCGATTTGTCTTTCTCGTTGATATAGTTTTTATTGAATGCGATGGTTCTTTCGCGTTCGGTTTTGATGAAATAATCCAGGATCTGATTTCCGTATTTTTCGACTGTAGCTTTGAACGTGCTGTCGTTAGGTGCTACAATTTTAACGATGGATTGAGGTGCAGCCCATTTGTCCTTACCATAAATAACCTTCGGTGCAGTATATTTATCTGAAATCTCGGTGAGAATCAGGTTACGCGAAGGTTTAAGCACATCAGTAAACTCTGCAGGTGAACACTGATGTACGTCAAGTACAGGTTCCGGTTGTGGCAAACCGAACATGTCCTGATCGAGCAGGGCAACCAATGAGCGTCCCACGGGTTGTTTCCATGCCGAATCGCCCATAACAACAAGAATTTCGTACTGCGAGCCGGTAACCGAAGGCAATGTTACCGTATTCAGTCCGCAGGAAGTTAAAATAACTACCGTAAAAGCCAACAGCCAAAGTTTTGTTTTCATTATTTTTTTATTTTAAAGTTTTGATAATTTTTTATTTTTTATGCTGAATGAAAATATTTTATTGTCAGTATATCAGGTGGAATGCCCGAAAATTATTATATGTTTTTATTTTTTCGCATTGAAAAAATCAAGTACATATTCCATCAGCTTGTTTCGTTCTTTTTCGGATTTAATAGTTTCGAACGGAAAACCGAACGAACAGATTTTGTACAATCCGCTGTAAGCCACGCCTGCACTCAGATTGCTTCCGGCATACCGGCATACAGTAACCGCACCTCCCGCAGCCGGATCAATGGCATCGGCCGATTCTAAGTAATAGGATTCACTGTTGGGTTCAACATAGAAATCCATTTCGGTTCTGCCGAATTGTGCATAGGGAGAACTTACTGTTTTTACCACCTGATTCATAGCAGCTTTTGCCGGATTAAATTTATATTTCAGGATATTTTCCATAAATATTCTTTCGTCGGTGCTGATATAGTTAGCTTTATAAAAACCGGAAGCGATATAAGCACCGCTTAACATCAAATTTCCACCTGCCGAACAGTAGCTGTGTAAAGCACGTTGCAAAGCTAATGGAAAAGTTTTAAATTCAGGCGATTTTTTCCCGTTACCTATATAAGTTTGTTTCTGTTTTCCGAGAATTAAATCAACAATTTTATATTTTTTCAGATCTGCAACGTTATTGCTTACTGCTTTTACACTCGATGAAACAAACGAATATCCTGCTGCTTTTATTGCCTTTCCGTGCAGATAGGGGTAATCAAAGCTGTTTCCGGCAATCAGTTTTGTTTCGTAATTACTGTAACTTGCTCCAAATCCCTGATTTTCGTCGGTTACCCATGGTTTTGAGCGATCAAATTCGAATTGCTTACCAATAAAAGCATAGTCGTTGATATAAGGAACTCCGGGATCTTCATCATTGTGAAATCCGGCAACAAGGCTGGAGTCGTTCACGGGACTGTAAGGTGCGCTGATGCGATCGAAACCGTTTACAATCAGCACTTCGGGTTTGTTGTTGTTGGCTCTGCAGACCGATAGTATTTCTGAGGGGAAACTCTCACCTCCGCGGTTGAGTGCGCTGATTTTAAAGCTGTAAATTTTTCCGGGTTGAATGTCGAGCACCATATTTTCGTCATTACAAACCACACCATTGTTAAAACCTCCATCGTCAATTCTGGTATAAACGATGTATTTTTCAGGTTTTGCAGTTGGCTCCAGACTGTCGTTCACAGCTTTCCAGCTGAGTTTTACTTTATTACGGCCAGCGAAACTGCAATTAAATTGTTCGACCGGTAAAGGCTGAACGACGTATTCCTGTCCGGAATTGAACGATAAAAACTTCAGAATACCTTTGTAAATGGCTCTGCTAACCGCAAAACGAAAGCGCGGATCAAGTCCGTAACGCATGTCGGCATAATTCTGGTGCGAAAGCAGTTCAAGCAACATGGTAGGTACTTCGGGAACGCGCGATTCGCTGTAAGATTTGTTCCACAAACCTCTGCGAACCCATTCGGGAGCATAAAGCCGGCGAATGTCGCCCACAATCTGTGTTTGCACGATGTCGGCCAGATCTCTCGAAGCCCAGCGCGAATAGCCGTTTTCAAAAACATTTTTTCCGTCAGTATTATTGACGGTACAAATTGACAAGGTACCGATGATTGAGTCGTTTTTTGTGGTTCCGGCATCGGTATGGAAAGCAAGTGCCATATCGACCGGTACTTTCAGACCTGCTTTAGCCGGTGCAACCGACGAACCACCCGATATGTAATTGACCCAGAATCCACGCGATTGATAATCATCGTTATAGTCGTTCATGCCTTTGGTTCTGCTGTACACGCTATCGGGTACACCTGCCCATTGCAGCCAGTAACGTGCTGCTTCGGTATATCTGGGATAATTGCTTATCACAGGTTCGATTATCTGTACAGGTGCAGTGGTATTGAGTGATAAGCTGGTACTGTCGGAACTTTTTTGATTCGAAACAGTGCCTTCGGTGTTCGGATTACGGGCTATATTGCCCATTCCGCCTCCGATTTTCACAGCATCGGCAGTTATTATTTTGTCCCTGTACGAACTGTAATTGGTCAGTACAATTTTCGTTTGATTATTTCTTCCCTTGTTGAATTTAAAATGTCCGAGATAGAGCCATGTTCCTCCGTTCATGGTTTGATTGACACTGAATTCGGTTTTTCCACCCGGATAAAATACGGTGTAATGTGCATCCGGAGCGCTGTTGTCGAGCGATTTGTAGGAAACATAAACAGCATAATTTCCGTCTTCGGGAACATTGGGAGTCCATTCAGCTGTGCTCATTTCATCAGTATCGTTAATGGCAGGTATATACCGGTAAGTCCCCGTTCTGAATGGGTTTTCGCTTTGAAGATAGCTTTCTTTCAGGTATGCAAATCCTTCTTCGCCCGATTTCCAGCTTTTACGGTCGTTGTGTTCGCGGTATTTTCCATCCACACGTTTCGTGTCGTTGTCGATAATCAGTTCATGGAGTTGTGTGTCACGTTCGCGGGGGAGGAGCACGCAGGCGCCGGCTTTTTCGAGCATCGGTACCAAAAACGGTAAGACATAGGACTGAGTATAAAGATCCTCCACTGTTTGAAACAATCGGGCTCTTTGCCACATCCAGCGTGCGAGTTTTTGATTATAATACCAGCCATGACTTTGCCACAACGCAATGTGCCGGTTAGCCAGCCCGTTTTCAGCTTTTGCCGGTGCCGATAAATTGGTAATTAATGGTTTTTCGGGCTTAACTATCTGAAAAAGTTGTTGTTGGTTGATGTTGTTGTAACGGTAAATGTTGGGTATGTATTCTTCAATTTTACGCTTGTCAGATATACACGAAATATTGTATCCGGGATATTTCGTTTTGGTAAGCCTCGATAACATTGCATAGATAGCATTTACATTTTCCGGTCGCAAAGGGATTTGTGAGAGCTGTTCGCCTGCATTTACTACTATGGTTTTATCATTCTGACTGATATCCATGCTGAGTACCGGTATTCTGCTTATTGCTGCATATCTGGCTGCGATGGCTGTTAATGAATCACTTATTTGTTTTTCGGGAGTTTTTTGTCCCTGTAAAAAAATACTGTTGGCAATTAATGCAGTAACAAGAAATATAAACCTGATTTTCATTTGTATTATTATGTGTTTTTATTTAATGGTTGATATTGGTGTCGAACAGTAAATTTTAATTTCGTTAATGAGAAGGAGTCAGGAAAATCGCAAAAGTGAATTTTTATTGTTCAGATTTTCTCAGAAAAGATTCCCAGTCCAGGTTCCAGGGATCGGTTTTTCGATGTGGAGCAATGTCGCTGTGGCGGAGCACAAACCTGATATCGTATCTGCTTTTGATGTCTTTTACCAGTAAAATAAGTGAGTTTAATTGTTGTTCGGTGGGCGAATCGGTATAAGATGTCAGGAGTTCAATGCCTAAAGAACAATTGTTTACACTTGTACAGCCATCGGGGAGTGTACTTTTACCTGCGTGGAAAGCAACTTTTTTCTCGTTCACTAACCTGTAAATATTTCCCTGACGGTCAATCAGGTAATGCGCACTCACATGATAGCGTGAAAATTGTTTGAGAAGTAAATTTACATTGTATTTGTCACCGCCCGATTTGTTGTATGCCGAGTGGATGATAACTGAATTTATCTGACGATCTTCTTTTGTTCTAAATCCCTTATTCACAGGTTTATCAATTATTTTCAGTCCTGCATTTGCACAATTCAGGAACATTAGCGTCAGCGCAACGGAAAGAAATTTTATTCGGGTATTACAAGACATGCAAAACAGCTTTGAAATTCAATAAAAACCGGTTGTAAATGATCTTTTTTAAAGAACTTCAAAATTAACCACAATCGGTTGAAAAACATCATCGCATAAGCAAAATAAACTTAAAAAATCACATTAAAAGTCCATTGAAATACATCCAGACGATATAACGTACAAATTTTCCGATCAGCATTGATAACGCCACTATCCACCAACGGCACCTGAAATAACCCGATGCAACTGCAATGATATCGCCTATTCCCGGCAAAAATGAAAAAAATGCAAACCAGTCGCCATATTTGTGAAGCTTTTCGGTAAACTGCTCCATTTTTTCTTTTTTGATACGCAGATATTTTTCAATCCATTCAATTTTTCCAAGTCTTCCGAGATAATAACAGGTCATACCTCCAAGCCAGTTGCCAAGTGTAGCTACAAATACACATTTCCATGCATTTAAACCGCCAAAAACCATAGCAGAAAAAACCACCTCCGAACTGAACGGCACAACTGTAGCAGCCAGAAACGAAGCGATGAACAAGCCTAAATAACCTAAACCGATAAGTATTGACATTCAGATATAAAAATTGAAAATTTAATAACGGTATTGAACTTTGTAGATGAAAACAAACGGGAAACTAAAATCAGGGATGACATAAATTTACATCAGGCTGAATATCAGATAGCTCAAATTTGTAAGGACAAGGAGAATAAATAATACAGCATAGAATCCGTTTGGTTTTAATGTAAACGGATGCGCCAGTAAAAATGAAAACAACATGACAACAAACGGGATAAAAGCCAGGTATTCATTAATAAATACTACCGAAAAGAAAAAAGAGAACAACATTAACATCACTAAAAAATTCAGATATGCACGTGATTGTAATGAGTCGCCATGTAAATTCGAAATTAACCCAACCAGACCTGTTATGATATAAACAGTCATTAATGCCATATAAATCTGTTCAATAAGGGGTAAATCCAATAAATTAAATCCGGGCTGAAAATCGGAAGCCAATGAATTAATCCATTGGTAATCAGTTTCAAAGTAGAGTCTGAATGAAAAATAAAAAATCCATGGTACTAACCCTCCGATAATCGAAGCAAGAAATGTACGTATTGAAAGACTTTTAAACTGAGCTATACCAATCCAGCATACAGGCAGAAACAAAACTGCCGGTGCAATAAATAAACTCCCTGCCGATACAAGCAAACTTCCCAGAAATGCCTGTTCGGAAGCCTGCCTGTTTCTGAACATATCGAAAAAGACAAAAAGTGCAGCAAGCAAAAATGTAAGAGCTAAATGTGAACCGGGCAATTGATGTACGCTGGTCACAACCGACATGACTGTAAGAAAAATAAATACGGGTATAAACGACCGGGTACGGATAATTGTAAAACGGTTGTTGATTTGAACAATTAAAAATGCGTTGAACAACGTGATGAGCAGGCTTGCCAGAGAAAGTATAAATTTTGAATGGAAAATCCGGAGTATAGTTTCGGAAGTTACCGACTCTATTCCGACTTCTGATTCGGCTACTTTAAACCTGTAAGCAAGCAACCATATCAGAATTGTCCCGAGAATCAGAAGTACGGAAAAAGGCATGTTGGGTGAAATAATCTTCCTGATTGAAATTTTCATGTGCCAAATAAACTGACGTTAAAAGCCCTGACAGCTTGTGAATTTTCTGATTTTTTATTGAAAAGAGGCTCTAAAGCTGCTTCTTTTTGCATAAAGCCGACGGCAAAAGTAAGCATTCCGTTTCACAATAAGAAAAAGTACAGATAAAAAACTGATTTATCTGTACTTTTTTAATGTTCAATTCATAAATATTAATTCGTTATGAAACGACTATTCAAGTCCTCTTCTTTTCAGCAGGGCCTGTGGATTAGGATCGGCACCTCTGAAGGCTCTGTACAGTTTCATTGGGTCGTCCGAATCGCCTTTTTCCAATACATTTTTGCGGAAAGCAGTTGCCACTTTCGGGCTGTAGATATCGCCCGACTCAACAAATGCCTGATATGCATCTGCATCGAGCACTTCGGCCCAAGTATAGCTGTAATAGCCGGCCGAATAACCACCTGTGAAAATATGATTGAAATAAGTACTGCGATAACGTACAATAATTTCAGGAATCATTCCAATGCGCTGCATAGTAGCTTTTTCAAAAGCTTCAACATCAAATTTTGTTGTGTCCTTCATGCTGTGATAATCCATATCAAGCAATGCAGCCGAAAGCAATTCGGTCATTGTAAAACCCTGATTGAAAGTTCCTGCTTTTTTGATTTTGTCCATCAGCTCCTGCGGCATGATTTCGCCGGTTTTATAATGAAAAGCATAAGTTTTCATTACCTGAGGTTCAAAACACCAGTTTTCCATAATCTGCGAGGGTAATTCCACAAAATCGCGTGCAACAGCTGTTCCGGAAAGTGATGGATAAGTGCATTGAGTTAACAAACCGTGGAGCGCATGACCAAATTCGTGGAACATGGTTTCCACTTCGTCCATGTTGAGCAGCGAAGGTTTGTCGGCAGTGGGTTTGGTAAAGTTACCCACATTAACAATAATCGGACGGTGATTCACACCATCTTTCTTATACTGAGGAGCGATATTTTCCATCCATGCACCGGCACGTTTACCTGCGCGCGGGAAATAATCGGTATAGAGTACTCCAATCAGCGAACCGTCGGCATCTTTTACTTCAAATACTTCAACGTCAGGGTTGTAAACAGGCATGCTGTCTAACTTCTGAAATTTGAGTCCGTAAAGTTTACCTGCCAGTTCAAAAATTCCTTTGCGGACATTTTCGAGTTTGAAATAAGGTCGAAGCTGTTCTTCATCCAGATCGTATTTTGCTTTTCTCAGTTTTTCGGAATAATACCACCAGTCCCAGGGTTCGAGTTTTTCACCTTTACCTTCAGCATCCATTAATTTTTGGAGGTCTGCTGCTTCGGCTTTTGCTTTGTTAAGTGCCGGTGCCCAAACAGTTGCCAGAAAATCGTAAACTGCTTTAGGAGTTTTGGCCATGGTGTCGTCAAGGATAAATGCTGCAGGTGAATCAAAACCAAGTAACTGAGCTTTTTGAACTCTCAGTTTCATAATTTTGTTAATCAGCGCTTTGTTGTCGTTGGCATTGTTGTGATTGGCGCGGGTGGTATATGCCATTAATAATTCTTTGCGCAGTTCTCTGTTTTCGCTGTATTGAAGCACAGGAATAAAACTTGCTTTTTGAGTGGTGAACACCCATTTTCCGTTCTGTCCGGCTTCTTTGGCAGCTTCGGCAGCAGCCTGAATCACCCCTTCGGGAAGTCCGGCTAAATCTTCTTTTTTGTCAATTACCTTTTTGTAGGCATTGGTTTCGGCTAATACATTCTGACCAAATGCAATTTCGGCCAGTCCGAGTTCTTTGTTGATGGCTCTCAGCTTTTCCTTTTGCTGAGGATTGAGTGAGGCTCCGCTGCGAATAAAATTGCGGTGATATTTTTCCAACAATCTGTTTTGCTCAGGAGTAAGACCAAGTTTTGCCCGGTTGTCATAAAGAGTTTTTACACGGGCAAAAAGCTTTTCGTTCAGGAACAGATTGTCTTTATGCTCCGAAAGCATTGGTGAAACCTCATTAGCAATTTTTTCAAGTGCTTCATTAGTATCAGCCGAGTATAAATTGTAAAATACAGATGAAACCCTGTTCAGCAAATCGCCGCTGTAATCCAGTGCTTCGATGGTATTTGCAAAGGTGGGAGCTTCCTTGTTTTCAGCAATGGCATCAATTTCAGCCTGTTGTTGTTTAATACCTTCCTTAAAAGCGGGCATGTAATGTTCTGCCTTAATTTTGTCGAAAGGCGGAGCGCCGTATTTGTTGACATAAGCCGAGAAAAACGGATTATCGTTTTTCGCACATCCCATAAGGAGTAATCCGCTCATAATGATAAATGTTAGTTTTTTCATTTTAGTTATACATTTTTATGTGTTGAATGAATTTAAAGGCAACAAAGATATAAATTTTTTTGAAAAATATATCTTTATCGTTGATTTATAAGAGATATGATGTATTTGTGAAGCTTCAAAATCTGTAAGCTCAGTTTTGTTAGTCAAACAATTATCGTGAATTATTTATTGTAATTCAATAAATTAGACAAAATAAAATGATGCTTATGAAATGAAATAATTGAAATTGTAAGAACAGTTGTTTTTAGTTACAGTTCATTTATTTAACAATCATTTCGATGACAGCATTGCGAAGGTTGACTAATTTATCGAAATCAGTCCGGTGTAGCTTCCTGATTTGTTGATGTTGAATCAGACCAATAAATTTTCGAAACTTTTTATAATATACGAGTGCCGGTTTCCGGGTTAGAAACTCAATCGGAATCAGAATGAAAAAATAATACCAGGCCAACCCGCCGACTGTTGTCAGTAATGCCGATTGCAGCATGTAAAAAAGCGGAAATGTCAGTATTCCTGTTCCGTATTGCAATGAAGTGAAGAAACCCTCAAATTTTACCTTCATTTTTTTGCGGATAAATACCGGGCTAAAGAATGGCAGGAAGTTGAACAGAAAACCTGTCAGAAACAAGGGCGATAACAGGGCCAATGCAATGATACGAATCAATGACCCGCTGAAATTCAATGGTTTCCTATCAAAATTACTGATATGGACATTTAATTTTTTGCTTAAATCATCAAATTCGGTACACAGCAAATTTAACTTTTCTGTATCAACCGGATTTTCTTTTTCCAATTTTACTAATCGTTTGGCAATTTCCTGACGTGCATAGAACCTGTTGACAGTATTATCTGCAAGCTTCAGTTTGTCAAGCATCGGGATATTTGCAAGAGCTGTTGCCGTTTCGAAAGTGTTGTAGTATTTTTCAGTATCAAGATGAACTACCAGGTTTTCGAGGTTTCGTTTCAGATCATCCCTGATTTTATTGGTTGCAGCTACCGGATTCTGATTGTATTCCTCCGTATATGCGGCTACATCAATGGGTTTACCAACGTTGATGATAATATGTTTGGCTGATTTTGTCAGGCTGCCCAGATCAATTCCCACCGGAATAATTTTTACCGGTTTCGAATTACCTGTCTTAAGCTGGGCTGAGAAAGCAACCCTGAATATTCCCTTGACCAATGGTCTGATTTTCCGTTCGAGTTCCTGATTACCTTCGGGCATGATACCCATCGCGTTGTTTGTTTCGAGCACTTCCACGCATCGTTCGAAAATTTCGGCATTTTTACCCAGATTTTCAATCCCGTCGCGTATTCTGAAAGCAGGCATTATTTTGGCAAAAGTAAGAAAGCGGGCGACAGTCTTTTTTTTGAACATGTCCGAACGGGCCAAAAAAACAGTTGAATGACGGTCGGATGTAACCGAAAGTACAGCCAGGGCATCCATCAATGCATTCAAATGATTCGGAGCGAAGATAACCGGTCCTTCGGTTGGGATATTTTCCTTTCCGAGGATAATATATTCGCTGTAGAATTGCCTGAAAGAAAAACATACATATTTTCTTGTCAGACGGTAGGAGAGTGGAAGTTCGTAAATTTTCGACATGTAAACAGGTTTTATTTAGGCTCTCTTTTGCTCCAGTAAAGCGATATACTCAATCCCGAAACGATATGCCAGATTCCCCACCAGGCGGTGATGAAAAGCATTCCGCCAAGCATGTATTCGGCCGGAAAAATTTTTGGATTAAAAAGCAACACCAGGCCCAGACCTGAATTCTGAATTCCGGTTTCAATGGTTAATGTTCTACGGTCGGCTTTGGGAAGTTTAAAAATTGTACCGATTGAATATCCTGTTGAAAGTGCTAAAAAATTATGAATCAATACGATAAAGAAAATAAAGTAGATGTGTTTCAGGAATAAATCAAAATTGTTGGCAAAGGCCAGTACTATCATTGCAACAAAGAAAACAATAGATAATACCTGAATCGGTTTTTTAAGCTTTTCGGTGATCTTTGGTAAATAATGTGCGAAAACTATTCCGATTACCAGAGGAACACCCAACAAAATAAAAACAGTCTGAAACATTTGTGCATTATCGATAACAAGGGGTTGAAGAATATGTTTGGCATGTTTACTTACATAATTCACATATAATCCTCCCCAAAATGCAAAATTAAACGGTGTGGTAATGGTAGCCAGCAAAGTTGTGGTGGCTGTCAGACCAACAGATAATTCAGTATTTGCTTTTGAAAGAGACGACATGAAATTTGAGATATTCCCGCCCGGACAGGCAGCAACTAAAATCATACCCATTGCTACTGTGGGAGTTATGAAATTGTTGAGAGCAATAACCAATAAAAAGGTAATCAGGGGCAGAGCCACCACCTGCGAAATCAATCCAAAGATTACTGATTTAGGTTGTTTGATTAATGTCCTGAATTCAGCCGGTTTTATTCCAAGGGCCACACCGAACATTATGAAACCAAGAATTGTATTAATCACATGCATTCCCGACGCCGAGAAGTTAATTTTTATAGGATCTAATTGCAGAAGAGATTCGTACATAGCAGATATTTTTTTGTAATTTTAATACAAAAATATAAATTATTTTTAAATCATGATATTTTTATTTTTTTTCAACCCGACTAAACCTGATTCTGATAAAGGTTTTTTTGAAAATATGTTTATTTTTGCAGTCTCTTTTTTGTCCTTTATTAAAAAAAGTATCATGAAAAAAACATTTTCCACAGCTCTTTTTTGCCTTATATTAATGACTTCCTGTGCCAAAAGGAACGATTTGGAACCGGTCATTAAATTCAAAACCACCGAAGGAAATTTTACAGTTCGCCTCTATCCTGAAACTCCTCAACATCGTGATAATTTTGTTAAACTTGTCGAGTCGGGATATTATAACGGAGTGCTTTTTCACAGGGTGATTGCCGATTTTATGATTCAGGCAGGCGACCCCGATTCGAGAAATGCCGGCAAAAATAAAATGCTTGGTTCAGGCGATGTTAACTATACCATTCCTGCCGAAATTGTTTATCCGAAATATTACCACAAGAAAGGTGCACTTGCAGCTGCACGCCAGGGTGATGATGTAAATCCCGAACGGGTTTCGTCCGGGGCTCAGTTCTATGTCGTTAAGGGACATGTTTTTACTGATCAGCAGCTGAATGCCCTCGAACAGAAAAATAAAGTCAGAATTGAGAATGAATTAATGAAAAAAGAATCTGAGCAAAAGAAGTCTGAATTCGAAAAATATTATTCCGAACATAATGAATTGAAAATTAAAGAACTAAATGATTCAATTTCGATGGTGGTTAAAAACCGTATGTTGAAGAATCCGGTGTGGAAATTCACAGAACAACAACGTAATGATTACAAAACCATAGGGGGTACTCCGCATCTGGACGGTCAATACACCGTATTTGGTGAAGTAATCGACGGAATTGAAATTGTCAGTAATATTTCGAAAGTTAAAACAGGTAAATTCGATCGTCCGCTGGAAAACGTCAGGATTCTTGAAGCTAAAAGAATTCGTTAAGGAAATTTTCCGGTAAAACAGGCATTATGCAGAATAATGCATTATGCGAATCAGAAGTTGAAAAAGTTTAATCAGTTGGATGTTTCAGTTTATCTGAACCATTTTCCTGACATCTAATTCAAAAATATTGAACCTAAAAACAATTTCAACCCCTGATTCGCATTATAAAAAAACTGTCGGTTTATACTCCCGTAATTACTATTGCCATGCTCCCAAAACGAAGCCTGCCAACGAGT
This sequence comes from uncultured Paludibacter sp., assembly GCA_937897985.1. Taxonomy (GTDB): domain Bacteria; phylum Bacteroidota; class Bacteroidia; order Bacteroidales; family Paludibacteraceae; genus Paludibacter. The sequence goes on along the minus strand of CALCBD010000043.1, from coordinate 6,972 downwards.
AAAAAACCACATAAAAACCGGCGTCAATTAAAAATAATTTGAAAGTCCGGCCGACAAAAATATAAGTTACCGCCATGCTCGTTGAGACCCAAACCACACTGAGCATCAAACCTGTGATTAAACCATCGACAGCACCGGCAGATGAACCGATTAGTGCTGCTAATGCAGTGATTGCAATCAAATGAAGTAATCCTGACAAGCCGAATATAACTAAAGGATTTCCGTGATTTGAGGCGTTGTAAATTGTTCCTGAATCCTTTATCCATGTTTTTTTGAATAAAACGGAAGAATGCCAGAATGCACCAAGAACAAATGAAAAAACGGTAATAATAGCTACTGCTAACCAGTTGATTTCGTTAAATGAATGAAAGAGTTGCATGTTTAAAAATTTAGTTAGTAAATTGAATTATTATTTTTGATATCATGAGATGAATTCATTTAATCCATTGCTGTTTTTCCGGTTTATTTATTTCTTTTATTTGGCATGACATTGCATTTTTCAATAATGAAATTCACGACCGGTTGCCCGGCAAGTTTAAAAGTGAACAATATTATTCAGCCCCGGATCCGGCGGTTTACCGGATTTAGTCTTTTTTCGCAGCTGTATTTTTTATTTCACCTATCAATTCGATAATCTTATCCAGTTTATCGGTTTCAATATTTTTCAATAACAACGATAAAGCCTCGATTTCCTTTTTCGCATCCACATTGGTTTTGTAGTCCTCTTCTGCATGCATCCTGTCACGTTCACTCTGTCGGTTTTGAGACATCATAATTATCGGAGCAGCATAAGCAGCCTGAGTTGAAAACAACAAATTAAGCAGTATAAACGGGTAAACATCCCAGTGATACATGAAACCAACCAAATTTAATGTCATCCACAGAATTACCACTATGGTCTGAATAATAATAAAATTCCACGAACCCATACCTCTGGCAACTGCATCCGCTATTCTGTTACCAAAATTTAAAGAATCAAGATGCTTTGCATGCCAGTTTTTCTGAATTTCCATCATAATAGTTGAATTGATAATGTTAATGATATATTTTATTCTGAATTTTTATTTTATAGCCGCTATTGTTTTATAATTCTGCAAAAGTATGAATTTAAAATGATCATTGATGAATCCAAACTGTGGTTGATTCCTGGTTTTTTAACCTGAAATTTGATTCAATGAATGAACGTATTAACAGTACAAAATGTTTATGCGGCTAATTGCTGAAATTTTTCTTTAATTAAACTTTAAAATATTCGTTTAACTCAAATGAAAGTAGTAATTTTGCAGTCGCTTAGAAAATTCGAAATTTTAATATATTATGACAGAAAAAAAATTAAATTTACTGGCTGATTTTCCGTCTGTTAGCACACAGCAATGGATGGATAAAATCACAGCCGACCTCAAGGGTGCTGATTTCAACAGGAAGCTTGTTTGGAAAACCAATGAAGGTTTCGATGTGATGCCTTTCTATCGTGCCGAAGACATTGAGGCTTTGCAAACAAAAGATGCAGCTCCGGGAGTTTTTCCTTTTGTTCGGGGTACAAAAGCTGACAATGAATGGTATGTACGTCAGGACATAGTGGTTGAATCGGCTAAAGAAGCTAATGCCAAAGCACTCGATGTGCTTTGTAAAGGTGCAACTTCGCTTTGTTTTATCCTGAAAAAAGAAGATCTGAGTGCTGATTACATCACCACTTTACTCGAAAATATTCAGGCAGAATGTGTTGAACTGAATTTTCGGATTTGCATCAATGCATCAGCACAACTGGCAACTTTACTTACCGATAATTTCAGGGCAAAAGCTTACGATGTAAAAAAACTGCAGGGTTCAATAGGTTTTGACCCGATGAACCGCATGTTGCAGGCCGGTAAGGAATTGACAAAAGAAGAGATTACAGCCAAAGCAAAAGCACTGATCGAAGCTGTTTCCGGATTGCCTTTCTATCGCGTAATCGCTGTAAATGCAAACACATTAAGTAATGCAGGTGCTTATGCATCTCAGGAGCTTGGTTATGCACTGGCCTGGGGTAACGAATACCTTTCTTCGTTGGTCGAAGCCGGAGTGGACACATCACTGGCAGCTAAAAAAATCAAATTCAACTTTGGTGTTGGCGGTAATTATTTCATGGAAATTGCGAAATTCCGCGCTGCCCGCCTGCTTTGGGCAAAAATTGTAGATGCCTATCAACCTGCCTGCAGGGTTCCCGATTGTAAAAATACAGTTGATGGAATTTGTAAATGTGCTGCAAAAATGCGAATTCATGCCGAAACTTCTACTTTCAACAAAACAATCTTTGATGCCAATGTTAATATGCTTCGTACGCAAACCGAAGCCATGAGTGCAACACTTGGTGGCGTGAATTCGCTCACCGTATTGCCTTATGATGTAACTTACAAAACAGCTGATGAATTCTCTGAAAGAATTGCACGCAACCAGCAATTATTGTTGAAAGAAGAATCACATTTCGACAAAGTAGTTGACCCTGCTGCCGGTTCGTATTATATCGAAACACTTACCAACGAAATTGCGGCTCAGGCATGGAAGCTCTTCCTCGAAGTTGAAGATAAAGGTGGATTTTTTGCAGCCATCACTTCAGGTTCGGTTCAGCAGGCCGTAAAGGCAACTGCTGCCGCTCGTTTGAAAGCAGTATCAAGCCGTCGCGAAGTTCTTCTGGGAACCAACCAGTTCCCTAATTTCAGTGAAGTGGCTGCTGCGAAAGTAGAAAGTGCTTCTGCAGCTGACTGTGGATGTAATCACTCAGGAGTTGAAAAGCTGACTGCCGTTCGCGGTGCTGAAGAATTTGAAGCATTGCGTTTTGCTACCGAAGCTGCCGCTAAACGTCCAAAAGCGTTTATGCTGACTATCGGAAATCTGGCTATGCGCTTGGCCCGTGCACAGTTCTCGTGCAATTTCTTCGCCTGTGCAGGTTACGAGGTAGTTGATAACTTAGGTTTCGCAACTGTTGAAGAAGGCGTTGCAGCAGCTCAGGCTGCCGGTGCCGACATCATCGTTCTTTGCTCAAGCGACGACGAATATGCCGAACTTGCACCTGCTGCTTACGAAGCTTCGAAAGGTAAAGCCATTTTGGTTATTGCCGGAGCTCCTGCTTGTGCTGACGATTTGAAAGCCATTGGAATTGAACATTTTATTAATGTAAAAACCAATGTGCTCGAAACATTAAAACAATTCAACCAATTGCTTTCAATTTAAATATATTATTCTGAACGCAAAGACACAAAGCCGCTAAGACGGAAAGTAAACCTGAAGATTATGCTTACAAAGGAAGAATACGAAAGAATCGGAAGAATTATTTTGGATTGTGCTTTTGAAGTACACAAGGAACTTGGTCCTGGTTTATTAGAATCAATTTATGAAGAATGCCTTTGTGAAGAAATAAGGAACAAAGGACTTAAGGTTGAGAATCAGGTTTATTTACCGCTTGTTTACAAGGGAAAAAAGTTGAATAAAAACTTTAGAATTGATATTCTTGTAGAAGATGCTATAGTTCTTGAAATTAAATCGGCAATTGACATATATACTGTTGACGAAGCACAACTGGTTTCTTATATGAAATTGGCAGATAAACGTCTTGGTTACTTGCTGAACTTCAATGTAGCCCTTTTAAAAGAAGGAATTAAACGAAAAGTTAATAATTACTATATTTAAACTTTGTGACTTAGCGTCGTTGCGACTTAGCGTTCAAAAAAAACAATTATTATGAAACCAAATTTTAAAGATATTAATATTTCTGAAGTTGCATCGGGCGTTGCTCCCGAAGCAACCAGCAATTGGCTGACTGCCGAGTTGATTCCGGTGAAGCCGGTTTATACAAAAGAAGATATTGCCGGCATGGAGCATCTGAACTATGCTGCCGGTCTTCCTCCTTACCTTCGCGGACCTTATTCGGTAATGTACGCTATGCAGCCCTGGACCATCCGTCAGTATGCCGGATTTTCCACTGCCGAGGAGTCAAATGCATTCTATCGTCGTAACCTTGCTGCCGGACAAAAAGGTCTTTCGGTAGCATTCGACTTAGCTACACACCGTGGCTACGATGCTGACCATGAACGTGTGGTGGGCGATGTGGGTAAAGCGGGTGTTTCTATCTGTTCTATCGAAGATATGAAAGTATTGTTCGACGGTATACCATTGAACAAAATGTCGGTTTCGATGACCATGAACGGTGCGGTACTTCCTATCCTTGCGTTTTATATTAATGCAGGTCTGGAGCAGGGAGCTAAACTCGAAGAAATGGCCGGAACCATACAGAACGATATTTTGAAAGAATTCATGGTGCGTAATACCTATATTTATCCACCAAAATTCTCGATGAAGATTATCGCTGATATTTTCGAATATACTTCGAAAAATATGCCTAAGTTCAACTCAATCTCTATCTCGGGTTACCACATGCAGGAAGCAGGTGCAACCGCCGATATTGAGTTGGCTTACACTTTGGCTGATGGACTTGAATATCTTCGTGCCGGAGTAAACGCCGGTATGGACATCGACTCATTCGCTCCACGTTTGTCATTCTTCTGGGCAATAGGCATGAACCACTTTATGGAAATTGCCAAAATGCGTGCTGCACGTATGTTGTGGGCAAAAATCGTAAAACAGTTCAATCCTAAAAACCCGAAATCGCTGGCACTGCGTACACACTCGCAAACTTCAGGCTGGTCGTTGACCGAGCAGGATCCGTTCAACAACGTGGGTCGTACCTGTATCGAAGCGATGGGTGCAGCTTTGGGTCACACTCAATCATTACACACCAATGCCCTTGACGAAGCGATTGCTTTGCCAACCGACTTTTCGGCCCGTATTGCACGTAATACACAGATTTACATCCAACAGGAAACTGATATTTGCCGCGAAGTAGATCCATGGGCTGGTTCATACTATGTCGAATCGTTGACCAACGAACTTGCTGAAAAAGCATGGGCATTGATCGAAGAGGTAGAAAAATTAGGTGGTATGGCTGCTGCTATCGAAACCGGTATTCCGAAAATGCGTATCGAAGAAGCTGCTGCACGTACACAGGCACGCATCGACTCTGGTAGTCAGGTAATTGTGGGTGTGAACCAATATCGTCTGGAAAAAGAAGATCCGATTGATATTCTGGAAGTGGACAATACAGCCGTTCGTATTCAGCAAATCGAACGTTTGAAACAGCTTCGTGCCAACCGCGACGAAGCTGCAGTTCAGGCAGCTTTGGCCGCCATTACCGAATGTGCAAAAACCGGAAACGGTAACTTATTGGAATTAGCTGTAGAAGCAGCACGGCTTCGCGCCTCTCTGGGCGAAATTTCCGATGCCTGCGAAGCAGTTGCAGGACGTTATAAAGCAACCATCAGAACAATTTCAGGCGTGTATTCATCAGAAACTAAAAACGATGCAACTTTCATCAAAGCATGTGAGTTGACAGAACAATTTGCGAAAAAAGAAGGTCGTCGTCCGCGTATCATGATTGCAAAAATGGGGCAGGACGGTCACGACCGTGGTGCAAAAGTTGTTGCAACCGGTTATGCCGATTGCGGATTCGACGTAGACATGGGACCATTGTTCCAGACACCGGCCGAAGCAGCCAAACAGGCTGTGGAAAACGATGTACACGTTTTAGGTGTATCTTCACTTGCAGCTGGTCACAAAACATTGATTCCACAAGTGATGGAAGAACTGAAAAAACTCGGTCGCGAAGACATCATTGTCATTGCCGGCGGCGTTATTCCGGCTCAGGATTACGATTATCTTTACAAAGCCGGTGTAGCCGCAATTTTCGGCCCGGGTAGTCCGGTAGCAAAAGCTGCCTGCACTATCATGGAGATATTGCTGGAAGACTAAAAGCCCCCAAAATTCCCCACACGTGGACTTAAAAGTAAAAACGGACTTGCCCCTGAATTTTGGGGTGAGTCCGTTTTTATATTAACTTTGCATTTTAAAACAATAATAAATTTTATGTCCCATCATAACGCATCCATTAAATCGATTATTTTTGCCTTGTCTGCTAATCTGGGGATAGCCATAACCAAAACAATTGCTGCGGTAATCACAGGTTCCGGTGCTTTACTTGCCGAATCGATTCACTCATTTGCCGATTGTGGAAATCAGGGTTTATTGTTTTTAGGACTCAAAGCTGCTAAGAAAAATCCTGATACAGACCATCCGCTCGGTTATGGTAAAGCCATTTACTTCTGGTCGTTTATTGTCGCACTCATGTTGTTCAGCATGGGTGGACTGTTTTCCATCTACGAAGGAATTCATAAACTCGAATCTACCGAACAGGTAAGTAATCCGTTGATTGCCATTGTGGTACTTGCTGTGAGTATGGTGTTGGAAGGGGCTTCACTTTGGGGTTGTATCACTCAGATTAACAAAATGCGTCGTGGTGAAAGTTTATGGACATGGATAAAAAATACCCGTCAGAGTGAGCTGGTAGTTGTATTTGGTGAGGATTTGGCTGCCCTGTTCGGACTTTCATTTGCACTCGTTGCCGTGATACTGGCTCATGTTACATCAAATCCGGTTTATGATGCGGTAGGTAGTATCGGCATTGGAGTTTTACTCGTTGTGGTGTCGGTTTTTGTAGCAGTTAAAGTAAAAAGTCTGCTTATCGGACAGAGTGCAGATGAGGCCGTTCGTCAGGAGATTAAAAGCTTTCTTGAATCCCGCGCCGAAGTGGAGGTAGTCTATAACCTGATTACACTACAACTGGGACCGAAAATAATGGTAGCCGTAAAAGCCCGTATGTCCGAAACTGACGGAGCAGAACAATTGATTGAAAATATCAACAGATGTGAAGATGCATTACGAAAAGCAATGCCTGAAATTCAGTGGATTTTCTTTGAACCCGACCTTAAAGATTAAATTAACCAGTCAGTATTAAAATCATCAAACATCAAACATCAATCATCAAACATCAAACATCAAACATCAAACATCAAACACCAAACATCAAACATCAAACATCAAACA
>CALCBD010000042.1 GCA_937897985.1 uncultured Paludibacter sp. | reverse complement strand
ATTTTATAAATGCACTACGGGTGTATTATTTTTTATTTTATTTTCACTCTCCAAAGATACCTAAAAAAATGTATAATTTCGTATTTTAAAAGGTCAGTAGTAAAGACGATGTGCGGCATTGTTTTACAGTTGTGATTGAATTGTGGAGATTTGACCAGGTGCAAATTAGTAAATAAATACCAGACTACACATCGAAATATCACGATATGCAGTCTGGTATAAGCACTTATCTTTATGTTTTTATAAATTACTTCGTGAATTTCATTTTTAACTTTTCTACTACATAGTAAATCATTGGTACAATAATCATCGACAGGAACATTGATACCGTCAATCCGCCAATAAGAACCCAGCCAATACCACTTTTCCATTCCGATCCTGCGCCGGAAGAAACGGCTAAAGGTATTAACCCGATAATCATCGAAATATTGGTCATAAGAATAGCCCTGAAGCGCAATAATACGGCTTCTGTAATGGCTTCTACGAGTTCTTTTCCCTGAGTCAGTAAGTCGTTGGCAAAGTCGATCACCAAAATAGCATTCTTCGCGACCAGCCCGGCGAGCATAATAATCCCTAAAGCAGTAAACATACTCAGGTTTTGGTTGGCAAGTGCCAAGGCAAATAAGGCTCCTATAATTGCCAAAGGAATGGTGAATAAAACCACAAACGGATGTAGCCAATTATTGTACAGTAATACCATGATTAAATACATAAACAGAATGGCAGCAATAAAGGCTACGGCTAACGAAGCAAAGGATTCGTTCATCATTTTCGACATCTTCGAATAATCGAATGTAACACCATCCGGCAAACCTTTTTCTTTTACCAACTGTTCGAATTGTGCTTGTGCCTGCCCCTGTGAGACACCTACAAGTTGACAGGTAACCGTAGCAGAAGAACTTCTGGCATATCTTTCCAAAACGCTCGGGCCTTGACCCTGAACAATGGTTGCAAATTGCGATAAAGTCACAATACCACGGTTTGTATTAAATCTTAAAGATTCGAGATCGGACTTCTTTTGTCTGTCGAACTGGTCATAACGTACATTGATATCATATTCATTATCACCAATGCGGTATTTATTATCCGTATTACCGGCAAAAGCCATTTGAATATCTTTCGACACTCCGCCAATAGTAAGTCCGTAATATGCCATTTTATCCCTGTCGAAATGTACCTGATATTCAGGACTGCCAAAATTCAATGAATTTTCAACTTCAGTAGTTCCGTGAATCGACTTCAGCATATCACAAACCTCTTCCGAGCCTTTATAGATGCTATCCAAATCATTACCTTTTACATAAATCTTTATCGGTATATCCTCGTTACCCATAATGTTCACATTGGCCGCACTCACTTTAATTCCGGGTATTTTTTCTTCTATTTTATAGCGTAAAATGCGGGCCAGGTTTTCTGAGCTTTTATCACGCTTATCAGAAGGTACGAAAATAACATTGAACTCGGTATAATAAGGAGTTTCATTGTCGCCAGAAGCAAAACCACCTGTGCGTTTTCCAACAGTAGTATATAAGTTTTCTACTTCAGGTTGGCTTAAAATAATTTTTTCAACCTGTGAGCTAACTTTAAGGTTTTCATGTATAGTGGTCGACCGGGGTAATTCAATTCTTATAATGGCATTTCCCCTGTCGCCTGCATCGATAAATGATGTACCGATAAAACCCGCAGGAATTAGCCATATACTGGCTGCAAAGGCAACTAAAATAGCACCTGTGGTTATCAATTTATGATGTAAAGTCCAATTTAGCAGCCTTGTAATCCATCGGGCAACCTTATCCAAAAACCTTTCGAAATTGTCAAGTATCCTGCTTACAAAATTCTCTTTTGGAATTTCAATCTTGGCAAACCTTGATGTAAGTAATGGCACAAGCGTAAACGTAAACAACAAACTAAACAACATGGCAGCTACGATGATGATAGCATATTCATGCAAGATTTGTCCCGTAATACCTGTAACAAAAGAAATAGGTATAAATACAGCCGCTAAAACAGCAGTGGTAGAAACTAATGTGATGCCAATTTCACTCATGCTATCTTTTGTGGCTTGCAACCTGGTTTTTCCCATTTCCATATGCCTGTGGATATTCTCAATAACAACAATGGCATCGTCCACCACAGAACCCACCACTAATGAAAGCGATGTTAAACTAATCAGGTCAAGTGAGAAATTGAGAACATACATCACAATAAAGGTGGCAATAAGCGATGTAGGAATGGTTACAAGTACGAAAATTGTATTTCTGTAGCTTTTGAGAAATAAAAGCATAATCAGGGAAACAAGGACAATGGCCATGATCAGGTCGCCACCTACAGCTTTAGCTGCGCTGAGCGTAAACACCGAATTGTCGTTCGAAACAATAAAATGCAATCCGGAGCTGGCTGAACTTGTTTCCAGTTTATTTAATTCTTCATGTACCAAACGGCTTACATCAACTGCATTGGCATCTTTTTGTTTAGATATTTCCAGGCCAATGGCTTCAACACCGTTGATTTTGGCAATGGTTTTTACATCTTTTGTCCCTTCGAACACATCTGCAATTTCATCCAGATAAATAGCATCACCTTTGTTTGAATAACCCACAACTGTATTTTGTAATTGGCTCAAAGACTTGTACCTTCCGACCAACCTGATTTTGAGCTGACCGGTAGCATCTTCAATTTTTCCAGCAGGAAATTCAACATTAGAAGCTCCTACCATTTGAACCACCTGCTTCATAGTCAGGTCAAATGCTTCCAGTTTGGTTTTGTTGATATTAACTTCAATTTCCTTTTGTGTACCTCCAACAATATTGACATTGGCTACACCCGGAATTTGTGATAAGGCAGGTTGGATTGTTTTGTCAATCAAGTCATAAAAATCGGTATTCGATAAATTGGACGTTGCCCCAATGGTAATAATAGGCAATGCACTCAGGTCGACAGACGAAACCGAAGGCTCATAAATATCTTTTGGAAGCGTTCTTTTGATCTGATCAATCTTTGCCTTTGCATCCTGTAAAGCCTTGTCTCCATCAACATCCATGTTCATCATAATCCTTACCATACTCACACCTTCCATCGAAGAAGATAGCATTTCGTCAATACCTTCCATCCGCGCAAGAGCATCCTCAACAGGTATGGTTACCGATTTTTCTATATCACGGGCACTTGCACCCGGATAGGCGGTAGTTACTACAATGGTCGATGAGCTGATATCAGGTATCAGTTCATATTTTAATTTTGTTCCTAAAAACACGCCGGCAAGAATAGTTACAATGAGTAAAACTATGGGAACCGTTGGGCGTTTGATGGATATATTTGATATATTCATATTCTTTTAATTATTAATTCGTGTCCAGATAACTTCTTTTTTTAGAAATCCCTTACTCATGATTATCTTGATTGTCTTTTCATTTACACGTTGAACCTGACAATCCACTTTTGTTCCTTTTGCCATTAAAGTACCATCAACATATTTCTTCTCAGCAGGATTATACTTCAAATTAATAATAATCACATCGCCAATTTTGATGTCCTTGTCTGCATCCTCAGATTTCCATACAACTTTGGCCTGATAACCATCATTCAATTTGTCAAATTCGACCTTAAGCTGTTTGTTATATGTAAGCCATGTTCCCTTAATGCCATCTTTATCCGTTTGTCCAAAACTTTTAAAAGAAACCAGTAGAACTATGGCTGCAATACTTATTATTTTTCTCATGAACTTTAATTTATAATTTGAACTTTTGCAGAATCGTAAAGATTGATAACGCCTGATGATACAAAGACTTCACCCGGCACTAAACCATTAGTTACTTCAACCTGATCGCCGAAAGACCGGCTGATTTGAATCGGTTGCTCAACCAAGGTGTTGTGCTTAACTACAAATACCGAAGCATTTTGCAGGGAACCTGAAATGGCATTACGGCTAATCAAAATGACATTGTTTAGTGTTTTGTCGATGGTTACCGTAGCAAACATGCCTGCTTTCAGCAAATCATTTTCATCAATAGTTACCTCAATAGTAAAACGGCTGTTTGAAGTGGCTTTCTGGGCAATATCAGTGATTCTTCCTGAAAACTCATTGTTGGGATATTCATCTACTTTGAGACCAACCACATCACCTTTGTTGACCATTGAAAGGTCCAAACCATTGACTTCGGCATCAATAGTCAGCTTATTCTTACTGATAATGTTGCAAAGCTTTACACTACCTGAAATAAGCATTCCCTGTTCGTAATAAGTATCGTTGATATAACCCGAAACAGGTGCTGTGATCGTTGTATTTTCGAGCATTCGGGCCGTTTGTGCCAAATCAGCTTTTGACTTCGTATATTTCAGCTCGATATCTTCCATGTTCTTTTTAGTAACCGCATCATTAGCAACCAGATTTTTCATTCGCTCATAATCAAGCTTGCTCATTTGGTAATTTGTTTTTGCAAGCTGATATTGTTCCTGAAGTACAGAATTGTCAACCTGAACAATTTTATCACCTTTGTTTACCCAATCACCTTTATCCTTGAAAATCTTAATAATGCGTCCCTGGGTTTCGGGAAAAAGGACCAAATCGGTTTTGTTTTTAACCAGCCCTGAAACCTCAATGTTTTGTACAAAATCAGAACATTTCACCGTATCGACTTTTACAGGAATAGCATTTGCTTTTAAATTAGCCATTTGGGCTTCTTTTTGATTGTTCGTTTTATTAGCCTGTAATCTCCATACAATTCCCAGAATAATGACAATCGCTAATACAATTTGCAGTATACCTTTTATTTTCAGCTTTTTCATATCTATGTTTTTTATTTATTTACTATTTAATTAATGAACCCAATTGGCCATTTGATTGCAACACGTCCAGTTCTGCCATATACAAATCCAATAAGCTTTTTGTATAATTTAGTTTTGCATTACTCAGGTCAGAACTCGCAGTTAACAAGTCTGTTAAGGATAAAATTCCTTTTTGATATTTCAGCAACGAAACTTTGTAAATATCCTCTGATAGTTTTATACTCTTATGCTGGATTTCACAGTTCTTTTGCATTTCAAAGTATTTATTGAAAGTTTCTTTTTTCTCCTGATTGTAATTTTGTTTTGCCATTGCCAGGTTGTTTTGCGCTATTTTGTAGTTTAACTTTGCCTGCTGTACCTTTTCATTATTCCTTCCGCCGGAAAAAATGGGTATCGTGGCCTTCACACCCACGAGCGACTGGTTATTCCAATTATCCGATTGAAAAACGTCTTTAAAATTATCCTGTTGGGCATTATATCCATATGAGGCGTAAACCGAAAGGGTAGGGATGTAGGCCGCCTTTGCTTTCTTTATTTGTAAGTTTTGTATGGCTAATTGTTTTTCAAGAATTTGAATATCAATTCTGCTTGTCGAATCGGGTAACTCAATAGCCTGATTACTATAATCATGTTCAATATCCCTTACTGAATCGGGAAATATAAAATTTTCATTACCAATCAGTAATTTGATCCTGTTTTTCTGTTCAAGCAAAGATGAATTCAAAAGATTCTCCTGTTTATCCAGTTCATTGATTCTTAACTCAATCCGGCTGGTGTCGGTCGACAAAGCCATATCGTTATTAATCAAATGAGTAGTGATTGTCTTATTTTCCTGTAAGATGGAAATGTTTTCCTGAAGAATTTTCAGGCTTTCCATACTTGTCAGGTAATAATAATAGGAGTAACTGAGCTGGTAAATAACGTCATCTTCAGTTTTGATTTTAAGCAATTTGTACAACTCAGCCGAACTTTTAGCTGTTTTTAAATCATACAAAAACGATTGGTTAATAATCAGGTTGGAAGCGGTGATACCGGCATCACCATTATTAGGCCTTCCCATGTGTGTTTCAATATCATGGTTTAAACCAAACATTGCTCCGGGAATAACTACGGTAGGCATCGCCATATAGTGCTTTACATCAACCGAACCTGATATTTGAGGTAATGCATAGGAGCGAACCTGCTTTACCTGCGATTGGCTGTTTTCTATATCAAGTTGCGCCTTTTGTATTTGGTAATTGTGTTCTAAAGCCTGGCGTAGAAGATTCTCATGCAGCGAATCTACCTGAGAAAACAAAGTGCCGGTGAACAAACAACCACTAATAAGTATCAAAAACATTTTCTTCATGCTTCATATTTTTAAATTTTACGAAGCAAAGAAACGGCAATACTAAATTATATACGACCTTCCCGTGTAGGTAGTACAATTAATTGGTTCGACCTTTAAAGGAAGGACATGTATATTATTTAAATACAGATAGTTGTGTTAATTAGGGGAGAAAATAGAAAAACAATTATTTTTAATGATCATCCGGCTTTTGGTAGCCAAATAAACTAATAGGAACGCGGATCCAACTGATTGAGCTAATGAATACGGATTTTTTTCGGATTGGTTTCGACCAGTCGAAACAGTTTTATGATCCGTACAATTTGATTAATCAAATTGCAAATTAGAATTAAATCCGTCTATAATTAGCTGGATTCGTTCGATCTGCGTTCTAATTGTATTCTTATTTTATGGGAGAGTTATGCAACCATCATATTTTTCCGGTATTCCGAAGGAGTTTTACCGGTATGTTTTTTGAAAAATGTATTGAATGACGACTTGGAATTAAAGCCGGCTTCGAATGCAACGGCTGTAATACTCCAGTTTTTGTATTTTTCTTCTTTGAACAAACGAATCACCTCGTTGGCACGAAATTCATTTACGAATGTATAGAGGTTTTTGTTGAGCTCTTCGTTTAATACTTGTGTGATATAATGCTGTGGTATACCTGTATGTTGGGAAATTTCCTTCAGGTTGACTTCGGGGTTCAACCATAACTTTTCCTGTTCCATCAACTGACTGATCGTCTTTGCATATACAATGGCATCGTTTTTTTTCAATCCTGATTTCTGATATGATTCTACAGGCTCTTTCTTCTCTTGTTTTTCGTTCAACAATTTAGGTTGCACATAACCCCTGAAACTGATCACATAAATAAAAAATGTATAAACCGGAATCATAATATTTGATATCCTGAAATCAATTTCTAACAATTTACTCAAGCCATTAAACACAATGGCTAGTGCATAATAGATGTAAAAGATAAGCACAAGTGTCTGCATCCATTTTAAACTGACATTGGTATTGTGGAAAGAATATAAATTGTCGACAGTTTTACGATATTGGTTCAATAACCGGAAAGTTAAATACCCATAAGTTGAAAAAGTAGATATGGATATTATACCAAACAAAATCAAGGCAAGTCCAATTTGTCCGTCGGGGTATAATAAGGTATGAAATTCATGATAATTATAAGATATGAACATAATAAAGATACTTATAAATCCAAAAGGCAGGAAATGGATTAAGTCGAATACCTTGAATTTGCTTGCGCCAGAAATCAGATACTTTACATACAAATATAAAAAGGATGGAAATGACAGTGCAATAATAGCTCCACGGCCAATCATATCAGAATCAACCTGATCCTGAAAACCCCTATGTACGAGCTTCAGGATAAAAAAACACATAACAAACACCAACCATACTGAAAGCAACTTATCGGTAATGTTTAATGGCCGTTTTGTAAAAACGATGATAATGGCTGCAAACAGCGTTTGCGCAATATTGATATGTATTAAGGCGTCAAGCAATGTTCCTGTTTTTTTTATAAATCTTATAAAATCGTTTTGTAAAGCGAAAATAAGAAATTATTATGAATTCTAATTTTATTATTTATCAAAAGAACCAGCAAAACGGGAAATGACGGATTAATTATATAGAGAGCTAAGTTTTTTTAGTTTTGGATTCGATGTGTAAAGTATCTAATGTCTTATTTATAAAGTTTATCAATCCAATTCATGAATGCATTTTCCCACTGTGAAACAGCAGTATTAAATTGTTTAATTAACCCGTAGTGCATTTATAAAAC
>CALCBD010000041.1 GCA_937897985.1 uncultured Paludibacter sp. | reverse complement strand
TTTGTCAACGGCTTCTTGTGCCTGACGAAGTTTGGCTTTTACATTCCCGGATAGGTATTCTTCACGGGTTACAAATCCGCCTTCGGGCTGCTCAAATATCTTGCCTTTGGCTTGTTGTAATACTTCGGGTACTGTGATATTGAGTAATTCGGCTATACGCTCTACATCAATGCCGGCATTTTCATAAAGCGATATTACTATGGCTTCGTCTACACTGTCGGCTGTGAGCTTATTTTGTATAGGCTGAATGGTGCGTTGGCGGAATATGTCGGCTTTGCCGTCTTTCTTGTCTGCTACTTCGAGCGATAAAACATTAAATCCGTCGGCGTCTTGTTTGGCTATTTTAATGGCGTTTTTTGATAGTTTGCCGTGTTTCTTTACAAACGTGTCATATTCGGTGTTTAATTGCTCACGAATGGCGTTTAATTCGCTGTCTGGCTTGCCTAAATACTCTGAATAGATCAGGTTCATTAAAGCGTTGCGCAAACGGATGTAATGTTCTATTTTATTCTGTGGTTCGTTAATTGATATGTCAATTAATTGTCCTTCTTCTTTGCGTACTACTCTGCCGCCTGTTACTTCGATATTGCCTTCTTTGATGGCGTCGATGGTTTGCTGACTGTCGTTGGCCTGCATTCCTATTTTGCTGTTTACTTTTTCGTAAACGCCTGCGGGTAATGCGTTTTTAATGGCTTTGCTTAAATCATATCCGGTTTTGTTTTCTACCGTGTAATCTTCGCGGCTGTACAATCCACCGGCTACAATGTTACCTAACATGTTTTGCGGATTTTCAACAAAGTAGTTGTTTACGGTTACATTTTGTTTTTCGCCGTCCTTGTGTGTGGCTTCTACTTGTTTTGTACTAACAAAATCGGGGTTGTTCTTTGTTCCTGTGGTGTTTTTTTTCAGGAAGATAATATCGGTTACTACTTCTGTATTGGCATTATTTTTAAATGCGTTGTTTGGCAAACGTACTGCTCCTAAAAATTCGGTATTGTCATTCAGGTATTTACGCAATGATTCGTTTCCTTGTGCATCCATCACGCCTTTGCTGGTTACAAATGCAATGATACCGCCTTCGCGTGCCATGTCTACGGCTTTTGCAAAGAAATAGTTGTGTATGCGGTTCTGAAATTCGGCCTTTTCGCCTTTAAATGTTTTGTCGAATATCTTGTAGTTACCAAATGGTACGTTGGATATTACTAAGTCCTGCGAATTGTTGGGTATTTGTGCGTCCTGTATGCCGCTTACTTTTACGTTTACATCGTCGTGCAGGTATTTTAGTATGTTTCCTGTCAGGTTGTCGAGTTCTACGGCTGTAATGCTGCTATTGGCTTTTATGCGTTCGGGGGCATAAGTTACAAAGTTTCCTATTCCGGCACTTGGCTCTAACATGCGGCCACCTTTAAAACCTAATTTCTGTACGCCGTCGTAAACGGAACGTATAATGGTGCTGGATGTGAAGTGTGCGTTTAGGATGGAACTCTTTATGCTGGATAGTGATCCGCTTGTTCCGGTTACTTTGTCGAATTCGTCGGCAAGTTCATTGATTCGTTTTACCTGTTGGCGGTATTTAAGGTTGCTTTCTTTCCAACCTTCCGTACTTTCGGGATTGAGTACAATGTCTTTCAATCCGCCAAAACCTGCATAATTGGATAGTATGGCTTTTTCGTCGGGGGTTGCTTTGCGGTTTTCTTTTACAAGTGTGATAAGTGTTTCAATAGCCGCAATGTTGTCGTCGTATTTACGCGACTGATTAAACGACTGTGTGTCGTTATCTTCGGCATTGAATGGTACAAGTGCTGGTGTTAAAACGTCAGCATTTCCTGATAGTACACTTCCTGTTCGTCCTGCGGGTTGCTGCTCCGCTGCATCTGGTCCAGATAGCGCGTTGCTCTGTGTTCCAACATTTCCTCCAGTTCGTTCTCCTTCTTCAGCTCCGCTAAAAAGGTCGGGTTGTGTTGCTCGAGATATTCTTTTATTACTTCCTTGTAATACTCTTTGCTTGCTGTTGTCATTGTCGTTCGTTTTTGGTATTGAACCGAATATAATGTGTTCTTTGATAAACTTTTGGTCATTCAAAGATACATCATTTTTTGGTAAATTGTCCGTTTTTTGTGTTAAATATTCATTTTTATCGTAATTATTTACTTCTCGTTCAATAAGTTTTGAAAATTCTCCTACGGTTATACCTGGTTGTGCGTATCTATTACCAAAACCTGTGTATTTATTTGCTTTACTTGTTGCTCTCCAAAGTATTTGTGTTGCTTTGTAGTCGTCGTAACCGTTTTTATAGTCAGGTTCGTAACTTATACTTACATAAACACCATATTCTGAATTTGGTTTCCAAAGTATAAATGTGGCAGTTCCACCGGCTGGTGCAATATTGCTATTTGCATATTCCTGTTTTCCTTTTTTAATGGTGTCATGCTCAAAGCCTAATTTCTGTGCTAATGCCTTTGAGTATTCACGCACGTCTTTTTCAATAAGTTTTTCTACTACCTTATTGGGTTGTTCGTGGTCAATATCTCTGGTTTCGTATGCTGCAAGCTGTAGCTGTAATTCTTCAATTTGTTTATCTATTGATTCTTTTACGGCTTTGCATCGTTCTATTACTTTTCCTGCTTGTTTACTATCTGTTGCATTTTGTGCTGCACTTTCGATACTTTCAACCTCAAAGAGCGTAGCTTTGTAAGGCGTTTCTGAATTTGTTGTTGTGTCATCTTGTTGTTGTGTTTGATTGTTTGTAATGTCGTTTGTTGTAAATGAACGTACTGTTTTCATATCGTCCAGTTCATCTATTTCATTTTCGGCGGAAAAAGCTCCGTATGCTTTTTTAATGGCACTGAGTAATTCTTCGGTTATCTGAATGCCTTTGGCTTGTATCTGTTGTACAAGCTCTGAAAATTTGTAGACACCTAACTTAGTGTATGCGCCTACCATCTTTGTGCCGGCTACAAGCATTTTGGCTTGTTTCTCGGCTGTATTGTCTACTATGCCTAAATTATCGCTGTTCAGGTCATTAAATGCATCGAGGAAGTCCTGCAATGCCGCGTCGGCTTCGGCCTGTGCTGCGTTTAGTTTGTTGCTTTCTGATTTGGCTTCGTTTTTCTTTACCTGCTCTACCGCTGCATCAAGTATTGAGCGTGGTTCCGGTGCCTGGGTACTTAATTCGCTCTCATCTATTTCATCAAACGCTGGTTTTCCGTCCTCTGTTTCGAGATCGTACATTTGTTCTCCGTTGTAAACTCCGTTTATTCGGTATTTCTTACCCTGATAGTAAACTGAATCTCCGTTTTTATATTTTTGGGTTGTAGTACCAGTATAAAGACTAAAACCACCATTATTATCTGCGTTCCATGTGCTTTTATATCCTGTTTCTATGTTTTGAAGTTTCCATAACGACCCTTTTGCTTCAATAATTTTAAACACTTCTCCGCTGCGAATAACTAAATCATCTTTTTTAAAGGCTGATAATCTATCATCCTGTTTTTTTAACTCGGGGTAATCAGCCAATACTTTTGCCGGTACTGGTTTGCCTTCTGTAACTGCTTGCTTAACGAGTACTTCGTGCGAATGTGTATTTAACCAATTTTCAGTTATTGCACCTGCAAGTTTTTCAAGTGTGGTTGCCTTATTCTTGTCTGATTGTTTGTCTGAATTTTTTAAATATATCGCTTCATCCATGTAATCAGCAACTCTTATAGCATCATTTGATTCATACCAACCGGTTACATCAATTCCCTGATCGTTTAAATCCATAAATTGCTCTTTTGTCATCTCCCACGGCTGCTTTTCCGCTTTTTCGGAAGTAAGCTGTTCAGATGTCTCTACAGCTTCCGGCGTTTCTTTATATTCTGCAAATGGTTTGCGTTGTTTTTTACCGTCGTACAGCCATTGTTTAAAGTTTTCACCTGCAGGAGTAATGCTGCCAAATCCTTTCCAACCTGCTTCGTAATTGCTCATGTAAGCGGCTTTGGCTTCTTCAGCACTGTCAAAGCCTAACATTACTTTGCTTTCGTCGAATGTGCCTTCGGATGTCAGCTGGTCGATTACAAAAATTTGTCCGCCTTTGGGGTTCGGACCTACAAACACATCAATAGCGTCGCCATCATAACCGGTGGTGCCGTCAAGTTCTCCGTAATGGTTGTTCATGGTTATGCTCCATGCTTTGCCATTGCTATCTACGCCGCTGCGTTGTGTGCCTTTTAGCGTTTCAATGGTTATGTTATGTCCCTGCAAACTGATACGGGCTTTGTCGTATATGCCTGTTTCTTTTTGCTTTTCGGTGGGATTGGTGTTGTGGGCTTGCTCGGCGATGTATGCGTCGAGTTCTTGTGTGTCGAGTTCTGCTTGTGTTAGTTGTTCTGTGATTCCAGAATCAATGCCAGTTGTTGTTGTTCCTCCGGTGACAGACTTTTTATCAGGGCTGTTGATTTGTTCACCTCTGATGTTGGCTGGCTGCTGTTGGTTTCGTTTGGCATTGTTGATTGTGGCTCGCTCTGATTCTGTAAGTGATTTTCTGAACTGTTCATATACGTCTTCTTTGGTTTTTGTGCGGCCCAAAAACATATCAATGGTCTGATCCTTCAGCGCATTGTTGTAATCGGCTACAAATTTTTTAAAGTTTGTTTCTGTGCGTTGTAATGCTATTGACAAAAGTACTGCATCTTTATTGAAATTGTTCTCTGCAAACAAATTTTGTTGAGAGAAGTAATCCATTAAATTTCCGTCGCTTTCGTAAATATACATAATTGCCTGATTAAGTTCAGGTATTATGCTTTCCTGTAGTTTCGAATTTTGTAATAATGGAACTATAGCACGTACTATTTTGGCACGGTATTGTTTCATACCATCAATGTTGAGTACTTTAATCTGATCTTCCTGCATTACATTACCTATGATTATTGCTTCAAGGTAGTTTCGACCATTGGCTGTAAAGTTATTGGATTCAAACAACTCAGGTACTTCATTTTGATTGATAACACCACTTTCTAACAAATATTTGAGTACTTCTGTCTGTGCTTTCTCGCTCGTATAGAATTCTGCTAAAGTGTCAAATCCTTCGATAGTAGACATTATCTTTCCAGTAAGTTCGGCATCATTACGTTTTGTTGCTACAATTGCTTTTTCTGTCGCACTCTTTGTTTTACTTGTGGGTGCATTGAATTTGGCAAATGTATCGACATTGAGTGGGAGTTGGTCGGTTACTTCGAAGTATATACGTGGGTTTTCAATGCTTTCAACTTGTTCGGTAGTAAATCCATATTTTTTTGCTTTTGTTTTCAATGCTTCCACATATTTGATATCAGTACCGTTTTTGGCCGCTATCTGTCCGCTCATTGTGCGATTGTTACCGCTCACTACAACACCTTCACTTACTACAATCGGGTCGTCAATTGCTCTACTGTCATAATCTGCTGCTTTTGTTTCTACTTCGGCATGCTTGTTAGTGTAGTCGTTATCGTTTACATTTTTTCCTTCCGGTGTGGTTGGAAATCCTACACTACTTTGGTATGTTTCCGGGTTGTGACTCGGTGTAGGGGCAAAGGCGGTGCTTAGGGTCCAACGTCCATTTATTACTTCTCCATTTGGTAGTGTGAATGTATCGTCAAAACCAGCAATTTTCGGGCTGTTATCCCATCTTTCCTTTATGGTGAGTGCTGCTGTCCCTTCGGCTGTTGTTCGTTTCTCTAATATCTTCGGTTCAACTTGTGGAATGTATTTGTCAGACAATGCAGTAAGTATTTCTAACTTTTGTTGCATTGGTTTTAATTGTTGTCGTAAAACCGCTTTCTTTTCGAATGGAGCCTTTTCAATTTTCTTCTTATGTTTAGTTATTTGGTTAAACTGGTCCTTAATCGCATTTTTTAAGTCCTGTTGTGCTACTGTTTCACCTTCCGTTTGTACTGCATACTGATAATGATGTTCGGGAGTGAAATTTTCAAAATCAATTTCACCTTTTTTATTAAGCGGATATTGAGGTGTTTGTAATGTTTCTGTTACATTATTTACCTCATTGTCGTTAAGTACTTGTATTTCTGACTTATTATCAGTTTGTTCCGACTTCGTCGGCTTAGCCGCAGCAACAAATCCCATTTGTTGCATTTCTTCCTGTGTAAATCTGTCTAATGGTTGTCCATTTTCATCGTTTACAAGATAATTTCCTGCTTCGTCCTGTCCTGCTACAACGAAAGTTTGTCCGTTTACTGTTGTTGTAGTTCCCGGAGTATATACAGAAACTTCATTTGTTGTTTGCTGTTGTTTTTCCTGCAATAGTGCTTGCTGTAATGTTGCGTTTACCTGTGCATCAGTTTGCTGAAGTAAGTTCTGATAATAATCGAGTAAACTTTGTTTTTCCTGTTCAAGTCCGGATTCTCCAACAAATTCAATTGCATCGGCTGTGGTCGGTATTACTTCTCCATCTTCGTTACGATAATATACTGCATCGTTTGAGTTTTCAATATCAATTTCAGGTTCAAAATTTTCGTTGTCTCTTAAACGTAAACCACCGGTTATAAAAATTGTTTGACCGCTTTCATCCCCTTTTAATTTAGCTCGTACAAGTGTACCTGTTTCAATGTTTACAGAATTTTGTAACTGTTCCATTTGGCCTTGAACATGTTCGTTCCATTCTCTTTGTCTGGATTCCTGAATAGTTTTTTGCAATGCTGCATTACTAACATAATCTACGATTGCATTTTTTTGAACACTGGTCAGATTGTCTGCCGTGAGAACATCATGTAGAATTGAACGTTGATCCTGAGGGTCCAAATCAACTACATCGCGGTTAAATGTGAAGTCTGCATCTTTTAATGCTTCGTCCATTGCCTGTTTTGAATTGTAAAGTGCTAAACGTGTGCCAACAAGAGTATTGTTATCGTGAATATCTACTTTACCATCAATGTTTGGCTGTACGATTTCATTAATAAGTGTTTCACGTGCTTTTGTAGATTTTTGATTTTGAACTGCACCGGGTATTTGTATTGCTGTAATACCGCCGCCCAACGTAGCACCTCCAAATGCGCCCCCACCAACTCCATACATAGTTGCTTTGAGTGTTTGCTGCCAGTCTACAGGTGTATTTGTAATTCCGGTTGCATAATCAGTTACCTGACTTGCTACACTATTAACAGCTTCTTCTAAGCCCTCTGTAGCCATTTCTTGTGGCTGGACCTTAATAAAATCAAATATAAGTTTTTTTACTGATTTTTCTGCTTCTTTGCGTCCTTGCTTTTTAGCAATGCTTTTTAAAATTCCTTTTTCAATGCCTGCTCCAATACCTTCCGAAAGTACTTCGTATGCACCTGTCAATACGGCATTAACTGCCGATGTACCCATATTTGTATTTGTATTGGACGATACATCATTATATTTGTCGTTTATTGAACCGGCACCAATTATACCTAAACCTGCAGGTGTAAATGCCGCAATACTTGTTGGTAATGACTTAGCTCCTTCTAATAATACGTTTCCGGCAGCAGCTCCGTATCTTCCTTCTTTCCATAAATCTGTGAAATCTTTTGGTCTGATGGTTGTTGTATTACCATTAGGTACCTGTACACTTCCGTAATAGTCATTACTTTTTTGTGATAATTGATTGCCTTTGGATATCAATTGATCTGCAATCCATTTTGTATCTCCGGCTGTTGAATTTTGTTTACGCAGATTTTCAGCTGCTTTATAGCCTTTACTTCCTGCACTATGTCTCAGTGCAGCTTCCGCAATAATGTTTTGAGGCTTTAGTCGCTCTCCCAAATCCATGGTATTACCAACAAGATTTGCCGCAACACCGCCCATACCTTCTATCAAATCTCCCATCCATGTTTGCCAAAAACCCTTTTGTGGCTCTTCCGTTTCTTTAATTTTTACTATTGGCACATTTGACGAAGTAGAATCAATTTGACCTTTCCTCGGGTTTGGTGTTACTTTATTCTGGCCCTGCATTACTACCTGACCAGGACGGGCATTTATATTAAGATCAACAACATCTTTG
Organism: uncultured Paludibacter sp.; assembly: GCA_937897985.1. Taxonomy (GTDB): domain Bacteria; phylum Bacteroidota; class Bacteroidia; order Bacteroidales; family Paludibacteraceae; genus Paludibacter. Next base: position 17,699 of record CALCBD010000041.1, on the reverse strand, counting down.
TATTGTGGATATTTAGATACTATTTTTTGTGCTAATTCAAAATCGTCGATATCTTTATATTGAGGATATTTGGCTTTAATTGATGCCGAAAATTCCTGAACTGTTTTCTGTGGCATATTGTTGGTTGTGTTGCTGTTTGAAATTTAATTACATAATTCCTAATGGATCGCTGTTGGAAGACTTTTGGGAATTTGCCGGTGTTTTTGGTAATTTCCATTTTTCCTGTGCAGTAATTCCTGTTTTTTTGTCGTAATCTGACAATTGCCTACGAATAAGAAGTTGTCCATTGTTGTCTTCCTGCAAATATCGACGATAGACGTTTTGAAAAATAGATTGTTTTTGTTGAGCAGTCAGGTTACTTGTAGGTGAAATCTTTTGTAATATCGGACGGTTTCTATCGTCTTTACCTGTTGTAATATTACCGGCTACACCATCTTTAATTGCACGTGCTACCACTTCTTCAATAAGATTAGCCGGGAACTGGTGTTGTTTGTTGTTTACAAATACCGGAACTGTCTTCTGATTATTTTCTTTGTCATGTTTCGAACTACCACCAGTTGGTTTATTTTCCATGACTTTATTATGTCGTTCAGTTTCCTGTTGTTTTACATCAAACTGACGTTTACGTTCTGCTTCCTTATCAGCTTCTATTGCTGCTTTTTCTTTGTACAATCTGTATTCACGTTTTTTACCTGCCGATTCTCGAGCATTATTCAGGAACATGTTTAGATCCTGCAATTCTGCATTACTTTTCACTGCTCCATATTGAATCATGTCTCTGTCGTATTTATCCTTAATTGCCTGCAAACGCGCATTTGTGGTTTGTGTTGCGCTGGGCATTTCGCGCTTTTGTACAATTCCGCCTTGTCCGTGCTGAAACATTTGAGCTAATGAACTAAAAGTGTCAGATAATGCTGCACCGAATTTTGCTTTTTTTTCCTGTTCAGGATCTATTGGTAGTTCCGGCTTTCGGTAGTTTTTCATTATTGCATCCAAAATAGGCTTTTGACCCGTTTTGTAGTCGTCCATTGCTTGTTGGTAGTCGAATTCCGGTCCGTATTCGTCTTCCTGTTGCTGTATAGTTGTTTTTTTGTTTGCCATTGAATGAATTATTAATTGATAATTAATAAATTGTTGGTTGTATTTGTAATGGAATTTTTTTTCTCACCAGTAATCGCCTTACATCTTCAATAGTCGGTGTTAAGTGTGAAAAATATATCGCTGAATCATTCGGGCTTTTTGTTTCAAACCAACGATAACAGATATAATCAATCAAATATTGCTGTATTTTATTTTCGACGGTTTTTTTATATTGTATCGGCCAGTCTTCGTGCATATTAAGATGAAGTATAAAATCTCTATCCTGACGAAAGTCCGGAAATTCTGAATAAGCAGGAATTAGGTCCGTAGGTGTATCTACGATCATATTACTGCTGATATTCAAAATTATGTCGGCTTTCCCATCCAGCATCAGGCGTTTGAATGTTATTTCATAATCTTCATCCATTACAAGAACGTCCATCATGTTTTCTATTGTTCCGTCTTTATATTCTTTATTTCTTCGGACTGCAAGTAATGATGTTTCTTGTTTTACGGCTTTAGCAAGCAAGTCGCCTGTTATGATGTATGTAACTTTCATGATTACTTATTTTTTATGTAATTTGTATATTTAGAAACGGCATGTTTTCTTGCAAGGTATTCCTCTTTGTAACTTCGTGTCAAACTGCTATGATAAAATGCTTTGTTGCGTAGTTCGTCAATGCGCATGTTTCTCGGTAACCAACCTGCTTTTTTTATTACTTTGAAGTTTTTGAAGTTAACCCAAAACAGGCGTTCTTCCTTTTTTACTCTCCGACGTTCTTTTAGAAGTAACAACTTCCAACCTTTACGTTTAATGGTGTATTTGTAGTTGGTTACCGGTCGTTCCAAAATCACTATGTATAGCCGCAACATTTTGTAATCCGGATCGAGATATTTTTTTGAAAAATATTTATGAATTTCGGTTACTGCCTTAATGCCCACTTTCATGCGCATAGTGGCTATTTGTACCGAAACAAGTAGTTTTATCTGTTTGTACAGTTTTTCGGCTATTTTGCCTGCTTTACTATGCTCTAAACAGGTTGTAGCTTTATTTAATACGGATGTGATTTTGTTGAACATTTGGAATAGTTTTTATTGTGTTGTTGTATGTCTTGTTTATTTTATAATCCGGGGATAGAGGTCGGTTTTACCGGTCCATCATTTAATGTAATTGCAGTTTGTGGTGTTTCCAAAGTATGAGGTTTATAAATCATATCATTTGCCGAATTGTGAAGTGTTGGTTTGTATCCACCAACAACACCTGCCCAGTCTGTTGCCATTCCTCTTAGGCCATTGCTTATCATGTTATTCGAACTGATTGCATTCTGATTCATGGCGTCGTATTCCATTCCCTGTAGTTGTGACTTACGGCTTAGATATCGTCCTTTGGCTGTGTCCTTATATTTCATGCTGTTGGCTGCTATATTAGCGTATACATCAGTCATCATTTTATTTCTACGCTCTTTACCTGCACCAATTGCTTCAGGCGTGGATCCTGTTACCGCAGCAACGTTTTGTTCTACTTTGTCGGCCTTTTTGTTTTGTTCGCGAAGTTGTCTTATTACATTTTGTGAATCTGCACGTTGTGTATAATCAGAATAGTAGTCCTTATTAAAAAGGGCGTTGTTTTCTGCATTCCATTTACTTCGTTCAGCTGCCATCTTATCTCGCTGCTTACCTTCACCGATTGCTCCTACAATTGTCTGAGCAGCATTTGCTATTATTGGAAGATACTGTATCATGTTTAAATTAATTTTTATTTATCGTAACTTATCGTTTGTATAATTGTCCGCAACGTCAAAATCGATGTATTTTATTTCGCTTTCTTCGCTGATTTCACCTTCAAATAAAATAGTGTAATTTCTATAAGTACTTCTGGACATCAATCCTAAATCAAGATCCTTAAAGTTTTTTTCCTGAGTACCCGGATGTAATATCATGCCCCTAAGTAAAATAAAATTGATTCCGTCATTTGAACCGAATATGCTTATTACTGATGTTTGCGGGATATTTTTTTTTAGTTTAAGAAGTGTTGCCCTTAGAATTGAACGATTTAGTTTCTTAAATTCGTCAACACCAAAGTATATAGGTCTGGTTGTTATTTCAACTGTCGCTTTTGTGGTCTGACTTTGACTGTAGTCTTTAATGTCATTACCACTCATCACAAGTAGACCAGGAGAACTGTTTTTTATTTCAAAATCAATTTTTTCAGTACTCAAATACCACATCTTATTGTCAATATTTAATACCCAGTTGTAATTATAAGTACTACTAACTACAATTATTTCATTTTGATACGGATCGTAGAGTATATCTTTTACTGATTTCAGAAAGCTGCTAAAACTACATAGTTGAAGATTAACGGTTGTTTCTTTTGGTTCTTCTTCGATTTGTTGGGATAATAATTCAGGCTTTTGGCCCGACAACATATATATTCCTCTGACACCTATAAAAACAATTCCATAAGGTGTTGAACATATAATTTCGGATACAGGTTTTACTAAACTTGCCGGTGCTTTCCGATTGTATGAAATTTCTGTTCCGGTATCAAATGAATATGTTCCTTCAGTGGTAATAACATACAAATCATACTGTCCGTACTGTCCTTCACTCATTCGTAGTGCGTTTGTACCTGCGTTAAGCACCGTTTGTGTTCCTATAATGTATGTGGTTTCATTAGGGAAATAAAATGGATTATTTACCGAAGATACTTTCATTTGATTTCTGAAAATCTGAGATCTGTTTTCTTCGGCCGGAACATTGAAAGGAAATGCTCCGGTATCGTAACTGTCTATCGGTTTTAAGTCAGGTGAAATGTAGTAAGCAAAATTTGCAGTTTCAGAACCTTTCAAATTGTACTCGAGCAACATATATTTTGGCGGATTTATCCCCTGATATATTTCGCTGTAAATTTTTATTTTAAAAGCACGACTGTCCGGATATGTAATCATTGGATTAAATCCTGAAATTTCGGACGGTATCATATTCTCCGAATCTCCATTATAATCGAAATATCGAACTACTTTACTTGTTCCCAATCCCGTTTTTATACTTACTTCAACATAAAATCTTTTTATATCGCCTGAGGATGTGGATTGAAACTGACCTCGACCGTTTTTATTTGTTAAGTAATTCAGTGACCAACCCCTGAAAAATTCCTGTTTATAATCCATTACATGAATTTTTGAGTTATAGACCATCTGCTTGTTTGGTAGAAGCGAATGATGTGAAAAATTATCGACCGGTAACTCCTCTTGATTTACAAGATTATCTCCGAGTTTACCTTTCAAATCAATTTCAACCCAACCGTCATTTTCGCTTGTTTTTTTGATGTCGTCAAAGGGTATTTCGTGAACTTTATAGAATTGCTGATTATCTGAAAGTTCTTTTATGATATCTGCAGTTGATTTAGGCTTAAAATAATAGTTTTCTACACAATGAGTTTTACTGTCTGTAAAATAAAGATATGTATTCTTAATTGATTCTACTTTTTCTAAATCAAACGGAAGTACTTCCTTTGACACAAATATTGAAACTGACTTAACAATTGATTTATATTTTTCTGGTATATCAGCGTTAACTTTAAATTTCATTGAGCTGATATATACACAGGATTTAACCGGTATATTTCTATCGTTTAAATCAATTCCTTCATAGTTAGATGAACCAATCACACTTGGGAACCATGCCTGAGAAATGTATGATCCCGAACTTATTGCAAGTCCACCACCAAATACATCACTTTCTTTATATTCAACTATATTATTTTCAGTGTCGGAAGTAACAACTTCTCCTGACGGCAAAAACAGAGCTTTTTTATCCGCATAATCACAGATATGCGTGTTAATATCAAGTTCAGAGTATCTTGTATGTAAATCGTTGGCCTGACCTAACAATACAGGTGCAGAATGTAATATGTAATTTCCGTCATAGAGTTCAATTGCACTGCAGGCAATGATAAATCCAACATGATGACCATTTTCTCGTAATAGAGATATCAGTTTAGTCGTGATTCCTTTGAACATTTCCTTTCTCAAAGTCAAATTTTCTTCTGATGAGTATGTTTCAAAGTCCGAATATGCTACATTGTCAGATGAAATTACATTGAAATTTGATCTGAATTTTTCTTCAAAATCAACAATTCCTTTGTTATCCACCTTTATATCAATCTTTACAGGAAGAAGTTCTAACGATGTTTGAGCATCTGCAGAATTTGTTTCAATGATTTTATACACATTATCGACCCAGAACAACATCTTTATTCCCGATGAATCAAGTACATTTAGAATGTTTCCAATCTGTGTGATACTTTTAAATCCAGTCGTTGATGTAAGTTCTAATTCTGAATTGTCTGAATTTACAAGGTAGATTGTATTATTTCTTATTCCAATCAGATTACTTCCTGTTTGTGGTAAATTGTGTTGAAATGTATAAACATATCGCTCCGCTGTCGTTCGTACGATTTTACGGGCAGTAACAGCTTTAAGTACGCCGTTTTTCTTGCGTAGATTAATAAGGTTCATGCAGTCGCCTTCCTGATATGCGGCTGTAGTACTTATGCCGTTTATGTTGATACTTTTCTTCATTTACTCTTGTTGTTGATATTGTAAAAGTGCTTGTTGTTCTTCAGGAGACAATGCACCTGCTAATTTTTGCTGCAATTCAGGTGTAAATGCATACTGTCCTAATTGCTCCTGCAATTCAGTAGGTAACTGAGCACCCGGCATTGGTTGCCCTGAATTCATTGCTTCCTGCATTTCCTGTTCTCGTTTATTGAGGTAGTTAATTAACTGGTCCTTAAACGGAAAATTACCAGCCTCGAGCAAAGCACGTAAATCCAACTGATTTTGTGTGTCAAATTTCTTTAACTGCATCAAAATGTCATTGACCATAAGTCGATATGCAGGTGTGTCGGTATTTTCACTAATAGCCAATTCTACATCAATGTGTTTTACCTTTTCTTCGTCGTACAGTAAGCGTTTACCACTTTTACTATCATATATCCACAATTTGCCTTTATAAAATTGCTGCATAAGCTGCACCATCATTTTACAGGTGTCGGTCCTAAATGTCTGCATCGTTTCGAAAATGCCATTTAAAGAAACTGCAGAATTTTGCGTCTGCTGTGCGTACATCTGAGCAGGAGTACCTGCTGTGGGCTGTGCTCCCTGTAATGCTCCATACACTCCGCTGACATTCTCGCTTATCTTCATCCACATGTTAACTACATTTAGTGGAGTAAATGCCTGCGCCATTGTATTTTCTCGTTGTGGGCGTGCGCTCGGTGCTTTTGGATCTATGTTATAAGGAATTATAGCACCAATTTTACTCGATGCTTTTCGTAAATACTCAACACCATAACCGTCGGCATCTGCTAATGTGCTCATAGGCACAAACATATTGTCTTTAGAGCTGTGTTTGGTAAGTAATTCACTGATATTACTCAGTCGGTTTACCTGTTTTTGTGAATCTATCAAATCCTTTGCAAATGGATAAATTTTACCGACAAAAAATTCGTGAAGTTCGAAAACAATACTGAATCCGCCGTGCCAGTAAGGTGAAACAAGTCGTTCTAAAATATCCCCGAATGGTGTTAGCCAGTAAAATACTACGCGCTGGTCGCTTTCCCACCAGTAGTCTATCAGCAACATCTTTTCTTGGGGTACACCCATTTCACGTTGTTCAGCTATACGGTCCTGTTTCATTTTCTTTAGCTGTTGCTCACTAATACTATCTGCTTCATAACTTTTTATTGTTCCGTGAAGATAGTCGTGTACCCACCAGCAATTGACCGTTTCTTTTCTCTGAACCTTTATTACTCTTCCCAATCCCATGTTTTCTACACTTGGCGTAAAGAAATCCATTTCCAACCGTTCGTCAGTAAATGTTTCTGCCATGTGCATAATGCGGGCTTCTCTGTTTCCGGAATAAAGTGAACGTATCATTTTTTCGCGTTCTTTGTTTCCTCTTGCAAATTTACCGGCAATTAAATCTATGTCTGCATCATAGAAATATCCAACTATACTGCAATCTGTATAGCGAGGATCGGTCATTGAATTGTCCACAAAAAATGTGAATGGGTTAATATAATCTACGGCGATGTTTCCCTCACCATTTCTGTTTGCATAGTTCAGGTCCCGCGCGATAATACCTGAAGCGAGTATCTGAATTATTTCAGCATTTTCAAGTTTGGCAAGTTTTAGTTTTCTGAATTGTGCGTGTAAGGTGGCAGTTAATACGTCACTTTCCGGTTGATTTTCGTCTTTTTGTGCAACGCACACTGGTAAGGTTCGGTTTTGCATCCATAATCCCGGTATGGACCTGCAAATTATATTTCTGATTATGTTGTACTGCGAAGGCTGAAATCCCATTTCCTGATACATCGTACGTTCTGTAATGTATCGTTTATTTTCTGCGTCATATACGCGGTCACTGTGTTGATCTCCATATATGAATCGTTCATTACGCATTATCTGTTTGCGTAAGTCGGATAAAGACAGCCAACAGTTGTATGCTGACATTAACAGATTTGATTCTTGCTCAAATTCCTTTATAGCTGTTTCAGTCTGTTTTGCTTGTGCTGTCTGAGCCGACGTACTGTAACGTTTATTGTAGGCTTGTAATAGTAGCTTATCTTTTTTTTTCATTGCTCTGAAAATAAGTTCAAAAAAACGCTTTTTTTTGTTCTGTTTTTGCCCTATATGAATTTATCTATTTTGCAATGCATTGATTATTTGAATGCATTACTGAATTTTGCATTTTAAAGATCAAAGTTATTATTATGGGTAGGAATAAAGGGACAACTAAAACAGGGGGCAGAAAGAAAGGAAGTAGAAATAAAACTTCTGAACAACAAAAGGAATGGATTCTTGATTTTCTTTCGAGAGGTTCTGATGTAATCGATAAATTTTGGAATGATCCAAAAACTAAACGCGAAGATAAGATCAATTTGTATGCTGTACTGGCTCCTAAGTTTGCCGGATTTGTTATGGCTAAACAAACAGATACAAAAATAACTTTTGATGAAGAATTGACCAAAGCACTAAAAGAAAGTTCAGATAAAATTAATGCGCTATTTAAAACAGATTCGCTGAAGAAATAATCATCCACAAGAGGATTGACCGGCTTGATCAACCGGTAAGTGGAACTAAGCTCATTGTATATTACAGTGAGCTTTTTTAATAGGTATACAACTTGGGACTGTCCCGTTTTTTCCTGTTTGTTTTTTTCGTACGTAAATTTAAAAGAAGGATAAAAAACATAAAAGCAAAGCCCGGACAATTAAATCCGGGCTTTCTATTCCAGTTGGTACGATTAGTGAATAAAGCAAATCACAACGTGAAAGAGAAATTTAATTTCAATTTAATTTCAATTCCAAATGGTACGATTGGTCTGCAAATATAAATCTTTATAATTAATTATCAAACTTTTTTTCTATTTTTTTCTATTTTAGATATTCTATGCTTAATTATTGAGTTATTATTGATATATAATTTTATTAAATTATTGATAATCATATATATAAAAATTTAATGAAATATTTTCAGATTCTTAAGTCAATAAATATAATACAGTTTCGTCCCAAAAAGCGGTTATTGCATAACCGCGTCCTTTTGGGACGTATAGGACAAGCTACCGGGTTTATGTATTTTGAATAGTTTTTAGTAAATAATTTTAAGTATAGACAAAAAAAATTGGCTACATAAATGCGCCAATTTTGCTTTGCAAGTAATTGATTTTCAATAAATGTATATTTTCATAGTCTGATTATCAATGTATTAAGTTTGACCATAAGGGCATTATTGACGTGATATGTCAAATGCATTAAATAAAAGCTTTTTATACTCTTTTTCCTGAGCTGAAAGAATTGTTCTGTATTTGTCGCTATCTTCTTCATAATCACGAATAAACTCTCTTATCGTTCTAAATTGTTTTGCTGTAAGTTTACCGGAATGATATTCATCTTTACTTCTTTTTAGGTATTCTTCTGGGCCGATGTTTATAATTTTTGTAGCTCTATGTACTTCGCTTTTTCGTGCGCCCTTATAGGCTCTTACATCTCGAAAAAAAAACAGATCTTTCCAATCTACATAAAACCTCTTTGCTAAACGATTTACATTCGCTTCTGAGAAGAATTTATCACCACGTTCGCTATGTCGACGATATACAGTTTCTATTCGTAATATGTTGGATTTATTACGTGGCATTTCATTGATAACACCTCGTTTTTTTTTCTCAATCTCCCAACCTTTGTCATAAATTTTATAATACTTTCGGATATCCCTGTATTTTGCTGTTGTTCGTTGTCGGTTTATTTTGTAGTTAGCATCTACAAACATTAATTTATCATTAACTCCAATACACGTGACGAGTTCGATAAAAGTTAGTGGATCGTAGCTTACATTTAAATTAATTCCTATCTCAAACATTACAATTCTTACTCTACCAGGCAGTAATCCGTTTTCATAAAGCAACATCTCGAAAGCAGATCTGGCTTCACTAATTGAGAACATATTATCATTGCGCAATTTTCCGTAATTATTCCTGTTCCAATATTTATGTAGGCTCGTTGTTATTGTTACAGTGTTTCGAATAATTTTTACCTGTATACCTGTTACATTAGCATGTTGAGTACTTTTATATTCTACAAGTGTTTTGTCCGCATTGGTCCACGCCTGTAAGCGATGAAGATTTGCCAAATGCTGGCATTCATCATCGCTTACTTTCGCTCGTATGGTAATTTTGTCAAACAAGAATCTATTTATTTAAATTGCTAATTTAAAATCAACATTAATTTTACTTGCCAACGCTCTCGCCTTTTCAAGCCGTTAAAGTTTACAGTCAAAGTATGTTTCAAGTCTTTCTTTATAATCTACTTTTCCAAATAAACCATCTTTTGAAATTCTGAAATCCTCGTAAGTATCAAAAAAAATATTATGCGCAAAAAGCTCATAGATATTATCAAATTTTGATTTGGATTTTATTTCCTTTTCTCGTGGCTCATCCCACCATACTTGCCCAGCGTTTATCCATGCTTTCACCATTTTCGGATTTTCTTTAAAGTCGGAAAGTCCTTTATCTGATTTTAATGGACATCCAAGACAACCAAGTCTTTTTTTTACGTCAAATTGTCCATTCACATAATAAAGCGGGTGGCATTGTATTTTTTGCATTTCAACAAAATATGAAACGTCATTATCTGTCCAGTCGAGAATTGGGAGAACTACGTTTACATGATTTTTTTTGCTTCCGTAAATTCGGCAAATAATAGGCTCTCTGTAGTTTTTGGCTCTCTTTGCACTTTCACACCTCCTAATTCCTTGTATTGAATTATCGAGTATTTTATACTCTTTTAATTCGTCACAACAGAAACGGCAGCGCATAGTTGGAAATCCTTTTTTCTCTATCAACTTTAAAAATGATATATTAGGATTTACAATTTCAACACCTTTATTTTTGCAATGTTTAATAGTCCCTTTTGGATCTATTGTCGTGTTTTTATAAATTGCTCTAAATGGAATTTCAGCCATTTTTGCAAGTTCTAAAATAACGTCGCTATCTTTACCACCGGAATAAGACAATTCTATTTCGTCAGCCTTAATGGATTTTAAAAGCTTTATCGCACTATCTATTTTCTTTTCACATTCCATATTCTACAATTTAAGAAATCCACGCACAAAAAAATTGGTATATCCATATTTTTAAAATTGAGTTAAGAAAATAGATCTCTTTTGATTTCGTAATTTATCCATATAATTTCCTGAACTTTACCGGAACGGATATTATTTAGTTTTGTATTGAATTTAATTTTAGTCCAGTCGTGATAAAGTTCGTTATATAATTCACTATCGTAACCTGATACCATGGCCAGTGAATTTATTGAATGAAGTTTTTCGGATAAACGAATATGATCATTTGTTGAAAATTCGAATTTATAATCGTTTTTTGATTTACGAACATCTTCTAAATATGGAGGGTCAGCATAGAAAAAACACTTGTCGAAAGTTAGTTTATCTATACATTCGGAATAATCTAAATTTGTAATCTGAAATTCAGAACGAATAACTTCAGCTACTTCATGTAGTTTTTCTATAGCATTATTCCACCGGCTCACAGTTTCACCACCGCGAGCATTTACATGCTGTTTAGCCATGTGCCATCCTTTATTACGTCGTTGCGCTCCGAGCCCGAAAAACGATTGTCGAACACGTACATAAAAACGGCGGGCGCGTTCTATTTTGTCTGCAGTGTAATTTTGAAATTCTACGGCGTTCCAACTATTATTATGCTCCTGAAGGCTGCAAGGTGTAAGCAATAACAATCGTGTTAGTTCCGGTTCATGATCGCGAAGTACTTCAAAAAAGTTAGTTATATCTGAATTTATTTCGTTGGCTGTTTTTACAACATTCCCTTTATAATTTAAACTTACTGCCATACTTCCGGCAAATAGATCTACTAAATGTGTGAAGTCGTTCGGAAAGTATTTATACAAACTATCTAACCAGGTGAATTTACCACCGAAGTAATTAAAAGCTATTATTTTATTTTTATTTCCAGACATAAAAAGTTTACAAATTAATCCGTACTGGCTATAACATGCACCCTAATCAATGGCAATGTTATCGCATTTAGTAGTGTTGCCACACGCATGAATTGCATCTTGTCGCCGTGATGTGCGTTGCTTATTGGCATATTTAATCTTTTAATTGACTTTTATCCAAACACAATACTATATTTTGCTCATGCATAGCAAGTACATCAACTTCCTGCGCAGATGTTCCCGTGAAATTTGCTGCTACATATACCGCGGCTATTCCGCGTTCGTCAAGTACCATACAAATAGTTTTTTGTTTGGTTGTTGAAGCGCCCCATAGTTTTTTATTGTGTTTTTCAACTATATCGTTTGCTTTTAGAAGTGTTTTTAAATCTTCTGTTATTGGTTGTGGTGTTTCTTTGGGTTCTAAACCTTTTGCCATCATTACCCATAATACCATTTTACCTACTATTTCTTTTGCTTCTTTTAGTTTCATAGTGATCTTTGTATTAAATGTTCCCATTTGTGTGGTTCGTCCACGTAAAACCATTGCATTCCTTTGTGCGTTTTGCGATTTCCTTTGCAGCAATTAAGTATGTTCATCTTTGCTAAATAAACACCGTGCTGCTGCATAAAATATTCTTTTGCCAGTGATGCACATTGCCACGGTCCTAATAACTTTCCGTCCTGTATGGCTAACACCGGACGACCGAACAACTCTTTATTTCGGTTTGCTCCTTTTTGTCTTCCTTCCTGAGATAGATTGGATATTATTTTCTCGCAAATTTCAGGAGTGGTAAATTCCGACATTTTTCTACCTTTATTTGCTGGGGGTGTTTTACGTCGATATCCTTTTAAAAATTGTCCGTTTTTAGCATTACGCTCGATATTTTTTGGAATCGTTGGAAAGTATAGCTCCATAATTAAATAATTATATTTGATTCAAAATGTGGTTTCAATTCCTTTTCTATAGTTTTGTCGGCTTCTTCCATACATCCGTAGCTATTTTCCCAACCGTAACAGAAGAATATATCTGTACAACTTTCGAGATATTCCAAATCTGCTTTCAGGTAATCTGCATATTCGGGTTCTCGATTCAGAATGATATCAAAACTGTTTCTCAGTTTATCACCAATGATAAACGGGTTGACTACAATGTATCCTTGTTCTTGCCAGTATTTTTGCCATTTGTCTGCTTTTTCGCGCTGTTTTATTTCGTCATACCCTTTCATTGGTATGCTTATGTATATAATTCTTTTCATTGTATTACTGTTATATATATTCCGTTAATAGTTGGTCCTAACTTAATTTGACCTTTTTTCTCCAGTTCTTTCAATTCGTTTGATGATTCTTGGCATCTTTGTATTACTTCTCGTTCGGTAGCATGCGTTGGCCATATACCTTTAGCTTTTTTCTCAGAAACTATTTCGGAAATTATTTCAAGCGTATTCATGTTCATCTGTTTTAATGTATTCTGCTATGAATTCATTCAACTGTTTAATAGTTTTATTACTTATCAGGCAGTTATAAGAATATTTCCCGAAGTCAATAATAGTTTTTTCAACAATTCCTAAATGTTCTGTTGGTGTGTGATAAAATACACGGTAACGTTTTAAATCCTGTCCATGCGTCGCCATATTGGTATAAACTGCTCCTATACTTTGTATGCCTTTGTCAGGTACTGCTGGATCAAACAGAACAGTGTCGTAACCCTGCAACTTCCATGTTTCAGGAAGTTGCAGAGCTGCAATTGCTGCAATTGCTTGTTGTCGATACTCGTCCGTTGTGCGCATAAATCACTTCTTGCTTACGGTCATGGTGATGTCGTTGTCGTCCAATGTCTTAAATAAATTATGAACAGCATCTGACATTCCTTCGTATGAATGATCTAAATATGCCTGTGAAAATTCGCGGGGAATGTATTCACCTACTGGAATTGGCTTTGCTGATTCGATGGTAGTGGTTAGATCCCTTAAAATATATTCTCGGCCTTCGGCTTTGGCTTCTTCGTAACGTATGTATTCGTTCTTATTCAACCAATCGTTTATCAGCATCATTGCTCTGTCTACATTGTAGGTCTGTACTACTGCCGTGTAGGTTCTACTTGTTCCATCAAAGTCTACGACATTAAATTCTATCTGATAGAACTTTTTATTGTCATCGTCGAGTTTGTTCTCTCCTTCTTCTATCTTGCGTTCTCCGTCGGCTTCTGGCTTTAATTTTTTAAATGTGTCAAGTAGTATTATAGATGTGTCGAATTCCTTTATGCTTAAAATCAAAAAACCGCCGTTGTAATTCAATTCAATGTAATCTTTTAGTAATGGTATAGCTTGCTCCATACTTTGCGACCAAAATAATATTTTCTGTTTTTTTTCTCCGACTTCGGCTATTGCCAAATAGGGGCGAAGTGTTTTTCTTTCAATTGGAAAAGCCATTCGGCGTTGATTGCTTACTTCTACTTCTTTTACATCGCCACACTGTATGTGAAATTGTAGCTCGCTTAAGTTATCAGGACCAATTAATACACCTCTGTCGAGTATTACTTCGTTTCGCTCAATTGATACTACTTCTCCGTTATCTTCATCAACAAAATCGTCTATCCATGTTTTCATTACGCGTGATGCTGTGAACATGTTTTGCATAAGTGCCGGTTCGGTGGTTTTTAACCGTCGCTCCGTGTACTTGGTTTCAATTTTTTCAGTTTTCATTTTAATGTTGGATTTACTTCGTTATCAATACTGTTCAAAAATCTGAAATAATGATCCGTGTCGGCTATTATTTCGTGTTGTCCTACAGCTATATTTCCGTGCATTACGGTCGTATTTTGCTGTTCAAAGTCCGTTACTACTTTCATTCCGTTTCCAAAGTCGTGCGTGATTTTCACTACTTTGTCAATTTCTTTTTCATTGTAATGTGTAATTGTTGTAGTCCACATAATAAATTGATTTTGATTGTTATTTTATTTCTGAAATATTCACATATCATTGCCGGATAATAATGCCACCATTTTTTAAGAAATAGAACTACTAAGTTTTGTCGGCGTGCTCTACCATAAAATCCTCTGTTTTCAAATTCGGGTAGTGTCCAACTTATATTATTACTTCTCAGGTAGGTACAGTGCGTGTAAATTCCTATTACTTCACAACTACTAATGTTCTTGCCAATAGCAAGATAAATTGTTGATTTTGGTTTTAATTTCATTGAATTGTAGATTTTATTACTTCGTATATTAGACAAGTTGACGGTATTACCGCCACTATATTGTTGAATACAATATCTGGAGATGAATATATTGTTATCTGTCCGTTTTCAGCGTTAATCATTACCGCTATTCCTTGTACCTGAATAGTAGTCCCCAACGGATGCACTATTTCGTAAGTCTTTTTCATTTTTTAAATAGTTTTTAGCAATAAAAAATTGGAGTGCATATATGCCTTGTGCAAGCGTTTCAAGTTTCTCGATAGCTTCATTTACCTGTTCTGGATCGTTCAGATCGTTGTGTAACTGAATAGAGCCTTTACAATCGTGGATTGTTAGTTTCATTATTCCGTCTTGCATTACCTTAGCGTGGTAACTGGCCATTGTGCGCGGACTTTCTGGTACAAGGAATCGTTTGATGTTGTGTGTCTTTTTCATGCATTAGTAGTGACTTATATTTATTTTCCCATTGATTTGCGCGTTGTGTTGCTTCTTTTATCTCGTCGCTCAGGCGTTTGTTTACACGCTTGTAATAGTTGTAGTTGCGCTTTAACCTGTAGTTCTCTTTCTCGAGTGCTGCTTTTTCGGCAGTGGCACGGTCCGTAAACTTTCCGTTACGGTCATGGTATACTCCTCGTGGTTTCTTATTTTCAGCTTCCGCTCGCACTTTGGCTTCCCGTTCTGCTTTTGCCTTAGCTGTTTCTTCGGGGAATAAGTCCGGTATCAATATGATTGGTTCCATACTTTCAAAATTTCAATTCCAGTTACATAGTGTTTTCCGTCAATCTTTCGTACCTGTGCTTTGATGTCTTCATTTTTTATGTATCGTTCTACCGTTCGTCGGCTTATGCCCAATTTAATAGCTGTTTCATTAATAGAATATCGGCCGGTTGGTTCTACCTCTGGTTTAGTAGTTATCATAGAGCTACACTTTAATCGGTTTCAACATGCTTTCCTGGATTCTTTCCCGACGGTCAATCATGGCAAGTATTAGTTCATTACGCGCATACATGGCATCAAGTGTGGTTGAAATTTTTTCCAATTTATTGCGCTGGATTGGTGTTAGTTGTACCATAGCGTAATTATTTTAAAGGACCGTAATTTGTTTTAATAAGAAATTCTTCACCATTACCATCCGGCGAAATACCTGAAATTATTGCCTCATCGCTATCAATTTCAGTATTAAATATGTGGAAAGCACTTTGAATGTGTGCAATCTTAATTTCAGTTTCAGGATCGCATTGCGCTAACGCATGCATTAATTCTTTTACTTTCATAACTGAATTATTTAATACGGGTTACAATGCATCCGTCTGGTATATTTTTTTCATCAACTACAAAATCGAATTTGCGTTTTCGAAGCTCTGATACTTGCGAACGGATAGCCTGGGTTTTGAAATCCTTTACATGAAATCTGGTGGGTCTGTTTAACTCTAAAGCTTTTAAAGTTTCTGATAATGAAACCTTTCGCACAATTTTTACTCGTGCTGGTACAATTCTTTCCATAATGTTGTATATTTGTAGTTCGTAAATTTTTATACGGTGTACGTATATGTAATTTGTAGCGGTGCAAATATAGGGTGTTATGACTTTATTTGCAATAGTCCAATGATAAAAATAGTGTTTTTGCGCTTTATTTATAATCATTTTAATTTATTTATCATGGAAACAACTGTAATAGAAAGAATTATCATTATTAAAAAAAATGAAAGTTTGACAAATGAAAAGCTGTCAAACAGGACTAATGTTCCTTTGGAAACGATCAAATCAATGTTTTCAAAGAAAACAAATCCTAATTTAGAAACGATTCAGAAAATTTATAGTGCATTTCCACACTATTCTTTAGAATGGATTATTTGTGGAACCGGTGATATGTATAAAAAAGAGGACGGCTCAAAGTATGTTGAAATTGTGGCTGGTAAAAATTTAAGCATTGAGGAATTGAGAAGAGAATATTTGCGTTTAAAGGAATTGGAAAGAATTTTTAATGTTTTGAACGAATCTAATATCGACATATCTGCTTCACCGGTTCCTTTGTATGGCAATCCTTATACTGTTATTGAAGAGTTCAAAAACAGCAATATTCAATACAAAAAAGATATAGAATGGTATAAACAAGAGTTAGATAAAAAACAATCAATGATAGATGTTTTACTTTCAGGAAGCGTTACAGTTCAAAAAAATGCTGGTTGAAAATTGTAAAATGTAATGATAATTAGATATGAACAAATATTACGGAAGTATTGTACTCATTATAATAGGATTACTTAATTTATTGTTTGGATTTTTGGCCAAAATTGAAACATGGTCATTTGTTCTCATGCTTGTTTTTTGGGGGTATATATTTATATCAATTGTTTATAAACTTGTTAAATCAAAAAAAACTTAGTTATGTTAGGTAATAACTTGGAAAAGCTAATTAAGGAACGTAAAGCTAATAAATCTGACTTGTGCAGATACCTTGAAATTTCACGTAACACACTACAGGAGTATTTGAGCGAAAATACTTTTATGACTTCGGATAAGATCGTTAAAACTGCTGTTTATTTTGGAGTATCTGTGGCCTCGTTATTTGGTGAAGAAGAAGATAATTATGCATCATTGCGTGATATGTTATTAAATCAACAAAAGCAATTGAATGAACTTAATAGAATTATAAAGAACATTTTAAATTAACTATGTACAAGATTTTGTACAATGACAGTATAAATTTATTGTTAATTTGTACGGAATACTGAGCAATGGAAAATATAAGTGTCCTAAAATACTAACAATCAACAAACAAAATATACAAAAATCCGCCTCATAATCAGGGGGTCACTGGTTCAAGCCCAGTTGGGCCCACTCTTGAAATCAAGACTTTACAGTGATGTGAAGTCTTTTTTTT